>NZ_ATJV01000068.1 GCF_000443165.1 Thauera terpenica 58Eu | reverse complement strand
GCGCACCCCTCAAAGCCGCTGATCATGACCATCAATCAGCGAGATCATGTCGTTGGACTGCTTGATCATGAAGAATGGAATCTGCAGCCTGCGGACAGGTTGCAAGTAATGGCCATCCAGGCCCAATTGCAACAACAGCGTGCATTTCTGCGCGAGTTCGAGACAGCCCGACAAAGCGGCTCTGCCGGTGAGCGCCGTAAGCGTGCCAGCAAGCGGCAAGCCTTGCGCGGCCTCCCCGGCGACTGGCGCGAGCAACTGTATCAGCGCGCTGCAAAAGGCAAGTATGCCGATGCAATTCTGGTCGCCGCGCTGACCGGCTGCCGCCCGGAAGAACTGCGGCGCGGCGTGCTCATTCGCCGGGTGGACAATCCGCGCAGCGGCATGGGCGAGATCAGGTTCGAGATCGATGGCGCCAAGGTCAAGGCGCATCAAGGTCAGCCGCACCGCTTGATCGCCTATGGCGCACACGATCCCCATCCATTGCTGGAGGCTCTGCGCATCCGGCTAGCGGGGCGGCGGGAATTGCTCGTTTGCATTGACAGCCCAGTCAACTTGACCGTCGAAGTCCGTCGGCTGGCACGTAGCCTCTGGCCGAAGCACAAGCACACTGTCACGGCTTACTGCCTGCGTCACCAATGGGCGGCCGACCTGAAACGGCACGCAGCGACGGATTCAGTCAGCCAGGGGCTGGGACATGCCAGCGCCAAAACACGGCGTCACTACGGCCAAGCCAATCAGGCCAGCAGCCGGCATGCACTGCAACCCATCGTCATAGAGGCTGAGCGCCCTGTAAAGCCGACCGCCGCTAAGGTGCCGTGTTATCGAGCAGCCTCAAGCACGGAATCTTCGCCCTGACGAGAATCGTGGCGAGGTGGGGCAAAATGCAGTACATTTGCGTGACATTACTGACGAGACGCTGCCATGTCACGCCTGAAGGACGAAACCCTATCCATCCGCACCTCCGCTGAGATCAAGCAGCTTTTGCGCTTAGCGGCTGAGCGCGAGCGCCGCTCGGTGGCTTCGATGATCGAAATCCTGGTGCTGGAGTACGCCCGCGCGCACGATCTGCACGCCGATGGCCTCGCGAAAACGCCAGTCAGGAGCACGCCATCCAAATGACGCAAGCAGCTTCGACAATCACACTCAACCAGCTTGAAAGCCACCTCTGGGAATCCGCCAACATCCTGCGCGGCCCGGTGGATGCGGCTGACTTTAAGACCTACATCTTCCCGCTGCTGTTCTTCAAGCGCATCTGCGACGTCTGGGACGAGGAGTACCAGGAGATCGTCGATGAGACTGGCGATGAGCAATTGGCCTGGTTTCCCGAGTCGCACCGCTTCCAGATCCCGGAAGACTGCCACTGGAACGACGTTCGCACCAAGGCCAGCAATGTCGGTACGGCCCTGCAGCGCGCGATGCGCGAGATTGAGAAAGCCAACCCCGACACCCTGTACGGCGTGTTCGGCGATGCCCCGTGGTCGAACAAGGAGCGGCTGTCTGATGCCTTGCTCAAGGACCTGATCGAGCACTTCTCCAAGCTGCCGTTTGGCAACAAGAACGTCAACTCGGACCTGCTCGGCGACGCCTACGAATACCTGATCAAGAAGTTCGCCGACGCCACCAACAAGAAGGCCGGCGAGTTCTACACCCCGCGCAGCGTCGTGCGGCTGATGATCGACATGCTCGACCCCAAAGAAGTCGAGACCATCTACGACCCGGCCTGCGGCACTGGTGGCATGTTGCTGGCCGCCGTGCAGCACGTGAAGGAACAGCATGGCGACGTGAAGCGGCTGTGGGGCAAGCTGTACGGACAAGAGAAGAACCTCACCACCTCATCCATTGCGCGGATGAACTTGTTCCTCCACGGCATTGAAGACTTCCAGGTGGTGCGCGGCGACACGCTGCGCAACCCGGCCTTCTTCGAGGTCGACCGACTGGCCACCTTCGACTGCGTGATCGCCAACCCCCCGTTCTCGCTGGAAAAGTGGGGCGAGGATCTGTGGCTGAACGATCCCTTCGGCCGCAACTTTGCAGGACTGCCGCCCTCATCCAGCGGTGACTTCGCCTGG
This sequence comes from Thauera terpenica 58Eu, assembly GCF_000443165.1. Taxonomy (GTDB): domain Bacteria; phylum Pseudomonadota; class Gammaproteobacteria; order Burkholderiales; family Rhodocyclaceae; genus Thauera; species Thauera terpenica. The sequence continues at coordinate 22,499 of NZ_ATJV01000068.1, read as the reverse complement.
GTGCAACACATGGTCAAGTCGATGGCCGACGTCAGCGGCCGGATGGCCGTGGTGCTGCCCCAGGGCGCCCTGTTCCGCAAAGGTGTGGAAGGCAGCATCCGCCAGAAGCTACTGGAAATGGATCTGGTCGAGGCCGTAATCGGCTTGGCGCCCAACCTCTTCTACGGCACCGGCCTGGCCGCGTGCATCCTGGTCTTGCGCAAGCGCAAACCGGCCAAGCACAAGAAGAAGGTGCTGATTGCCGATGCGTCGCGCCTGTTCCGTCGGGGCCGTGCGCAAAACTATCTGGAGCCCGAGCACGCCACCGAAATCCTCGACTGGTATCGCGGCTTTGCCGATGTGCAGGACGCGGTCCGCGTGGTCAGTCTCGACGAGATCAAAGCCGAGGATTGGACACTGAACATCTCGCGCTATGTCCTGCCGCCATTGCAAGAAGACATCCCGCCGCTGCCCGCTGCCATCGCGGCATTCAAGGACGCGCTCACCCGCTGCCGTGAAGCCGAAGCGCGGCTTGCGCAGGTCATGACTGAAGGGGGATGGCTCGACACCGTTCGCCCTGAGCCTGTCGAAGGGCGGGAGCAGGCATGATGAGCTTCTGGGTATACATGCTGCGATGCAGTGACGATAGTTACTACACCGGCCATACCGACGATCTCCAGGGTCGGATCGCTCAGCATGACACGGGAGCGTTCCCAACGTGCTTTACGTTCAAACGTCGCCCGGTTGAACTGGTGTTTGCTCAAGAACACGCAACCCGAGAAGAGGCGCTTGCCTCAGAGCAACAAATCAAGGGCTGGAGTCGCAAGAAGAAGGCCGCAATGATTCGTGGTGATTGGGCTGAAGTATCACGATTGGCCCGTTCATCCTTCGACAAGCTCAGGACGAACGGACTATGAAACGCATCAGCCAACAAGAACTCGAAAGCTACCTGTGGGGCGCCGCCGTGCTGCTGCGCGGCCTCATCGACGCGGGTGACTACAAGCAGTTCATCTTCCCGCTGCTGTTCTACAAGCGGGTCTCGGATGTCTGGGACGAGGAATACCAGGCAGCGCTGGCCAACTCAGGCGGAGACCTCTCCTACGCGCAGTTCGCGGAGAACCACCGCTTCCAGATTCCCGAGGGCGCGCATTGGAACGATATACGCCAGACCCCGAAGAACGTCGGTGCCGCCATCCAGAAGGCCATGCGCGCCATCGAAACCGCCAACCCGGATCTGCTCGACGGCATCTTCGGCGATGCCCCCTGGACCAACCGCGAGCGTCTGCCCGACGAAACGCTGAAAAACCTGATCGAGCACTTCTCGACGCAGACGCTCTCGGTGGCCAACGTCCCCGAGGACGAATTGGGCAACGCCTACGAGTACCTGATCAAGAAGTTCGCGGACGATTCCGGCCACACGGCAGCCGAGTTCTATACCAACCGCACCGTCGTCCACCTGATGACGCAACTCCTGGCACCGCAGGCGGGTGAGTCGATCTACGATCCTACCTGTGGCACCGGCGGCATGCTGATCTCGGCCTTGGACGAAGTGAAGCGCTCGGGCGGCGAGTACCGCACGCTCAAGCTCTACGGGCAAGAGCGCAATCTCATCACCTCATCCATTGCCCGCATGAACCTGTTCCTGCATGGCGTGGAGGACTTCGAGATCATTCGGGGTGACACCCTGGCCGAACCCAAACACATCGAAGGCGATCGCCTGCGCCAGTTCGACGTGATCCTGGCCAACCCCCCGTACTCCATCAAGCAGTGGAATCGCGAGGCCTGGAGCAGTGACAAGTGGGGCCGTAACTCGCTGGGTACGCCGCCGCAGGGCCGCGCCGATTACGCCTTCCAGCAGCACATCCTGACCAGCCTCACCGCCAAGGGGCGCTGCGCCGTGCTCTGGCCCCACGGCGTGCTGTTCCGCAACGAAGAACAGGCCATGCGTGCCAAGATGGTCGAGCAGGACTGGGTCGAGGCCGTCATCGGCTTGGGCCCCAACCTGTTCTACAACTCCCCGATGGAGTCGTGCATCCTCATCTGCAACCGCAAGAAGGCCGCCGCTCGCAAGGGCAAGGTGATCTTCATCGACGCGGTGAATGAGGTCACCCGCGAGCGCGCGCAGAGCTTTCTGAAGCCCGAGCACCAGCAGCGCATCCTGACCGCTTACAAGACGTTTGCCGATGTGCCCGGTTTCGCCAAGGTCGCCACTCTGGCCGAAATCGGCGCCAATGCCGGCAACCTCTCGATCCCGCTGTACGTGAAGCGCATTGCTGCCGCCATCGCCACCGACAGCAATGGTGACGCAGTATCGCTGCGCTCTGCCTGGGACCAATGGCAAACCGATGGCCGCGCGTTCTGGCAACAGATGGATGCGCTGGTCGAAACGCTCGATGGTCTCGTCGCTCAGGAGGCTGCCGATGCGTAGCGCTACCGATCTACTGGATGAACTCAATGCGGTGGACGAGTCCGCCCGCATCGAAGCCAAGCGTGCCAGCGACATGGGTAAGTCGGTGATGGAAACGGTCATCGCCTTTGCCAACGAGCCCGGCCTGGATGGCGGCTACCTGCTACTGGGCGTGGACTGGGCGATCAACGACAAGGGCGATACCGTGTACCGGCCGGTGGGGTTGCCCGATCCGGACAAGGTGCAGCGTGATCTCGCCAGCCAGTGTGCCAGCATGCTCAACGTCGCTCTGCGGCCAGAGATGCAGTTGGAGCAGGTGGGTGGCAAGACGCTGCTGGTCGTGTATGTGCCCGAGGCTGACGTCACTCACAAACCCGTCTACAAAAAAGCCACGGGCCTACCAGGCGGCGCTTACCGCCGCATCGGCTCAAGCGACCAGCGCTGCGTCGATGAAGACCTCTGGGTGTTGCGCGGTGAAAGCCAGCCCTTGCATGGCCCTGATTCAAGCATTCTTTCTGATGCCCGCGCCGACGACTTTGACCCGACCGCCATTGCCGCGTATCGGCGTGAGCGTGCCCGCATCAACCCCCAGGCCGAAGAGCTGGACTATGGCGACGAAGACATGCTCGAAGCGCTGGGGGCACTAAGGCGTGTGGATGGTGCTTTGCAACCCACATTGGCTGGCATCGTTCTGTTCGGTAAACCGCTAGCCTTGCGCAGGCTACTGCCCATGGTGCGTATTGACTACATACGTGTGCCAGGCAACGAATGGGTCGAAGATCCAGAAAATCGCTTCCAATCCATCGACATCCGCAAGCCCCTGATACTGGCATTGCCGCTCGCCGAAGCCAGCATTATTGATGAGCTGCCTAAAGGCTTTCGCCTGCCGGAGGGCCAGCTACAGAGCGTGCAAGAGCCCATTCTGCCGCGCAAGGTGATCCGCGAGGCGCTGGCCAATGCCGCCATGCACCGCAACTACACCCTACACAGCCCAACGCAGATCATTCGCTACAGCAACCGCATCGAAATTCGTAACGTCGGCTACTCCCTCAAGGAGCCAGCGCAGCTGGGCATGCCAGGTTCACGTCTGCGCAACCCAGCCATTGCAGCGGTGCTGCATGATCTGCATCTGGCCGAAGCCAAGGGTACGGGGATTCGTGCCATGCGTCGCCTGGCTGCGGATGCAGGCTTGCCGCTGCCAGAGTTCCACTCAGACCGGCAGGCCAATGAATTTAAGCTCACCCTGTTTCTGCACAACCTGCTCACCGAAGAAGACCACACCTGGCTGCGCAATTATGCGGGCAGCACACTGGGCCCCGACGAAGCCAAGGTGCTGATCTATGTGCGGGCAACCGGCGCGGTGGATAACACCGCCTGCCGCGACTTCTGTGGCTCAGATACCCTGGCCGCCAGCATGGTACTGCGCCGGCTGCGCGACCGGGGCCTGCTTGAGAAGCGGGGTGCAGGCAGTCGCACCTATTACACCCTGGCCGGTAATGAGCCTCGTCCGACTCTGGAGAGCGCACAGTCAGAGCTGCCGTTGGATGTCCCCGCAGACACCCCTCCTGTTGGCCAGCCTCAGCCTGCAGAGGCGGTAGCGGGCCAGCAAGCATGCAACCCCCAGCTTGCAACCTTGCCGCCTGAGCTTGCAACCTTACTTGCAACCTTGCAGGGCCGGATCAGCAGCGAAGCCTTGCGTGACGGCATCCGCCGCCTGTGCCAGTGGGCGCCCCAGAGCGGTGATCAACTTGCAACCTTGCTGGGAAAAGACCGCGACTACCTGCGCAACAAACACCTAATACCCATGGTGCGTGACGGCCAATTACGTTTCCGCTACCCGGAAAGCGCCAAACATCCACACCAGGCGTATGTTGCCCCAGAGGGCGAGGACAAGAGCAATGATTGAAAGGGATTTGAAACCCGGCTGGCGTCGGGTGAAATTCGGCGACGTGGTGCGCCTCTCGAAAGCCCGCAGCCAAGACCCGCTGGCCGATGGCATTGAACGCTACGTTGGCCTGGAACATCTCGAACCCGGTGACTTGCGCATCCGCCGTTGGGGCAGCGTCGCTGACGGCGTGACCTTCACCAGCGTGTTTCAACCTGGACAGGTGCTGTTCGGCAAGCGCCGCGCTTACCAGCGCAAGGTGGCTGTGGCGGATTTCTCTGGGGTGTGTTCCGGGGACATCTACGTGCTGGAGACCAAGGATGCGCAGGTCTTGCTGCCGGAGCTGCTGCCATTCATTTGCCAGACCGATGCCTTCTTCGATCACGCTGTTGGCACGTCGGCGGGATCGCTGAGCCCTCGTACAAACTGGACGAGTTTGGCGGAGTTTGAATACGCGCTCCCGCCGATGAACGAGCAGATGCGGATTGTCGATCTGCTCGGCGCCATTGACGAACAGGTGGTTTCGGTAGCGAACGCGATTGACACCTTGTCCCAAGTCAAAGCTGCTTTCGTCGAGAAGTTCATTTCTGCGAGCAGTGAGTCCTGCCCGACTATCGCCTTGGCTGAAGGTTGCACAAGGGTTACGGATGGGACACACCAACCGCCAACATTTACTGATCACGGCATCCCGTTCTTCTTGGTGAAGACCATTTCCTCTGGCTTTGTTGATTGGACAAGCACGAAGTTTGTCAGCAAGGAGACATACGACGAGCTAACTAGACGAGTCAGGCCGAAGCGAGGTGATGTGCTCTACACCGCAGTTGGAGCGACTTATGGAGTCGCACTACTCGTGGATTTCGATGAGGCGTTTGTCTTTCAGCGGCACATCGCTCACATCATTCCCAACCCTGAAAAGCTGATTGGCCGCTATGTCGAGGAGTTCTTGAATTCGCGGGCCGGCAAGCGTCAGTCAGACAGATGCGCAATCGGTAGTGCGCAACCGACAGTGACCCTGAAGTCGCTCAGCAGCTTCAAGATTCCACTTCCGACTATTGAGGAGCAAAAAGCCTTCGTCGCAGAGTTGGAGAGTATTGCCGCGGCTCTTGGGAGGCTGGAAGGGCGTCTTCAATCTAGCACTGCCATCCGGGCCAGCGCGCTCAATGGAGTGCTCTTATGAGTTTTACAGAATCAAACACCGTCGAAGCTTACGTCCGTGATCTGCTCGCAGGCCCGATCAAGGCAGTCCCTGTCAACTCCGTCCAGGACCCCCAAGCCAGCTACGGGCCCAGCCCCAAAGGCATTGGCTGGCGTTACGCCGCCCCGGCTGACGTGCCGCGCCAGATTCAGGAAGTGCTGGTCGAACCCTGGCTGCGCGATGCCTTGATCCGTCTGAACCCCGAGATTGCTGCTCAGCCCGACCGCGCCGATGAAGTGCTCTACAAGCTGCGCGCCATCGTGCTGTCGGTGCGCTCGGATGGCCTGATCCGCGCCAATGAGGAGATGACCGCCTGGATGCGCGGTGAGCGCTCGATGCCCTTCGGCCACAACAACGAGCATGTGCCGGTGCGGCTGATTGACCTGGATGATCTGGCGCAGAACCAGTACATCGTCACCCAACAGTACAGCTACCGCGCCGGCCCTACCGAACGCCGTGCTGATCTGGTGCTGTTGGTGAATGGTCTGCCGCTGGTACTGATCGAGGCCAAGACGCCGGTCAAGAAGTGCATCAGCTGGGTCGATGGCGCGGTGCAGGTGCACGACGACTACGAGAAGTTCGTACCCGAGCTCTTCGTCTGCAACGTGTTCTCGGTGGCGACCGAGGGCAAGGCGTACCGCTATGGCTCCATCGGGCTACCAGTCAAGGACTGGGGCCCTTGGCATCTGGATGGTGATGGCGAGGATAGTCAGCACCATCCGCTGAAGTCGCTCAAGCTGTCCGCTGAGAGCATGCTGCGCCCGCATGTGGTGCTGGACATTCTCGGCAGCTTCACCCTGTTCGCCACCAACAAGAAAAAGCAGCGCATCAAGATCATCTGCCGCTACCAGCAGTTTGAAGCGGCCAACAAGATCGTCGAGCGAGTGCTGGCGGGTTACCCCAGGAAAGGGTTGATCTGGCATTTCCAGGGGTCGGGCAAGTCGCTGCTGATGGTCTTCGCTGCGCAGAAGCTGCGCATGCACGCAGGATTGAAGAATCCCACGGTGCTGATCGTGGTGGACCGGATCGATCTCGACAGCCAGATCACCGGCACCTTCACCGGGGCGGACATCCCCAATCTGGAAAAGGCAGATACCCGCGACAAACTGCAGCAGTTGCTGGCGCAGGACGTGCGCAAGATCATCATCACCACGATCTTCAAGTTCGGCGAGGCCACCGGCAGCCTGAACGACCGCAGCAACATCATTGCCCTGGTGGACGAAGCCCACCGCACCCAAGAAGGCGACCTGGGCCGCAAGATGCGCGAGGCCCTGCCCAACGCGTTTCTGTTCGGCCTGACCGGTACGCCGATCAACCGTGCCGACCGCAACACCTTCTACGCCTTCGGTGCCGACGAAGACGAAAAGGGCTACATGAGCCGGTACGGCTTCGAGGAGTCGATCCGCGACGGTGCCACGCTGAAACTGCACTTCGAACCGCGCTTGATCGATCTGCACATTGACAAAGCCGCGCTGGACGCCGCCTACAAAGACCTGACCGGCGGCCTCTCGGATCTCGACAAGGACAACCTCGCAAAGACCGCCGCCAAGATGGCCGTACTGGTGAAGACGCCCGAGCGCATCCGCAAGGTCTGTGAGGACATCGTCGAGCACTTCCAGACCAAGGTGGAGCCCAACGGCTTCAAAGGCCAAATCGTCACCTTCGACCGGGAATCCTGCCTGCTTTTCAAGGCCGAGCTGGACAAGTTGTTGCCGCCCGAGGCTACAGACATCGTGATGTCGGTGCAGGCGGCGGACAAGAAGGAACATCCAGAGTACATGCCCTACGACCGAAGCCGCGACGAAGAAGAGCGACTGCTGGATCGGTTCCGCGACCCGGCCGACCCGCTGAAGCTGATTATCGTCACGGCCAAGCTGCTGACCGGCTTCGATGCGCCCATCCTGCAGGCCATGTACCTAGACAAGCCGCTGCGTGACCACACGCTGCTCCAGGCCATCTGCCGGGTGAACCGCACTTACTCCGAGCAGAAGACCCACGGCCTGATCGTGGACTACCTCGGCATCTTCGATGACGTGGCAGCGGCGCTGGAATTCGACGACCAGAGCGTCAAGCAGGTGGTCAGCAACATCCAGGAGTTGAAGGACAAGCTGCCTGAGGCGATGCAGAAATGCCTGGCCTTCTTTGCTGGCTGCGACCGCAGCTTGCAAGGCTACGAGGGCCTGATCGCTGCGCAGCAGTGTCTGCCCAATAACGAGGTGCGAGACAACTTTGCCGCCGAGTACAGCGTGCTCAACAAGATCTGGGAGGCGCTTTCACCGGACACTGTTCTGGGCCCCTTCGAGAAGGACTACAAGTGGTTGTCCCAGGTGTACCAGTCGGTGCAGCCGTCCAGTGGTCACGGCAAGCTGATCTGGCATTCGCTGGGCGCAAAGACCATCGAGCTGATCCACCAGAACGTGCATGTCGACGCGGTGCGGGATGACCTCGACACCTTGGTGCTGGACGCCGATCTGCTGGAGGCAGTGCTCTCGAACCCAGACCCTAAGAAGGCCAAGGAGATCGAGATCAAGCTCAAGCGCCGGCTGCGCGGGCATGGCGGCAACCCCAAGTTCAAGAAGCTGTCGGAGCGGCTCGATGCGCTGAAGGACCGCTTCGAATCCGGGCAGATCAACAGCGTCGAGTTTCTGAAGCAGTTGCTGGAGATCGCCAAGGAAACGCTGCAGGCCGAGCAGGAGGTCCCGCCCGAAGAGGACGAGGATCGCGGCAAGGCCGCGCTCACCGAGCTGTTCAACGAGGTCAAGACGGCCGAGACGCCCATCATGGTCGAACGCGTGGTCACGGACATCGACGAGATCGTGCGCCTCGTCCGCTTCCCGGGCTGGCAAGGCACGCAGGCCGGTGAGCGTGAAGTCAAGAAGGCCCTGCGCAAAGCCCTCTTCAAATACAAGCTGCATGCGGATGAAGAGCTGTTCGAGAAGGCCTACAGCTACATCCGGCAGTATTACTGAGGGAATGAACATGAGCGTCAACGCAAGCCCCCCCTGGCCTTACCCCGGCGCACGCTGGTGGAAGTTCGATTTCCATACCCACACCCCGGCTTCCAAGGACACCGGAGCCTGGCAGGCCGCCATCGGCACGCCCAATGAGCTGACGCCGCAGGCTTGGCTGCTCAAGTACATGGCCGCCGAAATCGACTGCGTGGCGATCACCGACCACAACACGGGCGAGTGGATCGACAAGCTCAAGGCGGCCTATGCGGAAATGAAGCACGAGGCCGACGCAGGCACGCCGCCGGCCGGCTTCCGTGAGCTGCACCTCTTCCCCGGTGTGGAAATCTCGGTGCAGGGTGGCTTTCATCTGCTGGCGATCTTCGACCCATCGGCCACCAGTCAGACCATCAGCGACCTGCTGGCGCAGGTGGATTACCAAGGCACGCGTGGCGACAGCGATGGCGTCACCCGTCTCGGTGCCGCCCAGGTGGTGGAGCGCATTCTGGCGGCGGGCGGCCTGGCCATTCCGGCACACGTCGAAGGCGACAAGGGGCTGCTACAGGTCGAGCCTGGTACGCGTAAATGCATGATGGATGCCAATACGGTTAAGGCGGTCTTGCGGGAGCCCGGCATCCTGGCGCTGGAGTGGGCCGCCTCCAACAGCCCTGTGCCCATGGTGCTGGAGGAGCTGAAACTGCGCTTTGCCAGCGTGGTGGGCAGCGATTGCCACAGCTTCCAAGGTACGGCTGTTCCGGGTTCGCGCTACACTTGGATCAAGATGGCGCGGCCTAGCTTGGAAGGCTTGCGTCTTGCCTTGCTGGATGGGCAGGAAGTCTCCGTTCGGCGCAGCGATGAGAGCGACGGCTTTGCGCCGTTCAATACGCCCGAGCATTTCATTGAATCGATAGAAATCCGTGACGCACGCTACATGGGGCGCGGCAGGCAGCCTGCCGAGTTGCCGCTCAATCCGTACTTCAATGCCTTGATAGGTGGCCGTGGCACAGGTAAATCGACCATCGTGCATGCCCTGCGTCTGGCTTATCGCCGTGAGAAGGAGCTGTCGCTCAGCTCGGAAGCCGGGCAGACCTTCAAGCGTTTCAATCAGGTTGCCAGGGGCCGCAATGACGAAGGCGGACTACGGGCGGAAACCAGCCTCTGCGTGCAAGTGCAGCGCGATGGCATGCCCTATCGCCTGATCTGGCGGCAGGATGGCCAGGGCCACGCGGTGGAGGAATGGGACGCCGCTACGGGCAGTTTCAAGCCTTCGGCCAGTCAGGCCGTCACCGAGCAACGCTTTCCGGTGCGCCTGTTCAGCCAGGGGCAGATCGCCGCGCTGGCCGGTGACAGCCAACAGGCGCTGCTCAAGGTGATTGACGATGCGGCGGGCACGCAATCGCAACAAGCCGCTTTTGAGGAGGCCAAGCGTGCTTTCCTGGCCGCACGGGCGCAAATGCGCGAGCTGGACGGCAAGCTGCAAGGGCGTGAAGCGTTGACGCTGGCCCTGCAAGATATTCAGCGCAAGCTGGCCCGCTTCGAGGGCGCCGATCATGCCGCTCTGCTGAAAAACTATCAGCGCACCAACCGGCAAAGCCGCGAGCTGGAACGCCAGTTCGACGCCTCCACCGAACTGGCAACCCGCTTGAAAGCGCTTGCCGACGATCTGTTGGCGGAAGACTTGCCGGAAGGCTTGTTCGATACCGCCGAGGACGGCCCGGCACTGAGCATTGTCCAGGCGCTGCACGCCGCCATCGCCAAGGCGCAGCAGGACGTCGAGCGCGCGGCAAACGTGCTGCAGGAGCGTGGGCAAGTCCTGAGAGGTGAACTGGAGGCTTCGCCCTGGTTTGCGCGGATCGACGCGGCCAAGACGGCTTACGAGCAGCTCAAGGCCCACTTGCAGCAACAAGGCGTCAGCGACCCCAGCGAGTACGGTCGTTTGGTGCAAGAAAAGCAGCGCCTGGAAATCGAGCTGAAGAAGCTGGAAGCCTTGCAGAAGCAGCACACCGAGTTGCGCGAGAAGGCCAAGTCGTTGCTGGAACAGGTGCAATCCGCCCGCCGCGCGATCAGCACCCAACGGAGCGCATTTCTGCAGGCAACGCTGCAAGGCAATCCCTTTGTGCGCATCGACCTGATCCCGTACAGCCGGGACGCGCAGGGCATCGAGCGCTCCTTGCGGGAGGTGCTTGGGGCCGCTGAAGGCAAGTACGTGGACGACCTGTATCAGGAGCAAGAGGGGGCATCCCCCAAAGGGCTTGTGGCCGATCTGCTGGGCACGGTTGATCTGGTCGAGCAGCCGGGCGTATGGGATACGGCGGCCTTCGAGCAGGCGCTATTGACGCAGAAGAAACGCCTGTCGCAAGCCTGTCGCGGCCAGGCTGAGTTTGGAGGCTGGTTCAATAAATTCCTGAAAGCGGAAGCCGACAAGCGCCCGGAATTCATCGATCACATCCTGTGCTGGTTCCCTGAAGACGGTTTGCAGGTGGAATACAGCCGCAAAGGTGACGGGCGGGACTTTCAGTCCATCGGTCAGGCTTCGGCCGGGCAGCGCGCAGCGGCCATGCTGGCCTTCCTGCTGGCGCACGGCAACGAGCCACTGGTGCTCGACCAGCCGGAAGACGACCTGGATAACCACCTGATCTACGGACTGGTCGTGCAGCAGATCCGCAGCAACAAACTGCGCCGTCAGCTCATCATCGTGACCCACAACCCCAACATCGTGGTCAATGGCGATGCGGAGTTGATCCACGTACTGGACTTCAACCAACAGTGCCACGTGAAGCAAACCGGCTCGTTGCAGGATCAGGCCATGCGCCGCGAAGTCTGCCAGGTGATGGAAGGCGGCGAAGAAGCGTTCGAACGGCGTTACCAACGCCTGGGAAGAGAGGTTTGACATGTTCGACAATATCGCGGATCTGATCGACAAGATTCGCCTGGGAGAGGACTCCTACCTGGAGTTGAAGGAAGTCCGCTTTGCCGGTCATAAGGTGTCGGCCCCCCATAAAGATTCGCTGGCCGATGAGCTGGCCGCCTTCGCCAACAGCCGGGGTGGTGTGTGCGTGCTGGGAGTGGACGACACTCGTGAAGTGATCGGTATTCCGCTAGAGCGCTTGGACCTGGTGGAGGATTTCGTCCGGCAGATTTGTCTGGACAGCATCACCCCGCCGCTCGCGCCGGTGATCGAGCGTCTGAACCTGCCCAGTACCTCAGGCGAACAGTTGCCGGTGATGAAGATCGGTGTCACGGGCAGCCTGTTCGTGCATAAAAGCCCCGGTGGCTATTTGCACCGCGTGGGCAGCGCCAAGCGCGAGATGGCTCCGGACTATCTGGCGCGTTTGTTCCAGCAACGCAGCCAGGCGCGCATCATCCGCTTCGACGAGCAGCCGGTGCCTGGCGCCACACTCGACGACCTTGTAGATGATCTGTGGCAACGTTTTGCCAGTCCGCGCGTGCAGGATACGCGCGAGGTGCTGCTGGACAAACTGGCCATGGCGCGCCCCGATGCCGACGGCGCACTTCGGCCAACCATTGCCGGCGTGCTGATGGCCAGCGCTAACCCTCGCCGCTGGCTGCCAAATGCCTTTATTCAGGCCGTGGCATACCGTGGCACCGAGGTGCTGCCGCAAGGCGACACGGCCTATCAGCTCGACGCCCAGGACATCACCGGGCCGCTGGATGCCCAGGTGCTGGCGGCTTGCCACTTCGTCCGCAAGAACATGCAGGTCTATGCCACCAAGGATGAGGGCAGGCACGATCTGCCGCAGTACGACATGACCGCCGTCTTCGAGGCCCTGGTCAATGCCGTTGCACACCGGGATTACTCGATCCATGGCGCCAAAATCCGCCTGCGGATGTTTGCGGACCGGCTGGAGCTGTATTCGCCGGGCGCCATCCCCAACACCATGACGGTGGAGAGCCTTCCCTACCGCCAGGCTGCGCGAAACGAAGCCATCACCAGTCTGCTGGCCAAATGTTCCGTGCCCGAGGCGGACAAAGCGATCACAGGCCGCAGCGCCATGATGGACAAGCGTGGTGAAGGGGTTCAGATCATTCTGGATCAAAGTGAACGGCTGTCCGGCAAGCGACCTGTTTACAGGCTAGTGGATGACTCCGAGCTGTTGTTGATCATCCCCGCTGCCGAGCCGCCCGCAGCAGTTGAGTGAGATTGAGAGGATAAGGAAGCACCATGGCCAAGGCTGAAGCCAGCGTTGAAGAACTGGTCTCGATGATCGAGCGCGGTGAGCTGCGCTTGCCGGAAATGCAGCGGCAGTATGTCTGGCGCTCCACGCGCGTGCGCGACTTGCTCGACTCTCTGTATCGGGGCTATCCCTCGGGAGCGATCCTGCTGTGGGAAACCGATGAGGCCGTGCCCCTGCAAAGCTTTGCCGTCAGCCAAAGCAATAACCCTTATCAGAGCACCCGCCTGCTGCTCGATGGACAACAGCGTCTGACCTCGTTATCTGCCGTCATTCGTGGCGAGCCGGTGTCGGTACGCGGTCGCCGTCGGCCCATCGATTTGCTGTTCAATCTGGAGCATCCCGACCAACTGGCCGTCGTGACCGAAGTGGATGAGAACGGCGATGACGCTGAGGTCGATGAGGAAGGCGAGTTGGGCGGCGACGAGGCCGACGCCAGCGAAGACGAACTGCTGACGCGCTTCAACAAAATGACCTTTGTGGTGGCGACCCGGAAGCTGGAGCAGTTGCCGCAGTGGGTGAAGGTATCCGAAGTTTTCAAGACCGACAGCGATGCGCCTTTCCTCAAACGTGCGGGCATCAGTGGCTTTGATGATCCGCGTTACGAGAAATACAGTCAGCGCCTGGCCCGGCTACGCGGCATTCGCAAGTACGTGTATCGCATGGACGTGCTGGAGCGAACACTGTCCTACGACGAGGTCACGGAAATCTTCGTGCGGGTCAACTCGCTGGGCGCCAAGCTGCGCAGCTCCGATCTGGCTCTGGCGCAGATCACGGCCAAATGGCGGCACTCGCTGCAGACCTTCCTGGACTTCCAGAGTGCTTGCGCCCAGAACGGTTTCGAGCTTGATCTGGGTTTGCACCTGAAGAATTTGATGGCCTTTGCTACCGGGCAATCCCGTTTTCTGACCGTCGGCAGCCTGACCCTGGACGTACTGCAGCAAGCCTGGAAAGAAGCCTGCGAGGGGATGGAATTTGCCCTCAATTTCGCACGCAGCAATCTGGGTATCGACAGCCCTGCCTTGCTGTCATCGCCCTTCTTACTGGTGGTACTTGCCTACATTGGGCATCGCCGTGACTATGCCCTCAGCACGGAAGAAGCGCAGCAGTTGCGCTACTGGGCCTTGGCCGCCAATGCCAAAGGCCGTTTCTCCCGGGGTTCCAGTGAGACCATTCTGGATCAGGATTTGGCGACCATCCGCAATGGCGGCGGCGTCAATGAACTGATCGACCGGCTGCGTCTGCAGTTCGGCCGCCTTGAGATCACGCCGGAAGAGCTGGAGGGGCGCAACCAGCGCAGTGCGCTGTTCAAGACCATGTTCCTGGCATTTCGTGCGGCAGGCGCCAAGGATTGGCGCAGCCACCTGGCCATTGCCCTGGACCACTCGGGCAGTCAGCACCGCTTGCAGTTTCATCACATTTTCCCCAAGGCATTGCTGCGCGGCAGCTACACCCCTCGCGAGGCCGACGACATCGCCAATCTGGCATTCATCGGCGGCAAAACTAATCGCGCGATCAGCGACAAAGCGCCTGTGACCTACCTGTTGCCGCTGGTGGCGCAGCACGGTGCAGCACCATTCGCAGCACAGTGCATCCCGGTGGAGGAGGAACTGTTGGCACTGGATCACTACAAGGCGTTCTTGCAAGAGCGCCGTAAACGAATCGCGGCGGCACTGAATGCTTTCATCCATGCGGTCGCTTGAGCTGTCAGCGCCATCTTGTTGCCACACGGTGACCCACATGTCGCCACAATGCTGCCGCCATGTTCAACACAATGTTGCCACGCTGTTCACCACATTGACGCCACTTTGTGCACATAGTGTTGCCACCATGCCTGACACATTCCGGGCGGGACGCAGCCTGAGAGTCGCTTGTCCCCGGCGCGATGAGCACATTCTTTGTGCTGGCTCGCGAGAGCACAAAGAATGTGGCCGCTGGGCTCGATTTCGCCAGAAATCGGGCGCGGCGGCGTGGGGACAACGAATGGTCGATGCGTCCAGCCTGCACCTTATGAAACCCCGCTGCGGCCATGCGCCGGGTTGCCGCCCTGTGCGGCTGGCGGGTGAGAGCATGCCGCACAGGGCATGCCTGCTCGGTGGTGGGAGACTGAACTGACATGGCCAACCCTCGCTCGCTGGTCTACGCGCTTTACACCCATTGGGACACCGTGGAGCTTTTGGTGCGGCTGTCGCGCGAGTTTGCCGTGCTGACCAGCGATCAGGTGTTGAACGGCATTGCCAAGGTATCCGGGCAACGGGATGCCGAAACGCAGGGCGCGGTGCTACGTGCCTTGGTCAATGCGGACATCCTGCAAACCTTGCCGCGCAGCAGCGATCTGCAGCTCAATGCCTATGTGCTGGAGTTCGTGCGCGGCCTCACCCGTGAACATGAGCTGGGCCTGGCTGCCGTACTGCAGGCGCGTGTTGCGGCCATCCGTGAAGCCACCGAAGCACTCAATGAAGGGATGCTCGGGGCCGACATGGATCGCGTGCGCGGAGCCGCCAACAAGCTGGCAGAACTCTTCCGCCAGATCAGCCTGCAGCTCGATCAGGACCGGCACGCGCTCTTTGAACTGGCGGAAAACGCCAAAAGCGCCGACAGCAGCATGCCGATCAGCCAGCGCTACCGCGAGGTGCTGGAAGCCTACGATCATTATGTGGAGCCGATGAACCAGATGATGGACAGCGGCTCGCAGGGCACCTTCTATCGCTATCTGGAAGAAGCGGAGCGTGCGCTCGACTTGAGCCTAGAGCAATTGTCGGTACAGGGTGCGCTCTACTCGCATCGCCTGCAGTTGCGTCAGGTGGCGCACCAGGCCAAGGAGCTGCGGCGCTTTGGGCGGCTGGTTGCGCAACAGTGCGCCGATACACTGCTCCCCTTGCGCGAAGAACTGCGTCAGCACAACGTACTTACCAGTGCCATCAGCTTGCTGTTGGGGCAGGTGCGCAAACGCGGCCTGCGTCGCGCACTGTCGCACCCGGCGGATGAGACCGCACTCCCCGTCTGGCGCAATGAGCGCGGTTTCAAATTGCAATTGGGCGATGAGGTGCGGGCGGTCATGGCTGCCGCACGCCAATACCAGCCGCAGGCGGTGGCCTTTCCGCAGGATGAACCCGGCGATGACGTTCCGTTGCTGGAGCAGGTGGACGAAGCCGCTATTCGTGCGCATCTGGCCCGCAGCCTGCCAGTGGAAAATCTGCTCGATTGGCTGCACAGCCATTACGCCCACCTGCAGGATGCCACACTGCTGCGCCTGTTCCATGACCTGCAACATGAGCCCGGCTGGCAGTTCGAGGCAGCCAGCCAGCCTGAAAAAACCACGTTGCAGACGATTCGCGTCCTGCATCACCCTCACCGCGTGAGTATCCCGCAATGACGATCCCACACGCTCTGGCAGCCGCCCTGTCGCAAATGCCGGCATTGGCCGAGCTGTTCCGCTTGTTTCTCTCCGGCAAACACCTGAATCGAATGGCCGAGCCCGCGCTGTGGGCGGAGCTGGAGCAGCACGAGGCCAGCTATGTCGGCTTGTTTGCCGCGCTGGGGTTCGAGCTGCGCCTGGATGCCAGGGGCTTTGCCTGGTTTCACAACAGCGAGGCCAACAGCAACATCGGCAAGACGAGCCGCCAGCTGGCCTTGCTGTTCATGGTGATCTTCGATGCCCAGGCCAACGCCGGCAAGGCCCTGCAGCGCTTTACCGATTGGCTGATCGACAGCGCCTGGCTGGCCGAGGTCTACAAGCAACAGCAAGACCTGCTGGATGCCGAGGGCCTCAACCCCGACGTCCTGGTGGAGCTGCTGGGCCGCGCCTGCAACCTGGGCTTTGCCATGGCAGAGCCAGCAGGCTGGCGACTGCTGCCCGCTGTATGCCGCTACCTCGATCATTTCGAGGGCCTGGCGTTGACGGCCAAGACCGATGGCGACGAAACGAACGCGCCGACGGAGGAAGACTGGGCTGCGGATGCACCAGACGACGAGGAGAACACCTGATGCAGTATGGCTTCCAACGTCTGGTCCTGCTGGGCAGCGCTGGTTACTCGCGCGCCGAGCTGCCGCTCGATGGCGCGGTTTCTCTGGTGGCGCCCAACAATACCGGCAAGACCAGCCTGATCAATGCCCTGCAGTTTCTGCTAATCATCGACCGCCGCCGCATGGATTTCGGGGCGCACGATGTGGACAAGAGCCGGCGCTTCTATTTCCCCAACAACAGCGCCTATGTGCTGCTGGAGGTGTCGCTGCCGGAGTCCGGCACCGTAGTGCTGGGCTGCGTGGGCAAAGGGGTGAGCTTCGAGTACGAGTATTTCACCTATGCCGGGCCGCTGAAGGTCGAGGAGTTCTGCCTGCCGGATGGCACCTTGGTGGCACAACCGCAACTGGCCAGCCATCTGGCGAGCTTTGGGCGCCGGGTGTTCAGCTACAGCAGCAGCGAATTTGCCGACATGGTGTATGGCGGGCGCAACCGCAAGCTCGCCAGTCAGCAGGACTTCTGCGTTTTCCGGCTGGAGCATGCCAGCGATGCCAGCGTTTTTCAGCGGGTGCTGACCCGCACACTGCGCTTGGACAAACTGCGCTCCAGCGAGGTAAAGGACTATCTGCTGCAGATTTTCCGCCGCGATCTGCCGGATGCCAGCATCGACTTCAAGGCCGAATGGGACAAGGCGTTTGCCGACCTCAACGCCGAACGCAGTCAGTACCTGGCCGCCGTGCGGCTGCAAGCCACTCTGAGCGAACTGGAACAGAAGCAGGAGGCCCGCTTGGTGTTGCGCGGCAAATTGCTGTGCTGGCGCCCCTTGATCGACGCGGCACTGGGTCAGTGGCAACAGCATTACGAGACCCGCCAGCAAACCTTGCAGCATGAGTTGGCGCAGTGCGATGTCGAGCTGCAGCGCCTGCGCGAAGAGGATATGCGGTCGGCTGGCGAGAAAAAAGAGTGCGAACTGGAACAAAAGCAGCTCCGCCAACAAAGCGAACAGTTGCGCGCGTTGCAGCAGCGTTTTGCCTTGATCCCCGACCGCGCCCTGCTGGAGGCGCGCCGCCACGAGTTGCTGGCGCAACGGGATGCGTTGGTGGTACGGATCGGCCAGGCACAGAGCCGCACGCCAGCGGCCATCGAGCGCGAGCTGACACGGATCGAACGGGAATCCGCGCAGCTGGCGCAGGAGTTGCGCACCCAGGGGCAGAACCTCTATCAGCAACTGGCCGGTGTCGTATCTGCGGAACAACTCAGTGCGCTGAACAAGATGCTGGCCAAGCCGGTACTGACTTTGGGCAGCGAAGACTTCCATCTCGATGGCAAGGCGCTGATTGCAGCCTTGGCCGATGCTGATGCCCGGCAACTCAACTTGCCTGGCCTGCAACTGCGGCTGGAAGCCCTGCCCGCGCAGTATCAGCAACGCACTCTGGCGGAACTGGGCGAATTGCAGCAGGAGCTGCAGCAACAGCAGGCTCAGCTGCAAGAACAACTGGCCACCGCCCAAGCCCTGGAGAGGGTCAAGCAACAGCGCCAGACATTAGAGCAGCAACTGACACAGATGGATGCCGAACTGCGAGACTACGCGCAAATGCAGGATCTGCAGCAGAGCGAGGCCGAGCGCAAGACGCGGCTGCAGACACTGGAGGACAGGCTCGCAGAACTCGGCACCCATTTGGCCCAGTCGGCACAGCGGCACTACGCACTGGATCAGCAGCGTCAGCAACGCCAGCAGGATTTGGCGGCCTTGCAGCAGCAACACCGGCAGATCGAGCAACGCCGTCATCAGCGCATCGACCACGAAGGCCCCTTCACCTGGCTGGCCGAGTTGCCACACCACCCCTGGTTGGCCCAGCCCGAGTTCGCGCTGGAGCAACTGGCCGAGCGACTGCAGACCTATCAGGTCGACTGCCGCCAGTTGCTGGAGCTGGATGAGCAGATCCGCCATCTGCTGGGTGAAATCCATACCGCCGGATTGACCAAGTATCAGTTTGTCGACGAATCGGAAAGCGAGATTGTTCGTCTCGTTGAATTCGCCCATCACCTGCCGCAGGAAGCCGAAGCCCTGGAAAAGAAAGTACGCTCGGCTGTGGTGAATGTGGCCGCCTGCCTGCGCGAACTGCGCGACGGCCTGTTTGCTTTCAAGCGCCGGATGCGCGAGTTCAACCGCAAGATCAGCGGCCGGCAACTCTCCGACCTGGCCGTGTTCAAGATCGAACCCGAGGACGAAACCCTGCTGGTGGAGGCCATCGAGCTACTGATCAGTACCGCCGCCACTGTGGACAGCGGCGAAACCTTCGAGCTGTTCAACCAGCAGAGCGTCCTTGACGACGAGCAGCTCAATCGCGCCAAGACCCTGCTGATCGAAGAGGGCAATGCCCGCCACGGCCTGCGCGTGGCCGACCTGTTTCGCCTGCGCTTCTGGGTCGGCAAGGCAGACCGCGAGCCGGAAGCCTTCGATGACCTCGACAGTGCCGCCTCCAATGGCACCGTGCTGATGGCCAAACTGGTGACGGGGCTGGCGATGCTGCATTTGATGCAGGATCAGCGTCGCCCTATCCAGGGCATCTGCTATCTGGACGAGGCACTGGCCCTGGACGCCCGCAATCAGCGCAGCCTGATCGACACGGCGGCGGAGTTCGGCTTCTCGTTGATTTTTGCCTCGCCCGCGCCGCTGACGACCGTGCGCTACTGCGTGCCGATTCACACGCGCAACGGCAGCAACCAGATCAGCCGCCATAGCTGGCAGATCATCGAACCGCTGGATGCCTGAGTATGGATCGAACCTTGCGCACAGCCTTGCTCAAGCTGCATGGCCAACAAACCCTGCCGGCCAGCCATTTCACCGCCGCTCAGCGCAGCGCTCTGGATCGCTTTGCCCGGCAGACAGGAGCGGTAATCTGCCAGCGTCAGGGGCGCGGTGATGTTTACCGTGTCAGCGATCCGCGACTATTCGATATCCATCTGAGCGCACTCTCCCCCCAGGTCGGGATGCTGGCCACGGACGACCTGCCGCTGCGGGCGCAACACATCGCCCACGCGCGCGACAGCAAAGCGCGCAATCATCAGCATGAGTGCTACTACCCCTTGCTCAAGGCCGTTGGCGAAAAGGTTCTCTGGCGGCAAGGCGAACACGGGAGCGAACTGCCACTCAGCCAGCTCACGCACCACTTCGGGGCTGCCAGCCTGCGCATTGAAACTGGCGACACCTGGCAAAGCGGGCAGTCGCTCTGGCTGGTGGAGAACCAGGCGCTGTTTGACCGCACGGATTGGCTGCCAGTAGGAACGCAAGCCACCCTGCTGTACTACGGCGGACAGCTTGATGGCCGGCTTCTCGCCTGGCTGGGGCAGCGCCCGCGTGCAAGCCGTGTCGTACTGTTCCCGGACTATGACGGTGTGGGGCTGGCCAATTTCGCGCGACTCTTTGCACAGCTTGGCGACACTTGCGAATGCTGGCTGATGCCCGACTGGCAAAGCAAACTGGCAGACTATGGTAGCCAGCGGCTATGGCAGGATACGCTTCGGGAGTTCACCAGTGCTGTTCCGCAGTTACCTGATTATCTAGGCCCGTTAACCGAACAGATGCGCCAATCCGGACTGGCGCTCGAACAGGAAGCGGTCTGGCTACCTGCTCTGTAGGTGTCCTTTAAGCAAGCTCGCAATGTCATCTGGGGACAGACCAGCCCCCAGGGCCCGCCTCAGGGCCTGCTCCAGTTGTTGCCAGCCCTGCGCTGAAGAGACATGACTGCCCACTGTTTCAGCTAGGCGAAAAGTCAGCCCTTCCAGCAGTTCTTCGTCACATACGTCCGCTGCGGCCTGCTCCGCCAGCGCCAAGAGGACGTTGCGTGCGGATGCCAACGAGTCGATTGGCACCCCAGCCAATGCCGCAGGCGTGGTGATGACACGATCCACCCTGGCGACTGTCGCCAGATCAAGGGCCTGATCGACGCCCGGCTCGATCTCCAGACGGATCAGCACATCGCCAGCCAACAGAAAGCGGGTCTTGATAAGCCCCGGCTGCTCATCCTGAAACAACCACACCGACTGCTTGTCGGCCAGCAGCTTGCCTAGCACGAGCTTGCTGTCATCCAGTGCCCCACGATCCTGCCACTGGTGCAACACGTCGGCACGCAGGCGGCCGCCTTCCATACCGAGATGATGTAACAGGCCGACCACACGTTTGGCGGAGATCACTTGTTCCTTGCCACGCAGCCAGACCGAGAGGTTAGCGGTGCGGATGCCGGTGGCTTCGGCGATCCGCCCCAGCGTTTCCCCGCGCAGTCGTATCAAGGCGGCGGCAAAGCCTGGCAATTGTTCGTTGGCAAGGGTTGGCATGTCGGGCTCTGTGAATTCACTGTAAATCACTATAAGACTTATTGACCGACAAGACGAGCGTGCGGAGTCTGGCGATTCGCGCAAACCACTGTTATAGTAATTTATAGTTAGGCTATTTGGGAGGCCATCATGCGTAAGCCAAAGCAAGCCCGTCCGTTGCGCCTGCGGGAATACGAAGCAGCCATTGCTGCACTCAAGGCGCAGCATCCCTGGCTTGCGCGGCAAATCGTCGAACCCGCGCCGGGGCATTTGGCCGTGGTGGCACATCTGTTTGCCCAGGTGGAATACCTGCTGCCACCCGCAGTGGTCGCACGAAAGGGCTCACTGTCAGTGAGCTGCAACCGGGATCGCTTGGCCATTCATTACCAGCCGCCGCGACGCCACAGCGAACGTGCAGCAGCCGTGTTCGATCTGATTGCCCAGACCAAGCACCTTTCGCTGCAAAAATGCCCCGTTTGCGGTGTACAGGTTGTCGGGGACGGCATCCGTCCGCAACGCTGTCCGCAACACGACGGCATCCAAGGATTGTTTGCCGAAGAAGTGCGCCGCAGCCGCCAGCTCATCGTCGAACAGGGGGTACAGCAGGTGGTGCACGATCTGGGTAAGGTGACGACTGAAGATGTACGCGCCGCCATGGCTGTTGAGGATGAGCCCGTCCCGAGTGAAGCCAAACCGGAACAGGTTCAGGAGCAGCCGACAGAAACCGCTAAATCAATACTCTTGCCGAGCATCGTCTTTCTCGATGAAGCCGGGCTGGAGACGTTCGTGGATCGCCACCGACCGAAAGGCGACGACAAGTTCAAGCGCGCACAGGCGATGGCGGAGCGGATCAAGCGGGCGGGCCATGGTAGCCGCCAACTGGGCCTTCTGCCCCCGGACTGGAAAGCCCTTCTGGATGAGTTCGCGCAGGCCTTTCCAAACTTCCATGAACTGGCCGAGCTGATGCGTGATCACTTCGCCTTGTCCAGTCTGGGCGATGGCCGGGTGTCCTGGCCTGCCGTGTTGCTGGTCGGCCCGGCGGGCATCGGCAAAACCGAGGCGGCACGCTGGCTTGCCGATCAGCTCGTGCTACCGTTCCGGGTCTTCGACATAGCGAGTACGCAATCAAGTTCGCCGCTCGCCGGTTCCGAATCATTTTGGAGCAATTCCGAGCCAGGCCAGCTCTTTGAGCTGTTGGCCTACCAGCCACTGGCCAACCCGGTGGTGGTACTCGATGAACTGGACAAGGCCAGTAACGGCAGACCGCAATACGATCCGCTGGCGGCACTCTATACCTTGCTGGAACCGCGCAGTGCGCGGAATTTCATCGACCTGTCGATCCGCGACTTTGCCATCGACGCCAGTCATGTGAACTGGGTCGCGACCGCGAATGAGCTGGAGGCGATTCCGGGGCCGCTACGCTCACGGCTGACGGTGTTGCACATTCAACCACCCAAGCCGGAGCAGGTCAGAAGCATCGCGCAGTCGATTTACAACCGACTCCGCGACGAGTCGAGCTGGGGCACCCGAGTTCGACAGTTACGCGCGCAAGCCCTTGTTTTTGCTAGACCACACTTTCAAAAATGCCACTACAACAGCGCCAACTGCTCT
>NZ_ATJV01000067.1 GCF_000443165.1 Thauera terpenica 58Eu | reverse complement strand
CGGCGGCGTGGCGACCGGCGCGCGCGCAGGGCCTGTCGCCCGGCTTGCGCAGCACCGTGGAGCGCGCCGTGGCCGGCGAGGCGCTGGATGAGTCCGCCATCGTCGCGCTGTTCAACGCCGAAGGCGAGGACCTGCCGGCGCTGCTGGACGCGGCCGACCGGCTGCGCGCGGCCACCGTGGGCGACGGCGTCTCCTACGTCGTCAACCGCAACATCAACTACACCAACATCTGCGGCTACCGCTGCAGCTTCTGCGCCTTCGCCAAGGGCAGGGCCACGCAGGATCTGCGGGGCCCGGCCTACCTGATCGACACCGCCGAGATCGCGCGCCGCAGCCTGGAGGCCTGGACCCGCGGTGCCACCGAGGTCTGCCTGCAGGGCGGCATCCACCCGGAGTTCACCGGTCAGACCTACCTCGACATCGTCACCGCAGTGAAGGAGGCCGTGCCCGGCATCCACGTGCACGCCTTTTCGCCGCTGGAGGTGCTGCACGGCGCGCGCACGCTCGGCCTGCCGCTGCCCGAGTACCTGCGTCGCCTGCGTGACGCCGGACTCTCGACGCTGCCCGGTACCGCGGCCGAAATCCTGGACGACGAGGTGCGCGCGCGGATCTGCCCCGACAAGCTGAGCACCGCCGAGTGGCTCGACGTGATGCGGCACGCGCATGAGGCCGGGCTGCGCAGTACGGCGACGATCATGTTCGGGCATGTCGAGCGCCCGGAGCACTGGGCGCGCCACCTGTTGCGGCTGCGCGCGCTGCAGGCCGAGACCGGCGGCTTCACCGAGTTCGTCCCGCTGCCGTTCGTCCACATGGAGGCGCCGATGGCGCGCCGGGGCGCGAGCCGGCTCGGCCCCACGCTGCGCGAAGCGGTGCTGATGCATGCAGTGGCACGTCTGGCGCTTCACCCGCTGATTTCGAACGTGCAGACCTCATGGGTCAAGATGGGCGCGGCGGGCGCGGCGCTGTGCCTGCAGTCCGGCGCCAACGACCTGGGCGGCGTGCTGATGAACGAATCGATCACGCGCGCGGCCGGCGGCGTGCACGGCCAGGCGTTCTCCGTCGAAGCGCTGGAAGCGCTGGCTCACGGCATCGACCGGCCGGCCTGGCAACGTACGACCCTCTACCAGCGCGCTTTGGCGCGGCCGACAATAGCCACCCCCGCCTGCCCTGGGGCTCATTTCCCGATCCACATCACCACAGCGGAAGCCGCAGCCCATGCATGAGATCGTTGTCACCGGATCAAGCTCCGGCATCGGCAGCGCGGTCACGACCGCGCTGCACGCACAGGGCCGCACGGTGCTCGGCGTCGCCCATCACGGCGCCGAGTTCATCGCCGACCTCGGAACGACCGAAGGCCGCGTGCGCGGCCTCGACGAGACGCTGCAGCGCAGCGGCGGCGTGCTCGACGGCCTGGTCTGCGCCGCCGGTCTCGGGCCGACCGAGGATCCGGCGCGCATCGTCTCGGTCAACTACTTCGGCGTGCTCGCCTGCCTGGATGCGCTTCTGCCGGCGCTGCGGCGTGGTCGCAACCCGGCGGCCGTGCTGCTGTCTTCGACCGGAGCGGTGCAGGTGCCGGACGCGGACTCGCATCCGCTGGCGCGTGCGCTGGCTGACGGCGACGAGGAGCGCGCTCGCGCCGAGGCCACGAAGGCTGGCCAGCCGATGCTCGCCTACTGCCTCAGCAAGTATGCCGTCACCTGCGCGATGCGCGAGCGCGCGGCGACCTGGGCGCAGGCCGGCGTTCGCATCAACGCGGTTGCCCCGGGGCCGATCGAGACGCCGATGCTCGCCGCGCTGCAGGCCGACGAGCGCGTCCCGGAGGCAGCGCGCATGTTCTTGCCCCCCGTGGGCCGCTATGGCCGCGCCGAGGAAGTCGCCGATTGCGTCACCCACCTTCTCTCCCCGAGCGCCGCCTTCATCCACGGCGCGCTGCTGTTCATCGACGGCGGGATCGACGCGCTGACACGCCCGCACCGCTTCTGACGCGCCGAGATCGCGTCATGTCCCGCACCTGTCTGCCGCAGGAAGCGATGCGCAGCGGGCGCTGGCGCGCCCCGCCCGTTGTGCCCTTAGCCTAAACCACGGAGAAAACAATGAACTGCCGTCGTCTTGAAAACAAAGTGATGCTGGTGACCGGGGCGGCCTCGGGCATCGGCGCGGCCACCGCCACGCGCCTGGCCGCCGAAGGCGCCGTCGTCTGGGGCGGCGACCTCGCGCCCTGGGCCGAGTTGCCCGCCTGGGCTGCGGGCGATGCGGCGCGCTGCGCCCGGCTCGACGTCACCGACGACGAGGCCGTGGCAGCGCTGATCGAGGCCATCGTCGCACGCGAGGGGCGACTCGACGGCGTGGTTCACTCCGCCGGCGTGCTGGGCCACGGCACGCTGCACGAGATGGCGCCGGCTGCAGTCGAGCGCGTGCTCAGGATCAACCTCG
Organism: Thauera terpenica 58Eu; assembly: GCF_000443165.1. Lineage (GTDB taxonomy): Bacteria > Pseudomonadota > Gammaproteobacteria > Burkholderiales > Rhodocyclaceae > Thauera > Thauera terpenica. The sequence continues at coordinate 25,506 of NZ_ATJV01000067.1, read as the reverse complement.
AAGGCTCGCTCAACGTCGCCCGCCACGCGGTCAAGCCGATGCTCGCGCAGGGCAGTGGCAGCATGGTGCTAGTGGCGAGCGTGCTGGGCCTGCACGCGCACGCCGGCTCGGTCGCCTATAACGTGTCCAAGGGCGGCGTGGTCATGCTTGCCAAGACTCTGGCGGTGGACTACGGCACGGCGGGGGTGCGCGTCAACGCGCTGTGCCCGGGCTTCGTCGAGACGCCGATGACCGCGCCGGTGGCGCAGTATCCGGCCGCGCTCAAGCAGCTCACCGACTGGCACGCGCTGGGGCGCTTCGGTCGCCCGGAGGAGATGGCCGCGGTCGCCGCCTTCCTGGTGTCGGACGACGCCTCCTTCGTCACCGGCCACGCAATGGTGGCCGATGGCGGCTGGACGGCCGGTCAGCGCGTCATCGTCGAATAGCACGCGGACGCCCTGCATTAAGCACTCCCCCGTGACAAGGCCTGAAGGGTTTCCCTTCAGGCACCCGTGACATGCGGAGCTTGCCGGGACTGCCAGCTCACTGCGTGGCTTCCCCGAGCGCCTCCGTGGCCACCCGTTTTGCCCACACGTAGTTCGCCTTGCCCGCGGCCGAGCGCTGCACCTCCTCCACCTCCACGAAGTCCTTGGGCAGCTTGTAGCCTGCCAGATGCGTCCGACACATCTCGCGCAGCGCGTCGTGGTCGAGCTTGACGCCGGGGCGGGGGGCGACGATCGCCACCACTTTCTGCCCCCAGCGCGGGTCGGGCAGGCCGACCACGAGCGCATCGGCGAGGTGCTCGCTGCGCCGCAGGGCCTCCTCGACTTCTTCCGGGAAGACCTTCTCGCCGCCGGTATTGATGCAGTTGCTGCCGCGACCGAAAACGATGATCGAACCGTCTTCAGCCACCTTTGCCGCGTCGCCGGTGATGGCGTAGCGCGTGCCGGCAATGGTGACGAAGGTCTCGGCGCTCTTGATCGGGTCACGGTAATAGCCCAGCGGCAGATAGCCGCTGCGGGCGAGGATGCCGGTCTCGCCGGCGACGGCGATGCGCTCGCCGTCGACCACCACGCTGAGGTCGGGGCGGGCGGCGATCTGGATCATGCCGCCTGCGGCGGGTTTGGCGCCCATGCCGAGCTGGCCGCCTTCGGAAGAGCCGATGCCATCGCTGAAATAGATGTTGGCTGGCAGGAAGGGTCTGAGCGCATCCTTGATATGGGCGGACATCACCGCGCCACCGTTGCCGAACACGAACAGCGAGGACAGATCCCAGCGCCCGGGTTGGGCCTTGAGCGCATCCAGAATGGGCAGCGCCATCGCATCGCCCACCAGGGTGATGCCGTTGATCTTCTGCGTGGCGGCGATGTCGAGCACGTGCTCGGCGTTGAAGTGGTGCTGGTCGTTGAGCACCACGGTGTGGCCGGCGAACAGCGACACCATGGTCGCCCAGTGCGCCGCGCCATGCATCAGCGGCGCGACCGGCATGAAGCGCATCGGGTGGCTCCTGCGGATGCGCTCGGCGAGCTGCTCAGGGGTCTCGATCGGGCCTTCACCCGGGGTGTAGAACGCGCCCCCGCCGAAGCAGCCGAAGAAGAGGTCCTTGTGCGGCCACATCACGCCCTTGGGCTTGCCGGTGGTGCCGCCGGTGTACAGCAGCGACAGATCGTCGTCGCTGCACACCACCGCGCTCAAGGCCGCGGTGTCGGCGGACAGACAGTCCTCGAAAGCGACTGCGCCAGCAAGGGTGGGCTGGCCGCCCCCGCTGCGCACCTTGACCTTGAGTTCGGGTGCGGCGTCGAGCGCCTCGGCTACGCCGGTTTCGAGCTCGGCGCTGTAGAACAAGGCTTTGATGCCGGTGTTGTCGTAGATGTGGCGCAGCTCGTCGGCGACGTAGCGATAGTTGATGTTGGCGGGGATGGCGCGCACGCGGCAGGCGGCAAGAAAGGCTTCGAGGTATTCGACCGAGTTGTACATCTGCAGGCCGACGACATCGCCCTCGCCGATGCCTTGCTGGTGCAGCCAGGCCGCCAGGCGCTCTACGCGCGCGGCCATCTCGCCGTAGGTGTGGCGGGTGTCGCCGATCACCAGCGCGTCGCGCTCGGGAACGGTCTCGGCGGCGATGGCGAACAGGTCGGCGAGGCTGAAAGTGCGAGGATTCATGATGTCTCCGGTGTTCTTGTGTTGCGGCGTGATGATGCGATGGTGCTCGGGCGCTGAGGTGGGATACGAAGTACGTGATCTGTCCGGCAGGCCGGGCTAGATGACGCCGTCGGTCCTGAGACGGGCGATGGCGTCCGCGTCATGGCCGAGCTCGCGCAGTACGGCTTCGTTGTGTTCTCCGGCGCTGGGGGGTGGGCGCTCGAGTGAGAACTGGAAATCGCTCATCTTCACCGGAAAGGCAAAGTAGGGCGCTGTGCTGCCGTCGGGCAGCGGGGTGTTCACCGTCATCGCGCGTGCCTGAGTGTGCGGATGGCTGAGCACCTCGTCGATGCGCAGCACCGGGCTGACGCAGGCGTCCACTCCGGCCAGTGTCTGTGTCCATTCGGCGAGCGTGCGCGCCTGGATGATCCGGGCCACCTGGGCCTTGACCGCAGCGCCGGATTTGCCTGCAGCCCAGCCGCTCTTGCTCAGCTCGGGGCAGCCGGCAGCGGCGCAGAAGGCCTGCCAGAACTTGGGCTCGAGCGCGCCCACCGCGAGGTAGCGGCCGTCGGCGGTGGCGTAGGTGCCGTAGCAGGGCAGCGCGCCCGACAAGGTGTCGTGGCCGGCGGGCAGGGGCTGCTTCCAGCTGTGCAGGCTGGCCAGCGGCTGGGTGTTGAGGGCCATCGCACAGTCGGTCATCGACACATCGATGAAGCGCCCCTGGCCGCTGCGCTGGGCGTCGAAGAGGGCGGCGAGAATGCTCATCGCCGCCGACAGCGCACCGCCCGCCAGGTCGGCGATCGGAAAGTTGCCCGGATGGGGCTTGGCGCCGAGGGCTGCGCTCTGCTCGAGAATGCCGGCGTAGCTCTGGTAGTTGATGTCGTGCCCGCCCAGTTCTGCCAGCGGCCCATCCTGGCCGTAGCCGCTGATGGCGCAGTACACCAGCTTTGGATTGATCGCCTTGAGGGTGTCGTAGTCGATCCCCATGCGCGCCATCACGCCCGGGCGAAAGCCCTCGATCACGATGTCGGCGTCCTTGGCCAGGGCGTGCACGATCTCGCGTGCGCCCGCTGCGCGCAGGTTGATCGTCAGTGAGCGCTTGTTGCGGTTCACCGCCAGGAAGAAGTGCGAAATCGGCGTGCCTGCTGGCCCACGTCCGGCCTCGCCGCCTGGGGGCTCGATCTTGAGCACGTCAGCGCCCATGTCGGCCAGCTGCAGGGTGCACATCGGCCCGGGCAACAGTTGGGTGAAATCGAGCACCTTGACGCCGCTGAGAGGTTTCGTTGTCATCGTTGGGCCTTTGCGGGATGGATGGAAGCGGAGCAGCTCAGGGGCGCGCTCAGCTGCGCTCGAGCTCGCGGAAGGGGATCTTGCGGTCGGTACGGATCTCGCCGGGCAGGCCGAGCACGCGTTCGGCGATGACGTTGCGCAGGATCTCGTCGGTGCCACCCCCCATGCGTGCCCCGGGCGAACCCAGCCACAGACGCTGCATGTAGCGCCAGTCGCCGCCCAGCGCCTCATGACCGATGATGCCATCGGCACCGGCCAGCTCCAGCGCAAAAGCCGAGATGTCCTGCAGTGCCTTGGCCGCCACCAGCTTGGTGATCGACATCTCCGGACCGGGCGTCTTGCCCTTGGAGATTGCGGTCAGCCCGCGCGCGATGAGCAGTTCCACGCCGTGCTGCTGCAGGTAGGCGTCGGCGATGCGGGCGCGCACGCGGGCGTCGTCGATGGCGAGCCTGTCGTCCCAGTCGCACTGGCGTGCGAGCGCGATCAGGTGCTCATGCAGGTCGGTGGGCAGGTTGCCGCCGACCGACATGCGCTCCTGCATCAGCATGCTCAGCATCACCTTCCAGCCGCCGCACTCGGGGCCGAGGCGGTAGCGGTCGGGAATGCGCACGTCGGTGAAGAACACCTCGTTGAATTCCGACTCGCCCGACATCTGGTGGATGGGGCGCACTTCCACGCCGGGCGCCTTCATGTCGACGATGAACATGGTCAGGCCTTCCTGCTTGGGCTTGTCCCAGTCGCTGCGCGTGAGCAGGATGCCGTAGTCGCAGAAGTGAGCGCCTGAGGTCCACACCTTCTGGCCGTTGATGACCCAGTCCTCGCCGTCACGCACCGCTCGCGTACGGACACCGCCGGTGTCCGAGCCGGCGCCAGGTTCGGAGAAGAGCTGGCACCAGATCTCCTCGCCGGCCAGGCCGGGGCGCAGGAAGCGCGCCTTGAGCTCGGGCGCGGCCCACATCATCACCGTGGGCAGGCCCATGCCGATGCTGATCTCGAAGATCATGCCCGGCACCAGATAGGCGGCTTCTTCCTGTTGGTAGATCACCTGCTGCATGGGCGTGCCGCCACGGCCACCGGCTTCTTTCGGCCAGGCGATGGCGGCGTAGCCGGCGGCGGCCTTCCTGGCCTGCCAGGCCTTGGCGGCGGCGAGCTTGGCGGCATCGTCCAGGCCTTCGCCGAACATTTCGTCGGGGCGGCTGCGTGCACTGCCGTTGGCTTGCAGCCAGGCGCGCACTTCGGCGCGGAAGGCGGCTTCTTCGGGGGTGTCGCGAAAGTCCATGGGGGTGCGTTCCGCTTACGCGGCCTCCTTGATGAGTTCGTCTGCGAGCTGCGCACGCCAGGCGTGTTCGCTGCCTATGCATTGCCCGAGCTGGCGCGCACGGCGATAGAAGAGGTGGCAGTCCATCTCCCAGGTGAAGCCGATGCCGCCGTGCAGCTCTATGCCTTCCTCGGCGGCGACCACGAAGGCGCGGGTGGCGGAGACGCGCGCGGCCGCTGCCGCCCGGGGCAGTTCGGGCGCGTCGGAGGCCAGCGCCCAGGCGCCGTAATAGGCGTGCACGCGGGCGAGCTCGATGGTGGTATAGATGTCGGCCATCTTGTGCTTGAGAGCCTGGAAGCTGCCGATCTGGCGGCCGAAGGCCTTGCGCTCCAGGCTGTAATCGCGCGTGATCTCGAGTATGCGGGCTGCACCGCCCACCTGCTCGAAGGCGATCAGCACCGCCGCGCCATCGAGCACGCGGGTGGCGACAGTGCTGGCATCGGCGCAGGTGAGCGCTTCGGCAGGTGTGTGGTCGAAGTGGATCTCGGCCAGCGGGCGGGTGGGGTCCAGGCTGGGCAGGGCCTTGCGGCTGACGCCGGTGGCGCTGAGATCGACCAGCACCAGCGTGTCGCTGAGCCCATCCTCCGCCCCCGCTTTGACCCGCAGCACGGCCAGACCGGCGATGCCGCCATCGCTCAGCGCCGGGCTGCTGCCGCTGAGGGTCTCGCCATCGAAGCGCAGCGGGGCAGTTGCGGCCTTGCGATAGCGCTCGCGGCTGCCCAGCGCCGCGGTGGCGACGAGCTTGCCAGTCGCGATCTGCGGTAGCCAGTGCTGTTTCTGCGCTGCGCTGCCGGCGCGCAGGATGGCTTCGGCGGCGAGGTAAAAGCTCGACGCCAGCGGCACCGCGGCGAGGTGGCGGCCGGCTTCTTCGGCCACCAGACAGAGCGCGAGATAGCCCAGGCCGCTGCCGCCGTATTGCTCGGGAATCGCCGCCGCGGCGGCGCCCATGTCGATGAGGTTGCGCCATGCGGCGTCGGAATGCGTCGCCCGGCCTTCCAGCACTTCGCGTACCGCCTGCGAGGTGCTGGTCTCGGCCAGCATGGTGCGCACCGCATCCTGCAGCAGGCGCTGATCGTCGGAAAAGTCGAAGTTCATGCGGTGCTCCCTGGTGCGCCGGCGCTGTCCATGGTGTCGGGAACAGCGTCGGCATTGCCTTGGGTGGCGGCGGGATTGGCGCTCAGCGCGCCGCCGCCGGCGGGGTGACGCGATTTGCGCCGTAGAAGGTCTGGCCTTGTGCCGCCATGTCGCGCAGCAGTTGCGGTGCGGCGTAGTGCGTGCCGTAGCACGCAGCCAGGCGCTCGCATTCGGCAACGACCGCGCCGAGGCCTATCGTGTCCATCATCGAGAACGGTCCGCCCAGATAGGCCGGGAAGCCCACACCGAGGATGGAGCCGACATCGCCGTCAGCCGGATCGATCAGCACGCCCTCGGCCATGGCTTTGGCGGCGTCCACGAGCTGAGCGTAGAGCATGCGTGTCTTGATTTCATCGACGTTGGGCTGCTCGGCCAGCGGCGGGAACAGTTCGGCCAGGCCAGGCCACAGCGTCTTGCTGCCGTCGGCGGCGTAGTCGAAGAAGCCCTTGCCGTTCTTGCGTCCGTGACGACCCAGTTCGCCGGCGAGCTTTTCCACCAGCAGGAAAGTGGGCGTGGGTTTGAAGGCCGCACCTTCATCCTTCTTGCGCTGCTGGCTGGCGTGGTAGGCGGTGTCCAGACCGATTTCGTCGGAGACGGTGAGCGGGCCGATCGGGATGCCGGCCATCTTCGCGGCGTTCTCGATCAGGGCGGGATTGATGCCCTCGGTGACCATGGCCAGACTTTCGTTGATGTAGGCACCGATGAAACGGCTGGTGAAGAAGCCGGGGCCGTCATTGACCACGATCGGGGTCTTCTTCATCGCCTGCGCCAGATCGAGCGCGCGCGCCAAAGTCGCCGGCGAAGTCTTGCGCCCGCGCACGATCTCGACCAGCGGCATGCGCTCGACCGGCGAGAAGAAGTGCATGCCGATGAAGTTCTCCGGGTGGGCACCGGCTTCGGCCAGTTCGCTGATCGGCAGCGCCGAGGTGTTGGAGGCGATCACCGCGTTCGGCGCGAGCACGGCGTCGAGCTTGCGTGTGATCTCGGCCTTGAGCGCGCGGTCCTCGAATACCGCTTCCACCACCAGCTCGACATCGGCCAGCGCGGCGTAGTCGGTGCCGGGGTGGATGCGGGCGAGGATGGCGTCGGCCTTGTCCTGGGTGCTGCGGCCCTTGCTGATGTCCCGCTCCAGCCGCTTGCTGGCATAGGCCTTGCCTTTGTCGGCGGCGGCCTGGTCGCGGTCGATGAGCACGGTTTCGATGCCCAGCCTGGCGCAGTGGTAGGCGATGCCCGCGCCCATCAGGCCCGCACCAATGACGCCGATCTTGCGGAAGCTCGTTTTCGGCACGCCCTCGGGGCGATGCATGAGCTTGTCCGCCTTGCCCTTGTTGATGAAGAGGGTGCGGATCATGTTGCGTGACACCGGGTCGAGCTGGAGCTGGGTGAAATATTTCGATTCCACCGCCAGCGCCTTGTCCATCGGCAGCTGCGGACCTTCGTACAGGCAGGACAGGATGGCCTTGGGTGCGGGCAGGTTGTGGAAAGTCTTCGCCTGCAGCATGGCGTTGCTGACCACCAGCATCTGCGCGACCGCGGGTGAGGACGGGCCGGCGCCGCCGGGGACCTTGTAGCCTTTCTTGTCCCAGGGCTGCACCGCGTCGCCTTCCTCGACGAGCCAGCGCCGTGCCTCGCTCAACAGCTGGTCGGCAGGCACGATCTTGTGGATCAGCCCCATCTTCAGCGCCTTTTCTGGCGACAGCGCCTGGCCTTCCAGCACCACCGCCATCGCGGCCTGGATGCCGATCAGACGCGGCACGCGCTGGGTGCCACCGCCGCCCGGCAGCAGGCCGACCTGCACTTCGGGCAGGCCGAGCTGGATGCCTTTCGCGTCCGACACCACGCGGTAGTGGCAGGCGAGGGCGATCTCGGTGCCGCCGCCCAGCGCCGTGCCGTTGATGGCGCAGGCCACCGGCTTGCCGCAGGTCTCCATGCGCCGCAGCAGCTTGGACAGTGAGGCGTTGCGCGCCAGGCGCTCGGCCAGCGGCAATTCGTCGGCCTGATCGAGCGTGGCTTCCATCTGCTTGAGGTCGGCGCCGGCGGCGAACACCGGCTTGCCCGAGGTGAAGATGGCGCCCTTGATGGCGTCGTCGGTGGCGAGGCGCTCGACTGCCGCTCCCATCTCGTCCATGAACTTCATGTCCATGGTGTTCATCGCGCTGTCGCTGCGATCGAAGAGCAGGGTGGCGATGCCCTCAGCGTCCACCGAGATGTGAATGACTTCAGTCATGACTATCGATTCCTTGGTGTGTTCCGGTGGCGCTCAGACGAGCTCGATGATGGTGGCGGTGCCCATGCCGGCGGCTTCGCACAGCGTGACCAGGCCGGTGCCGACCTGACGGCGTTCCATCTCGTCGAGCAGGGTGCCGAGGATCATGGCGCCGGTGGCGCCCAGCGGATGGCCCATGGCGATGGCACCGCCATTGACGTTGATGCGCTCGTGCGGCACGTCCAGGCGCTCCATCAGGCACAACACCACCGAGGAGAAGGCCTCGTTGAGTTCCCACAGGCCGATGTCGGCGGCGTTCATGCCGGCTTTCTTGAGCGCCTTCTGCGCGGCGAAGCTGGGGGCGTCGAGCATCAGCGTGGGCTCGGAGCCGACGGTGGCTACAGAGCGGATGCGGGCGCGCGGCTTGAGCCCGGCACGCACGCCGGCTTCGGCATTGCCCACCAGCACGGCGGCGGCGCCATCGACGATGCCCGAGCTGTTGCCGGCGTGGTGCATGTGTTCGATGGCCTCGAGCTGCGGGTATTTCAGCAGCGCCACGCCGTCAAAGCCGTATTGCGTGCCCATGTCGAGGAAGGCGGGTTTGAGGGCGGTGAGCGACTCCAGCGTGGTGCCGGGGCGGATGGCCTCGTCCTGGCTCAGCAGCGGCAGGCCGAGCACGTCCTTGACCGCCACCACCGAGCGCGCGAACCAGCCATTCGCCCACGCTTGTGCAGCGCGGCGCTGGCTTTCCACCGCGTAGGCGTCGCATTGTTCGCGGCTGAAGCCGTGCAGGGTGGCGAGCAGGTCGGCGCTCACGCCCTGCATGGTGAAGTACATCTTGAAGGCGACCTGCGGGTCGAGCGCCATGGCGCCGCCGTCGCTGCCCATGGGCACGCGCGACATGCTCTCCACACCGCCGCCGATCGCCATGTCGATCTGGCCCGAGCCCACCTTGGCGGCGGCGAAGTTCACCGCTTCCAGGCCTGAGCCGCAGTAGCGATTGAGCTGTACGCCGGGTACTTCGTGGTCGAAGCCGGCGACCAGCGCGGCGACACGGGCGATGTTGCCACCCTGTTCGCCGACCGGCACCACGCAGCCGAGCAGCACGTCCTCGATCAGGCTGCTGTCGAGCTGGTTGCGCTCGCGCACCGCTTGCAGCATCTGCGCGGCCAGTTGCACAGGGGTGACTTCACTCAGTGCTCCGTCGGCACGGCCCTTGCCGCGCGGGCTGCGCACGTGGTCATAGATGTAGACGTCCGTCATGAATGTCCTTTGCTGTATTCGAAGTTCAGGAAGAGCGCGCCTGCCGGGGCTTTGTCTCATGCAGTCCGCGGACCGCGCTCGCGGCGCGACAGGCAGCTTGACCAGATCAATCCTAGGGCAAGGACGAAGTGCCCATGAAAATATGAGGAGTAAACCGAACAGCTTCAGGTTAAGATCGGCAAGATGTTGAATATGCTGATATTTTATTCGATTAAACAAACTGAACAAGCGCGCGCTCAGGGCGACTTCAGCGGCGTCCGGAACAGTGTGGGTTCTGGTTGCAGCGAGCCTGTGTCCCTGTGTGTGGGCTGGGCGCGTTTCTGGGAGGCATCATGAGCGAACACCCTGATGACGCTGACACGTCCCGTGCTGGGCGCAGTGCAACACGACGGCGCAAGTCTGCGGTGGTGCGGCGCGAGCACCCCGCGGCGACGCGCGCCGTGCCCATGCAGGCGCGTGCGCGCTTCACGGTCGAAGCCATCATCGAGGCCGCAGGCGAGATCCTGCGCACCCAAGGTGTGGATGCGGTGAGTACGCGCAACGTCGCCGCGCGCGCCGGGGTTTCGGTGGGCGCGGTGTATCAGTACTTCCCCAACAAGGAAGCGATTCTGGTCGAGATCAGCAAGCGCATCATGGACGAGGAGTCGGTAGCCGCCTCGCCCGAGCTTTTTCGCCTGCACCGGCAGTCACTGGACGAGCTGCTGCAGGCCTTGTTCCGGCGCACAGTGGATACCGAGACGCGCCTGCTGGCGCTGGGCAAGGACTTCTACCGACGCTATGCGCGCCACATGCAGTTCGGGCGTGCGCAAGGGCTGGGGCGCGGAGAACGTACCTCCGAGCAGCTGGTGGCGAACATGGAGCGTCTGCTGCAACAACATGTCGAGGTGGTGGGCGAAAAGGACACCGAGCTCGCGGCCTTCATGCTGGTGCGTGGCATGCGCATCATGCTGGCGACGCTGGTCGAAGAGCGCCCGGAGCTGATCGATTCACCCGCGCTGGTGCCCATGCTGGTGCGCATCGCACGTGCGATGACGGATCCTCGACCAGCGGACGACACGTCAGACTGAGGTTGTGCAAAGACTCTGCCCAATCGGGTCAGCTCCGTGGGACAGACGGAACAAGGGCGCCAAACGTGTTTGGCGCCCTTGTTCCGGTCAGCGCGACCGTGGGCCGCGCTCATGCATCAAGCGCTTGCTCAGGTCCGGGCGGGGGCGTTTTCGCGACCGACTCCCAGCCAGCAAGCCAGCGCGGGCAGCAGGAAGATCGCACCCAGCACGTTCACCAGGAACATGAAGGCCAGCAAGACGCCCATGTCGGCCTGGAACTTGAGCGCGGAGAAGGCCCAGGTGCCAACGCCGATCCCCATCGTCACGGCGGTGAATACTGCGGCCGTGCCGCGCTGGCGCATGGCTTCGTAGAAGGCCTGGCGCAGTCCATAGCCGTGCTCGGCCATGTCGTGCTGCATGCGCTCATAGATATAGATGCCGTAGTCGACGCCCACGCCCACGCCCAGCGCGATCACCGGCAGGGTGGCCACCTTGAGACCGATGCCCAGCAAGGCCATCAACGCGTTGCACATGATCGTCACCAGCATGAGCGGGATGATCACGCACACCACCGCACGCCAGGAGCGGAAGGTCACCCAGCACAGCAGCGAGATCGACGCGAAGATCGACGCCAGCATCTGCACTTCGGCCTTTTCCACCGCCTCATTGGTGGCGGCGGCGACGCCTGCATTGCCCCCCGCGAGGCGGAAGACGACGTTCGGCGTCTTGTCTTCGTCGATGAAGCGTTGCACCTCGTCGACCACGTGCTTCAGGGTCGGACCCTGGTGATCGGTCAGGTAGATGGCGATGTGGATGGTCTTGCAGCCGTGCGAGTTGAGGCCGTTTTCGGGGTTGGCGGCGCGGCCGCCGGTGCGCAGGGCGGCTTCCGTACGCTGCAGGGCTGCCCAGCGCGGATTGGCCTCGTTATTGCCTGCTGCGTAGAGCTTGGCCATGCCGGCCACGGTGCTCACTGACTGCACGCCATCGACGCCGCGCATGCGCAGGTCGAAGCGCTCCACCGCATTCATCACCGGCCAGTTCAGGCAGGCTTCCTCAAGGTTCGAGGTCTCGGCATACACCGACAGCACATCCATGCCGATCGAGTAATTGCTGATGATCTTGTCGTTGTCCTTGTTGTAGCGCGAGTCAGCGTGCAGCTCGGGCACGCCGCTGCCGATGTCGCCGGTCTGCAACTGGCGCGAGAAGTAGGTCGCAGCGCCCAGCAACACCAGCATGACGGCGAAGGTCACGAGCGCAGGCTTGGGTTCGGCAAGCGCTGAGATCGTCCACCAGGTGCGGTGCTTTTCCCTGGTGTCCGCCGCCTGGTTGAGGGCCATCTTCTCGAGGCGCAGGTGGGACAGGATGATGGGCATGAACATCTTGTTGGTCATGATCATCAGCGCCACGCCAAGGCAGGCGGTGAGGCCGAGTTCATGCACGATCGGGATGTCGATGAGCATGATCACCATGAAGCCGAAGGCGTTGGCGAGCAAGGCCATGATGCCGGGGATGGCGAGCTTGCGGAACGCCCCTTCGGCGGCTTCCATGGCGGTCTCACCGGCGAGCACATCCTGCTTCCAGGCGTTGGTCATCTGCACCGCATGCGAGACCCCGATCGAGAAGATGAGGAAGGGCACCAGCACCGACATCGGGTCGATGCCATAGCCGATCAACGGCAGGATGCCCAGCAGCCAGATCACCGGCAGCAGTGCCACGGCGATGGCGAGCACGGTGAGCTTGAACGAGCGCGAATACAGCCACAGCAGCAAGGAGGTGATGACGAAGGCGACGAGGAAGAACATCACCACCGTAAACAAGCCCTCCATCACGTCACCCATGACCTTGGCGAAGCCGACGATCTGGATGTCGATGTGCTCGTTGGCAAACTCGGCGCGGATCGCTTCGAGCTTTTTCGCCACTCCAGCGTAGTCGAGCTTCTCGCCGGTTTCGGGGTTGATCTCGAGCAGATCGGCCTGGACCAGTGCGGATTTCAGATCGTTTGCGACCAGGCGCCCGACCACGCCCGACTTGGCGACGTTGGCGCGTACCAGGTTGAGACCGGCCTCGTTGGTCTCGAATTTGGCGGGAATGACCACGTCACCGTTGAAGCCTTGCTCGGTGACTTCGATGAAGCGCACGTTGGGAGTGAAGATCGAGCGCACGCTGGCACGGTTGACGCCGGGGGTGAAGAACACCTCGTCGTTGACCCTGCGCAGCACGGGCAGGAATTCAGCGTTGTAGATGTCGCCTTCACCCTTCCATTGCACGCTGACGAGCACGCGGTTCGCGCCCGAAAAGGTGCTGGAGTGCTCGAGGAAGGCCGCCATGTACTTGTGCTTGAGCGGAATCAGCTTGTTGAAGCCGGGGTCAAGGCGGGTGTCGAGCGCCGAGTAACCGAGGCCGAGGGTGAGCAGCATGAAGAACAGACCGAGCGGCTTGCGCCACTTGATGAGCATGCGTGCGAGGACGGCAACGATAGCGTCCGTCCGGGTGATGGTGTGGGCTGCGGTCATCAAACGGCTCCGTCGGTCTTGGTCGGGTTGGCGGGGGCTCGGATCTGCAGGCCGCCGTCGCTTGAAAGGATCCAGCGCCCGTCACTGCCGATGACGATGTCGGTCAGGCTTGCGCGGCCTTCACGCTGCACGATGGCCAGGGTCCGGCCGCCGTCCGTGCTCGACAGCACGATGCCGCCCTGGCCGACGAGGAGTAGTTCGCCATTGGCGAGTACGGCATGGCCATACAGGGAGATGGGGGCGGGGACCTTGGTTTCCTGCCAGGAGAGGCCGTCGTCCGCGCTGGTGAATACGTGACCGCGCATGCCATAGGTGACCCAGTGCCCGGCGCCGAGGCTGACGGCGCCGTACAGCGAGCCGTTGTAAAAGGGCTCGATGGTTTCCCAGTTCTGTCCGCCGTCCGCCGAGCGCAGCGCGGTGCCAGCCTCACCGACGATCAGCCAGTGCTGGCCATCGGCCGAGGAGGAGATGTCGTTCAGGTGCCAGTCGGTGAGGCCGGGGAGGCTGTCGGCCTGCCAGCTTTTTGCGTTGTCGGTTGAGCGCAGCACCTGACCGAAGGCGCCGAGAGCAAGCCAGTCGCCTGATGGCAGGCGGGCTGCTGACATCAGGGGTTCGCCGTTGGATTCACTGAAGTTGGTTTCCGTCCAGTTCAGGCCGCCGTCTTCGGTGCGCAGGATCCAGCCTTCATGGCCGAGTGCCAGGCCGAGCTGGTCGTCGACAAAGATGATGCGCGTGATCAGCGCCTGGCGCGCGTTGGAGAGCGTGGCGGCTTTCCAGGTCCTGCCCTCATCGGCAGACACCAGAATCGAGCCGAGTTCGCCGGCGACGATCAGGCCCGCCTTGCTGCGTTCTATGGTGGTGAGCTGCATGCGGTCTACAGGAATGGAAGAGTCCTGCAGTGGCAGCACATGCCTGGGGGAAAAAGAATAAATGCTGGCAGCTATGACAATTAATGCCATGGCCATGCCGACGGGCACGCGCATGGAACGTCTCCTGTGTTGTTCTCGATGCCGTCCACGCGGGATGGCTTGGTGTGTGCATTATTGGCGCGTGGCCGGTGGGAGCATCGTCCAAAAGGGTTACGGCTGTCGCCGAGGTGATGAGTGCGTGCCGTCCCGGTCGAGTGCACGGGGTGGTGCCGCCCACCTATAGGGAGCAGCGCTCGTGAGTGTCAGAGAGTCCTTTAGACTCAGCCATTTACGCTAGTCCGTTCAGACGATGAGTCCCTTGGGTGCGTGTGGAATATTTCGTCCATCAAAACAGATGTCGCACCTGAAAACGCCTATTCTGGCGATCGCGGAGGATACGAACATGGGCGCAGTTGGAAAGGATCAGATTCTCGGCATGCAGGCCGAAGACTACATGACACCGGAAGCTGTTGATCTGGTGGCGCGGGCGAAGGCAATGGCACCCCGGCTGGCCGAGCGTGCGCGTGCCGCAGAGGCCGCAGGGAAGGTGCCGGTCGAGACCGTCAGGGAAATGAACGAGGCGGGCCTGTTTCGCGTCTTGCAGCCCAAGCGTTTCGGCGGTTACGAGCTTGATCCGCGGGTGTTTTACCGCGTGCAGATGGCGCTGGCCGAGGGCTGCATGTCCACGGCCTGGATCTACGGCGTGATCGGTGTTCACAATTGGCAGCTGCCGCTGTTCCCGGAGCAGGCGCAACAGGACGTGTGGGCGAACGACACTTCGGTGTTGATTGCCTCGACCTACATGCCTACCGGCAAGGCCGAAGCGGTCGAGGGCGGCTACCGCTTCTCCGGGCGCTGGGGTTTCTCGAGTGGGGTGGAGCACTGCGACTGGATTCTCCTTGGTGGGCTGCTGCCGAAGAAGGACGGTTCCGGCGCGCTGGAGCACACGACCTTCCTGCTGCCGAAGGCGGATTTCCGCATCGAGCACAACTGGGACGTGCTCGGTCTGCGCGCCACCGGTAGCCACGACATCGTCGTCGATGGCTGCTTCGTGCCGGCGCATCGTACCCACCGCACCAATGATCACAGCGACGCGGGTTGCCCCGGTCGGGTGACGAACCCGGGCTGGACCTACCGGATCCCCTTCACCCAGGTCTTCCAGCGCGCGGTGTCATCGGCGTGCATCGGCGCCCTGGATGGCGCGATCGCCAGCTTCCGCGAGCGTGCCGCTGCCCACGTCGGCAAGCACGGTGCGAAGACGGCCGAGGACGTCAATGCGCAGCAGGCGGTGTCCGAGTCCATGATGACCACCGACCAACTCAAGCTGGTGCTGTTCCGCAACTACGCACGCATCGTCGAGTGCGCAAAGACGGGTGAGCAGATGCCGGTGGAGGAGCGGCTGATGCAGCGTGCGCAGGCATCACAGGTGCCCAAGCTGTGCGCGACCGCAGTGAGCGAATTGATGCGCGCGTGTGCCGCCTCGGGGACTTACAAGACCAACCCGATCGAGCGTGCATTCCGCGACATTCACCAGGCGCGCGGCCACATTGCCAACAATACCGATGCCTATGCGCGTGCGCATGGCGCGGTGATGCTGGGCCTGCCCAACGGCGACCCTTACATCTGAGCGCCTCAACCGAAGGGAGACTTCGCTACATGACAAGCCAGCGCTATCACTCGCTGAAGGTCCAGGCGGTCATCGAGGAGACGCACGATGCAAAGTCGGTCGTCTTCGAGCTGCCGCCGGAGTTGGCCGCAACGTTCAAGTATCGTCCCGGCCAGTTCCTGACCCTGCGTTTGCCAGTGCTGGGTCGTCATCTGCCGCGCTGCTATTCGATGTCGAGCGCGCCCACGCTCGATGGCACGCTGCGTGTCACCGTCAAGCGCGTGGCGGGTGGGCGTGGCTCGAACTGGGTGTGCGATCAGGTGCGCCCCGGTGCCACGCTGGAGGTGCTGGCGCCGGCGGGGGTGTTTACGCCCGCCTCGCTGCAGGGAGACTTTTTACTGTGCGCAGGGGGCAGCGGCATCACGCCGGTGTTTTCCATCCTGCGCTCGGCCCTGGCTCACGGCCAGGGGCGAATCCGCTTGTTCTACGCGAATCGCGATGAGCGCTCGGTGATTTTCCGTGACGAACTCAATGCGCTCGCAGCCACCTATCCGGCCCGGCTGCAGGTCACGCACTGGCTCGATTCGGTGCAGGGTGTGCCGTCGGTGGTGCAGCTGGCCGAGTTTGCGCGCCCCTCTCTGGCCGCCCAGGCTTTCATCTGTGGGCCAGGCCCGTTCATGGATGCCATGGTGGCGGCGCTCGATCACGCAGGAATGGACAGCGAGCGCGTTCATGTCGAGCGCTTCGTGTCATTGCCCGACGAAGAGGATGTGGCGGCGATCAACGCCGCAGCGCCCGCGCCCACCGTCAGCATAGAGCGCGCTACGGTGGAAATGGAGCTCGACGGCGAAGTCCACGTGTTGAGCGTGGGCGGTGACGAGACCTTGCTCGATGCCGCGCTCAAGGCCGGCATCAATGCGCCGCATTCCTGTCAGGCCGGGATGTGCGCGTCCTGCATGTGTCAGGTGGTCGAAGGCGAGGTCCATCTGCGCCACAACGAAGTGCTCGATGCCAAGGACCTGGCCAAGCGCTGGACGCTGAGCTGTCAGGCCTTGCCGACGACCGAGCACGTGAAGGTGCGTTTCCCCAGCTGATTGAGTTGTTGGGGGCGCTCGCGCCGCCGCAGCTTGCGCACGCATGAATGTCGTGCAGCAGGCTGCGTGAGGTGCAGATCCTTGTTGGATGGCTGAAAAAACCGAATGGAGCTGGCCCACGCGGGCCCGCTCCGTTCGGTTTTTTTGCGTCTGCGCGGACTGTCCCTGCCGATTCACACTCCCCCCCTGAACGTTAGTCCCATCGGACGATGGCGTGGGGCGAGCCTTCTCATACCCTCGCTACGTGCAAAACGCTTGATGGCTGCGCTTGAATCAAGCCGTGCTCGCGCAAAACTTTGCGATCTAAAACCTGCGTTGGGAATGATCCCGCGCTCATGTTCGAGGAGAGATTTCATGGCAGCTCGTTTGCAAGGCAAGGTGGCATTCGTTACAGGTGGTGGCAGCGGCATCGGCGCGGCGACGGTGATGCGTTTTGCGCAGGAAGGCGCGACCGTGGTCATCTGTGGCCGTCGGCGTGAGCCGCTCGATGAGGTGGTTGCTGCGGTGACCGCTGCCGGTGGCAAGGCCGAGGCGGTGGTGGCGGATGTGAGCGACGAGGCCGGCTTCACCGCCGCGCTCGAGGCTGCGGCTCAGCGCCATGGTGGTCTGGATATCCTGGTCAACAACGCCATGGCCTACACCTGGGGCGGCATCGAGGACATGAGCACCGCCGACTGGCATGCCAACTTCAAGACCTCGGTGGACGGCACCTTCTGGGGTGTGCGTACGGCAATGCGGCTGATGAAGGCCAAGGGTGGCGCGATCGTGAATGTGTCCTCGATCTGCGGCTCGCTCGGCACGCCGTGGATGTCCGGCTACTCGGCGGCCAAGGCGGCGATCGACAACTTCTCGCGCGCTGCTGCCGCAGAAGGCGCAGCGCACGGCATCCGTGTCAACGTGGTCATTCCGGCGGTCGTCGAGACCCCGGCCACTGCCGGCATGCTGTCTGACGAGGCTTCGCGCAAGAACACCGAAAAGCTGATCCCGATGGGTCGTGTCGGTCAGCCCGAGGAGCTCGCCAATGCCATCCTGTTCCTCGCCAGTGATGAGGCGTCCTACATCACCGGCGCGAGTCTGCCGGTTGACGGTGGCCGCTCGGCGGTGCTGGTGACCGCGCTGTGAGTGGCGCCAGCGTGAAGCTGCCGCACTTGCTGAGCGCGGTGAAGTTCGGCGAGCTCGAACTCGCCAACCGCGTCGTGATGGCGCCGATGACACGCAACCGCGCTGATGCCGAGGGTGTGCCGGGCGCGACGATGGTGGAGTACTACGCGCAGCGCGCCGATTGCGGGCTGATCGTCGCCGAAGGTGCCTGGCCCAGCCGTGACGGACAGGCTTACTGCCGTCAGCCCGGCATCGCCACGGCGGCACAGATCGCGGGTTGGCGCGCGGTCACCGACGCGGTGCATGCACGCGGTGGCTGCATCGTGCTGCAGATCATGCATGCCGGGCGTATCGGCAGCCACCATGTGAAGGGCGAGGCGGCGCAAACCGTGTCGTCCTCGGCGATTCGTGCCAATGGCGAGCTGTTTACCGACGCTGCGGGCATGCAGCCCTACGACGCGCCGCGTGCGCTGAGCACTGAAGAGGTGCGTGGCGTGGTGGCCGAGCACCGTCAGGCGGCACTCAATGCGCGTGCTGCGGGCTTTGACGGCGTGGAGCTGCACTGCACCAGCGGCTATCTGCCCATGCAGTTCATGTGTTCGGGCACCAACGTGCGCACCGACGAGTACGGCGGCAGCGTCGACAACCGCGTCCGCTTTGCGGCCGAGTGCCTGCAGGCAATGGCGGAGGCGATCGGCCCGGGACGAGTGGGCTTTCGCTTCAATCCGGGCAACACCTACAACGACATCAGCGATGCGGATTCGGCGGCCACACATACCGAACTGGTGCGACGCGCGGCCGGCCTCGGTCTGGCGTATGCCCATGTGATGCGCTCGGCGGATCCCGAGATTGACGCCTTTGCGCTCGCGCGCAGCGGTTTCGGCGCTGGTCTCATCCTCAACGATGGCTTTGACGGTGACTCCGCCGAGGCCGCGATTGCCGGTGGCGTGGGCGAGGCGGTGTCCTTCGCCCGCCATTACATCGGCAATCCGGACCTCGTCGCTCGCCTGCGTGAGGGCGTCGAGCTTGCCCGCTTCAGTCGCAAGACGCTGTACACCGCCGGGGCAGAGGGTTATACCGACTATCCGGCGGCACAGGGAGTGAGCGCGTGATCTATTGGGAAGATGTTGCCCTCGACGTGCCGCGTGAGTCAGTGCAGAGCTATCTGCTCACCGCGGACAACATCAAGGGTTTCGCCTCCGAGTGGGATCCGTTTCCGCCGCATGTGGATGAGGCGGCTGCGGCGCGTTCGCCGATCGGTCAGTTGTTTGCCGCCGGCGTGCATCTGCTGTCGATCACCATCCGTCTCAGTCACACCGTCAAGAGCGAGGAAACCTCGACGATTGCCGGGCGTGGCTGGGACAAGCTGCGTTTTCGTCAGCCCGGCGTGGTGGGTGACGAGCTGCGCGTACGGATCACCCACATCGAGCGCCAGGCTGGCAGTCGCCCGGAACGTGGGGTGCTGATATCCCGTTTCGAGCTCTTCAATCAGCGCGCTGAAGTGCTCGTGAGTTTCGACAACAACGTGGTGATGTTGCGCCGCGAACCGGCGCCCGCCTGACGGGTGCCGTCCTCAGAACTGTTTGCAAGGAGAGTGTCTTGAAGATTCTTGTCCCGATAAAGCGGGTCGTCGACTACAACGTGAAGGTCAGGGTCAAGTCCGACCAGAGCGGTGTTGAGTTGGCCGGCGTGAAGATGTCGATCAATCCCTTTGACGAAATTGCGGTCGAAGAGGCCGTGCGTCTGCGCGAAGCAGGCACGGCAACGGAAGTGGTCGCGGTGAGCTGCGGCATCAGCGCGTCCCAGGAGACCCTGCGTAACGCGCTGGCGATGGGGGCGGATCGTGCCATTCTGGTCGAGACCGACGCCGAGCTGCAGCCGCTGGCAGTGGCCAAGCTGCTGCAGGCCGTGGCCGAGCGCGAGCAGCCGCAGATGGTGATCTGCGGCAAGCAGGCGATCGACGACGACGCCAACCAGACCGGCCAGATGCTGGCGGCGCTGATGGGCTGGCCGCAGGCCACCTTTGCCTCCAAGGTCGTGATCGACGGCGCGGTGGTGAGGGTGACGCGCGAGATCGACGGCGGGCTGGAGACGATCGAGCTGAAGATGCCGGCGCTGGTGACGGCCGACCTGCGGCTCAATGAGCCGCGTTATGCCACCCTGCCCAACATCATGAAGGCGAAGAAGAAGCCGCTGGAGGTGCTGGCCGCCGCCGAGCTGGGCGTCGACATCACGCCGCGCCTGCGTCACGTACGCCACGCCGAGCCGGCAGCACGCAAGGGTGGGGTGAAGGTGGCCGATGTGGCCGAGTTGGTGAACAAGCTTCGTAACGAAGCGAAGGTGATCTGAGGCGAATGATGAAGACACTGGTCATTGCAGAACACGACAACAGCCGTCTGGCGACGGCAACGCTCAATGCCGTAATGGCTGCGACGCGCTTCGAGGGCGAGATCGACGTGCTGCTTGCAGGGCATGGGTGCGAGGCCGCCGTGGCGCAGGCACAGACGCTTGCAGGGGTGACGCGCGTCCTCAAGGTGGAGGCGGCGCACTATGCCGAGCCGCTCGCCGAAAACCTGGCGGCGCTGGTGCAGCAGGTGGCCAGCACCGGCGGCTACCGTGCGGTGCTTTTTGGTGCATCGAGTTTTGGCAAGAATATCGCCCCGCGCGTGGCGGCGCTGCTCGACGTGGCCGCGGTTTCCGACGTGGTGGCGATCACCGCGCCGGGGCGCTATGAGCGCCCGATCTACGCCGGCAACGTGATGGTCAACATCGAGTCGGAGCAGGCTCTGGATGTGTTGACGGTGCGCACCACCGCTTTCGACGCTGTGGCCGAGGGTGGCAGCGCCGCGCTGGAAGAGCTCGCCGCGGGGCCGGACCTGGCGCTGTCGCGGGTGATCGGGCGCGAGCTGAGCAAGTCCGAGCGTCCGGAACTCGGCGCCGCCGCCATCGTCGTATCGGGTGGACGTGGCCTGGGCAGCGGGGAGAACTATCACGCCGTGCTGGAGCCGCTTGCCGATGCGCTTGGGGCGGCGCTGGGTGCTTCGCGTGCTGCAGTCGATGCGGGCTTTGTCCCGAATGACTATCAGGTCGGCCAGACGGGTAAGATCGTGGCTCCGGGGCTGTATGTTGCGGTCGGAATTTCCGGTGCGATTCAGCATCTGGCGGGCATGAAG
Organism: Thauera terpenica 58Eu; assembly: GCF_000443165.1. Taxonomy (GTDB): domain Bacteria; phylum Pseudomonadota; class Gammaproteobacteria; order Burkholderiales; family Rhodocyclaceae; genus Thauera; species Thauera terpenica. The sequence continues at coordinate 4,733 of NZ_ATJV01000067.1, read as the reverse complement.
GACTCGAAAGTGATCGTTGCGATCAACAAGGATCCGGATGCGCCCATTTTCCAGGTGGCGGATTATGGTCTCGTTGCCGACCTGTTCGAAGCGGTGCCGGCTCTGACCTCAAGCCTGTAAGTTGCCAGGGCGGGTCGCAGGGCCCGCTGAGCTGAAACTGAAGGGGGCTGGATTGAGCAAGATTGAAATGGAGCTGGAAGAGTACGACCGTATCGTGTCGGCGCTCTACGATGCGGCACTCGACAGTAGCCGCTGGGCTGAGGCTCTGGAAATGTTCCGCGACCTGTTCCAGGCCAATTTCGTCACCCTGATCCTGCGCAGCCCGGACGAGAGCAATCTGGGCATGATGATTGCCGTCGGGCTGGAGGGGGGCGATCGCGTCACCTACCTGCCTTACGGTCACACCGCCACGCCCTTCGTCAACCAGCTGCCGGATACGGTGTTTACCGTCGATGACCTGATGACGGAGGCCGAATGGCGGCGCATGCCCTACTACCTGCACTGGTGTGCGCCGGTCGATGTCTTTCACGTCATGGGCGCGGACATCCTGACCGCCGGTGCGGGCAAGCTGCGTTTTCGTCTCACGCGCAGCGAGACCGCGCCGAAATTCAACGCGCTCGATCGCGCGCGTTGCGAGGGCTTGTTGCCGCATCTGCGCCGCGCGCTGCATCTGCATAATCTGTTCGATCGCAGTGAGGCGCTGGGTGCGCTTTATTCTCGCGCCATGGGTCGACTTTCGGTCGGGACGGTGGTGCTTGACGAAAGCGGCAAGGTGATCGAGCAGAATCTGATCGCCCGCGATCTGCTGGCGGCCAATGATGGGCTGAAGCTGGTGGGCGGGCGGCTCGAGGCCTCCTATCCGAGCGACAATCGCGAGCTGCAGCTGTTGATCCGCAGTGCGTTTCCGCGCCATTCCGGTGCGCCCTTGACGGTGGCCTCGGCGATCTCGGTGTCGCGCCCGTCCGGGCAGGTCAGTCTGGGCGTGGTGGTCGAGCCTGTGCCCTCGCATGAGTGGGCAGAGGGCAAGGGGCAACCTGCGGCGGTGGTCTATATTCGTGATGCGACGGGCAAGTCGCTTGCCACCATCTCGGCGGCGAAGCAGCTCTTCAATCTCACGCCCGCAGAGACCGCGCTGGCGATGGAGCTGGCGAACGGGCTATCGCTCGAAGAGGCGGCTGAGGTACTCAATATTCGCCGTAACACCGCGCGCGCGCACCTGCGCTCGATCTTCTCCAAGACCGGGGTCAGACGTCAGACCGAGCTCGTGCGCATCATGCTGAACAGCGTCGCCGCGCTCAGCCGCAGCAACTGATCGGATTCATCGCCGGGCTTGGGCTTGTGCCAGCGCCCGGCCCCGCTTGTGTGCCGCTCAGCGCGCCTGCTGGCCCGTATACGCCCCCGCGCCGATCAGATATTTGCCCACGCGCACGACATAGGCGTGCTTGTTCTCCACCTTCAGGCTGATCGGGTTGCGCCAGGAGTAAAAGATGTCGCCTTCGCCCTTGTTCTTGGCGAGCGCGATCATGTCGCGGATGAAAGGCTTGCCGCTGGCATCGACAAAATCTCCCGCCTTGCGCCCTACCAGGCGTTGGCTGCCGCCGTGTGCGTACACTGTCTCGTCATCAAGGCCGACCACGAACACGTAAAGGTCGTCCTGGATGAATCCGCCGTCCAGGTTGTTGAAGCGCTCGAACGCGTCTTCGCCGTGTGTCTTGAGCTCATGGACGGCACGCCAGAGCATGGATTTCGCCAGCTCGAAGCTCGCTTCCGGCGTGTAGTAACCCACCACCAGGATGCGATCGCCCACGCGGCGATAGCTCGCGATCTTGGGTTCGCTCTTGCCGCGCATCGGGTTGAACCAGCGGTAATCGACGCGGCCGCTCGATTTCGTGTTGGCGCCTTCAAGAATATCGCGGATGAAGTGACGTCCATCGGAGTCGGTGAGCTCGCGTACGTTGCGGCCGATGAGCGAACTCGAAGTGCCTGCGCTGGCGAGGAAGTTGCCCGCGGTATCGATGACATAGACGTAGAGCTCGCCGTCCTGGAACTCCCCCGCCCGGCTCAGGCTGGCCAGGGCCGGGTCGCCCTGTTCGCGCAAATGGGCTTCGGCGCGATCGAGCAGCGCCTGCGTGCGCGCAGCTTCGCTGCTTGCAGACGCGGTGGCGGTGGCGGTGGAGGTGTCGGCGGCGTGAAGCGGGGTGCTCAGTGTGCTGACGCTCATCAAGACGGCGACAACGAGGGGTTTGAACGGTGTCATTGCACACGATCCTTATAAACAGGAGCCTGCGCCCGATTTTAGGGCGAGTGGCCACGAATGATGTTAGTCCGCCCGGACGATGCGGGGCGAGGGAGGCTGTCTTGATACTAGCGCATCATTGTTCTGCCCGTCTCGGGCATTCAGGGAGTTCTTCATGTCCGTTACCGTTGTCACCGGCTCAGCCTCGGGTATTGGCGCCGCCGTTTGCGAGCAGCTCAAGCAGGCAGGCCATCGCGTCATCGGCATTGACCGCCAGAACGCAGATATCGTTGCCGATCTGTCGACTGCCGCAGGTCGCAAGGCGGCAGTCGATGGCGCGCTGCAAGCTTGCGGCGGTACGCTCGACGGTCTCGTGTGCTGCGCCGGTCTCGGTCCCACCGCGCCTTCGTGCAGCGTGGTTGTAGCGGTGAATTATTTTGGCATGACCGAACTGGTCGAGGGCCTGGAGGCGGCGCTGGCGCAAGGCAGCAAGTCCGCGGTCACCCTCATTGGCTCGGTGGCATCGGTGCACCCGGGTCAGGACAAGGCCATGGTGGATGCGATGCTGGCCGGTGACGAGGCGGGTGCGCTGGCGCGCGCCAATGAGGTCGGCGTGGGGCAGGCGGCCTATGGCAGCTCCAAGTACGCCGTTGCTGTGTTTGCCCGCCGCAAGGCGCTCCAGTTCGGGCCGCGTGGTTTGCGCATCAACGTCGTGGCGCCCGGTGCGGTGGAGACGCCCTTGTTCCAGGCGTCGCTGGATGACCCGCGCTACGGAGAGGCCACACGCAAGTTCGTCGCCCCCGTGGGGCGTAGCAGCACGCCGCACGAGATTGCCAACGTCGTGCTCTTCCTGCAGTCCGAGCAGGCGAGCTTCGTGCACGGCACGGTGATATTCGTCGATGGTGGCATGGACGCGATGACCCGCACTGATCGCTTCTGAGTCCGCGGCGGTCTACGCCGACGACAGGTTTGTTGCATGGCCGGCCCTGAGAAGCCGGCTTTTTTGTGCCGAAGTGCGCTTGCGCGCGCGCTGCGGCGAAGCTTCACGATCGTCCGAACTGACGATGACAGCGCGCAGGCGGGTTTTAGACTGCAGGCAGGTTTTGCTCCCAGAGGAATGCGATGAACAAGGTGGCTTTCATTACCGGCGCCAGCCGGGGAATCGGGCGCGAGACGGCGCTGGCCTTTGCCCGCGCCGGATTCGATGTCGCAATCAGTGCGCGCACGCTCGAAGAGGGCGAAACCCACGCCCATGCGCTCACCCATGCCGACGGTCGTGCGCTGGCAGGCAGTCTGGCCGCCACCGCGCAGGCGGTGCGCGCGCTCGGACGCGAGGCCTTCGCGGTGCGCATGGATCTGCTCGACGAGCAGTCGGTGCGGGCGGCCGCGGCGGCGGTGCTGGAGCGTTTCGGGCGCGTCGATGTGCTGGTCAATAACGCCATCTACCAGGGTAAGGACCTCAATCTGCCCTTCATGTCGCTGGGTCTGGATACCTTGGAGCGCGTCTTCCAGGGCTATGTGATGGCGCCAGTGGTGCTGACCCAGAGCCTGTTGCCGGCGATGCTGGCACAGGGCGGTGGCACGGTGATCAACGTCAGCTCGGGCGCTGGCGAGAGCGATCCGCCGGTGGCGGCAGGCAAGGGTGGCTGGGGTTACGCCTATGGCGCGGGTAAGGCGGCGGTGTCGCGACTGTCGGGCATCCTCGCGGCAGAATTCGGTGAGCAGGGCATCCGTGCCTACACCATCAATCCGGGTGTGGTGACCACCGAGGCGCTGCGCGCAACCATTGGCGACAAGGGCGTCATCGCCATGCGCGGCGGCGTTGCGCCGCCCGAGGTGCCTGCTGCGGTGCTGTGCTGGCTGGCGACGGCGCCGGAAGCGGTGGCGTTTCAGCGTCGTACCATCCAGGCTCAGCCCTTCGCGCTCGAGCACGGCATCGTCCCTGACTGGCGTGAGCCTGCGGGTGCGCGCGTCTGAGCGCATCCCCACGGTCCGAGTACGTCCTCAGGGCCTGAGCGAATCCCTATTCGAACATTGGAGCATCACTTCTCATGAGCAACGAACGCGAATCAATGGAATTCGACGTGCTGATCGTCGGCGGCGGCCCGGGTGGGCTGGCGGCGGCGATCAAGCTCAAGCAACTGGCCGAAGCCAAGGGGCAGGAACTGTCGGTCTGTCTGATCGAGAAGGCGGCCGAGATCGGCGCCCACATCCTGTCGGGCGCGGTGATGGACCCGCAGGCGCTGACCGAGCTGATCCCGGACTGGAAGGAAAAGGGCGCACCGCTCAAGACCGCGGTGACCGAGGACAGGGTGCTGTTCCTGACCGAGAGCGGCGCACGCAAGACGCCCAACAGCTTGCTGCCGGATTGCCTGGAGAACCACGGCAGTTACATCGTGCGCCTGGGCAATGTGGTGAAGTGGCTGGGCGAGCAGGCCGAGGCGCTGGGCGTGGAGGTCTATCCGGGCTTTGCCGGCGCCGAGCTGCTGTATGACGA
>NZ_ATJV01000066.1 GCF_000443165.1 Thauera terpenica 58Eu | reverse complement strand
GGCTGAAGCCGCTCCTACAGCGAGGAAACACCCCCGTAGGAGCGGCTTCAGCCGCGAACCCGCCACAGCGAGGAAACACCCCCGTAGGAGCGGCTTCAGCCGCGAACCCGCCACAGCGACGAAACAACCCCGTAGGAGCGGCTTCAGCCGCGAACCCAAACAGAACCGCGCCCTCTCACAACCACACCGCATCCCAATGCGGATAATCCCGCACCGTCCGCACGATGCCCGCGCGCAATGGGTTGGCAACGACATATCTGGCCATAGCTGGAAGATCGTCCTCGTCACGGAGCGCGTGATCGTGGAACCCCGCCTGCCAGCGCCGACGGCCCGGCGAGGCGTCCATTGCGTTGATGTTCTTCGCGCTCACCGATTTGAAGCGCTGCACGAGATCGCACAGACTGCCGTCGCGCAACTCCACGAGCCAGTGGAGATGATCCGGCATCAGCACGAAGGCCAGCGTCCGGCTCAGGTCGAGGGCGTCGCACCGACGCAGCTCCAGAATCGCACTGCGCGCCAGATGGAAGTCCGCGAAAATGGGCTCGCGCTCCAAGGTCACCGTGGTGATGAGATAAGTGCGCCCCATTTCCGAGACCCGCCCGCGGCGCAGCCGGTTTCCATGTGGCATAGTGAAATCACGTCGAAAAATGACGATGAATTTTATCCGCAACCGCCGCCCACAGGCGCCCCCCCAGGCCCCGCAGTAGGAGCGGCTTCAGCCGCGATTCGACCGTTGACCGCCCGCGTAGGAGCGGCTTTAGCCGCGAATCGTCGGAGGGTCGGCCCGGTTGGAGCAGAGCGGAGGGGGTTCGCGGCTAAAGCCGCTCCTACGGCCGCTCCTACGGCCGTGGCTGCGAATCCCTGCATCAGAAACGGAATCCACTCGTGATCCACGCCCCGCAGCTCCTCACCGACCTCACCCGCCAGCTCAAGCGCCTCGAAGACGATCTGCGTGCCCGCATCGCCGAGCTGCCCGCGCTCGACGCCGCCCTGCGTGCCGAGTGGCATGCCGCGCGCGATGCCGACCGTTGCGCCGAGGCCTTCGAGAGCTGGGTCGACCAGGTCATCACCCAGGCCGGCGTGCATTGGCTGCTGTCCTGCGTGTTCCTGCGCTTCATCGAAGACAACCAGCTCGTCGACCGGCCCTGGCTGTCCGGCACGCCTGAATCAGGAAGACTAGCCCTCGCGCGTGACCGCCACGAAGCCTACTTCCGCGCCCAGCCGCTCGAATCCGACCGCGACTACCTGCTCGCCGCCTTCCGCGAGGCTGGCACCCTGCACGGCCTGCAGACCTTCTTCCTTGATGCCCACAACCCGGTCTTCCGCCTCGCCATCAGCGGCGATGCGGCGATGGCGCTGCGCCAGTTCTGGCAGGCGGTGGACCCGGCGAGCGGGGCGCTGGTGCACGACTTCACCGACCCCGAGTGGGACACCCGCTTCCTCGGCGACCTCTACCAGGACTTGTCGGAGGCCTCGCGCAAGCGCTACGCCCTGCTGCAGACCCCTGAGTTCGTCGAGGAATTTATCCTCGACCGCACGCTCACCCCGGCGATCCGCGAGTTCGGCCACCAGAGCGTGCGCATGATCGACCCTACCTGCGGCTCGGGACACTTCCTGCTCGGCGGCTTCCACCGCCTGGTGGCGCAATGGCAGCGCCACGAGCCCGGCCGCAATCCGCGCGACATCGCGCAGAAGGCGCTGGCCGCGGTGGCCGGCGTGGATCTCAACCCCTTTGCGGTGGCCATTGCGCGCTTCCGTCTGCTGGTGGCGGCGCTCAAGGTGTGCGAGGTGCAGAGGCTGGCCGACGCGCCCAACCTCAGGCTGCAGGTGGCCATCGGCGACAGCCTGCTGCACGGCCCGCGCTTCGGTTTCAAGGAAACCGAAGACATGTTCCAGCGCGCCGACGACTACGCCGACACTGGCCTCGCCCACGCCTTCGCCAGCGAGGACCTGGCCGAGGTGCAGAAGATCCTCGGCCGCCAGTACCACGCCGTGGTCGGCAACCCGCCCTACATCGTGGTCAAGGACGCGGCGCTGAACCAGGCCTACCGCCGGCGCTATGACAGTTGCCATCGCCAGTATTCGCTCGGCTGTCCCTTCACCGAGCGCTTCTTCGAGCTCGCGCAGACCGGGCGCGACGGGCAGGGCGAGGCGGCAAAGGCGGGCTTCGTCGGCCTCATCACCGCCAACAGCTTCATGAAGCGCGAGTTCGGCGCCAAGCTCATTGAGCAGGTGCTGCCGGCGCTGGACCTGACCCACGTCATCGACACCTCCGGTGCGTACATCCCGGGGCACGGCACGCCGACGGTGATCCTGTTTGGCCGCCACCGGCCGCCGGTGGCGGGCGAGGTGCGTACGGTGATGGGGATCAAGGGCGAGCCGAGCACGCCGGCGGATCCGGCGAGAGGGCAGGTGTGGTCGGCGATCGTCGGGCAGGTGGATGTGGCGGGGTCGGAAAGCGATTTCGTCAGCGTGACGGATACGCCACGGGCGACGTTCGGGAAGCATCCGTGGAGCGTTGGTGGTGGCGGTGCTGCCGAGTTGAGAGATGCGCTGGATGCCGAGCGTGAAACGCTCAGAGGAGCAGGGTGTGACCTTGGCTATCTCGTCATTACAGGGGAAGACAATTGCCTGATGCTTCACCGCAGTGCTGTCTCCCGGTTGCGTTTTACGCACGTGAGAGCTATCGGTGAGGGCGATGCAGTTCGCGATTGGGGCGTTGAATCAAACCTGTGCGTGATGTGGCCCTACGATCTATTCGGCAATGACCTCACCGATGAGGATGTCGCTGGTCATGTTGCGTGCCTTTGGCCATATCGAAGTTCGCTCAAGGACCGGAAGGCTTTTGGCGTTCCGGTAGAGCAGAAAGGGCTGCGCTGGTGGGATTTGAGAGAAGTCTATCGGGCGCGACTTGATCGTCCACTCACCATCACCTTCGCCGAAGTCGCCACCCACAACCACTTCGTCCTCGATCGCGGCGGCAAGGTGTTCAAGCAGACCGCGCCGGTCATCAAGCTGCCGGCCGAGGCGACCGAGGACGAGCACCTGGGCCTGCTCGGGTTGCTGAATTCGTCGGTAGCGTGCTTCTGGTTCCAGCAGGTGTGCCACAACAAGGGGGGGCCGGGTGGAGGAAGCAGCAAGGACGAAAAATGGCATGATTTCTACGCTTTCAACTCCACCAAGGTGGCGGAGTTTCCGCTGGTCGAGGAGCATCCCGTTGGCTGGGCTCGCCGTCTGGATGTGCTCGCGCAAGCGTTATCCGAAGCGTCACCTGAGAACCTGTTGAGAAAGACAGACGAAGAAGGCGCCCGGCTCACCCGGGCGATGCTCGACGAGGCGAGGGCTCGATCGGCGTCGATCAAGGCGCAGATGGTCGCGGCGCAGGAGGAACTGGACTGGCACTGCTATCGGCTCTATGCCCTTCTCACGGATACGCTGGAGACAGCGTCGCCGCCAGAGGTTCGTTGCGGTGAGCGTGCCTTCGAGATCGTAATGGCTCGAAGGCTGCAATCTGGAGCCCTTCAGACGCGGTGGTTCGAATGGCTGGGGATCGAGCCTGTGACAGCCATTCCGAGTCACTGGCCGTCCGACTATCGTGCGCTCGTTCAGAAGCGCATCGAGCTTATTGAGTCTGACCGGAACGTCGGGCTCGTCGAGTCCCCGAACTGCAAGCGGCGCTGGGAGAGCGTCTCGTGGGACGATCAAGAAAAGGCCGCGCTGCGCGACTGGCTGCTCGCCCGGCTGGAATCCGCCCGCTACTGGCCGCAGGGCGCAGGGCGCGCGGACGCGGCCGGCGCTGCAGGGGGTGCTGGCGAGCCGGTCCAGCTCTCCAGCATCAACCGCCTCGCCGACGCGGCCCGTCTGGACGCGGACTTCATGCACATCGCCGCGCTCTACACCGGCCGCGCCGACTTCGACGTCACCCGCCTGGTCAATGATCTGGTTGCCGCCGAGTCCGTGCCCTTCCTGCCCGTGCTGCGCTACACCGAAACCGGCCTGCGCAAGCGCGCCCAATGGGAAGACTGCTGGGCGCTGCAGCGGCGCGAAGACGCCATCGACGCCGAGCTGGAGCACGGTGCCGCCGTCCGGCGTGAAGAATTGCTGGCGGTGGTGCGCAAGGAGCGCGACGGGGGCGATCCGGATGCGGAGGGCCTGCGCTGGGTTGAAGACACCCTGGCCGAGGAACTGGCGCAGACCAAGGCCGAGCGCAAGGCGGCCGAGGTCGGGCGGATTCCGGTGCCACCCAAATACCAGAGCAAGGATTTCCAGAAGACGGACTTCTGGCGCCTGCGCGGCGGCCTCGACGTGCCCAAGGAGCGCTGGGTGAGCTACCCCGGCTGCGAACGCGGCGCCGACGGCAGCCTCCCCATCGTCTGGGCCGGCTGCGACCACCTGCAGCGAGCCACCGCGCTCGCCGGCTACTACCTCGACATGAAGGACAGCGAAGGCTGGACTTCCGAGCGCCTGCTGCCGCTGCTCGCCGGCCTGCTCGAGCTGCTGCCCTGGCTCAAGCAATGGCACAACGCGCTCGACCCCCACTTTGGCGAGCGCATGGGTGATTACTACGACGGCTTCGTGCGCGACGAGGCCAAGGCGGTGGGGGTGACGCTGGAGGCACTGCGGGCGTGGAAACCGGTGGTGACGGCGGCGAGACGCGGGCGTCGGCGGAACGTGAGCTGAGTCACAGGTTTGGAAAGTGTAAAATCCGACCCAAAATTTATCACGGTGATAAACTAAATGCCCGATCTGTGGAAGATTAACCGTACCTTGCTGCAGCTGCCGAGGTCATCCCGGCGCTCGATTGCAGGTGGTCCATTGTTCGACCTGTTCATGCTGCAGGCACTGGTAGCTGACGGGGAGTTGACCGAGGACGAGGTGTGGGTCGCCACGGATCGTTGTGAGCGAGATCTGGAGAACGAGCGGTGGAGCTACGAAGATGTGCTGCACATGCTGTCTTGCCTGAGCCCGGCGGATTTCAAGAAAGCCGAGTGGTGTCAGGTAAAGCGCGGGGAGGTGTATCCCTGCGATGTTTATCAATTGCACTTTGACTTTGAACGGCGCGTGCGCAACGCACGTGGCCTTGAGGTGTACATGAAGTTTTCCGTGACCGACGACGGCCAGCTGAGTTTGGTGCTGGTGTCGTGTCACGGCTCTCGCTGAGGGGGAGGGTGAATCATGGGATTGGGTCTGTGCCCGGTGTGCCGCAAGGGTCACCTAGAGGCGGCGGAGCGCGTGCGTGTGTTCGAGCCGCTCGGCAAGCGTGTGGAAGTGAAGCTGCAGACCTCGGTCTGCAATGCATGCGGTGAAATGACGATCAAGGCGTCGCAGCACAGGGAAAACCTGCGTGTGCTGGCCGAGCGTAAGGCGCATTACGGCAATCTGCTGATGGGCGAGGAGATTCTGGCGCTGCGCAGGCGCTATGGCCTGACCCAGCAGCAGGCATCGAAGGTGTTCGGCAAGGGCAAGATCGCTTTCTCGCGCTACGAGTCGGAAGTCACCTATCCGGATGAGAGCACGACGCTGCTTCTGAAGCTGGCGATGGAGCGTCCGGACGTGATGAAAGATCTGGCTGATAAGGCGGGGGTCGAGTTGCCCTTGTGGACGGAGCGTTGCGAGGACGAGCAGCGGGTGAAGCTGCGCGCGCTGCCGACGACCCGGTGGGATTCGCGCCGTCGCGACCGCACCCGGGTGTGCGTGCCTATGCTTGGACGCCCGGCAGACCTGAGTGGCATGTGGGATGCAAAAGTCCATCTCACGGAGCACTTATCCATGACTCCCTGCAATGACGCAGCCTCGTCCGCCGAGTTGATGGAGGCGTTCGTCTGATGAAAGCCGCACCGGTGCAATTGCTGCAGGTGATGTTCAGGAAGGTTTCAGTCGAGTGGGACGAGCGGCATGCGCCGCAGGAGCCGCCGAACCCCTTCACGACGACCTTCATGTTCGATGGCGTTGACCTGACCACTGAGTTCAGCATCGGCGAGCTCGATCCGGACCACGAGCGGGGGCGGATGTACCTGCTCAGTCTTCGGCTGGTGGTCGATAACGAGCCGCGAAAGGACAAGGAAGACCAGAAGTATTCGCCCTACGTCATCGATGTCGAGGCTCGCGGCGTCGTGCTGATTCCGAATGGCGCCGAAAAGCTCGCTCCGCCCGAGGACTTGGCCGCGGTGAATGGCGCGTCCTTGCTGTGGTCTGCGCTGCGCGAGCAAGTGCTGACTGTCAGCGCACGTATGATGGCTGGGCAGGTCATCCTGCCGACGATGAACTTTCATGATTTGAGGAAGAAAGACGGCGGCATGTCGGCGAAGCCGGTTGCAGCGCAGGCGCTTACGAAGTCGCCCAGCAGTTCAAAGGTGCGCAAGAAGCTTGCGAAGAGAGACGTGGCTGAATGACGGGGGCGCTGGAAGCCGTTCTGACGCCGGTTGAGCCTGTTTTCAGCCTGGACCTGGGGGCAAACGGTGGGCTGTTTGCGCCCAGGTCGATTCAAGAGGCAGTCGAGTGGATCCAGACTGAGATCAGTTTCTGGTCTTGGCAGCGAGACCGGCAGAGTGGAAATCACACAAATGGCTTCCGGCAAGCATTGAGCCAACTCCAGGAAGCGCTGAATTGTTTTCAGCGAGCTCAACAGTACGCGACGCATGAACCTCAGCACTACGACCAGCAGATTCAATCTGCCCAAGCTTCGGTGCGTGAAGCGCTGGTTGTGCATGGGCTGCCGCACAGTTCGACTCCGCTCGGCAAGCGAATTGATCTGTACCGGACTCAGAATGAGGAAGCCGCGAGCTTCTACGCCTGTGTGTTCGTCCCGCCTAGGGATGGGCATAGTTTGCAGCCGCAGATGCCCGAGGCTTGGCGCGGTCTTGTAGAAGGCATCCTGGATCGCTATGAACTGCCCGCTTCGCTGAGGGAAGAGAGACTTGAGGCGGCAAGCCAGGCATTCGAACAGCTTCGGGCGAATACGGCGTCCGTAGTTGGCGAAAAGACCGTGACGATTGAGGCCTTACATCGTGATTACGCGGAGCTTTCAAGCGACATCCGTTCTGCGCGTGAGACCCAGCAAAACGAGTTTGATGCGGCCCAGAAACTACGGAGCGAACGTTTTGAAGAGTTGCTGACGACGCACGAACAGACCATGGACGATCTTAAGAAGACGTTCAGCGAGAAGATGGCCCTGCGTGCGCCGACGGAGTATTGGAGATCGAAGGAGGAGCATCACAAGAGGATGTCCAAGGTTTCAGGCGGAGTTGCTTTTGGAGGCATGCTTGTCGCCGCAGGGGTGCTAGCGTGGATTCTCTATTCGCTTCTTGCATCGACACCTCCCGGAAGTGGGCCCGATAGCTGGAGGTTGGCCCTCGTTGGCCTGATCGGCCTATTCTCGGTTTGGGCGATCCGTCTGGTGGTGCGCTCGTACTTGAGCAACCTTCACCTGGCCGGCGATGCAGCCGAGCGGAGGGTGATGATCCAGACTTACCTGTCTTTGCTCGAGGATGGCGCAGCCGTCGGAGATCAGGACCGGCACTTGATCCTGCAGGCCTTGTTCAGACCCGCGGCGGACGGAATTGTGAAAGATGAAGGTGTCCCGCCATCGATGTTGGAGTTTCTGACGCGAAATCCAAGAGCCTGAGCGGCTTTCATCTAAATGACATTTGAAGCTCGTTCGCACATGGGTGCAAGCGAACGAAGGAGCGAGGCAATGCCTCAGTTGCTGAAAGACCTGATCACCATCCCTGAGCGCGTGCATCAGGGCGACTTCGTGCTGAAGCTCGCCGAAGGTGTGAGCCATGCCGAGCAGACGCTGCGCGACTATGTGGTCACGCCGCAGCTTGCCGATGCGTTCGGCAATGCGATGGGCTTTATCGAGCAGGCGGTGCTGTCGTGCAACAGCAAGGCGGCCTACCTGCATGGCAGTTTCGGATCGGGCAAAAGCCATTTCATGGCGGTGTTGAACCTGCTGCTGGCGGGCAACACGCAGGCGCGCTCGATTCCGGAGCTGGCCTCGGTCGTGGCCCGCCACAGCTGGACGCAGGGGCGCAAGTTCCTGCTTGTGCCCTACCACATGATCGGCGCCCGCGACATGGAGAGCGCGATCCTCGGTCAGTACGCCGAGTTCGTGCGCAAGCAGCACCCGGAAGCACCCGTGCCGGGTTTCTACCTGGCGGAGGGCTTGTTTCACGACGCCGTGCGCATGCGCGAGACGATGGGTGACACGGAGTTCTTCGACAAGCTCAACGCCGGTGCCCAGGGCAGTGCGGGCGGTGGCTGGGGGGCGCTTGACAGCGGCTGGGATGCGGCGAGCTTCGAGGCTGCGATGCTGGAGCCGCCGCACGGCGAGGAGCGCGCACGGCTGGTGGGCGACCTGATCGGGCAGTTCTTCTCGGCTTACCGTTCACTGGCTGCGGGTGGCGAGGGCTTCGTGCCGCTGGACGACGGGCTGGCGATCATGAGCCGGCACGCGCGCGACCTCGGCTACGACGCGGTGATCCTGTTCCTTGACGAACTGGTGTTGTGGCTGGCGAGCCATGCGGCCGATGTGAGCTTCGTCAGCCGCGAGGGCACCAAGCTGGTGAAGCTGGTAGAGGCGACCAACGCCGACCGGCCGATTCCGCTGGTGAGCTTCGTTGCCCGCCAGCGGGATCTGCGCGACCTGGTGGGCGAGAACCTGGCCGGATCGCTGCAGCTGCAGTTCAGCGATGTGCTCAAGCACTGGGAGGCGCGCTTCCATCGCGTGACGCTGGAAGACCGCAACCTGCCTGCGATCGCGGAAAAACGCGTGCTGCGTCCGCGTGACGAGGCCGCCCGGCAGACTCTGCAGGCCGCCTTCGAGGAGGTGCTGAAGCTGCGCCGCGACGTGCTCGACACCTTGCTGACCAACGAGGCCGACCGCGACCTGTTCCGCCGGGTCTATCCCTTCAGTCCGGCCCTGGTGCAGACCCTGATTGCGGTGTCGGCGGCGCTGCAGCGCGAGCGCACGGCGCTGAAGCTGATGCTGCAGTTGCTGGTGGACCGGCGCGAGGATCTCGAGCTCGGCCAATTGATTCCGGTCGGTGACCTGTGGGACGCGATTGCGGAAGGTGATGAGCCCTTCTCCGAAGGCATGCGCCTGCACTTCGACAACGCCAAGCGGCTCTACACCCAGCGCCTGCTGCCGATGCTGGAGACGCGCCATGCCGTAACCTGGGAAGCGATCAGGCTCGGCCAGGCTGAGGCGAGCGCGGCGCGTAACTTGCGCAACGATGCGCGCCTGCTCAAGACCCTGCTGCTGGCGGCGCTGGTCCCCGAGGTGGAGTCGCTCAAGGGCATGACCGCCGGCCGGCTGGTCGCGCTGAACCACGGCACCTTCCGCTCGCCGATCCCGGGGCGCGAGGTGCAGGACGTGGTGCGCCGCTTGCGCGACTGGGCGGGCGAGATCGGCGAGATCAAGGTCTCGGACGACAACAACCCCACGGTGGCGATCCAGGTCACCGGGGTGGACATCGAGCCGATCCTGCGTGCCGCCGAGGTAAACGACAACGATGGTAACCGTCGCCGCAAGATCCGCGACATGCTGTTCGAGCAGCTGGGCATAGCGGACGATGGTGCCTTGTTCATCCGCTACGAATTTGTCTGGCGCGGTACGCGGCGCGAGGTGGAGCTGCTGTACGAGAACGTGCGCCAGATGGCCGACGAGCGCCTGCGCGGGCGCAGCGAGGCGTGGACCGTGGTGCTGGATTTTCCTTTCGATGAGGCCAACCGCACGCCCCAGGACGACATTGCCCGACTGGACGAATACAGCGGCGGCAATACACGCACCGTGGTGTGGCTGCCGGCCTTTCTGAGCAACAAGGCGATGGCTGACCTCGGGCGGCTGGTGATCCTTGACCACATCCTGCAGGGCGAGCGTTTCGAGCAGTACGCTGGGCATTTGTCCTTCGTCGATCGCACGCAGGCGAAGGCTCTGGCGCGTAACCAGCTCGATTCGCTGCGCATCAAGCTGCGTACCCAGCTCGACGTGGCCTACGGCCTGAGCACGGAGCCGAGGGACGCGGTGATGTTTGCGCTGGCGCCTGAGCAGCAGTTCCGCTCGCTGGACCTCACCTTCGTGCCGCGGCCGCCGGTGGGGGCGGATTTTCGCTCGGCTTTCGAGGAGCTGCTCGGGCAATTGTTCGCCCACCAGTATCCTGCGCACCCGGAGTTCGACACCGAGATCAAGGCCAGTGTGGTGAAGAAGGTGTGGGCCGAGGTGCAGAAGGCGGTTGCAGCTCCGGGGCATCGTGGTCTGGTGACCGATACCCCCACCCGCCGCCTGGTGCGCTCGGTCGTAAACCCCTGCCGCCTGGGGGTGATGGGCGAGACCCACTTGCTGATCGAGCACCACTGGAAGGCGCATTTCTCGCAGTGCCATGCGCGCGATGGGGGAGGGGTGATCACGGTGTCGAAGCTGCGGCAGTGGATCGACGCGCCGCAGCCGATGGGTCTGCCGGGTGAGCTGCAGAACCTGATCATCCTGAGCTATGCGCTGCAGACCAATCGCAGCTTCGTATTGGGCAGCACACCCGTCGATCCAGGTGTGGAGCAGCTCGTCGACGACTTGGAGCTACGCGAACAGTCCTTGCCCGAAGCCTCCGAGTGGGCGCGCGCGGTGGAGCGCGCAGCGGCGCTGTTCGGCCTGACCGTGCCGCAGACGCTCAATGCGGCGAGCGTCGCGCAGCTGGTCAACCAGGTCCGCGAGGCGGCGAAGGCCAAGCGCATTAAGCTCGGCGAACTCGTCGCCCGTGTGCGCGACCGCGCGCAACGCTACGCGCCGGGGGCGCCCGCGGCGCGTCAGCGCAGCGCGGAATCGGCGCAGGCCTTGGTGGCGGCGCTCGTGCCGGCTGATGACCGCGAATTGGTGCACGTGCTGGCGTCGATGGAGCTCGAGACCTCGGAGACCGCAGTGGGTCGCACGCTGGGCCAAGCCGAGACTTCGTTGGCGGCACTGGATGGCGCGAAGTGGCAGTTGTTCGATGCGATGGGTGATCTCGCCGACCATCGCCGGGATGCGGCCCAGCTGATTCTTGCACGCCTCAAGGAAGCGCTGAGCTCGGACGAGCACGTGGTGCCCTTGAAGGCCCGGCTCGAGGAAATGGAGCGGGATGCAGTCAGGCTGCTGACCGCGGCGGCGCCAGTAGCGCCGGGCATCGGGGTCCGTGGTCCGGCAGCGCCGGGTACCGTAGGCGTACAGACGAGTGCGCCCTCCACGCCATCCGAACCCATCCTGCCGACGGTACCGCAGCCGGGGCGGCGCACCATCGTGGTTGAAGAGGCCCAGGAAACCAACCTCAGTGTCGAGGAGGCGACCCGTGTGCTCGATGACTTGAAGGCGCGTCTGGCGAGTGACCGGGCGCTGGAACTGACGGTGACCTGGCGCCTTCAACGTCGGGGCGAATGAACATGGCGATTGCAACAGGGGTGTCGACCACACAGGTCGTGGCGCAACTCGACACCATCATCTCGAGGGACGCCAACGCCCGCGCGGTGGCGGTGCGCTCCGTGGCACGGCAGGCGTGGCCTGCGCGAATCATCGCGCGCGGACGACCCTTCGATGTGCACTGGTGCGAATCACTGCTCGGCTTGCGTGAGGCGCTGCTTGCGCTCGAACCGCAAACCGGGCGTCGAGGTGGGCAGGACGACGCGGGCCTCGTTCTGCTGACGCCGTTCGCGACCCACGAGCTGCCGGACGATGTCGCAGCGCGCCTATTCAAGTCGCGCGTGTGGCAACCGGAAGGTTGGCAGATCGTGCGCGAGATGTTTGATGCGAAGGAGGTCGATGCCCGCCTCGCGCGCTATGGCTGGATGCCTCAGTTGTTGATCGATGCGGCAGCCTCGGGGGCTTTCGACCCAGTGGCCACCGGCTTTCTCGACCTCGACACGGCGTGGCGGGTGATCCTGCAGCGCTGCCTTGGCTTGGAAAGCGAACGATCCGATGCGCAAGCGCTGTTGGCCTGGACCCAGCAGGCGGATGCCGCCGCGCGCCTGGATGCATTGCCGGCCGTGGCGCAGACGGACGTCTGTGCTTGGCTGCAAGATGCTGCCGGAGCGGTCGGCAGACTGATTCTTGCCACCCGCAGGAGCGGGCGACTGGCGGATGCCTTGCCGCTTGGACTGGTGTGCTCGGTGGTGTTCGCCGCCGATGCGCTTGGCCAGTCGGAGCTGGGCCATGCTGCGGTGCGTCTGGAGCGCCATGTCGATGATCTGCACATCGGCGTGGTCGAGGGCCGGGCCTGGGCGAAAGCCGCGACCGCGCTTGTGAGGCGTGACGGGGCCGCAGCCTGGCAGGGGGCACTCGATCGCGCTGATACCCTGCTCGAGGAGCTTCGCGCCGGTGCGTTCGCCTGGCTGAGCGACACGCTGTACGCGAGTCTCGACCAGCGCATGTCGCGCTTTGGTTCAGCGGTGGGACAGTTTGTGGCGCGTCTGTCTGGAGCGCAGGCGGGCGACGCGCTGGACGGGGTGGTGCGCGAGGTCCTGCAGCGGGTGACCGAGTTGCGTCAGCATGTGCTGGTCGGTCGCTTCACCCAGCGCCTCGAACAGGTGGAGATGGCGTGCCGTCTGGTGAAGTGGTTGGCAAGGCCGATGCCAGACTTCGATTCGGTGGCGGCTGCCATCGAGTGGCAGGCGGACCAGGGAGCTTTCGTGGATTGGGCGCGTTTCCGCTTGCGCGGGGGCGATGACTTGGTGCCGGTCTCTGACGCCTATGCGGCCTTGCGCGCTGCAGTGGCCGCCAGGCGGGCGCCGCTGGTGAAGGGGTTTGCGGGCATGCTCGCACAGGGTGGCGGGAACGACTGGACACCGTCGCCGCGCATCGTGCCCGTCGAAACCGCCCTCGCAAATCTGGTCGCCCCGCTGGCCGCGTCGCACCCAGTCCTGCTGTTGGTCATGGATGGACTGAGTGTCAGCATCTTCCGCGAGTTGTTCGCCGAGCTGGCGGCCTTGAGTTGGTCCGAGTGGGTACGTAGCGACCTGGGGCATGCCTTGGCCGGGGTGGCCGCGTTCCCGACGGTGACCGAGGTCAGCCGTGCGAGTCTGCTCGCCGGCACCGTAAGCACGGGCGGAAGCGGGCAGGAGAAAAGTGCCTTTGCGGCGCACCCGGCATTGCTTGTGCATAGCACGGCTTCGCAGCCGCCGCGACTCTTCCACAAGGGTGAGCTGGCCGAGGACAGCAGTCTGTCAAGCCAGGTGCGCGCGGCGATCGCCGATGGCCGGCAGAAAGTGGTGGGGGTGGTGTACAACGCCGTGGACGATCACCTCGCCGGACCGGATCAGTTGCATCAGGCCTGGCGGCTGGAGGGGCTTCGCCTGCTGATGCCCTTGCTGAGGGAGGCGCGTGACGCACGGCGGGTTGTGATCGTGACGGCGGATCACGGTCATCTGCTCGACGACGGCACGCGCCAGTGCTCGGGCGGTGAGCGTGATCGCTGTCGCGATGGCAACAAGGCGGGGAGCGAGGACGAGATCCTTCTGCGCGGGCCGCGGGTGCTAAGCGCCTCAGGCCAGCGCAGTGTGGTGTGCCTGTGGGGCGAGGACACGCGTTACACCGGTCGCAAGAATGGCTACCACGGTGGTGTCTCCTTGGCGGAGGTGGTGGTGCCGATGAGCGTGCTGGTTCCGCTGGGCATGAACCTGCCAGGGTGGCAACCGGCGGTTCCGCCGCAGCCCGAGTGGTGGGATCTGAGTTTGCCCTTCGGTGAGGAGGCGAACGGTTCGAGGGTGGCCGACCAAGCTGCCGCGTCGCTTGCTGCGGTGAAGCCTGCACGTGCCCAGTCTCGCAAGCCGGCTGCGGCAGAAGGGCAGGGGGCGCTGTTCGATCTCGGTGTCCCGGCTCCTGCGCCCCTTGAGCCAAGCCGCACGCACTGGGTGGATGGTCTGCTCGCCTGCGATACCTATGCGGCGCAGCGCCGACTGGCTGCCCGCGTTGCGCTACCCGACGAGCAGATGCGGCGTTTGTTGTGTGCGCTGGAAGAACGCGGAGGCAAGCTGTCGAGGACCGCGGTCGCGCAGCGTCTGGCCGTGCCCGAGCTGAGGCTGGCGGGTATGCTGGCCGCGGCACGACGGGTGCTCAACGTCGACCAGATGGCGGTGATGGAGCTGGATGAGGCTGCCGGGACGGTGGAATTGAACCTGAACCTGCTGATGAAGCAGTTCGGATTGAGTAGCGTTGAGCGGTAGGAGCGGCTTTAGCCGCGAAAGCGCGGGGTGCGCGGCTGAAGCCGCTGCTACGGGTGACAATTATGCGACTAAGGTTTTCCAGCACGAAGGAGCGCAGATGATCAGCGCAGCCAAACGCGAAGATATCATCGGCGCGCTGCGCCGCGGGACCGTGCCGGGTTCGGGTCTTGACGCCTTTGCGGTCGGGGTGGAGGTGTTTGCACCGGTGATCGACGAGGAACTCGAGCGCGTGGCCGCCGGGCGTGGCGCTTTCAAGGCGGTGCGTGGTGAGTATGGCAGCGGCAAGACCTTCTTCGGGCGCTGGTTTCAGGAGCGTGCCCGTAGCTGCGGTTTTGCGGCGAGCGAGGTCCAGATCAACGAAACAGAGACCCCGCTGCATAAACTCGAGACCGTCTATCGACGGCTGGTCGAGCGCCTTGGCACGGCCGACGCGGCGCATGGCGCATTCCGCAGCGTGATCGACGGTTGGTTTTTCGCGCTCGAACAAGATGTGCTGGCCGAAGGGGGCGTCGATGCCGTTGACGACTCCGCGCTGCTGGCGAGAACCGATGCCTTGATGGAAGCCAGGCTGGCGACTATCAGCAAGGCGGCGCCGGCGTTTGCGGCGGTGCTGCGCGCCTATCGACAGGCGGTTGCACGGGGGGATGGAGCGCTCGCCGACGGACTGATCAGCTGGCTGGCAGGGCAGCCCAATGTGGCCGCGAGCGTGAAGCTGGCGGCAGGCATCAAGGGGGATCTGGACCATTTCGGTGCGGCGAACTTCCTGGCTGGTGTGCTGGTGATCCTGCGCGACAGCGGTTACGCCGGGCTGGTGCTGGTGCTCGATGAAGTCGAGACCTTGCAGCGCATGCGGGGCGACACCCGGGAGCGAGGCCTGAACGCGCTGCGCCAGTGGATCGACGAGATCGACGCCGGACGCTACCCGGGGCTCTATCTGCTGATTACGGGTACGCCCGCCTTCTATGACGGCCCACAGGGCATCCAGCGACTGGTGCCGCTCGCGCAGCGTCTGCACGTGGATTTCGCCACCGAGGCGCGATTCGATAATCCGCGTGCGGCGCAGATCCGCTTGTCGGCTTTCGACCACGGTGCCCTGGTCGCAGTAGGGACGCGGATACGCGACATCTACGCCGAAGGCGCGCGAGACCAGGCGCGCATCCACGGTGTGGTCGATGACATTTATGTGGAAACGCTGGCCCGCGCCGTGGCCGGCGGGCTGGGTGGCAAGGTCGGGGTTGCGCCCCGCCTGTTCCTGAAGAAGCTGGTTGCGGATGTGCTCGACCGGGTGGATCTGCACGCCGACTTCGACCCGCGACGCCACTACAGCCTGACGCTGTCCGAGACCGAGATGTCTGCCGCCGAACGGGCGGCGGCGAATGCGGACTCGGTGGACGACATCGCGCTGTGAGCGCGCCCGACCCGAGGCGGGAACTGGGTGTTGATCCTTTCGATACCCTGCACCCCGCGCTGCAGTACCACGTCGTCAATTCGCTGGGCTGGACGTCTCTGAGACCGACGCAGATCGAGGCCATCGGCCCGATCCAGGAGGGGCTCCATTGCCTGTTGCTGGCGCCGACTGCAGGTGGCAAGACCGAGGCGGCGATCATCCCGGTGTTGTCGCGCATGCTTCGCGAGAACTGGAGCGGCGTGAGCGTGCTGTACGTCTGCCCGATCAAGGCGCTGCTCAACAACCTTGCCCAGCGTCTCGAACACTACGCAGGACTCGTTGGCCGACGGGTGGAGCTCTGGCATGGCGATGTGTCGCAGTCGCGCAAGCAGCGTGCGCTGAAGGACCCGCCCGACATCATCCTGACCACGCCCGAATCGATCGAGGGCATGCTGATCTCCACCCGGGTCGAGCGCGATACCTGGTTCGGCAGCCTGCGGGCGGTGATCGTGGACGAGCTCCACGCCTTTGCGGTCGATGATCGCGGCTGGCATCTGCGCGCCATCCTTTCCCGCCTGGCGGACTACACGGTGCGCCCGCCCCAGCGCATCGGACTGTCGGCCACCGTCAGCAATCCGGATCAGTTGCTAGCCTGGCTCGCTCCGGAAGGCGAGCGCAGGGTGGTCGGCAGTGCGGGGGTGAGCACCGATGCCGACGTCACGCTGGACCACGTCGGCTCGCTCGAGAACGCGGCAATCGTGATTTCGCGCCTGCATCGCGGCAAGAAGCGCCTCGTCTTCTGCGATTCGCGCAGCTACACCGAGCAACTCGGCAACCTGCTGCGGGGCCACGGTGTGCGCACCTTCGTCAGCCACGCGTCGCTGAGCGCGGTTGAGCGTCGTCAGGCCGAGACGGCGTTTGCGGAAGAGAAGGACTGCGTCATCGTTGCCACCTCCACGCTCGAACTGGGCATCGACGTGGGTGATCTCGACGTCGTCATCCAGATCGATGCACCTTCGACAGTGTCATCGTTCCTGCAGCGGATGGGCCGTACCGGCCGTCGCGCCGGAGCGAGGCGCAACTGCCTGTTCCTTGCCACGACCTATCAGGGTTTTTTGCTGAGCCTCGGCGTGCTGCAGAAGTGGCAGGAGGCCTGGGTGGAGGCAGCGCTGCCGCCTCCCGAGCCTTGGGGTGTGGTGGCCCAACAGGCGCTTGCCATGGTGCTGGAGCAGGGCCTGGTGCCGCGACATGCGTTGCTGCAGCGCTTGCAGAGGGCTTTCCCGGAATGTGAGCAATCCGACATCGCCTTGCTGGTGGATTCGGCCATCGACAAGGCCTACCTGTCGATGGCTGAGGCGGATCTCCTGCAGGTTGGGCCCACCACCGAGCGCGAGTACGGCCGGGGACATTACCGGGACCTTCTGGCGACTTTCTCGGGCTCACCGCTGTTGACCGCACGCTTCGCGGGTGCGGATGTCGGCTATGTCGATCCGAGTGCCCTGACGGGCGATGATGCGCCGATGAACATCCTGCTCGCGGGGCGAAGCTGGAGGGTGGTCGACATCGACTGGGGGCGCCGGGTGGTGACACTCGAGCCTGGCACGGGGGGGGGCTCGGCACGATGGACTGGAACTGGCCGGGTGCTTGGAGGCGAAGTGTGTGGGGCGATTCGGATTGTCCTGCAGCGAGGGACGGTCTCGGGCGTGACGACGTCGAAACGAGCGGCTGCCGCGCTGGAGGAGTTCAGTGGGGGGCTCCCCTGCGCAGGCGAGGGACCGATCATCACGCATGATGGGAAGGACCGCTTTAGGGTCTGGACCTACGCGGGAACACGTTTCAATCGCTGGCTCGGCTATCAGCTGCGTGAGGTGGTGGGTCCGCTACGGCAAGACGACCTCGGTCTCGACATGCGGCGGGACCCGACCGACGCGATTCGAGGGATGGCTGCGCGAAGTGTGGCGCTGAGCCCAAGTGAGTTGGAGCAGCGTAGGGCGGAGATCAAGTTTGGGGAATGCGTGCCGGCGGGGTTGCTCGAGCGGTTGTTGGTTCGCAGGACTTATGAGGCGGCTTTGAGCGGGCACATCGCTGCCAGCGTTTGGTCGAGCACGAACATCGCCGATAGCCGGTAGCTCGGCTCCGGACGGGGTGCTGACCCTTCCCCGCGCTCTTTCTTCCGGTGCCCCGGGAAGACCATTGCCAAACGATCGCGTTTGATCCTCGGGGCAGGGTTTCCCTGCCCTGGGGCGAGCGTGTGGCGCCTTCGTCGGGTCAAGGGGCCGTGTCCTCGGCTGCGCCTGTGGGCCGCACCAACCCCTTGACCCGCCTGCGGCTGGTGCGACCGAGAACGGGGTGTTCCGACGATGGTTGAATCTGGGAGACGTGTTACCGGCGATCGCCGATGTTTGCCTGGTTAAGGGCGTTCTGGATTAGGGCAATCCACGTGGTGGCCGTGCTTTGTCTAATTCTTGTCCTATATTTGTCTCATATAAAACAATGGTTTAGAGTTCACTGAAATCGTCTTTGCGTATATCCTGCCTGCGTGTTTGATCAGTTCTGACGAACTAAGACAAGGGGGTGGTATGGCGCAAGTAGGCGAATTTCTGGTTCTGCTTCCGCGCCCAGCGGGCGTCTTGTTCTACGTCGGTCGTGATCGTAAGAATGGTCCGGCGCGATGGGGTAGTGCAGCGGAGGCTTTGCGCTTTGACGAGTTCGAGGCTGCGGCCAAGATCAGCCGGCGGCATCGTGGCAGCCATGTGATCGGCCGTTTGGCGAACGCCGGGGGGCACTGAAATGGCGTTCAGTGTCTTCCAGGACTTGTTTGCAGAAGTCGATGGCGCGACGAGCGTATTCGTGTCGGATGTGATCGGGCGCCTCATTGCGGAACTCACGCCCGTTTTGACGGTTGGACTCACCTTGGCATTCATCGGCTACGGGCTCCTGATCGTCCGCGGCGCTATCGACATGCCGGTGATGAACTTCGTCGGGCGTTCCGTCCGGATCGGCATCATCACCGCCGTCGCACTGGCGGGCGGGATCTACCAGGCGCAGATTGCCGATGCCATCCGGACGGTGCCCGATGCGTTCACTCAGGCCATCCTGAGCGATCCATCGGCAGTTGCCGCCAGCGTGATCGATGCCGCTGGGCAGAAAGGGCTAGATCGGGCGACTGAAGCGTTCGAGAAGTCTTCCGTGTTCTCGGCAAACGGTATGGCCTATCTCGTCCTGGCAGTCGTTTATGGTTTCAGCGCCGCGATCATGCTGATTTTTGGGGGCGGCCTGATCCTGATGGCGAAATTCCTGCTCGCCCTGCTCGCCGCATTCGGTCCGATGGCGATATTGGCGCTTCTGTTCGAGCCTACTCGCCAACTCTTCGATAGGTGGATGGGGCAGGTCGTCGGCGCCGGTCTCACGATCGTTTTCGTGGGGGCAATCTTCGGCTTGCTGCTCTCGATCTACGGCCGGCTCATGGATGGGCTGGATTGGGGTACGACCAATATCGGCTGGCATATGGGTGGCGCCATCATCATCACCGGGGTTGCCGCGATGGTGTTGCTGCAGGTGTCCTCGATCGCTGCCTCATTGGGCAATGGCCTCAGTCTCGGCATCCTGCACGAAGTCCGCGCAGTGCGGGGTGGGGCGGTCGCTGCTGCGCGTGGTGCTCGAGCTGTGGTGGACAACCCCCTTACACGTACTGCCGTGAGTAACCCGGCCACGCGCGCCGCTGCCACCGGTGTTGCCAGTGTCGGCCGTCGTGCTGTTGGGTACTTCAAGGGGACACGTCGTGATGCAGCGTGATCGCCCACGTCCTGTCCGATGGTTGTCCCACATCTGGCCGCTGCTGTCCCAGGTTTGTCCTAGCTCGCGGTTCTTCTCAATGACCTTGCGGTCATTGAGTGTGGGTTTTGACCTTCCTGTTCGTGCCTTGCGCCAGACGTCATAGGTGCTCCTGAAAGGTGGGTGTCCTTAATCCTTAAATCGAGGGCATACACCATACGCACCTTGCTGGTTAGATCAACTAACTGATTTATATATCATTTGTCCGGCGTCCCGGAAGCCGGCCGTAGTCCCGCAAAACTACGGAATGGCCTGCATCCCGCGTATTTGCTGGCTTTCTTGCACTACGCGACGGACCACGGAGGCGATATGTCGTTAGATGCCATTGTCAAGATGAGGTTGGGCCGCGAACAGCACGCCATTTATGAGGCTGAGGCAGCCGCGCGCGGCTTGCCGCTGACGACCTGGTTGCGGCAGCGCCTCGACGCCGCCGATCAGCTTCATGCCCAGCTTGACGCCTTGGAGTGCGAGCTCGCTGCATTGCGAGCAGCGGTGGGGCGGCTCGAAAACCGATGCGAACGGAGCCCAGCTGCCGAGGACGAGAAAGCCAGCGCCTTGCTGGTGGAAGTCCTGCTGCTGATGCGCGCGTTGGCGACGCCGCAGCATGTTCAGATGGTCCAGGCGGAATTGCGGCGCATCGGCTTGACCGCCCGGGAGGGGGCTGCGTGAGAGTGAAATTGCCCGCGGTATCGGCTCGCCTCGATGCTGGATTGAAGGGCGAGTTCGAGGCTGCCGCCGCTGCGAATGATTTGACGCCGAGCCAGGTTATCCGCCGCCTGATAAGGGATTACGTGACGCGGTATCAGCAAGAGGAAGTGCACCAACGCGAGTGCAAGCGCGCCGAGAAAGGGGGCACGAAATGAGATGCGTAAAAGTAACGAATTGGGTGGGCAGGGCTGCGCTGTCGATCGTGCTGATCGGGTGCGTCGGCGATGCGACCGAGCCCAACGAAAAGAACTTCGCCGCAGCGTTGAATGCTTCCCTTGAGAAGGAGGGTGCGTTTTGCGTGCCGTTGCAGTTTCCGGTGGCTCTCAACAGCGGTGATCTGGTGGTGAATAGCGATCGCCGCAAGCAGATGCAGGCCCTCGAATCGGTCGGACTCGTTCACGCGACCGAGTACGAGCTCGAAGAGCGCAGCGTGTTTGGCGGCACGCGATTCGCGAAGCTGCCGCGCTACGACCTTACTCCTGCCGGCGCGGAGTACCGAGGCCAAGGGAGCCGCAGCGCTGGCGAGGCTGTGTCCGGGTTGTGCTACGGCAAGCCTCAGCTGCATCGGATCGTTTCGTGGGAGGGGCCGCGCCAGGTCGACGCCTCGATGGTGGCCCTGGTTCGCTACACCTACTCGATCGAGACCCTCGCGCCGTGGGCGAACGATGCCGCCGTGCAGAGGGCATTTCGGCCCTTGAGGGAACGTGTGCGCGGCGCTGGCACGGTCGAGAAGCTTGTTCCGCTGCGACTGACCAATAACGGTTGGGCAGCGGCCGGAAGCCTGTTTTGAGGGGGCGCCAACATGGTTCATGACAACAAGGTGGTTTTCCTGCGTCCTCGCGACCGTCTCGAAGACGTCGACCACGGTGAAACCGATGAGGCGCCACCGCCCGTCGCGCACCAGGAACATCCGCAGAGCCGTCGCGGATTCGCCATCGCCATGATCGAGCTCCTGCGCTACTTGTTCGTGGTCGTGCTGATCTTCTTGCGGCTGCCGATCAAGTTCGCATTGAGCTTTTTTGCCTTCGGCCTGACGGCAGCCGGGGTGCTGGTGTACATCGGCTACCCCGAAGGGGCCGCCGCCCGGGAGGCGATGCTGCCTTGGGCTCCGGTTGGTGGCTTTGCCGCCTTTGCGCTGAGCTACGCGTACGACTCGATCGTGATGTGGCTTTCGCGTGAACAGCTTTTCTTGCACTAACCAGGAGCACAAACATGAACAGAATCCTTCGCCCCCTCGCACTGGTTGCAGGCCTCGCTATCGGCAGCAGCGCGCACGCCGGAATCCCGGTCATCGATAACGTGGCCATCGCCAAAGCAGTCCAGCAGGTGGCAGCCTGGGCAAAGCAGTACGAGCAGATGGCGGCGCAGATTCAGGAGGCCCAGAAGCAACTGCAGCAACTCGAAACCACCTATCAGTCGATGACTGGCAGCCGCGGATTCGGCGCGCTGCTCGCAAACCCGGGCCTGCCGCAGTTCCTGCCCGACGAGTGGAAAACCATCTACGAGACGGCCGCCGGCGGCGGTTATGCGGGTATTTCGGGCTCCCTGCCGCAGATCCTCGCCGACGAGAGACTGGCGGGTTCGGTGGCTGACATCGAGCAGCAGATCATGAAGCGCAGCCGCGAAGCCGCCGCTACCGACAAGGCGACCGGTCTGCGGGCTTATGATGGCGCCAAGGCGCGGCTCGTGCAGATCGAGGCCTTGATGGGTGAAATCAACGCGACTTCGGACCCGAAGGCGATCGCCGAGCTTCAGGCGCGCATCCAGGCCGAGCAGGCCGCGATCAGCAACGAGGCGACCAAGCTGCAGATGATCGCGATGTTGCAGCAGGCCGAGCATCGGCTGATCGAGGAGCAGCGGGCACAGTTGAACCGTCGGATAATGTCAGGCTCGAATACAGGGTTTCCATCGTTGCGCAGTGGCACACCCTGACATCAAGAGTAAACCTCCAGCGCCGGATGTCGCCACGAATGGCATGAGGAACACCGGCGAAGGCGGTGAGGTGTCTCCCCAGGAGACTCCTCACCAAGCCGCTGGGGCGCCAAAGTTGTCCCCCGAGGAAAGCATGTGGCAGCGCGCCGACCCCTCGAAGGGGCGACATTCCGCACGGCAAAGGGGTCCGAGCATGTCCGAGCAATCACTGCGGCGGCGCTACATGACTCCGATCCGGCGCAAATGTTCGACGACGCGAACCGTAACTACGTAGCGAACACGTTCGCCAACCATCTCGGCATTGTTAGCCACTTTGCGCAGTGGATACACAGTCGCCAGCTACGGTTGCAGAGCATCGACGAAGCGCTGGTAGTCAAGTTTCTTGATAAGTATCTGCCGCCTTGCCGCTGCTCTGGTCCGGTTCAGCGCGATCGTCTTACGCTGAGCGCAGCTCTCGGTCGCTATGCAAATCCCTCCATTGCGACCCAAAGTGGAACCTGCACGGTCGAACGACTGCTTTGGAAATGACGACCGGGACATACGCAAAAACCCCGAGAAAGCCATGGGCGCAAAACGCTGAATCAAACTGCAGGCCAATGCAGCCGCAAGCCTCCCCGCAGCTCAAGGGCGAATTCCGGACGTCATACTGGCCGGACTGTTCCTAAGTGTGTCAGACTCGCCAAAAAAAGTGGCGGGAGATTGAATGGTTGCAGTCGTCGAGGTTGACTTAGAAGCGCTCGGCGTGCGCCTCCCGCGCGGGGAGGTTGCGATGGTCGTCGCTCAGCCCCACGTTGTTTTCGTACCCCAGGAGCCCTTCACATGGGCTCCCGCGGAACGGCAACGGGCTCTTGATAGTATCGATGAGACTCTGGCGGTCTCACGAAATTGCCCGCACGGCGCAGGCAAAACGCACTTCACCGTCTTCCCAGAGTGCACGCTTCCAGGGCTGGACGGGGTGGACCGCATTACGGCGGCAATGCAAGCAGCGGAGTGGCCAACCGAAACGGTCGTCATCGGCGGGGTCGATGGGCTGACAAAAGACCAATTCGTTGAGCTGGTTCAAAAGCCGAACACCACGTACGACGCCGTCGGGAACCGCCTTGACCGGGTGCTGGCGCATCAATGGGTGAACTGTGTGGTCACCTGGGCGAAATTACAGACGGGCGAAGTACATAGCTGGGTGCAGCCGAAGCTCTCCCCTGCCTGGGTCGAGCTGAACGTCAACTGCATGTCGATGTACCGGGGCAGTTCAATCTACGTGTTCAAGGGCATTCACTCGAATGCCGATGCCGTCTATCAGTTTGCCACCCTGCTTTGCTTCGACTGGATTGGGGCAACCGACGCCAAGCGAATGTGGGAGTGGCTGCTCGACGGAATTGCCACAAGGGCTCGGCAGTTGGGCGGCAACCTTCCTCTGACTTGGTTGTTCGTGGCGCAATGCAACCCAGCACCGTCGCATCCGTCATTCATGAGTCAGGTGGGGCTCTTCTTCGACCCCGCCCAATATCCAAGAGTCACTCGGGACGAGACCTGTTTGGTTATGGCGAACGTCGCCGGCAGGGGGACGCCCGGCCAGGCTGACAAGTTCGGTCAGTCCGCAGTCATCGTCACGCCGAACCGCTTTTTGCGCCCAGGATGCATGCCAACGTACGGTAATGGCGGTGTGTCGCAGCGAGGAGCAGATATCTTGGAGAACTTCCGGGACGCTGTTTTTCGCGAGCGCGGAGCATGCATTCACTCGTTCTTGGTCATCCACCCGTCCACGCTGCCTCAGGGGTCCGCAGGACGTCGAATTGCCTTGCGCGAACCTACTGTGCACCCGTTTAACGGCACGCACGACCCCAGGGCACCAAGCGGCGCCGTGCCCGCAGTCGTCAAGTGGATGAATGACGAGCTGGACGAACCTTCAAGGTCATTGGCCACCAAGTACACAAACCTGCCATTGACCTCGGCGGCCGGCGCTGCACACGAGCGAGCGGTCGGTGAGCTACGAAAGCTGGAGGCAGAGGCCCTCGGCTCCACGTTGAACTTTGCGAGCATCACAGCTTGCAAGGGAACGCCAGACGAATGGAAGGTCGGTGAAGTCCATGCCCTGAAGCATCTTCTGCACACCTTCTCGATCCTCGACGTGGCTCACTATCCGGCGACATTTCATGGAAACGGTGCTCAGGCGACGATTATGAAAGGCGAAACCAGCCTGGAGGTCATTGCCGTAATGGGAGCCAGCCATGAGGACTGCGACAAGCATGTACTCAACTACCTGCCGGCGCACAGGGGGCAACTGGTGATTATCAGCCGAGACGAGGACAACAACCCATGGGACCCGCGCTTCAAGTCCATCTATGACCAAGTCCCAGACGAGCCATCCACCGAGGCGAAATTCACACAGCCAACCAGCGCTATCATTCGGGTCGGGTACCGCGACATGCTCGACGCGTATCGGAACGCCGCCAACGAAGCCGAGTTGAAGGAGGCCCTCGATGCAAAGCTCTCCTGAGACTTTGAGCCTGCCGGCAGGACTGCAGTCCACCCTGGCGGATCTCATGAAGGGAGCGACGTTCTCCAAAGAGGTCCTGCGAGAAGGCTGCCTGCCCGTAGTGATGATGTTCCGCCAGCATGCGCTGACCGTCTTCGCGGTTGGTGACCAGGCCGACTATCAGCCGCTGTATGAAGCCTTCAAGAAACACTACCTGAAGAACAGCGCACAATGGTCGACGAAAGATGTCGCGTTCGTGTATTGCCTCCCTGCGGACGTCACCGTGGCTCCGGACTTCTGCTCTCGTGTGGAGGTCGACGCGTACTTCTGCAGGAAGTACGTCGTTCGTCTTGACGGTGCCCTAATTGACAGTTTGGCTAGGCTGCCCTTCCTTCCTCTTTCGCCCATAACCCCCGGTGTCCAGACGAGGCCGCCGTCCGCCCAGACGCTGCTTCGTCAGCGCAATCTCAAGGCGGACCTTGCGAAGGCACTTGTGGTGCCGTCGACGACCAGTGCATCGAAAATCCTGACAGGATGTCTTGCTGGCACCTATGGTCCTCCAGAAGCGCTGCAGTCGGCGGCAGGCCCCAGCGCGATTCCTGAGGTTGTTGAAGACCGGGCTCAAGCCACCCTGAAATCCATCTCCATTCAGAACTTCCGGGCATATCGGACGAAGAAGGTGTTCGAGCTCGGCTCAGCGGTGACTATCCTCTACGGTCCCAACGGCTTTGGAAAGACATCGTTCTTCGATGCCCTCGACTTCGCAGTCACCGGTGGCGTTGGCCGCCTCGCCAAAGCAAGCGGCGGGTTACCTCGGGTCGCCAAGCACCTCGACAGCCAAGGCGACTCCACCGAAGTATCGCTGACGCTCGTTCGGGAAGGCAAAACGCATGTCATCACGCGCAATCTTTCTGACCACAACAACGCCTTGGTTAATGGCAAGGCCACACCAAGGAAAGAGGTCCTCAGTCTGCTGACCGGCGGTACGGCCCCGGGCGCCGACCGAGTAGAAAGCCTGGTGGACCTTTTCCGAGCAACCCACCTGTTCAGCCAGGAGAACCAAGAGCTTACGCAGGACGTGGCGTCGAAGTGCGAACTCTCGTCGGAGCTGGTCTCTCGGATGCTCGCCTTCGAGGACTATGCGAGCGGCCTCAAGAAGGCCGAGGAAGTGCTCAAGCTCGCAGGGCAAGAACACAGCAAGGTGACCACTGACATAGCCAATGCCCAGCAGGCGATCGCGCATGAGCGCAAGGAGCTGAAACGTCTGGAGGGGCTTGTTGCTGCCTCGGATACCTCCTCAGCAGCGCTGGACGCCCGCTTCGTCGGTCTGGAGGAAGCAATCTCGACCGCCGGTTTCGACATCTCCGGGATTGTGTCACGCGACACCCGAGGTCTGAGGGCCATGCTGGACGTTGCGGCGGCCGAGGCTGTCGCTTGGCGGGCGATGCTGTCGCGCGCCATTGAGCAGATCGGGACGCTGGGCACCCTTCGCGGGCAACTTGAGCCGATGCGAACTCAGCTGACCGAGCGGCAGGCCCAACTGCAGCAAGCTGAAACGCACGAGAAAGAGGCGTCGGAACTCCTCGGCACCTTGTCTAGCCAGTTGGCTCAGCTGAGGACGCAGGAACAGGGCTTTCAACTTCGACGGGACTGGCTCACCTGGGCGGTATCGGTCCAGCCCGAGTATGAACAGCTGACAAGCCAGGCTCAGAGTCTGGCAGCGGGGCTGGCCACACTGTCCTCGCAGGTGAGCCAACAACGGGCGACCCTGGAGCAAGCGCAAGCCGCTCAACGCGAAGCCGCAGCGTCGATGCAAGTGGCGAAGACCACATTCAAGGCCGCATCGGAGAAGCGAGCTCGCTTCCAATCGGTCAAGGACGTCGCCGCAGCGTGGGAACAGGCTGCGCCTACCCTCGTCGAATTGCTGAAAGCTGAGACCCAATTTCAGGCCTCAATCGAGGAACTGCGCAGGCAATGGGGAGAGGCCCAGCAGGCCGTGCATTCGCAGGAACTTTTGGTCGAACGGGTCGAGCGGAAGCTTGCGGAGGCCAGAGGCAGCGATTCGAGGCTCAAGGGGCTAATTTCAGAGCTTCGCGGCCATGTGGTTGGGCCAAATTGCCAACTGTGCGGGCACGACCATGGGAGTGCGGAGAAATTATTGGCAGCAATCGACCGGCGAATGCAGCACGGCGACCGCGTCGTCCAGCTGAGCGAGGTTGCCGCGACCCGGCGTGCGGCACTCCGGACGCTCGTAGGCCAGCGGCAAGTACTCGTCGAGCGGTTGAAGCAGGAGGAGTTACGGCTCACTCATGCACGGATGCAGCGGTCGCAACTGGAGAGACAGCGCGCGAACTATGAAGCATTGCTCACCTCAGTTGGGCTTTCGCTAAGCGGCGAAACGCGGCAGCAGATGCAGAGCCTCAATATCCAGGTTCATGAGGACGAGCTGAACGCCGCGGGTTCCGTCGACTCAGCGAGGCAGTTGCTAGAAGCGGCTGAAACCGCGCTCGCATCTGCCCAGGCGGGCTATCGTGCGCTAGACGAGCAGAGGCGCGCCACCGAATCAGCGCTGAACGTTGCACAGAAGCGCCTGAGCGAGTTGCTTCATCAAGCCAATCAAGGTTCCATCAACCTGGCAAGCGGCCTACAAGCACTTACCGGTGCGGAGCGCGCCACCGAAGAACAAAGGGTTTCGATGAGCGCTGCCGTTGAATCGGCAAACGAGCAGGCGGACCGCCAGAAGGCAGTCCAGGCGGCCGCAAAGGCGGCTGTTACTGCCGCCCGAACCAGCCACCAGCAGGCGAATCAAGCCCTGACCGGACATCAGACGCGCATTCAGTCGGTCCTATCGGAACTGGCAGCTGCAAAGTTCGACAGTGCGGTATCGCCGGAACAGCTTCATCAGCAAATGGAAGTCGCCACGACACGCGAGGTCACAGCGCTAGGTTTGCGAGACCGCGCGGCGGAGTTGGAGGTGGCAGTTGACACCGCTGCCACGTCCGCTGCTTTCGAGAGCATCCGCCAGCGCATTCTTGCCAACCAAGAGCTGCTTCAGGACGCAGCCGTTCGCGCGCAGAAGATTCAGCCTTGGGTCGGGTACTTCACTGAGGTAAAGAAGCTTCTCAGGACGCAGCAAGCCTTCGCGACGGAGCACTTCATCACCGAGTACGGGCCGAGGACGGCCGTCATTCAACAAAGGCTTCGTCCAGTCTATGGCTTCGGTGAAATTGAGGTCTCCAGCAAGGATTCGGCCATCAGCATTCGTGTCCATCGTAAGGGCGAGTCACTAAGGCCGACGGACTTCTTCAGTCAGTCGCAGATACAGACTCTCGTCTTGGGTCTGTTCCTCACAGCCTGCAGTTCGCAGACATGGTCGGGCTTCTCGTCCATCATGATGGACGACCCAGTCACTCACTTTGATGACCTGAACACGTATGCCCTACTCGACCTGATTCTTGGCTTGCAGAGTTCTTCGGAAGGCGAGCGGCAGTTCGTCATCTCTACCTGTGACGAGAAGCTGTTGCAGCTTGCTCGACACAAGTTCCGACACCTGGGATCGGCCGCGAAGTTCTATCGCTTCCAGGCCATCGGCGCCGAGGGCCCCATGGTGTCCGAGATTTCCGCATAGCAAACGCGGGCAGCACGCCAGGGAGCCGTAAAGCGCTTCAAGAGGCTCGCGCGTTTCCCAAAAAGGGCCTCAGCTCAGGGGCTCGCTGCTCACCATAGGATGCGAGCGCGAACAGCGAGCGGGCTGCCTCGGTGGGCCTGGATGGGCTTGTCGCAAATCTTCATTTTCAAGAAGTACGGGGTATAAGGGGGCGTCTCAGAAAACGGATCGCAAAGTACGCTAAGCGTGCGCTGAGGCTGGCACCCAGCGGTACAGCGTAGGAATGGACACGCCGAGGTTCTTTGCCACGCACTTGGGCGAGACGCCACTGGCCAGCAGCCTCTTGGCCGACTCGATCCGACCCTGACCGGGCATCCGGACTTCCCCGAAGCCGCCGCTGAGGCGCGGTGGCCTTCTGTGAGTTTCGCTGCCACGAAGCTGCCGTTCGTGACCTCACGACTCCGGCCAGTTGCAGAAGGGGGCAGCTCACGAAACGGAACAAATCGTACGCTAAGGCATAGCTCGCCCAAGCCGGTCCCCTGCCGACGTGGCGAGGCTCGTT
>NZ_ATJV01000065.1 GCF_000443165.1 Thauera terpenica 58Eu | reverse complement strand
GACCGGCAAGCTCACCGAGCAAGACGAAGGCGTCAAGCACCGGGGCCGCAAGCTCTCGGACAGCGGCGCCAAGGCGCGCTTCTACCACGCGGTCAGCGAAGCGCATCTGTCGCGCATCCTGAAGGTGGATCTGAGTGAAGAGCTCTTCAGCTACCACATCGACGAGAAGGCCCGGCGCCTCGCCCAGATGATGGACGGCAAGCTGCTGCTGGTGACCAACGCCGAGGGCTTGTCGGCGCCGAACGTGATTCAGCGCTACAAGTCGCTTGCCGACATCGAGCGCGGCTTCAAGGTACTCAAGTCCGAGATCGAGATCGGCCCGGTGTATCACCGCCTGCCCGAGCGGATTCGCGCGCATGCGTCGATCTGCTTCATGGCGCTGATCCTGCACCGGGTAATGCGCAGCCGCCTCAAGGCCGCCGATGCGGGCTACACACCCGAGCGCGCGCTTGAGCAACTGCAGCGCATCCAGCATCACCGCGTGCGCCTGAACGGTGGCGAACCGGTGACGGGCGTGTCGACGATCAGCACGGAACAGAACGAGGTGCTTCATGCCTTAGGAATAGAAAAACCAGCGGCGCCGGAGCAGTTGGCGCTGTTGTAGTGGCATTTTTGAAAGTGTGGTCTAGCAAAAACAAGGGCTTGCGCGCGTAACTGTCGAACTCGGGAGTTCACAGTCGAGCCGCCGGAAAAACTGCGCCACTGGGCCGATGGCACCAAGGCCATGGGCAACAGGGGCCGGATTCGACCCGCCCCTCAATATCGCGCAGGTTCTCGTTCAGCCCCTTCGCCAGGGCGATAGCGAGCGAGCAATTCGCTGGTCGCGTTTGCCAGCAACAAGGCATCGACGCCGACGGCGACGAAGTTCGCGCCCGCAGCCAGGTAGCGACGCACCATGGTTTCGTTGGCTGACAGCACGCCGCCGCCCTTGCCGCTGGCGGCCACTTCGCGCAGTCCGGCTTCGATGGCTGCGACCACTTCGGGGTGCTCGGACGCACCGAGATAGCCCATCGATGCGGCCAGATCAACGGCGCCGAAAAACACGCCATCCACACCGTCGACCGCGATGATCTCGCTGAGGTTTTCCAGACCCGTGGTGGTCTCGACCTGCACCAGCAGACAGACTTCGTCATTGGCGCGCTCCAGGTAGTCTTCGATACGCCCCCAGCGTGACGCGCGTGCCAGCACGCTGCCCACTCCGCGCATGCCTTGCGGCGGGTAGCGCATTGCGCGCACCAACTCTTTGGCCTGTGCCGCGCTATCGACCATCGGCACCAGCACGGTCTGGATGCCGGTTTCCAGCAATTGCTTGATCAGCACCGCGTCACCCTGCGGCGGGCGCACGACCGGCTGTGAGGCATACGCGGCGATGGATTGCTGCTGCGCCAGGATGCTGCGCAATTCGTTCGGCCCATGCTCGGCGTCGATCAACAGCCAGTCGAAGCCCGCGCCGGCGCAGATCTCCGCGCTGTAGGTGTCGGCAAGCCCGAGCCACAGGCCGTACTGAATCTGGCCGCTGCGCAGGGCGGCCTTGAACTTGTTTTCCGTCATTCGCATTTGTTCTCTCCCAGGGCGTCACAGCTTGGAGCGCTCGAGCGAAATAGTGGGTGCGCCAGCAAGTGCGTGCTTTGCGTGTGCGCGCCCAGAGCATCAATTGAGCAGCGCGTCCGTAAATGGGGGTGATCTGTGAATCTGCTGGGGAATGTGGGTTCAGTCCTTTGTCACCCTCACGATCAACTTGCCGAAATTCCTGCCTTCGAGCAGGCCAATGAAGGCTTGTGGGGCATTTTCCAGGCCATCGACGATGTCTTCCTTGAACTTGATCCGACCGTCGGCCACCCATTTGCTCATCTGCGTAAAGAACTCATCGTAGCGATGGCCATAGTCGTCAAAGATGATGAAGCCTTGCATCTTGATGCGCTTGATGAGCAGGGTGCGTGTCAACAGGCTCAGGCGATCCGGGCCGGGGGGCAATGCAGTGTCGTTGTAATGCGCGATGAGACCGCACACGGGAATGCGCGCACCCGTATTGAGCAGAGGCAGCACGGCGTCGAAAACGGCGCCGCCCACACTCTCGAAATAGACATCTATCCCTTTCGCACAGGCTGTGGCCAGCGCTTGCGCGAAATCAGGGCTGCGATGGTCGATGCAGGCGTCGAAACCCAGTTCATTGACCACGTAAGCGCATTTTTCTGCGCCGCCAGCAAGGCCAACGACACGGCAGCCTTTGATTTTGGCGATTTGACCGACGACCGAACCTACCGCACCACTGGCGGCAGCGACCACGACGGTGTCGCCCGCTTTGGGCTGGCCGATGTCGAGCAGCCCCATATAGGCCGTAAAGCCGGGCATGCCGAGCACGCCCAGGGCGAGCGATGGCTGAGCCAGGTCGGCATCGAGCCTGATCAAGTCGTTGGTGTCGGAAAGCGCGAATTTCTGCCAGCCGGTGTTGGCCAGTACGAGATCGCCCACTCGATACCCGGGATGTTGCGAGGCCTCGACACGGGCGACCACCGCGCCGACCATCACCTCGCCAATGCCGACTG
This sequence comes from Thauera terpenica 58Eu, assembly GCF_000443165.1. Taxonomy (GTDB): domain Bacteria; phylum Pseudomonadota; class Gammaproteobacteria; order Burkholderiales; family Rhodocyclaceae; genus Thauera; species Thauera terpenica. The sequence continues at coordinate 26,449 of NZ_ATJV01000065.1, read as the reverse complement.
CGGCTGCATAAGAAGCGGCGTCGCTCATCCGGCCGCGCATATAGGGATCGAGCGAAAGATAGAGGGTGCGCAGCAAGACCTGGCCCGAGGCGGGCATCGGCACCGGAGTGCTCTGTGCGCGGAAGTTGTCCGGCGTCGGTGCGCCATTCGGGCGTGAGTTGAGAACAATCTGATGATTCATCAGGGTATTTTCGGTCATGGGGATTTTTCCTGTGCGGGGCGGCGGTAGGGCAGGTGCTGAAGAATACGGTAGCTCATTTAGGGTGTAATGTCCTGAGGGGCAGGCGTGGGTTCGCCCCTTGCCCGTCACATCTGGGGCACCATCGAGGGCTCCATGCAGCGTGTGCTCAAGACCGCGCTCGCTGCTCGCAAAAAGCTTGGTTTACTCAGGGAGAGTGCTGATGCTACCGAAACTGCATGTCGTGATCTGCTCCACCCGGCCCGGACGTGTCGGGCCCTCTGTGGCGCGCTGGTTTCATGATTACGCCGCACAACACGGCAAGTTCGATGTCGAGCTGGTGGACCTGGCCGATTTCAAGCTGCCGCTGTATGACGAACCGCTCCATCCAGCTCAGCAGAAATACACGCACGAACACACCAAAAAGTGGGCGGCGAGCGTGGCTGCCGCCGATGCCTATATCTTCGTGACGCCCGAATACAATTACTGCCCGCCGCCTTCCTTGGTCAACGCGCTGGACTACGTGTACCGCGAGTGGAACTACAAGCCCTGCGGCTTCGTCAGCTATGGCGGCGTCTCGGGAGGCTTGCGCGCCGTGCAGGCTGCCAAGCTGCAGGTCACCACCTTGAAGCTGATGCCGATGATGGAAGGGGTGATGGTGCCTATGGTGGCCAGCCTGATCGATGAAGCCGGCCAGTTCCAGTCCAACGCCTTGATCGACAAGTCTGCGCTCACCTTGCTCGACGAGTTGCGTTACTGGACGGATGGTCTCAAGGCCATGCGTGACAAGGGCCGTGAGGGTCCGTGAGCACGAGAGCGCCAAGCCCTCAGGCCCGCTGTGACTTCGTGTGCCGGTGTAGCATGGCCGGCCTTTGCTTGCGCATCCCCTGAAGATGCCCATCCGGCGTCCCTGATCCTGCAACAGGATCGGGCAGAGCGTCCGGCAGGCGGCTGATTGGTGTTCGAAGGTTGAACCACGCGTCCGGGCTTGGCTCAAAGTTCATTGCCTTGCAGCATGCACCCTGCGCAAGAAAGCGAACTGAAGCACTTTATCCTGATGCAGTGGGTGAGGGCCACGGTGCGAACCGTCGTCACCCACTGCATCACCTATTTGAGTACATCTGATACATGAAGACCCCAAGCAGAATCGAACCCCTGGTCATTGACGGCCTGGTTGACCATGTCCACCGCCAGCTCATGAGTGGCAAGGAAGCCATGGTCTATGTCGTGCAGTGTGGTGAGGAGGTTCGTTGCGCCAAGGTGTACAAGGAAGCCAACAAGCGCGGTTTCCACAAGGCGGTGGACTACACCGAGGGGCGCAAGATCAAGAACAGTCGCCAGGCGCGCGCGATGGCCAAGGGCTCGCGTTATGGCCGGCAAGAGCAGGAGGCGGCGTGGCAGCATGCCGAGGTCGACGCGCTGCGGCGGCTTGCAGCGGCCGGGGTGCGCGTGCCGACACCGTACGATTTTCATGAAGGCGTGCTGCTGATGGAACTGGTCACCGATGAAGACGGTGAGCCGGCGCCGCGCCTCAACGACGTCGTGCTGGAGGAGGACGATGCGCGACGCTTCCATGCCGATCTGCTGCGTCAGGTGGTGCGCATGCTGTGTGCAGGCATCGTCCATGGCGACTTGTCCGAATACAACGTGCTGGTCGATCGCAATGGGCCGGTGATCATTGATCTGCCGCAGGCGGTCGATGCCGCCGCCAACAGCAACGCGCGCGCCATGCTCGAGCGCGACGTCAATAATCTGGCGGATTACTTCGGCCAGTTCGTGCCCGCGCTGCGCGATACCGCTTACGGCAAGGAGATCTGGTCGCTGTACGAATCGGGCAAGCTGCAGCCGGAGACGGAGCTCACCGGTGTCTTTGCCGAAGAGGTCGCGCCCGCAGATGTCGGCGAGGTGATGCAGGTGATCGAGGATGCGCTCAGGGAAGAGGCAGCGCGCCAGGCGGGCAGGGCGGAGGCGGGCAACCCCTGAGCTGCGAGGCGATCATCCATGCGTCCCCACTTCACCATCTCGCCCGACGAGATCGAATTCAGTGCCATTCGCGCCCAGGGTTCGGGGGGGCAGAACGTCAACAAGGTGTCGAGCGCAGTGCATCTGCGCTTCGACATCGCAGCTTCCAGCCTGCCCGAGGCGGTGCGCATGCGACTGCGTCAGCTTGACGATCACCGCATCAGCAAGGATGGCGTGGTGATCATCAAGGCGCAAAGTTTCCGTAGCCTGGAGAAGAACCGCGCCGATGCAATTCGGCGGCTGGAAGAGCTCATCGACCGGGTGGCGGTGGAGCCCAAGGCACGGCGTGCCACGCGGCCGACGCGCGGCTCGGTCAAGCGCAGGCTGGAAGGCAAGGCTCGGCGGGCGTCGGTGAAGGCGGTGCGCGCGAAGGTGTGCGGTGATTGATGCCGCGCAACTCAATCACCGGCTGATAGCGGTGTCGGCGGTGTTTGGTGTCGGCGGTGTTTCGGCGCAGTCGAGGGTCTTGAGCAGCAATTCGTACAGACGGTGATCCTGTTCGATCCTGAGCACAGCGAGCTGTCTTGCATCGAGGCGTGCGGCCCTGCGCATCAGCGCAACCGAATCACGCATGTCGCTCAGCAGCACACTTGCTTGCACTCGCTGCGTGCCCGCAGTGGGCCGGTTCGTATGCAAGGCTTCGAAGTGCGAATCCAGTGCCGCAGCCAGCGTCTCATAGTCGGCGGCCCGCATCGGTACTTTCGCGTGCTCCGCCATGGCCTCACGGATGCGTGCGCTCACGGCGTCGATATCGTGCCGGACCAGCGCACAGGCCTCACGCGAAAGGGTCGAAGCTTGTTGGTCTGCAGCGTGCACCTGAGCGGTCATGCCTGCGGCGAAGACCAGCAACAGCGATGCAAGTGTGAGGTGGGGTGCCATCGAGAAAACTCCGCAATCGGAAAAAGTCTGGAGTGTGGGACGGGCATCCTGAATCGGAGCTGAACGGCAGGCATGAAGCTGCAGTTGCGGGTCATCGCCAGCGCTTGCGGGTGGTCGCTGCTCCCTGCGCGTGTAACGATATGGCACATAATCCGGATGGCTGTGGCTGATCAGGATCCATTTTGATTGAGGAGAAATAGAAATGGAAGCTTTGGGAAACGCAAAAAAATTCCTTCAGGCGTGCGAGTTTCAACTGCTGGGTTGGGCTGGCTGCCGGGAGTATGTTGCCGAAGGCGCGACCTTCCACAGCCCGGCGGCGAGCTACGAGGGCTTGAATACGGTGCAGGATTATTGCGAGCAGATTGCTGCCGCCTTCAAGGTGACATTTCTGGGCTCATGCGAGCTGCATGCATCCGCCTATGACCCGGACAACAATGTGGTGTTTCTCTATGGCACGTCGTGCGCCAAACATACGGGCGAAGGCGGGCCGGTACCGAGCACTCATAAACAGGCAAGTGTTCCATTTGTCTTCGTCATGAACATGGATGCGGAAGGAAAGCTCAAGCATCTGGAGAAAATTTACGACGAAGCTTCAGGCAGACGGCAACTGGGGTGGCCACAGATGGTAACCCCCGGCTTTTGACGAACCAGCACCATGAGCCAGGACAACATGCTCCAGGGCGACGCGCCCACCCCGGTTGCCCCGGTAGCGGAGGCCAGGCGCAGGCGTCAGCTGATCGTGCTCGCCATCGTCTGCGTGCTGGCCGGGCTTGCCTATGGCGCGTACTGGATGCTTGTTGCCCGCTTCCGGGTGAGCACGGACAACGCCTATGTTCACGGCAATGTGGTGCAGATCACCCCACAGATTGCGGGCACGATCGTCGCGATCGAGGCCAATGACACGGAGCAGGTCGAGCAGGGACAGCTGCTGGTCCGGCTTGACCCCGCCGATGCGCGCATTGCGCTGGATCAGGCTGAGGCGCAACTGGCGGATGCGGCGCGCGAGGTGCGTGCGGTTTTTGCCAACAACCGGGCACTGGCAGCGACGGTCGAAAGCCGTGAGGCCGAACTGGCCCAGACTGAAGCTGAGCTGGCGCGTCTGAGCGCCGACCTGAAGCGTCGCAAACCCCTGCTTGCAGGGGGCGCGGTTTCCGGTGAGCAGGTACAGCATCTGCAGACCGCCGTTGCCCGTGCCCGTTCGGCGCAACTTGCCGCCAGCGCCAGCCTCGAAGAGGCGCGCGCGCAGCTGAGCAGGAACCAGAGCCTGACGCAGGGCAGCACGCCCGAAACCCACCCGCGTGTATTGGTGGCGGCGGCGCGATACCGTGAAGCCTGGCTGGCCAGCCAGCGCCTGGGCATCAGCGCGCCGGTCGCGGGCACGGTTGCCCAGCGCAGCGCCCAGCTCGGCCAGCGTGTTGCCAGTGGCACGCCCTTGATGGCCATCGTGCCGCTCGATCAGCTGTGGGTCGATGCGAACTTCAAGGAGTCACAGCTTGCCGAGCTGCGCATCGGCCAGCCTGCGCTGCTGACGGCCGACGCCTACGGCAGTGGCGTCGAGTTCAAGGGCACGGTCGCTGGATTGAGTGCAGGGACAGGGGCTGCGTTCGCCTTGCTGCCTGCGCAGAATGCGACCGGCAACTGGATCAAGATCGTGCAGCGCGTGCCGGTGCGCATTGTGCTGGATGCGCAGGAGATCGCCGAGCGTCCCTTGCGCATCGGGCTGTCGATGAAGGTCGCGGTCGACATTCGCGACCAGTCCGGCACGGCGGTGAGCAAGGCGGCGCACAACACGCCGCACAGCACGCCTGTTGCCCGCACCGATGTCTTCGATGATCTCGATCAGGCGGCCTTTGAGCGCATCAATGCCATCGTGTCGGCAAATCTGGGCCATGCGGTCAGCATCAGGCGGCTCGAATGACGCGGCGTTTCAGCGGGAGGCGTTCAGGGCGCACGCCTGTATGGCGCCAGCTTTCAGTGCTGAGTGATCGCCATGGCTGAAGCCCAAGCCACCTATACGCCGCCGCCGCCCCTGCAAGGGGCTCAACTGGTGCTCGGCACGGTGGTGCTTTCGCTCGCCACCTTCATGAATGTGCTCGACTCCTCGATCGCCAATGTCTCGATTCCGGCGATTTCCGGCGATCTGGGCGTCAGCCCCAGTCAGGGCACCTGGGTGATCACCAGCTTCGCCGTTTCCAACGCCATCGCCGTGCCGCTGACGGGCTGGCTGACCCAGCGCTTCGGCATGGTGCGGCTGTTTACATCGAGCATCGTGCTGTTCGTGCTGGCTTCACTGCTGTGCGGTCTGGCGCCGAACATCGGCATGTTGATCTTCTTTCGTGTCATTCAGGGCCTGGTGGCCGGGCCGATGATTCCGCTTTCACAAGCCTTGCTGCTGCAAACCTATCCGCCGGAAAAGTCCGGTGTGGCGCTGGCCATGTGGTCGATGACGACCCTGGTTGCGCCGGTAACGGGGCCGCTGCTCGGTGGCTGGATTACCGACAACATCAGCTGGCCGTGGATTTTTTACATCAACATTCCGATCGGGCTGTTTGCCGCGCTGGTCACCTGGAATCTCTACCGCGATCGCGAAACGCCCATACGCAAGCTTCCCATCGACACCGTCGGCCTGGCGTCGTTGGTGATTTGGGTCGGGGCGCTGCAGATCATGCTCGACAAGGGCAAGGAGCTCGACTGGTTCGCGTCGACCCAGATCATCGTGCTGGGCCTGGTGGCCCTGATCGGCTTCGCCTTCTTCGTGATCTGGGAGCTCAACGAAGAGCATCCGGTGGTCGACCTGCGCCTGTTTGCCCGGCGTAACTTCTGGGTCGGAACCCTGGTGCTGGCGCTCGGTTACGGCGTGATGTTCGGCAACATCGTGTTGCTGCCGCTGTGGCTGCAGCAGTACATGGGCTACACCGCGACCTGGGCAGGCATCATCATGGCCCCGGTCGGTGTGCTCGCCATCGTGCTCTCGCCCTACGTGGGTAATTCCATGCATAAGGTTGATCTTCGCCTGTACGCGACGATTGCCTTCGTGACCTTTGCGATCGTGCTGTGGATGCGCGCGGGTTTCAATACCAGCGCCGATCTCGAAACCTTGTTGATTCCCACCTTCGTGCAAGGGATCGCGATGGCCTTTTTCTTCGTGCCCCTGGTCGCCATCACGCTTTCCGGCCTGCGTCCGGAGAGCATTCCTTCGGCTTCCGGGCTGTCGAATTTCGCCCGTATCACCGCAGGGGCTTTTGGCACCTCGATCATCACCACGCTGTGGGAGGACCGTGCCGCGGAGCACCATGCCCATCTGACCGAGGCGATTACCGATGCCAGCATTGCGACGACGCAGGCCTTGAGCACACTCGACAAGCTTGGGATGACGCGTGATCAGAGTCTTTCTCACATCAACCATCTGATCGAGCAGCAGGCATTCATGCTCAGCGCCAATGATATTTTCGCCGCCTCGGCAGCGCTGTTCCTCTTGCTCGCCGGGCTGGTCTGGCTGGCCAGGCGGGGAGATGCTCAGGCTGCAGGCGCCCCCGGTGGTGCGGGGGGTGCCCATTGATCTGCATGCCCACGCCGACTATGCTCGGACCGGACTCTTCCCCTGGCTTGCGCGCACCATGAAACTCACGGTCTATACCGACTACACGCTGCGCGTCCTGATGTACCTGAGCTTGCGCCACGAGAGTGGTGCGCTCACGACGATCGAGGAAATTGCCGCTGCGTATGACATCTCACGCAACCACCTGATGAAGATCGTGCACCAGATGGGTGCGGCCGGCCTGCTCGAAACCGTGCGCGGGCGCAGCGGTGGCGTGCGCCTGGCGCGCGATCCGGCGGCGATATCGATCGGCATGGTGGTGCGGCTTGCCGAAGGCGATTTTTCGCTGGTCGAGTGTTTCGAGGCGGGCAAGGAGAATTGCTGCACGATCTCGCCGGCTTGCAACCTGACCCGTGGCCTGCGCCGTGCGCTCGACGCCTTCATGTTCGAGCTCGACCGCATGACGCTGCGCGATGCGGTGGCCGCGCCCAGCGTGGCGGCGTCGCTGCTGGGCATTGATGACTCTCAGCGGCGCATCATCCCTCTAGTGCCCGCTTCAGCGTCGCGCACCAGCCGTTCTGCGGGGTGATTGTCTGCTGCGCGCCGTGAGGCAGCGACAAGGCGGGCCAGCGCAAGGCCGCCGACCACAAGCGCCAGCACGATCAGGCCTTGTCCGGTGACGGTTTGCTCATCGAGCAGATAGCTCACGCACAGGCGCTGTTCTTCGTCCTGATACAGCAGGCCGGCAGTGGCCAGCATCCAGGCCATGTTGCCGAGGAAGAAGGCGGCAATCTCGGGTTCGGTGCGGCGCCAGCTCGAGCGCAAGAGGACGCCGGCCAGCCACCAGACGCTGTATTTTGCCCACTGCACGCCGGCATCGAGAAGGCTCAGGTCGAGCATGGACGGAATCATCCACAGCGCGCCGACGCAACTCGCGAAGGCAAGCCCGAGCACACCGTTGGCGTCGATGATGCGCGGCAGCTCGGCCGGCAGGTGGTGGCGTGCGAGCACGGCGCCGGCGGCCCAGCCGCTGGCCAGGAGCAGGGGCAGCTCGACCAGCATGTGCAGCGCCATGCTGCCTTCGAGCACATGACGTAGGGGCGCTACCAGCAGGGCCAGCGGCAGGGCGGGCAGCAGCCATCTGTGCCAGCTCCGCCAGTTGTGGGTCCAGGTTTTCATGTGCGCCTGGCGCCGGCAAGGATCAGCGCGCGCTCAAGTGCCTGCGGCCATTGATCGAGAGCGTAAATGCCTCTCACCGTGCCGCTGGCGTCGATGAGGTGAATGGCGCCGTTATGCACGAAACCCCCCATTCCGTCCGGCACCGCGACCACCCCTAGCGACTGCAGCAATTCGTTCTGGGCTGCGGCATTGACTGGCGTGCCGATCTGCCACAGGTCTGCTTCCTGCTGATGGGTGGTGGCATAGCCTTGCAATGCGGCGGGCGTGTCGTGGGCGCGGTCGAAGGCGATCGATACCAGGCGCACCGGGCTGTTGGCGCCAAAGCGTGCGCGCAGCGTGCGCTGCATGCGGGTGTATTCGGCGCCGAGTGCGCTGCACACGGTCGGACAGCGCGTGTAGATGAAGTCGACCAGATAGACCTCGCCCGCCTTGCCTGGCCAGGGCGTGGGCGCATGCCCCTGCGGGCCTGCCAGCATGATCGGGCGGGCGACCAGGCGTGCGGCGGCGGCGTCGTCGCGGCGTAGCGCCTCGAAGGTCCAGTGTTCGAAGCCACGGGTGATGTAGCTGGCGAGCGCGATGAAAGCGATCAGCAGACTCAAGGCCGCGAGCAAGGTGGCAGCCAGGGCGCCGGGGCGCCCCGCTGAACCTGCGCTGCGTGGGCTCGGGGCTAACACCGCTCTACGACGACACGACCGTCGTCGTCTGCAATGAATTTTGCCGGAGTGCTGAAAAAGCCGAGAAACAGGCTGCGCCCTATCATCTCTGCTTTTTCGCGCAGCTGCTTGCGGTCCGTCGCCTCGAAGCCGGCAGCGGTGTGGCGATACCACAAGCTCATCCAACGCTCAAAGTGCACCGGTTCGACCCCCTTGAGCTGCATGTGCGTGCCAAATACGCTGCCGGAAAAGCTGCGTGTGTCGAGCATCATCGTGCACCAGAACTCCACCATGCGTTCAAGGTGAGTCTCCCAGTGCGCGCCGATCGCGGCATCGAACACCGGCGCCAGCGCGGCGTCGCGGCGCACGTCGGCGTAGAAGGCGTGTACCAGGGCGCGCAGGCTGTCCCGGCTCAATGGATTTGAAGTGGCGGGCGTAGTGGAAGTGGTCATGGCGTGCTCAGGTGTTCAGGGTAGCTTGGCGAGTTCCTCGCCGCCGGCGTAGGGTTCGCTGCGCTGTGCAAGGCGGGCGCGGGTGGCGGCCACCGTTTCGGCGCTGATTGCGGCGGCGGCGTTGCCCCACTGGCTGCGGATGTGGGTGAGCACGGCGGCAATTTCGCCATCACCCAGCGTGGCGCCAAAGGCCGGCATCGCGCCCTGGTAGACCTTGCCCTTGACCTCGATCGCACCGTTGATGCCGTGCAGGAGGATTGCAATGGCCGTGTCGGGTTTGCCGACCACCCATTCCGAGCCCGCCAGGGGCGGAAAAACGCCTGGCAAACCCTGGCCAGTGGCCTGGTGGCAGGCGGCACACATCGAGGTGAAGATGGCGCCGCCATCGATCCTGGCCCCGGCGGCGGCTGGTTTGTCGCCCACCAGCTCGGCGAGGCTGCGGCCGTCGCCCCAGGCCGGCGGTGTATTAACATCGGAGTGCGATATGTAATCGACGCCAAAGGCGGCGAGCACCGCAGCCAGTGCCAGCACCAGCCAGGGGATGGGGGTGCGGCGTTCTTCCGGGTCGGGGTTTTCGCGCCGCTGCTGCGGCAGAATTTCGCGTTTGCTCATTGGCGTGCCGTCCCGCTCATTTCACGCTCGCCGCATCCACCGCTGGGTAGTTGCGCTTGAGTGATTTCAGATAACTCACCAGGTCGAGCGCCTCCGGGCGGGCGACCACCACCTTGCCCTCGGGGGCGAAGTCGGGTGGCAACACGACCACCGTCTCGCCCGCTTCGGCCTGGTCGCGAACTTCGAACAGGAAGGGATAGGCGGGCATGATGCTGCCCGGTGCGTAGGCCCGCGGCTGGTAAAGATGCCCCAGATGCCATTGATCGCTGGGCTGGCGAACACCGATGTTCATCAGGTCCGGGCCGGTGCGCATGGTGCCGAGCAAGGGCGGATCGTCGTAGGCGTAATCACCCGCCACCGTGGCCCGGCCCCAGGCACGCTGCGCGTCGGGTGCAAAGGCCTTGGGGCGCGGCTGTTGTGAGTGGCAATACATGCACCCATGCTGAATGTATTGAGTGCGGCCGCGCAGCTCGGTTGAGGTGTAGGGCTTGAGTCCCGCCACCGGCGGGGTGTCGCGCACGGTCAGGTAGGGAATGACGACAAGTACGGCAGTGGCGACGGCGAGCGTGGTCAGTCCGCCGAGGATCAGGCGTGCTTCGCTGTGCATGTCAGAGCGCCCCCGGTGCGGCAAGGTAGGTGGAGTTCGGCTGTGCCACTTGGCGCACACCGATCAGTAGTCGCACAAAATGGGCGGCGAAGACGACATGGCTGAGCGCCATCAGACCGCCGCCAATGCTGCGTGCCTTGAGATAGGGCAGGGTGAGCTGCACCGACTCCATGAATCCGCGGCTCTCGTCGAGCATCGCGCTGCCCTGCAGCCAGCCGCCAATGGTCAGCGAGATGAAGTAGATCGCGATGCCGATCGCGGCCAGCCAGAAGTGCACGCTGATGAGCCGTGGCCAGGGCCAGTCGCGGCCGGTGATGCGCGGCACGACGAAATAGATTGCGCCGAAGAATGTCAGGGTGACGAAGCCATAAAGACCAAGATGAGCGTGGGCGACGGTGTAGTGGGTGAAGTGGGTGATGACGTTGACGCTGCGCAGGGCTTCGAACGAGCCTTGCACTGAACTGGCGGTGTACATCAGTCCGCCGAGGCAGATGAACTGCAGGGTGGGGGAGTGGCGCAGCGCGGAAAGGTGGCCCTTGAGCGTCAGGTGCTGGTTCACCGTGAAGGCGACGACGGGCAGGATCATCATCATGCTCTGCACGATCGACAGGGTGACCAGCCAACTCGGCACCGGTCCGCCGATGAGGTGATGGCCGCCGACCTGACCATAGAAGAAGGCGAGCCCCCAGAAACCGATCAAGGAAAGGTTGTAGGACTGGATCGGCCGGCCGATCAACTTGGGCAGAAAGTAATAGATCGAAGCCAGCGCCAGCGGGGTGTAGAACAGTCCGAGCACGTTGTGGCCGAACCACCAGTTCATCGTCGCAGCTTCGACGCCACGATGGATGCCTGGAAAGTTGGCGACAAGGAACAGCACCGGGAACCAGAACAGCGCACAACCCATGTACCAGACCGAAACATAGAGATGCGCGACCTTGCGCCGGAGCAGGGTGAGGATCAGCGGCAAGCCCACCAGGGCTCCGCCGGCGACGAAAAGGATGTCGATCTGCCACGGGATCTCGAGCCATTCCAGGCCGTCACTGACGCCATAGGCAAGGCTCCCGAGCCCGGCGACCAGGGCCGCGTTCCACAACGCCCCACCTAGCAGCGCGTAGCGGCCGCCGACGAGCTCGGTCTTGAGCAGACGCGGAATGATGAACAGCGCTGTGCCGAGGCCGGCCATTGGTGCCCAGCCGTAGGCCACGGCGTTGAGGTGAATGGTGCGGATGCGGCCAAAGCTGAGCCAGGCTTCCGACACCAGCCAGTCGGGCGCATGGAGCTTGATCGAGGCGGTGAGCCCGGCCGCGGAGGCCACGAGCAGCCAGACGAAGGCGCAGCAATAGAAGAAGAACACCACCGGGGCGGTGGAGGCGTCTGCGGCGACGCGGTCGAGCAATTCCTGGCTGTCGATGCCGTCGGCGTCGGTCCCTGAAGCGGGCTGCAGCGCCGTGGTCTCAGCGTGGCCAATCTCGCCGGTGGCGAAGATCACCGCGCTGCCATCGCCGTCGTGACTGAGCAAGCGGCTGCGCTGTGACCAGATGAAGAAGCCAAGGCCGACGAGCGACAGCACAAAGGCCGACATCAGGATCGAGAGGGTGTTCATGAGAGGTTTCGCCCAGCACGCATGTTTCCTGAGCGGGGCGAGGTGCTGATCTTGCGCGACATCGTTCGCTCAGGCGATTCAAAGATGTATTAAAAGTACATCTTTGAAAGCATGGGCGCAAGACTATTTGCGATGCGTGGGCGAAGTCTGGTTCGCCTCAAGTGCCCGCTATAGAGGGGCGACCAGACTTCGCGGGTGCTGCGTTCAGATCGAGGTGTTGGTTTACTCAGGCCCGAAGCAGTAGGCGCACAGCTTGTTTCCGTCCAGGTCGCGGAAGTAGGCGAAATAGGCCTGCGTCTCTTCCGGCCCGCGCGGGCCTGGCGCGCCTTCGCAGCGACCGCCCAGTTCGAGTGCCTTGGCATGGAGCTCGCGCACGGCCGCACGCGAGCCGAGCAAGAAACCGATCATGCTGCCGTTGCCCACAGTCGCTTCACGGCCATCGGCGGGCGCGAGCACGCCGAACATCCGGCCATCCGGCGAGTTGTAGAGGCGGCCTCCAGAGGGGTGTTCGAACATGGTTTTCATCCCGACCAGACCGAGGATCTGATCGTAAAACTGTTTCGCGGCCTCGAGGTCGCGTGCGCCCACCGTTGCGTATCCAAGCATCTTTTCCTGCTCCATGAAAAGTTCAGGTCTTGAGCGACAGGCCTGATCGTCCTGCAGCCCCGTTTTGGGCTGCTGTTGCGCAGGATACCCCCACGGGCGCGGCTTTTATCGCCGACTAGGCGATCGGGGCAAAGCCATAGTAGGAGCCATATGCCGATGGCGCGGGGGCATAGGCGGCGACCTTGATCGCATCCGGTACGGTGACTTCATCGGTGAAGCCGTCGATGCCGTTCCGGTGTGCGCTCCACTTTTGCTCGATCTCGAGCTCGCTCAGGGCGCTGAGTTCAAGGTTGTTGTCCAGGCGCTCGGAGCGGTATTCGAAGGCCGTGTCGTGGGCGATGAACAGCGTGTGTGGGCAGGCGGTGATTCGGGTTTCGTCTTCGGCGTCTGCACCCATCACACGTGTGCCGCAGAAGGGGCAATGGACAGGGGTGTAATAGACGGTCTTGAGTTCGGTCCGTTGAATGAAGCTGGACATGAGTTCTTCCTTTTCTTGAGGCCAATGCCGGGTTGTGGCGGCGCAGTGGAGGTGCGTGGCAATTGATGCCGGCTTTCCTGATGCTGGCTTTCCTTGGTCCGGCATGAGGCGCAAACCAAATAAAAAAAGGCCCGGCGTGGGCCGGGCCTTTTTCAACCTGGGTGGCTTGGCTGCACAAGATGTGCAGGGCCACGGTAAGGTTTAGTCGGCTGCGCGAATGTTCGAAGCCTGAAGGCCCTTGGGGCCGGTGGTCACGTCGAAGCTGACTCGCTGACCTTCGGCGAGGGTCTTGAAGCCCTGGCCTTGAATCGCGGAGAAGTGGGCGAAGAGGTCCTCACCACCGGCTTCCGGTGTAATGAAGCCGAAGCCCTTCGAATCGTTGAACCACTTAACGGTACCAGTTGCCATGTCTTGAATCTCCTGAAAACGGGGAAAGCCCCCTACAAATGGGGCGAGGTTCAAGACGGCGAGGTATGACTTGGGGGTATAAAACCGAAAAATCGGATACTAAACCAACAAATAAACGACACGACTTGAATATCGCTGCGTGCATTATGCGCGAAAATCCGGATTGATGGTATTTTTTTATGCCTTTTTGCTCAGCGTGAGTGCGGCGACATTCTCGCGCTCACGGTTTGCTGGGCGTCATCTGCTGGGCGCCATCATATGGCCGGGCAGCGCCACTCTGCGCGCGGAGACGCCGTGATGCCCGCGCTTGGCCCCGTGAAACCGGTAGCCTGTAGCGCTGGAGTCGGCCTGCAAGTGTTCTGCATCATCCAACACGCAAGGAGTTCTCGGTGATGATCTTTCGATCGTTCGGTTTTTGTTTTTCCCTGTGCTGTGCGTCGTTCGCGGTTCAAGCTGCGGACAGCATTCGTCCCGGGCTGTGGGAATTCCGCTCGACTCACCTCAGTCTGGCCGGCATGCCTGACATGTCGTCGCAGATGAGCCAGTTGCAGCAGCAACTCAAGAACCTGCCCGCCGATGCGCGGCGCATGATCGAGCAACAGATGGCGCAGCGCGGCGTCAGCCTGGGGCAGGATGGCACGGTGCGAAGCTGCATCACGCCTGAGCAGGCAAGGCATGACAACATCTTCTCCGGCAAGGTGGAGGGGAATTGCACGCTGAGCCAGGTGGTGAAGAGCAGCAACACCGTGCGCGGGCGGCTGAACTGCACCGACCCCGACGCGAGCGGCGACTTTCACGCCCGCATCGACAGCCCGGAGCACTTCATCAGCCGCGTTGATATGAAGTCCGCGCGTGGCAACCTGGAGGTCGAGACCGATGCGCGCTGGGTCTCCGCGCACTGCGGGGCGGCGAAGGCCGCAGCGGGCCCGCACAAGTGAGTGCAGCGGCCCTGCGGCTTACGGCGCCAGTCTGTGCCGCAGCCAGCTGCCGTCATCCTGCAGCCGATAGGCGATGCGGTCGTGCAGACGCGATGAGCGCCCCTGCCAGAACTCCCAGTAATCCGGCACCAGACGGTAGCCGCCCCAGTGCTCGGGGCGGGGCGGGCTGAGGCCGAACTTGAGACCGAACTCGGCCGCACGCGCGACGATCTGGCCGCGTCCGGCGATGATCTCGCTCTGTGGTGAAGCCCAGGCACCAATGCGGTGGGTCAGCGGCCGGCTGGCAAAGTAATGGTCGGATTCCTCGGCGGACACCTTCTCCATTTTGCCTTCGATGCGCACCACACGCTCCATCTCCACCCAGTGAAACTGCAGCGCGGCGAAGGGGTTGGCTTCCAGTTCGCGCCCCTTGCGGCTGTGGTAGTTGGAATACCAGACGATGCCGCGCGCGTCGCAGCCCTTGATCAGCACGGGGCGCGTCGAGGGGCGGCCGTCGGCGCTCACCGTGGCCACCGTCATCGCGTTTGGCTCCGGGATGCCGCCGGTGAGCGCGTCCGCCAGCCAGGCCTCGAACTGCTTGAGCGGTTCGCTGGCCGATTCGTGCTCCTCAAGCGCGCCTTGCTCGTAGCTCTTGCGCAAATCCGCCAGCGCTGTGTCTTTCTTCATGTTCCTTCTCCACGATCCAGTCGGGCCCACCACCTCGCGCAGGCCCACAGGTTTCTCAGTCGTGCAGCGTTCTCAGCGAGAACCACCATACGCCAAGGCTGAACAGCATTGATACCGCCACCATCAGCGCCAGCGGCGTAGCGCTGTGCTGTATGCCATGGCCCACTATCATCCCTGCGCCTGCGCCCAGTCCCATCTGCACGAAGCCCATCAGCGATGCCGCCGCGCCCGCCATCTTGGGGTAGCCCGCCAGGCCCAGGGCCGTGGCGTTGGGCAGGATGAGGCCGATTGCCAGAGTGACGCCCCACATCGGTGCCATCACGGCCGCCACATGATGCACGCCGCTCAAGGCAAGTGCGGCGAGCAGCACGCCACACGCGCTCCCCAGCAGCACGCCGCTGCGGATCAGGCGCTGGGCTCCGATCTTGCGCGACAGCCGGGCCGATAACATGCTGCCGAGCATGAAGCCGGTGACGTTGGCACCGAAAGCCAGGCCCATCTGCTGCGGCGACAGACCGTGCAGTTCGATAAAAACGAAGGGCGAGCCGGAAATGAAGGAGAACAGCGCTGCAAACGCACCGCAGCCGGTGAGCAGGGCGCCGCGATACACCCGATCGGCAAGCAGCGTGCGGTAGTTGGACAGCATGCGAAGCGGGTGCATCGCGTGCGGGTCAAGATGACGGTTGGTTTCCTGCAGCTGCCCTGTGATCACCACCAACAGCACGATGGAATACACCGTGAGCGCGACGAAGCTCGAGCGCCAGCCGAAGTGCGCGGTCAGCAAGCCGCCCAGCAGCGGCGCCAGCAGCGGTGCCAGCGCGGTGCCGGTGGCGACATGTGACAGCACCCGGCCTGCGTCCTTCGGGCCATAGAGGTCGCGCACGACGGCGCGTCCCAGCACGGGGCCGCCACAAGCTCCCAGGGCCTGCAGGAAGCGCGCGGCGATGAGCGCTTCAATCGACTGCGCCAGTGCGCAGGCCACCGATGCGAGCACAAACACCAACATGCTCCACAGCAGCACCGGGCGGCGCCCGAAGCGGTCGGAGAAAGGCCCCAGAATCAGCTGGCCCGCGCCGAAACCCAGCAGATACACCGACAGCGTGAGCTGCGCGCCGGCACTGTCGGTATGCAGCGCGCGCGCGATGGCGGGCAGCGCCGGCAGATAGAAATCGGTTGACAGCGGCCCGAGCGAGGTCAGTGCCACGATCAGCACGGCCAGCAGCGCGGTGGGTTTTACCGGCATTGCTCAGCCTGTGTGTGCGCGTTGATCCTGAACGGATCGTGTCTGGCGGTCAGGCACCGAGGGGGGCGCGGTCGATTGCCGACAGCGTGGTGTTGACGTCGAACAGCTTGGCATTGACGTGCGCAATGCCGAACCCGAGCAGGCGTGCGCGATGCATCTGCAGGTAGGCGTCGGCACTGGCGCGATCGACAAACAGGTAGATGCCGCCCGCTTCACCATTGGCTTCATCCTCGGTCCAGATCTTCCACAGCAGGCCGGGTTCGTGCGCGATCGATTCGGCCAGGCCCTTCATGGCCTCGCTCATCTGCGCGCCCCAGGGGCCGGGATAGGGGAAGTCGACTTGCAGCAGTACGCTCATGGCTGAGTGCTCCGGGAAGGGGTTGAAAGACAAAGGCACATTGTGCCGCGGACAGGGTCTGGGTGATCAGTCCTCTGCCCGAGCGCGCTGCCCGGGCTCACCACTGAAGAAGCGCGCCTCGAGCTCTTCCAGCCCGAGCGTGCGCAGCATCTCCTGCAGGCGCTCCGAAGGCCGGCGCCGCGCGAGACCCTTGTGGCTGGCGATGATGAGTTCGTTCTTCATCGAATGTTCCCAGCCTACCAGCTCGGTCACGCTGACCTGGTAGCCGTGCGACTCCAGTTGCAGGCAGCGCAGCACATTGGTGACATGGCTGCCGAACTCACGCGTGTGCAGGCCATGGCGCCACAGCTCGCTGAGGCTGTTGTTCAGCATCTGCGCCTTGTTCTTGCGCAGCACGGCGGCGACTTCGGCCTGGCAGCAGGGTACCAGCACGATGAAGCGCGCCTGCTTTTCGAGCGCAAAGCGGATCGCGTCGTCGGTGGCGGTGTTGCAGGCGTGCAGCGCGGTGACGACATCGATGCGTTCGGGTAGCTGCGCCGAGGTGATGGATTCGGCCACCGTCAGATTGTGAAAGCGCATGCCGGCGGAAAAGCCCAGCTTGTCGGCGAGGCGGCGTGAGCTCATCACCAGCTCGTCACGCGTCTCGATGCCATGGATGCGGCCCGCTGGCGCCTGCTGCTTGAAGAACAGGTCATGCAGGATGAAGCCGAGGTAGGACTTGCCTGCGCCGTGATCGACGAGCTGGATGTCCGCGCGCTCGGCCAGTGCTGCGCTCAGCAGCGGCTCGATGAACTGGTACAGGTGATAGACCTGCTTGAGTTTGCGCCTGCTGTCCTGGTTGAGCTTGCCGTCGCGGGTCAGGATGTGAAGCTGCTTGAGCAGCTCGATCGACTGTTCGGGGCGAATTTCGGGGTGCTGGGCGGTCATGGCGGTGGCGGGCGTGGTGGCCTGGAAGGCGGGACAGCGCGCAAATGTACTCCGGTCGTCCACTTCATCCAAATCTGCTGCGGCCGTCTTGCCCTGGAGCACGGATGAGCAGCGCTTGTCTCCGTCATGGTGAGAGGTGGCGCTTGGCGCTCGCAAGGCTATGCTGAAAGCGGACAGCCATAGGCAAAGCCTGGCTGGGCGGCGTGCTGCCGCCCAGCGCTCAAGGTGCATTGCCTGAAAGGAGGTGAACATGAACAGGCTCGATTTTCGCCGCTCACTGTGCGCGTCCGCATCATCTGGCGTGAGCAGGGCGCGTTGGATGGGTGTGCATTTTCTGCTCGGCATGCTTGCGCTGATGCTGGCCGCCTGTGGTGCGCGCGATCAGTCAGCTGAAGTTTCTGCACCGCCTGCAGCGGTGGAGTCGGTGGAGCAGGCAGCCGGAGAGGAGCCGGAGTCTGCTCCCGCGCCGGAGCCCGCTCCCGCGCCAACGCCAGAGCCCCCGCGGCCGGCCGCCATGCGCCCACCGAGCGCCAACGGGCACGCGCCAGAGATCGCGCTGCCGGCCTTCCCCTGGCCGCCGCCGCGCTATTCGGCATTTGCAAACATTGCCGTTGAATGGGTGGCGCCGGGCACGGAGCCGGTGCTGGGCGAGGTGGCCCGCCAACTCGAGCGTGCCTTCAATATCGCCGGCTACGGCGAGTCCAGCTATTACCGCATACCGGGTGGTTTTGCCCTCGCATCGCGCATCGAGCACATCCGGGCGGATGCCTCGCCTTTCGACGCCCCCGAGCGCTGGGCGGTCGATACTCCCAAGGTGCGCGAAGGCTTCATCGACTACATCCGCGCCCTCTTCAATGCGCCCCCCGGGTTCTACCGCGTGATTGTGTTTGTGGTCACCGACCAGGACTTTGCCGCAGCCGAGCAGGCGCCCAGTTCGGCAGAGGCGCGTGCATGGGTGACGGGTGGCGGGTTGCGCCTGCCCGAGCGCATTGCAGCTCAGCCCTACGGGCCGCGCCATTACACCACCGCCCTGATCTATGAGTTCGAGCGTCGGCATGATGAGCCCCAGGCCAGCGTGCTGATGCCAAGCCCGACACAGGGGCGGGATCACCTCGAACGGGCGGGTTTGTGGCAAGCCCTGGCGGCGCGCTGAGTTGAGCGTGAGCACGGTGGAAAACGATCCGCGAGTCCTGCGCCGGCTGGCACAAGTGTCCCTGCTGTTTGCGCTCGCCAGCCTGCTCGCCACCGCCGCGGCGCTGGTCTTGCTGCCCAACGCTGCAAGCCTGGGACAGTGGATCGTGGTCGGCGCCGGGGGCTTGCTGGGGCTGGCGGCGTTTGCCTTCGGGGTGACGATCAGTCTGCGCAAACCCTTCGCACGCCGGCTGGGTTTTGTCGTCGTCGCGCTCGCTTGCCTGGTGGCCGTGCTGTTCGGGCTGCTCGCCATCGCCGTACCCGCTTCCGCGACCGCGTACGGCACCTGGCTGGCGGTCGTTCTGGCCTATGTCGCCTTTGCCAGCCATCGCCTGGTGCGCTGGCCGACCGGCGTGCTGGCGGACGAGCCCAGGGTGAGTCTCGGGGTGTTCATTTCCTATCGGCGCGACGACAGCCGCGAGACCGTGGGCCGCATCCATGATGTCCTGCGCCAGGGCTTCGAGGAGGAGCGCCTGTTTCTGGATGTCTACCGTCAAGCCGCGGGCGAGGACTATCGGCGGGTGATCGGTCGTGCGCTTGATCGCTCGCAGGTGGTGCTGGTGGTGATCGGGGTGCGCTGGCTGACAGTCGGCAGTCAGGATGGCAAGCGCCGCATCGATGACCCTGAAGACATGGTCAGGATCGAGATCGAAACGGCCCTCGCTCGCGGGCTGAAGGTGATCCCGCTGCTGGTGCAGGCTGCGACCATGCCCACCGCGGCGCAGCTGCCCCCAACACTGCACGGCCTTGCCTATCTCACCGCGCTGCAGCTGCGGCCGGATCCCGATTTCAAGCCTGACATGCAGCGCTTGATCACCGCCCTGCGCACCTTGAGTGCGTCTGCAACAGGCTGAGTAACGCCGTCGCGCACGCTGACGGTGCGTGCTTCAGATCGCGCCAGCCTCGCGCAAGGTGGCGATCTGCGCGCTGTCGTAACCCAGCGTAGCCAGCACGCTGTCGGTGTGCTCGCCCAAGGTAGGGCCGATCCAGTCGGTGGTGCCCGGCGTTTGCGACAGCTTGGGCACGATACCGGGCATGCGACAGTCGCGGCCGTCAGGCAGCTTCACCGATTGCAGCATCTCACGGGCAAGGAATTGTGGATCGGCAAACATGTCGGCGGCCGAGTAGATGCGTGAGGCCGGCACCTCAGCCGCGCTGAGTGCGGCCAGCACCTCGGTTTCGTTCTGGTTGGCAACCCAGCGGTCGATGAGCGCGTAGATTTCGTCGCGGCGCGCGTCGCGCCCGGCGTTGTCGGCCAGGGTGGGGTCGTCGGCGAGGTCGGCATGGCCCATGGTCAACATCAGGCGGCGGAAGATGGCGTCGCCGTTGGCGCCGATGGTGATGTGCTTGCCGTCCTTTGTCGTATGGGTGTTCGATGGTGTGATGCCGGGCATGATGTTGCCGGTGCGCTCGCGCACGAAGCCGAACACATCGAATTCGGGCACCAGCGACTCCATCATGGCGAATACTGCCTCGTATAGCGCGACGTCCACCACCTGACCCTGGCCGCCATTGACCTCCTTGTGGCGCAGCGCCATCAGGGTGCCGAGTGCACCCCACAGCGCGGCGATCGAGTCGCCAATGGAGATGCCGGTCTTGACCGGTGGCCGGTCGGCAAAGCCGGTGACGTAGCGCAGCCCGCCCATGGATTCGCCGATCGCGCCAAAGCCTGGCTGCATGGCCATCGGCCCGGTCTGGCCAAAGCCCGACAGGCGCAACATGACCAGGCCTGGATTGAGTTCTGACAAGGCCTCCCAGCCCAGACCGAGCTTTTCGAGCACGCCGGGGCGAAAGTTCTCGATCACGATGTCGGCGCTGGCGACCAGCTTGCGCACCACGTCCACGCCGTCGGCCTGTTTCAGGTTTACCGTCACCGATTTCTTGTTGCGTGACTGCAGGTACCACCACAGCGAAGTGCCCTGGTACAACTTGCGCCACTTGCGCAGCGGGTCGCCACCGTCGGGCGATTCGATCTTGATCACCTCGGCGCCGAACTCGGCCAGGATGCGCGCGGCAAAGGGCCCGGCGATGAGGGTGCCGAGCTCAACGACCTTGACGCCGGACAGAGGTTTGGTGGCGTTGTTCAGTGCTTGATGTCGTTCCATATCGCTCCTCTCAGTGCTCGCCTTTGCGCTCGGCTGAACGTTCGGCCGCGGACGAGGATCGCGCCCTCGACTCGGCGACGAGCCCCGCCCGCAGCAACTCGGACTCTTCCATCCATTCGCGCCACACTGCCATCAGCACAGCGAGCACCACCGGGCCGAGAAACAGGCCGACCAGGCCAAACGCGGCAAGTCCCCCCAGCACGCCGAACATGACGAGCACGAAGGGGATGCGGGTGGCGTTGCTGATCACCAGCGGACGCACGAGGTTATCCACCCAGCTCACCACCAGCGCCCCCCACAGCAGCAGACCGATGCCGCCGACCGTATCGCCGCTGATGAGCAGCCAGATGCCGATCGAGCCCCATGCGAACGGGGTGCCGAACGGAATCATCGCGATCAGGGCGGTGACGGCGCTGAGCAGTATCGGCGCCGCGACTCCCGCCCACCAATAACCCAGCCCAGCCACCACGCCCTGGGCCAGCGCGGTCGCCACCAAGCCCCATACCACCGCCTTGGTCATCGAGCCGACGGCGACGAGGTAGCCATCCACGCGCTCGCCCAGAAAGCGGCGCAACACTTTCTGCACCTGGCGCAGCACCTTGTCGCCATCGCGATAGAAGAAGAACACGGTGATCAGTGCAAAGCCCAGTTTGGCCGCGTTGCGCCCGACGTCGCCGATCAAGGCCACCGCCTGATCCAGGCCTTGGCGCACCCACGTGTTCATCTGCGTGCCGAAGTTCTCGGGGTCGCCCGTCAATTGTTCGAGCAAGCGCTGCAAGGCATCGCCGGCCCAGGGCAGATTGCGGATGAAGTCGGGCAGGGCGAGCGTGCCCGCGCGGATCGCGCCAGTAACGGTTGAAATCGCGGTGCCGAGCTCGGTGCGCAACAGACTCGCCAGCCAGAGCGCTGGCAGTACCAGGGCGGCGGTGAGCATCAGCGTCATCAGCAGGGCGGCCAGGGTCGGATAGCGCCGCATGCTCGCGCGGAGCCGGCGATACAGCGGCCAGGTGGCGTAAGCAATGATTCCGGCCCAGGCCACTGGCACGATGAAGGGCTGCAGCACCGCGTAGCTCAGCACCAGCAGGCCGCCAAGCAAGATGCCGAGGATGACGCGGCGGGCGATTTTTTCAGCGACCTGGTCGATCATGGATGTGTCCGTTCAAAAGGGCAGGCTGGCGCGCGCCACTCGTCGGCGCCAAGCCATCCTTGCCTGCCGAGAGGGAGGGGGGCTTAATATTGAACTCGCCCTGCGCGCGCATTCGTCCGAAGATGGGGTGCGTGCGCCCATTGCACAGGGCGCCCAAGCCTGCTTGCAGCGCCTTTGAAGCGCTGCCGCGGCATGCCGGCAGCGCCTATTGTGCCTCTTAACCGAGCGGAAATTCGATGAAGATCCAAGCCGCCCTTGCGACCCTTTTCCTTCTCGCCCTGAGGCTGCAGCCAAGGCAGGCCGCGTTCATGCAGGAAGCAAGGTGAGCCCCGAGGTGCTGGAGCGGCTGCTCACGCGCGAGATGCCTTACGGCAAGTACAAGGGCCGTATCATTGCAGACCTGCCCGGCCATTACCTGGCCTGGTTCGCACGCCAGGGTTTCCCGTCCGGTGAAATCGGCCAGTTGCTGGCGCTGATGCACGAACTCGATCACAACAACCTGACCGGGCTGCTGGAGCCCTTGAGGAAAGCGCAACTGTGGAAGTCGTAGCCGTCATTGATTTTGAAACAACCGGCCTGTCGCCGGCGCAAGGCGATCGCGCAACCGAGATTGCCGCGGTGATCGTGGAGGACGGCAGGATTGTCGACCGCTATCAGAGCCTGATGAACACGGGAGTTCGCATTCCCGCCTTCATCGAGGCGCTGACCGGAATCTCGAACACGATGATTCGCCAGGCCCCGCCTGCGGCAGAGGTCATGAGTGCGGTGGCGGATTTTGTCGGTGACTACCCGCTGGTGGCTCACAATGCCGCGTTCGACTGCAAGTTCTGGGATGCCGAACTGGAGCGCATCGAGCGCAAACGGCAGCAACACTTCGTGTGTTCGCTGCTGTTGTCGCGACGGATCTTCCCGCTTGCGCCCAGCCACAAGCTGGGTGCGCTGGTCGAATACGCGCAACTACCCTTCGCAGGGCACTACCACCGTGCGCTGGCTGATGCCGAGATGGCGGCAAGTCTGCTCACGCGACTGGAGGCAGAACTGCGCGGCCGCCATCGTGTGGCCGATGTTTCGGTGGACTTGCTGCGGCGGATTCAGGGTGCGCCGAAGAGCCAGCTGGAGAAGTGCCTGGCAGGGCGGGCGCGAGCCTGAGTCGGTGCCCCGGCGCGGCGTTCAGGCCCTGCCCAGTGGCGAGAAATCCACCCGTTCGGCGATGAAGTTGGGGCGCGGCGCCAGCCCGCAAAAGGGTTCGACCGGCGTGTTGTCGACGCTGTTATAGACGATGAACAGATTGCTGCGCGGCGCGGGCGTGATGTTGGAGTTCGAGCCATGCATCACATTGCACTCGAAGAAGGTCACTGCGCCGACCGGGCCGGTGGGCGCGATGATGCCGCATTGTTCGGCCAGCGCGCTCAGGCTGGCGTCGTCCGGCACGCCCACATCCTGCTGCTTCAAGGATGCCTTGTAGTGGTTTTCGGGCGTGGCACCGACGCAAGCCACGTAGCGATGGTGCGAGCCGGGCATGATCATCAGCGGCCCGTTGTTTGGCGTGTTCGGGGTCAGGCTGATGGAGCAGCTCACCATGCGCATCGCCGGTATGCCGTCCTCGACGTGCCAGGTTTCGAAGTCGGAGTGCCAGTAGAACTCCTTGCCGCGAAAGCCACCCTTATAGTTGATCCGCGACTGGTGGATATAGACCTCGCCGCCCAGTAGTTGGCGGGCGATGGCGGCCAGCCGCGGGTGTGCGCACAGACGACGGAGCACCGCGTTGTGACGATGGACGGCGAAGATCGAGCGCAGCTCACGGCTGCCAGGTTCGATCACAGCCTCGTCGCTGTCCTTGATTTCCTCATCGTTGCGCAAGCGCTGCAACTCGTCCAGCGCCGACTGCAGCTCGTCGGGCTGCAGCAGGGCGTCGAAGCTGAGGTAGCCGTTATCGTCGTAAAAGCGCAGGTCCGACGCGCTGAGAGGGCCGTCGTCGGCGCTGCCGTACACGACGGGGTCGTGGCGGTTGCTGACGTGGGCCCTGGTATCAAAGCGCGACGGGTAGCGATCGTCGGTTCTGGGTTTGTCTGGCGTGCGCGCCATGCTGGCGCTCATGCTGTTCGTCATCGGCGACACCTCCTGCTCAGACGCTCAGCGAATATGCGCCGCTTTCGTCATGCACCTCGCGGCCGGTGAGCGGCGGGTTGAACACGCACACCATGCGCATGTGCGTGCCCTTGTTGGCGCGCAGCACGTGGCGGTCGTGCTTGTTGAGGGCGTAGATCGTGCCGGGGCGGATGTCGTGGGTCTCGCCGCTGGCGAGGTCGGTGATCTGACCCTCACCCTCGATGCAGTACACGGTCTCCAGATGGTTGCGGTACTCGAACTCCATCTCGTGGCCCTGCTTGATGAGGGTGTCGTTGACCGAGTAACCCATGCCCGCGTCCTTGTAGAGCAGGCGGCGGCTGTTCCAGCCTTCGGTGTCGACATCCGCAGCGGTGCCGATCACGTCTTCCAGATGCTTGACGATCATGTCCGGTTTCCTTGAGTAGATATTCGGTGTGGGCTCAGGCGGCGCTGCGAAGCTCGCGTGGCTCAGCCTTGACCAGGGCGCGCACGCTGTCCTCGATGATGTCCAGGCCGAGCTTGAGCTCGCTGTCCTCGATGGTCAGGCTGGGCAGCAGCTTGAGCACCTGATCATCAATGCCTGCGGTCTCCACGATCAGGCCACGCTCGAAGCAGGCTGCCGACACCTTGCCTGCCAAGCTGGGGTCGGCGAACTCGATGCCCTGGATCATGCCGCGCCCGCGCACCGTCGCCTCGGCGCCGGCGATGGTGGCAATGTGTGCCAGGCGCTTTTCGATGATGGCCTGCTTGGCGAACACTGCGCGCTCAAGCTGGTCGTCCTTCCACAGCGACAGCGCCGCAGTCGCGGTCACGAAGGCCGGGCAATGGCCGCGGAAGGTGCCGTTGTGCTCGCCCGGCGCCCACTGGTCGAGTTCGGGCTTGATCAGCACCAGCGCCAGCGGCAGACCGTAGCCCGACAGCGACTTCGACAGTGTGACGATGTCGGGAACGATGCCCGCTTCTTCAAAGCTGAAGAACTTGCCGGTGCGACCGCAGCCCACCTGGATGTCGTCGACGATGAGCACGATGCCGTGGCGCGCAGTGATCTCGCGCAGGCGCTGCAGCCAGGCGACGCTGGCGACATTGACGCCGCCCTCAGCCTGCACGGTCTCGATGATGACCGCCGCCGGCAAATCAAGGCCGCTACCGTCGTCGTTGAGCATCATTTCAAAATAGTCGAGAGTGTCGCTCTCCGGCCCCATGAAGCCGTCGAAGGGCAGCGAAGCGGTGTGCGACAGCGGGACGCCGGCGCCAGCACGCTTGAAGCCGTTGCCGGTGACCGCGAGCGCGCCCAGGGTCATGCCGTGAAAGGCATTGGTGAAACCCACCACCTGTTCCCTGCCGGTGACCTTGCGCGCCAGCTTGAGCGCGGCTTCCACCGCATTGGTGCCGGTCGGGCCGGGGAACTGGAACTTGTAGTGCAGACCGCGCGGCTTCAGGATCACCTCGTTGAACTGATCGATGAAGCGCTCCTTGGCCTCGCTGTACATGTCCAGCGTATGGGTGATGCCGTCGCGCATCAGATAGCCAAGCAGGGCCTGCTTGATGCGGTCCGGGTTGTGACCGTAGTTGAGAACGCCTGCGCCACAGAAGAAGTCCAGATAGCGGCGGCCGTCGGCGTCGGTCATCCAGGCGCCCTTGGCGCTGCTGAAAATCGCCGGAAAGTTGCGGCAATAGCCACGGACTTCAGACTCGTACTGTTCGAATGTATTCATTGTGTAGCTCTCCTGTTGATTCTGATTACGGCGACCGCGGCCAGCACATGACCGGAGGGGCGTGCCTGGCGGCGCGCGTCCTCTGTCGGATGACAGGGTCGACTAAAGGGAAAAGGGGCCGATGCGGTGGAGCGGCTCGGCGGGGTGAGCCACTGGGAAAAGGTCTGCGGTGAAATGCGGATTGACCGTGCATTCCACCCCCGCTGAATGGGCCAGACGCTGGAACAGCGACTGCGAGGCGGGATTGTCATCGGCGACCGTTGCGGTCACCCAACGACAGTTGCGATTGGCGGGCAGGTCGCGCCATGCAGTGAGCATGCGCAGGCCCAGGCCAAGCCCCCGGTAGTCGGGGAGTACACCCACTTGCCAGACGAAGGCCGCGTCCGGCTCGCGGGGAGGGCGGTAACCGATGACGGCCCCGACGATCTGACCCGCGGCCTCGGCGACGAGGCAGGTGTCGGCAAAGTCAGTCGCAAGCAGCAGGTAGCAGTAGGCGGTATTGGGTTCGAGTTCGCCCGTGGCCTTGACCAACTGCCACAGCGCTGCACCGTCTGATGCCGTTGGCGTGCGAAGGATGATTGAATCTTTACTGTCTGTACTTTTTCCGGCTGGATTCGTCATGCAGTGTTTTCTGCTGGCGGCGGGCATCCAGGTCGAGTTGGAATTCGACATTGAAAGGCCCGAGGTGGCCAGTTAATTTGCACCCAATGAATTTGAACAAACGTAATTGTCGCAGGGTTTGACTATCGACCTGAATCCGTGTTCGCTCAGCCCGGATTCCATCCTAACGCATTGATGTAATTGTATAATTACGCATCCGAACCCTTCACCCAAC
>NZ_ATJV01000064.1 GCF_000443165.1 Thauera terpenica 58Eu | reverse complement strand
ACGCTCAACCGCCCCCAAGTGCGCGATACAGTTCACTATCGCCTGATGCTTCGCACGCGTCGTCTGACTGAGGCCGAGTTCGCTGCCGAAGATCTGACGCTCGGCGTCGATGACCTCGAAGTAGCTGAAACTGTCTCTCGAGTGCCCAAGCGCTGGCGGCGGTGACAGGCCGGTCGTGGCCGTTATGAACAGCTATCCATAACGGTCATGTTAAGACCAACGCTCGTCGTTCCGGCAGCTGACCGCACAAAGGTGGCGCCGCCATGCATTCGCGCGATCGCAGCTACGATCGCCAAGCCGAGCCCGTGGTTATGGTCGCGATGTTCGCGGGCCCCATCAACCCGATAAAAGCGGTCGAATAGACGAGGCAAATGCTCCGGGGGGATGACAGGGCCCGTGTTGCTGACAGACAGGCAAATGCGGCCATCCGCGTCCTGCTTGATATCGACCTCGATTACCGATCCGCGCTCTGCAAAACGGGTCGCGTTGGCGAGCAGGTTCGATAGCGCACGCCTAACCAAACCAGCATCGACTGTGCCCATGCCGTCACCGCGTAAGCGCGCAGTCACGCCGGCCTCCTGCATTGACGCTTCGTGGAATTCGATGACCTCGGACACCAGTTCGGCCAGGCTATCCACACGGTGGCGACGGGCGCGCTCCCCGCGATCGGCCCGGGACAAGAACAACATGTCATTGACCAGCCCCGCTAAAAGTTGAAGATCCTCGAGGTTCGATCCGAGCACATCGCGCAGTTCGGCGACATCGCGCTGACGACTCAGCGCTAGCTCGGTCTCACCAATCAAGGTCGCCAGCGGTGTGCGCAGCTCGTGAGCGACATCGGCGTTGAACCCTTCCAGTTGTTGATATGCGCGGTTCAATCGAACCAGGAGCGCGTTGAATTGTGTGACCAACGGCTGAAGCTCCTGTGCCTGGGCGGAGCCGTCAAGCGGCTGTCCAACGCTTTCCGGGCTTAGGGCCGCTGCTTGTCGAGCCAGGTCGCGAACAGGCAAGAGCGCTCTACGAACGAGCCATGCGCCGCCCACTGAGATGGCCGCCGCTCCACCAAGGGCGCTCGCGAGTAGCGTCCAGGCCAACTGCTCCAAAAGCAGCGCGTCGGCGCTGCTGTCGAGCATCAATTCGGCGCGCAGCATGGTTGTGGGCGACCATGGCACGGAGATTTCGAACTCATCCCGCCGCAGGATTGCGCCGGGGCTTGAACGCGCCGGAGTTGCGTACAGAAGAGCGTCAGATCCCTGGATCAGCCGTAACTCGAGGTTGGCATGGCCCACAAAGAAGTCGTCGAGCTTGTGACGCAGGCTCGGCAACGCGTCCCGCGTTGCAATCTCGCCGACGAGATGGCGCACTATGTCCCGCTTGTGCCGCAGTTCGTCCGTCTGCTTGTTGGAGAGATTTAGACTCGCGCCCACGTAAACGATCGAGCAGACCAAGCCGAGCCCCAGCGAGGCCAGCACGGCGAGCCACCACGATAACCAGCGGCTAAGCGAACGCGGATTGCGCATTCTCAGGGCTTCCGGTCCTCAAGGACGTATCCCATGCCGCGCACGGTATGCAACAACTTCTTCTCGAAAGCGTCGTCGATCTTGCCGCGCAACCGGCGCACCGCAACTTCGACCACGTTCGTATTGCTGTCGAAATTCATGTCCCACACCTGCGCTGCGAGCGCGGTACGGGAAAGGACCTGCCCTTGCCGGCGCAGCAGCAACGTCAGCAACGTGAACTCCTTGGCGGTCAGGTCGAGGCGCTGCCCGGATCGTGACGCCTTGCGCCGAACCAGGTCGAGTTCGAGGTCCGCCAAACGGAGCACCGTTGAATCCTGGCTATCCGAGCGCAAGGCACCGCGCCGCAACAAGGCCTGCACGCGAGCGAGCAACTCGGACAGTGCAAACGGCTTCACCAGGTAATCGTCGGCACCCGCCTGCAGGCCTCTGACCCGATCCTCGACCTCGTCCCGCGCGGTCAGCATCAGGACGGGTACGTGTTTGCCCCGACGCAGTTCTTGCAAGACGGCATAGCCATCCAGCCCCGGAAGCATGACGTCGAGGAGGACGAGGTCGTAATGCCCTTCGGTCGCGAGATAGCGGCCATCCGTGCCGCTGTGCGCGACATCCACGATGTAATTGCTTTCGGTGAGCGCCCTGCGTAGGTATTCGGCGAGCTTGGGCTCGTCTTCCACAACCAGAATCTTCATGCAGCGATTATCGCGGAGATGCCGAAACCATCACATTACGAAATCGTAATCTGGCAGTTCGCGATTCGACGAGGATGGACCCTTAAAGTCCGCGACGTGTTCGGTGCAAGGCGACGCCAAGCGGCTTATGCCGAACGCCACCTCTCACGTTGAACGAAGGAGTCTTGTCATGTCGAAAACCCGCACCACTGCCCTTTTTTCGCTTCTTGCTGCCGTCCTTGTCGTTCCTGCGGCTGCGCAAGCCAGCTCGCTGTGGCATCCCGCTCCCGGCGAGCAGGGGTTCACGTTCCATCCGGATCACTCCACGAGCACGAAAACCCGCGCCGAGGTGTTGCGCGAGCTCGAACAGGCAAAGGCCGATGGCAGCTATTTCTACCTGCAGCGTGGCCTCGCGGTGCCCTCGCGTGCTTCCGGACCCGGCAAGACCCGTGCAGAAGTCCTCAAGGAGCTGGTCGACATGACCCCGACAGAGCGCGCGTACATGAATGAACTGTACAGAGGCTCCTGAAGCCACCTATCGGCGCGAGACGTCGGGCCGTCCAGGCGTTTCGCCCAGCAGGTTCTCGTAAAGCGCCGTTTGGTCTGCCCATTGGTACCGTCGCTGTCGACGATAGCAAATCCTTATTGATAGAATCCGCGCCATGCGTCGTTGGCTTGCGATTTTCCTCTTGATCCTGCTGCCTGCCCAACTGAGTTGGGCGGCGGTGGGCGATTACTGCGCGCACGAATCCGGTGCCGCAGCCAATCATTTTGGTCATCACGCGCATCGTCACACCGAAGATGCAAAAGGCAAGGAAAAAGGGGGCTTGACGAAGGGCGCACACGCAGACTGCGCATCGTGCCAGGTGGTGGGCTCTTCAGCAGTAACGAGTGAGTCCAGCGCGCTATTCACACAGCATCAGGCATCCCTCCCCATCGGCGTCACACCTGGGTGCTCACTTGCTGAGCATCCCGCAGAGCCCGAACGCCCTAAATGGGCCCGCCCAGCCTGATCGGCAGGGCGGTCGCCTTCATTCCCTCTTGATGTTCCTACCGCTTTGAGCGGTAGCGTCACGCGTCCATTGCGATCGGTCCGATCGCCCTCTGCCGATTCCCCGTCTCTTTCCATCAACGGAGAATTGGATGTTTCAGCAACTTCGTCTCAAATGGCTGTCAGGGCTAATACTCGGCCTTGCCGCCACTGGTGTCTGGGCGCAGCAGCCCGCCCCCTCGGCTCCAAATATCGCCCTATCCCTCAAGCACGCTTTCGAGGCAGCATGGGCACGCCAGCCTGAAGCGCTGTCGCTCACGACTCAACAGGAAGCGGCGCAAGCGCGCCGCGACAGTGCCGACAGTTGGTTTGTCGAACCGCCCGCCCTAGAGGTAGCCGGCAAAACCGATCAGTTGGACAGCAATCGCGGGAGCCGTGAGTACGAGGTCGGCATCGCGGTTCCGATTTGGCTGTCGGGCGAACGTTCGAGCACTGCAGCCCTCGCCACTGCCGAAATAGCTGCCACGGCGAGCCGGGCTCGCGGCGCGCAGCTGCGCACCGCTGCAGCGGTACGCACAGCATATTGGGATTGGCAACGCGCGCGCGTAGATGTGACGCTGGCGAGGGCGGGTCTCGAGAACGCCCGCGAACTGGCCGCCGACGTGGCCAAGCGCATCAAGGCGGGTGATCTGGCGCGCGCAGATCAGCATCAGGCCGACGGTGTGCAAGCTACAGCTGAAGCCGCCGTCGCCGAGGCAGAAAGCGCCCTTGCAGATGCTGCACAGCAGTTGCGCACGCTCACTGGAATCGGGCCAGAACGCTCATCCAGCGGGATGTCTGCGCCGGAGCCCGTCCCCTCCGCTGCGACACCGACACAGATTCTTGAGACGGCGCACCCTGCAGTGGCCGAGCTGCGTGATCGGGTCGATGTTGCGCGGCGCACGATGACCCTTGCCAGCGTTCAGGGCCGCGCGAATCCGGAGTTGAGTGTCACGACCACCCGCGAACGCGGCGCATCGGGTGAATCCTGGGAACAGACGGTCACGCTGGGCTTGCGCATTCCGCTTGGTTCCGGTTCGCGCAGCCGGTCCCGCGTTGCAAGCGCCAATGCAGAGGCCATCGAGGCCGAGGCGCAACTCCAGATCGAACTCGAACGTCTGCTGGCCGAAACAGAGATGGCGCACCAGCGCGTCGAATTGAGACGGCAGCAGGTCGCCGCTGCTGAACGGCGCTCTGAGCTCGCACAGGCTTCACGCGGCTTCTTCGAGAAGGCGTTCCGCCTCGGTGAGGCCGATCTGCCGACCCGTCTGCGCATCGAATTCGAGGCGGCCGAAGCTGAGCGCGAGCGCGCGCGCGCGCGTATTGATCTGGCAGCCGCCATCTCGGCCCAGCGCCAAGCGTTGGGCCTGCTTCCCGAATGAATAACAGGATCCCCAAATGAAATCCACTCATACCCTCGCGGCATGGAGCCTCGCTGCCGTGCTTGTCGGGCTTGCCCCGCAAACGCTGGCCGGTGACGGACACGACCATGGAGAAGCGCCCGCGACCACGGCGGGCCCGGCATTGCCGCGATTTACCGCCGTCTCGGAACTCTTCGAGCTGGTCGGCGTAGTGAATGGCAAGAACGTCACCGTCTATCTTGACCACTTCGCTGACAACAGTCCGGTCAAGGACGCAAAGGTCGATCTGGAACTCGATGGGAAGGCCGTTGCGCTCACGCCCCATGCCGACGGTGAGTTCGAGGCCACGCTCGAGGAGACGCTCAAGCCGGGTGTCGTCTCTGTCACGGCAACGGTGATTGCCGGTCAGGACGCCGATTTGCTCGCTGGTGAGCTCGACTTGCATGAGACCGCCGCCGAGGCGCACGAAGAGGTTGCCGAATTGGACATGAAACCCTACGCAATTGGGGCAGGCGCGGGGGGGCTTGTGCTAGGCCTCATCGGCTGGGTTGTGCTTCGCAAGGGGAATTCGCGTAATCGCTCGACTGGAGGTGCCGCATGAAGCTGAGCGTACTGTTTGCTGCGCTGGCGCTGGTATCGGCCAGTGCCTCGTGGAATGCCTTTGCTGGCGAAGGCCATGATCATGGCGATGAAGGTCCAGTTGTGGCAGGAGGCAATGGGCCACAACGGCAAGCCGATGGCAGTGTCTTTCTGCCAAAGCCGGCACAACGCCAGATCGGTGTTCGCACGTTGGTTACGGAAGCCGGCGAATTGCCGCGTACCACCGCGCTGGCCGGCAAGGTGGTCATGGACCCAAATGCCGGCGGAAAGGTGCAGGCCATGGTGGCTGGGCGCCTGGAGGCGGGCCCGCAGGGGTTGCCAAGCGTCGGTCAGGCCGTGAAGAAGGGGGACGTGCTGGCTTACGTTAGTCCTTCGACGGACCAGATCGAGCGGTCTAACCAGATGGCGCAATTGGCCGAGCTGCACGCGGCCAGGGCCCTTGTGGAAAAGCGCCTTGCGCGTCTGAAGGAACTCGCCGACACGGTACCGCGCAAGGAGATCGAGGCGGCCGAAAGCGAGCTTGCCAGCCTGAGGGCCAGATCGAAAGCGATCGGTGGTGGCCTCAATGCCCGTGATGTCCTGACCGCACCCGTCAGCGGTGTGATCGCATCGACTAACGCCGTGTCAGGCCAAGTGGTCGATGCGCGCGAGCTCGTGTTCGAGATCGTCGACCCGAAGCGGCTGCGTGTCGAGGCGCTCTCCTATGATCCAGAAATAGCGGCGGATGTCGCCTCTGCAAGTCTTGCGGTCGGCGACCAGCGGATCCCGCTCACCTTCATCGGCGCCGCCCGCAGCCTGCGCGAGCAGGCCTTGCCGCTCACCTTTGCAGCCGAAGGGGAAGCGCTGGCCTTTCTTGCCGTGGGGCAGCCGGTCGAGGTCTTCGTCCAGTCGCGCAGCACGCAGCAGGGTGTAAGCGTTCCCGCAGCATCGGTGCTGAAGAATTCGGCAAACCAAACCATCGTCTGGGTAAAGACGGCGCCCGAACGTTTCGAGTCCCGGACCGTCACGATCGCGCCGCTGGACGGCGTGAACATTGCGGTGACGTCCGGCCTCGAAGCCGGCGAGCGGGTCGCCTCCCGTGCCGCCACGCTGATCAACCAGATCCGCTGACCGGGAGTCTATCCGATGTTCAAGTGGCTACTCGACAACAGCCTTGGTAACCGGCTGCTGGTGATTATCGCCAGCCTGGTACTGATGGCCTACGGTGCGTTCACGCTTTCGCGAACACCCGTGGACGTATTTCCGGATCTCAACAAGCCGACGGTCACGATCATGACCGAAGCCGGCGGCATGGCGGCGGAGGAGGTCGAGCAACTCATCACCTTTCCGCTCGAGACCACCATGAATGGTTTGCCCGGCGTGGAGTCAGTGCGCTCTACCTCGAGCTCGGGGCTGTCCTTCATCTACGTGACCTTCGACTGGAGTACCGAGATTTTCCGCGCCCGGCAGATGGTGTCGGAACGCCTCTCAGCCATGGAGGAAGGGTTGCCTGAAGACGTGATTCCGCGCATGGGGCCGATCAGCTCGGTCATGGGCGAGATCATGCAGATCGCGATCCCGATCGACACGGCAAAGATCTCGCCGATGCAGGTCCGAGAGTATGCGGACTGGGTTCTTCGTCCGCGCCTGATGGCGATCCCCGGCATCGCGCAAGTCATCCCGATTGGCGGGGAGGTGCGGCAGTTCCAGGTTCAGCCCGACACCCGCCGTATGGCTGAGCTCGGTGTTTCGTTGGAGCAGTTGGAAGGGGCGATTCGAGGCTTCTCGTCGAACACCTCGGGGGGCTTTCTCGAACTGAACGGGCGCGAATATCTCATCCGCCATCTGGGTCGGACCTCGAGCCTGGAGGATCTGAAGAACCTCGCGATCACTGCGCGAGATGGCCAGCCGATCCTGCTGCGTCAGATCGCATCCGTGACCTTTGCAGCGGCGCCCAAACGGGGGGATGCCGGCTTCGAGGGCAAGCCGGCCGTCATCCTCGGCATTCAGAAGCAGCCTACGGCGGACACCATTCACCTGACTCGCTCGATCGAAACCGCGCTCGAGGAGATGAAGATATCGCTCCCGGCCGGGATGGATGCGCCGGAGGTGACCTTCCGGCAGGCGACTTTCATCGAGGCATCGATCAGCACGCTCAAGGGTAAGCTGATTGGCGCATCGGTGTTCGTTGCAGCAATCCTCTTCTTTTTTCTCGGCACCCTGCGCCCGACGATCATCGCGCTCACCGCGATTCCGGTGTCCATCTTCATGACGGCGTTGGTCTTCAAGTATTTCGGGCAGTCGATCAACACGATGACCCTTGGTGGTCTCGCGATTGCGATTGGCGGCTTGGTCGACGATGCGGTCGTGGGCGTAGAGAACGTGCTGCGCCGATTGAAGGAGGACCGCGCAAAGCATCACGACCATCGGCTTCACCCGATCGAACTCGTGGCGCGCGCAACGATGGAAGTGCGCTCGGCCATCCTTTACGCGACCATCATCATCGTGCTGGTGTTCTTGCCGCTGTTCGCGCTGCCTGGCATGGAGGGGCGGCTGTTCGTGCCGCTCGGCGTGGCGTTCATCGTCTCCACGCTCGCCTCGTTGGTCGTCTCGGTGACCGTGACGCCGGTGCTGTCCTTTTACCTGCTTCCCCGGATGAAGTCCCTCGATCACGGTGACACGCGCTTGCTCGCCTGGCTCAAGGCACGTTATCGCGGGGCGTTGCAGGGGGTGCTCGAGCACCCCAGGGCGGCCGTCACAGCGGGTGCGGTTGCGGTGGCAATTGCTGCCGCTGCGGTACCGTTCTTCCCCACGACCTTTCTGCCGCCGTTCAACGAAGGCACCTTGCTGATCGGCATGCGGCTCAACCCGGGCGTTACCCTGGCGGAGTCGACCGTGCTCGCGCAGCAAGCGGAAGTGCTCGTGAAACAGGTTCCCGAAGTGACGCACGTCGGGCGCCGAAGCGGGCGGGCCGAGCTTGATGAGCATGCGGAAGGTGTCCACGTCAGCGAGCTCGATGTGGGGCTGAAACCCGCCGGTGAGCTGAGCCGCTCGATGGGTGAGATCACCGCAGACATCCGGTCGCGACTGGTCAATCTGCCAGCTGCGATCGCGATCGGGCAACCGATCTCACATCGCATCGACCACATGCTGTCGGGCGTGCGCTCGCAGATTGCGATCAAGATCTTCGGCGAGGATCTCGACACCCTGCGCGGTCAGGCTGACGTATTGCGAACGCGGCTTGCCGCCATTCCGGGGCTCGCCGACCTGGAGATCGAGAAGCAAGTGCTCGCGCCGCAGATCAAGGTGCGGATCGACTATGCGGCCGCTGCCCGTTACGGGGTGCCGGCACCGCAGATTCTGGCCGCGCTGCAAAACCTCGTCGAGGGCGAGAAGGTCACCCAGATCGTCGAGGGTGGTCGACGGTTCGCATTGGTCGTTCGCCTACCGGAAACGGCGCGCTCGGTCGACGGGCTGGCTCAGATCCTGATCGAAACGCCGACCGGACATGTGCCCTTGTCGAAGCTGGCGTCGATCGAGGATGGTGACGGTCCGAACCAAGTGAGCCGAGACGACGGTAAGCGCCGCATCGTGCTCTCGGCCAATGCGCAGCAGCGTCCGCTATCGGAGGTCGTCGAGGACATCCGCGCCGTCGTGGCCGACCTTAAGTTGCCCGAGGGCTACT
Source organism: Thauera terpenica 58Eu (assembly GCF_000443165.1). Taxonomy (GTDB): domain Bacteria; phylum Pseudomonadota; class Gammaproteobacteria; order Burkholderiales; family Rhodocyclaceae; genus Thauera; species Thauera terpenica. The sequence goes on along the minus strand of NZ_ATJV01000064.1, from coordinate 21,532 downwards.
TCATCACCCTCGGCGGGCAGTTCCAAGCTCAGGAAGAGGCATCCCGTTTGGTCGGGTTGCTTTCGATCGTCTCACTCGTGCTGATGTTCGTCGTGCTCTACAGCCGCTACAAGTCGGTTCGACTCTCGGCGCTCATCATGGCGAACATTCCGCTCGCACTGGTCGGGGCGGTGATTGGACTGTGGATCTCCGGTCAGCCGTTGTCGGTGGCTGCACTCGTCGGCTTCATCACGCTTGCAGGTATTTCGGTGCGAAACGGCATCCTCAAGGTGAGTCATTACCTCAACCTGATGCGTATCGAGGGCGAGAGCTTCGACCACACGATGATCCTGCGGGGCTCGATCGAGCGCCTGTCGCCGGTGCTGATGACCGCACTGGTAACCGCGTTTGCGCTTGCACCGCTGCTGTTCGAGGCCGAGCGCCCGGGTACCGAGATTCTGCATCCGGTGGCCGTGGTGATCTTCTCGGGCCTCATCAGTTCGACCCTGCTGGATACCTTCCTTACCCCTGCAATGTTCTGGCTCTTCGGCCGCCGCGATGCAGAGAGTCTGCTCGACGATCGAAACGCCGAAGCATTCTGACGCTGCTTAACCCGCCTCATGCAAACCAGAAAGGAAAACCCATGAAGTTCTCAAAAGTCGTCGCCCTCGCTGCTCTCGTGTCTGTGGGCCCCGCCTTTGCAGCCGACAAGCATGACCATGCTCACGAGCATGAATCGATGCATGGAGGCGTGGTGGTCGAGGTCAAGGATCTCGATCTCGAACTCGTTGCCAAGCCCGAGGTGATCCAGTTGCATCTTCGCGATCACGGCAAGCCTGTTGATGTGGCAAACGGCAGTGCCAAGCTCACGCTGCTGTCTGGCGCAAACAAGCAAGATGTCGAACTCAAGCCTGCAGGTGATCGACTCGAAGCCAAGGGTAGCTTCAAGGTCGGCGCCGGCACCAAACTGGTCGCGGTTGTCACCCTTCCGGGCAAGCCTTCCACCACGGCACGCTTCACACTGAAGTGACTCCGCCCGACCGCCTGCGGCAACGGCGCGCAGGCGGTCACCTCAGGCGCTCGGCGGTAGCAAGATGAAAGCACTGTTGTGAGCTAACCAGCGGCCTGCCCCGCAGATGTTGTTCGCGGCGCAGAAGGCTCAGCGGTTCTGCACGCTTGCACTATGATGCAACTATGCATCTCATCACCGTCAAACTCGAAGAAGTCTTCCAGGCCTTGGCCGACCGGACCCGCATTCGCATCATGCGTCTGCTCGTAGATACTGGCGAAGAGATCTGTCTGTGCGAATTGGTGGACAGCCTCCAAGAGCTGCAATACAAGCTCTCTCGCCACCTTAAAACGCTGCGTCAGGCTGGCCTTCTGACCACCATCAAGGATGGCCGCTGGCTCTACCATCGGCTGGTAACCGGCTCGCCGACGATGGGGCCCCTGTCCGATCTGATTCGCTCGGTACCCGATGAAGATGATGTCTTCTCGGGTGATCTTGCACGATTCCGCGAGCGCATCTGCTTGCGCGAAGACGGCCGTTGCCGGGTGGGCATCCAGACTTCTGACTTAGCGACGGGGGCCAGATGAACATCAATCGCCGATGCGCGCCGTTTCCCCCCGCTGCCCGTCCCCGGGCGCAATCCCCAGTGGTCATCGGTCCGTCGTAACAAGACCGTCATGGCCTCCACTTGTGACATAGGAGAAGCGAGATGAAGAACACGATCTTGGCAGCCGCGTTGTCCGCCGTTGTACTTTCGTCCATGCCCGCCCTCGCCCAGCAGGCGCCTGGTGCCGAAGCGAACCTCGAGCCGCCCAACGTGCAGGAGTTCGACAAGCGGATGGCGCAGGCGCAGGAGAACATGAAGAAGATGCAAGAGCAGATGGACAAGATCAACCAGACTCAGGATCCCCAAGCGCGGCAAGAACTACTCCAGGACCACTGGACCACGATGCAGAACAACATGCAACTGATGCACGGCATGTGGGGGCCGGGCGGCGGCATGGGCTGCTGCATGGGCGGCCCGGGGATGGGGTCCGGAATGATGAGGGGCGGACCGATGATGGGATGGGGACATATGGGGGACTACTACTCAAAACTCACCCCGGAACAACAGCAGCAGCGCCAGTACATGATTGATCAATACATGCCGATGCAGCAGATGATGATGGATCACATGATGCGGCACCAGCAGTACATGCAGAGGAGGTGAGCGGTGTTTTCTGCCGGCAAACAGCCCTCGAAGCGCCATGTCGAGCACATCGGGGCGCTCGCTTGGCGCGCGAGTGGCGCGTAGTTTCGACGCATCGCTTCAAGCGACTGTGTTGAGTGAGAGCAGACCCATGCAGCGCAGCAGCTTTAACGTGCCGAAGATGGATTGTCCATCGGAAGAAAACCTCGTTCGCATGGCGCTCCAGGACATGCCGGAGTTGTCATTGTCGTTCGATCTGAAGCAACGTCAGGTCACGGTGCTGCATCGGGCTTCGGCGGACGAAGTCCTGGCGCGCCTGACGCGGCTCGGCCTCGGGGCAGCCCTGCAGAGCAGCGAGGCCGTGCACGATGACGCTGTGCCGTTGCCCGACGCCGGCGACGTCGCTGAATTGAAAGTGCTGCGGATGTTGCTCGGCATCAATGCTGCCATGTTCGTGATCGAGGTCGTGTTGGGCCTGTTGGCGCAGTCGGCCGGTCTGCTGGCTGACTCACTCGACATGTTCGCCGACGCGGCCGTCTACAGCCTGGCGCTCTATGCCGTGGGGCGTGCGGCTCACCTGAAGGTGAAGGCGGCCCACATCGCAGGGTGGCTGCAGCTGGTGCTTGCGCTGGGGGCTCTGTTCGAGGTCGGACGCAGGTTCGTCTTCGGCAGCGAGCCCGTCTCGGCTTTGATGATGGGAGTCGGAGTTGTTGCGCTTGTCGCAAACGTCACGTGCCTTGTGCTCATTTCGCGGCATCGTGATCGCGGCGCGCACATGACTGCAAGCTACATCTTCTCCGCCAACGACGTGCTGGCCAACCTCGGAGTGATCGTCGCGGGTGCCTTGGTCGCATGGACCGGCTCCGCCGTTCCCGACCTTGTCATCGGCGGGATCATCGGCGCAGTTGTGCTCAACGGCGCACGCAGGATTTTGGCTCTCCGATAGCGAGGGCATCGCCGCGCAATCCCGCCAAACGCGTTTCTGCGCACCATCGCACTCCTGCGGCTGCGCACCGGTCGAATGCGAAGCGCAGTTCAGCAACGACAGATAACACCGTTGATCGTGGCGTTGGGGCCAAGAACCGGCCGGATCGATTCGTGCGCCATACCGATTGGTGTCAGCCTCAGCGCACGCTTAGCGTGCGATTTTCTCCGTTTCGTGAGCGGACTCCTAGATCTTCTCCGAAGAGATGTCCATCAGGATGCTCACGAAGCCAAGCACCCAGATGCCCATGGGACTCCCGCCAGCCGCCTTGTGCGTAGGCTTCATGTGCGTTCTGGGCGAGATACGTTTAATTGGCGCAAAGGCTTCCCAGTTGATTTAGAAACCCAAGCCTGCCCCTGCCCCCAAAAGAGTGGCGACGCCGAGGAAGGCGAAGATGGCGGCGGCAATACGGTGCACAAGCTTGACCGGCATCTTGTCGGCGATTTTGTCACCCATGATGACGGCTGGCACATTCGCCACCATCATGCCCAGGGTTGTACCGGCAACGACCGCAATCAGATTCTGATACTGAGCTGCCAGCGCTACAGTGGCGATCTGCGTCTTGTCACCCATTTCGGCGAGGAAGAATGCAATCAGCGTAGTGGTGAAGACGCCAAGGCGAACCAGCTTCGCTTCATCTTCGTCGAATTTGTCCGGTATCAGAGTCCAGCCGGCCATTGCGATAAATGAAATGCCGAGCATCCAGCGAAGCGTCTCCGGTCCCATGAGCGTTGTGATCCATGTCCCCACTGCGCCTGCGAAGCCGTGATTGGCCAGAGTGGCGACAAAGATGCCGAAAACAATCGGCACCGGCTTACGGAATTTAGCTGCGAGAATGAACGCGAGGAGCTGGGTTTTGTCACCGATTTCGGCGAGCGCAACGATGCCGGTGGAGATCAGAAAAGCTTCCATACTGGTTTCCTCGGCCGGAATTCGACAAATGACCACGCCACCTCTCCGGCCAGTCGGAAGGTGGTGTGATCAAAGGTCTTGCCAAGCAGAAACCGCTTACGCCATGGTCGAGTGACCAAGTATGTTGACGCAAGCCTCTTCGGGTTGAAGAGAGGCTACTCCCCAATGAACGAGCGGCATTCTATCGATTGACCAGGCGCCCGTCTATCGAGGGCCGTTTCAAGCAGGCCTCCTTCGGATAGAGCGCTTTCTCAAATGACTGCGTCTTGCCGGCCTCAGAGCCCGTTTCGGCAACCTCGGGCAGAAGCAACAATGATACTTTCAGGGAGAGGTGGCCGGTTGCAGCGCAATGATGGCCATGCCGACCAGCGCGACGCCGGCGCCCGCGACATCCCAGCGGGTCAGCGCAACGCCATCCACGACGCGAAGCCACACCAACGCGACCGCGATGTACATGCCGCCGTAAGCGGCATAGGTTCGCCCGGCTGCAGTCGGATGCAGTGTCAGCAGCCAGGCGAAGGCGGCGAGCGACAGCGCTGCGGGCACGAGCAACCATGCACTACGGCTCTGCTTCAACACGAGCCAGGGCAGATAGCAGCCGACGATCTCGGCCACGGCCGTCAAGGCGAACAGGCCGGCGAGCTTGAACAAACCGATCACGGCTGTACTTTCCCCACTTCCTCCGCTACCAGGCGTGCCAACTGCTCGGGGCCGAAGCTCGGCAGGCTGCGTCCATTGACGAAGAAGGTTGGTGTCTTGCTGACCTGCAACGCGGTCAGATCCTCGATGTCCTGCGCGAGCACGGCCTGGATCTCGGGCGTCTCCATGTCCTGCCGGGCGCGTTCCATGTCCAGGCCGGCCCGGGCGGCTGCTTCGAAGGCGATGCCGATGTTGGGCGCCGCGTGGTCGGCCCACTCGGGCTGTGCGGCCAGCAGCGCCTCGAGCACCGGGGTATAGAGTCCCTGCTTGCGCGCAGCCTCGATCAGTTTCACCACCTGGTCCGAGCCCTGATGGAAGGGTGCATAGCGCAGCGCAAGCCGGACCTTGTCCGGATGCTGGGCCATGATCTGCTTGACGATCGGATAGAAGGCGCGGCAGGTCTCGCAGGCGGGATCGAAGAACTCGACGATGGTGACCGGCGCGTTCTGCGGCCCGATGATCGGGGTGTGCATCCGCACGAGGCGGCCTCTTTCCACCGCGACGCGCGTGTCCTGCTCGGCCTGCGTGCGATCACGGTAGGCATCCATGCCGAAGTAGAACGCCACGCCGAGGATCAGCAACACGGCGAGAGCGAGCAGTTTTCGTGTGTTCATTTACGGGTCCTTATCAGATAAATCGTCAGGGCGGCGGCGATGGCGAGGAAGGCCGCCAGCGATAGCCAGGGAATCTGGGTGTCGCCAAGGATGACCAGGGCCTGCTGGCTGCACGAGGGGCCGGTGCCGCACGGCACCCACCACTGTGGCACCCAGCCGGCGATCAGCGCGCTGTGATAGGCGGCCAGCGCGAGACCAGCGAGCGCGAATGGCAGCGCATACACCGCACCGCGCCGGTCCTCGGCGAACACGGCCATGCCCAGAATGAGGGCGAGCGGGAACATGGCGATCCGCTGGTACCAGCACAGCACGCAGGGCGTCATGCCCATCACTTCACCGATGAAGAGCGCGCCCAGCGTGGATACCAGAGCCACGGCCCAGGCGGCCATCAGCCACCACCATTGGGTTCGTTTGTCGTGCATCGAGTCGATCTCGAGGGTTGGTTCCCAGGCTTCGGGAGGGGCGGACGCCACAGGCAGTGCCCGGACGTCCGCAATGGAGCACACCGCCGCTACCGTGCGGCGCGCACTCGAAGAAGAGGGGAAGACAGGGGTGGGCTGCCGCTCAGGCAGCGAGGCGCCACTTGGGGCGTTCAGGCTCGGTGACCAGCGCAGACGCGTTGAAGTCCCGCCCGGCGTCGACGAGGACATGGCCCAGTCCTGTCAATGGCAGACGACCCGCATCGAGCAGTGCAGCGCTCGCAAGGATCTGGCAGAAACCGCAGTCGGCGTGAAGCTGCCCTTTCATCCCTTCATCGCCTTCATCCACCTGACAGGTATGTGGATGGTGGTCGCCGTGGCTGGTCGCGAAACCGGCCGATTCCAAGCAGTACGCCTCCAGGCCCGCCGACGCGAACTGAAGCGGAACGAGCAGCAGGAAGAAAATGGCAAGCCAACGGTGCATGGGCGACGATTTTAACCCCAGCCCGTTGGCTGACGGCGCATATCGCGACCATGAACGTACCGGCGCGCTGGCACCCCACATTGTGGTCACTCCGCCACCGAACCGCAGATCATTGCGCATGCTCATCGTGGCACACACAGACATCCCCCCGCGTCGGCGCCTCAAGCTCATGCAGGATGCCGCATTGCGCCGCACGATCGGGGGCACCGCACTGGCTGCGCAGGGCGACGAGTTGGCGCTCGAGCATTTGCAGGGTGTCGAGACGCGCGCGGACACGGGTGAGTTGGGAGTCGATCAACGCGTCGACCTCAGCACAGTCGGTTGTGGGGTCGTCCACGAAGCGCAGCAGTTGCGCGACGTCGACCAAGGCAATGTCCAGTGCCCGGCAGTGGCGGATGAACGCGAGGCGCTCAAGGTGCCCACCCGCGTAGGCCCGATATCCATTGGGGCTGCGGGAAGGCGCCGGGAGCAGACCGATCCGTTCGTAGTAGCGGATGGTTTCGACCTCGACGTGCGCGGCCTTGGCCAATTCACCGATCTTCATCGCCTGCATCTCCTCATTGCGGCCGCCCAACAGCTTAACCGCTTGACCCTGTAGTGGCTACAGGGTGTGTGATGCACCCCTCGCCCACGTTAAGGAGAAAACCATGGCCGGCTGTTGTTCCCACTCCACCTGCGATGCCAGCGCAGCGAGCCCGCGCTTCCGCCTGGCACTGTGGATTGCATTGATCGTGAATGCGGCGATGTTCCTGGTCGAATTCGTCGCCGGCCTTGCAGTCGGTTCGGTCGCCCTGTGGGCCGACGCCCTCGATTTCGCAGGAGATGCCGCCAACTATGCGCTGTCGCTGACGGTGCTGTCGTGGGGATTGATATGGCGGGCACGCGCGGCCTTGCTCAAGGGCGTGGCGATGGTGCTTTTCGGCGCCGTTGTAATGGCACGCGCCCTGTGGGCCTTCCAGCACGGCGTGACGCCTGAACCGATTACAATGGGCGTGGTCGGCATGCTCGCACTGCTCGCCAACGCAGGGGTGGCGATGCTGTTGTATCGCTTTCGCTCGGGCGACGCGAACATGCGTTCGGTGTGGCTGTGCAGCCGCAACGATGCGATCGGCAATCTCGCGGTGATTCTGGCGGCAGCAGGCGTCTTCGGTACCGGAAGCGCATTGCCGGACCTTGTCGTTGCACTAGTGATGTCCGGGCTCGCGCTGTGGTCGGGGCTTGTCATCGTCGCTCACGCCCGGCGCGACATCGGCGACGCACGACAAGTCCATCAGAAGGGATGAGGACAGCGGAGCGACGTGCTTGAGGCAATGACAGGTTTCGAGGCCCAGCGGCCATCAGGATGGCAGGATTGTGGAGAGGAGGACGGGCAGCTGATGGCCGGGCTGAGACCTTCGCCAGTGATGCGGCAAGCCGACGGCCCCCGTCCGTCTCGACCCGACCCAATCCAGCCGTCGGGCTCTTCGTGGTGCGAACGGCAAGTAACCGAGTGAAGCCGTCACCTCGCATGACATGTTGGGGGACGTGAAATTGGTGCTTCGATCACGCGTCTGCCGTTCGGTCAAGGCCTTGGACTGACGAAACCCGGCCCGCCAACCCTGACCGTACCCTTTCATTCTTATGACTTAAACGTAATTGCCGGGTCACCGACCTGTCAGTAGTCGGCTCCTATGATGGGGTCCATGGTTACTCAAACAAGAGCAGCCAATCTGGACAACTGAACAAGGAGCCAATCATGAAAAGGTCGATCATCGCCGTTCTCGCCGTCTCGGCGATCAGCACCCTTGGATCTTCGGCCGCTTTCGCACAGAGCGAACGTGAGATGGCCGCGTATGGCTACACCAGCAACGCCACCCCCTCACGCACCATTACCGTCAATGCGAGCACTCGCCATATCAACGTGACTCGCCTGGAGACTGTTGCACTGAAGGTCGGTGACAAGACGGTCAACTGGACCTTCGATACCTTGGGAAAGAACAGCTTCCCGCTTTCAAAGATCGTCCCGGGGGCGGATAAGGTGACGGTTTATCTCGAAGAAAACCCTCTGTACAGCGGTTCCTGATAGCGCCAACGTCCCATAGGGACCACGGCAGGTAAGGCATCGGGCAATCTTCGAACGGAGGCGCCCGTTGAGATTCTTAGTTGGATTTTTTAGCAGTTCATTCAAGGAGAAAAGCATGTTGAAGAAAGCATTGATGATCGCGGCACTTGCTGCCGCCACCACGTCGGCCTTCGCAGTTGATGCCGGGACGGTCGAGAAGTCCATTCCCCTGAAAGATGGTTCGACTGTCTACATTTTCAAGGACGGGAAGATGGGCATGGAGGACAAGCTGGGACGTGCGGTGAGGATGAAGCAAGGCGAGGTCATGGAGGCCAAGGATGGTCAGAAGATCATGATGCACGGAGACGAGGTCGTGCGTCTCGACAGCGTTCTCCACAAGGATCACCGTAACTGAAGCTACCGGGGGGTCGATTTCCGAAACGGCTCCTGCGGAGCCGTTTCATTTTTTGAAGCAGCGAAGCCACAAGGGGCGGATTGCTCGGTGCAGGTCGGCCTCGGTTGCCCGGGCTACCTCGCCATGCAATGAGAGAGCAATCCGGTTGAAGGCGTTGACCACATCCGCATCAAAATGCTGCATGGCCTCTCGCTCAAGAATTGCGAGTGCCTCCGAGGGCGAAATCGCCGCCTTGTAGGGCCGAGCCGAGACCAGGGCGTCAAACACGTCCACAACCGCGAATATGCGTGCATGGAGCGATATTTCCTCGCCAGCAAGGCGGTCGGGATACCCCTTCCCGTCAATCCGCTCGTGATGATGACGAATGACCTCCGCTGCGCCCTCAAGCCAATGAATCCCGGCAATGATCTCGAGACCCATCAAGGTATGGGTCTTCATCACTTCGAACTCCTCAGCGGAAAGCCGCCCCGGCTTCTGGAGAATATGATCCGGAATGCCAATCTTTCCAACGTCGTGCAAGAAGGCACCGATGACGAGATGCGGGATCTCGTTCGGGGATACCCCCATCTCCTCCGCAAGCGCCGCTGCGTAGAGCGTGACCCGATAATTGTGGGCGTCCGTGTCGATGTCGCGCTTGGCGATTGACTTTCCCAACGCATGTACGAGGGAGAAGTTTGCATTCATGAGACGGTCGGACAAGGCCGTCGCATGCCCGAACATTGAGAGTAAAAGTGGGTACAAGGCGACCCCGGTCGCAAGCGCCGATACCGCTGCCATCAAGACCCCATTGCGGATCTGTTCCCGCTGATGCAACAGGACTTCCGGGGCGAGACGATAGAAACCCTCAATGTAGCCGACCAATCGGCCGTCGCCGCCTGCCAGTGGCAGAACCACCTGAATCAGGCCGTCCTGCGCTACGCTTATCCAGGTGCGACGACTTTCCCCCATCGGCGGCCATGTGGGTCGGGAAGGTAAGGTCGTCGTCGCGATGCGGTTCGAAGACTCGTCCCAGACCTCGTAAGCCCAATTTCCGCTTTGGTCGAACACGCGAATGCCGATGAAGTGACTGCCGTCGAGGAGGTCACGCAAGTGCTTGTGCCCGGACTCTCCGGGCGACATGGCCTGCATTGCCGGTGACACAAAATGAGCGGCCGCCGCCTCAGCCGTCTCCAGCGCCGCCTGTTCCGCACGGCGTGCCTCGAACATGAAGGCAGCAGCCCCCGCCAGCAAGCAGATGACGAGCACTGCTGCGCCGAGCCGGCGGGCGAGGAGCCAACGCATCTGTTGTGCGGAATTGGGTAGCGGGTCCGTCACGCGCACTTCAAGGGCGCCTTTGTGGAGGGGTAGATGAAATTTCGGCAGAACCGTGGAACCACAACACCGTTACATGCGAGAAAAATGGCTACTCATTCTTGATCAGAATCGCCTTGACAGTGTCGATAGGTCCACCTCCTGCCACATGCCGGCCCGCGCGGGCCTCCACCGAGCCACCGCGGCAACCGTGGTTGCATGTCATGGCCCATCGCTTCATCAATACAGACCGGCAATAGCTGAACGGTATCGTCTTGATGTCGCATCCAACCGCCGCAGCAAGCAGACGGCAAGTGCAACGATCACCGTGTACATCAGAAATGCGTGGAGTCACAGCAACAAACGCCCCCTCGAATGTGCCACGCCACTTTGTACGGGGTCATTTCCCGTCCCGCGGGTGGTAGTGCTTGGGCTTGGCTCTCGCGGCCATGCCATCATCGCCCTTGGCCTCCGCAGCTTTCGGCCGCACGCCGACTTTCTCCTTTACGTGGGAATGCCGCTTGGCGTCCGTCGAGTCAGCCTTTTCGACTTGTTCGGATTTGGCTTGGGACTCTTCCTCCGCAGTCGCCGCGATGGAATTGAACGAGAGCATGGCAAACGCCGCCAGGACCGCAAGAAGGGATTTCGATTTCATGGCATTTCTCCAATGAGCCGCAAAGAGTGACGGCAGGAACGTTGCGAGGGGATTCGTACAGAATTCTCTCGATGAATGTCCGTCCTAACGAGACCACGACCATGGTCTTTCGTATCTGTCAGATACCGTCGGGCCGGGATCGGTAGGCCGGGCACGCTACTTGAAGGTGAAGGATTTTCTTACCGCCTCACGCTGGAATTCGATGACGCACGCAGCCATCGACGCCCAACTGTCCAGACCGATTCGGCCAGCTGCGTTGATGAATCCAATGGTTTCGCCACGCAGGAGGGCGTCAAAGTCGGACTCGACCTGCGCGAGAAGCGCACGGGCAGAACGCATGCTCTCTTCGGTGAGTCGCTCACAGCACCCCAAGACAAGATTGGAGTGTTGCATGATCGCGCCAAGCTGCTGTTGGCCAGTGATTATCATTTGATCTGCTGTGAGCATCTTCCTCTCCCTCTTTCGCGTCGCCCGCGCCCTTCAACTAGTTTCAGAACGCTACGATGGGAAAAGTATAGTTTTGTCACGCTGACGCGAGCATATCCGTGCGATTACATTGACGTAATCTACGAGTCACCGGCCGGTCGGAAGGAGGCGCCGTCGAGGGTTGATATTCCGACTCATCCAACCCTGATAATCTGATTACATCTTCATGACCGAACTGTAATTGCCGGGTCACCGAGCTGTCAGTAGTCGGCTCCTATGATGAGGTCCATGGTTACTCAAGCACGAGCAGCCAATCTGGACAACCGGACAAGGAGCCATCATGAAAAAGTCGATCATCGCCGTCCTCGCCGTCTCGGCCATCAGCAGCCTTGGATCTTCCGCTGCGTTCGCACACGAAGACTATTCCAAACGCGGTACGTTGCACTGGCTCGAGCATGTCCAGGCACGCGCTTCAAGCCCGACCGAGCGAGAGCTGGCCACGTATGGCTACGCGAGCAACGCCACACCCTCCCGCACCGTGATCGTCAATGCGGACACGCGCTACATCAACGTCACGCGGCTTGAGACGGTTGCCCTGAAGGTCGGTGACAAGACGGTCAACTGGACCTTCGACACCCTCGGCACGAACAGCTTTCCGCTTTCGAAGGTGATCCAAGGCGGCGACAAGGTGACTGTCTATCTCGAAGAAAGCCCGCTTTACCGCAGCGGCTCCTGATAGGACCAAGGTTCCCCAGGAACCGAGGCGGGTAAGGCATCGGGCAAACTTCTATGGAAGAGGCCTGATGCAATGTTCAGCAATTATTTGTAGTTGATTCAAGGAGACGAGCATGTTGAAGAAAGCACTAATGGTCGCGGCACTTGGGATTGCCACCACATCGGCCTTCGCGGTCGATGTCGAGCGGGTCGAAAAGTCCATCCCCATGAAGGATGGCTCGACGGTCTACATCTTCAAGGATGGGAAAATGGGCATGGAGGACAAGATGGGCCGTGCGGTGAGGATGAAACACGGCGAAGTGATGGAGACCAAGGATGGACAGAAGATCATGATGCACGGCGACGAGGTCATGCGTCTCGACAGCATCCTTCGCCACGACACCCGTAACTGATTCGCACGTTTCAGGATGAACTTGCCCCCGGTGTCGATCCCGGGGGCTTTTCTGTCGACCTTTTTCAGGATCGGCGGGTTTGATTGATCAAACTCACTCTGCCCCGCGCGCATGCATGGTGCCCCAAACTCAAAGGCGCCTTGCTTGCAGGCAATGAGGAATCTGCGCGTCGGCATCTCCCTCTACTTCGCAAGCGGCGCTCTGGACCAAACGATCCGTCGAACTACCGCAGGCGAGGAATGAACGCCGGCGTGCGGTCGCGGTATGAGCGATAGGCATCACCGAATGCCTCGATCGCATCGAGTTCTTCCCGGCGGGCGAGCCTGGCGTACACGATCAACAGAACCGGGAACATGATCAGCGTGATCAAGGTCGGCCATTGCAGCAAAAAGCCGAACATGACCAGAACGAAAGCGACGTATTGCGGGTGTCGAATGCGTGCGTACGGGCCACTGTCGGCGACGCGGCGGGTGCGCTGAGCCTCGAGGAGTACGGGCCAGGCCTTTGCCAAGAGCCAGAAGCCACCGACGATGAACACCGTGCTCAAGAGGTGAAACGGGCCGAAGTGCGGGTTACTGCTCCATCCGAACATCACCTCCAAGAGGTGCCCCGAGTCGTGGGCAAAAAAATCGATTCCCGGAAATTTCGAAGACAGCCACCCCGAGAGCAGGTAGATCGTCAACGGAAAGCCGTACATCTCGGTGAAGAGCGCGAGGATGAAGGCCGAGTAAGCGCCCAAGGATCGCCAGTCCTGGCTTGTGCGGGGACGCGTGAAGCTGAATGCGAAGGCGATGAAGAACAGCGAGTTGATGATAACCAGTGACCACAAGCCGTAACTCGACGTCTCACTCATCTCGATCTCCCGTGGCATCACGCATCATGGTTACCTTGGTCTTCAGCCGGCGTTCGTTTTCTCTTGTGGCCGTGACCGCGATGCATGAAGACGTGCATCAGGGGGCACGCAAGCAAGATGAGCCACGGTAGGTAGCCGAGCACATGGAGCCGGTGCTCGGCGATAAGGAGAACGGCCGCCAGTACGACGAAGACCAGAAATACGCGGCGAACCCTTAAGTTCGATTCAGCCCGACCGGATGGACGGGGCTCGGCTTCCGTCTCGGCTTTCATGAGACAGCTCCTTGTGCGCAAACATCGACACGCTGACGCCGGCATGCCTCCCAACGAACGAAGTACCCGTCACGCGGTTCGTCTGCCCAGCTTTCCGGGCTGGCGAATCGAGGACGATCAAATCCTTTTCCGTCCGAGGCGCAACGCGTTACCGACCACCGACACGGAACTCAAGCTCATCGCCAGGGCCGCAATCAGCGGTGAAAGAAGCAGCCCGAACGCCGGATAGAGCACCCCGGCCGCGATCGGCACGCCCGCTGCGTTGTACAGGAAGGCGAACACGAGGTTCTGATGCATGTTGCGCACGGTGGCGACGGAGATGCTGCGTGCGGTGGCGATGCCCCGGAGATCACCCTTGACCAAAGTCAGATGGGCACTGTTCATCGCGACGTCGGTCCCCGTGCCCATCGCGATACCCACATTCGCGCGCGCGAGCGCCGGCGCGTCGTTGATGCCGTCGCCGGCCATGGCGACGATGTGCCCCTCGGCCTGCAGTCTTCCGACCAGATCGTTCTTGTCGGCGGGCTTCACTTCGCCATACACCTCGTCGATGCCCAGGCGGGCACCGACCGCGCGCGCCGTGGTGAGGCCATCGCCCGTGGCCATGATGATCCTGAGCCCGCTCGCCCGCAGCGCATCGAGCGCTTCCGGGGTCGAAGCCTTGATCGGGTCGGCAACGGCGATGAGGCCGACGAGCACGCCCTCTGCGGCGAGGTACATCACGCTTGCGCCCTCAAGGCGCAGAGCCTCGGCGCGTTCCGCGAGCCCGCGCCAATCGATGCGCTCATCGTCCATCAGGGCGGTGTTCCCCAGAACCACACGTTGGCCATCGACTGTACCGCGCACGCCGATGCCGGAAGAGGATTCGAAGGTGTCCGGTGTGCTGAGCGCCAGACCGCGCGCGCGGGCCTCGGTCACGATGGCCTGGGCGAGTGGGTGCTCGCTGCCCTGATCGAGGCTGGCTGCGATGCGAAGCACGTCGGCCTCCGCCCCGCCCGGCGCCGCCACCACACTATGGAAGGCGGGGCGCCCTTCGGTCAGGGTGCCGGTCTTGTCCACGATCAGGGTGTCGACCTTGCGCAGCGACTCGATCGCCGCCGCATCGCGAAACAGCACGCCCTGGGTGGCTGCCTTGCCGGTCGCGACCATCACCGACATCGGCGTGGCCAGGCCCAATGCGCAGGGGCAGGCGATGATCAGCACCGCCACCGCGTTGATGAGGCCGTAGGCCCAGCTCGGCTGGGGTCCGAAGAGTCCCCACACCACGAACGTGGTGAGGGCGATGAGCACGACGACGATGACGAACCAGCCCGCGACGACATCCGCCAGGCGTTGCATCGGCGCGCGCGAACGCTGAGCCTGCGCGACCATCTGCACGATCTGCGACAGCATGGTCTGTGCGCCGATCTTCTCGGCGACCATGACCAGCGCTCCACTGGTGTTGAGCGTGGCGCCGATCACCTTGTCCCCGGGGCGCTTGGTCACCGGGATCGGCTCGCCGGTCAGCATCGATTCATCGACCGCGCTTTCGCCTTCGTCAACGGAACCATCGACGGGCACCTTTTCGCCCGGACGAATACGCAACCGGTCGCCAGGATGGACGTGGGTCAGCGGGATATCCTCTTCGGTGCCATCCGCGCGAATGCGCCGCGCGGTCTTGGGCGCGAGGCCGAGCAGCGCCTTGATCGCGGCGCCGGTCTCCGAGCGCGCCTTCAGCTCCAGCACCTGGCCGAGCAGCGTCAGCGAGATGATCACCGCTGCTGCCTCGAAATACACCGCCACGTGTTCGCCCATGCGGAAAGAGGCCGGAAACACTTCGGGCGCAACCGTAGCGACGACGCTATATAGATAGGCCGCCCCAACTCCCAGTCCAATCAGCGTCCACATGTTCGGGCTGCGGTTGCCGATCGACTGCGCGCAGCGCACGAAGAACGGCCAACCGGACCAGAGCACGACCGGTGTCGCCAGGGCCAGCTCGACCCAGGGGCGCGCCGCACCCAGCATCGGATCGAAGACGCCACCGGACATGGCGATCGCGGTGACGATCACCGTCAGCGGCAGCGTCCACCAGAAGCGGCGGCGGAAATCGACGAGCTCGGGATTGTCCTCATCCTCAAGACCCGGCATCACCGGCTCGAGTGTCATACCGCATTTCGGGCAGGTGCCCGGTCCAATCTGGCGGATCTCCGGATGCATCGGGCAGGTGTACTCCGTGCCGGGCACCGGTGCGGGTTCCGTTGAAGGCTGACTTGTCTCCGGTGCCAGATACCGCGCCGGATCAGTCTCGAACTTGCCTTGGCACTTCGCACTGCAGAACCGGTATTCGTGTCCGGCGTGAATGACCCGATACGGAGAGTCGGGCTTGACGGTCATGCCGCAGACCGGATCGGTATCCTGGCCTGGTGATGCATGATCGTGGCGATGAATGTGGCCAGAATGGCCGCCCTGCGAATGCTCGTGGGTCATGATGCCTCTCCCCGGCGATTGTTGTTATCGAATGCCGACCTTGCGCTGTTCACCACGGATGAATGCCGTGACATGAGCGACCTCGTCCGACGTCAGGCCGGGAACAGGTGCCATGTCGCCGAACTGCCAGTGGTGGGCGCGCACACCGTTCGCTACCGCCAACTGAAAGGCGATATCGGCGTGATGACTGGGTTCGTAGACCTTATGGAGCATGGGCGGCCCCTTGTCCGAGCCCTTGAGGTCGGTCCCATGGCAAGCGGCACAGTGCTGTGCGTAGAGTCCCTTTCCTTGCGCCGGATTGGGCATCAGCCCCGGAGAGGGCTGCGGGATCTTCCAGCCTTGCGCCGCTGCGCTCGAAATCAAGACGCCCGAAAGCGCCGCGATGACGACGCCACGGCCAAGGCACGCCCCTGTCATCGACATCTCAGCGCTTCTCCGAATCGGTGTCGTTGCTGCGGTGCCCGCCGTGATGTCCTCCATGGCCAAACAGGTGCATCAGGGGACACAGCAACAGGATCAGATACACCCAGTTGCCCGACACATGCGCCCAGTGTTCGCGCAACAGGAAGAACAGTGCGATCGCCGCCAGCATCAGGCCGGCGATGACGCCGGGGGAGCGATACCAAGCGACAGATCGAGGGAGTCCAGGATCATGAGCAGGCTTTGTGTTCATGGCTTCATACCTTGCGGGTCGGCGAATGGCGAACGGCTGCGGGCGGCTTCGAGCAGCACGGCGAGAGCGGGGCATCCCGGTGGGCTCGCTCGTTCTCGCGACACCAATTCCTGAAGGATTGCCAGAGGGATTTCAGCCACGCAAGCATCGCACTGCTCCTCGTCACGTTCAGCGGCAGCCTCGGGAACGGGGCCTTGGAAACAGGCTACGCCCCCGATGCTGTCGCGCCGCTGACCGGTGCATTACAAATTCGACACCGTGACCAGCGCCTGCGCGGGTGCTGTCTTGGCGCTGCGGCGCAACTCCCACTGCTTGACCAGCGAATACAGCGCTGGAATCACCGCCAACGTCAGCACCGTCGAGGACACCATGCCGCCGACCATCGGCGCGGCGATGCGGCTCATCACCTCGCTGCCCGTGCCGGTGCTCCACATGATCGGCAGCAGGCCCGCCATGATCGCGACCACGGTCATCATCTTCGGGCGCACACGCTCGACCGCGCCTTCCATGATTGCCTCGTACAGTTCGGCGATGCCGGCCTCGCGGCCCTCGGCCTGGCAGCGCGCCTGCACCTCGCGCCAAGCGTGGTCCAGGTAGATCAGCATGATCACGCCGGTCTCCGCCGCCACCCCTGCCAACGCGATGAAGCCCACCGCCACCGCCACGCTCATCTGGTAGCCCAGCCACCACATCAGCCACACCCCGCCGACCAGCGCGAAGGGCACCGACAGCATCACGATCAGGGTCTCGGTCAGGCGCCGGAAGTTCAGGTAGAGCAGCACGAAGATGAGCGCCAGCGTCACCGGCACCACGATCTTCATCTTCTCCTTGGCACGCTCCATGTTCTCGAACTGGCCGCTCCAGGTGGCGTAATAGCCCTGCGGGAACTCGACCTCCTCGGCCACCGCCTGCTGCGCGCGCTTGACGAAGGCGCCGAGGTCGGCCTCGCGCGTGTCGACATACACATAGGCCGCCAGCAGCGCGTTCTCGGTGCGGATGGCGGGTGCGCCGCGCGTCAGTTTGACCTCGGCCACCTGGCCGAGCGGGATCGGGCCGTTCATCGTCGGCACATAGACGTCGGACGCGAGCCGCACCGGGTCGTCGCGCAGGCCGCGCGCGTAGCGCACCGACACGCCGTAGCGCTCCAGGCCCTCGACCGTGGTCGTCACCATCTCGCCGCCGAGCCCGGTGGCGATCACGTCCTGCACGCTGTCGATGGTGAGCCCGTAGCGCGCGAGCTGGTCGCGGCGCGGCACGATGTCCACGTAGTAGCCGCCGGCCACGCGCTCGGCGTAGGCGCTGCTCGCGCCCGGCACCTTGCGCACGGCGGCTTCCACCGCCTGTGCCACCTTCTCCAGCGTCTCCAGGTCCTTGCCGAACACCTTGACCCCCACCGGGGTGCGGATGCCGGTGCTGAGCATGTCGATGCGGGCCTTGATCGGCATGGTCCACGAGTTGGCCAGGCCGGGGAACTTGAGCGCGGCGTCCATCTCGGCGATCAGCGTGTCGGTGGTCATGCCCGGTCGCCACTGGTCCTGGGGCTTGAGGTTGATGACGGTCTCGAACATCTCGAGCGGCGCCGGATCGGTCGCGGTGTTGGCGCGCCCCGCCTTGCCATAGACAGATTCCACCTCGGGGAAGGTCTTGATGATGCGGTTGGTGGTGGCGAGCAGGCGCCCCGCCTCGGTGACCGACATGCCGGGCAGCGCCGCCGGCATGTAGAACAGCGTGCCCTCGTTGAGGGTCGGCATGAACTCCGAGCCGATCTGGCGCGCGGGGACGATCGTGGCGGCCATCGCCAGCACGGCGAGCACGAGCGTGAGGACCTTGAAGCGCAGCACGCCCTTGATGATCGGCCGGTACAGCCAGATCAGCAGCCGGTTAACCGGGTTCTTCGCCTCGGGCAGGATGCGCCCGCGCACGAAGAACAGCATCAGCACCGGCACCAGGGTCACCGACAGCAGCGCGGCGCCGGCCATGGCGAAGGTCTTGGTGAAGGCGAGCGGCGAGAACAGGCGCCCCTCCTGCCCCTCGAGCACGAACACCGGCAGGAAGGACACGGTGATGATCAGCAGCGAGAAGAACAGCGGCGGTCCGACCTCCTTGCAGGCGAGCACGATCGCAGCGCCGCGCTCCGTCTGGGTCGCACCTGCGGGCAGGCGCTCGATGTGCTTGTGCGCGTTCTCGATCATCACGATCGCGGCATCGACCATCGCCCCGATCGCAATCGCGATGCCGCCCAGGCTCATGATGTTGGAGCCGAGGCCGAGCGAACGCATGGCGATGAAGGCGAACAGGATGCCCAGTGGCAGCGTAATGATCGCCACCAGCGCGCTGCGCACATGGAGCAGAAAGACGATGCACACGGCGGCGACGATCAGGCTCTCCTCGAGCAGCGTCCATTTGAGGTTGCCGATGGCGCGCTCGATCAGTTCCGAGCGGTCATAGACCGGCACGATCTCCGCGCCCGTCGGCAGGCCGGGGGCGATCTCGGCGATCTTGGCCTTGACGTTGGCGATCACGTCGAGTGCGTTCTGGCCGAAGCGCGCCATCACGATGCCCGAGGCCACCTCGCCCTCGCCGTTCAGCTCGGCAATGCCGCGCCGCTCGGCCGGCACCAGCTCGACGCGGGCCACGTCGCCTACGCGCACCGGCGTGCCGCGCTCGGCCTTGAGCACGATGTCGGCGATGTCCTGCACGCTTTGCAGGTAACCCCGGCCGCGCACCATGTATTCCTTCTCGGCGAGCTCCACCACCCGGCCGCCGACGTCGCGGTTGGAGGCGCGGATCGCCTGCGTCACCGCATCGAGCGTGATGCCGTAGCCGGCGAGGCGCAGCGGATCGACGGTGACCTGGTACTCGCGCACGAAGCCGCCGATGCTGGCGACCTCGGACACGCCCTGCGCCTTGGTGAGCTGGTAGCGCACGTACCAGTCCTGCAGGCTGCGCGTGTCGGCCAGGCTCATGTCCTTGCCCAGAACCGCATATTGATAGACCCAGCCCACGCCGGTGGCGTCCGGCCCGATCTGCGGCGCCACGCCCTGCGGCAGGCGGCTCGCTGCGGTACTCAGGTACTCCAGCACGCGCGAGCGTGCCCAGTAGATGTCGGTGCCGTCCTCGAAGATCACATACACATAGGACGCGCCGAACATCGAGAAGCCGCGCACCACCTTCGCGCGCGGCACCGCCAGCATCGAGGTGGTGAGCGGATAGGTGACCTGGTCCTCGACCACCTGCGGCGCCTGCCCGGGGTAGTCGGTGTAGACGATCACCTGCACGTCGGACAGGTCGGGCAGCGCGTCGAGCGGCGTGTGCTTGACCGCATACACGCCACCCCCGATCAGGAACAGCGTGGCCAGCAGTACCAGGAAGACGTTGCGCGCCGACCAGTCGATGACGCGGTCGAGCAGGCCGGGTGCTGCCGGTCTGGCTGCCGCGTCGGTTGGCACGACGTTCGAAGAGTCTGTCACAGGGGCATGCATCTCAGTGCCCCCCGTGACCGCCGGCGCTCGGTGCAGGCGCAGTGCCTGCAACCGGCTCGATCCCGGTGATGATGTACTCGCCTGGCTCACCCGCCTCGAAGACGAACCGCACCGGCGAGCCTGGGGCGATGCTCTTCACCAGCGCCGGATCGGCAATCATGAAGTCCATGGTCATCGCCGGCCACTGGAGGGCCGGGATCTCGCCATGCGTCATCGTCACGCTGCCGCCTTCGGCGTCGAGTGCATCGAACGTCCCTTGCGCTTCGTAACGGGTCGGGCTCGCTTGGGGCTGATCGCCGGCATCGGGCTCGACAAGGTTGGAGAGTGCCGCCTTGAGCTGGCTTTCCGAGTCGATCAGGAAGTTGGCCGAAACCACCACGCGATCGCCCGCCGCCACGCCGTCGAGCACCTCGACCACCTCGCGGCCGCGCTCGCCCAGCTTCACCGGCTGCGGCTTGAAGCGCCCTTCGCCGAGCGCAATCAGCACGACCCGCCGTTCGCCATCGTCGATGATCGCCGAGCTCGGCACGGCGACCCTCGGGGTGGCATCACCTGCCGCCAGCGCGATCTGGGCGAACATGCCTGGGCGCAACAGGCCCTCCGGGTTGTCCAGTTCCAGGCGCACGCGGGTGCTGCGCGTCGCGGCGTCCAGCGTCGGATAGAGATAATCGACTCGCGCCGCGAAGCTGCGACCGGGATAGGCCTCGAGCGCCACCTGCGCGCTCTGACCGACCTGCACGCGAGCGAGATCCTGTTCATACACATCAGCAATGATCCACACCTTCGACAGGTCGGCGATGCGGAACAGTGCGTCTCCCGGCATAAAGCGTCCGCCTTCGATGGCCTCCTTCTCCAGCACCACGCCGCTCGCCGGGGCGTGGAACACCTGGCGCGCACCGGCCTGGCCGGCGACCTGCAGGTTGCGCAGGCGCGCGCGCGTCGCCTCGGCCAGGCGGCGGGCGGATTCGCTCGCCAGCGCATCATGGGCCGCGCTCTGGCTGGCCAGACGCTCGGCAATGCGCAACTCCTCGCCAGTGGATTGCAGCTCTGGACTGTAGGCGGTGAACAGCGGCTGGCCCTTCTTCACCGGGTCGCCGACCGCATTCACATGCAGGCGCTCGATCCAGCCCTCGAAGCGCGGCGCCACCACCACCTGCCTGCGCTCGTCGAGCTCGATCCGGCCGCTGGCGCGCACCGCCGCATCCACGGCGCGCAGCTCAACCTCTGCGGTCTTCACCCCCAGGGTCTGGATGCGCGCCGGACTCACCACCACCGTGCCGCTGTCGTCGGGCTGGTCGTCGGCATAGACCGGGATGTAGTCCATGCCCATCGAGTCCTTCTTCGGCACCGGCGAGGTGTCGGGCAGGCCCATCGGGTTGCGGTAGTAGAGGATCTTGCGTTCGCCGTCGGCCGGGGCTGCGCTATCGCTTTGCGCCTGGCTTTCGGTGATCAGCGGAACTGGATTTCCAGCATTTTGCAGGTGCGCAATCCAGTACCCCGCACCTATGGCAATCGCCACGCCCACAGCGATCGCCGTCATTC
>NZ_ATJV01000063.1 GCF_000443165.1 Thauera terpenica 58Eu | reverse complement strand
GGCCGGCTCGTTGCCGGCCGCCGCCTCCACTGCTAGCGGACGCCGCCGGCGGCCACCGCCTGGGGCGTCAGCCTGACCGGCAGCCCCTCCGCGGTCTCGTAGCTGCGAATCGAGTTGCCCGGTTCCCGATGCCCGGTATTGAGGATGAAGTAGTTGCCCTTGATCAGGTCGTTGGTGCTCCAGGTCTCCGTATTGAAACCACCGGTGTCATAGGTGGGGAAGCTGTAGTAGAGGTTCACCCGCCAAAGCGCCCCGCCGTTGTCGTAGGCTTCGGAGGCAACGATGCACCAGCAGTCTTCATCCACGTAGAAGGTGCGACGGCTGTAGGCGTGCCTCGCCCCCTCCTTGCGAACGCCGTCCACCACCCAGACCCGGTGTTTTTCCCAGCGTACCGCGTCAGGATTGACGTGCTTCGTCCCGAGAATGTCCTTCGTTTCCAGCGTGTTCGTGGGCCCGAACGCGTTGTACGGAACGATCATCTCTTTCTTGCCCACGATCTTGTAGTCAAAACGATCCATGCGCCCGAGATAACCGTAGATGTCGTCCCACACCGTCACGCCACCGTAGCTGGCGATCGGAACGTCATAGCTGAACTCCGGCGCCAGGCGCACGCGGCGCTGGCCCGGCGTGTAGAACCAGACCTTCTGCCCGCCTTCCGCCGCATTGGCGGTGTAGTAGTTGAGGAACACGGTGCCGGCCGACGACGGCGGTGCGGTCAGTGTCGCGGAAAAGCCGAATAGTGCATCGAAGGTTTGTTTGCGCAGCGTGCCTTTCGTGTCGTACCACGGATGCACGAAGTAGGAATTCACCGTGGCCAGCGTCGTGACGCTGCCGGCAGTGTCCATCAGGTAACCCTTTCCAATGTTGTGGCTCACCGCGGCGGAATAGCGGGCCGTTTGGTTCCAGAGCACCTCATAACCGGTCTTCGGGATGGGGAACGGAATGCCTGCGAAGGGCAGGCCATCCTCGGCCGCCCCCGACAGTGCGTCGCCCTCGACGTCGCCGGTCAGTCTGGCCGTGGTGGCGTTCTTGACCGTGTTCTGCAATACCCAATCGGGGTAGCGGAAGCTGCGATGGCTCGGATACACGTCGATCCGGAAGCTCGGATACTGCTTCATCAGGGCCTTCGCCCCCTCCGTCAACCCGGCCTCGTATTTCGTCATGTTGCTGGCATCGATCGAATACAGCGGCTTTTCATCCTTGTACGGGTCGATGTACTGCGACATGGTCTTGGGATCGTATCCCGCAACCTTCTCCAGACCGCCGGCGTAGCCTGGAATCGAACCGTCCTTGCTGGCTGCCTTCTCCGCGCCGAATTCGGTCAGCGTGGTGCCCAGTTGCTTCGCTTCTTCAGCACTGACGGCCGCCGACACGGATGAGGCGCCCAGGGCGCACGTACCGGCAGCGAACAGCGCAAGGAAATGCCTCGCTTTAGCGTTCATGGTGTCTCCTCGTTGTAGTAGTTAGAACGAAGTCTTGAGGGTCAGCTGCAGCCAACCCTTGTCGTTCAGCGCAACTGCGCCGTTTCCGCCGAAACCCGCGTAGGACTCACCGAGTCCCGGAACGTCGATCGTGTCGCCCGACTTGTACTTGTAGCCGTTGTATTGCAGCGCAACCGAGTGCTTGCTCTTGTAGGTCGCCTTGAGACCGATCGAATAGAGCTGCGCGCCTTGGGCATAGAACGAGCCGGCGGCATAGGCGGCATTGCCGTACAGGCCTCTCGTATAGGAAACGGGCATGCTGAGGTCGACACTCGGGAATACCTGCAGCCACTGCGGCTCGAAGAGCGCCGCGAACGCGAGCGCGTTTTTCGTCGCGCAACCATCCCACTTGTCGCCAGCCAACGCCGAGTTGACGCTATCGCGACACGCCGCGTGGCCGACCCCGTTGAACATCGACTTGTTGCCGGTCACCCGCGCAAGATGCGTGTAGCTCAACTCGGCGATCAGAATGCCCGTGTCGTAGAAGGGCGTCGTACCGAGTTGCACGAAGGCGTTCGCGATCAGGTTGACGATATCGCCGGTGGCCCCCTCAGTGGTCGGCACGCCCGGGATTCCGTTGGTCAGCGCGCTGTTGAGCGCCGTATCCTTGCGGTAGGAGGCCTCGAAGCCGGTGCTGAGCAAGCCGAAACTACGCTCGTAGCTGATCCCGAGCAGCTTGACCTTCTGCGCGTAGGACAAGTGCAACCGCCCGCCGCCGGTAGACGAGATATCGGCAAGCGCCCAGGGATGGACCTCGTCGAGTTGCCGGTAGTAGAAGCCGAGATCGCCGCCGGCCCACTCGGGCGACCAGGCGACTTTCACACCGAAGTTCTGGTTGTTGCCTTTCGGCTTATCGTCGTGGCCCGCGGAGACCGGCCCGCCGAGCGCACCGGCGAGCGCCCCGCCACTCGTCGGCCCCCGATACAGGATGTCGAACGGCCCGAGGAAGGTGCCGCCTTCAGGATAGCGGTTGCCGTCGAATTCGAAGAAATACTGCGCGGCGATCGACAGTTCCGGCGACAGCTCGGTCTGCGCGAGTACTTGTGTGCGGGGCAGAAACAGCTCCTTGACCTCCGAGCCTGGCTGCGAGAATCCTTTGATGTAATCGACCGGAGATTGCGAATACGCGATGTTCGAGAATCCGAAGAAGAACGCGTTGCCCCAGAACTGGGTCAGCCTCCCCGCCTTGAGATAGACCGGGTAATCACCCACCTGGGTATTGTTGAACACGAAGGCATCGAGCAGTTCGCCGCCCTCGATGTGATAGCGCTTGGTGTCGCTCGAATAGCGTCCTCCCGGATACGAAAGGAAGGTCGAGAACGCGGGATTCGGGTTGGTCTTGACCTTGTCGTCGTAGGCGAAATCCTTCCAGATGGAACCGGAAACGCGTACCCCCATTCGGTTCTGGTAGACGGCTTGAAACTCGATCAGATCCTGGATTCGATTGGTGACCAGGTCGCCCTTGTCGAACTTGTATTCCCCTTGGGCGAAGAACGGATGATTGCCGATCTTGTGGTTGCGGTCCTGCATTCGTTGACCGACCGTGTACTGGAGCGAGTTGTCCAGATTGACGCTCCAGTCGGGGGGTGTGTCGAAGGAAAACGCGTGGGCGGCGGCTGCAGCCAACATCGCCGTTGCCGGTAATGCACTAACCACGAAGCTGCGTGTACGCCTGGCGCGGTGCCAATTGCTCGTTCTCATGATTTGTCCCCTTCCTGTTATTCAAGGGCGCACACGGAACCAGAAACACTTTCCACTTCCGTGCAGCGCGCTCCTCATTGGTGCATTCGTGTTGCCATCTATCTTCATCTCGCGCGAACTCGTGGCCGCGGCCAGGGTGCTTGCTTCGAAAGCCCCGGCCACGACTTCACTAGTCCTTTGACATATCGTCACCTACCATACTGTTAGATGAAAAAATTTTTGATCCTGAAGGCATGGCGAATGGCACTCGTGCTGTCTCCCGCCTGCCATCGATCAGGCCGCCTACCTGATTTCCTCCGTTTCTTCGGTCTCGTCATGAATGACCACGAGGCCGTTGTCGCCGTCCAGCGTGATCGTCGCCCCGTCCGGAACGAGTTGCAGCGCCCCCTCGATCTGCACGCCGGGCAGCCCGTACTCGCGGGCGAGCAGCGCACCGTGGCTGATGAGCCCGCCGGTTTCGAGAACGATGCCCTTGATGAGCATGAAGACCGAGGTCCAGCCAGGATCCGTGGCATGTACGATCAGGATGTCGCCCTGCTTCACCCGCCCGATCTGCGACAGCTCATGCACCACCCGTGCGACACCGGTGACCTTGCCGACGCTGGTGGTCTTGCCGCGCAGCACGCCATCGCCGGAGATCTCCGGCTGGTCGATCGGTGCCGGACGGCCGAACTGCAGGTACGGCGCCGGGTGGGCTGCCTTGCTGTTGACCTTGTCGAAGTTCCTGCGGCGTACCTCGATCTTGGCGCGGCACAGTTTCATGTTGGCCGTGCCGTCGAGCACGCCGTACAGTTCTTCCATGGTCAGGAAGTAGCACTCGCGCATCTCCGCCAGACGGCCACGCTCGACGCAGCGGCGACCCACGTCCTCGAAGGCGAGCTTGATGGCATAGGTGGACCAATCCATCACCTCGCGCTCGTTGTCGCGGTATTCGATGCTGTGATGCGCGAAGTCGATCAGGAACTTGAACAGCTTGGCCTTGAAAACACCGAGTACGGGCTGCGCGCGCAGATTGTCATGAACATGGGTGATCGTTTCTTCCAGGCGATCGCGCATGCGATGTTCCTGGAAGCGCGGATCGGGCGTACCCATCAGCGCAGGGATGAGGCGCAGATCGACCATCGGATCATCCGCCCGGCGGTGGAAATAGATGTCACGGTCGGGATGCCCGCGGTGGCCACGCAGGCGCACGTGCTCGGCGTACTTGGCACGGAAGGCCGGCCCGTCGATGCACTGATCGAGGTAGTCGAAGAAGCGCGTGTCGGGGTACTTGGCAAGCAGGGACTTCAGCTCCGGCGAGCGGTGGATCATGTCCGCCAGTTCCCACACGGCGAAGTTGTCCTCGGAGGTGACGGTCGGATTGCGTGTGCCGGTCACCAGGTCCATGAAGATGTTGGCACGGCCACCGTCGTACCAGTTCTCGCTGATCCAGGCGATCCACCCCAGGGCCTCGCGCATGTACCACAACAGGCCGTTCCACGGCGGATCGTAGGACGAGATCTCGAGCCTCACCACATCCGCGATGAACTGTTTGAGCTCACCATCGGACATCGCGCCGTACTCACTGCGCGAACGCGGACACGTCGCCTCGCGGTAGTCCCTGTTGTCGATGAAGTCGTCGCGGATTGCCTTCCACCAGTTGTATCCCATGTCCGGACGGTTCGCTTCCACCTTCAGGAACATCTCGATGTAGCGGTCCCAGTCGAAGGATG
The DNA here is from genome assembly GCF_000443165.1 of Thauera terpenica 58Eu. GTDB lineage: Bacteria > Pseudomonadota > Gammaproteobacteria > Burkholderiales > Rhodocyclaceae > Thauera > Thauera terpenica. The sequence continues at coordinate 26,532 of NZ_ATJV01000063.1, read as the reverse complement.
CCTCGAGCGCCTCGTCGTGCCAGTCCTTCGGGATCTTGTCCAGCATGCCGGCACGCAACTGGGGCGGCACGGCGGCCTTGATCAGCTCCAGATCATTCTTGCAGTTGTAGTACGAGACGCCCTTGTGATAGATCCACAGGCGCTCCGTCGTGTAATCCAGCTCCGGAAAGCCGAAGGTGTGAACGCCGAGACTGTGGCACTGGTTGAGCCCCCAGCAACGCCACGAGAACATCAGCGGGGAGATCGCGCCGGTCCACATCTCCTCGGGGAAGGTGCGCGACCAGATGGTGTCATGCGGCGTGGCCTCGTCATTGCCCTGGACACTTTCGGTGACATCGGCATCCCAGGAGAACTCGACGCCGGTGATCGGGCGCGCCTGCAGTACATAGAACCTGCCTCCGGCATAGGCCCATTCGATGTCTTGCGGCAGATCATCGTAGGCGGCCTGAATGCGACGTCCGAGGTCGGCAAGCTCGGCAACTTGCTCGTCGTCGAAAGTGAAAGCCCGGGCCCGGGCTTCCTCGACGTGGCGCTCCACGGTGCCGACGCCGGTGTCCGGATTGCGCACGGTCATCACCAGCTTGCTGCCGAGGGTGCGCTCGAGCACCTTGAGCGTCTTGTGGCGCACAATGTACTCGTCCGGGGTGACGATGCCCGACACGATCGCCTCACCCAGCCCCCAACTCGCATTGATCAGGATCTGGTCGGTGGCGGTGTTGATCGGATTGCCGGTGAACATCACGCCGGACACCTCGGACGCCACCATGGTCTGGATGACCACGGCGATCGAGGGAAACTGGTCGAAACCCTGGGTCTTGCGATAGGACACGGCGCGTGCGGTCCACAGGCTCGCCCAGCAGCGCTTCACCGCATCGATCAGGCAATCCCGCCCGCGGATGTCCAGGTAGGTGTCGTGCAGGCCGGCAAACGAGGCGCCCTCGAGGTCTTCGGCGGTCCCCGAGGAACGCACTGCCACGAAGATCCGGTCGCCGAGACCGGCGTACCCGGCGACGATCTCGTTGGCGATGGCCACCGGCATGTCGACCTCGACGATCCAGCTACGGATGCGCTGAACCGACTCCTCCAGCGCATCTGCATCCGCGTAGCTGATCGAGGACAGGGCGTCGGAGATCCTGTCCTTGAGGTTTTCGATATGCGACTTGTACGCATCGGTGCCGACCACGAACCCCGCGGGCACATCGAATCCCGCCTGCGTCAGCCTGCCGAGATTGGCCCCTTTGCCCCCGACCACGGCCAGGTCGGTGCCGGCCGGCACATCGAAAGGAATGATGTAGCGTGACGCTGCTGCATGTTGCATATGTCTGCCTCCAGTGAATCCCCTTCTGCACAGGAAGGGGTGTGTTTGAGTGATGGAACGCTTCAGTCGGTACCGGAATGGTGGCCAGGGGGCGCGGAGAGCGCAGCAGCCATCATTTCGATGACGTCCTCGAACAACTCGTCGGCCGGCAGATTCCGCTCCTCCGTGCGCGCGGAGTGCTGGATCAAGGCACTGAGGAACATCGCTCCCGCGCTTTCCAGGCGCAGCCAGAAACGACGCTCGCCGAGGAACGCAAGCCGTTGCCCGAGCAATGCGATCGCGCGGCGGAAGATGACGGTGTTTGGCGAGTCGTAATCCACCGGATGCCGTACCCCGCGCGGCCGGTGCGTGGCCAGATACGCCACGTGCAACTTGAGATAGCTGATTCCCTGCTGATCCCGATACAGGCGGAAGTTCGGTTCGAAGCAGACCCGCAGGAGCCCGCGCAGATCGCCCAGTCTCCCCTGCGCTTCCGCCTGCTCCAGCATCTGCTGGCGCAGGGGCTGAAACAATCCTTCACGGAACTCGAAGATCGAGGTGAGCAAGTTCATCTTGTCGCCGAAGTGGTACTGGACCGCGTTGTTGTTCTTCTGGCCCGCAGCCTCGCTGACGGCCCGCAAGCCGACGGCATCGATTCCCAGATCACCGAACAGCCGCTCCGCCGCAAGCATCAAGGCGAGCTTGGTGCGCTCTGTCTTCCCAAGGGGTTGCTGAAGACCCATGGGATCCGCGGCTTCATCGATTGGTGTGTTTTCCGTACTCATGGCTTACTCTACGTCTCGAGGATTATTTAAGTCAACCGTTTTAATTTGCGATCTGATAGGCACGTTCAATTACCAAAACAGAGCATATGTCATGTCAGTTTACGTCGCTCGAGTTACTTCACCCGTTTCTCTCGGCCCTACCCCACGACTGAGCCATGACACAGGACCAAGGCTGCCCGGCTAGGAGCAATACGGCGGGTCCCGCGAGGGGGGAGGGAGCAAGCCTACGATGCGATCTGCTTGACTGAACCGTATCGGCCCTGGCGGTCGGCTTGCAGCGCGTCCAGGCAATCTGCCCTGCCATTCGGATCGATGCCGGCCGGATGAAGTCCGAAGAGAACGGCCGCGCAGCCGCCATCGGCTCACGCTACTTGCCGCAAGCGAAGAAAATTCGGCGGGGGAGCAATGTTCAAGCATCTGCAGCGCAGGATCGGCCGAATGAGCGCGTGCGGCAACCAACGGCCAGGCACGACGGCAGCGGCTTCAACGGCTCGCTCGAGTGCTATGACAGGAAGCTCGTCGGCAAGCGCGAGCTGTACGTGCCGTACAACGCCTACCGGCTGGTCTCGCTGCTAGTCACCGGGCTGGACGAGTGTTGTGCCTGCCGGCACAACCTACGAGAACGGCGGCGTAGGTTGTGCCGAGCGCAAGCGAGGCACAACACCCGGCCATCGAGCACACTACCACCGCACAGCCGAGCGGCAGGTTGTGCCGAGCGCAGGCGAGGCACAACGCCCGGCCGTCAGACGTGCCACCGCGGCCATACCCGCCAAGGCGCTGCACCCCGCCACTCAAAACTCATTCAACATATAATGAAGGCATGCGTTACCGTCGTGACCGCAGCCCCGGCGCCACCTGGTTCTTCACCCTCGTCACCTGGCGGCGGCGTCCTCTGTTCGCCGATCCGGCCAACGTCGCACGCCTGCGCGCCGCATTCGCCCACACCAGAACCGTCGCGCCCTATCGCATCGACGCGCTGGTGCTGCTGCCCGACCACCTGCACTGCATCTGGACGCTGCCCGACGGCGACGCGGATTTCTCCACGCGCTGGAACCGCATCAAGGGCAGCTTCACCCGCAGCCTGCCGCCAGCCGCAAAATCGCTTCGCGGCTCCCCTTCCCGCCGCGAGCGCTGCGTATGGCAGCGGCGTTTCTGGGAGCACCGCATCCGCGACGACGTGGACTTCGCGCGGCACTGCGACTACATCCACTGGAACCCGGTCAGGCACGGACTCGCCACCCGCCCGGACGAGTGGCCGTATTCGAGCTTCGCCCGCTTCGTACAGGCCGGGATTTATCCGGCGGACTGGTGCATGGGGGAAGAAACGGATGGGCTGAAGGCGGGATGAAGATTGGCGGTTGTTGTGCCTGGCGGCACAACCTACGGGCTGTGTGAACCACCTGTGCGTTGTGCCTGACGGCACAACCTACGGGAACGGCGGATTGTGCCGAGCCGTAGGTTGTGCCGAGCGCAAGCGAGGCACAACGCCAGGCCATCGAGCACACCACCACCGCACAGCCGAGCCGTAGGTTGTGCCGAGCGCACGCGAGGCACAACACCCGGCCGTCGAGCACACCGCCACCGCACAGCCGAGCGGTAGGTTGTGCCGAGCGCAAGCAAGGCACAACACCCGGCCGTCGAGCACACCGCCACCGCACGGCCGAGCGGTAGGTTGTGCCGAGCGCAAGCGAGGCACAACGCCCGGCCGTCGAACACCCCCACCACCGCACGGCCGAGCCGTAGGTTGTGCCGAGCGCAGGCGAGGCACAACGCCCGGCCGTCGAGCACACCCACCGCCGCACAGTTGTGCCTTTCGGCACAACCTACGGGGGCTGCGGGGAATGCGTTGAAAGCCGGCGGCAGCGCCGGCGGCCCCTGCTCGCCCGGCGCCCCCGCCGGCCTCAACCCCGGGCCGCCTCCGGCTCGCCGAACTGCTTGCGCAGCGCGGTCTTGAGGATCTTGCCGGTCGGCGTCATCGGCAGCTTGTCGGCGAAGATCACCTGCTTGGGCGCCTTGTAGGCGGCGATCAGCTGGCGGCAGTGGGCGATCAGTTCGTCCGCGCTGAGCGCGGCGCCTTCGGCCGGCACCACGATCGCGGTCACGCGCTCGCCCCAGCGCTCGTCGGGCAGGCCGATCACCGCGACCTGCGACACCGCCGGGTGCTTGCTGAGCACCTGTTCCACCTCGGTGGAATAGACGTTCTCGCCGCCCGAGATGATCATGTCCTTGGTGCGGTCGACCAGGTAGAACAGGCCGTCCTTGCCACGGTAGCCGGCGTCGCCGGTGCGGTACCAGCCGCCGGAGAGCACCGCCTCGGTCATCGAAGGCTTGTTCAGATAGCCCTTGAACATCGCCGGCGAGCGCACCACGAATTCGCCGATCTCGCCGTCGGGCACGTCGTCGCCCGCGGCGCTGAGCACCTTGAGCTCGACCAGCGGAACCGGCGTGCCGCAGGCCTTCAGCTTGCTCTCGTCGGCGAGGTCGTGCTGTTCGGGGCGCAGCAGCGTCACCGCGCCGCAGGTCTCGGTCGCGCCGTAGAACTGCATGAAATCGCAGCCCATCGTCACCATCGCGCGCTTGAGCAGCGACGCGGTGATCGGCGAGCCGGCGTACATCACCAGCCGCAGCGACGAGAAATCCGTCGTGGCCGCGTCGGGATGGTCGAGGATCATCTGGATCGCCGTCGGCACCAGGCAGCAGATCGTCGGCCTGTCGCGCCGGATCGTCGCCAGCAGGTTCGGCACGTCGAGCCCGGGCAGGATGGTCAGCGGCACGCCGTTGTAGAGCCCCTGCAGCGACAGGCCGGTGCCGACGAGGTGGAAGTTCGGCATGATGAACATCATCACGTCGTCGGGCTGCCAGCTGAAGGCGCTCTCCAGGTGCTCGCACAGGCGCATGAAGTTGATCCCGCCGTGGGTCAGCTGCACCCCCTTGGGCTGCCCGGTGGTCCCCGAGGTATAGAGCAGCAGCGCGGTGTCTTCCGGGCGCACCGGCAACGCCGGATCGACTTCGCTGCAATCGGCCAGCCGGCGGCTCAGCTCGGTTTCCTCACCGCTGGTCGAGTCGAAGGCGATGGTCGTGGCCGCGGGCGCGCCGAGCTCGCGCACCTTCTGCATCAGCCCACAGTACTCGGCGTCGACCAGGATCAGCCGGGGCGCCGCATCCTCGAGCACCGCCGCCAGTTCGGCCGCCGACAGGCGCCAGTTGAGCGGCAGCAGGGTGCAGCCGGCCTTGCTCGCGGCGAACATCGCCTCGAAATACTCGATCGAGTTCTTGCCGAAGAAGGCGATCACGCTGCCGGGGCCGGCACCGCTGTCGACGATCAGGTTCGCCAGCCGGCTCGACACCAGGTCGAGCTCGCGGAAGGTCTCCTTTCGCCGTGCGTTCATCAGGGCCACGCGCTCGCCGTCCACGCGGGCGTAGTAGCGGGGAATGTCTGCCAGGGAGGCAATGTCAGCATGGAGCCACATCGTTCACACCTTTGGATGAATTGAAATCGGTCTCACCGCGCCGCCGCTTCAGCTGCCGACGAAGCCGGGCCTGCGCTTCGCCGCGAACGCACGGATGCCTTCGCGGGCGTCCGCGCTGCCCGCCACCGCGGCGAGCGCCTGCGCTTCGTCCTCGAGCTGCGCTTCCAGCGACTGGCTCCATACCTTGTTGAACAGCCGGCGGACCTCGCCGAATGCGCGCGTCGGCCCGGCGGCCAGTTGCTGCGCCATGGCTTCGGCTGCGACTGCGAGCTCGGCGTCATCGACGACGTAGTCCGCGAGACCGCAGTCAAGCGCCTGCTCTGCGTTCAGCGTTTCCGCGCAGATCAGGAAGCGCCGCGCCCGAGCGTGGCCCATGCGCGAAGCAAGCGAACGCGACGCGCCGGCGTCGCAGGAGAAGCCGATGCCGGGATAGGCTGCGCCGATGCTCGCGCTGCGGCCTACATACACGACGTCGCAACTGCCGATCAGCGCCGCCGCTCCGCCCATCGCCACGCCATGGACCGCCGCGATCATCGGCGCATCCAGCCGCGCAAAGCGCGCCAAACCAGTGTGCAGCGCGGCGGTCCATTGGCGAATGCGCGCCGGCAGTTCGTCGAGTTGGTCGACGAACATGCGGATGTCGCCGCCGACGCTGAAGAACTTGCCGTTCGCAGTCAGCAAAATCGCGCGTACGTCGCGACGCGCCGCGAGCTCGCCGGACACCGCCAGCCAGTCATTGCAGAACAGCTCGTTGAAGGGGTTGCCGATCTCCGCCTGGTCTAGGGTGAGACGCGCCACCCCGTCGCTCACCGCGAGATCAATCGACTCGTATTTCACTCTTTGTCTCCTGCCGGGCTCGGCTCTCTGCCCGGTCATCGTTGGCGCCTAACGGCGGTTCAGGACGTCAGTTCGACCCGGCCGCGGAACTGCTCCAGGGCGTCCGGATTGGCCAGCGCCCCGGTATTCTTCACCGCCTCGCCATGCACCACTTGGCGGATGGCCAGTTCGACGATCTTTCCGCTCTTGGTGCGCGGGATGTCGGCGACCTGGACGACCCGGGCGGGCACATGGCGCGGCGTGGTATTGCGGCGGATCTGCTGCTTGATGCGTTCGGCCAGTCCCTCGTCCAGTACGAGCCCGTCACGCAACCGAACGAAGAGCACCACGCGCACGTCGGTGGGCTTTTCCGGCGGCCAGCTCTGGCCGATCACCGCCGACTCGACCACTTCCTCGATCTGGTCGACCTGGCGGTAGATCTCGGCGGTGCCGATGCGCACGCCGCCGGGATTGAGCGTGGCATCCGAGCGCCCGTAGATGATGTAGCCGCCGTGCGCGGTGATCTCGCAGAAGTCGCCATGGCACCAGATGCCCTCGAAGCGCGAGAAGTAGGCGTCGTGGTACTTTTGCCCCTCGGCATCGTTCCAGAAATACAGCGGCTGGGTCGGAAACGGCGCAGTGCACACCAGCTCGCCCTTCTCGCCACGCACCGGGCGGCCGTCCTCGTCGTACACCTCGACCGCCATGCCCAACTGCTTGCACTGGATCTCGCCGCGCCACACCGGCAGCACGGGGTTGCCGCCGACGAAGGCGCCGAGCAGGTCGGTGCCACCGGAGATCGACGAGATGTGCACACCCGGCTTGAAGGCACGATAGACGTAGTCGTAGCCCTCGGCCATAAGCGGGCTGCCGGTCGAAAACAGCACCTCCACGCTGCTGGTGTCGTGCGTGTGCATCGGTGCCAAGTCAAACTTGGCGCAAGCTTCGAGAAATTTCGCCGAGGTGCCGAAGTGGGTGAAACGCTCCGCCTGCATGTAGTCGAACAGGATGTGGTTGTCGGCCGCGAAGGGGCTGCCGTCGTAGAGCATCAGCGCGGCGCCGGAAGCCAGGCCGGAGGCCAACCAGTCCCACATCACCCAGCTGCATGTGGCGAAGTAGAACAGCCTGCTACCTTCGCGGACGTTTCCATGCAGCTGGTGTTCCTTGAGGTGCAGCAAGAGCGCTCCGCCCGCGCGATGCACAATGCATTTCGGCACGCCTGTGGTACCCGAGGAGAACACTATATAGAGCGGGTGATCGAACGGCAGCTGCTCGAATGCAATCTCCTCTACCGCCGCATGCGGTGCTGTAAATGCGTCCAGCGCGACCGCGCTGCGGATTTCGTCCATGGGCAGATCGAGTCCCAGGTATGGACAGACCACGACGGTGCGTACCGTCGGCAGCAAGTCCACTATCTCCCCGAGCTTGGAAAGGCATTCGTGCGCCTTGCCGTTGTAGTAGTAGCCGTCGGTGGCAAACAGCATCACCGGCTCGATCTGCCCGAAGCGGTCGAGGATGCCCTGCGGGCCGAAGTCGGGCGAGGCGGAACTGAAGATCGCGCCGATGCTGCTCGCGGCGAGCATGGCGATGACGGTGTCTGGCGAATTCGGCATGAAGGCCGCAACCCGGTCGCCCGCCTTGACCCCGCACGCACGCATCCCCGCGGCCAGCCGCGCCACCGCGGCGAACAGTTGGTCGCGCGACAGGCGGCGCTTGACGCGATCCTCGCCCCAGAACACCAGGGCGTCCGCGTCGCCGCGATGGCGCAGCAGGTTCTCAGCAAAGTTCAGCCGGGCCTGCGGAAACCAGCGACCCTGCTCCATCGTGACGCCGCGCTCGAGGACGACGTCGCCCTTGGCCTGAGAGACGACACCGCAGTGATCCCACAGTCCGCTCCAGAACTCGTCGAGCTGCTCGACGGACCAGCGGTGCAACGACTCGTAGTCGTCGAAGCGGCGCTGATGGCGCGCCTCCATCGCAGCGGCGAAGCGCGCCATGTTGCTGGCCGCGATCTGCTCGGCACTCGGCACCGTCGCCGCGCCCTCACAAAGTGCAGCAGAGGGGCTACTCAAAGGCATTTTCCGTTCTCCATGCTGATTCGGTAGATTCACCCGCTCACCCCTTCTGCTGCTTGCCGACCACGAAGGCCGCAATGGCGGGCATCAGCAGGATCGCGCCGAACAGATTGACCATGAACATGAACGCCAGCAGGATGCCCATGTCAGCCTGGAACTTGAGCGTAGATAAGGCCCAGGTCATGACCGACACGGTCATCGTCACCGCGGTGAACACCGAGGCGGTGCCTCGCTCCTTGAGTGACTGGACGAAGGCTTCCTGCAGGCTGTGCCCACGTTCATGCATCTCGTGCTTGATGCGCTCGAACAGGTAGATGCCGTAGTCGACGCCGACGCCGACCGCGATGGCGATCACCGGCAGCGTGTTCACCTTCACGCCGATGCCCAGCGCCGCCATCGTCGCGTTGCACAGCAGCGTCACGATGGCGAGCGGCACGATGATGCACAGCGTGATGCGCAGCGAACGGAAGGTGACCAGGCACAGCAGCGCCACCGAGCTGAACAGGGTGAAGTTCACCCACTTGTCCGAGCGTTCCACCACTTCGTTGGTGGCCGCCATCACGCCGACGTTGCCCGAGGCGAGGCGAAAGCGCAGCGACTCGGTATCGTTCTCGGCCTTGAAGGCCTTGATGCGCTCGACGATGTGGTTGATCGTCGTGGCCTGGTGGTCGGCGGTGTAGATCGAGATCGGCATCGCGGTGCATTTCGAGTTGCGGTACTCGTTGCCGAGCCGCGTCGCCATGCCGATGCCCTGGGCGATCTGCGGCACCGATTCGGGCAGCATCCGCCACGCATACCAGCCCTCGGCGAAGTCCTGCGTCACCGCGCGGATGAAGGACGCCAGACTGCGCACTGCGGCCACACCTTCTGTCTGGCGCATCTCGAAGTCGAATTTCTCGATTTTTTCCTGCACCTCGCGCTGTACGCAGGGCGAGTCGTCGCCATCTGCCTCAGCGATCACCTGCAGCAGATCGACACCGATCGCGAAGCTGCTGGTAATCGTCTCAACATCCTGGTTGTAGCGCGAATCAGTGCGCAGCTCGGGAACACCCTTACCCAGATCGCCGATCTTCAGGTCGCCGACCTTCCAGATGCCCACGCCAGTCAACGCAAGCGCGACGATGATCGGCAGCACCGCGCCGCGCGGCGTGGCGAGCACGCCCAGGCGCTCCCACAGCGCATAGCCGGCGGTCTCGTGGCCGTGCAGCTTGCTGGCCGTCTTCGCCGAGAACTTCATGTACGAGAGCAGGATCGGCAGCAGGATCTTGTTGGTGAGGATCATCACCGTGGCGCCGATCGTCGAAGTGTAGGCCAGCTCGCGCACGATCTGGATATCGACCACCGCGATCACCATGAAGCCGAGCGCGTTCGCGAGCAAGGCGGTGGCGCCCGGGATGAACAGCTTCAGGAAGCAGTTGCGCGAGGCCGTCACGCCGTCGTGGCCGCGCAGGGTTTCCAGCTTCCACGCATTGGTCATCTGCACGGCGTGCGAGACGCCGATCGCGAAGATCAGGAAGGGCACGAGGATGGACATCGGGTCGAGCCCCATGCCGATCAGCGGCAGGATGCCGAGCAGCCACACCACCGGGATCAGCGCCGCGATCAGCGCCCAGCTGGTGAGCATCAGGGAGCCCGAATACCAGTACAGCAGGATCGCGGTGATGAAGAAGGCCACGACGAAGAACACCAGCACGCTGGAAGCGCCCGCGGCAATGTCCGCGGTCGCCTTGGCGAAACCGATGATGTGCACCGTGACCAGCTCGTTCTCATACTTGGCGCGGATCTCCTCCAGGCGGTCGCCCACCTCGCGCAGGTCGAGCGGCTTGCCGGTGTCGGGGTCGGTCGCCTGCAGGGTGGCCACGACCATGGTGGCGGTCATGTCCGCCGACACGATGCGGCCGACCCAGTCCGACTTGAGCACGTTGAGGCGGATCTGCTCCAGTTCCTCCGGCTTGCCACTGAAGTCCGCCGGCACGATGTTGCCGCTCTTGAAGCCTTCCTCCACCACCTCGTTGTAGCGGACGTTGGGCGTGACCAGCGAGGTCAGCGAGCTGCGCTCGACGCCGCGGATGTAGAACAGTTCCTCGGTCACGCCGCGGACGACGTCGATGACGTCCTTGCGGTAGATGTCGCCTTCGCGCACCTTGATCGCCACCAGCACCTTGTCGGCGCCGCCGAAATCGGCCTTGTAGTCGGCGAAGGTCTGCATGTACTCGTGGTTGACCGGGATCATCTTCGCGAACCCGGAGCTGACCCGCAGCTCCAGCGCAGAATAGCCGAGCACCACCGTCAGCAGGATGCCGAGGATCAGCAAGGGGAGGCGATGGCGGAAGGTCGCGTAGGCGAAGCGCCCGATGAACCCGCTGGAGAACTCCTCCGGGCGGAACTCGCCATGGACGTCGGCCCCGGCGGAGCCGCCCGCGGCGTCGGAACGAAGCTGGTCAGTGTTATGCACGATGTCTCCTGATACCCTACTCGCGGTCCGTTCCGGCCTGTCCGGTCGTCATCCGGCCGGCGGCCAGGTAACCGACATAGACCAGCGATCCGTCGTTGGCGTAGGCCGCCCTGGCCAGCGGCGTCCCCTCGGGCACGACCCTGAGCTCGAAGCGGCGTCCGCCGTCGGTGCTCGTGGCCACGAGCCCGTTGTTGCCCACCAGCACGACCCGCCCGTCGGCGCCGACGGTGCCGCCGTTGATGGCGCTCTTCGAATCGAACGGCACGGCCTGCCAGGACTGGCCGCGGTCCTCGGAGCGGAACACGTTGCCCCGCATGCCGTAGACCAGCAGGGCGCCATCCCGGAGCTCGAGCAGGCCGAAGAACGAGCCCTCGTACGGCGAATCGAGGCGGCTCCAGGTCTCGCCCAGGTCGTCGGACACCGCCATCGTGCCGGCTTCGCCCACCAGGTAGAGCCGGCCACCGGCCTCGCGCACGCCGCTGATGTGCCATTCGAAGTCTTCACCGACGACCTTGCGGCGCGCCCACGTCCTGCCGCGGTCCCTGCTCTCGAGATAGAGGCCGTAGGCGCCGTAAGCGACGGCGCGGCCATCGGAGAGCACCGTGATGCCGAGCAGGGAATCCTCCCCGGCCTCCTCGACGGTGACCGCCTGCCAGGTCGTTCCGCCGTCTTCGGTGCGCACGACGGTGCCCCCGTGGCCGACCGCGATGGCGACATCCTTGTCGATGACCACCAGCGCCACGAGCGTGCGGTCGGTCGGCGCCTGCCTGCCCAGCCACGTCCGCCCGCCGTCCTCGCTGCGCATGACCACGCCGCGCTCGCCCACGGCGAACAGGCTGCCGTTGAAGCTGACCAGATCGAACAGGGCGGAGCGCTGCGCGCTGATCACATGGGGCGTCGGCGCGGCCTTGGCCTCCGCCGCCTGGCAGAGCCCGGTCGCCAGCGCGCACGCGGCCATCAGAAGACACTGTTTCAACATCTTGACCACCTAGCCGGATTCGGTTTGAAGGCTGCGCCGCCCGCGGCGGGTTTCGACCCGCGGACGACGCAGCCCGAAGAGTGGGCGTTTAACGCACGCCCCGGCGACGGATGGCGTCGGTGGTGAAGTCGGCCTCCAGACCCTTGACGTTCCACTCGTACGCGGGCTGGGGACGCTCGTTCGCCGCGGCAGTCACCATGTAGTTGCCGTTGCTCAGATCCGCGGCGACCCAGTTCGGCTGGAACATGACCCCTGCGTCATAGGCCTGAACCAGCGGATAGATGTACACCCGCCACAGATTGCCGCGGCCGTCGTAGCCTTCTGCGAGGGAGACGGTGTGGCTGTCCTCGTCGATGTAGAAGACCCGTTTGGGGAGGACGTGGGACATCCCTTCCTTCAGCGTCGCCTCTACGACCCAGACCCGGTGCAGTTCGAAGCGCTGCAGATCGGACTTGAGCGAGCCCTTGTCGATCATGTCCGCGTACTTGAGCTTGGGGTCCATCAGCCGATAGGCGTTGTAGGGGATGTACATCTCCTTCTTGCCGACCAGCTTCCAGTCGTAGCGGTCCAGGGCCCCATGGAAACCCCAGTAGTCGTCGCTGGTCCGCATGCCCTCGGTGCCGTCGTCGATGTTGTCGTAGGCCAGGTCGGGCGCACGACGGACGCGGCGCTGGCCGGCGTTGTAGATCCAGGCCTGGCGGCTTCCCTTGGTGTAGTCGACCGGGTCATGGACCAGATAGATCGTGCCGATCAACGTCGAAGGTGCGTCATAAGCGCCGTAGAAGGAAAAGATGTGGTTCTCCTTCCGCGGCTCCATGTTCTGACCCTGCACCGTGTGCTCGCAGAACCCGACCCGGTAGAAGTCGCCCGAGGCCCGCACCGGCAGCCAATCGCGGCAGGCTTTGTAGCCGCCGAAGTATTTGAAGAGGTGGTTGTACATCGCCTCGACGCCGGTCTTCGGCACCGGGAAGGGCGTTCCGGGAGCTTCGTAGTTCTGGATCGACAGGCCGTCCAGCTTGACCCGGGCTGCATTCTCCTTGGTCGCCGCATAGACCTCCGGCGGGTTGGCAAAGCTGCGGTGCGTCTTGTACACCGGCATGCTCTGGTTCGGGTACTTCTTGAGCAGCGCCGCCATGCCGGGCGTGACCTTGTCCTTGTACTGGTCCACGTTGGCACCGGTGATGGTGAACAGCGGCTTCTCGTCCTTGAACGGATCGGCATAGCCCATCTTCGGATCCCAGCCGGCGGGCGGCTTGGTGAGACCGCCGGTCCAGGCCGGGATCGTTCCGTCGGCGTTGCCGGCCATCTCCGCGCCGTTCGGCGTGAGGTCCTTGCCGAGACGGGCGATCTCGTCCGGCGTCATCTCGGCCTGCGCGGCTGGCGCGAGCCCCAGCACGACGGCGCATGCAAAGGCGGAAATTGCAGGTTTCATCATTGTCTTGTCTCCTCGGTATTCTTAGAAGCTCATGCTCACGGTGGCCGAATAGAAGCTGCGATCCCGCAGCACGTCGTAGTCCGCATTGCTGTTGTAGCGGACGGCGTTCAGGTCCAGGTTGTAGCGCTTGTCGTAAGAGAAGCGCGCACCGAGGCCCAGGGCCATGCGTCCCTCGGCGAACTGGCTGTCCACCGACCAGCCTTCCACGTCGTGCGACCAGAACACGTTCGGCTGGACGGTCACCCCGGAGTTCATGACGTTGCTGTAGGTCAGCTCGAACTTGAGGCGATAGCCCCAGGCGAACTTGGTCACGTAGCCTTCGTTGCGGCAGCCTTCCTTGGAGATGTTCTGGTTGCGGCATTCCCCCACGATCACGTCATAGGTCGAATGCGGTCCCGGCCCGAACATGAAGTGCCGGTTGTAGCGGAGCTTGTTCACGTCCAGGTCGTTCCACTGGAACCCGGCCTCCGCGACGAACAGGTACTGCTGCGCGTCGAGGATGCCCCGGCCGACCTTGACGGTGTTGAACTGGAGCTGGGTCTTGTTGGTGCGCGTGTAACCCACGTGGAAGCCGTCGTTCTCACCGGCCGCGAACGCCGCCCCGGTCGCGACGGCCTGCTCGCCGTAGGGGCCGAAGGGAACCGGCGTTCCCGGCACGAGAAGGCCGCTGGCGCCGACCATCGACAGGAACAGGTCATTGCCGTCGATCTGCGCCGGCACGCCCCGGCTGTGGCTCAGTTCGGAGGCCACCGACCAGCCGGAAAGATTGGTCGCCAGACTCAGGCCGTACACCTTGATGTCCTCGGGGTAGTCCCACGTCACCGTGAAGGGGCTGAACATGTCCGGACGGTTCCAGAAGTGTGCCGAGAGCGCCGGCGTGCGGGCATGTATCTTCATCGCGTAGAGGCCGAGTTCGGTATCGATCTCTTCCAGATTGGTGCGGAACGCCACCCCGTACTGCCCGGAATCGCGCGGCTTCTCACCATTGCTCACCGGTACGTACAGACCCGCGTTCACGCCGAATGGACTCGAACCCGCCAGCGATACGGAATTGTCGCAGCCGGCCGGTCTGGCGCTGATGGGGCTGGCCGAAACCGACCAGTAATTCCCGCAGCCGGCCTCGATGGGCGTATTGCGCCACTTCCACTGGTAGAACATTTCGATGCTGCCGAGATTACCGATGCTCTGGTTCGCCAGCACGATCGGCACGGGCAGGAAGACTTCCTTGACCTGGGTGCCGGGTTTGCGGAAGGACGGCAGGTCGATCGGGTTGATCTGGTTGACCCCCTGGATGAACAGGCTCTCACCCCAGTTGACGACCTGGTTGCCGACGCGCAGTTGGAGCGGATTTCCGGCGATGTCGAAGGAGTCATACACGTAGGCGTCGAGCAGGTAGGTGCCGTCGAACTGGTTCAGGCGCTCGAAGCCCTCGTCCGAGAGCGGGCGCCGCTTGCCCAGGCGGTCGGTGGCGGAGTCGTAGCCGTTGTAGTTGGTGAGCTGGTTGCCGAAGCGGACGTTTTGCTTGTTCAGGGTGTAGTCGTACCAGGCCTTGCCGCGCACGAACGCACCCATGGTCCCTTTCTTGAATTCCAGTTCGGTGATCCACTTGAGCTGGGTCGAGAACGGGTCGCCCTTGTCGTAGTTGAGGTTGCCTTCGTCCAGCGTGTTGTTGCCGGTACCGTTGGTGCGCCCGACGAGACGGCCGTTGTCCTGTCCGTACAGGGCCGAATCCGGCCCGCTTGCGCGCCAGCTCGTACCCAGCGACAGATTGTTGCTCCAGCTCCCTTTCCAGCCATCCCCGAATTCGAAGTCCAGGGCGTACGCGCCGTTTGAAAATGCCATGGCAATCGCGGTTGCGATACACGACCTCAGGACCACGCGGGCCTTCCTGTTTTTCATGCGGTTGTCTCCTACCTTTTTTGATTGAGCCCGCGCACTGCAACACCCCGATGCCGGCCGGCGGGCGAACTCCAGCCTTCAATAGGACTTCGGCAGATCGAGTACTTTTTCTCCGATGAAACACATGATCAGTTGCTCGGTGATCGGCGCGATCCGGGTCACCGTGACCTCGCGCAGCAGCCGCTCGACGTGGTATTCCTTGGCGTAGCCGAAGCCGCCCATGGTCAGCACCGCCTGCAGCGCGGCGTCGTAGCCGGCGCGCGCACCGAGGAACTTCGCGGTGTTGGCCTCGGCGCCGCAGGACTGGTCCGAGTCGTACAACCAGGCCGCCTTCATCGCCATCAGCCACGCGGCCTCGAGCGCCATCCAGCGCTCCGCCAACGGATGCTGGATGCCCTGGTTGGCGCCGATCGGGCGGCCGAATACCACACGCTCCTTTGCGTATTGGGTGGCGCGGCGCAGCGCGTCCTGGCCGATGCCGATCGCCTCGACGGCGATCAGGATCCGTTCCGGATTGATGCTGTGCAGCACGTAGCTGAAACCCCTGCCCTCCTCGCCGATGCGGTCGCAGTCCGGCACGAACAGTTCGTCGATGAAGATGGCGTTGGAATCGACCGCCTTGCGCCCCATCTTCGGGATGCGCCGCACCTCGATCTTCGAGCGGTCGAGATCGGTGTAGAAGATCGTGATGCCGTCGGTGGGCCGCTTGCAGTCCTCGAGGCGCGTGGTGCGCGTGAGCAGCATGATCTTGTTGGCGACCTGGGCGGTGGAGGTCCATACCTTCTGCCCGCGCACGATGTAGCCGCCGTCGACCTTCTCCGCGAAAGTCTTGATCGCCGTGGTGTTGAGGCCCGCATCCGGCTCGGTGAAGCCGAAGCAGCACTGGTCTTCGCCGCTGATCAGGCGCGGAATCCAGCGCGCCTTCTGCTCGTCGGTGCCGAATACCACGATCGGGTGAGGGCCGAACAGGTTGATGTGCACCGTGGAGGTCGCGCTCATGCCGCCGCCATGGGACGCCACCTCGTGCATCATGATCGCGGCCTCGGTGACGCCCAGCCCCGCGCCGCCATACTCGGCAGGCATGGTGATGCCAAGCCAGCCGGCCTCGGCCATCGCGCGGTGGAACTCGCGCGGAAACTCACCGTCCTCGTCACGCGCGAGCCAGTACTCGTCGCTGAACTGGCGCACCACCGCGGCAACGCCGTCGCGGATGGCCTGGTGATCGGAATCGACTGAAAAATCCATTTGTGAATCCTTGGTCAACGTTGCTTTGCGCCCGTCTCCGCGCCGGGACGGGTCAGGCCGCGGCCGCGGCGAGCGTGCGCAGCGCCTGGACCAGATGCGGCCGGTCGTACATTCTTCCGCCGATACCGACGGTGCCCGCGTCGGGCTGGGCGGCGAAGGCCGCGACCACCTCGCGCGCCTGCGCCAGATCCTCGTCGCTCGGCGAGAAACAGCGGTTGATGATGTCCACCTGCGCCGGGTGGATCGCGATGCGGCCGGCGAAGCCGCGCCTGCGGGAAGCGGCGCAGTCGCGCGCCAGGCCTTCCTCGTCGCGGAAATCGGCGTACAGCGTGTCGATCGGCGCCACGCCGGCGGCGGCCGCGCCGACCAGGCACATCGAGCGCGCCATCAGGTAGGCATGGGACAGCTCACCGTCGGCCTCGCGGTTCGACGCCGCACCGAGCACGGCAGACAGATCCTCCGCGCCCCAGGTCAGGCCGGCGAGCCGCGGATGGCCGCGCCGGTAGCCGCCGATGCCGAGCATCGCCGCGGCGGTCTCGGTGGCCACCACGAGGATCCTGACCGCACCGTGCGCCAGCCCCGCACGCGCTTCCAGCGCATCGAGGCAATGGCCGAGGCGGATCACGTCCTCGATGCCGTCGGCCTTGGGCAGCACCACGCCGTCCAGCCCCTCGCCGACCACAGCGGCGAGATCGTTCATGCAGTGCGGGCCGCCCAGCGGATTCACGCGCACGAAGACCCTGCTCCGGGGCGAGGAAGCCGGCTGCCGCAGGAACGCCGCCGCCAGCTCGCGCCCGACCGGCTTGCGCTGCTCGGCGACCGCATCCTCCAGATCGACGATCAGCACGTCGGCCGCGCTGCCGCGCGCCTTGTCGAGCTTCTTCCCGCTGTCGGCGGGAACGAACAGCAGCGAACGCATCTTCATTGCGCCGGCCTCCGATGCATCAGCGCCTGGCGCAGACAGGTCGCGACCAGCTCGCCGCGCTGGTTGAAGCCTTCATGGCGGAAGGTCACGATGCCCTGTCCGGACCGCGACCTGCTGTCGCGCAGCTCGAGCACGGTCGTCACCGAGCGCAGGGTGTCGCCCGCAAACACCGGCACCGGGAACTTCACCTCGGTCATGCCAAGATTGGCGACCGTCGTCCCCAGCGTCGTGTCCTGCACCGACAACCCGATCACCAAGCCCAGCGTGAATACGCTGTTCACCAGCGGCTTGCCGAACTCGGTGCCCGCACAGTAGTCGGCGTCGATATGGATCTGCGCCGGGTTGTAGGTCGCCGCGCAGAACCAGACGTTGTCCGCCTCGGTCACGGTGCGGCGGATCTCGTGCCGAATCTCCTGCCCAACCGAGAATTCTTCGAAGTACAAACCGGCCATGCTCGCCCCCACGCAACTATTTACTGGTACATACTGTATGTCATCTTACCGTATGTTTCAGCACTCTGCAAGCTTCCGAATGCACGCATCACAGCCTTCCAATCGCCCCCCCCAGAGAGGTGAAACCCCCTACCTGCGGGCGCGGAGGGAACGGTACCCACTCCCTCCGCGCCTACTCCTATTGACCTACCGCCACCGGCGCCTGCTCGTGCGCGATCTGCGGCGTGGCGGAGAACTTTTCCAGGTCGTTGCGGCGCATGATCGGCAGATCCGGCCTGGGGCAGGCGAGCCCGGTTCCGGGGCCGCACATGCCGGTCCCCACCGTGAAGAAGGCCGGCGTATCATCCGGGAAGGGATCGGCGTTCGCGGTGATCAGCGGCATCGGCAATACGTATATGAACAGCTCGACGGTCTGGCAGAAGCCGATCACCGCAATCGCGCGCACCATGCCCTTGCGGAAGTTGGAACGCTTGCAGAAATCCATCTTCTCGACGCCGCGCTCGACCCAGGTCAGCCCCTTGTCGTCCTTGAAGTACAGCAGCACCGCACACAGCCCCCACCATCCGCCAAAGAAGATCGCCTCGTAGATGGGGAACTGGTACCAGTGCCCGCCGAAGATGCTCAGCGCACGGATCGAACCCGGGTAAGCGTAGATGCCGGTAAAGCGGATCAACGCCATCTCGAGGACCATGTCGAAGAACATCACCGCAAGCACGCCCACGATGCCGAGCCGCAGATTGGTGATGGAAGGGAACCGCGCCTTCGTCCAGCGCATGGCCGCCAGGCCGAAGAGGCAGCCCCAGATCAGGAAGCCCGGGTAGCCGCCGGACCAGGCGATCAGAGGCTCGGGCAGCAGGTTTGCCCTCGGACTCATCCAACCGGGAATCTCACCCGACAGGAAACCCATGTTGAATGCATATGGATTGTACACGCAGCCCTGCTGGATCCAGTTCATCGACGGATCCCAGAAGATGGCGAAGAAGAACCCGATACCCAACAGACCAAGGGTGTTCGGCTGGCCGGTCTGCCGAATGGGCTTCCAGATTTGCGTGTAGATGAAATACAGCCACACGATCGACATGCCGAGCTCAACCGCCCGCACGCCGATCTTGAAGTTCAGGGGAACCTCGACACCCTCAGGGAGCCGCGTCGGCCCAAGGTACGGAGCAGTCACCCAGTGGTACACCACATACAGCATGAACGCCATGAACCCAGCGCCGACGATGGCCCATGCACGCGTGACCGCCGCACCGTCCTTGCCAGCGATGTCTGCCGCCACTCGGCCACGCAGAGCACCAACGCTTGCTTCCATCTCTTGCCCCTTTCTTGTCCTTGTATCCCGCCGTGTCCTCTGGGCGGGGCGCGTAGTACGTCCGTGCACCGCTATCCGGAGCACCAAGACGCGACTTAAGGCTGAACCAGCTGGAAGGGGAAGAAACCTGACAAAAGTTGGGGGCGGACGGGACTAAACAGGTTCTATGATTCTGTCAACTTGGCTTGATCGATCGGCCAGACGGAACCGTACAGTTTCCGTGGCCAGATTTCCGCGCCGTCCATGGGTCCAGAACGATCAACCGCCGTTCCGCGTTTCGCGAATCCCGGTCGACTGCGTGCCAAGGTTCGGCAAAGCGCACGAACCCAAACAAGGAAACACGAGTTCATGTTTGCGAGTTCAATCGTCATGGTCATCGACGTCGTCAAGACGGGGGCGCATGTATCAGCGTTGAACACAACCCCCAATGTCCAACTGTTCGACCCCGATGCGAGGGAAGCCATTGCGACTACTGTCGAGATGGCTGGTCGTCACAAAGGGCACCGGCAGCTGAACCGCGGCCGTTCTCTGCCTGCTGATTGCGGCTGAGCTCCAGCTTAGCCACCAGCATGGTTGTACGAGAAGCTTCGGATGAACCTACGCCAACTCCGCTGCTTTATCGCCGTCGCGGAAGAACTTCACTTCAGCCGGGCCGCAGAACGGCTACACATGGAACAATCCCCGTTGTCCCGTGTCATCAAGAAGCTCGAGGTGGATCTGGACGTCATGCTGTTCGAGCGGACCTCCCGAGGGGTTCGCCTGACCTTGGCCGGTCAGGCTTTTCTCGAAGGTGCCCGCCGCGTGATCTTCACCTTCGAACAGGCCAAAGCTGACGCAAAGTCAGCGGCGACCGGCTATCGTGGTGCACTGCGCATCGCGCTTTCCGACGGCATCGCCAGAACCCGCCTGACTACGCTGCTCGCACTTTGCAGGGAAGAAGCGCCCGAAACCGAGATCCGGCTGTTCGAGACTTCGTTGGCGCAACATCTGAAGGGCCTTCATGACGACATCTACGATGCCGGGTTTGCGCTGTCAAATGAGGTAGGTGACGGCATCGTCGCTGAGCCGGTCTGGCGGGATCCATTGGTGGTGGCCATGCCATGCAGACACCCTTTGCTGGTACACAAGCATGTACCCTTGCGCGAAGTCGTGAATTATCCGCTGGTGCTTTGCCACCCCGAGGTCTGCGAAGGCTGCAGCCGGCAGGTGGAACGACTGCTGTGCTCGGTGGATGCGCATCCGGTAGTGGTCGAACGGGTGACCTCACACGACTTGATGCTCGCGTTGGTGGCTGCAGGATACGGAATCGGCTTCTCCAGCGCCGCACATCTTGCAGCATGCAACTATGCTGACGTAGTTGCCCGTCCACTTGCGGGGAGTTTGGGCGTACTCACGACCTATCTTCTGCGACCCGACGTTCAGCCGTCCGAACAGCTGAGCAGTTTCGTCCGTCGCGCGACTAGGGTCGGCGCCTGATCGCATTGCCCGGAACGCAGCACATCACCACGACTGTCGCCTGAGGCATTCTGGCGAGCGGGGGGCGCAATTGGCCGGCGCCCGCACGCCCCAATGCCAATTCCCACTGAAGGAGCCCCTTCCCTTTCAGTCTCCAACAAGACCCAATATGCATGCACCGGAATACGGCACGCGATCTCTCGACCGGCGAAATTCGTTCCGTTCGCGCGGCCACTCGCACCGAAACGGCGATTTTGCTGCATTGCACGAAGCTGACATCCTCAAGCAGCGACAATTTCATCCCATCCCCTCGCACCACTGGCACCTGAGCGCTTCCCGTCTGACGCTATGGCGTTGACATCGCCAATCCCCGTTTAGACCTGATCGGTCTTTGCCGCAATGCATCAAGCATGAAGACTCCACAGCTAGGCGCACCAAGAGACATTGCTTCGTCGTGCATGCCTTGACTATAGCGGCGATGGGCGCCGGTCACGGCGGGTACGGCGGGTACGCAATGTGACATCGCCAGATCCGCATACATTTTGATCGATGCCCCCCTTCGGCATCAACCTTTCCACCGTCAACAGCAGGCAGCCAACGAGAGCGGCATGACGCACTCCACATCGATGGGGAGTTCGGGCGTTCCGGCTGACAAGTCGGAACGCTGGGAGCGGAAATGTACAGAAGCGACAGCATTCACTACTGCAGGACATTCTATCGCCCGATCGAGGCAGCCATTCGATGGAGCGGTTTGGAGCGGTTCGAATCGCGCATTCTCGAAGTCGTAGGCACCCGCAACATTCCCAGCCCCGAGGACTTCCCACGGTGGCCGATGCTGCGGCTGAACGTCGAGCGCATCTTCGACGCCTTGCGTAATCGCGAACTCCCGTACGGCCGGGCCGGCATCACCTGCGACGATCCGTCCTTGCTCGACGATCCGCAACTGACCATCCGGCACGTCGACCTCAGGGCCTGGATGACGCGCTTCTATCCCAGCCACAGGCCGGCGTTTCTCTTCGACGACATCGAGCGGCAGTTGCATCCGGCGATCAGCGTCGAGGCCGTTCAAGCGCTGCTCGCCGACCGGGAAGCGCTCAGGGCTCAGCTAGCTGATCATCAGCGGGAGATCGAAGCCCTGCGCAAGGAGATCAGGCGCCAGGGCCCACCCGAGCGCGTCCTGCCTCCGAGGAGCGAGACCACCTACCTGAACATCGTCGGCGGGCTGCTCACGCTGTTGCTGGGCAAGTCACCGAGCGGCACGCCCTACTCGTCGTTCGAGACCATGGAAGCGGTGATCAGCGCGTTAATCGCCCACCACGAAGGGCGACCGGGCATCAGCGAACGCACGCTCTGGGCGAAGTTCGCGGCCGCCAAGCGGCAGGTCGGCGCCGCATAGACTCAACTGCAACTGCAGTCGCACGCACTGCAGTTGCAGTGCATTTGTCCAGCATGCGCTATTGAATACGAGGCACTTCGCAACAGCGCCACCGAGCGTCAAGGAGTGCCCACCATGTCTTCGCAGACCGCCTTCGACCTTCCCGTCGAACGCCGCATCCTGCGCCGCGCCGAGGTCGAGGCCAAGACCGGCTTCAAGCGCGCCCACATCTACAACCTGATGAAGGAAGGCAAGTTTCCCAAGGCCTTGCGCCTGGGTGTGCGCGCCGTCGGCTGGGATTCGGCCGAGATCGACCAGTGGATCGCGGACCGCCTCAAAGAGCGCGTCTGAGCCCCGCTCCCCCGTCATTGCCATCGAGGAGCGGCGCCATGCAGGTGGTCTCCATCATTTCGACCAAGGGCGGCGTCGGCAAGACCACGACCGCGGCCAATCTCGGCGGCTTCGTCGCCGACGCCGGGTTGCGCGTCCTGCTGGTGGACCTCGACGTCCAGCCGACCTTGTCGAGCTATTTCACCGTCGACAGGCGGGCGCCTGGGGGTATCTACGAGTTGCTGGCCTTCAACGAGCAGCGCGATGCCCAGCTGGTGTCCAGCACCAACATCGCCGGCCTCGACCTGGTGCTCTCCAACGACGATAAGGGCCAGCTGAACACCCTGCTGCTGCATGCGCCGGACGGCCGGCTGCGGCTGCGCAACCTGCTCCCCGCCTTCGCACCGCATTACGACCTGATGCTGATCGACACCCAGGGCGCGCGCAGCGTGCTGCTGGAGATGGCCGTGCTGGCGTCCGACCTGGCCATCTCCCCGGTCACCCCGGAGATCCTCGCTGCGCGCGAACTGCGCCGCGGCACCTTGCAGTTGATCGAGGACATCGCGCCCTATCGCCGCCTCGGCATCGCGCCGCCGCCGTTGCACCTGCTCATCAATCGCGTGCACCCCGTGTCGGCGAACGCCCGCGCGATCCAGCACGCGCTGCGCCAGATCTTCCGGGACCACGCCGGCGTCCATGTCCTGGACACCGACATCCCTGCCGTCGAGGCCTATCCCCGCGCGGCGACACTTGGGCTGCCGGTACATCGCGTCGAATACCGGCGCCCAGCAACACGCGTCGCGCCGGCAGCGCTGGACACCATCCGCGCCCTGGCCTGCGAGCTGTTTCCCCAATGGATCGATCGGCTCCACACGGTGGCCGGCAAGCATCGGGGGAGGCGCTCCCATGCCAAACCCGCGTGACCTGTGTCGGGGCCACAAGCGCCTGCGACCGTTGATCGAGTATGCGCTGAGCGAAGGCTGGAAAGTCGTGCGGACACCCGGCGGCCACCTCAAGTTCACCAAGGCCGGGCTGCCCCCGGTCTTCACGGGTTCCACGCCCAGCGACCATCGGGCCGATCGCAATGCCCGCGCGCAGCTGCGCCAGGCTGGACGACAAGCCGCCACCGATGGCGACCATTGCGGAAGGGAACCCGGGCATGGCTGACCTGACCCCGCAGGACATGGCCGGCAAGTTGCTCGCCGAGGGATTTGCGCGCACCGGCCCGGACGCCGCGGCCTTGACCGATCCGATCGCCGACACCCCGATGGTGGTAACGCTGGATCAGCTGCGGCCCTACGACCACAACCCGCGCGTCACCCGCAACCCGCTCTACGACGAGATCAAGGCATCGATCCGAGAGCGCGGGTTGGACGCGCCACCAGCGATCACCCGTCGCCCCGGCGAGAGCACCTACATCATCCGCAATGGCGGCAACACCCGGCTGGCGATCCTGTGCGAGCTATGGAGTGAGTCGAAGGACGAACGCTTCTTCCGCATCCCCTGCCTGTTCCGGCCCTGGCCGGCACGCGGCGAGATCGTCGCGCTGACCGGCCACCTGGCCGAAAACGAGCTGCACGGGGGCTTGAGCTTCATCGAGCGCGCCCTCGGCGTCGAGAAGGCACGCGAACTCTACGAACAGGAAAGCGGCCAAGCCCTCTCGCAATCCGAACTTGCCCGCCGCCTGACCGCCGACGGGTTTCCCATCCAGCAATCCCACATCAGCCGCATGCGCGACGCCGTGCAGTACCTGCTGCCGGCTATCCCGAACGTCCTGTATGGCGGGCTCGGCCGGCACCAGGTCGAGCGGCTGGCCGTTCTGCGGCGGGCCTGCGAGCGCATCTGGGAGCAGCGCGCCCGCGGTACGCGCATCGGCGAGGATTTCCACGCCCTGTTCCACGAGGTCCTGGCGACGTTCGACAGCGCATCCGAGGCGCTCTCGGTGCAGCGCGTGCAGGACGAACTGGTGGGCCAGATGGCCGAGCAGCTCGACGTCGATTACGACACGCTGAACCTGGAGGTCGGGGACAACGAAAGCCGGCAACGCGCCCTGGGCAGCGACCCGACGCTGGCCACGGCGCATCCGCGGCGTCCAACCGCCCCCACGCCGACTCGGCTGCCCTCGGAAGCCCCCGGTACGCCGCCCCACCCTGCGCCGCCCCACCCTGCGCCGCCACTCTCGCCCGTTGCGACCACGGCCTCGTCCTCGACCGAGGAGACTGCGGCACCGGCGCAGAATACCCACCCCTCGCCATCGCCCGATCCCGATCGCCTGCAGGGGCACATCGTTTCGCTGGCCCCGACCACCGAACGCCTGCAGTCCATCCAGCGCATGGTGGCCGACCAATTGGGCGATGCGCTGCCGGACTTCGAAGCCAACGTGCTGCGGGCCATCCCGGTGCAGGCCGGCGGGCTGTATCCGATCTCGGATGTCTGGTACATCGAGCCCGGCCTGGATGTCCCCGAGCGCCTGCGCGTGCACATCGCACAGTTCGCGCGCGAGATCGCCGAGGAGGCCGGACAGGCCGACTGCATCGAACCCACCGATGAAGGCTTGGGTTACGTCTGCAACGCCGATGCCCTGTCCGCGAACGCGCATGCCCTGCCCTTTCTTGCCCGGGCCGTGCTGACCCTGCTGCAGGCCTTGAGCACGGGCTACCTCGCCGCGCCAGCGCCGCTCTCGACGCTGGACGACCTGCGCCTGACCGATGCACTGGGCCCGCTCCTGCAAGGGCGGCGGAACGGGCCCGCCTCGGATCGTCTGAGCGACAACGGGCTGGTGAAGCTCTTCCGTCTGCTGCGCCTGGCGCGCCGCCTGCTGGATCTGGAAGCCGGCGCGGGCTCGTCCACCGACACCTGAGCCCGGGGGACATACGCCATGTCGGCTCCGCATCCCCTCAATCAGGCCGTGATCGCCCAAGCCCTGCACGACCTGCGCAACGGCCAGCTGCGTCGCTGCAAGGCCATGGGATTCGGAGAGGAGGAGCTGGAAGCCCTGAAGCATCCGGCGCTGGTCAGCGTACTGGTCAACGCCACGGTGTCCTGGTGTTCGGTGAAGGTGAATCGGGACGTGCTGCAGCGGCTGCTGAATCAGGTCCGCGACGTCGAAAAGGAGATCGCGACCGTCGACCGCATGCTGCGTCTGGGCGCCAGCACCGAGATGGTCAGCAAGTTCTATGGGCTCACCCACCAGGAGGTGGCGCTGCGCCGGGACATCCTGAGCCTGCCCAAGCGCAAGGGC
The DNA here is from genome assembly GCF_000443165.1 of Thauera terpenica 58Eu. Taxonomy (GTDB): domain Bacteria; phylum Pseudomonadota; class Gammaproteobacteria; order Burkholderiales; family Rhodocyclaceae; genus Thauera; species Thauera terpenica. The sequence continues at coordinate 986 of NZ_ATJV01000063.1, read as the reverse complement.
CGACATCCGGTGCTCAGCGAAGCGCAGGAGAACGCATTGTGGGAGCGCTGGAAACCGGCCGTGCAAGCGCGTGGCATTGCGCTCGAGGACGACATCTCGATGCTGGAGCTCGCCCTCGACCTTGCCGAGGAGCAGGATCTGCCGGCCTCTGTCGTCTGGGCCGCCATCCGGAGTTGGATCGACCAGGGACTGGTGTAGGCCATGGGCACCGGCGGGTCTTCCTCGCGCGCTGGCCCGGTGCCGTTGTCGGCGCTGCTCAATGACGCCGCCAACCGCATCCCGTCGACTGCGAGCGGGCCCTTGCCCAACGACGGCTTCCTGTTCAGCGGGAATCGCCACGACAGCGTACCCCGCCGATTGCTCCTGGACACCCGGCTCACGCCGCTGGAGCGCAATGCCTGGCAGGTGTTTCGTCTGCTGCTCAACGACGACGGGATCACCGCCTTCCCCACCTACGAAGCGTTGCGGCCCTACCTGGCATCGTTGCCCTGCACCCCGAAGGCCTCCCACGAGACCGTAGCCAGGGCGCTCACCCTGCTGCGGCTGACCCGCTGGCTCAGCCTGGTGCGCCGGCGGCGCGATCCCAGGACCGGGCGTATCCAGGGCAATCTCTACGTGCTCCACGACGAGCCGCTTACGCCCTTCGAGGCGATGCAGCTCGACCCAGACTACCTGGGCCTGGTCAGCCAGGCGCTGACCCACGCCAGCAAGGCGGTGCAACGGGTTGGCCTGCACACGCTCTGGGAGATCGCCGAGGACCCACTGCTGAGCGGCCGCAGCCTGCCCACCCGCCTGCAAGTGCTCGCCCACAGGCTGACGGACGAGCACACCGGCGAGGCCCCCAGTTATCCACAGAAGCCGGACGCGGCGAAATCCGAAGAAGGCGAAGATGCCCTGCTTCGGAACGACGAACCCCCCGCTTCGGAATCCGAAGCAGGACCGTACAGTACGTAGAGATCGTATGTATGAAGTACGTACGGTACCGC
>NZ_ATJV01000062.1 GCF_000443165.1 Thauera terpenica 58Eu | reverse complement strand
CCGTGGATAATCGACCCAGGGACGCCAGCCGCCGAGGTCGGCACGCTCGAGCGCGATATAGAGCCGCCCGACAGAGGCCAGCGGGGTGGCGAGATCGAGGCGACGCAGCTCGCCGCGCACGTCCAGCGTCGAAGCCAGGGCCTGTGGCGGCTGTGCGCGCAGGGCAAAGCGTCGTGAGCCGAAACGTTGATCTAGACGGAACTCCAGCTTCTCCAGCGCCAGCTCGGGCGCCCCACGCAGGCGGTCGTCCCAGCGCAGGCGCGCATCGTGGATCACGATCTGGCGCTGTTCGAGCAACCAGGCCAGCGCCCCGCCCTCAGCGCCGGCGTCGGCGCCCACTTGCAGCCCGGCGACGAACAGGCGGCCATCAGCCTCCCGTCGCAAGGCCAGTTCGGGTGCGCTGATCTCGAGGCGGTGGAAATGCGCTTGCAGGCGCAACAGGGATGACCAGGCGAGCGTCGCGTCGACGCGCGGCAGGTGCAGCGCCGGCCGCCCCTTGTCATCAGCGACCGTGACTTGCTGCAAGATCAGACGTGGCCGCCAGCCGGCCCAGTCGCCCTGGATTGCGCCGAGCGTCACCGGCAGCCCGAGCGCCTGCCCGGCTGCGGCGGCAATCTCGGTGCGGAACTCCGTCACCGCCGGCAAGGCCACATGGCGCACCAGCAAGACCACGCTGGCCACGACGATCCAGGCCAGCACCAGCAGCTTGCCAATGCGGTCCAGGGCGACACGCAGGCGCGCACGCCGCCGCCGTTCGGGCAGGGTGGGGGCAGGCAGCGAGGAAGCGGACGGGGAAGGCTCGGGGCGCGGATTCATACGGGTTCGCCGCGGCTTGCCGAGCCGCAATTCGGGACGGGCGGGCGACCGCGCGGCACGGCGTCGCGCGCGGTCCCGCTCCCGGGCACCCGCTGACACACGCCGGCACGACGTCGCGCGGATAAACTATGCGCTCGACGCCCACCAACAGCCTGCGCTGCGAGGGCCGTCATTCTACCAACGATAAGATCGAAGGCACTGGAGCCGCAGCATGACCACCCTCCCCCAGGCGTCCGCGGCATTGCCGCCCGCGGTGCACAATGCGCGCCGCTTTTCGCGCTATCTCTCGCGCATGCTCGACTGCCAGCCCTGGCTGGCTGAGGCGCTCGCCGCCAGCATCGCCGGGCCGATCGGGGCGACACAGATGGAAGACTTCATCAGCGCGCGCGAAAGCGCACTCGGTGGAGCCGACCTTGCCCTGCGTCCGGCCTTGCGCCAGTTGCGCATGTGGGTGCTGTGCCACCTCATCGTGCGTGATCTATCCTGCGCCGCACCGCTGGCGGAGGTCACCGAAACCATGACCGTGCTCGCCGAAGTCAGCCTGCGTCATGCGCACGCGGTGCTGCGCGCCGCCCTCGTCGAGCGCTACGGCCTGCCGCTGTCGCCCACCGGCTGGGAGCAGGAGCTGCTCGTCATCGGCATGGGCAAGCTCGGCGGACGCGAGCTCAACGTGTCCTCCGACATCGACCTCATCTTCATCTACCCGGAAGATGGCGACACCGGTGGCAAGAAGGTGATCAGCAACTATGAATTTTTCGAGCGCCTCGGCAAGCAGCTGATCCAGGCCCTGAACGAGGTCACCGAACATGGCCAGGTGTTCCGCGTCGACATGCGCCTGCGCCCCAATGGCGACTCCGGGGCGCTGGTGTGCTGCTTCGACATGCTGGAAAACTACTTCGTCACCCAGGGCCGGGAGTGGGAGCGCTATGCCTGGATCAAGGCACGGGTGATGCTGGGCGAACGCTGGTCCGAGCTCTACGGCATCGCCCGCCCCTTCGTCTTTCGCAAGTATCTCGACTTCGGCGCGATCAACGCCATGCGCGACCTGCACGTGCAGATCCGGCGCGAGGTCGCGCGCCGCGACCGCGCCCACAACGTCAAGCTCGGCCCGGGCGGCATACGCGAGATCGAATTCATCGCCCAGGTCTTCCAGCTCATTCGCGGCGGGCGTGACACCGCGCTGCAGGTCAGGCCGACGCTCAAGGCGATGGCGCTGCTCGCCGAGCGTGGCATCCTGTCAGCGACCGGCGTCGCCGAGCTGAGCGCCGCCTACGACTTCCTGCGCCGGCTGGAACATCGACTGCAGTACCTGGATGACGCCCAGACCCATGATCTACCGACCCAGACCGCTGACCAGGCGCTGATCGCCGAGGCCATGGGCTTTGCCGACTACCCCGCCCTGCTCGAAACCCTGAACGCTCACCGCGCCGTGGTCAGCCTTCACTTCGACACCGTGTTCGGCGACCCTTCGGAAGAGGACCACAGCCTGGATGCCACCTGGGCTGGCGCCGAGGACGTCGACAGCGTCGTGCCTGCACTGCAAGCCCTGGGCTACCGCCACCCCCGCGCCGGTGCCGAGCGCCTGGCCTCGATTCACGCCGGCCCGCGCTACCGTCAACTGCCGAACAACATCAAGAGCCGTTTCGACGCCCTCATCCCGCGCATCATCGAGGCCGCTGCCACCACCCCGGGTGCGGATGACACCCTCGCGCGCTTCCTCGACCTGATGGACGCGATCGGCCGGCGCGGGGCCTATCTCGCCCTGCTGCAGCAATACCCCCAGGCCCTGCGCCGGGTTGCCGACCTCATGAGCGCGTCGCGCTGGGGTGCACAATTTCTCACCCGCCATCCCCTGCTGCTCGACGAGATGCTCGACACCCACGGCACCGAGACCGCGCCCGACTGGCAGGCTTTCCGTACCGAGCTGGCGGCGGAACTCGATGCCGTCGAGCCCGACATGGAGCGCCAGATGGACGTCATGCGTGAACAGCACCACGCCCAGCTGTTCCGTTTGCTGACCCAGGACATCGCCGGCCTGCTGACGGTGGAAAAGCTCGCCGACCATCTATCCGAGCTCGCCGACATCGTGCTCGACCTGACCCTGCCGCGGTGCTGGAGCCGGATCAAGATCCGGCACCGCAAGGAGCCCCGCTTCGCCGTCATCAGCTACGGCAAGCTCGGCGGCAAGGAGCTGGGCTACGCCTCCGACCTCGACATCGTCTTCCTGTATGAGGACGATGCGCCCGAGGCCGCCGAGGTCTATACCCGGCTGGCGCAGCGCACCAGCACCTGGCTGTCGAGCCAGACCGCCGCAGGCCAACTGTTCGAAACCGATCTGCGCCTGCGCCCCAACGGCGAGGCCGGCCTGCTCGTCACATCGCTCGAGGCCTTTCGCAAGTACCAGCTCGAATCGGCCTGGGTGTGGGAGCACCAGGCCCTCACGCGCGCACGCTTTTCCGCCGGCGATCGTGCGATCGGCAAAAGCTTTGAGGCCATTCGCACCGAGGTGCTGTGCCTGCGCCGCGAGCTCGACACCCTGCGCACCGAGGTGAAGGCGATGCGCAAGAAGATGAGCGACGCCCACGGCAGCAAGGTCGGCGAGTTCTTCGATCTCAAGCACGACAGCGGCGGGCTGGTCGACGTCGAGTTCCTGATCCAGTATCTGGTGCTGGGCCATTCACACACCCACCCCCAGCTCACCGGCAACCTGGGCAATATCGCCTTGTTGCGCATGGCCGGAGAGCTCGATCTGATTCCGCTCGCGCTCGCAACGGCCTGCGCCGACAGCTATCGCGAACTGCGCCGCCTGCAGCACCGCCAGCGTCTCAACGACCTGCAATCGCGCGTGCCGCTGGCGGAGGCGGAAGCCGCGCGCCGTCCGGTCATCGCCTTGTGGCGCCATGTGTTCGGTGATTGAGGGAGCGTCAAGCCATGCCTGAAGAGATCGAACTGAAGCTCGCCCTGCCACCCGCTGCGCTCGCCGCGCTGCGTCGCCACCCCGTGGTCGCAGGCGCGGAGAAGCTGGGCAATGCGGTGACGCTGGACAACACCTACTACGACACCCCGAAGCTTCAGCTCAAGGCACGCAAGGTGGCCGTGCGCACCCGTCGCCAGGGACGGCGCTGGCTGCAGACAGTCAAGTGTGCAGGCCAGTCGAGCGCCGGCCTGTCGCAGCGCCCCGAGTGGGAACAAGCCTATACCGGCGCCTTCGACTTCTCCGCCATTGACGCCAGGGCGACCGCCAAGCTGCTCAGGCGTCACGCCGACGCCCTGATTCCGCTCTTCACCACCCGCTTCCGGCGCGAGACGCGTCGCCTGTGCCCACGCGACGGGGTGAGCATCCTGTTGATGATCGACTCCGGCACGGTGCAGTTCACCGCGCCCGATGGCAGCCTGCGCCAGACTCCCATCTGCGAGCTCGAACTCGAGCTCGAGCAGGGCGCAGCCTCAGACCTGTTCACCCTTGCCTGCGAGCTTGCACAAACCCTGCCGCTGATGCCGGCCGACGTGTCCAAGGCCGAGCGTGGCTATCGCCTGTACCTCGACCTGCCGCTGCGCCCCACCCACGCCGAAGTCTCCACCCTCAGCGCCGACCAGGGCGTGGTCGAGGCCTTTCGCGATCGCGCCTACGCCTGCGTTCGCCACTGGCAGGCCAATGTCGCCGACGCCCTGGCGCTCGCCGCTGCGCAGGCGCAGCCGCAGCCGCAGTCGCCCGAAGCGCTTGCCCCGGAGCTGACGCGCGCACAGTTCATTCACCAACTGCGCATTGCCCTGCGCCATCTGCGTGCCCTGCTCAGGCTGTTCGCGCCTGCCCTGCCGGCCGGCTTTGCCGGCCAATGGAACGCGCGTCTGCGTGACAACGCCAGACGTTTTGAAGATGCGCGCGAGCTCGACGTCCTGCATGACGAATTGCTCACCCCCGTGGACAGCGCAATTCTGGCTGATGCAAGCGCAATGACAGCGCTGCTGCAAACCACGCACAGCGCACGCGACGCCGCTCACCGCGTCGCCGCCCAGGCACTCGACATGGCTGAGCAAGGACGCCTGCTGCTCGAGTTCAGCGCCGCGCTGTTGCACCTGCCCGCGCACGGCCTTGTTCCGGCGCTTGATTTGCGCAGCTTCGCCCGCCTGCGCCTGGAGCGTCTGCGCAAGCGCGCACGAGGCCAGTTCGATGCGGCACAGGCACTCGAGCCGACCCGGCTGCACGTGCTTCGCCTGGGTTGCAAGCAGTTGCGCTACGGTCTGGAGGTGTTCGCGCCGCTGTTTGGCGCACAGGCCGTCGCGCGCTATCGTGCGCGCGTCGTCAAGGCCCAGGCCAGCCTGGGTTTCCTGCAAGATGTCGATGTTGCCCACGCTCGCATGCGGACCTGGGCAACATCGGATGCGAGCCTGCAGCCGGCAATCACCTTTGTCCTGGGCTGGCATGGGCCGCGTTACACGCACTTGCGCCAGCGCGTACTGCGCCACTGCCAGCCCGTGCTGTGGGGCAAGACGCCATGGTGAGCGATGCGCGCGGATAACTTGAAGAACACAGCATGGGCGAGGCAAGGCGTCGCCTTTTCCCGCAGTCTGAGCACCGTGGATCAGCCCTGAAGCGCAGTGCAACAGTCAAGAGTGAATTCCTCACAGCACGCGGGGTCATATTGACGCACAATACCGAGTGCAGCTCTGCGCGCACGTTTCCGTCCTGGCGGCACGGAGCGTGTGCGTGCACTTCCTCTCGACTGCTCAAGACGCCGCCCCCAGCCCGGACCGGACCATGCTCGGACGCTTTCTGCCCTCGCACGACACCATCAAGCACAGCCGCCTGTTGCGTTGGCTCGGGCCGCGCGTTCACGATCCGCTGCTGTGGCACTTCAATCGGCGCGCGGTTGCACGCGGCGTTGCGGTGGGTGCGTTCTTCGGCCTGATGATTCCGGTGGCACAGATTCCTGCTGCTGCCATCGCCTCCCTGCTGCTGCGTGGCAACCTGTGGATTGCCGCCGTGTCGACCCTGATCAGCAACCCGCTCACCTACGCCCCGCTGTACTTTTTTGCCTACCGACTGGGCGCCCGCATCATCGATGCCCCGGTGCCAGCGGCGATCGAGGCCGAGACCGCACAAGCGCCCATGGCCGTCATCGACTCCGTGGCGCAGGCCTGGTCCTGGCTCAGCGGCATTGGCCAGCCCCTGCTGCTCGGCATGTCGATCATGGCGGTGAGCGCAGCCATCCTCGGCTACCTCGGCGTACACATCGTCTGGCGCCTGCGCGTGCGCCACAAACGGCGCGCGGCGCTGCGCAATCGGCGCTTGCTGGCGCGCATGGCCCGCCTCGGCAGCACCTGAAGGCAAGCGGCCCTCATCCGTACGCCCTGGAGGTCGTAGCGGTCATGAACGAACCCATCAACAACGGCACCATCGAGCTCATCGACGGCGTACGCCGTATTTACTGTGACGGCTACTGGATCAAGGTCTACGACCCGCCGGCCGACTCCCTGCAGTCCAAGAAACAGCTCATCCAGGCGCTGACGCGGCGCCTCTTCAACCATGTCGAGCACGGCATCAACATCCCCGGCAAGCGCCTGGACGAAGCGCGCCGTGCCTACGAAACCGAGCACGACCCGGCGCGCAAGCGCGTCAAGGGCGCGATGTTCGCAGGCGCACTGTTCAATCGCGCCACCGACATCTTCACCAAGCTGGTGGAACTGCAGGAACAAGGCATTGAGATCGACACCGACAATGCCTTGATGCGCGAATGCGGCTTCTGTCTGCAGGAGGCCCTGAGCCTGGGCAAGCTGGTGCTGCATCGCAGCGGCGAGGAAGGCATAGACGAATTGTGGGGCGAACCCTTCCGCGCGTTCTCGATTCCGGTCGAAGCCTTCTACGAGAGCCGGATCATCAAGATCGCGCAAACCCTGCGCGACATCGATCGCCTGGGTGCGGTGATGACGGCCACCATTGGCCTGGTGCCGATGTACGACGGCATCCAGTCCGCCATCAATCACTTCACCCGCGCCGCCAAACTCAAGTGTGAAACCCTGCGCACCGACCCCGACATCTTCGATGTGTGGTCGGACTTCGTCGTTGCCGCGGAGGAACTGGCGGCCTTCTCGCCCGCGCCCTTGCACAGTCTGAATGCAGACGCGCGGCAACTGGGCAGCGACGGCCAGCGCCTGTTGCTGCAAGGCCGTGATCTGGTGAGCTACATCACCCGGGCGCGTGTGCCCATGCCGAAAAGCACGCGCGAATTCATCGAGCGCTGCGAAACCTTTTCCGCCCGGGCGCACATGCAAGGCCAGCCGCTGCTGGCCAGCCCCGCTCCTTACTGAGTCCGCCGCGCGCCAGGCTTCTTGCCCACGATCGCGGCGCTCAGATGATGATGCCGCCGCCCAGACAGACCGTAGACTCGTACACCACCACGCTCTGCCCCGGCGTCAGCGCCCACTGCGGCTGGGCGAAGACGATCTCGGCCCTGCCCTCGGCGAGGCGGTCGATATGGCAGGCCATGTCCGGCGTGCGGTAGCGCGGCTTGGCGGTGTACACCCAGTTGGTGTGCGGATCGCGACCCGCAATCCAGTTCAGATCAGTGGCCACCAGGCGTTCGCGCAGCAGCGCCGGGTGCGCATGTCCCTGCACCACATACAACACGTTGGCTTTGACGTCCTTGTGCGCCACATACCAGGCCTCGTGTTCGCCCGCCTCATCCTGATTGCCCTTGATGCCGCCGATGTGCAGGCCCTTGCGCTGGCCAATGGTGTGGTACATCAGGCCTTGATGCTCACCCAGCACGCGCTCATCGTCCAGCGCGCGAATCTCGCCCGGCCTGGTGGGCAGGTAACGCATCAGGAACTCGCGAAACGGGCGCTCGCCGATGAAGCAGATGCCGGTGGAATCCTTCTTGCCTGCCACATGCAGCCCGGCCTGCTCGGCGATCCTGCGCACCTCGCGCTTGTACATCGCACCAAGCGGGAACAGGGTTTTTGCCAGCTGCTCCTGGTTGAGCCGATAGAGGAAGTAGCTCTGGTCCTTGGTGCCGTCCTCGGCCTTCAGCAACTGGTACTCCTGACGGCCATCATTGCTCCATTGCCGCACCTGGGCGTAATGGCCGGTGGCAATGCGCTCTGCGCCCAGCGCCAGGGCATGGTCGAGAAAGCAACGGAACTTGATCTCGGAGTTGCACAGGATGTCGGGGTTGGGCGTGCGCCCGGCCTCGTACTCGCGCAGGAAGTCGGCGAACACGCGCTCCTTGTACTCGGCGCTGAAGTTGACCACCTCCAGATCGATGCCGATCACATCACACACCGACGCCACATCGACCAGATCCTGACGCGTGGAGCAGTGCTCGGCGTCATCGTCGTCCTCCCAGTTCTTCATGAACAGGCCGCTCACCTCGTAGCCCTGCTGTTTCAACAGCAGCGCCGTCACCGACGAGTCCACCCCACCGGACATGCCGACCACCACCTTCATGCCGTTTCCATCGTGCTTATTGGACATTCGGTCCTTCTCCATTGAGCCATTCGGCGAGTGGCAGCACCACCGCCGGCTCGCCATTGTCGACGAACCAGCTGTCCACCACATAGCGCGCACCGGGCGAGGCCGCATCGGCGCCGCCCGCATCCTCGATAATCAGGCCAGCCTCGGCACAAGGGCCGTGCGCCAGTGCCTCGGTTGACACCTCACCTGGCGCCGGTTCGGGCGCCACACGCACACTGCGCTCTGCGCACGACAACTCTTCGATTGCCGCGCTGAAGTGCTGGAAGATGAAACGTGTGCGCCGCACCGGTTCAAGCACCCGATGAAAGCGCAGTGCGCCGCGCGCCTCGAGCAGACGCAGCAGCCGCGTGCTTGAGGTCGAGTGGTCGATGCAGTCCATGCGACCATTCGCACCGTCATCAAGAAGATTGCCGCCGCGATCCGCAGCAATCGGCGTCTGGATGGCCGCTACACGGTACAACCGACCCAGGGCCTCGCCCAGCACGGCACGTTCTTCCTCTGCCGTCTGCGCGTCAGCGAAGCGCGCGACAAGACGTGTCAGGGTTGCGGCACGAAAGCGCACCTCCTCCTCGCGCACGCAGCCATAGTTGTAGCAGATGCTGACCGTGGACTCGGCCTGCTCCTCGATGCGGTGTTCAGCCCTCACCGCCGCCGGTTCAAGCGCTTGCGGTGACCGGGCCTGCGCCAGGCTGGGGACGCCAAGCAGGGCAAGCACGAGCAAACCGAGCATCGTCACGCCGAATCAGCTGTGGTGCACCAGCGACAGCGGATGACGCTGTCCGGCCAGCCAGTCTTCAGCGCACTGCAACACGAGCGGGCTGCGGTGGCGCTCAGCGCTGGCACGCAGTTCCTCGATGCTCATCCACAGCGCACGCACGATGCCCTCATCCAGCGTGCGCCCCGACTCCTCACCCAGGCTCTTGCCGCCATAGGCGAAGCGCAGATAGGTGATATCACCTTGTGCCCGCGTCCATTGGTAGACCCCCACCAGATATTCGGGCACGAAGCGGTGCGCGGCTTCTTCGAGCACCTCACGCACGCTGGCCTCAAGCAAGGACTCACCCGGCTCCAGATGGCCGGCCGGCTGGTTCAAGCGCAAGCCCTCGGGCGTATGCTCTTCTACCATCAGGAAGCGGCCATCGCGCTCGATGAGGGCGGCGACGGTCAGGTTCGGTTTCCACTCGCGCTCGATCAACTCACACTCCCCTGGCTGCAGCCCGGCATTCTAGCGTGCGATAGGGCTTTTCCCCAGCACACCGGGGCTTTCAGCCCAGCATGCGGCGTTCGCGGAGCGGGTGTTTGCGCTAGAATCCCGGGGTTAGGCTCGCCCGACGCGGGCCGTCGAATCAACTTTCTGAGGTGGAGAACAAAATCATGTCCATGGCTGACCGCGACGGTTTCATCTGGCAAGACGGCAAGCTCGTCCCGTGGCGCGACGCCACCACCCACGTGCTGACCCATTCCCTGCACTATGGGCTGGCCGTCTTCGAAGGTGTGCGCGCGTACAACACGGCCAAGGGCACGGCCATCTTCCGCCTCGCCGAGCACACCCAGCGCCTGCTCAACTCCGCCAAGATCTACATGATGGACATCCCCTACTCGAAGGATGAACTCATGGAGGCCCAGAAGGAGGTCGTGCGCGCCAACAAGCTCGAGTCCTGCTACCTGCGTCCGCTGGCCTTCTACGGCTCGGAAAAGATGGGCATCTCCACGCGCGGCGCCACCGTGCACGTCGCCATCGCGGCCTGGCCGTGGGGCGCCTACCTGGGCGAGGAAGGCCTGGAAAAAGGCATCCGCGTCAAGACCTCGTCCTACACGCGCCACCACGTCAACTCGACGATGCCGCGCGCCAAGCTCTCAGGCACCTACCCCAACTCCATCCTCGCCAACCTCGAAGTGACCAAGCAGGGCTACGACGAAGCCCTGCTGCTCGACAACCAGGGCTTCGTCGCCGAAGGCGCGGGCGAGAACCTCTTCGTGATCAAGGATGGCAAGGTCTTCGAGCCCGAGATTGCCTCGGCGCTGACCGGCATCACCCGCGACTCGGTGATCACCATCGCCCGCGACCTCGGCTACGAAGTCCACGCCAAGCGCCTGACACGCGACGACATCTACCTCGCCGACGAAGCCTTCTTCACCGGCACTGCCGCCGAGGTCACGCCGATTCGCGAACTCGACGACCGCGACATCGGTGAAGGCCGGCGCGGCCCGATCACCGCCAGGATACAGGCACGCTTCTTTGACGCCGTCAATGGTCGCGCACCGGAATACGAAAACTGGCTCTCCTACGTCTGATCTCCACGTCTCGAGGATTTGATTCATGGTTGAAAATACTGACAAAACCCAGGCTGTCGTCGTCACCGCCAAGGACCTCCCGCTGCATTGCCCGCCTCCGAGCGCGCCGCTGTGGGCCCGCCATCCGCGCGTGTTTCTCGATGTACTGAAAACGGGCGAGGCTGTTTGCCCTTACTGCAGCGCGCATTACGTCTTTACAGGTGCGCACCCCAAGGGCCACCACTGAAGTCGTGACTTCAAAGCGCCGGATCTTGTGCAGCCGGCGAACACACGGGGGCCAATACACAGGTATCTGGCCCCCTTTTTTTGCCGGAACATGAGCTCAAAAAAACCCAACTACACTTCCGCGGCCGCAGCTGAAGCGGCCTTCTACGAAGCGCTCACCCATTCTGACCTCGACGCCATGATGTCAGTGTGGTCCGACGAGCAAGAGGTGGTCTGCATCCACCCGGGCGGTCCGCGCATTGTCGGTCTCGAGTCGGTGCGCGAAGTCTGGCGGCAGATGCTGTCGAGCGCCGCCCACCTCAGGATCGACGTCACGCAGGCGGTTGTGAGCAGCAATGCGATGATGGCGATGCACAGCGTGTTCGAGAATATCCGCCTCGAAGGCCAATCCCTGCGCGCACCCGCAATCGCCGCCACCAACATCTACATGCACGGCGCCAGCGGTTGGCGCATGGTCATGCATCACGCCTCAGTGGTGCCGGACGACAGCGACTTCGGCGCCTTGTCACCACGCGTGGTGCACTAGGAGGTGAAGGATGGCGCCAGCCCTTGGCGCCGCGCTTCACCACGCCCGTGACTGCGGGTCATGAAGCCTCCCCGGGAGCGAAGCCACGATTTACGCCATGCAGGCACTGCAGACCGGAACTCCTGTCCAGGGGGCGAGCCTCAAGCATCCTCTTGCCCATCGCCTGGCTCCTGCGGGCGCAGGCAGCCGAGGGCCATGGCGACCAGACTGTCGAGGAAGGCGGGTGATTCGAACTGCTGCGGAATGTCCTGCAGTACCGAGCGCATCACGCCGCGCAACCCCTGCCCGAGCATGTACGCGGCCAATTCCGGATGCGGCGTACTGATCTCGTGCGCACGCATTTTCAGCAAGGGCAGCCAGGTGGCCTCGATGAACTCGTTCGCGGTTTGGTACGGGCCGCGCCACATCCCCAGATGCAGGGCCGCGTGGTGGCGCAAATGAAAGCTCTGGTTCAACTTGAACAGCCGCAACTCGACACGAATGATGTTGGCCAGAATCTCGCGCAGGGCCGCCGCAAGAGGCATGCGAACCACATCCTCGCGCACCAGCAGCAGCTGCTCGGACTCCTCGTCGAGCACACGCTCATAGAGCATGGCAACGATGGCGTCCTTGCTGGGGAAGTATTGATAGATGGAGCCAACGGCGGCGCCTGAAACCTCCGCAATGCGGGCGACGGTGAGCCCCTCGTCGCCCGCTTCGTCGAGGATCTGCAGACAAGCCTGCGCCACGGCGTCAACCAGCGCGCGCGAGCGCGACTGATTGGGGCGCTTGCGCAGGCTGGGAAGTTGCCCGGGCGCGGGCCAGGATTCAGAAGAGGGTGGCTTGCGTCTATTGGACATGAAAATGCGAGCGCTGGGCTCCCGAGGTGCAGCTTGATCCGATTTCTTCAATCAGATCATGGGCTTGACCAGTTGACTCATGGCCCGGCAAAGCGACTATCGCAACCAGGGCGGTGTTCATATACTTGATCTCGTCATTGTAAAACGCCTTGACGCGGCATTGATGTTGATCAAAAAGGCAAAATAAAGTCAGCAGCCGAGAAGAGCATCAAAGCTGACCTGCCCGTGCTTGAAGGCGCGCGGCGCGGCTTATTCCGAGTCGCTTGGCCATTGATCGCAAAGACTGCAAACCCATCAGGAGACTGTTGTGCCCTCACCCTTTAATGTCCGTCCGCTCGGCCCCGCAATTGGCGCCGAGGTGCTTGATCTCAATCTCGCCGACGTGTTCCTGCCCGAAACGCTGCAGGCGCTCGAAGCTGCACTCGTCAAGCACGAAGCACTCGTGCTGCATGTGCCCGAGCTGACCCCTGACCAACATCTGGCGATCGCAAACCACTTTGGCGAAGCGGAGGTTCACACCTTTTACCCCAACCTGGGTGCGGGCTACGAACAGATCACGCTGATCGACTCCAAGCTCGGCGATCGCGCCGACATGTGGCATCACGACGAGAGCTTTCTGCCCAGCGCGCCCATCGTCACCATGACACAGGCCAAGATCCTGCCTCCCTGTGGGGGCGACACCTGCTGGATCAGCATGACGACAGCCTATGACGCACTGTCCGAGCGCATGAAGCAGTACCTCGACGGCCTGCATGCCTGGCACGACATGAACGGCCCGATGACGGCGGCCCTGCGCCAGGGCGTCGTGACCCACGACCGCTATCTCGAAGTCATCAAGATGGGCAAGCGCCACCTGCATCCCATGGTCACCACGCACCCGATCACCGGCCGCAAGGCGCTCTACATCAGCCCGACCTACACCACGCACATCGACGGTCTGGCACCGGCCGAAAGCGACGCCATCCTGGCCTATCTGCATGCGCACTGCCAGCACGTCCAGTTCGTCTACCGCCACCGCTGGACGGTCGGTGACATGGTGCTGTGGGACAATCGCAGCGTGATCCACAACGCCATTCTGGACTACAGACCGCACCAGCGCCGCATGCACCGCGCCTCGGTATTTGCGCGTGAGACCTCGCCCGCGTGAGCTGGCGCACCTGATCGCTTTTGCTGCAAAAGGAGATGATATCAATGATGAATGACGTGGATCCCCAAATACTGGCCCGCTATGCTCCCCGGCCGGGCCGCCATGCGCTGCTGCCCAGCCTGACGCCACAGCAGCAAGTTGCCCTGCTGTGCCGAGTGCTGCACCGCGAGGGCTACAACGACCACATCGCTGGCCACATCACGCTGCGCCAGGAAGACGGCACTTACCTCGCCAACCCCTGGGAGCTCACCTGGGCCGAAGTGAAAGGGTCCGACATCCTGCGCCTGGACGCGCAAGGCAAGATCATCGAAGGCGAATGGAACATCACCCCCGCCATCAACCTGCACATCGATGTTCATAGCGCCCGCCATGATGTCAGCGTGGTGATTCACAACCATTCCGAGTGGGGCTCGGTGTGGTCGGCGGTGGGGCGCGTCCCCCCCATCTACGACCAGACCTCGGCCCTGGTCGACACCGATCCGGTGTGCTACGACGAGTACCGCGGCACGGTGGAAGACAGCGAACTGGGCCGTGCGGCCGCGGACGCACTCGGTGAGCACAAGTGGGCCTTGCTGGCCAACCACGGTGTCCTGGTGGTGGCCAACGGCATTCGCCAGGCACACCTGCGCGCGATCACGCTGGAGTGGCGCTGCCGCATGGCGTGGCGGGTCAATCTGCTCGGCGGTGGCGTGCCCTTGCCCGCAGCCGTTGCGCAAGCCACCGGACAGCGCACCGACGCCAGCGGCTTTCCCTTCCTGTGGGAAGCCATGGCCAGGGACGAAATCCGCCGCGACCCCAGCGTGCTGGAATGATTGAACGATGAAACCTGCAGTGTTGCTGGTCTGCCGCCTGCCCGAAGCCCTGGGCAGTCGGCTGCGCGAGCGTTTCGATTGCCATGAGCTCGCCCAGCTCGACAGCGCCGGCCTGGAGGCGCTGGCGCCGCGGCTGCGCGGCATGGTCGCCAGCGGCGAGTCCGTCGTCGGGCGCGAGCTCATCACGCGCCTGCCCGCGCTCGAGATCATTTCAGTGCTCGGGGTCGGCTACGACGGCATCGACCTCGCCGCCGCGCGTGAGCATGGCGTGTGCGTGACTCACACCCCTGGCCTGTCGACCGAGGACATTGCGGACTTCGCGCTCGCGCTGCTGCTCGCGGCCGCGCGTGAGGTGGTCAAGGCCGACCGCTTCGTGCGCTGTGGGGAGTGGGCGAGCGGGCGTTACCCGATGACGCGGCGCGTATCAGGCGCTCGTCTGGGCATTGTCGGGCTGGGACGCATCGGCCGCGCGGTGGCAACACGCGCGCTGGCCTTTGGCATGGACATCGCCTACACCGGGCGCACACCCAAAGCTGACGTTCCCTATCGCTGGTGCAGCGATGCGCGCAGCCTGGCGGCCGAGGTCGACTTCCTGGTGGTGTGCGCCAGCGGCGGCGAGGCCACGCGCGCGCTGATCGACGCCGCCGTGCTCGATGCGCTGGGGCCGACGGGCGTGCTGGTCAATATTGCGCGTGGCGCCATCATCGACGAGGAGGCGCTGATACAGGCGCTGCAGGAGCGCAGGATTCTGGCTGCCGGCCTGGACGTGTTCTGCCATGAGCCTCAGCTCGCACAAGGCCTGCTGGCGCTCGACAACGTGGTGCTGACGCCGCACATGGCAAGCACCACCGACGCCACCGTGCACGCCATGTTCGATCTCACCTTCACCAATCTGGCCGCACATTTCGACGGCCTGCCCGTGCCGACACCGGTGAGCTGAGCACACATTCAGCCCTCGCAGGGCGCAG
The DNA here is from genome assembly GCF_000443165.1 of Thauera terpenica 58Eu. Classification (GTDB taxonomy): domain Bacteria; phylum Pseudomonadota; class Gammaproteobacteria; order Burkholderiales; family Rhodocyclaceae; genus Thauera; species Thauera terpenica. Next base: position 17,737 of record NZ_ATJV01000062.1, on the reverse strand, counting down.
ATCACAACCCGGCCCGCGCCGGGCTGTGAACAGGTGCGCGAACGACAAAAGCCGGCTCGGCATAGAATGCCGGCTTTCGTCCACTTCACGCTCCCTGCCTTATGCCCCCGCATCCGCACGCCACGCCCGCCCCTGAAATTTTCAAGGCCTATGACATCCGCGGCATCGTCGACACGGTGCTGACGCCAGCCGCCGTGCGCGCAATCGGCCACGCACTCGGCTCCGAAGCCGTCACACGTGGGCAGCAGGCGATCGCGGTCGGCCGCGATGGCCGCTTGTCCGGGCCCGCCCTGGCCACGGCACTGGCCGACGGCATCCGCGCCGCCGGCGTCGATGTCATCGACATCGGCTGCGTACCCACGCCAGTGAGCTACTTTGCCGCCCATGAACTCGGCTGCAACTCCTGCGTGTCGGTCACCGGCAGCCACAATCCGCCCGACTACAACGGCCTCAAGATGGTGCTCGGCGGCCAGACCCTCTACGGCGACATGATTCAGGCGCTGCGCCGTCGCATCGCCGACAATGATCTCGTGCACGCGAGCACGCCCGGGAATCTGCGCAGCGCCGAAGTCGATGGCGCTTACATCGAGCGCATCGTCGCAGACGTGAAGCTGTCACGGCCGATGAAGATCGTCATCGACTGCGGCAACGGTGTTACCGGTGGCATCGCGCCCGAGCTGTTCCGTCGTCTGGGCTGCGAAGTGCTCGAGCTGTTCTGCGAGGTCGACGGCAAGTTCCCCAACCACCACCCCGACCCCTCCAAGCCCGAGAACCTGCAGGACGTGATCCGCGCCCTGCACGACACCGACGCCGAACTCGGCCTGGCCTTCGATGGCGACGGTGACCGCCTCGGTGTGGTGACCAAGGACGGCGAGATCATCTATCCCGACCGCCAGCTCATGCTCTTCGCCGAGGACGTGCTGAGCCGGGTGCCGGGTGGCGAGATCATTTTCGACGTCAAGTGCACGCGCAATCTGGCGCCATGGATACGCGCCCGCGGCGGCAAGCCGACGATGTGGAACACCGGCCACGCCCTGGTGAAGGCCAAGCTCAAGGAAACCGGCGCCCCGCTCGCGGGCGAGATGAGCGGCCACATGTTCTTCAAGGAGCGCTGGTTCGGTTTTGACGATGGCCTGTATGCGGGCGCGCGCCTGCTCGAGATCCTGTCTGCCGGTGCCGACGCCAATGCCGCGCTGAAGGCACTGCCCAACGCGGTCAGCACGCCGGAACTCAATCTGGCGATGAACGAGGGCGAGCCTTTCGAGCTGGTGCAGCGCCTCAAAGCCTGCACCCACTTTTTCGCCGCCGAGGAAGTGATCACGATCGACGGCGTGCGCAGCGAATACGCCGACGGCTTCGGCCTGGCGCGGCCGTCGAACACCACGCCGGTGGTCGTGCTGCGCTTCGAAGCCGATGACGAGGCTGCACTCGCCCGCATTCAAGCCACATTTCGCAGCGCGATCGATGCGGTCTGGCCAGGCCTGAGCCTGCCTTTCTGAGCGCCCACAAACGCCTTGCCCGCCTGCAGCGCTGTGAACGCTGAGGCGGGCAAGATCACGTCTGGAGCGTGATTTTCGCTGCGGTGGCGGTTCGCCGCAGCGGGTGGATCAGAGCTTTGCAGCCACCCACGCCTGTACGGCCGCCAGTGCGGCCGGCAGCTGTTCGGGCTGGTTGCCGCCGGCCTGGGCCATGTCGGCACGCCCGCCGCCCTTGCCACCCACGTGCTGGGCGACGAAGTTCACCAACTCACCGGCCTTGACCTTGGCGGTCTGGTCCGCGGTCACACCGGCGATCAGCGCCACCTTGCCGTCGGCCACAGTGGCAAGCACCACTGCCGCGGACTTCAGCTTGTCCTTGAGCTTGTCCATGGTTTCGCGCAGCGTCCCCGCATCGGCGCCTTCGAGCATCGCGGCAAGCACCTGGATGTGGCCACCTGCAGGCCCCTTGACCTCAACGGCCTGGCTCAACAGATCATCACCCTGGCTGGCGGCGAGCTTGCTCTTGAGCCGCGCCAGCTCCTTTTCCAGCGCACGCACGTTGTCGAGAATGCCGGCAACCCGCTCCGCCACTTCGTCGGCCTGCACCTTCAGCAGCGCCGAAATGCCCTGCACCCGGCGCTCCTGTTCCTGCGTGTAACGCAGCGCGTTGGTGCCGGTGATGGCCTCGATACGGCGCACGCCGGCGGCGACACCGCCCTCGCTCAGCACCTTGAACAAGCCGATGTCGCCGGTGCGCGCGACGTGGGTGCCACCGCACAATTCCTTGGAGCTGCCGATCGCCAGCACGCGCACCTCGTCGGCGTATTTCTCGCCGAACAACATCATCGCGCCCGACTTCTGCGCCTCCTCGAGCGCCATCACCTCGGCCGTGACCGCGGAGTTGGCGAGGATCTCGCGGTTCACCAGCTCTTCGACCTCGCGGATATCCTCGGCCGTCAGCGCCGCTGCGTGGGTGAAGTCGAAGCGCGTCTTGTCGGCGTCCACCAGCGAGCCTTTCTGTTGCACGTGGGCGCCCAGCACCTCACGCAGCGCCTTGTGCATGAGGTGGGTCACCGAGTGGTTGCGCGCGGTAGCGGCGCGCGCTGCCACATCCACACGGGCATTCACGCTCTCGCCAAGCACCAGCTTGCCGGTGCGCACCACGCCGTGGTGGCCGAACACCGTCGCCTGGATCTTCTGCGTGTCTTCCACGCCGAAGATGCCCGCTGCGGCACGCAGTTCGCCCTGATCGCCCACCTGACCACCCGATTCGGCATAGAAGGGGGTGTTGTCGAGCACCACCACACCCATCTCGCCTTCTAGCAGCTCATTGACCGCTGCGCCATCCTTGTAGAGGGCGAGGATGCTGCCCTTGTCTTCCAGCACCTCATAGCCGCGAAAGACGGTCTGCGCACCGTCGTATTCGAGGCTGGTCGCCATCTTGAACTTGCCGGCGGCGCGCGCCTGCTCCTTCTGCCGCGCCATTGCCGCGTCGAAGGCAACGGTATCGACCGACACTCCGTGTTCACGGCAGACATCTGCAGTGAGGTCGAGCGGGAAACCGAAGGTGTCGTGCAGCTTGAAGGCGGTTTCACCGTTGAACACCAGAACTGGCTCACCAACTACGCTACTCGCACCAACGCCGGCGTTAATGATGTGCTGAGTGGGTGGCTTTTTAAGGGCCTTGATCTCGTCTTCGAGGATGGCCATGCCATTTTCAATGGTGGCGAAGAAGCGCTCTTCCTCCTGGCGCAGGGTGTCGCTGATGCGACGTTCACCGCTCACGAGTTCAGGGTAGGCGCTGCCCATCTCGGCCACCAGGTCGGGCACCATCTTGTAAAAGAAGGCGGCGCGCGCACCGAGCTTGTAACCGTGGCGGATGGCACGGCGGATGATGCGACGCAACACGTAACCGCGCCCTTCGTTGCCCGGGATCACGCCATCGGCGATCAGGAAGGCACAGGCACGGATGTGATCGGCCAGCACTCTCAGGGACGGCGACGCCAGGTCGGCGTCCGAGGTTTCACGCGCCGCGGCAGTGATCAGCGCCTGGAACAGGTCGATCTCGTAGTTGGCATGCACGCCCTGCAGCACCGCCGAGATGCGCTCCAGGCCCATGCCGGTGTCCACCGAGGGCTTGGGCAGCGGATGCATCACGCCCTGCTCGTCGCGGTTGAACTGCATGAACACGTTGTTCCAGATTTCGATGAAGCGGTCACCGTCCTCCTCGGGCGAACCTGGAAGGCCGCCCCAGATATGCTCACCATGGTCGTAGAACACTTCCGTGCACGGACCGCAGGGGCCGGTGTCGCCCATCATCCAGAAATTGTCCGAGGCGTAGCGCCCACCCTTGTTGTCGCCGATGCGGATCACGCGCTCGGCCGGCACGCCCACTTCCCGCGTCCAGATGTCGAAGGCCTCGTCGTCCTCGGCATAGACGGTGATCCACAGCCTGTCCTTCTGCAGCTTGAAGACTTCGGTCAGCAGCTCCCAGGCGTAGGCGATGGCGTCGCGCTTGAAGTAATCCCCGAAGCTGAAGTTGCCCAGCATCTCGAAGAAGGTGTGGTGGCGTGCGGTATAGCCGACGTTCTCGAGGTCATTGTGCTTGCCACCGGCACGCACGCATTTCTGCGCGGTGGTGGCGCGGGTGTAGGTCCGCTTGTCGAAGCCAAGGAAGACGTCCTTGAACTGGTTCATCCCGGCGTTGGTGAATAGCAGCGTCGGGTCATCGTGCGGCACCAGCGAGCTTGAGCTCACGATCTGGTGACCCTTGGATTCAAAGAACTTGAGGAAGGCGTCGCGAATTTCGGCGGATTTCATGGGCGTTGGCGATGTTTTTGGACAGGAGGCCCGCGCTGCGGCTGCGTTGTGGGCTAATTCGCAAGTTTATCATGAGCTTAAGCGCCTCATCTGGCGCCCGCACGCCACAGACCTTCGCCTATAATTGACGCGAACGTTAACCAACCACGGGACACGAGCACACCATGGGTAATCGCCTCTCCAAAATCTACACCCGTACCGGCGACGCCGGCACCACCGGCCTGGGTGACGGCAAGCGCGTCTCCAAGAACAGCCTGCGCATCCACGCGCTCGGCGAGGTGGACGAAACCAACGCCATCGTCGGCCTGCTGCTGTGCGAAGAAATGCCAGACGACGTGCGCAGCCTGCTGACCAACGTGCAGCACGACTTGTTCGACCTCGGTGGCGAGGTGTGCATTCCGGGCATGAGCATGATCACCGACAAGCAGGTGACCCATCTCGAGAACGAACTCGACCGCTTCAACGAGCCGCTCGAGCCGCTCAAGGACTTCATCCTCCCCGGCGGCACCCGCGCTGCCGCCTATGCTCATCACGCGCGCACCGTGTGCCGCCGCGCCGAACGTGCGCTGGTTGCACTGGCCCTGGAAGAGGCGGTCAATGACAGCCCGCGCCAATACCTGAACCGCTTGTCCGACCTGCTGTTCGTGCTCGGTCGCGTGCTCAACCGCGCGGGCGGGCGCGATGACGTGCTGTGGCAGAAAAACAAGAACGCCTGAAGCACCACCGCAGCGTTGCGCCCCCGGCACGCGCAAGCTGCGGGCGCGGCTGATTGAGCGCTGACAGGCTGTCCGCAAGCGGAGGGCCTGTTTCATCGCCCCTGCAAGTCACTGCGGCATCTCGAACAAGGCAAACTGCGTCGCCGCCGGTGCGGGCTGCTCCGCGTCGACGAAGCGCACACCCACGCCCAGCAGCCGAACCGGCCGCGCCTTGCGCGCGTAGGCACTGCCCAGCAGCGCCTGCCACACGCCATCATCCGGTGCCTGCGCAACACATTCGGCCGTGGTCTGGGTGAAGTCCGAGAACTTGATCTTCACCACCGCCTTGTGCACCGCACGCGCTTCGCGCGCGCGCCCGAAGCGCGTGCGGAACTCCGCAATCAGGGCCGGCAATGCCGCCTGACAGGCGGCCAGATCAGGCAGATCGGTGACATAGGTGGTCTCCACCGAGAGCGACTTGCGCGCGCGATCAGGGCGTACTGCACGCTCGTCCACGCCACGGCACAAGCGGTACAGGCTGGCGCCGAAGCTGCCGAAGGCCTGCGTCAGCTCGGCAACACTCCAGGCCCGCAGGTCAGCGCAGGTATGCACGCCACGGCCCTGCAATCTGGCGGCGGTGACCTTGCCGACGCCAAAGATCTTCTTCACCGGCAGCGCGGCAACGAAGGCATCGACCTCTTCCGGTCTGACCGCGAACTGACCGTTGGGCTTGTTCCAGTCGCTGGCGACCTTGGCGATGAACTTGTTGGGTGCGATCCCGGCTGACGCGGTGATGCCGACCTCAGCAAGGATGCGCCCACGTATCTCCTGCGCCATCAAGGTCGCGGACCCCCGGCAGCGCTCCACCCCGGTGACGTCGAGGTAGGCCTCATCCAGCGACAGGGGCTCGACCAGGGGCGTGTAGTCACGATAGATGTCGAGGATCTGACGCGATGCCGCGCGATAACGCTCGAAGTCGGGCGGCAACAGGATGAGCCTGGGGCACAGCTGCAGGGCGCGCGCGGTGGACATCGCCGAATGCACACCGAAGGCGCGCGCCTCGTAATTGCAGGCTGCGATCACGCCGCGCGTTTGCGCACGTCCACCGACCGCCACTGGGTGCCCGACAAGACTGGGCTCATCGCGCATCTCGACCGAGGCATAAAAACAATCACAGTCGCAGTGGATGATCTTGCGCATCGCCGCCTGAGTCAGTTCAAACGCACCGTCAAGGATGAAAAGCCGCTCGCCGGGAAGCGTGCGCGCTCGGGTGCGGGTTCAGCCTCAAGCGTGATCTCGCGCGTGTTCGCGAGCAGCGACTCCATGAGCAAGCGCAGTTCCAGCCGTGCCAGTGGCGCGCCCGGGCAGACATGCACGCCGGCGCCGTAGAGCAGGTTGTGATCGCGATTGCGCTCGGGGTCGAACACATCAGGATCGCCGAACACCGCTTCATCACGATTGGCCGCAGCCCAGATCAGGGTCAGGCGCTCACCCGCGTCGATCTTGCGCCCGCCGAGTTCGACCGGACAGGTGGTGACGCGGCGGTTGGCGATCAGTGGCGCGTGAATACGCAGGATCTCATCGATGGCATCGGGCAGATTTTCAGGCTGCTGACGCAGTTCCGCCTGCAGCGCAGGATGCACCGCGAGGTAGTGCACGAGGATGCCCAGACTCGCCGCGATCGTGCCCAGCTCGCCGACCGTCCAGTTACGCACGATGCTGACGATCTCCTCATCACTCAGCGGCCGACCATTGATGTGCTCGCGCACCAGGCGCGTGGTGACATCGTCCGGCGCCCGTTCGCCGGCGTCACGGCGCACGACGAGCTGTTGCTTGATGTGGCCATCGAACTCGACAGCGATCTGCGCCATCGCCGCCCGATCACCCGCCAGCGTCGCGGCGTGGTTGTTCACCATCCAGTCACCCAAGGGCGCATGCAAGGCACCAGGCCAGCCCATGAAGGCGCACTGAATGCGCAGCGCGAAAGGCCGCGCGAAAGCGGACATCAGCTCAAGGGGATCGCCGCGCCGCTGCTCGGCGACCAGCGCATCGGCGATCTCCCTGCAGGTCGGCTCGAACGCCTGCATGTGCTCAGGGGTGAAATAGGCCTCGATGATCTTCCGATAGGGCGTGTGCTCCGGCGGATCCATGGCATTCGGTATCGACAGATGATTCGAGGCCGCATTGCTGAAGCTGGCGTGGTCTTCAAGCACGCGCTTGACATCTTCGTGGCGAAACACTGACCACCACAGATAATCGCTATGGGCGACCGGACAGCGCTGGCGCATCGCGTCGTAAGCGGCAATCTGATCGTCCAGAACTTCTGCCGACCTGGGATCCCAGTCGGCGGGTTTTGTTGGGCTCATCGCGTTTCCTCAGTCATTGGTGAGCAAGACCCGACGCGTCGACGGCGCCGCACAAGCAGGCCTCGCAGGCCTCGCAGGCCTCGCAGGCCTCGACCGCATCACAGCGGCCACTCATAGCACGGCCGCTGCCCGACTCTGTTTGATCTGCCTCAAGCCCACCTGACAGTGACAAACGATTCCGGCTGACAGCTGACAGATAAGGCCGCAGCATTCAACTAGAATGGATTGAGGGTTCGCTGCGCGCTCAACCCAGTGCGGGGTGCCCTTGCCGTCCACAAAACGATTGCTTCGCCCGACAGAAAGGCCCTGCAAGCACCTATCCAGCCCCACCGAAGGGAGGATCACGATGAAAATGCCAACCTTGACTCTGATCGCCTTGCTGGGCAGCACCCTTGCCCCCGCCGCAGCCTTCGCGGCGGATAGCGTAAAGCCCGATCTGGTCCAGAAACCGTTGCTTGAGGAAAGGCAGGCCCATGTGGCACAGCTGAGGCATACCCGGGCTCAGCTTGCAGAAGAACTCGGCACCGGCAAAGACCGAGCCTACTACCGCCAGACACTCGAAAATCTTGGCTATCACATCACTTCAGTCAATAGAGATGACCCCGACTATCTCGAGTACGAGATCATCAAGGCCGGCGATTCCTATGAGGTGCAGGTGGACTTCAAGAACGGCGTCTCCACTTTCATCAATGTCGCGCCCAACCTCTGGAAGGCCAGGGCCACTCGCGAAGCGCTGAAGGACGAGAACTATCGCTACACCTATCCGACCTCAGTCACCGCGAACGCGCACGAAGTCAGCGATCGCGTGCGCAGCAAGGCCTGGGCAGAGGAGAAGCCAGCCGTCGAAAGGGAACTCGGCATCGGGCACGACCGCAGCTATTACCCGGCCGTGCTCCATAAAATGGGCTACACAGTCACCGCGGTCAATGACGCCGCCGCCGACACTCTGGAAATGGAAGTCGTGAAGGGTGATACCAGCTACGACATCAAGGTCGAGTTCGACGCAAAGACGCTCAAATCGACCGCCATCGATGTCTCCCCCAACAACCGGGAATCTGAGGCCATTGAACGCGCGAAGAGCAGGAAGTAAGGATCGGACCGAAGCATGTCCGCTGCCGGTCGACCGTGAGACCGCAGCCTCAGGCTGGTTCATTGAAGCCGGGCACAAAAAAGCCCAAGCGGCTGATCCACTTGGGCTCTTTCGGTATTTATTGGTCGGGGAAAGAGGATTCGAACCTCCGGCCCCTGCGTCCCGAACGCAGTGCTCTACCAGGCTGAGCTATTCCCCGACACTTTTTACTTTTTTTGCGAAGCCTACCAATATATCAGTGATTTCGCTCAACTGCAAAGTGCGACAATTCTAGCAGCGCGTCCTTGAAAATGGAAGGGGGCAAATCCGAAATTGCCGCGATCGCCAGACTGGCCTCGGCCTGAGCGTAGCGGCGCGTCTCTTCGAGCGCGCCGGTGTGCTGGATCGCGGCCAGAACGGCGGCAAAATCATCGCGCCCGCCACTCTCGATCGCACCGCGCACGAGCGCCGCCTGCGCAGGCGAGCCATGCTGCATGACGTGGATCAACGGCAGGGTCGGCTTGCCTTCGGCCAGGTCGTCACCCAGATGCTTCCCGGTGGCGGACTCCTCGGCCGAATAGTCGAGCACGTCGTCGATAAGCTGAAAGGCGGTCCCCAGATGCATGCCAAAGGCCGCAAGGCGGTTTTCGAGCGCCTCGTCGGCTCCGCCAAGAATGCCGCCGAGTCGCGACGCAGCCTCGAACAGCTTCGCCGTCTTGTAGCGGATCACGCGCAGATAATCGTCGATCACGACATCCGCGTTGTGACAGTTGAGCAGTTGCAGAACCTCGCCCTCGGCGATGACGTTGGTGGCGTCGGCCAGCACGCGCATCACGCGCATGTCGTCCACCCCGACCATCATCTGAAATGCGCGCGAGTAGAGAAAGTCGCCCACCAGCACCGATGCGGCGCTGCCGAAGATGGCGTTGGCGGTCTTGCTGCCGCGACGCAGATCGGACTCGTCCACCACGTCGTCATGCAACAAGGTCGCGGTGTGGATGAACTCCACCACCGCAGCCAGTTCCTGATGTTGCGTCCCCTGGTAGCCCATGGCGCCCGCAGTAAACAGCACGAGGGCAGGACGCAGGCGCTTGCCGCCACTGTGGATGATGTATTCCGCCACCTGACGGATCAGCACCACGTCGGAATAAAGGCGGTCGCGAATGACCGCATCCACCGCATGCATGTCGGCGGCGATCGGCGCAAAAAGCTGCTTGACGGACAAGGCGCTCACGCTGGCGGAAAAAGTGCGGATGTTAGGCGCCTGCGTCGACCCGCGTCAAGCTGCGCCTCCACCCTGCCCTCCATTGGCGTGCAGCGCATGCCTATTTGGTGACCGTGGCGCGCGTCACCGCATTGTCCAGCGCCTCCTTGGCCGCCTTCTGATCCGACCACACACCGGCGAGCTCCTCATCCAGGATGCGCCGCACGCTTTCGCGCTCGACGACGGGCTGGGCTGCAGAATCGGCCGTGGTCGGCTTGTTGGTCAATTGATCGACCGCCACCCGCACGTTTTCGAGATCGTCGCCGAGCAGCTCACTGCGCGAAGCCAGCAAGCCGGCGCGATTCAAGGGCAGATAGCCGGTCTCGCGCTGCCAGGCCACCTGATTCTCCGGCTGCAGCCAGAAGCTGATGAAGCGCGCGACCGCCTTGTACTCGGCCGGCTTCTTGCCTGCCGCCGCCCATAGCGCCGGGCCATCAGCGATGGTGTTTTGCGGCGCCCCCGGAAAGTCCTCATGGTAGGGCAGGCGCATCACCGCCACATCGACCTTGCCCTGACGGCGAAACTCCGCCCAGCTTGCCGACGGCGCAGCAATCACCGCGCACTCGCCCGCGGCGAAGCGCTGCTCGGCTTCGTTGCGCTGATCAAACATGTGCAGATATCGGGCCCGCGCCCAACTCGCCATCATTGCCACGTGCTTGACCTGAAACATGCCGTTGAACGAGGGCGCCATGGTCTTGCCGTGTGCGGTCGCGACCGGCTCGTTGTGCCAGGCACTGAGGTTCTCGACCATGACGCGACCGGGCTCGGAGACGGTGTAGGGACAGGTATGACCGGTATCGGCCAGACGTCCCAGCGTTTCCTGCAGCTCGAACCAGGTCCCTACTGTGGGGGCTTCCGGGTTGATGCCGGCCTGACGCAGCGCGTTGCGATTCAGAAACAGCACCGGCGTCGACAGCCCCACCGGCAAGGCCAGCAGACGCCCCTTCGCGTCCACCGGGGTACGCGTCATCATCGCCGGCGGGCGCAAGGTTTGCAGAGGCACACCGGCCTCCTTCATCAGCACATGGAGCGCCTTGTAGCGCGGCGTACCGGCCACAAAGTTGTCTTCGTCCTCACCCTCGAGGATGAGCAGGTGTGGCGATCCCGTGTGCCAGTCCTTGTCGGACAACACCACCTTGATGCCTTTTTCCTGCGCATTGAAGCGATCGACGACATCCACCAGCGCCGCCGCCCGGGCTGGAGGCAAACCATGGTAGAGCTGGATCTGCTGCTCGGCAGTGGCAGCCGCAGGGGCTGCGTGCGCAGCCGGGCTCAACACGCCAACAGAAAAAATGGAAATGACCGCAGCGGCAGTCTTGAAGCACTTTATATTCATGAAGTTGACGCGAGGTGGAAAGAAAAGGGCGGGGGCTCCGACCAGCCTCTGGATTATAGGATGCGTCATCCTGTGCGGGCAGTACGATATGTAACGCCGCCCTGGAACTGGAGCCTGCCCCGCACTCCAGCGCGTCACCTTGCACCCCACATAGGCCAGGCACAACTTCAAGGTCTGGCCTGCGATGCCGTTAAGATCTGCACATCTGCCAGCCCCACCCCCTCGCCATGACCAAACCCAGCCTTGCTGCCCTGCTCGCCCGCTTGCTACTCGTTGCCGCACTGCCGCTGGCGGGCGGCTGCGACATGCTGAGCGAACTGCTGGAGATTCCCAACCCGGCGCGCGAGCATGCCATCAAGGAGGCTGAAGGGCGCGCCATAGGTGGCGCCTGCCGTCACGCCGGGCGCTCGCTCGAGGACTGCTACACCCTCAACCCGACGGCCGAGAAAGCCTCGGTGTTTGCCGGCTGGCGCGACATGAACGACTACATGATGGAGCACAAACTCGACACCGTGCCGTCCCGCCTTGTACCCGGCGCGCCACCCGCCACGTCCGTCAAGAGCCCGGACACTACGCCCGAAGCCGCGAAAACGGCTCCCGCACCCGCTGCGACGCACTGAGGGACCGTGGCTTCGGCGCTGTCCTGCCAGGGCGCCAGATCACAGTCTGCTCGCCTGACAAGGCACTCGGGCTTATCATCGGCGCTCTCGCCTGTCTGTGACAGGCCCCATCATCTTTAGCGCACACCGCCTCTCGCCGATGAATCAACCCACGCCCGCCGCCGGACTCCTCAGTTCCGGCCTGATCGGCTATTGCCGTGCTGGCTTTGAAAAAGAACTGGCTGGCGAGATTGACGACCTCGCGGTCGAAGCCGGCCTGCTCGGATTCGTCCGCGCCGAACCCAACACCGGCTATGCCGTCTTTGAAACCTTCGAGCCAACCCCGCTCGGCAGCTTCGGCGCTGCCACCGACTGGCGGCGCCCGTGCTTCGCCCGGCAATTGCTGCCGTGGTTTGCGCGCGTCGACAAGCTGCCCGAGCGGGATCGCGCCACGCCCATCGTGGCTGCGGTAAAAGCCTCCGGACAGCGCTTCTCCAGCGTACTGCTGGAAACGCCCGACACCGACGAAGCCAAGCAACGCTCAGGCTTTTGCAAGCGCTTTACCGAGCCGCTCAGCACCGCCCTGGAAAAAGCTGGCTGTCTGCGCAGCAGCCGTACCGGACTGCCCGTATTGCATGTTCTGTTCACCGACGCGAACACCGCCTGGCTCATGGCCGGCGAAAGCGGCCAGTGCTCGACCTGGCCGATGGGTATTCCGCGACTGCGCATGCCGTCGAACGCCCCCAGCCGCTCGACGATGAAGCTCGCTGAAGCCTTCATGATCCTGCTCGAAGAGGGCGAGCGCGACACCATCCTGCGTGCCGGACAACGCGCGGTCGACCTCGGCGCTGCACCGGGTGGCTGGACCTGGCAACTCGTGGGCCGCGGCCTGCGCGTCACCGCCATCGACAACGGCCCCATGCGCGACACGGTGATGGCCACCGAGATGGTCCAGCATCTGAAAGCCGACGGCTTCACCTGGCGACCGCAACGCCCGGTGGACTGGATGGTGTGCGACATGGTCGAGCAACCCTCGCGCATCGCTTCGCTGATGGCCGACTGGATCGGAAGCGGGCGCTGTCGCTACACCATCTTCAACCTCAAGCTACCCATGAAGCGCCGGCTCGAGGCGGTGGAGCAATGCCGCGAGCTGATCCGCAAGCGCCTCAAGAGCGTTGGCCCCTACGACCTGCGCATCAAGCACCTGTACCACGACCGCGAAGAAGTGACCGCCTTCCTCACCCTCAGGCGCTGAGTCCGTACACGCCGGCCGCAACCCCGGCCGAGCTGGCCGAAGCCCCTGTCGCCAAAAGGTTTTTGCGTGGGGTGTATAATTTGGCGTTTCGCAATCTGGCGGTCGGCTGTCGACCCCATTCAACACAAAGGCGCCCATGAGTTTCGCCGACCTCGGCCTCATTCCCGAACTGCTCCAAGCCGTCACCGACGCCGGCTACACCGAGCCTACGCCCATTCAGCGCCAGGCCATCCCGATCGTCATCGCGGGCCAGGACGTCCTGGGCGGCGCTCAGACCGGCACCGGCAAGACGGCCGGCTTCACCCTGCCGCTGCTGCACCGCATCGCCCGCCACGCCAGCACCAGCACCTCGCCGGCCCGACACCAGACGCGCGCGCTCATTCTGGCGCCCACGCGCGAGCTGGCCATGCAGGTGTACGAGTCGGTCAAGACCTACAGCAAGCATCTACCCTTGCGCGCGGTGTGCATTTACGGCGGGGTGGACATCAGGGCGCAGCAGATGGAATTGCGCCGTGGCATCGAAGTCGTCATCGCCACCCCGGGCCGCTTGCTCGACCACGTCGAACAGAAGTCGATCAACCTCAGTCAGGTCGAAGTCCTGGTGCTGGACGAGGCCGACCGCATGCTCGACATGGGCTTCATCCCCGACATCAAGCGCATCCTCGCGCTGCTGCCGGCCAAGCGTCAGAGCCTGCTGTTCTCCGCCACCTTCTCGGAGGAGATCAAGAGGCTCGCCGACCAGATGCTGAAGAGCCCGCAACTGATCGAAGTCGCGCGCCGCAACATGGTGTCAGAGACGATCACCCACGTGGTGCACCCGGTGTCGTCGGGCATGAAGCGCAACCTGCTTGCCCACTTGCTGCGCCACCGCCCCGACACCCAGGCGCTGGTATTCGTCGACACCAAGATCTTGTGCGGACGCCTTGCCCACTTTCTCGAGCGCAGCGGCATCTCCGCCGACGCCATCCATGGCGACAAGAGCCAGCAACAGCGCACCGAAACGCTGGAATCATTCAAGCAGGGGCGCTTGCGCGTGCTGGTGGCGACTGACGTCGCCGCGCGCGGCCTCGATATTGACGAACTCCCTTACGTCATCAACTTCGAACTGCCGCACACCGCAGAAGACTACGTTCACCGCATCGGGCGCACCGGCCGCGCCGGTCATCCAGGCAACGCGATATCGCTGGTGTGCACCGAAGAAAAGCACTGGCTGGCCGAGATTCAGAAGCTGATCAAGCTCGAAATTCCGCAGGAAGTCGTTCCCGGTTTCGATCCCGAGCCCGAGTTTTTCGAAGCGGGCAGCCGTTCGCGTGGTCGCCGCTCGGGAGCTGCTGCCTCATCTGCAAGCCCGTCTGCGACTCCACCTGCAACCGCAGCCGAAACTGCACGGCCGCCGCGCTCCACCGCCCCACGCCAGTCCTCGGCACCCACCGCCCGTGGCCGCCAGCGCTCCACGGTGGCAGCGGACGGCTTCGACTTCACCAAACCCTATCAACCGACCTCCGCCCAGCTGCCCGCAGCGGTCACCGACGTTCAGCCCACCCTCGCCGCCAGTACCAAGCCGGACCTACTACGCCGGCAACAGCGTCCCATCGCCGTACTGCTCGGCGGCCTGGGGCGGAAATAGGTCACTGTTCAGGACCTATTCCGCCCGCGGCGGCAAGGCGAGATCAAGTACTCTTCCGGCAATGCCGTACACCTGGCTCTGACAAGCGCACGAACCGCCTACCGTGAATACTCCTGGACGACCGCCCGGCCTGCCTTCTTCTGCGCTCGAACCCTTCATCGCCGACCTGTCGGAAGGCGCTGAAACCGGGGTCTATCTGGCCCTGCTCGAGCTCATCGAGGAAGGGCTCATCATCACCGGCGACGAGCTCATCCTCGACGCCAACAGCGCCGCCTGTCGCTTGCTGGAGCGCGACTATCGCCACTTGGCGGGGCGCTCGCTGGCCACGCTGTTTGCCGACGAAAAGACATTCCTCGACGCTCGCGCCCGACTCCTGATCCAGGCCGAGCGCCATAGCCAGCTTTGCTTCAAGCTGCCCAGCGGCGAGACGCGCGAGCTCAAGGTCGTATGCGCCCCCAGGCTGCGCCCCGGCATCCATGCGCTGGTGCTCAGCCCGGTCAGCAACAGCCTCGCGCGCAGCCCGGCGCGCGTCGACACAGCGGATTCACCCTTCGCCGCCCATCTTGATCCCGGCGGGCGCGTCCTCAAGCGCCCGGGCAGCCTGTTCGATGCCGCGGCGTGGCATGAGGCTGGCGCAGACGGCTTCGAGACCGGCTTGCGTCAGGCGCTCGCCAACAACGATCTCAGCCTGCACTTCCAGCCCCTGGTAGACACCCGCTCGAAGCGTCTGCGTGCGGGAGAGGCCTTGCTGCGCTGGCGGCACCCGACCCTGGGCGAGCTGCCGTTCGGACGCTTCAAGAGCTCGATTGACGACCCCCAACTCATCGCCCAGCTCGGCGACTGGACACTCAACAGCGCCTGCCGCAGTGCCCGCACCTGGCTGAGCGGCGAAACGCCGGCAGCGGGAGGGGTGAGGCTCACGGTCAACATCGCCACCGAGCAGCTGCTGCAGGGTGATTTTGCAGAGTGCGTGCGCCTCGTGCTGGAAGACAGCGCACTCGCGCCCGCATGTCTCGAACTCGACCTCGACGAGAGGGTGCTCGAGAGCGACAGCCCGCAACTGCTGGCCACGTTGAAGGCGCTGAGTGCAATGGGTGTTCGTCTCGCCATCGATGATTTTGGCCGCGGCCTGTCTTCGATACCTAGACTTCGGCGCTATCCCTTGAAGGCGATCAAGCTTGATCCAGAGCTGGTGCGCGGCGTGGGTCACGATGAAGACAGCGAGGCCATCGTCGAGGCCGTCACCCGCCTCGCCACAAGCCTGGGTCTGGAAGTGTTTGCGCGCGGCGTCGAATCCCCCGCGCAGCGTGACTTTCTCTGCGCACTCGACTGCCACCTGCAGCAAGGCCCGCTATTTGGCCAGCCGATGACGGCTCAGGAGTTTTCGCGCTTCGTGCGCTCAGCGTGAGCGCTGAGTTCAGCGCTCACGCCAGGCTCGATCAAAACTATCGACAAGCGGCTTGAACAGACAGGAAAGGGAAGTGCGCGTGCGGCGAAGCAGCCGACCGCTTGGCAGTCGGCCGCAACACATCAACGACGCCGACGGCGCGCGAGCAGGCCACCGATACCGGCGAGTCCGAGCAGCGCGAGGGTGCCGGGCTCAGAAACCTGGGTGGTCACCCTGCTTCCCTCGATCTCCATGGCCAGATCAGCTACGGACCCCGTCCAATTGCTCCCCTCCGCCGCACGGTAAACAAAGGAGGCGTCACCGGTTGCGCTGCTCAGCCAGATCCAGTCGGACGAACCGAGATTCTCCACGAACAGGAAATACGAACCGACGCCCATCTGAACGGGAGCAGGCAGCGCAAACGTGTATTTGTAGATCCCGTTCTGGACGGAATCGAAAAGCGCCGTACTGGTTCGCGCCACCGCCATCGAAGCGAACTCGTGAAGCACGCTGCCAGCGCCCACGACGTTTTCGTACAGGCGGACGCGGAAACTGTCGTCTCCCACATCGTAATTGGAATCATAGCCACCCCACCACGAGATCTGTTCGATATCCGAAGTGAATGACAAGGTGAAGTTATCGGCGAGTTGCTGTCCGATCGTAGGCGTGGCGTAGTAGGAAGTGCCCCCTTGCAAAGGCGCTTGAGGATAAAGGACCGCAGCCCCCGCCGCTCCTGCACCCAACATGAGGACGGCAGAGAGCGCACCACCCAGAATCAGTTTTCTGCTGCCCAGAATCGTAGTCATTGAATCACCCCTGATCTCAGAAACGGATTGCCATCGAGTGGAACAAAGCAATAACGATGCCTGAAATTTATTTATCAAAAATCAACAGCTTAGATAATAAGGTCGTGAGTGCTGTAAAAAAGCCCGACACCCCGTACCCGCGAACTGAATCACGGCTACGGGGGGCGGCCACGCTCAGCCTCCCGAACCCGGCGTGACACCGACCAGCGCCGCGAGCTCGAATTCGACCGAGTCCACCAGGAAGTCACTACCGTGCCAGCTGGTGTCGTAATACGGTGCAGCCGCGAAGCTACCATCACCCGCAGCATAGGCGCCGAATACGAAGTCATTGCCCGCATAAGCACCCGCGGTGAGGACCAGCGAACTGAAGCCAGCCGCATGGGACAGGGTCACGCTCTTGGTGCCATCGGTACGATCGGCCGCGAAACTGAGCTCGGCAACCACATTTCCTTGCGCGTCGAGTGCCTGCAGACGCCCCGCCTCCACGAAGCCGGAGCCGTTACCGTCGTCGGCGACGAATAGCCGGGTCAGATCCACCGTTGCACGCACAGCCGGGTTCTCGAGGTCGAAGCGCAATGCTTCAGTCCCCGAGATTTCCTGCGCGACGGCGCTGCTCGCCAGCGCTCGTCCGCTCACACCGAGATCGCCCCCGTTGAGGTCGCCACCGGCGAGCAGGGCGGAACCGGAGCCGGTCAACAGTACCGATGTCCAGGCCTCAGCAGAATTCGCATAAGCGGCCTTGTGTGTGATGCTGACGTCCGCATCACTCCAGAACGGCGCCCATACATAAGGATTGCCCGGCGAGGCAATCCCGCTCGCATCACCGAGGTGGATGATCGTCGGCTCGACAACAGACGTCACATTGATCGTGAACTCCCCGCTTACCGTCGTGATGCCGTCACTCACCGTATAAGTCAGCACCTCGCTGCCCACGAAACCGGCATTCGGGGTGTAGGTGAAGGAGCCGTCGGTGACCACATTCAGCGTGCCGTTGGCCGGCGCCTCGAAGCTCAGCACCTGCAGCGCGTCGCCGTC
>NZ_ATJV01000061.1 GCF_000443165.1 Thauera terpenica 58Eu | reverse complement strand
ATCGCCGTCGGTCTGGACGAAGCGGGCGTGCCGCTGATCGAGGTCACCCACGGCGACGGCCTCGGTGGCAGCTCGGTGAACTACGGCTTCCCGGCCCACAGCGACGAGGAATACCTCGGCGCGGTGATCCCGCTCATGAAGCAGGCCAAGGTCTCGGCGCTGCTGCTGCCGGGCATAGGCACCGTCGAGCACCTGAAGATGGCGCATGAGCTGGGGGTATCGACGATTCGCGTCGCCACCCACTGCACCGAAGCCGACGTCTCCGAGCAACACATCGGCTACGCGCGCAAGCTGGGCATGGACACCGTGGGCTTTCTGATGATGGCGCACATGAACAGCCCCGAAGGCCTGGTGCAGCAAGCCAGGCTGATGGAAAGCTACGGCGCCAACTGCATCTACGTCACCGACTCGGCCGGCCACCTGCTGCCCGACTCGGTCAAGTCGCGCCTGTCCGCGGTGCGCGACGCCCTCAAGCCCGAGACCGAGCTCGGTTTCCACGGTCACCACAACCTCGCCATGGGCGTGGCCAACAGTCTTGCCGCGCTCGAAGTGGGCGCCACCCGCATCGACGCTGCCGCCGCCGGCCTGGGCGCGGGTGCGGGCAACACGCCGCTGGAAGTGTTCATCGCGGTGTGCGACCTGATGGGCATCGACACCGGGGTGGATGTGTTCAAGATCCAGGACGTGGCCGAAGACCTGGTGGTGCCGATCATGGACTTCCCCATCCGTATCGACCGCGACGCACTGACCCTGGGCTATGCCGGCGTGTATGGCTCCTTCCTGCTGTTCGCCAAGCGCGCCGAAAAGAAGTACGGCGTGCCGGCGCGCGAGATCCTGGTCGAGATGGGCCGGCGTGGCATGGTCGGCGGTCAGGAAGACATGATCGAGGATACGGCGCTGAATCTGGCGCGTGCACGCCAGACGGCCCAGGCCTGAACGACTGAACCCAGGCCATGAGCGCTTCGGTAGCCCCTTCGCCGTGGCGCACGCATGGCCTGCTGATCCTGCTGGCGATGATGTACGCCGACAATTTCGTCGGCCGTCAGATCGTCGCCGTGATGATCGAGCCCATCAAGCACGAGTTCGGCGCCAGCGACACCTCGATGGGCCTGATCTCCGGCCTCGCCTTCGCCGCGGTGTTCGCGCTGCTGGGCCTGCCGGCCGGGCGTCTGGCCGATCGCATGTCGCGCACCGGCCTGCTCGCTGCCTCCAGCCTGCTGTGGGGCATCGCCACCGTCCTGTGCGGACTGACGGGCAGCTTCATGCTGCTGGTGATCGCGCGCATGGCGGTGGCGGCGGTGGAAGCGCCGGCAGCACCGGCGGCACTGTCGCTGATCGCCGACCTTTATCCGCCCCAAAAACGGGCGTTTGCCATCAGCGTATTCACGGCAGCGCCCACCTTCGCTGCGATCATCGCCTTCAGCCTGGGGGCGTGGATGGTCGACAGCTACGGCTGGCGCTTCACCTTCATCGCGGTGGGCATTCCCGCGCTGTTCATTGCCGCCCTGCTCGCCTTCTTCGCCAAAGAACCCCAGCGCGGGCGCTGGGATGGCGGAACACCCCATGTCGACCCCCTGAGCATGGGCGCAACGGTGAGGCAGCTCTGGCATGACAGATCGGTGCGTTACCTGATCCTGGCAAGCGCCATGGCCACCCTCGGAGGTACCGCCTTCGGCATGTGGAACGCCACCTTTCTGGTGCGCTCCTACGATCTCAGGCTGCAGCATGCCGGCCTGCTGACCGGTCTGGTCGGGGGCGGCACGGCGGGCTTTGGCGTCATGTTCGCCGGCTGGCTGTCCGACCGCCTGGGTGCGCGCGGGCCACAGTGGCGTCTGCACATTCCGCTCGCCGGCCACCTCATCGCCTTGAGCACGCTCGCCATCTACCTGTTCTGGCCCACCCGCATCCTGTTTCACGTCGGCTCGGTACCGGTGCCCGAAGTCATGCTGTGGTGCGCGCTCTACAGTTTTGTCTCGGTGTGGTGGCTGGCACCTTCGTTCGCGCTGCTGACGACGCTGGTGAGTCCGGGCAACCGTGCCGTCGCCCTCGCACTGCAGACCCTGCTCAGCACGATTCTCGGCGTCGGCGTCGGCCCGGTGCTGATCGGCGCCCTCAGCGACCTGCTACAGCCGAGCTTCGGTATCGAGGCCTTGCGCTACGCCTTGCTGCTGGGCTGCGTGACCGGTGCGTGCGCGATCTGGCTGCTGGCCCGAGTCGGACGGCAGCTACCCGACGCTGAGGCTTAGCACCCGCCTGCGCTGACGCCGGCATGTTGCTGACGCCGGCATTGCCGCAAAGCGCGCTTGGTAGCACCATGTGGCGCCTCGTCCCAGCCGGAAGCTACCGTAATGCGCCCAGCACGCGCCCTCATCGATCTCGCCGCCCTGCGCCATAACTACGAGCTTGCCCGCCGCCGTCATGGCGGACGCGCGCTCGCCGTCATCAAGGCAAACGCCTACGGCCACGGCGCGGTGCGCTGCGCGCAGGCGCTGGCGGCCATGGCGGACGGTTTTGCGGTCGCTTTTCTCGATGAGGCCCTGGAACTGCGGGCCGCTGGCATCAGCCATCCCATCTTGCTGCTGGAAGGCGTGTTCGATGGTGCAGAGCTGGCGCTGGCGGCAAACCATGGGCTATGGCCGGTGGTGCACCACGAAGCACAGCTGCGCATGATCGAGACCAGCTCGCTCACCACCCCGCTGCGGGTGTGGCTCAAGGTCAACAGTGGCATGAACCGTGCCGGCTTCGCCGACACCGCGGTGGCGGCCGCCTGGCAGCGCCTGCGCGCCTGCGGCAAGGTGGCCGAGATCACCTTGATGAGCCACTTTGCCCGCGCCGACGAGCTGCAGGAGCCGGCTACCAGCGCACAGATTGCGTGTTTTGATGCCGCGACCCGCGGCCTGCAGGGGGCTCACAGCCTGGCCAACTCGAGTGCCATCCTCGCCTGGCCCGAGGCGCGTCGCGACTGGGCGCGGCCCGGCATCCTGCTCTATGGCGCAGACCCGATACCTGGCGAGGGCAATGGCCTGCTGCCGGTGATGAGCCTGGAAAGCGCAGTGATCGCGGTGCACGAAATCGAGGCCGGCGCCACACTGGGCTATGGCGCACGCTTCGTCGCCAGTGAGCGCACCCGTGTCGGCCTGGTGGCGATGGGTTACGCCGACGGCTATCCACGCACGGTGCCCGACGGCACGCCGGTGTCCATCGATGGCCAGCCGAGCCGCATCATCGGCCGGGTATCGATGGACATGCTGACGGTGGATCTGAGTGCACTGCCGCAGGCAGGCATTGGCAGCCGGGTGCAGCTGTGGGGGCGCGAGGTCGCCGTCAACCGCATCGCGGCGTCGGTCGGCACCATTGCCTATGAGCTGTTGTGCAACGTCAAGCGGGTGAGCTTCAGCTACTTCGACTGAAGCTCATCCACGCCGACGACTCGCCGCCGTCGGCGTTGCGGGCTCACTCGCGAACGCGATCGATACGCAGGCTGAGGCCCTTGGCATCGATGGCGACGGGCGCGGCGAAGCCTTCAAGGTCACCACTGCGAGCGCTCGCGTCACCGCCCTTGGATACGCGCGCACCGATGATGACGCGCTCGGGCAGGGGCGCCTCACCCATCATCAAGGTCGCACCCTCGAAGCTGAAGTCGAGGGGCAGCTCGGAAGCCTTGAAACGCAGGGCGGCCAGGGGCGCTCCGCCCCCCTCGCCGCGCGCAAACACGAACACCGGGTCCTCGGGTGCAAGTCGGGCAGCCACAGACGGGTCCACTTCCAGACGACCGGACACGCTGAGCGCAGCCGGCGCTGCAGACTGAGATGCGGCCTGGGGTTGAGCGTCAGCCTCGCCCAGCGGCGCCATCCCGGCCTTGGCACGTGCGTCGTTCACGCTGGCGCGAATCCCGTCCGCGATCTCCTCTCCGGGCGGAATCCGGGCCAGGATCCTTTCCCAGTAGCCCGCTGCCGCCGCGTAGTCAGCGCGCTGGTAGGCCGCGGTACCGGCGAGCGCGAGCGCCTTCGGATGATCAGGCGCGATCGCCAGCGCCTTCTGCGCCAGGGCATCGGCGTCGCCCACCACCGTACCCTTTGTCGCCGCCACCACATCCGCCCAGTCGGCGAACACATCCGGATCGTCGGGCACAAGCTGTGCGAGGCGCGCGTACGCGGCCCCTGCCTTCGGATAGTCCTGCAGCACCAGATAGGAGCGCGCGAGCATCATCCAGCCTTCGGCGTTGTCCGGCTCTGCCTTCAGCCTCGCCTCGAGCGTACCGACCATCTCGACGATCTCTTCGGCGGTGAAACCTTGCTGTCCCGCCACGTTGGCCGGATCGAGGCCGGCGGGGGTGCCGAAGACCATGTAGCCCGCCACCGCCATGGCGGGGATGCCCAGTGCCAGCCCCAGCGCCCAGCGTCGGTCAGGGCGGGAGTCAGCAGCGTGGGCGCGCTCGGTCGCGGCTTCGCCCTCTTCCAGCGCGCGGCGCTCGACCTCCTCGCGCGTCTTCGCGTGACTGGCCGCGTCGATGCGCCCAGCCGCCAGCTCGGCGTCCAGGTCCACCAACTGCTCACGCAGCACGTCCAGCGCCAGGCCACTCTGCATCACATGCTCACGCTGCACGCGACCCTTGACGCCGAAAAGCGGGGGCAATATCCACAGCAAGGCGCCGGCCAGGAGCAGGCCGGCGAAAAGGATGAAAGTGATCACGAACGAGACTCCGGGGATTCAGATGAGGGCTGCGCACGGCCAGCGAGCAATTCGCGCGCGCGCGTACGCTCGGTCGCACTGAGACCGGCAGTAGCGTCAAGCTCACTGGAGCGACGCCGCAGGCGCAGCACGAGCCAGCCCGCGCCGCCAAACAGCAGCAAGGCCGGACCGCCCCAAAGCAAAAGCGTCGCACCCTTGAGCGGCGGCTCATAGAGCACGAAATCGCCATAACGGGCGACCAGGTAATCCACCACGTCTTCCTTGCTGCGTCCGCTTGCGAGCTGCTCACGCACCTGGTCGCGCAGATCCACCGCCAAGGGGGCGTTGGATTCGGCGATTGACTGGTTCTGGCACACCAGACAGCGCAGCTTGTGCGACAGCTCCTGCACATCGGCTTCGAGCTGGGGGTCGGGTGCCACCGTGGGGGCGAGGTCCGCACTTGCCGCGCCCTGCGCGGCAGTGGATGCGGCTGCGGGCTGCGCGGCAGTGGGCAAGGCAGCCGCCAGCAGCATCGCGAGGGCAATGGTGCGCAGGGGTTTCACCACAACATCAACCTGCACGGCGCAACTCCTCAACCTTGGGCATGATCACCTGCTGCAGACTATCGGGCGTGATCGGGCCGATATGCTTGTAACGAATGCGGCCCTCGGCGTCGATGAGGAAGGTCTCGGGCACGCCATACACGCCGAAATCGATACCGACCCGACCGTCAACGTCGAGCACCGACAACACATAGGGATCACCGTGGTCGCTGAGCCAGCCGCGGGCGCGCTCGACGGCGAGGGCGGTCTCGGCCTCCAGCGCCATGCCGCGCACATTGAGCGCGCCATCGCCACGGACTTCCTTGTAGTTGAGACCCACCACCGGCACCAGCTTCTGCCTGGCCATGCGCACCAGCAGCGGATGCTCCTGGCGACAGGCCACGCACCACGACGCCCACACGTTGAGCAGCCACACCTGGCCACGCATTTCCTCGAGGGCAAAGGTGGAGGCCGGATCATCGATGCGCGCCAGCTTGAAGTTGGGCGCCGGCTTGTCGATCAGCGGCGAGGGCACTTCGCGCGGGTTGAGGGTGAGACCGAAGGCGAGAAAACCCGCCAGGCCAAAGAACAGCAGCAGTGGAACGAGAAATTTGGCTTTCATCAGGACTTTTCCGTGCCGCTCAGGCCGTACGCTGCTGGGTGGACAGCGTGGTTTCCCGCACGGCCAGACGACGATAACGACGATCGGCAACTGCAAACACGCCGCCCAGGGCCATCAGCGTGCAACCCAGCCAGATCCAGCTGATGAAGGGCTTGTAGTAGATGCTGACGATCCAGGTGCCATCCTCGATCTCCTCGCCAAGCGAGACATAGACGTCGCGGAAAGGGCCGATGTCGATCGAGGCTTCGGTCATCGGCATGCCCTGCGCGCGGTAGAGGCGTTTTTCCGGAGTCAAGGTGGCAATTGCAAGCTCACCACGGCGAACATCGATGGTCGCGCGCGCGGCATCGTAGTTGGGGCCATCGGCATCCTGCACGCCACGGAAAGTGAAGCTGTAACCGGCCAGCTCGGCGCGCTGACCGTCGCGCATCTTCACGTCGAGGTTGGTGTTGAGGCTTCCGACCAGGGTGACGCCGATGATGAACACACCCACGCCCAGGTGCGCCAGCCACATCCCCCACCACGACGCGGTGATCGAGCGCAGACGTGCGCCCAGGCCGGCGCCAGCACGGTCGGTGATGCGCACCGCCAGCAGCTGCACGCTGGCGAGCACAACCCAGGCCGCAAGCGCCAGACCAAGCACGGTACGCCAGGTGACGTGATCGACCGCGTACGCCGTGCCCAGGCCAATCACCGCGCTGGCAATGAAGGTCGGCGCCACCTTGCGCACCGCGGCGACGAGATCGTCATCCTTCCAGCGCAAAAAGGGCCCGAACATCATCAGCACGACCACGGGAGTCATCAGCGGGATGAACACCGCCTCGAAGTAGGGTGGGCCGACCGAGATCTTGCCCATGCCCAGCGCGTCGAGGAAGAGCGGGTAGGTCGTGCCCAACAGCACCGAAGCCGAAGCCACCGACAGCAGCACATTGTTGCCGAGCAGTGCCGTTTCACGCGACACGAAGCTGAAGCTGCCGCCACCGCCCAGGCGCGGCGCACGCCACGCATACAGCAGCAGGGACACGCCGATCACGATCACGAGCAGGGCGAGGATGAACAGGCCGCGCTTGGGGTCGGTGGCGAAAGCATGCACGCTGGTGATGACACCCGAGCGCACGATGAAAGTGCCCAGCAGCGACAGGGAGAAGGCGCTGATCGCCAGCAGGACGGTCCAGCTGCGGAAGGCGCCACGTTTTTCGGTGACGGCGAGCGAGTGCATGAGCGCGGTGCCGAGCAACCACGGCATGAAGGACGCGTTCTCGACCGGATCCCAGAACCACCAGCCGCCCCAGCCCAGCTCGTAGTAAGCCCAACCCGAACCCACCGCAATGCCCGCGGTGAGGAACACCCAGGCCACCGTGGTCCATGGCCGCGACCAACGCGCCCAGGCCGCATCCATGCGGCCGGACAGCAGCGCGGCAATGGCAAACGCGAACGCGACCGAAAAGCCCACGTAGCCCATGTACAGCAGGGGCGGGTGAATGATCATGCCCGGATCCTGCAGCAGCGGATTCAGGTCTCGCCCCTCACCGGCGCCCGGCAGAATGCGGTCGAAAGGGTTGGAGGTGACGAGCAGGAAGGACAGGAAGCCGACGCTGACCCAACCCAGCACGCCGAGGACGCGCGCCACGAAAGCTTCGGGCAGATGACTGGAGAACACCGTCACCGCCACCGTCCACAGCGACAAGGACATCGCCCACAACAGCAGCGAGCCCTCGTGATTGCCCCACACCCCGGTGATCTTGTACATCAGCGGGGTTGCGCTATGCGAATTGCTCGCCGCCAGCTGCACCGAGAAATCACTCTGGATGAAGGCCCAGGTCAGGCACACATAGCTGACGAGGATGAAGAAGAACTGCCCCTGCGCTGCAGGCCGCCCGACCGCCATCAAGGCGAAGCGGTTGCGGCTGGCACCCACCATGGGCACCACCGCCTGCACCAGCGCCAGGACGAGGGCGAGGACGAGGGAGAAATGACCGAGTTCTGGAATCATGTCATTGGCTCACGGTTGCGGCGGCCTTGCTCGCCTGTTCGACCGCATGGGCCGCTTCGGGCGGCATGTAGTTCTCGTCGTGCTTGGCCAGCACTTCACTCGCGCGGAAGGTGCCGTCGGCTTCGAGCTTGCCCTGTACCACCGCACCCTTGCCTTCCTTGAACAGGTCGGGGAGCGTGCCGCGGTAACTCACTGGAATCACCTTCGCGGTGTCAGTGATGACGAAGCTGACCGTGAGCCCGTCGGCTTCACGCTTGATCGAGCCATCCTCGACCATGCCCCCGACACGGAAAGTCTTGCCGGTGGGCGCCTTGCCCTCGGCGACCTCGCTCGGCGTGTGAAAGAACACCAGATTCTGCTGAAAGGCGCTGAGCACCAGGGCAACGGCGGCGACGAGCAGGGCTACGCCCCCGCCAACCAGCATCAGACGTTTGCTACGGGCTTTCATGTTTCCGACTCCATGGCAGGTGCGAATGCGCCGCCTTTCTTTGCTGAACTCTTGCCAACGGCTCGCCGCCAGCGCAACAGGCGCGTCACAGTGTCCCTCTGACGCCGAAACAGCAGCGCGAGTTCCAGCGCCATCAATGCAAAAGTGAGGCCATAGCTGCCCCACACGAAGAACGCGGCGCCCCCCATGCTCCAGAACGCCGACCAGCTTTCCCACTGCATCAGGCCTTCCCTCCTCTGATCTGCGCCTCGCGTTCGAGCTCCGGCCCCACCCACTCCGTATGCCGCTCACGCTCGAGAATCATCGGCCGTACACGCCACAGCACGACCGCGATGGTGTAAGCCCAGGCGGCAAAGGCCATCACCAGCATGCCGGCGAGCATGGTTGTCGCCATGGATGGCGCCTTGGTCAGGCTGACGGACGCCCCCTGATGCAGCGTGTTCCACCATTTGACGGAGAAATAGATGATGGGGACGTTGACCGCCCCTACCAGGGCGATGATGGCGCCGGCGCGATCGGCGCGACGCGGATCTTCGATCGCACGGGTGAGGGCGATGAAGCCGAAGTACAGGAACAGCAGCAGCAGCTGCGAGGTCAGGCGTGCATCCCACACCCAGTAGGCTCCCCAGGTGGGTTTGCCCCACAGCGCCCCGGTCCACAGCGCGACAAAACAGAACATCGCCCCGGTCGGCGCCAGCGCCTGGCTCACGATGAAGGACAGGCGCGTGTTCATGACCAATCCGACCGCTGACCACAAGGCCATCAGCAGATAGATGAACATCGACATCCACGCCGCCGGCACGTGAATGAAGATGACGCGATAGACCTGCCCCTGGGTGGCGTCGGTGGGGGCGACGATGAAGGCCAGCCACAGCCCGGCCAGGGTCAGGGCGAGCGCTGCCGCAGCAAACCAGGGTGCGAGTCGACCCGCCAGATGATAGAAATTGTGCGGGGCCGCAAAGCGGAAAATGCTGCGGCTGCGCTGGGGAGAATTCATGCGTGGACGACTCTTGGTTGTTACGTTCCCCGCCGGACACGCCGACGGTATTGGATTCAGTTCATCAATCGGTCGAGATGCGCAAGGCCGCGGCGCACGCCCACGGCGCCAGCGCCAGGGAAGCCGCCAAGCCGCCCCCCAGGAGCAAGAGGTGAGCCGTCGCCCCGCTGCCCGAGAGCTCGGCTTCGACCGCCCCCGCACCGAAGATCAGCACCGGCACGAACAAGGGCAGCACGAGCAGGGCCAGCAACATACCACCACCGCGCAGGCCGAGCGTGAGCGCGGCGCCCACCGCACCGAGCAAGCCGAGAATCGGCGTACCCAGCGTCAAACTTAAAACCAGCACCGGCAGGGCGCCTTGTTCGAGGTCAAGCAACTGCGCCAGGGCCGGCGCAACCACCACCACCGGAAGCCCGGTACTGAGCCAGAACGCCAGCACTTTTGCTGTGACCCACAGGGCGGCAGGCTCACTGGACAGGAGAAGCTGCTCAAGGGTTCCGTCGCTGTAGTCCTGCGCGAACAGGCGATGCAGCGACAGCAAGCAGGCGAGCAGCGCCGCCACCCACAACACCCCGGGCGCTATGGCGCGCAACAGATTGGGCTCGGCACCGACCCCGAACGGGAACAGACAGACCACGATGACAAAGAAGGCGAGGGTGACGAGCACGTCCGCCCGCCCCCGCCAGGCCAGCAGAAGGTCGCGCCGCAGGACCGCAGAGAAGGTGCTCAGCATGCATACGCCCCGACATCGAGCACGCGCGGCGGGACGGCGAAGGGCGCGTCCTGATGTGTTGTCAGCATGACCATCCCGCCCGCCGCACAATGCTCGGTCAGCGCCTGGGCGAGATCGGCGACGGCCTTCACGTCGAGCGCGGTGAAGGGCTCGTCGAGCACCCACAGCTTGCGCCGCGCCGACAGAAACAAACGCGCCAGGCCGACGCGGCGGCGCTGGCCCTGAGACAGCACACGAGCGGGGAGATCGAGCTGGTCGGCGAGGCCTATCCGCTCCAGGGCCTGCACGCAGGCCGCTGCGCTGAGCTCATCGCCCGCCGCAGCGCATGCAAAACGCAGGTTCTCGAGCGGGCTGAGGAGGTCGTTTATCGCCGGCGCGTGGCCCAGATAGAGGAGTTCGCGATGAAAGGCCTCGCGCTCGCGACGAATGCATCTGGCACTCCAGCGGATGTCCCCGGCCTCGGGCAGGGCCAGACCGGTCACCAGGCGCAGCAGGCTGGTCTTGCCGACGCCATTCGCTCCGGCGACACGCAGCAGCTCGCCGGCCTGGAGGCGGAGGGCGAGGTCGCGAAACAGCAGGCGATCGCCCTTCAGGCAGGCGAGGTGTTCAACTTCAAGCATGGGGCGGATTGAACCACAGTCAAGGACCCGGACGCCATCCCGGCGTGCACAGCGACCGGATTTGACCCGGCATCCGGGAGTCAGCCGGATGCCGGGTCAAATCCGGGGCGGGGACGGGGACGGCGATGCCGCCCCGCAACCACGATCAGCGCTGCTGGACAGGCGGATGCAGCACTTCCGGCGCGACGGCGTCGCGTGCGACCCCGATGTTCTGGTCCACCGCTGGCAGGGAGTGGGCGATGCCCTTGTGGCAGTCGATGCAGGTCTGACCGGCGGCAAAGCCGGTCTGGTGCATCTTGTTGGAGCGGCGCCCCTGCACTGAGTAATCGAAGTACTCGTAGTTGTGGCAGTTGCGGCACTCCTGCGAGTTGTTCGCGCTCATCCGTCGCCATTCATTCTCGGCCAGACGCAGACGCTCGGCAGCGAACTTCTCCGGCGTGCTGATGGTGCCCATGACCTTGCCGTAGAGCTCGCGCGAAGCCTGGATCTTGCGGATCATCTTCGGCCCCCACTCCTTGGGCACATGGCAGTCCGGACAGGTGGCACGCACGCCGGTGCGGTTCTGGTAGTGGATGGTGTTGCGGTACTCCTTGAAGACGTTCTCCTCCATCTCGTGGCAGGAAATGCAGAACTTCTCGGTATTGGTCATCTCGAGGGCCCAGTTGAAGCTGCCCCAGAAAACCACGCCTGCGGCAAAGAGCAGCACGATGGCGCCCCAGCCAGCACCGCGGATGCGCTGCATCAGGCTCTTGTTGTTGTCGATCATGACTTTCCCCGTTGTTTTACGCTTCAGCGCATGCCTTCAGCACGTCGAAAACTGTTCGCGACCAGCGGCTTGGCGTCAGTCTGCGGCACATGGCACTGCATGCAGAAATAGCGCCGCGGGGAGATATTGGACAACTCTCCGCCGTCGCGGTCCTTGAAGTGCGTCAAGCTCACCTTGGTCGCTCCATTTTCCCGGTAGCGACTCCAGGCATGACAGTCCATGCACTTGTTGAAGTTGATCGTCACTTCGTAGCCCTCGATCTTGTGCGGGATCAGCGGCGGCTGCTGCACGAAGTCACGCTCGATCGGCGCCTGGTCGGGCATGAGCCTGAAGTTGCCCACCTGCAAGTCATTTTCGGCGACGTCGGCGCCACGAATGCTCTGCACCGCCTGCGCCATCGAAGCGGGTGGCAGCGCTAGCCCGAGGCCCAGTGCGGCGACCATTGCGAGCACCAGATTACGCGTTTGTTTTTTCATGACTCGCTCCTGTTGAATCGGGTCGTAATACGGAAAACATCCTTGCCGCACACATCCACACAGCGTCCGCAGGCGGTGCAGTCGGCATCCAGAATAAGAGGGTGATCCTGCCCCACTGCCTTGAGCGCAGGACGGATGACCTGAGGTTCGGGGCACACGGCGAAGCAGTCCATGCAGTCGTTACACGCGCTGCGCTTGTCGGCCGACACCTTCACCACCGAGGCGCGCCCGAGCAAGGCATAGAACGCGCCTTGTGGACACAGGTGACCGCACCAGCCACGGGGCGCGATCAGGAAGTCGTAGAAGAAGATGCCACCGACGATTCCCCATGCCAGGCCAAACCCGAAGATCAGGCCACGATGGAACATCGACACCGGGTTCACCCACTCCCACGCCAGCGAACCGGTCGCGGTCGCGATCACCAGCACGAAACCAAGCAGCCAGTAGCGCGTGGCCGCAGCCGGCGCCTTGCCGCCCTTGAGCCCGAGACGGCGCCGCAACCAGGCCGCGGCGTCGGTGACGATGTTGACCGGGCACACCCATGAACAGAACAACCGCCCGCCAAACAAGGCGTAGAAGGCGAGCACGATCCCGCCGCCGAGCAAGGCTTCCTTATAGGGCCACTGACCCGCCGCCAGCTGCTGGGCGATGAGAAAGGGATCGGTCAGGGGCAAGATGCCCAGGGTGAGGCTGGACGAGAGGTTGCCCTTCACGATCCACCAACCCAGCCACGGCCCCAGCAGGAAAAGCGCGAGGATTCCCAGCTGCGAGGCACGCCGCAGCAGCAGCCACTTGTGTGCGCGCACCCAGCCCTTGACCTCGACCGCCTCAAGCCCGGGGCGCGCCACCACGCCCCGCATCGCGGCGCCGCGGACGCTGCTGGGCGGCACCTTGCGTGGCACGGACCCGCCTGTCGTGGTCTGCGTGCTCATGGCTTCCACCCCGAGTCGAGACCGCCGGCGGCCGGCCGCGCGGGTACGGGATCAGAGGCCGGCGCGTCGTCGCCAGGCCTGAGGCGGGTGTCGCCATAGGCCTTGTCCTCCATGCCACGCACCGGCAGTTCCACCTGATCACCGATCAAGGACTGTCCCGCCGCATCCTTTTCTTCCCAGCCACGCAGGTAATGCTCGGCCTTCGAGCCCTGCGCGAGCTTGATCGGAAGCACCTTGATCGCCGACTCACCCGGCAGCACGCAGGCTTTTTCGCACTTGCCGCAGCCCGTGCAGTGATCGGAATGCACGGTGGGCAACAGCATGGCGTGACGGTCCGAGCGCGGGTTGTGCATGCGCTCGAGCGTGATCGCCTTGTCGATCACCGGACAGACGCGATAGCACACGTCGCAGCGCAGACCGAGGAAGTTGAGACAGTTCTCCTGATCGATGAGAACCGCAAGCCCCATCCTGGCCTCACCGATGTCGGTGAGCTCACGAACGAGCGCACCGCTCGGACAGGCGACGACACAGGGGATGTCCTCGCACATCTCACAGGGGATGTCGCGCGCCTCGAAATACGGCGTGCCCGTAGCCACGCTGTCGCCCAGCTCAGCGAGCTTGAGGGTGTCGTAGGGACAATCACGCACGCACAGACCACAGCGTATGCAGGCCGCAAGAAATTCGCTTTCGGCCAAGGCACCGGGTGGACGGATGGCGGTGGCCGGCAAGGCCGACGCCTGCTTGGCATACATTCCGGCACCGAGCGCAAGCAAGCCTGCGCCACCGGCCACGCTCGCCGCATCCTTGAGGAAGCGGCGGCGAGGCGGCGGAGCGCTGCTTGCGGTGCGGCGGCTGGATTGCACTTTGTCGTTCATGGTCATCGTGGGCCTGCGCCCGAGGCCGTCCCCCCGGTCGAAGGGCGCAGGGCTCACGTCTCCTGTTGGTTAGGCCTTCATCACCTTGACCGCACACTTCTTGTAGTCGGTCTCTTTCGAGATCGGGCAGGTGGCATCGAGCGTGAGCTTGTTCACCAGGCGGCCCTCGTCGAAGAAGGGCACGAAGATCAGCCCAACGGGCGGCTTGTTGCGCCCACGGGTCTCGAGGCGAGCGACGATCTCACCGCGCCGGGACTGGACCTTGACCGCCATGCCGCGCTGCAGTCCGCGCTTTTGCGCATCATCCGGGTGCATGAAGATCTGCGCCTCCGGGACCGAGCGGTGGAGTTCGGGCACGCGCCGTGTCATCGAGCCAGTGTGCCAATGCTCCAGCACGCGACCGGTGCACAACCACATGTCGAACTCGGCGTCCGGCATCTCGGGCGGATCCTGGTAGGGCAGCGCAAAGATGATCGCCTTGTTGTCCTTGTAACCGTAGAACTTCACCCCTTCGCCGGCCTTGACGTAAGGGTCATAGCCCTCACGGAATCGCCACAGGGTTTCCTTGTTGTCGACCACCGGCCAGCGCAGACCGCGCGCCTTGTGATAGACATCGAAGTCGGCGAGGTCGTGGGCATGGCCGCGACCAAAGGCGGCGTACTCCTCGAACAACCCCTTCTGCAGGTAGTAGCCGAGCTCCTTGGACTCGTCGTTCATGTAACCGGCCCAGGCGTGTGCGTTGGCCTTCTCGACGTCCGCCAAGGGGAACTTGTCCACCTGGCCATTGGCAAAGAGCACGTCGTACAAAGTCTTACCCGCGTATTCCGGCTTCTTGGCGATGAGCTCGGCCGGCCAGACTTCATCAACTTTGAAGCGCTTGGCGAATTCAATGTACTGCCACAGATCGGACTTGGACTCGCCCGGCGCTGCCACCTGCTGGCGCCAGAACTGGGTGCGGCGCTCGGCGTTGCCGAAGGCGCCCTCCTTCTCCATCCACATCGCGCACGGCAGGATCAGGTCGGCCGACAGCGCGGACACGGTCGGATAGACATCCGACACCACGACGAAGGCTTCCGGGTTGCGCCAGCCCGGATAGATCTCGTCGTTGATGTTCGGACCCGCCTGCATGTTGTTGGTGGTCGAGGTCCAGTAGCACTTGATCTTGCCGTCCTTGAGCGCGCGGCTCTGCGCCACGGCGTGGTAGCCGATCTTGGGCGAGATCGTGCCATCGGGCAGCTTCCAGATCTTCTCCGCGAACTGACGGTGCTCGGGATTGGTGACGACCATGTCGGCCGGCAGGCGGTGGGCGAAAGTGCCCACCTCGCGCGCGGTGCCGCAGGCCGAGGGCTGACCCGTCAGTGAGAACGGGCTGTTGCCGGGCTCGGAGATCTTGCCCACCAGCAGGTGGACGTTGTAGATCATGTTGTTCACCCAGGTACCACGGGTGTGCTGGTTGAAGCCCATGGTCCAGAACGAGGTGACCTTGCGCTCCGGGTCGGCGTATTGCTCGGCGAGCTTCAGCAGTCGATCCGCGGGCACGCCCGACAGCTTGGACACCTTGTCGACGGTGTACTCCGACACGAACGCGGCGAAATCGTCGAAGCTGC
The DNA here is from genome assembly GCF_000443165.1 of Thauera terpenica 58Eu. GTDB lineage: Bacteria > Pseudomonadota > Gammaproteobacteria > Burkholderiales > Rhodocyclaceae > Thauera > Thauera terpenica. The sequence goes on along the minus strand of NZ_ATJV01000061.1, from coordinate 17,989 downwards.
AGTCACGGGCCGCGGCGGCATTGCCCTTGGGCTTGCCGTCGGCACCCGGATAACCGTTATTGGTGGCTGCGGTTTCGAGCGGGTGGTTGGGGCGCAGGCCGAAGCCGATGTCCCCTTCACCAATCTTGAACTTGACGTTGCGTTCGACGAAGGCCTTATTGACCTTGCCGTTCTGGATGATGTAATTGCAGATGTAGTTGAGGATGGCCAGATCGGTCTGTGGCACGAAGATCATCGGGTTGTCGGCGAGCTCGTAGGAGCGGTGCTCGAAGGTCGACAACACGTGCACCTGACAGCCTTCCTTGGACAGGCGGCGATCGGTGATGCGACTCCACAGGATGGGGTGCATCTCGGCCATGTTCGAACCCCACAGCACGACCGTGTCGGTGTTCTCAATGTCGTCGTAGCAACCCATCGGCTCGTCGATGCCGAATGTGCGCATGAAGCCTGCCACGGCCGATGCCATGCAGTGACGCGCGTTGGGGTCGAGGTTGTTGGTGCGAAAACCCGCCTTCATCAGCTTGGCCGCGGCGTAGCCTTCCCAGATCGTCCACTGGCCAGAGCCGAACATGGCGATCGAATCGACGCCATGGTCCTTGATCGCCGCCTTCCACTTCTGCTCCATGACATCGAAGGCCTGGTTCCACGAGATGGGCGTGAACTCGCCATTCTTGTCGTACTTGCCGTTCTTCATGCGCAGCAGGGGCTGGGTCAGGCGGTCTGAGCCGTACTGGATCTTGGACAGGAAGTAGCCCTTGATGCAGTTCAAACCACGATTGACAGGCGAATCGGGATCGCCCTGGGTCGCCACGATGCGTCCGTTCTGCACCCCGACCAGGACCGAACAGCCGGTGCCGCAGAAGCGACAGGCCGCCTTGTCCCAACGCACCTTGGTAGCGGCGCCGGCGTCGTTACCCTGCGCCTGCGTGACCACCGGAATGCTGATGCCGGCCGTTGCAGCGGCAGCGGCGATCGCATTGTTCTTGATGAATTCGCGTCGATTCAAGCTCATTTCATGCCTCCGTCAATTCGAGACCGTCATCGGTATATTCATAGGCGAGCGTCACCGCCTGCACCTTGGGCGCGAGGTTGACCGCAAGGATGGAGTCGGTAACCGACCATCCGTCGCCATCTTCCACCGTGACCACGATGCGGCCGCTCTCGTCCGTGGAGCCGTGAATCTCGACTCCAGGGATACGCGCCAGCGCTTGCTTGATTTCCGGGAAGTCCGCGGGCAGGGCCCGCAGCACCAGGCTTGCAATCTTCATTGCTCGTTCTCCAACTGGATGTCGATTTGCGCCTTCACCACAATCGCCCGTGTCGGGCAGGGCGCGAAACAGGCGCCGCAACCGGTACAGGCGGCAGCATCGAGTTGCGGCTGCGCCACCTTGCCCAAGCGCGGGCGAAAGCGGATCGCACCTGCGGGGCAGTTCTCACCGCAGATGCGGCACTCCACGCCTGCCTCGGCCAGGCAGGCCTCACCGATCGACGCTCGCAGCGCCCACGGCGGCGCCAACTCAGCCTCGCGCGCCAGGGCGTGCGGCTCGCAGCGCGCCACGCATTGAGCGCAGAAGGTGCATTCACCACGGGAGAAATCAACACTGGGAAAGCCGCCATCGGCACGCACCAGGATGGTGGCAGGACACACCTCGATGCAGGCATCGCAGCGCGTGCAGGCCGCAATGAACGCAGCCTCGTCGCGCGCCCAGGGCGGGCGTAACGCGGGCGCCCCCACGCGTGGCCTGCCACGCAGAAAGCTACGACGAAGGGGCAAAACCGATGGCTGAGGCACGTTTGAGCTCACTTTCACTGCGCTCATTGAATCCCACGTCATCAAACGGGACATTGACTTCGATCAAGAACAGGATCCAGCTGGGTGCGCGATTCAAAGGCGTATTGCGCGCCTTGTCCTTCAGGCGCGTGGGTGCTCCACCGCCCACACCGCCGCCTCCACCCGCGAGCGCAGCTTGAGCTTGCGCAATATGTGCTTCACATGAACCTTGACTGTCCCTTCGGCGATGCCAAACTCGCGCCCGATCATCTTGTTCGACAGGCCCGCGGAGATCTTTTCCAGGATGCGCACTTCCTGCTCGGTCAGGCCGGCGCTGACGTAGGACTGCGGTCGCAGCTCGTCACGCAGCGCCGCCGCCAGCAAGTGGCTGAGCTGGGGCGGGATGACGACCTGGCCGGCCGCCACCTTGATGAGGGCAGCCACCATCTCCTCCGGCTCCATGTCCTTGAGCAGATAGCCATCAGCGCCACCACGCAGCGCCGCGACCACATCCTCGCCCTGATCGGACACGGTGATCATCACCACCCGCGGCTCGCACGGCAGCGAACACAGTTGGCGCAGCACATCCAGCCCGCCCAGGTCACGCATGTTCAGGTCAAGCAAGACCAGATCGGGCTGCAGCTCCCGTGCCATCTCCATGCCCTCGACGCCACCCGCGGCCTCTCCGACCAGGCGAAAACCATTCACCGTCTTCAGCAGCTGGGCCAGCCCCTTGCGAAACAAGGGGTGGTCATCGACGATCAACACCGACTCGGCGTGGGTCTCACTCATGTCCTGCTTTCCTCCCTCTCGAAGAAAATGGGTGCGGCGAGCGCCTGCACCCCACGCGCGGCCATGAAGCTCACACTCACCCGCGTGCCACCCCCGGCGCGGCGCAGCACTTCAATTTCGCCACCAAGACTGCGCGTGCGTTCGCGCATGATCGACAGCCCATGATGGTCGCGGCCCTCGATGCGTTCGAGGTCGACGCCGACGCCATCGTCCTCGACCGTGATCCTGACCTCACCCCTCTGATCGCCACGCAGTGCCACCCGGGCACGGCGCGCCCTGGCGTGACGGAGCATGTTCGACAGCGACTCACGCACGATCTGCAGCACATGAACCTCCTGATTGGGGCTCAGGTTGCAGTCACCCAACTCGAGCTCGAGCTCGATGTCGACGCCGCCACGCTCGCGGTATTCGCTCACCGCGGTGCGCAGCAAGGTGCCCAGGTCACTCGTGAGCTCGAGACGGAAGGACACCAGCAGCTCGCGCAGCTGACGGTAGGCGTCGCTCACACCGCTGCGCAGATCGACCAGGATCGCGTTCGCCTCTTCCATGCGTGCAGGCTCGCTCAAGGCCCGTTGCAGCAGGCTCATCTGGATCTTCATGTAGGACAGTGACTGGGCGAGCGAATCGTGCAGCTCGCGCGCGATGACCGAGCGCTCTTCCTGCAACACCAGCAGTCGCTCCTGTTCGCTGCGGCGTGCGGCACCAAGCGCCATGCCGATATGACGCGACAGCGCCTCGACGAGCTGGCGCTGCCAGTTTTCCAGCACCGCGCCAGCCGGCAAGGCCAGTCGCAGCATGCCGTAATGGTGCTCGCGGTCGCGCAGTGGAAAGCGCAGCAGACGGCCATCGGCCAAGGCCTGCGCGCCGCCCGCGGGAAGCTCGCGACAGAAGGTGCAGGCCGCGTCCCCGGCGATCACGCGATCGGGACACGGACCGATGGTGGAGGCGATAACGGTGGCCACCCCTCCTTGTTGCGGTTCGATACAGGCGAAGCTGCCGTTGAGGCCGGCCACCAGATCGATGTCGCGCAGGGTTGCCTCGTACACCGCGGGTTCGGTCGGCGTCTGGTAGAGGCGGGCGATGGCGTGATAGAGCAACTCCAGCGAACGGTTGCTGCGCTGCAACTCGGCCGTTTTGTCTTCTACACGCTGCTCCAGGGTCTGATAACTGCGAAAGATCTCGCTCGCCATCAGATTGAAGGTTGCGCCCACGCGACCGAGCTCGTCATGGCCGACATGCTTGACCCGTGCCGAATAATCACCCCGTGTGATCGCCCGCGTCGCCGCCAGCAGCCCGCCCAGAGGCTTGAGCAGCGAACGTCGCAACACCAGCAGCGCAGCGACGATGACGATCAGCGTGGCGATGATGGCGGCGGCCAGTACTTCACGCAGGTCCTCGATGCGGCCCTCGGTGTTTCTCTCCAGCACGAACATCAGGGTATCGAGCTGATCGACGAAGCGGTCGACGCGCCCGAGCAGATCCTCCACCTGCTCGGGTGGTGTTTCCAGCTCGGCCCGCATCACCGCCTCGAGCGCCGGCTTCAGGTCCAGGCGCCACGACGACTCGACCCCCCGATAGGTGGCGGAGAACAATCCGCTCGGCTCGCGCTGCACGATACGCTGCAGCTCGGGGTGCACCAGCGCGTGCTCGAAATCCTCGATCGCCGCCTCCACCCGCTGCCTGGACAGCGGGCCACTCAAGGCATCGGCCGCAACCAGGCCAGCCACACGGTAAGTCAGGCGGCGCAGGCTGCCAGCGTGGTTGATCGCGCTCGCACTGCCCTGCACCCCCTCGGCCACCATCACCGACGCACTCATGCCCGCCAGGCTGATCAAGGCCAGGGCGAGCATGGCCAGCGCGACCAGCAACAGGATCGAATGCCTGACGAGCACAAGTGGCATTGCAAGCTTCATACGGCTTCTCCATCGGGTAGCGACTGTGGCCGAAGGCCTACCCCCATATACCTACTGCACGCCCGAACGCGCCAGGACGACAAGTAGAATCAATTGTTTACAAGGACTTACGATATACCACCAATACCCCTTAAGAGGTACTTCCGCGCGCGCGCGAGGACACAGGGTAGTTTGATCCCACCCCCATCCTGTCTAGACTCCGTCCTAGTCCCGACATTCGATCGATGTGGACAGGAGTACGAAATGAAACGAGAAAAAACCACGCCCAGCATCCCCAGCCTCAAACAGATCACCCCCTTCGACCTGCTCGACAACCCCTGTCTGCATCGGCTGGTCGCCGCCTCCCGGTTGGTACGCGCCGATCGTGGCGAAATTCTGATCCAGGCCGATGAAATCTCGAACTGTGTGCACGTGGTACTCGATGGCGAAGTGAAATGCCTGTTGCTGGCGCCCTCGGGCAACGAGAAATTGATTCGCATCGCCGGGCCGGGCGAGATCTTCGGTGAAGAAGCCGCCCTGCTCGGCCGTCCGGCGATGGCAATGGCGCAAGCCTCACGCAACACCCGCCTGCTGCACGTGCCGATTGCCCTGATCCGCGAAGCCATGGCCAGCGTACCCAGCTTTGCCGAGGCCATGACCACGCGGCTGGCGGCTGCCAGCTACGAGATGATGTTGCACATGCAGCTCTGCATCCAGCTCAGCAGCACCCAGCGCGTTGCGCAATACCTCAGCCAGCTTGCCCCCGAGGGCGTGGAGCACGCGGAGATTCACCTCGCCAACGACAAGCAGACCATCGCCGCCCAGCTCAACCTGACACCCGAGACCTTTTCACGCGTGCTATCGCGCTTCGTGCGCGACGGGCTGGTCACGCCGCAAGGCCGTCGCAGCCTCATGCTCGACAACCTGCCGCAGCTGCGACGCGCCGCCGCGCACTAGAACCGCCGCCTCAAGGCACAAGCGGCTCAAGCCCTTCGGCCCTGCCCGGCACCGCCAGCCAGCGACTGAACAGCCGCCACATATCGGGGTCGAAGCGGCGCTCACGGCCGATCCCGGCCAGGGCCTCACGCTGCTCGACCGTGCCGAGGTAGCACCAGTGATCGAACACGTGAAACGCCTCGCGCCCGCTCTCGGCATGGCGCTCCCCCACCACCACCGCCCCCGCCCAGGGCCAGGGCTTGATACGGGTCGAGGCCAATCCGCCCAGCAGGCGGGCATCGTGTTCGGCAGCGCTCTCACGCCGCGCGCAAACCCCGGCGCAGCGCCTGGCGTCGAAAGCCGAACACCCGCCCAGGGTCCCGCCCTCCAGGCCCAGCCGGCGTGGACACAGACGGTACAGAAGTGCGAGCTCACGCAGCAGGTTTTCAACCTCGCGCTGAGTGCGGAACACCCCATACAGCTCACTCCAGTGCCGTGGATCGCTGCCGCTGATCGGCACACGCTCGAGGATGGGCGGGCGGCGGCGATTGCCGACCCAGCGCAGCGCAAAGGCATCGGCGCTGTTCTCGGGCACGCGGTTGAAGGGCGGGCGCAGCGCCTTCACACGCTCGGCCTCGAGCAGCGAGGCGGCGAGCTCGCCCGCAGTCTCGACCCACTCCACGCGCTGCACCTGCGCGCGCAGCTCGGCATCCTTGCCCTTGCGCGCGCCGGCCGCGAAATGCTCCTTGACGCGTGCGCGCAAGCTGGTCGCCCGACCGATATAGAGTGCGCGATCCGTGCGTCCGGGGGGTGGCAGCGCAGGCTCGGCGTGGAAGGAATACACGCCCGGCACATCAGGCACCGCCTCCAGCAGCCCCTCGGCCAAGCCAGGCGCGCGCGCGCTGGGCGCCTTCATCGCGCGCTCGACAGCGCGCACCAGCACCGCAGGCTCGAAGCGCGCCTGCGCCATCTGCACGAATTGCCACAAGGCCTCGGTGTCGCCCATCGCCCGGTGGCGTGCGCTGCACTGCAAGCCATGGCGCTCGATGAGGGCATCGAGTCCGTGCCGATGATGTTCGGGAAAGAGTGCACGCGACAGCTTGACGGTGCACAACACGCTGGCGTCGAAGTCGCGCCCCAGGCGCGCGAACGCCGTCTTGATGAAGCCGAAGTCGAAGCGCGCGTTGTGGGCGACGAAGACGCAGCCCGCCAGCAAGCCCTGGACGCGCTCGAGGAGAGCGTCAAAGCGCGGCGCGCCGGCAACCATGTCGTTGCTGATTCCGGTCACGCGCTGGATCAGTGGCGGAATGGGGATGTCAGGCAGCACCAGACTTTCCCAGCGCTCGACGAGCACGCCATCCTCGACGCGGAGGATGGCAATCTCGGTGATCCGGTCACGCACCGGGTGAGCACCGGTACTCTCGACATCGATGAAGGCCAGCCGCGATGGCAGCCCCCCGCACAGGCCAGCCGGCGAACCCCTGAGCAGGCTCATGCGTTCAGCGCGACAAGGCTCAGTGATTGACGTCGTAGTAATAAGGCTTGACCGGCACGCTGGCTTCTTTCAGGCGTTGCCGCTCCTCGACCACCTGCGGCTTGTCCCACCACAGGGCACGACCTTGCTTTTGCTCGACGCGTTCCTGCGGGTTCTTTTCCATCCATTCACGCATGAACTTGGTGTGCTCGGATTCGTACATCGCCATGGTCAGGTCCTCTAAATGAGCTGAGGATTCTATCAGCACACGCGCTGCACTGCCGCGCTCGGACTGGGTCACCGTGATAGGCTGAGCGCTCGCGGTTTCTCCGCCTTGCTCTCAGCGCCTGCATGAACCTCAAGACTCGCTTCCTGCTGCTCGCCGCCCTGCTCGTGCTGACCGCCTCGGCCACCGCGTGGGCGGTGTTCCAGCGCATTGCCGAGGGCATCATCGAGCAATGGGGCGTGCGCCTGGCAGAGACGCAGGTGCGCTACGACAGCGCACGTCTGCTGCAGCCGGTTGCGCGCGAGGTCGCACTCGCGCGCCAGATGGCGGACTCGTCGGTGCTGCGGCGCTGGGCACGCAAGCCCGACAATGCAAGCAACTTCGCCCAGGCACAGGTGGAGATGGAGAGCTTTCGCGCCAACTTCAAGGATCAAAGCTACTTCGTCGCGCTGCTCGAATCCGGCGCCTATTTCCATAACAACGCCAACCGTGAATTCGTCGATCAGCCACTGCGCTACCACCTCTCCCCGGACCGGCCAGCGGACGCCTGGTTCTACGCCACCATCCGCGACGGGCGTGACTTCCACCTCAACGTCAATCGGGACGCCATGCTTGGGGTCACCAAACTGTGGGTAAACGTGCTGCTCCGCGACGGCGAGCGCGTCCTCGGCGTTGTTGGCACGGGGCTTGAACTCGACAGCTTCATCCGCGATGTCGTCGACGTTTCGCCTTCGGGCATCCGCACCCTCTTTGTCGACCACAGGGGGGCCATCCAGCTTTCCGGCGACCGCGACCTGATCACCTACGCCAGCGCGGCCAGCCCGATCGCCGACAAACAAGGCGTCTACCGCCTGCTCGACCACGAAGAAGACCGCAGCCGGTTGCGAGCCATGCTGACCCAACTGGCGACCAGCGCCAGCCCTCCAACCACGGTTCTGAGCCATTTTTTCAGCGTCGGCGGCAAGCGCCACCTGGCTGGCATCGCCTACCTGGCCGAACTGGGCTGGTTCGAGATCACCTTGCTCGATCTGGACCAGCTGATGCCGGTCAGCCGCCTGAACATCGCGGCCCTGGCCTTTGCCGCCGCCCTGCTGCTCACCCTGGCGATCGTCCACCTCAGCCTTGGCCGCCTGGTCTTTCAACCGATCACCGCGCTCGAGCGCGCGATCCTGAAGATCCGTGACGATGATCCCACGCCGGTGGCGCTGCCTTCCGGAAAGGGTGAGATCGGTAGCCTGATCAAGCACTTCGAGGCCATGGCCGAGGCCGTGAGCACAACCCGGGCCGAACTCGAACAGCGCGTGAGCGAACGCACGGAGGCGCTCAACCGGCTGGCGCGGGTGGACGACCTGACCGGGCTCATCAACCGGCGCGGCATGAGCGAATTGATCACCGAAGAAATCAACCGTGGCGTGCGCCAGAACACGGCATTCGGGATGATCTGGATCGACCTCGACCACTTCAAGGAAATCAATGACCAACTCGGCCATGCGATCGGTGACGAGGCGCTGAAGGCAGTGGCGAAGCTGCTGCGTGCGCAGATCCGCCCCTACGACCGTGCCGCACGCTGGGGCGGCGACGAGTTCCTGGTCATGCTGTGGCCATGCGACCAAAGCACGCTCGCCACCCTTGGCGAGCGCATTCGGGCACAAGCGGAGCAATCACTGCAATTGTCGGATGGGCGCCGGATTACGCTGAGCATCGGCGCCCACCTGGTGCAGCCTGGCGAAACCGAAGAACAGGCGCTGCTGCATGCCGACAAGGCGCTTTACCGCGCCAAGGCCGGCGGGCGCAACCGCATCGAATTCAGCGGCTGAGCACTGGCGCCACGCTCAGCTTGCGCGGTCGTCACCCTTTATGCGCCCAATCCGCACCACCTCCTGCACGCGGCGCACGGCGCGCATCACGCGTGCCAGCTGCATGCGGTCGCGCACCTGCAAAATGAAGTTGAGCGCGGTGTAAGCACCTTGCTCATTGTCCATATGCACGCTCTGGATGTTGCAGTCCTCCTCGGCGATGGCACTCGCCACCCGCGCCAGCACGCCGCGTGCGTTGCGCGTCAGCACGCGGATACCAACGTCGAACTGACGTTCCTCCATGTCCGTTTCCCACTCGACATCCACCCAGCGCCCGCGGTCACCGCGCAGCTTGGCCACGCTGGGGCAGTCGTGGGTGTGGACTTCCAGCCCCTGCCCCTTGCGCAACATACCGATGATCGGATCACCGGGAATCGGATGGCAGCAACGCGCCAGCTGCACCGTGATGCCTTCCGAGCCACGGATGGCAATCGCCCCCGCGGGCTTGGGCTTGACCACGTCCGGTCGCCCCGACTCCATGTCCTGCGCCTGCGCCAGACGGCGCGCGACGATGGCGGGCAGGCGCCGGCCAAGGCCGAGATCGGAGAACACGTCCTTCTTGTAGCGTCCGCCACGGTCGCGCAGGAAACGATCCCAGGCAAAGGTGGAGATCTGCCCCAGGGTGAGGCCGTGCGGACGCAGGGCCTGGTTGAGCAGACGTTCGCCGAGCGCGACGGACTCGTCCTGCTGAGCGTTCTTCATGAAATGACGGATCTGCGAGCGCGCGCGCCCGGTGCGGGCATAGGACAGCCAGGCCGGGTTGGGATTGGCGTGCGCGGCGGTGATGATCTCGACCTGATCGCCATTGCGCAGCTCGGTGCGCAAGGGCATCAGATCGCCATTGATGCGACAGGCGACGCAACGGTTGCCGATGTCGCTGTGCACCGCATAGGCAAAATCGACCGGCGTCGAGCCCTTGGTCATCGAAAAGATCGTGCCCCGGGGCGAAAACACGTACACCTCGCCGGGGAACAGGTCGATCTTCACATGCTCGAGAAACTCGGTGGCCTCGCCCGAAGTCGATTGCAACTCCAGCAAGGACTGCAGCCAGGAGTGCGTCCTTTGCTGCAGCTCGGTGAGGGTCTTCTCGTCTTCCTTGTACAGCCAGTGCGAGGCCACTCCGCTCTCGGCGATGTGGTGCATCTCGCGCGTGCGGATCTGCACCTCGACCGGCATGCCGAAGGGGCCGATCAGGGTCGTGTGCAAGCTCTGGTAGCCGTTCGCCTTGGGGATGGCGATGTAGTCCTTGAACTTGCCCACCACCGGCTTGTACATCGAATGCAGCGCACCCATGGCCAGGTAGCAGGTCGGCACGTCGCGTACGATGACGCGAAAGCCATAGATGTCGAGCACCTGCGAGAAGGACAGGCGCTTCTCGACCATCTTGCGGTAGATGCCGTAGAGATGCTTCTCGCGCCCGCTGACCTCGGCCTCTATGCCCCACTGCGGCAGCCGCTCCTCGATCGCCACGCTGATCTTGCTCACCACCTCGCGCCGGTTGCCGCGGGCGGCACGGATGGCCTTCGCCAGCACCTCGTAGCGCAAGGGGTATTTGTTCGTGAACGAGAGCTCCTGCAGCTCACGAAACAGGTCGTTGAGGCCCAGCCGGTTGGCGATCGGCGCGTAGATCTCAAGGGTCTCGTTGGCAATGCGGCGGCGCTTGGCCGGACGCATGTGGTCCAGCGTACGCATGTTGTGCAGGCGGTCGGCAAGCTTGATGAGGATGACGCGCAAGTCGCTCGCCATCGCCAGCAGCATCTTGCGGAAGTTCTCGGCTTGTGCTTCCTCGTGCGAGCGCGACTCGATCTTGTCGAGCTTGGACAAGCCATCGACGAGCTCGGCCGCCGCCTTGCCGAAGCGCTCGGCGATCTCCCCCTTGCAGATATGCGTGTCCTCCATCACATCATGGAGGAGCGCAGCGATCAGGGCCTGGGTGTCGAGGTGCCAGTCCGCCACCAGCGAGGCCACCGCCACCGGGTGGCTGACATAGGGCTCGCCACTGACGCGGAATTGTCCGGCATGGGCGTCGGCAGAGAAATGATAGGCGGCTTCGACGCGGCCCACGTCCTCGGGCCGCAGATAGGTCTGCAGCTTGGCCTTGAGCGCCTGAAAGTCGAGCGAGAGCACGCTCGACGGCGGCGTGCTGAAGGGTTGCGGAGGGGGGGCTACGTCACTCGATGCCATGTCTCACCCCCCCATGATCCAGCCTCAGGCCTGGCCGCGATTGAGCATCTCGAGGCCGACCTTGCCCGCGGCAATCTCACGCAGCGCAATGACGGTGGGCTTGTCGTTGTCGTTGGGGTCAAGCTCGATCTGCGGCGTGCTGCCGAGCGTCAGCTGGCGCGCACGATAAGTGGCTGCCAGCGTGAGCTGGAAGCGATTCGGAATCCTTTTCAGGCATTCTTCAACGGTGATGCGGGCCATGTTCAGTCCTGTTCCAGAAAGTCGAAATTCTCGGGGTGACGCTGGCGCTGGTTGAGAAAACGCAGCCGCGCGGCACGTACAACCGCAACGAGGTCGTCCAGCGCCGTATTGATTTCGTTGTTGATTATAACGTAGTCAAATTCCGCCACATGACGCATTTCCCCGCCCGCAGCGAGCAGGCGCCGGCTGATCACGTCGTCACTGTCCGTACCGCGCCCGCGCAGGCGGGATTCCAGCTCCTGCATCGACGGCGGCATGATGAACACGCCCACCGCCTCGGGGAAGCTCTTGCGCACCTGCTGCGCACCCTGCCAGTCGATCTCGAGCAAGGTGTCACGACCGGCCGCGATCTGCTCCTTGAGCCAGACCCTGGAGGTGGCGTAATAATTCCCGTGCACCTCGGCCCACTCCAGGAACTCCCCGCGCTCGCGCAGCGCACGAAAGGTGGGCACATCGACAAAATGATACTCACGCCCGTCTTCCTCGCCGGCGCGCGGGGCGCGCGTGGCGTAGGAGATCGACAACTGCACGCGCGCGTCGCGCTGCAACAGGCCGCGCACCAGCGTGGTCTTGCCGGCACCCGAGGGCGCGGTGACGATGAAAAGGGTTCCGGCCATGCGTGTCGCTTCCTTATTCGATGTTCTGCACTTGTTCACGCATCTGCTCGATCAACACCTTCATCTCCATGGCGATGGCGGTGATGTCTGCGGCGGGCGACTTCGATGCCAGGGTGTTGGCCTCGCGGTTGAGTTCCTGCATCAGGAAGTCCAGCCGCTTGCCGGCGGCGCCGGGGGCCAGAAGGATACGCTCGACCTCGTCCAGGTGGGTGCTCAGCCGTGTCAGCTCCTCGGCCACATCGATGCGCTGCGCGTAGAGCGCGACCTCCTGGCGGATGCGGTCCTCGTCCAGGCTGGCCATGACATCGCGCAGCTTGGCACTGAGGCGCTCCTGGTAGGCGCTGACGATGGCCGGCATGCGCGGCACGGCCACCGCGACCAGCTCACGCATGCGCGCAACGCGCTCGCGAATGGCATCGGCGAGCTTTTCACCTTCGCGCCGGCGTGTGGCGATGAGCTCGGCCAGCGCCGCCTCGGCGAGCGTGACGATGTGCGGCAGCATTTCGTCGAAGCCGAGGCTGTCGTCGGCGAGCATGCCGGGCCAGCGCAACAACTCATTGACCGACAGCGGCGCCGCCTCCGGAAAGCGCGCACGCACGCCGGCCTGAGCCTGGGCGATCTGGTCGGCAAGCGCGGCGTTCAGCGCCAGACTGCGCGGCGCGCCCTGGCCGGTCTGCAGATTCAGGCGACATTCGACCTTGCCGCGCCCCAGCTTGGCGCTGATGCGTTCGCGAATCGCCGGTTCAGCCTGGCGCAGGTCGTCGACGATGCGAAAGCCAAGGTCGAGGTAGCGTGAATTCACGCTACGCAGTTCAAGGTGCAGGCTAAGGCCACCCAGGTCGCGGGTTTGCACCGCGAAGCCTGTCATGCTCTGAATCATCAAGGGGTCTCCGGGAACCCGGCGCGATCGATTACACTGCGGGTCCCACTCAGGATTGAGGCTGGGAAAGTCTGGATTCTAGCGCCCACGAAGATGCCTCCTCAAGCCAACTGCGCGCTGCCCGCAGGTTTCCAGCTCGATCAGTACCGCATCGTCCGTCAGTTATCACTGGGCGGCTTCTCCATCGTGTACCTCGCAGAAGACGAACTCGGCACCCAGGTGGCGATCAAGGAATACCTGCCGAACTCGCTCGCCCTGCGCAAGGAAGGCGAAACCGAGCCGCAGGTATCGGAAGAGCACCTCCCCGCCTTCCGCTACGGCATGAAGTGCTTCTTCGAGGAAGGGCGCGCGCTGGCCAAGCTCATGCACCCCAACGTGGTGCGCGTGCTCAACTTCTTTCGCAGCAACGGCACCGTGTACATGGTGATGCAGTTCGAGCGCGGCCGCACCCTCCACGACATGATCCAGAAACACCGCGGCACGCTGAAGGAGTCCTTCATCCGTGCGGTGTTCGTGCGCATGCTCAACGGGCTGCGCGAGGTGCACGCGCACAAGTTGCTCCATCTCGACATCAAGCCCTCCAACATCTACCTGCGCGCCGATGGCACGCCGGTGCTGCTCGACTTCGGCGCCTCACGCCAGACCTTGATGGTCGAGCAGCCCATCCTGAAACCGATGTACACCCCCGGCTTCGCCTCGCCCGAACAATATGAGCGCCGCGACCAGCTCGGACCGTGGAGCGACATCTACAGCGTCGGTGCCAGCCTGTACTCCTGCGTCGTCGGCTCCACGCCGCTGCGTGCGGACGAGCGCATGAAGGACGACACCCTGCAGCGGGTCAGCGAGACCCATGCCGAGCGCTACAGCACACAGCTGCTGGGCCTGGTGGACTGGTGCCTGCAGCTCGACCCGCTCGCGCGCCCGCAGAGCGTGTATGCACTGCAAAAAGCGCTGGCGCAGCAGACTCCAGCCACGGCCACGGCTACGACCACCACAGCCGCCACGCCGCACCCCCCATGGTTCACCGATCTCGGCAGTCGGCTCAAGGCCTTCATCGGCCGCAGTTGAAGGAGAGTAGCATGCGATTCACGATCTACCAGGAGAGCCGCATCGGCAAGCGCCAGTCCAACCAGGACCGCATCGCCTACTGCTATTCCCGCGACGCGCTGCTGATGCTCGTCGCCGACGGCATGGGCGGCCACCAGCACGGCGAGCTCGCCGCCCATATCGCCGCGCAGTACATCACCCACACCTTCCAGCGCGACGCCAAGCCCTCGCTGTCGGACCCGACGCTGTTCCTGTCGCGTGCCCTCACCGGCGCCCATCACGCCATTCTGGACGACACCCTCAGCCGCGGCCTGAACGAAGCGCCGCGCACCACCATCGTCGCCTGCGTGGTGCAGGGCGGCAACGCATGGTGGGCGCATGCGGGCGACTCACGCCTGTATCTGCTGCGCCACAAACACATCGAGGCGCTGTCACGCGACCATTCGCGCGTGCAACTGCTGATCGAGCAAGGCGTCATCCGCCCAGCCGACGCCGCCAACCACCCCGGGCGCAACCGCATCTACTCCTGCCTGGGGGGCACGCACTCGCCGCAGATCGACTACTCCCCGCCGTGCAAGCTGCAGGACGGAGACGTGATCGCGCTGTGCAGCGATGGCGTATGGGGCGCGCTCGACGACGACGACCTGTGCACCGCGCTCAGCACCGCGCCACCCGGCCAGTCCGTCCCGCAGCTGCTGGACGAGGCCGAACGCCACGCCGGCGACAGCGCCGACAACCTGTCGCTGGTGGCCATGTGCTGGCATGCGGACGCCAGCGTCGCACAGCCCGACTCCATCTCCACACAGACCATGGCGCTCGACGACTTCGCCACCGAAATGGATCTTTCCAGTCGCGGCACAGCTGCCGTCGACCTCGACGAAGACGAAATCGAACGCGCGATCCGTGAGATCAACGCCGCCATCCACAAATTCGACAGACGATAGGAATCCCCCATGCGAGCCAGCCAACGCAACGCCAATGAACTCCGCAGCATCCGCCTCAGCCGCGGCTTCACCTGCCACGCCGAAGGCTCGGTGCTGGTCGAATTCGGCGCCACCCGCGTGCTGTGCACCGCCAGCGTGGAAGACAAGGTGCCCCCGTTCCTGCGCGGCAAGGGTGAGGGCTGGGTCACCGCCGAATACGGCATGCTGCCGCGCGCCACTCACACCCGCAGCGCACGCGAAGCGGCCAAGGGCAAGCAAAGCGGCCGCACGCAGGAGATTCAGCGCCTGATCGGGCGCAGCCTGCGCGCGGTGGTCGACCTCAGCGCCCTGGGCGAACGCCAGATCACCATCGACTGCGACGTGCTGCAGGCCGACGGCGGCACGCGCACCGCGGCCATCACCGGCGCCTGCGTGGCGCTGCACGACGCGCTGAGCGGCCTGGTGCGCAGCGGCCAGCTGGCGCACAACCCGATGCGCGAATTCGTCGCCGCGGTCTCGGTCGGCATCCACGACGGCACGCCCATACTCGACCTCGACTACGCCGAAGATTCCAGCTGCGACACCGACATGAACGTGGTCATGACCGAAGGTGGCGGCATGATCGAAGTACAGGGCACGGCCGAAGGCAAGGCCTTCTCGCGCACCGAGCTCAACGCCCTGATTGACCTCGCCGAAGCCGGCATTGCCCGCCTCATCGAGCTGCAGCGCGCCGCCGTCAACGGAGACTGAGCCATGACGACCCGACTGGTGCTGGCGAGCAACAATGCCAAGAAAGCCGCTGAGCTGCACGCCATGCTCGCGCCGCTGGACATCGAGATCATCGCCCAGGCCGAGCTGGGCGTGAGCGAGGCCGAAGAGCCCCACCTCACCTTCGTCGAAAACGCCCTCGCCAAGGCCCGCCACGCCGCCGCGGCGACCGGCCTGCCGGCAATCGCCGACGACTCCGGCCTGTGCGTCGACGCGCTGGGCGGTGCGCCGGGGGTGCAATCGGCCCGCTTCGGCGGCGAACCCAAGTCCGACGCGCGCAACAACGCCCGTCTGCTCGAAGCACTGGCCGGCTTCCCCGATCCCGAGCAGCGTCGCGCCTACTTCTGCTCGGTGCTGGTGCTGGTGCGCCATGCCGAAGACCCGCTGCCGCTCATCGCCGATGGCCAATGGCACGGCGAGATCCTGCTCGCAGCCCGCGGCGAAGGCGGCTTTGGCTACGACCCGCTGTTCTGGGTGCCGGAGCTGGAGCAGACCGCCGCCGAACTGGACGCCAAGCTGAAGAACACCCTCAGCCACCGCGCCGCCGCGATGCGCCACCTGCTCGCGCGCCTGCAGTCGCAGCCCTTGTAAGCGGAGCGTCGTTCGTGAGCACCCGCCGCATCATCCCGCTCGTGCCGGTTGCGCCCATGGCGCCTGCTGTGCGCGCCCAGCCCTTGCCTGAGCGCGCGCAACTTGAAACGCCGCCGCCGCTGGCGCTGTACGTGCATTTTCCGTGGTGCGTGCGCAAATGCCCCTACTGCGACTTCAACTCGCACACGCCGCGCGACCAAGGCATCCCCGAGCAAGCCTGGCTGGACGCCGTCCTCGCCGACCTGCAGCACGCCCTGCCGCAAGTGTGGGGGCGACGGGTGCACAGCGTGTTCATCGGCGGCGGTACCCCTAGCCTGATGTCGGCACGCACGCTCGATGCGCTGCTTACCGGCATCCGCATGCTGCTGCCGCTCGACCCTCTCGCCGAAATCACCCTCGAAGCCAACCCCGGCACGGTCGAAGCCGAGCGCTTCCACGACTACCGCGCCACCGGCCTCAACCGCATCTCGCTCGGCATCCAGAGCTTTGACGACGCCATGCTCGCCCGCATCGGCCGCATCCACGGCGGCGACGAGGCACGCCGCGCCATCGACGCCGCCCTCACGCACTTCGAGCGCGTCAATCTCGACCTGATGTACGCCTTGCCCGGGCAGTCGCTGGCAATGGCGCTCGCCGACGTGGACACCGCCGTCGCCTTCGGCACCGAACACCTGTCCTGCTACCACCTCACCCTCGAGCCCAACACCCCCTTCGCCCACAGTCCGCCCGTGCTGCCCGACGACGACACCGCGGCCGACATGCAGGAAGCAATCGAAGCACGACTGGCAAGCGCCGGCTTCGAGCACTACGAAACCTCCGCCTTCGCCCGCCCACATGGGCAGAGCCGCCACAACCTCAATTACTGGACCTTTGGCGACTACCTCGGCATCGGCCCCGGCGCGCACGGCAAGCTCTCCAGCCACGAAGGCATCCGCCGCGAGATGCGTCACAAACACCCGGCGCGCTATCTGGAAGGCGCGACGCGCGGCGACTTCATTCAGGAGGCACGCGAGGTGGACGTCGCGGATTTGCCCTTCGAATTCATGATGAACGCCCTGCGGCTGAATGCCGGCGTACCGGCCAGGCTGTTCGCCGAGCGCACCGGTGTGCCGCTGGCGGCGATCTCGACGCAACTGCAGACGGCGCAGGAACGAGGGCTGCTGGCGCCCTTTAACGAGCGCATTCGGCCGAGCGCGCGGGGGCGGCGCTTTCTCAACGATTTGCTGCAGGTGTTTCTGCGGGATTGAGGGCGGCTGGGCGGGGATGGTGTTGCGATAGCGTCTAGCCGAGGCGCTGGCTGAGTGCGTCTGGAATATGCCGAGTCGGCTTCCGGCGAATGCCCACGGCGGAGGGATCGCCAATGTGGTGACGTGTGGCTCTGCAGTTGGCTGGCGGCTTGCGACCCACACCTGCCGTTGACTTCTCCGGGTTTCGGTCGGCGGGTAACGGGACTGAGCAGCCGTCCCCTAAGCACCCAACGATAGCGCCTTGGCGGGAGTGGTCGTTCGGGCCGACGAGATGAATCGCGAGCTATCAGCCACGTTCTGCAGCCTTGTCTAGCACCTCCAGGCGCACATACGCGCAGATGGCGCAATGGCGAGATCCTGCCCCCTACCCGAGTCGATTCTTACCAGCGTCGGATGAAGGGAAATTCCTCGGAGGGCGCGAATTACGCCCTCCGAACTGCGCACCGCTGAGGACGCTCAACCGTAAGCGCTCCACGAACCCCATCCTTACATAGCCGCGGGTGAGGCGGCATGCTCAGGCTTCCGTTTCTCAGGGAGCACGAACA
>NZ_ATJV01000060.1 GCF_000443165.1 Thauera terpenica 58Eu | reverse complement strand
TTACAAGTACTTCTCGTAAGTCATTGAAGGTCAACGATTATTTCGGTCGGCGTACTGAACGGGCAGAGTTGTGTATAACGAAATGGGCAAAGGCTCCGGGTTGGACGGGATTCGGACGTTTTCGACAGCGACTTCGAGCGGGCATTCGAGTCACCGTATGGCAAGGCGGTTGGAGCCACTCTCACGACCCAATACCGGATGGCTCCGGAAATATGTTCGCTCGTGTCCAAGTGCTTCTACGAGCCGCGGGGCAAAAGGCTGGCGCAGGGAAGAGGTGAGCCAAAGGGGTACTTCGGGCAATTGGCGGAACCATTCGACTCCGAAGTCGTATGGGTCGATACGAGTTGCGCCGGAAAGCAGAGCTACCATGAGAAAACGCCGGACAGGAGCTGCGCGAACCAATACGAGGCCCGAGCAGTAATCGACGTCCTGCGGCACGTCCTCCAGAACGAGCAATTTACGAATGACTTGGTCAGCGATCTCAAGCAGGGAGAGATTCCTATCGGGATCATCGCGATGTACCGAGCACAGGTGACCCGGATCAACAACGCCATCGCCCGTGCCGAATGGCTCGGACCCCTGCGGTCGTTGATCAAAGTGGACACCGTGGACGGCTACCAAGGTAAGGAGAATCGGATAGTCATATTGTCCCTAGTGCGGCACAACGCCAAATACGAGCAAGGTTTCCTGTCGAGTCCTAATCGTCTGAACGTGGCCATGTCGCGAGCGATGGACCGGCTCGTGATCATCGGTGCCATGAGGATGTGGAAAGACCGGAATACCGAGAGCCCGCTCGGTACCTTCGTCCGATCCTTCGAGGAGGCCCGGGGTGAGAAGCGGGTGTGCCACGTGACTGCCGAAAGCCTGAAGAATTAAGCCATGTTTACGCAAATTCCCCTGAATCTGATCACTTTCGCCCTGCCGGCTCGTCAATTCGTGATCCATTCGTCCGTAACGGTGAACGAAAGCCTCCCGAAGGTCATCGAATTCGCGCTCCGGCTGATCCGACTTTGCGAAGACATCGAAGCGGAGCAACTCGCGCAGTATTTCGGTTTCACTAGCAAGGAAACCAGGTTGCTGCTCGAATCACTGGTCGACCAGAGTCTCGTAGAGTTCGACGGCTCGTCCATCCGTCTGACGCCTTACGCAGAGTCCAAGTTTTACACGGATGACGACCTGCCTAGGTTTTCCGTCGTAAAGCCCCGAACGGATTCGGTCGACTTCGATCTAGTGACTTTCCATCCGTTAAATAATGTCAGGAGCAGGAAAACACCGGCCTACGCATGCGAATTGCCTATCGACCAAACACAAATCGGCGATAGCACACACTTGGCGGAGCAGGCGTACCAGACCCATTTCCAGCGGATTCTAAAGGCGAAGGAAAGGACCAACGATAAGATCGACATCTACAAGATATCGAAGGTCAAAAGCGACAAGCTGTTCGGAGTGCCGCTCGAGGTCGGCTTCTTCCTGAACGAGGAGCTCGAGGTCGAACGACAGATCGCGTACGACGACGAAGCGCCGCAAGAATACCGGTTGGGAGTGGAGGCGGCCGTTTCCGATGCGCTTCGCTTGACGCTGACTAGCCAACAGAAATCCCTGGAAGACTTCGTCGAAAGGTTCGACGACAAGCTCGTTGGCCAATTCCTCTCGAAAAGGGGGTTCGATTTCCAAGCGTACGTCCGCGCCGTGCATGTGCGTAAGGAGATTGGCTATCCGGAGCACACACAACCCCTGATCGGCAACATATACATGCCGAGCAATTCGGCGTCGATTATTTCAGCCGTCAAGGGCTCGCTGCCAGTCCAAGAAGGGCAGGTCACGAGCAATCTGCTGACCTCCGTCGCCTGGATGGCGCCGGACTACCGCTTCTGGGGCCGGTCAAAACTTTTCGACGATTTCTATTTTGCGCTTCAAAAGGCGCTTCCTCAATCTAAGAGAAAAAGGGCGCACTTCACGGAAGAAGTGAAGATACTCTACCCAGGTACTCGGCAGACAGTACGTAGACTACAAAGCATTTTTTGGGGCAAACAGGAGAAGTCTCTCTATTTCCATGAAGGCGACCTTGCCAATGGCCGGATAGAGATTCTTCTGGTGCCGTCGTGCTTCGCGTGCGTGCTTTTCCACTACGCGCCTGCCGGCAACACGGCGTCGTTGATTCCATTCGGTTTCATGACCACTGACCAGAAATTGATCAAGGAAGCCCAGGTAGCGATCGGCGAGGCTACCGACAACGGCCGTCACTATATCGGCAAAGCCAATTACGAAAACGACCATGGAGGATCGCCGCCCCTTCCGTACAAGGACGCTTTCGGCTTCTTGAACTACTGCTGCGTATAAGGTTCTGAAAATAAAAACGCGCTGAATTCTCCTACTGCAGCACGAAGTGGAGTGGGAGACCCAATCCACCTCTTTACTACATTCGGAGAACGAAACGAGTGGTGGTCCGTCCGGATTTTGTTTAATGTTGCCATTAGCTGCTGTTCTGCTGAATGGCCGCAGTTGGCCGTTATGAAAAGCTATCGATAACGGCCAGGAGTTGCAGTTCGGACAAAAGGAAGGCCTGCCGCTCTAGCGTCCGCTTCACCGTATAACTTGCCCCACGATCTACGCGAATAACTCGGCCTGACCTGCCATTGGCCTATAGGTCGGTAACGGGCGACAATACTTCGGTTACCCGCCGCTCAGCCTGACCGGGGGGGCAACCCAGTCCCTGATTTCGGTAATCCACGAGGGAACAACCATCTCGGGGGTGAGTCCGGTGACGTATTTTTCGGCAAAGATGAACTTGTTGTTCCCTTCGTCAAAGAATTTCTCAATCGCCTCACGTTCGCTTTCACGCAGGTCTAGGGCAAAGAAGGAAAGGTCTTCGGTAGCTTCTGGGTAACTGCCTAGGAACTCGAGGCGGGGATTGTCAGAAACGAACGTTCGCAGCGTTTCGTAGAATAGCTTTCCGTTGAGGACATCCTCGATTTCCGTCTTCGGAGATATCGGATTCGATTGGATATTCACGAGCGAGACCGACTTTGGTGATCTCGCAGTCACCATCCTCTTGCAATGGAGATTGTCAAAGTTTCTGACTTCGTACAGGACAAGTTCCGCATCGGTATCGGACAGGAGGAAGATCCGTCCTGTCACCTCGTCCTTGAATTCCTCGTAGGAAACTGCAAGGTGCTGGTAGAGACGCTTGATTTCCTTGGCGCCACCAACGGGGATGATACGTAGCCGATTCTCCTCTATGAGATTCTTGAGGTAAGCGGACAGATACACCTTTTCTGAACTGCCTTCGCAAATTAGCCAGTTGTAGGGTTCATCACCGATGGAGCTCGTGATAATGGACTGGACGAAATCGTTAATACTTTTGAGCCGCACGTCGTAAGGCAGCTTTCCTCTGCTCCCTCTCGTCATCTGCCTGACCTGCTCTCGCTGATTGGAGAGGTTGATGAGGTCGACAATGTGCTCTTCACCCGTCCTGGTGATGACAGCCGCGCTTCCAGATTCGATGGTCGGGAAGAAACCATACCAATGGGTGGCGAATAGTAATTGGCGGCAGGAGCGACTTATTTCATAGAGCGCGGCGAACTGGTCGAAGCACGCCGACATATGGAGCGATGATTCTGGTTCATCCACTGCGAGAATTAGATTGTCGCCGCTAGCACGATGGTTCTTTATGAGGCTATGGGCAACGTCAATGATTGCCTTCTGCTTCTCACCGGAACTCAGAGAATTAATTTCCAGCCATGCTTCCCCCTGCTTCCTATGTAGCATCCGGATATTGAAGAATGCTTGGACGATTAGGTTGTAGACATCCTGCTTCTTCAAGTTTTGCTGACGGTCAGTGCGCGTCCGGTAGGAATAGCTGACAAGCTCTTGCGACAGGGTATCCAGAAAACTGTTCAGTCTTACGTTGATGTCCCGAACCACTTCAGCCGAAACCAGCCCTTCGATGATCTGGTTCAGACTCTCACCCATGAGGGATTGAATCTCCTTCGTTTCCAGCTTGGTGAAGGAGTCGGAATCGATTTCCTTGGGAATGTAGATGTAGTCAGTTGATGCCTTGATCCTGTCCAGAAGGGGAGTGAACTCCTTCAGTTGAAACTCGGTCAGCGTCGTTGTTGCGGAATCGGTATCTTCACCAAGATGAAGCTCAACTAGCTTCCTGCAATTGAACAGGGAAAGGGAAACCTCGTGCAATCGGTCGATACCGATGGGGATGAGATACTGCTCATCCATCGAAAAGCAATCAATCAGTTTGGCACGGTGGGCAGTGAATTTTCTAATTTGCGTTTTCAGAACAGCAGAACTGACGTCGGCATCAGATATCTGCATTGCAAGCGAGTTGAGGGTTTCCGCCAAGGAAGCGAGATTGCCAGACAGATCATTCCTTCTGATGAGGAATACCGGAACCACGTGAGGATTGGTCTCAACAAGCCCGCTCCGTTTGGTGGCAATGTTCAGGTTGAGGGGTTTGTCGTTAAACAGGGCATCGATTGCCTCAAGTATAGAACTCTTCCCTATCCCGTTGTTTCCGACGAGACCGCAGAACCGGTCGTCACTGACGAGGGGGATGTAGTTATAACCGCGATAAGTTTTTATGTACCTGAGGAAGATTCCGACGATCATTTTCAGGGGGATTTCTTATGTCTTGAGGTAGTCGCAAATCATACATCATTACGGAGCATGATTGTCTGATCAGCAGTCATGGCAGAGCCTTCGACCTAGAGGTCGCTCCCCTTTTCGGAATATTGAACGGTAAATGTGATTGAGTGTGTGAGGTCGTCAGATTGGAAAGCGGCCTATCAGCGGGACTAGTTGCCGATGAGCCGCTTACCAGCACATTGCTGACCCACCAGATCTGCCAATCGAACGGCCGTTCAGGCCGAAAACCGGTCGCGCCGGCCGGCACGAATGCGCAGGTGCTGCCCCACCAGCGTCCGTTGTGGCCGAAGAGCGGGCAGCACCTACTGCACGGTCGAGCAACAGCTCTCTGATGAGCCGGATGCCGTTCGGGCTGCTCGATTTTTCGGGGCTGCTACGGCCGCCGATGGCCGTCATCAACCATTGCCTCTGTCTGCGGAGAACGACACCGAATTATACCTTTGGCATTTCACATAAACGCCCACCACACAAAACAAAAGACCCCAAGCCATCTCTGACCCGGGGGTCTTTCTCCGACGGCCTTCCGGCCGTCTCAGCCTTTCAGCCCTTTAGCGCTTCAAATTTCCACCGTATCTGCAAACGCGCGGAACTCTTCGATCTGGTCGAAGTGCATGTAGCGGTAGATGTCGGCGGCCTTCTTGTTCAGCACTTCCACCTGGTCCATGTACTCCTGCACCGTCGGGATCTTGCCCATCAGCGCGCACACCGCGGCCAGCTCGGCGGAACCCAGATAGACGCGGGTGTCGATGCCGAGACGGTTGGGGAAGTTACACGTCGAGGTCGATATCGCGGTGCTGCCCTACTGGATCTACGCCTAGCAACCGCGCAGAAGCGGAACTTCAGCCGCACTACGCTTCAGAACCCCTGAAACACCATGTCCAGCGCCGTCGTGATTTCAGCTCTGACGGCGTCGAGTCTCGCGACCGGCGCCATGAACTGGATGGCCATCACCCAGCCACCGTCTTCGATTTCGACGACGGAATTGAGCCCCCCGGCCGACAGTAGCTCACCATCGCGCGGCAGCAGCGGCACAACGACCCGAGTGTTCAAGTGGCTTGGCAGGTCGGCCGGGATGTCGAGCAAAAAGTCCCGTTCCCGCCGTTTCGGAAAACGTCGAAGCGCGCTATCGGTAGTGCCGGAACTGCGCGAGCGGCAGGCCGTGCCGCTCAACGTAGGCGTTGGAACTCTCGAGTGCCCCCCGGTTTTCGTCGAACCATTACGCCACACGACTCTCCGCCACTGCGGGCGCCAGCCCGGCCTCAGTCGCTTGCGAAATGTCGATGTGCAAGGTCTTCGCCTCGGCGATCAAGGCTTCGTCCAGCGTCACGTTGGTCGGTTTGCAGGCTGCGCCGCAAGCAGTCGTATGCATCATGACGGAGTCGCCTCATGAAGAATGTCGGCCCAATTATAGATGCGGCACCTCGTCCAGGCGGAACCCCTTTCCGGCTCACCACCAGCCCAGAGAAATCCACTGGCTGTGACAGCCCATTTTGTGTATAAACACATAAACACAGATAGTGCAGGAGCGAAACATGGCAACCACCCGCTGGAACCTCGCGGTATCGACCGAAACCGACCAGTCACTGCGCATGTTCCTGGCCAGTCAGGGCGGCGGACGCAAGGGCGATCTATCGCGCTTTGTCGAAGAAGCAGTGCGATCCCACATCCTCGAGCTGAGCGCAGAGGAGGCGAAGACAGCGAACGCCGATGTCAGCGAGACAGAACTCGCAGCGATGGTGGACGAAGCGCTTGACTGGGCCAGGTCCCAGTAATGAGGGTCGTGCTCGACACGAACATCCTTTTCAGTGCGTTGATCTCACCCCACGGGGCACCGGATACCATCTACCGCGCATGGCGGATGGCCCGCTTCGAAGTCGTGACTTCGCTTGCGCAGCTGGACGAGATTCGTCGGGCCAGCCGCTACCCGAAGCTGCAGGCCGTGCTGCAACCAACAAAGGTCGGCGTGATGATCAACAACCTGCAGCGCGCACTCGTTCTCGACCAATTGTCGCGCAGTTTCGAGGCCGACGATCCTGACGACGCCTTTCTGTTGGCGATGGCCGATGCTGGCCGGGCCGACTATCTTGTGACGGGTGACCGGCGGGCTGGCCTGCTGGAGCGTGGACACTCAGGGCGTACCCGAATCCTGACGCCCACCCTGTTTTGCGCTGAGGTCCTCAAGGGTCGCGGTTGACATCGTCCGTCCCGAAAACGTCGCACGAGCACCCCACAAAACAAAAGACCCCAAGCCATCTCTGACCCGGGGTCTTTCTCCGACGGCCTTCCGACCGCCTCAGTCTTTCAGCCCTTTAGCGCTTCAGATTTCCACCGTATCCGCAACGGCGCGGAACTCTTCGATCTGGTCGAAGTTCATGTAGCGATAGATGTCGGCGGCTTTCTTGTTCACCACTTCCACCTGCTCCATGTACTCCTCCACGGTCGGGATCTTGCCCATCAGCGCGCACACCGCGGCCAGCTCGGCCGAGCCCAGATAGACGCGGGTGTCGATGCCGAGACGGTTGGGGAAGTTACGCGTCGAGGTCGACATGGCGGTGCTGCCCTTGCGGATCTGCGCCTGGTTACCCATGCACAGCGAGCAGCCCGGCATCTCCATGCGGGCGCCGGACTTGCCCAGCACGCCGTAGTAGCCTTCCTCGTTGAGGACCATGGCGTCCATCTTGGTCGGCGGGGCGATCCACAGACGGGTGGGGATGTCGGTCTTGCCGTCGAGCACCTTGCCGGCGGCGCGGAAGTGGCCGATGTTGGTCATGCACGAGCCGATGAAGACTTCGTCGATCTTGTCGCCGGCGACTTCGGACAGCATCTTGACGTCGTCCGGGTCGTTCGGGCAGGCGACGATCGGCTCCTTGATGTCGCTCATGTCGATCTCGATCACGGCGGCGTACTCGGCATCGGCGTCACCGGCCAGCAGTTCGCCGTTGGCGATCCACTCCTGCATGGCCTTGATGCGGCGGCCCAGGGTGCGCTTGTCTTCATAGCCGTTGGCGATCATCCACTTCATCAAGGTGATGTTCGAGTTCATGTACTCGACGATCGGTTCCTTGTTGAGGTGCACCGTGCACCCGGCGGCGGAGCGCTCGGCGGAGGCGTCGGAGAGCTCGAAAGCCTGTTCGACCTTCAGGTCGGGCAAGCCTTCGATCTCTAGGATGCGACCGGAGAAGATGTTCTGCTTGCCCTTCTTGGCGACGGTCAGCAAACCTTGCTTGATGGCATAGAGCGGGATGGCGTTGACCATGTCACGCAGGGTGACGCCGGGCTGCATCGTGCCCTTGAAGCGCACCAGCACCGATTCCGGCATGTCGAGCGGCATCACGCCGGTGGCGGCGGCAAACGCGACCAGGCCGGAGCCGGCCGGGAAGGAAATGCCGATCGGGAAGCGGGTGTGGCTGTCGCCACCGGTGCCGACGGTGTCGGGCAGCAGCAGGCGGTTGAGCCAGGAGTGGATGACGCCGTCACCCGGACGCAGCGAGACGCCGCCGCGGGTGCTGATGAAGCTCGGCAGCTCCTGGTGCATCTTGACGTCGATCAGCTTCGGATAGGCCGCGGTGTGACAGAAGGACTGCATCACCAGGTCGGCGGAGAAGCCGAGGCAGGCGAGGTCTTTCAGTTCGTCGCGGGTCATCGGGCCGGTGGTGTCCTGCGAGCCGACGGTGGTCATCTTCGGTTCGCAGTAGGTGCCCGGGCGCACGCCCTGGCCTTCCGGCAGACCACAGGCGCGGCCAACCATCTTCTGTGCGAGCGAGAAACCCTTGCCGGTTTCGGCCGGGTCCTGCGGCAGGCGGAACAGGGTGGAGGGCGGCAGGCCCAGCGCCTCACGCGCCTTGGTGGTCAGGCCACGGCCGATGATGAGCGGGATACGGCCACCGGCGCGCACTTCGTCGAGGATGACCAGGGTCTTGAGCTGCGATTCGGCGATCACGGCACCGTTTTTCAGGGCGGTGACCTTGCCGCTGTCACGGTCGACCTTGAGCTCGATCTCGTCGCCCATGTCCATCTGCCCGGCGTCGATCTCGATCGGCAGCGCGCCCGCGTCTTCCATGGTGTTGAAGAAGATCGGTGCAATCTTGGAGCCCAGGCACACGCCGCCGAAACGCTTGTTCGGCACGAAGGGGATGTCTTCGCCGGTGAACCACAGCACCGAGTTGGTGGCGGACTTGCGCGAGGAGCCGGTGCCGACCACGTCACCGACGTAGGCCACCAGGTTGCCCTTGGCACGCAGGTCTTCGATGAACTTGATCGGACCACGCACGCCGGCTTCTTCGGGCGTGATGCCCTCACGCGGGTTCTTCAGCATGGCCAGCGCGTGCAGCGGGATGTCCGGGCGCGACCAAGCGTCCGGTGCCGGCGACAAGTCGTCGGTGTTGGTTTCGCCGGTGACCTTGAACACGGTCAGCTTTTGCGATTCCGGCACTTCGGGGCGGCTGGTGAACCACTCGGCGTCGGCCCACGACTGCATCACGGCCTTGGCGTTGGCGTTGCCAGCGGCGGCCAGGTCCTTGACGTCGTGGAAGTAGTCGAACATCAGCAGGGTGTTCTTCAGGCCTTCGGCGGCGACGGTGCCGACTTCGGCATCGCCCAGCAGGTCGATCATGGGCTTGATGTTGAAGCCGCCCAGCATGGTGCCGAGCAGCTCGACCGCTTTAGCGCGCGATACCAGCGCACAGTTTTGCTCGCCCTTGGCCACACTGGCAAGGAAGTCGGCCTTCACCTTGGCGGCGTCATCCACGCCAGCAGGCACGCGATGGGTCAGGAGTTCGACGAGGAAGGCTTCCTCGCCAGCGGGGGGATCCTGCAGAAGGGCAACCAGTTCGGTAACCTGCTGCTTGCTCAGCGGCAGCGGCGGGATACCGAGGGCGGCACGTTCGGCGACATGGGCACGGTAGGCTTCAAGCACGGCGACTTCCTCACTTTTCGTGGCGGTGATCAAGACTCGCACGAGCGCGCCCGTGCGAAACCATAAGATTATATGTCTTTTATAAGACTAGGTGCACTGCAACACACAGTTGCAACGTCCTGAGCGAGTCGAGAATTCTACTCCTGCCCACGCCCCCCTGCGTGGCGGGAATTGAAGCGTTCTGCATCATTGGGCGCCAGCCTCAAAGCCGTGCGAAAGGCAGGCTCAAGCGCGCATTTTGATCACGCGTGCATCTCCACCGCTGCCGGGTAGAACGTAAACTGCGGACATGAAACCAACCGACTCCTGCCCTTGTGGCTCGGCTGAAAGCTTTGGTCAGTGCTGCGCACCGCTGCTCTCTGGCCAGCAGCCTGCACCCACCGCCGCTGTGCTGATGCGTTCGCGCTACACCGCGTTCGTGCGCCGCGACGCCGCTTACCTGCTTGCAAGCTGGCACGCCAGCACGCGCCCTGCCACGCTGGTGCTGGACGACACGCCGGCGCCGAAGTGGATCGGGCTGCAGATCCGCGTGCAGGAGGCACTCGATGCCGACCACGCCACGGTGGAGTTTGTCGCCCGCTATCGGGTCGGCGGGCGCGCCCAGCGCCTGCACGAGACCAGCCGCTTCGTGCGCGAGAACGGCTTGTGGTTCTACGTGGACGGCGACATTCACGACTGAGCCATCGCGCCTGCCCGAGCGCACGGGGCGCAACACGCTACCGTGGCATGCAGGCATAATTCGAGGCTCAAGAACGCCGCGAAACGAGGCCGGGACACGGCCTGCAGAAGGAAAAAAATGAACCTCGAAAAAGTTATTTTCGGCTTCTTCATCTTGCTCGCGGCAACGCTGAACTTCGGTTTTTTCGTCGGCGAGATCGACAACCCGGCGCATCACGACATCTATGAGCTGTTCGCCGCCCTCGTCGTCAGCCTGATCGCCACCGTACTCAAGTTCGGCGACCGCACGCAGATCGGCGCGGTCCACCTTTCCACCAGCCTGGTCGCCGACCTGCAGCTGATCGCCGCAGCAATGATGTGGGGTTACGCCGCCCACATTTCGGGCGCAGGCCTGACCCCGGAAGCCACTGCCAGCGTGGTGTCGCTGTCGGGCGGCGCCCTGCTCGCCAACCTGGTCTCGGTCACCATCCTGATCGCCGAAACCATCATGCAGCGGCGTTAGCCCCCCGTAATGAACCTGATGCAACCGCTGGCGCGCCACCACAGCGTCTTCTTCCTCATCCTGCGCCGCCTGCGCGCGCCGCTGATCCTGCTGATCACCGCGATGGCGATCTCGGTGCTCGGTCTCACCCTGGTGCCGGGGCCGACCGAAAACGGCGAAGTCCAGTATCTGAGCTTCTTTCACGCCGTGTACTTCATGAGTTACACCGCGACCACCATCGGCTTCGGGGAGACGCCCTACGCCTTCTCCGACCAACAGCGCCTGTGGGTGGTGTTCTCCATCTACATGTCGGTGTTCTGCTGGGCCTACACGCTGGGCACGGTGTTCGCCCTGCTCTCGGACCGCAACCTGCGCCAGGCCATCGCCACCCAGCGTTTCGTGCGCGAGGTGCGCCGCCTGCGCGAGCCCTTCTATCTGGTCTGTGGCTATGGCGAGACCGGGCGCCTGATCTGTCATGCGCTCGACCGCATGGGCCTGCGCTCGGTGGTGCTCGAGATCGATGAAGCCAAGGTGGGCGAGATCGATCTGCACAGCTTCGCGGCGGACGTGCCCGCCCTCTGCGCCGACGCCTCGAACCCCGAACTCCTGGGCTACGCCGGCCTCACCCATCCCAACTGCGCCGGCGTCATCGCGCTCACCAACAATGACGCCACCAACCTCGCCATTGCCATCGCCGCGCGCCTGCTCGCACCCAAGCTGCCCGCGCTGTGCCGCGCCGAGCACCGCGAAACATCGGCCAACATGGCCTCCTTTGGCACGCGCCACATCATCAACCCCTTCGAACGCTTCGGCGAAACCCTGGCGCTCGCGCTGCACGCGCCGATTGCCTCGCAATTGCTGGACTGGCTGACCGGCATCCCCGGCACTGCTGTCGATCGCGATCGCAGGCCACCGCGCGGACACTGGATCGTCTGCGGCCACGGCCGTTTCGGACGCTGGATGGTCGACGCGATGGACGCCGAATCGCTCCCGGTCACCATCATCGACCGCGGCCTGCAGACCGATGGCACGCACCGCTGGGTGCATGGCGACGGCACCGGCGCGGAGGCCCTGCTCGAAGCCGGCGTACAGAAAGCCACCGGCATTGTGGCCGGCACCAACTCGGATACCGACAACCTCTCCATCGCGGTCACCGCACGCGAGCTCAATCCCGAGCTGTTCGTCATCCTGCGCCAGAATCATCATGCCAACCACGCGCTGTTCGACGCCTTCGAGTCGGACATCACCGTGCTGCCGAGCGAGATCGTCGCCTACGAGTGCCTCGCCATCCTGAGCACACCGCTGCTGGTGCCTTTCCTCGATGAGATCCGCCGCCGCGACGAAGAATGGTGCTCCGTGCAACTCGAGCGCCTCACCACCCGGCTGGGCTGGAACGTGCCCGAGATCTGGAGCGAGCGCGTCAATCTGAGCAAGGCTACCGCGCTCTACCGACGCCTGATGCGTGGCGAGACGATCAGCCTTGGCATGGTGCTGCGCTCAACGACGCAAGCCGACACCTATCTTGATTGCGAAGTCCTGTTTCTCGAGCGCGACGACGATGATCACCTGCTGATGCCGGCGCACGACACACCGCTGCGTCCGGGTGATGAGTTGCTGCTCGCGGGCACGCGCCACGCACGCAACGCATTCGCACTGGGCATCGCCAACGAGCACACGCTGGAATACCTGGTCAGTGGTGAAGATCTGCCCGACGGCTGGATCTGGCGCAAGTTCTCGCGTCGCAAACAGCAAGCGGCCAAACCCCATCTGCCCTGACGCGACCAGCGCGCACAGCGCGCCTAAGCAGTCATGGCGTCAATCTGCGCCCGATGCATCAGCGGCGACCAGGACGATCTGCTCGCCGGCAAAACGGACCTGCTGCCCGGGGCGCAACTTGGCCCGCTTTCGGCTCTCCACCTTGCCGTCGACCCACACCTCGCCCGCTTCGACCATGGCATGTGCGGCACCGCCCGAACCGACCAGCCCCACGGCCTTGAGCAACTGATCGAGCTGGATATGGTCACCACGGACGGGAAAGGAAATACTCATGAAAAACTCCAGGATTACAGACCCGCCCAGATACGGATGGGCCCCTCATGGCCGCGGGCGCGGCCGCGCATGTCAGAATGGCCTCATTGTCGCTTGCCCTGCATCACCATGACCAGTTTCTCCGCCATCGCGCCGCTCGACTTTCGCAGCAAGGCCTTGCTCGACCTCTCGCAACAGACGCTGCGCAATGCCCTGAGCACCGGCGCACTGCAGCCGATCAAGACCGACTGCTGCATACTGGTGCAAGGTGAGCTGAGCTTTTCGGTACGCTGGGTTTCATCGCTGGCGCTGAAGGACAGAGCGCGCGTAAACAGCGTCACCCAGCGCCGTCCGGACTTCAACCCCTTCCTTCCCCCCGAGCCCGCGCTCACCGTCGCCCGCCTGGGTGATGCGCATCTGGTGGTGCTGAACAAGTTTCCGGTGATCGACCACCACCTGCTCATCGTCACCCGTGCATTCGAAGCCCAGACCGCGCCCCTGACTGCGGCTGACTTCCTCGCCCTGGCCAGCGTGCTCGGCGCGCAGGCCGGGCTGGGTTTCTACAATGGCGGCGCGCTTGCCGGGGCCAGCCAGGCGCACAAACACCTGCAATGGATACCGGACGCCAGCTTGCGCGCCGACGATGGCTTTGCCGCGTTCAGTCGCAAACTGCACCCCGAGATCACAGGCTTTGCTCAATTCAACGCCGAGTTGCCGTGGCGCCATGCTTTCGTCAGCCTCGCCACGCTCGACTGGAGCCAGCCGCGGGCCGCGGGTGCTGCGCTGCAGGCGGCCTTTGCCACGGCCTGCGCGGCGGTGTCGCTTCGCGCTGACGCCGACCCGATGCCACCCTACAATCTGCTGGTCAGCCGCAACTGGCTGCTGGTGGTGCCGCGCCGCTGCGAGAAATGGCAGGACGTGTCGATCAACGCGCTCGGCTACGCCGGATCGCTGTTCGTGCGCGATGAAAACCAGATCGAGCGCCTGCGCGCCGAGGGGCCGCTTGGGGTGCTGGCTGCCGTAGGCTACGCGCGCTGAACACGCGCAAGGCAAGACTCAGGGCAAGACTCAGGCCGCATTCGGAAACGGCAACGGCGAGTGCGGCAGCGGCGGCAAGCCGATGGTCGCACGCAGTTCGTCGCATTTGGGATTGGGCGTGCCATCGTCGAAATAGACCGGAAACTCGCGGCAAGGCGATGGCCGGTTGGCGTAGATCGTACAGCTCACCTCTTCGCCCACCGTGCCCGCCAGGGCCGAGCAGCGCCGCGGCACTTCATTGCTGCCCTTCATGCAGCGCAGCGTGTGGTTGAGCTTTTCGGTCATCGCCGCTGGCACGAAGCCCGCGGGCGCGTCATCGGCTTCAGCCCAGTAGAACGAGATGCGAAAATGCGTGCAGCAGATGCCACAGCTGATACAGGGGTTGGGTTCTTCCATCGCGAGCTTTCGGCGGTCGGTTGCAGGGCGTGCCCAGGCGCGCATTCTAGTGCCCTGACAAGCTGCCAAAAACATCGCGAAGCGGTTTTTTTTGATCCCTTTCTGCGCAAATATTCAGACCAACAGATTCAGCCGCCGAGGGGCGCCAGGCCATGGCGCACACGGGCACGATCGCAGGCGTCTTCACCCATGCCCAGCGCCGCATAGGGCGCGAAGTCCCGACACGGCGAGGGACGGCTGGCGTAAATCGTGCAGCGCACGGCGACACCGATCTCGCCCGCCAGCGCCGCACAGCGCGGCGGCGACGCATCCGTGCCACGCATGCGCATCAGGGTCGCGGTGAGCGGCAGCGCGAGGCCAAGGGGGACGCCGCCCGCCATGGAAGCCTCACATTCGGAATGGTGAAAATCCACCCGAAAGGCGGCACAGCACGCGCCGCAGCGCGTGCAGTGGTCATCAGCTTGCGCTGTCATCACCCGCTGCGCTGCCATCGTCAAGCGCTCCGCAGCACTTCTTGAACTTCTTGCCGCTGCCGCAGGGGCAAGGATCATTGCGCCCCGGCCCGGACGCGCCGGGCAGACGCGGCGCGTCGGCTTGCAGCAAGGGCGGCGGCAGCAGCTCGAGGTCGCGCCAGTGGGCGTAGATGTCGTTGACCGCCTCACCGAGCGCGGCCAGCCAGCCCAGCCGCGTCTCTTCATCGGCGTTTTCAGCGGCCTCATCGGCCCACGGTGCCAGCACCTCGTCCAGGGTCTCCTTGACCGCGACGACCGCATCTTCATCCAGCCCTTCTTCCCAGCCCTTGGGCCACAGATCGAGACCCTGGGCGAAGCCGTCAAGCCACTCCTCGCCAATCTTGAGACCGTCGCCATCACCCGTGGCAAAGCAGAACGGCTCCCAGCACACCGACTCTTCATCATCGTTGTCGAGGCCGAGCGTGGTCGCCATCTCGTTGTAATACGCCTTCACCAGACGGATTGCGCGCTGCAGGCCGCTGCCGCCGCCAAAGCTCGCTTCTTCGCCGTGCGCCGACCAGACGTCGGGCAGCCAGCGCTCGACAGCGATCGGCCGCGGCGAGATGAGCACGCCCGCAAGAAAGCCGTCGAGCATCTCGAGGTCCATGCAGTCCTCGGGCACGACGTCAGAGGTCAGCACCTCTTCAAGCGCTTCGAAGTCGTCATCACCCATCAACTGGGGCTTATCGTGTTTGGCCGTGGGCTCGGTCATGGCAAATCTCCGGAAATGGGGCGAAGCGTGGCCCAAGCAAGGCGGATCGGCAAGTCAATAATCCATTCTCCCGGGCCTTATACGCTGGCGCCAGCGCACAGGTCGAGTTCGAGTCGGTACAAGGGCTGGCCGGAGTCACGGTATTTGCGCTCGAACGGGCTGATCGGCGCTTCGGCGACAAAGGCTCCCCATGCCACTTCCCGACCGAGCGCAATGGACAGCGCAGTGCTCATCTCGCCCAGGTAGACATCCCAGTTGCTGCGACATTCCAGCACGCCACCCAGGCGTGGAATGAAGGGGAACACCGGATGCGCATGCCAGCGTCGCGTCAGGTGGCCGATCTTGGGCCAGGGGTTCGGGTACAGGATGTAATGCCGCGCCAGACGCAAGCCGGCTTCCTCGAGCAGACGCCAGTAGTCCACCAGGTCGGCGCGCACGAACACCAGGTTGCGCGGCATCAGCGCCTCCGGGTAGGGCTTCTTGCGCTCCAGACGGTCCTGCGACTGGTCCACTCCGATCACCCAATGCTCGGGATGGGCGCGCGCGATCTGGATGCTGCTGTGGCCAACGCCGCAACCCGCATCAAGAATCAAGGGCGCACTGCCATCCCAGCCCGCGAGACTGTTCTCGAAGGCCTGGCGGTTGTAGTCCGTGATCGGCTTTCGGAACGGTTGCTCAAGGTGTTTGCGCACCACGGCGTGAAGACGCTCATGGACGCCGGCCTGGGCGCTGTGTGGAATGCTGGAGTTGGCGTAGCTCATGCGATGTTCGATTGATGAGTTGCGATGGGTGCATGCCCGGACTGAAGCTGCGCCGGGCGCTCAGGCCGCCTCGGCGAGCTGTTCGACGTGTTCATCCAGGGACGGCACGCCGTGCAGCACGAGCGCTGCTTCGACTTCAGCCAGCGTGCGCAAAGCGCGGAGGGTGGCGAACAGTTGCTGTGCCTGCGGATAGTTGCGTGCCAGCAGGTGCAGCCATTGCTTGATCCGGCCCGGCACATGGCGCGCTGCGACCTTGCGTTTCACGCGCTCACGAAAGAGCGCAAGCAAGGGCAGCAGGGTCGCCCACTCGCGTGCGCGCTCGTCGGCGTCGGGCTGCTCGAGGCGGCCGGCACGAATCCGGCTGGCAAGAAAGGGGTCGGCCACTGCGCCGCGGCCCAGCATCACGTCCGCCACTCCGGACACGGCACGACAGCGCTGCCAGTCCGCCGCACACCAGACCTCGCCGTTGGCCACCACCGGCACGCTCACCGCGTCGTCGATGCGCGCCACCCACTCCCAGTGTGCGGGCGGGCGATAGCCGTCAGCCTTGGTGCGCGCGTGCACCACCAGAGCGCCCGCGCCGCCCGCGCTCAAGGCCTGCGCGCACTCGATCGCACGCCCGGTGTCGGCGACGCCCAGCCGCATCTTGGCGCCGAGCGGAATCGCCACGGGCACGGCCGCACGCACGGCGACCACGATGCGGTGCAGCAACTCCGGGTCGTCGAGCAGCACCGCACCACCACGATGCCGATTCACGGTCTGCGCCGGGCAACCGAAATTGAGGTCCACCCCTGCGGGTGCGAGGCGGGCGAGCTGCGCGGCGTTATCACCCATGCACGCGGGGTCCGAACCCAGCAATTGCACGTGCACCGGCGTTCCACCCGCAGTGCGACTGCCCGCATCGAGCTCAGGCGCCATACGGCGAAAGAAGCGTGTCGGCAGCACGGTGCCGGAGACGCGCGCAAACTCGGTCACGGCGTGATCGTAGCCACCGGAGTGGGTAAGGACCGCACGCAGAACTTCGTCAAGCAGGCCTTCCATGGGTGCAAGCAGCAAGCGCAAGCCGGAACTTCCTTCAATCAAGCACAGTAAAAACGAGCCGTATGCCAGGCGAGCATGAATTGCACCGGCACTGCAGATCAGGTCCGAAGCCACGAAAGGGCATACGGGAGCAAGATTCTAGTCCAGACTGGCTGCAAAGCCGATTTTCCCTTGCCAGCGCCAGGGCACTCACGGATAATCCTCGATCTTTACCAATCAGGGCGGTCACAACCGCCGCCCGCGAGCACCAGGAAGACACCATGAAAGCGGACATCCATCCCAAGTACAACGACATGAGCGTGACCTGCTCCTGCGGCAACACGTTCACCACGCGCTCCACCTCCAGCAAGCCCCAGTACCACATCGAAGTCTGCTCGCTCTGCCACCCGTTCTACACCGGCAAGCAAAAGATCGTCGATACGGCCGGCCGCGTCGAGCGCTTCCGTCAGAAATACGGCAGCGTCCAGCGCGCCAGCTGATAGCAGCGGCGCAGCCCGACATGTGCCCTGTTGGGGGCGCAGCGCAAAAAAGGCAGCCCTGGCTGCCTTTTTTCTTGGCTGTCGATCACCAGCTCTTCCTTGGCTGCTGAGCGCGCCGCTTGCCGCCAGCCTTTGCCTGACGCAGCACTCCCCTCCACAATGCGCGCATGACTCGCGAACCTGAAACGCCCCCCCTGTTGCTGCGTCGCATCTACGGCACCGTCGGCATCACGCTGCTGGTGGGCCTCTATCTGCTCGTCGGCCTCACCGGGCACGACCCCTGGCGCGGCGACGATGCGGTGCACCTGGGTCCCATCCTGAGCATGCTCAAGGGTGAGGGCTGGCTGTTTCCGATGCTCGCTGGCGAGCCACTGACCGCCTATCCACCGCTCTACTACTGGACGGGCGCGTTCCTGGCCTGGATCAGCAGCGGCTTTCTGGCGCTGCATGAAGGTGCGCGCCTGGCCAGTGCGGTCTTCGTCGCCCTCGGCGTGTATTTTTCCGCCCGAACGGCAGAGGCCTTGTACGGTCGCCCCGCACGCACGCCCGCTGCCTTGTTGACCATGGGTGCGCTGGGGCTGGTCTTGCATGCGCATGAGACCCAACCCCTGCTGGCGCTGATGGCGACAATCGCGCTCACCCTGCGCGGTCTCGCGCAGGTGCCCCAACGCCCCCTGGCAGGCAGCCTGCTCGCCGGGGTCGGCAGCGCGCTCGCCTTCCTTGCCGCCGGGCTCGCCGGACTGCTGCTCACTGCCAGCCTGCTCCCCTTGCTGATGCTGCTCAGTCGCGACTGCCGCAACCCGCGCGCCAGCGGCGCCCTCATTCTCGGCCTGTGCCTGGCGCTGAGCTTGTCGGCGCTGTGGCCGCTGGCGGTACATCTTCGCCAACCCGAATTGTTCAGCCTGTGGTTGAGCCACGAATGGTCACTTCTCAGCGCGCCGCCGCTCTCCCCCCGCGAGATTGTGGGCGGGCTCGAGCTGCTGGGCTGGTTTACCTGGCCGCTGTGGCCGATCGTGTTCTGGAGCCTGTGGCGTGCGCGGCGCAGCCTGGGCGATCTGCGCTGGCTGCTGCCGCTGCTCAGTGCAGTGCTGGTGGTCTCGGTGCTCGTCATGCAAGGTGATCTGGCGCAGGCCTCCGCCTTGCCCATCCTGCCGGCGATGGCCTTGCTCGCCGCGGGTGGCGTGCCGAGCCTGCGCCGTGGCGCAGCCAACGCGCTGGACTGGTTTTCGCTGATGAGCCTGGCGACGTTCGGAATCCTGGTGTGGCTGGCGTGGTCAGCCCAGTGGGCGGGCTGGCCTCCGGGGCTGGCACGTCACGTTGCACGCAATGCGCCCGACTTCGTGCTGTCCGACCCCGGCTTCCAGGCCGCGGTGGGCGCGGTGATCACCGTGATCTGGATCGCCCTGCTGTGGAAGCTGCCGCGCTCGAGCTCACGGGCGCCAGCCAACTGGGCCATCGGCCTGACCATGCTGTGGTGCCTGGCGGTCGTGCTGCTGATGCCCTGGTTCAACAACGGCCGCAGCTACCGCGCAACCATGGCGTCGTTGCAAATCGCCCTCGTCGGTGAGCGCGCATCCAACCCCGATGCCTGCATCGCGACCACCGGGCTGCCCAAGCACGTCAGGAGCTCGCTGGACTACTTCGCCGGCCTGCGCCCCGTGCCCATCGTGGACGACGCCACCCCCTGCCCCTTGCTTCTGGTCATCAATGATGGCCATACAGCCGCGCAATTCGCACCGGAATGGAAGCCGGTGTGGGAGTTCCGTCGCGGCGCGGGCCGCCGCACCGAGACCTTGACCCTGTTGCGCCGCGAGCCTTCCTGACTCTGACTGGCGCCGCTTCAGTCCAGACGCAGGAAGGTGTCGCGATAATGGCGCATCTCGGCGATCGACTCCTGAATGTCGGCCAGCGCAGTGTGCGCACCGACTTTCTTGACCCCGGCATAGACCTCCGGTCGCCAGCGCTTGGCGAGCTCCTTCAGGGTCGACACGTCCAGGTTGCGATAGTGGAACCAGGCCTCGAAGTGCGGCATCCAGCGCGCGAGAAAGCGGCGGTCCTGACACACCGAGTTACCACACATCGGCGAGCTGCGCGCCGGCACCCACTGCTGCAGGAATTCGATCATGCGGGCCTCGGCCTCGGCTTCCGACACCTGCGAGGCGCGCACGCGCTCGATCAGTCCGGATTTGCCGTGCGTGCTCTTGTTCCAGTCGTCCATTGCATCGAGCACCGCGTCGGGCTGATGCACGACGATCACCGGTGCCTCGGCAATGGTTTCGAGCTTGTCATTGGTGAGAACGATGGCGATCTCGATGATGCGATCACGATCGGGATCCAGCCCGCTCATCTCCATGTCCAGCCATATCAGGGTATTCGGGTCCTGTGCCATAATCAGCGCGCCTTTTGACGTGTTCATGCGAAACATTCGAGGTCGCGATTGTGTCACATAAGGTGTTGTCAGCCTGCCCGGGCCAGCACCCGGGCCAACACTGAGACCGATGCCAGCCCCCTCGCCGCCCCCCACCTGTCGGTTCGGCCCCGCCTGAAACGTTCGCCTTCCACGCCCGCAGCATGCCCACAGACACCAGCCCTCTTTTCGCCAACAGTTTCAGCCTGGTCTTCGTCACCCTGCTGCTGCTCGGCCTGATCGTCAAGGCCGGCCTGATGCGGCGCCAGGTCGGCCATGTGCAGGCCCATCGCGCCAGTGTGCCGCCGGCTTTTGCCGCATCAATCACACTCAGCTCACACCAGCGCGCCGCCGACTACACGGTGGCGCGCATGCGACTGGGCATGCTCGAGCTCGTCCTCAGCGCACTGTTCGTGCTGCTGCTGACCCTGGGCGGTGGCCTGCAGCTGATTCACGACGCCTGGAGCGTCGCGTTCGCGCCCGGCAGCATCGCCCACGGCACCGCCCTGCTCGCCTCACTGGGCGTGCTGGGCTGGTTGTTCGATCTGCCCTTCGTGCTCCTGCGCACCTTTGGCATCGAGAAGCGCTTCGGCTTCAATCGCATGAGCGCGCGCTTGTTCGTCGCTGACAGCGCGCGCGAGACCGCGCTGGCGGTCGTCATCGGCCTGCCGCTGCTGGGCGCGCTGCTGTGGCTGACCACCGCCATGGGCAGCCTGTGGTGGCTGTGGGCGTGGGCTTTCTGGCTTGCGCTCAACCTGCTCGTGATGCTGATCTGGCCCAGCTTCATCGCGCCGCTGTTCAACCGCTTCACCCCGCTCGCCGACGAAGCCTTGAAAGCACGGGTGGAAGGCCTGCTCGCACGCTGTGGCTTCCAGTCCAAGGGCTTGTTCGTGATGGATGGCTCGCGTCGCTCGGCCCACGGCAATGCTTACTTCACCGGCTTTGGTGCGTCCAAGCGCATCGTTTTCTTCGACACCTTGCTCGACAAGCTCAACGCCGACGAGGTCGAGGCCGTGCTCGCACACGAACTCGGCCACTTCCGTCATCGCCACATCCTCAAGCGCCTCGCCGTCCTCGCGCCGGCCAGTCTGGCCGTGCTGGCGCTGCTGGGCTGGCTCATCGAGCAAGCCTGGTTCTTCACCGGGCTGGGCAGCTCGGCCAGCGACACGGCGACGGCGCTGGCGCTGTTCTTCCTCGCCCTGCCCGTGTTCAGCTTTCCGCTTGCGCCCCTGTTCAGCTACTGGTCGCGGGTGCACGAATTCGAGGCCGATGCCTACGCCGCGCAACAGACCCGGGCAGCAGACCTTGCCGCGGCGCTGGTGAAGCTCTACCGTGACAATGCTTCGACGCTCACGCCCGACCCGCTGTATTCGCGCTTCTTCGATTCCCACCCACCGGCTGCGCTGCGCATCTCGCGCCTGCAAGCCTTGCAGTCCTGAACTCACTGGAGAGGAGACGAGAACATGAAAACCACACCGAATCATCATTTCAGCCTGGCCCGGCTGGTGCTCGCCGGCCTGTTCACGGTGATCGCAGTCCCGGCCAGCGCCGCCCCCTTTGCTGACGCCGACATCGCCGTCGGCGAGCAGATGCACGCCGAATATTGCGTGGAATGCCACACCCAGCGCTTCGGCGGCGAAGACGGCTCCGCGATCTACACGCGCAGCGATCGTCGGGTAAACACCGTTGCCGAACTGGCGCAGCAGCTCACGCGCTGCACCACCATGCTCAAGCTCGACCTCTTCCCGGAAGACGAAGAGAACATCGCCGCCTATCTCAACAAGCACTACTACAAATTTCAGTGAGCCCCAACATTCAGTGAGCCCCAACAAGCAGCGCAACAAAGCGACCGGCGGCGAGGCCATCGACGGCCTCATCATCGCCGCCTTCGGCCGCCACTACGAGGTCGCCACCGCAGCGGGCCGTCTGCGGTGCTATACCCGGGGCAAGAAGAGCAGCTTTGCCTGTGGCGATCATGTGAGGGTGACACCGGGCGGCGACGACCAGGGCGTGATCGACGCGCTGAAGCCGCGTCGCAGTCTGCTGCGACGCTCGGACGCCTTCCGCGAAAAGCTGATCGCGGCCAACCTCAGCCACATCCTGATCGTGGTCGCAACCGAGCCGGGTTTCTCCGACCTGCTGGTGTCGCGCTGCATCGCCGCCGCCGAGTCGCAGGACATCACGCCGATCATCATCCTCAACAAGGCCGATCTCGTCGACAGACTGGCGTTCTCGCGCGCGCAGCTCGCGCCCTTTCGCGCCCTCGGTTATGAGGTGATCGAGGCCTCGGCCCTGCACGGCGCGGCCGGGCTGCTCGAACGCCTGTCCTCGCTGCATGCCATCTTCGTCGGCCAGTCGGGCATGGGCAAATCCACCCTGATCAACGCCCTCATCCCGGAGGCGAATGCCGCCACGCGCGAGATCTCTGCGGCGCTGGACTCGGGCAAACACACCACCACCTTCGCTCGCCTCTACGCCCTCGACGGCCAGATGCCGGACGATGCGCGCGGCTGGATCATCGACAGCCCGGGCTTGCAGGTGTTCGGCCTCGCCCACCTCGGCCCTGACGAACTGGCCGAGTGCTTCATCGAGTTTCGCCCCTTGCTGGGGCGCTGCCGCTTTCGTGACTGCCGCCACGAAGAAGAGCCCGGCTGCGCGCTGCTGGAGGCGCTGGCCGATGGCCGCGTGCACCCACGACGCTTCGAGCACTACCGCAGCATCCGCGCTGAAATCGCCGAGGCCAAGCGGCTCAATCCCGGCTGGTGAGAGGCCCGCTACTGAAGTGGGAGTGGGAGTGGGAGTGGGCAGGCGCGCGCACCTGAATACGCCGCGCGCTGTGCTCAGCCCGCCAGCAGGAAGTCGCGCACGACCGTGATTTGCGCCGGGTCCATCAGCATCGGCGCATGTCCGACGCCTTCGAACTCGACCGTGCTCGCGCACGGACCGCGCGTGGCCATGGCCTCCAGGGTGGAGCGTTCGAGCAAGTCGGACTCGGCCCCACGCAAGGCCAGCACCGGGCAGCTGATGCGCTCGTACACCGGCCACAGATCGATGTCTTCAGTGGCGGGCTGGGCGCGAAAAACCTCACCCAGCGCAGGGTCGTAGATCATCGCAAAGCCGCCGTCCGGCCCGCCCACCGGACGCACCGAATAGTTGGTCAGGTGCCGCCACTGCGCGCCGGTAAGTGGGCCGAAGGGGGCGCTGACCAGGCGTATGTAGGCTTCCGCTTCATCCATGGATGCAAAGCGCGGCGCCGTCCCCACGTAAGGCCCGATGCGCTGCAGGGACACCGCGGTGATCACCGGCCCCACATCATTGAGCACCATGCGCGCGATCGGCGTATGCGGCTGGCTGGCGATGAGCATGCCGATGATGCCCCCCATCGAAGTACCCACCCAGGAGAGCTGCTTGACGTCGAGACGTGCGATCAGGGTGATCATGTCCGCAACGTAGAGCGGAAAACCGTAGTCGCTCTTCACCCCCAGCCAGTCGCTGCGCCCGCGCCCGACCACATCCGGGCACACCACGCGGAAATCGTCCGCCAGCACCTGCGCCAGATCATCGAAATCACGCCCGTTGCGCGTCAGGCCATGGGCACACAGCACCACGCGCGGATTGTCCGCGTCGCCCCACTCGGCATACGCCATGCGATGCAGGCCATGCGGACCCATGCACTGCACCTCGCGTTCGCGAATACCATGGCGCGGACGCCGCGGTGGCACCGGCGGCTCGAAGACACGACTGAGATCGGATAGAAAGGTCATGAGCAGAAGGGTTCGAATGATCGCGATAGCCTCAGTCTAGCATCTGAGCATGCCCCTAAAAAGGGCCACTATCACGCCCCAAGCACGAACGACTGTGCAGCGCAAACCGCATATGGGACAGTCGCTTAGCACTTATTTTCACCCCCTCATCCGACATCGGCCAGCACGATGGCGATGCACCCGTCCGCCACGGCGACAATGCCGGAGTACCCCGCCAATGTCTCAAGGAAAGCGTCACCATGAACAACACCTGTGGTAAATCGATCCTTCTCCGCCCCATCCTTGCCCGCCTTGTGGCACTCACCCTGGCCATGGCGGCCCTTCCAGCATCAGCGCAGGGAATGGAGTCAGCGGCGGCAATGCTGCGTCTCGAGTGCGGCGGCATCGGCCTGGAGGAGTCCGCACGCATGCGCGCCGAGCGCGCGATGCACGCGCTGACGCTGTTGTTTTCCACGACCGCGGGCGACTTCATCACCGACGTGATGGTACGGGTGGACGATCCGCTCAACGACCGCCGCGTCGAGGCGTCCTGCGGCCCGATCGGCCAGCTCGATGTGCCCGAGGCCGCGCGCTACCGCATCACCGCGACCTACGCCGGCACCACCCAGGAGCACTGGATGGAGCTGAGTCCGGGCGGCGGCGCCCAGCTGGTGTTGCAATGGCAGGAGTGAGGACAGCTCCGAAGTACTGGCTGCGGCTCAACGTCCGTGCCAGTAACGCGGCGCACGCAAGCGTTCGGCGCTCACCCGCACACCCTTAGCCGCATCGGAACTGAACACCGCTTCCACCGCCCCCTGGCTGTCGGTGCGCCAATTGCGCGCGCCCGCCGCAGCCCATCGTGCCCAGACCTCGGGGTGAGGGTGGCCGAAGGCGTTGCGATGACCGGCGGAATGAATGACCGCCTCAGGCAGGGTGGCTTCGACCAGGGCCGGGGAGGACGAGGACCGGCTGCCGTGATGGGCGCTGACCAGCACATCCGCCCTCAGGACGGCATCGCCATGGCGCAAACGCAGCGCGGCCTCGCCCGCCGCCTCGACGTCACCCAGCAAGAGCAGGGTTCCGCTCGCGTTGGCGATGCGCAGCACGCAGGACTGATCGTTGTCGTGGCGCTTGCCAGGCACGCTCAAGGTCTCGCCACCCGGATGCAGGAAGCGGAAAGACACACCGTCCCAGACCCACTGTTCGCCGGAACTGCAGCGCTGCACCGGCGCCGCCAGGGCGGCCTCGACACGGCGTGTCACCGCGCCCGTATCCGACGCCCACCAGCGCTGCACCTCGAGCGCGGTCGCGATGCTGTTGGCACCGCCGGCATGGTCGCTGTCATCATGCGACAGCACGAGCGCATCCAGCCTGCCCACCCCCAGGGCGCTCAGGTAGGGCAGCAGCACCCGGCTGCCCGCGTCCGCATGGGCGCCGAAAGGCGGTCCGGTGTCGAACAGCAGGTCATGATTCGCGGTCTGTACATGCACCGCGAGCCCCTGCCCCACATCGAGTACGCGGGCGACGAAACTGCCGGCAGGTGGGCGCGCGGGTGGCCAGGCCAGCAAGCCTGTCAACACCGCCAGCGCCGCCAGTCGGCCCGGTGTGCCACGCGGCAGCATCGCCCCGGCCACCGCCAGCACGCCCAGCACGCCCAACCACAGGGGTGGCGCACTCTGGCGCCAATAGCCCGGCTCGAAAGCGGCCAGCCAGTGGAGCCATTGCATCATCCACGCCGTCACCTGATGGGCCCACAGCAAGGGAAACTCCACTTGCAAGGTCGCAGCCAGCAGGACCAGCGGCGTGACGATGAAGCTCACCAGCGGAATTGCCACCGCATTGGCGAGCGGTGACAACAGCGGCAGCGACTGAAACATGAGCACCAGCAAGGGCATCAAGGCGAAGCTGACCGCCAGCTGGATGCGCAGCGCGGCCCCCCAGGCGTTCGCGGCTGCCCGCCGCCCGCCCAGCACGAAGCCGATCGCGGCAACCGCCCCGAAAGACAGCCAGAAGCCCGCTGACAGGCAGGCCCAGGGATCGACTGCGAGCACCACCACCAAGGCCAGCGCCATCACCCGCGAAGGCACGATGGCCCGCCCGCGGTAGAGCGCAATGACGACCACCAGCAACATCAGCA
Source organism: Thauera terpenica 58Eu (assembly GCF_000443165.1). Lineage (GTDB taxonomy): Bacteria > Pseudomonadota > Gammaproteobacteria > Burkholderiales > Rhodocyclaceae > Thauera > Thauera terpenica. The sequence goes on along the minus strand of NZ_ATJV01000060.1, from coordinate 15,046 downwards.
GCGCACGCTGTACCGGAATGCCCAAGCCTGCCAGCAGGGCATAGCTCGTCCCCGCCAGCACCGCCGCCAGGGCCTGCGCCTTGCGCACCGGGCAGCGCAGCATCAACCAGGAGGAGCGGCGCCACAGCCAGCCCACGCTGCCGCCGAGCAGCGCCGCCATCAGGCTGATGTGCATGCCCGAGATCGCCACCAGATGGGCAACCCCGGTGCGGCGAAAGACCTCCCATTGCACGGCGGGGATGCCACGCTGATCACCAATCACGAGCGCAACCAGAATGCCGGCATAAGGCGCATCGCCGAGCGCGCCGACAAAGCGCTCGCGCACCGCTTCGCGCAGCCTATGCACCCCATCCATGGGCCTGCTCAGTCCGTCATCCAGGCGCTGGGCGCCACTGCGCACATGGCCGGTCGCGCGCACGCCGCGCTCGAGCAACCACGCCTCGTAGTCAAAACCACCAGGGTTGTACAAGCCATGCGGCCGCTTCAGGCGCACGACGAAACGCCAGCGCTCCCCGGGCCGGATGCCGGGCAGCACCGACGCTGATCCGCGCGCCGGATACCAGGACAGCAAGAGCCGTCGTGGGACGCCATCGACGACAGGATCGAGGTCGAAGCGAAAACGCAGGGCATCGTCCATTACCTGCGGCAGGTCGGCGACAAAGCCCACGACCTCGACATCCACCCCTTCAAGATCACTACGCAACTCGTCGGCAAGCCGCCAATGCGCACGCAGCGCGGCCCAGCCAAAGCCCACGCTGAACACGAGCGCAAACACAAGCCCTGTCCTGAGCAACGGCAGCAGGCGGGTGCGATCGCGAGCCTGGGATGGCGCCCATCGCGCGCACAGCAAGGACAGCAGGATCAATCCCATTGCCAGCAGGCACAGGGTCAGCACGTCGGGCAAGCGCGCCTGCATCTGCGCAAGCACGACGCCTGCGGCAAAGGACAGGGCATGTATTCTCATCGCCCGTCATGATGCCATTTGCATTACTACAGGCGCAATCCAGCCTGCCGTATCCCTTTCAGGTGAAGCACATCGGTGCGGTCTGGGTTGCTCGCATTCACGCCGTGCGCGCCGGCCTCACACAGGGCTGGGCACAGCTGCGGCTACTGCAGGCGCCCATCGGTGAGGCGCAGGCTGCGCTGCGCGCGTGCCGCCAGCACTTCGTCGTGAGTGACGATGACGAAGCTGGTGGAGAGACGCTCATTAAGCGAGAGCATGAGGTCAAACACCGCCTCGGCCGTGCGCCGGTCCAGGTTACCGGTGGGCTCGTCAGCCAGCACGCATGCAGGCTGGGTCACCAGGGCACGGGCGATCGCCGCGCGCTGGCGCTCACCGCCCGACAGTTCGCCCGGCGCATGGCTCAGGCGATGACCGAGCCCCACTTCCGCCAGCATGGCCGCGGCCTGCTCGTCGGCCTCAGCCTTGTCGACGCGGCGGATGTAGAGCGGCATGGCGACGTTTTCCAGCGCCGAAAACTCGGGCAGCAGGTGGTGAAACTGGTACACAAAGCCCAGCGCCACGTTGCGCAAACGACCGCGTTCGCGTTCGGACAAGGTGGAAAAGTCGCGCCCCATGAGCCGCACCGCACCTGCGCTGGGCGCGTCCAGCCCGCCCAGGAGGTGGAGCAGCGTGCTCTTGCCCGAGCCCGAGGCACCGACGATCGCCACACGCTCGCCGCGCGCGATGCTCAGGCTCACGCCCTCGAGCACCGTCACCGCATCGGCGCCCTCACGAAAGTGCTTGGACAAGCCATCGCAGGCCAGCACCGGCTCCACCCGCTTCATCCCGTTCTCACTCATAGCGCAGCGCCTCCGCCGGATTGACCTGCGATGCCCGCCAGCTCGGATAGAGCGCGGCCAGCAAGGTCAGCACGAAGGACACCGAGACGATGCTGATCACATCGGCCGGCAGCACCTTCGATGGCAGCTCGTTGATGTAATAGATTTCCTTGTTCCACAGCGTGGCCCCCGTCACGGTTTCCAGGGCCGGAATCACGACATCGAGATTGTTGGCAATCGCCAGCCCGCCGGCCACTCCGGCCAGCAGGCCGACGAGGCCGATGATCGAGCCCTGCAGCACGAAGATCGTCATGATCGAGGCCGGACTCGCGCCCAGGGTGCGCAGGATGGCGATGTCGGCGTATTTTTCCTGCACCGCCATCACCAGCGTCGACACGATGTTGAACGCGGCCACGGCGACGATGAGAAACAGGATCAACGTCATCATCGTCTTCTCCAGCGCCACGGCACGGAAGAAGTTGGCGTGGCTGCGTGTCCAGTCGCTCACGCTCAGGCCGGGTTCGGTGATCTGAGCAGCCAGCTCGCGCGCCACGCGCGGCGCGGCAAACAGGTCGGCGAGCTTCAGGCGCACGCCGCTCACCGCATCACCCAGGCGGTACAAGGCCTGCGCATCCGCAATATGCACCAAGGCCAGGCCGGAGTCGTATTCGAACATTCCGGCTTCGAACACGCCCACCAGTTCGAACTGCTTCACCCGCGGCAGCACCGCGGCCGGCGTCACCAGCCCCTGCGGCGCAATCAGCGTGAGCTTGTCGCCAAGCTGCACACCCAGCGCCTGGGCCAGATCGCGTCCCAGCACGATGCCGAAACGGCCGGCCTGCAAGGCGTCAAGGCTGCCGACCTTCATGTAGCTGGCGAAGTCGGCGACCTTGTCCTCGGCATCGGGAATCACCCCGCGCACGATGGTGCCACGCACGCCGGCGTCGAAAGAGAGCATGCCCTGCTCCTGGACAAAGGGCGCACTGGCGAGCACGGACGGATTGCGCTGCGCGTCGTCGGCGACCTGCTGCCAGTTCTCCAGCCCACCATCGAAGCGCTGCACCTGCACATGGGAGGCGACACCGAGGATGCGCGAGCGCAGCTCTTCCTGGAAACCATTCATCACCGACAGCACCACGATCAGCGCACCAACGCCCAGCGCAATGCCCAGCATGGACACGAAGGAAATGAAGGAGATGAATCGGTTGCGACCCTGGGCACGCTTGCGCGAACGGGTGTAGCGCAAGCCGACGAGAAATTCGTAGCGCATCGGACAGGACTCGATTGGGGGCTGTGCGGCAAGCCGACCATTGTGCCCGTGCCGGGGCGATCGTGGCCAGTCCGATTCGTCATCAGTTCGCCTTCAGCTGCGCTCGAATTCGCATCGAAGTGTAAGCAGGCTCGAGCTTCGCGCCTGGCCATGAAGGTGACAGCCCCCCCACTAGCTGACAAAATGGCGTGCATCTGGTCCGCGTGGAACACTGGCCATACGGCGACTTCACAGGACAACATGGCTCAGCCCCCGGACACCTCCCCACCTCACTCTCATGGATTGCTCGACCGCAACGCTGCGGCGTGGATTGCGCTCGGCCTGATCGTGCTGCTCACCCTCGCAGTGTGGCGGTTCTTTGACGTGCAGTCCGAGGAGCGCATACGGGATCGCTTCCTGCATCGCGCGGAGAGCACCAGGCAAGCCCTCGTGCTACGCCTTCAGGCCTATGAGCAGACGCTGCAGGGTGCGAGCGCCTTCTTCGCGGCAAACGAAACGGTGTCGCGCACGGACTGGGGCAGCTATGTCGGTGGACTGCAGCTCGACCGCTATCTGCCGGGCATACAGGGAACGGGCTTTGCGCTCCTGGTGCGCCCCGAGGAACGCCACACCCACGAGGCGGGCGTTCGCGGCGAAGGCTTTCCGAGCTACCACATCCACCCCGAGGGCACGCGCGAGATCTACAGCAGCATCGTGTATATGGAGCCCTTCGGCGGGCGCAACCTGCGCGCGTTCGGCTACGACATGTATTCAGACCCGGTGCGGCGCGAGGCCATGGAACGTGCTCGCGACACCGGCAAGCTGGCGCTGTCGGGGCGCGTGATCCTGGTGCAGGAAACCGACTCCGGCATCCAGCCGGGCTTCCTGATGTATCTGCCGGTCTATCGCGGCCCGGCCGCTGATGCGCTGGAGCGGCGAGCGTCGCTGCTCGGCTTCGTGTTCAGCCCTTTCCGTGCACACGACATGATCGGCGGACTGTTTGCCGAAGTGCCGCGCGACGTCGAAATAGAACTCTTCGATCACAACCCCGTAGCTGAAAATCTGCTGTTTTCAACGCTCACGGGCGCCCATACGCCACACTTCGTCACCACCTTGGACGTTGAGTTCGGTGGGCGTACCTGGGTTGCACGCTTCAGCAGCACCCCCTTTTTCGAAAGCGACGCACAAAGCGTCGAAGCCCCCCTGATCCTGATCACAGGCGTTACGGTCGGCCTCATGCTGTTTGCCGTCATCCATGGCAACGCACTCTATCGCCGGCGTATGAGCATCGCGGCTGCAAGGCTCGCTCAAAGCCGGGACGACTTCCGCATGCTGGTTGAGAGCATGCCCGGCGTGGTGTTCCGCACGAGAGCCGGCCCGCCGTGGACGGTCATCCACGTCAGCCGCGGCACCCAGGATATTTTCGACAAGCCACCCGAGTACTTCATCAAGGAAGGCCACACGATCGGCGAGTTTGTGCACCCTGACGACCGCGATCGCGTGCACGACATCGTGCAAGCCGCCATTGCCAGCCGCACGCCTTATGAAGTCGAGTTTCGCGTACGCAATCGGCTGCGCGGGCTGCGATGGGTGATCGCGCGCGGCCAGCCCAATATCGACCGCAGTGGCCGGGCGAAGTGGGTGGACGGGCTCATCTTCGACATCACCGAGCGCCGCGCCGCCGAAGCGGCAATCCGCAATCTCGCCTTCATTGATGCCCTCACCCAGTTGCCCAATCGCCGCTTCCTCATGGATCGTCTGCGCCAGGGCATGGCGAACAGCGACCGCAAGCAGCACTTCAACGCCCTGCTTTTCATCGATCTCGACCATTTCAAGGACGTCAACGACAAGCTGGGACACGATGCCGGCGACGCCCTCCTGATCGAGGTGGCAAATCGGCTCAAGAACAGCGTGCGCGAAGGCGACACCGTGGTGCGACTGGGCGGCGACGAGTTCGTGGTGATGCTCGAAGACCTGGGCGGCTCACAACACGAGGCTCAAACCAAGACGGCGCACATCGCCGACAAGGTGCTGGTCGCGCTCAATCGGCCCCATGAGATCGGCGAGCACGCTGTCACCACCACGCCCAGCATCGGTTACACCACTTTCCGTGGTCAGGAGGTGAGCGCAGAAGAGTTGCTGCGGCGCGCCGACCGTGCGATGTACACCGCCAAGGAGGGCGGGCGCAACCAGATTTGCAGCCTCGACGCGGCCTGAAAGCCTCGCCCCCGGCCTCAGTCCCTGACACGATCAAGTCGTACGGCGTAATGAAGACGCGTAAAGAGAATGGAAGCCGATCTAGCGACCCTTCGTAGAGGCACGTTTGGGCGCGCTGTTACAGCCTTTGCGCGCGGGCGGCGCACCCACCGGACGCTTGTCCACCGCCGGCCGCCTTGCTGCTGCGGCAGACGCCGGAGCCCCGGCTGCGAGCACGCGCGCCGGCTGCTGACGCGGCACCAGGCAGTGGGGGCCGTTGCCGATCAGGTCGCCACGCCCCATGTGGATCAGGCCTTCACGCAAGGTCGGCCAGTTTTCCGGGTCGTGCCAGCGCAGGAAAGCCTTGTGCAGCTTGCGCACCTTGCCGGAGCGGGCGGTTTCCACGCCTTCCGAATCCGCCGACACTTTCTTGAGCGGATTCTTGCGCGAGTGGTACATCGTGGTCGCCAGCGCCATGGGCGTGGGCAGGAAGGTCTGCACCTGATCGAGGCGGAAGTTGTACTTTTTCAGCCACAGCGCGAGGTTCAGCATGTCTTCGTCGGTGGTGCCCGGGTGGGCGGCGATGAAGTACGGCACCAGATGCTGCTTCTTGCCCGCCTGCGCCGAGAACTTCTCGAACATCTGGCGAAACTCTTCGTAAGCGCCAATGCCCGGCTTCATCATCTTGGAGAGCGTGTTTTCCTCGGTGTGCTCGGGTGCGATCTTCAACAAACCGCTGACGTGATGCGTCACCAGCTCCTTCACGTATTCGGGCGAACGCACCGCCAGGTCGTAGCGCAAGCCCGAGCCGATGGTGATGCGCTTGATGCCCGGCACCGCGCGCGCCTTGCGATAGAGCTCGATGAGCGAGGAATGGTCGGTGTTCAGGTTCTCGCAGATGCCGGGATACACGCAGGACAGGCGGCGGCAGTTCTCCTCGATCGCCTTGCTCTTGCACGCCATGCGGTACATGTTGGCGGTCGGCCCCCCTAGATCGGTGATGTGGCCCTTGAAGTCAGGCGACTTGTCGCGGATCTCCTCGATCTCGTTGATGATCGAGGCGTGCGAACGGCTCTGGATGATGCGGCCTTCATGCTCGGTGATCGAGCAGAAGGTGCAGCCACCAAAACAGCCACGCATGATGTTGATCGAGAACTTGATCATGTCCCAGGCCGGGATGCGCGCACTGCCATAGGTGGGATGGGGCGCGCGCGCATAGGGACGATCGAAAACGAAGTCCATCTCGGGCGTGGTGAGCGGGATGGGTGGCGGATTGATCCACACGTCGCGCGCGCCTGGCCCCTCACCATGGCACTGCACCATGGCACGCGCATTGCCCGGGTTGGACTCGAGATGAAACACACGCGAAGCGTGGGCATACAACACTGCATCGCCCTTCACCTGCTCATAGGACGGCAAGCGGATCACGCTGTGCGCGCGGTCAGCGCGGCGCGCGGCCAGACGCGCGGCGGGGGGCACGATGCGCACCGGCTGGGCGCCATCGGCTGCAGGTTTGGGCGCTGCAGCGCTGGCTTCCATTGCATAGGGGTCGGCATGGGTGTCAATGCGTCCCGGCCGGTCCAGGGCCAGCGAATCGATCTCCTGCCATTGCTCGGACGGCCGCCAGCCCGGCTTGACCATGAAGGCCGTGCCACGCAGGTCGCGAATGGCGTCGATCGGTTCGCCACCCGCCAGACGATGGGTCAGCGCCACCAGCGCACGTTCGGCGTTGCCGAACAGCAGGATGTCGGCCTTGGAATCGGGCAGCACCGAACGCCGCACCTTGTCCGACCAGTAGTCGTAATGCGCAATGCGGCGCAGGCTGGCCTCGATGCTGCCGATGACGATCGTCGTCCCCGGATAGGCCTCACGAGCGCGCTGGGCATACACCGTCACCGCGCGGTCCGGGCGCTTGCCAGGCTCGGCGTTGGGCGTATAGGCATCGTCCGAGCGAATCTTGCGGTCGGAGGTGTAACGATTGACCAGCGAATCCATATTGCCGGCGGTGATGCCAAAGTACAGCCGCGGCTTGCCCAGCGCACGGAAGGGTTCGGCCGACTGCCAGTCAGGCTGGCTCAGGATGCCGACACGAAAGCCGTGCGCCTCCAGCATGCGGCCGACCAGGGCCATGCCAAAGCTGGGGTGGTCGATGTAGGCATCGCCGGTGATGAGGATGACATCGCACTCATCCCAGCCCAGCGCCGCCATCTCCTGGCGTGACATGGGCAGAAAAGGCGCGGCACGGTAAGCCGGCACGGCACCCGAGGCAATGCTGGAAGCTGCTGATTCAGCAGTAGAAATGATGTTTGAACGCATGATGGGCGCCATTGTATCGGTGTACGACTCAGGCGCGGCGATCGCTGACGATCAGGTCGCCAGTCTCAACGCTGGCCGGGCCTGACCTCATACACCGGCACGAACCCCGCCGGCGGCAGCATCCAGTCGATCGGATACTGCTTCAGCCGCTCGGCGTCGACCAGCTCTACACGCGGGCCGATGTACGGCTCCAGCGCCAGACCTTCGAGCGCGCGCAAGGCCTGGCGCACGGCCATGCGCCCCTGCAGCACGGGAAAGTCGCTGACCGCAACCAGGATGCGGCCGCGCAACAGGCCGCTGTACACGCCGGGCGTGACATAGGAGGACACGATCGCCACCTTGTCTTCGAGGCCGCGCCGGCGCAGTTCGGCGATCGCCACTTCGGCCATGGGTGCGTTGCCCACCAGGTAGTCGATCTCGGGGTGCGCATCGAGCACCTCTTCGACCAGTCGGCGCTGAATGGCGCGCCCGGTGTCGCCGCTGCGCACCGCTGCGATGTGCACCGCGCTGCCCGCGATGGCCGCGCGAAAGCCGCGATCGATGAAGCTGACCCAGCCCGCGCCCTGTGGCCCGGGCAGCCAGGCGACGTGCACTTGCGGCGCGCCCGCGGGGTGGCGCTCGGCAAGCCAGCGCCCGGCCTTCCATCCCAGCTGGTACCAGGGCACGCCGACCTTGCCTGTGACCACCGTGGAGTCAATATCGTTGACCAGCGCCAGCACCGGCCGGCGCGCAAGATAGGGGGCGAGCAGATCATTGAGGCCGGCAAAGCTCACCGTGCCCACCAGCACGGCGTCGCTGGTTTCATCGGCGATGCAATTCGCGACGCGCTCGCGTTGGTAGCCGAGGTTCTCGTAGCCCGCTGCCTCGAGCACGCGCAACTCCAGCCCCAGCGCACGCGCCTCTTCGGCCATGCCGTAGTTCACCGCCAGCCAGTAGCTGTCCTTCAGGTGCGGGTAGACGGTGCACAGCTTCCAGGGCCGCGAGGGAGTCGTGCGCGCCAGCGCCGCAGGCGGGCTGACGCCCGGCGCAGGCGCACGCTCATCCCCGGCCCAGCGTTCGATCGGCCACTCTTCGAGGGCAACGGCTGCGGCCGGGCTCAGGCCGAAGCCGAACCCAGCGCTCAACACGCTGCCCAGCAGCACGATGGACAATGCCCGCGCGGCACCGCGTCGGTAAGATGAACGCCTGAACCTTCCTTTCACCGTTGGCAGCACACTGTGGCGGAAACGACCTGAACATGGACGCTCCATCTTACGCCAAAGCCCCCGGCGCACGTCGCTTCGGCCTGCGCGAGCGCCTGCTGCTCGGTCTCTTGCTGGGGGCGCTGGGCACGGTTGTGGTGGCAGTCGTCGGCTGGCTCAGCTTTCAGCGTGTGGTCGATAGCCAGCAAGACATCATCCGTCACACCTTGCCAACGGCCGACGCACTGCATGACGCGGTGCGCGGCAACGCCCGCCTGGCGGCGCAGGCCCCACGTCTGGCGCGCGCCGACTCGACGGCCGAACTCGAACAGCTGCGCGCGCTGGTGAACCAGGACTTGCCGCTGATACGGGACCGGCTCGCCGCACTCGACTCGCCACATGTCGAACCCGAACTGCGCGCCCGCCTGCAGGCAAGCGGCGACACCTTGTCTGCGCGCCTGGACACCATGGCCGAAACCGTCGCCGCGCGCCTGCGCCTGCGCGACCGGCGCGCGCAGGCGGGACACACACTGCGCGAACAGATCGCCCTGCTCAACGACCTTGCCCAGACACAGTCGGACAACGCGATGGCCTTGCTCGTGTCGACCCTCACCAGCTTGTTGCACGGCGACGGCGGGGTCCTGTCTTTCGGCGCCAGGGAGCGCCGCGCTGCCGGCGACCGTCTGCTCGACCGTGACCTGGACAGTCTCGAGCGTATGCACGAACTCGGCCTCACGGTGCATGGCCTGGGCGCCCTGGTCGACCGGCTGGACGAGCTCGACACCATGGCGGGCGTCGACGCTGCCCGCAGCGACTTCGAGTCCCGGCTGGCCCTGCTCGCACGCCGTGTCGGTGACATTGCCGCCCCCGGCGCACGTCAGCAGGCCAGCGCACTGCACCAGGCGCTGGCCGCGGCGCTGGCGCCCGAGGGGGCCTTTGCCCTGCGCAACACTGAGCTCGAGTTGCGCGCCCGCAGCGACGCCCTGCAGGTGGAGGTGGGCACGCTGACCACCGAGCTCGACGCCCTGGCCGGCGAACTCATCCACCGTGGTGGCCGCATTCTTGCCGCCGCCGGCCTCAAGGCCGAGCGCAGCGCCACCACCGGCGTGATTGCCTTTGGCGTCATCGGCGCCGCGCTGCTGATCATCACCGCACTGGTCAGCATCCAGGTCCTGCGCCGCCACACTCTTGGCCGCCTGCTGGCACTGGAAAGCGCCACCCTGGCGCTGGCGGCGGGTCAGCGCGATGTCAGCATCGACACCAGTGGCGACGATGAGCTCGCCTCCCTGTCGCGCGCGCTCGAGCGCTTCCGCAACGATGCCGTCGAGCGCGACCGCCTGGCCGAAGCGCTGCGCCGGCAGAGCGAAGACCTTGAGCATCAGGTGGCCTTGCGCACGATGGAACTGAGCAGCAGCAACGCGGCGCTGGCGCATGAGATGGAAGAGCACGCCGCAGCCCGCATCGAGGCGGAAAAGGCGGACCGTGCAAAAACCGCCTTCCTCGGCACCCTCAGCCATGAACTGCGCACGCCGATGGCGGGCATTCTCGGCCTGCTCGAGGTGCTGGAAGACACCCGGCTGCTGCCGGCCCAGCAGCACTACATCGCGCACATGCGCGCCGCCGCCACCTTGCTGCTTGAACTGCTCGAGGACATGCTGGACTTTGCCCGCATCGAGGCCGGCGGCGTCCATGTCGAACGCAGCGCATTCACCCTGCGCGACACCATCGAGGACGTCTTCGCCGTCCAGGGCACGCGCGCCGCAGCACGCGGGCTTGAATTGCGTGCCGACATCAGCCCTGAGCTGCCCCAGCACCTGCTTGGCGACCACCGCAAACTCAGCCAGATCCTGCTCAACCTGGTCGGCAACGCCATCAAGTTCAGTGACGAAGGCGCGGTCATCGTGCGCATTCGCCCAGGGGCCACGCCGGGTGCGCTGGTGTTTGCCATCGAGGACCACGGCATCGGCATCGAGCCCGCCCGCCAGCGCGAAGTTTTCGAGGCCTTTGTTCAGGTTCGCGACAGTGGCCGGCATCACGGCGGCACCGGGCTCGGGCTGGCGGTGTGCAAGCGTCTGGTCGAGGCAATGGGGGGAGATATCCACATCCGCAGTGCACCCGGCGCAGGCACCACCGTCAGCTTCGAGCTCGTATTCGAAGCCGCACAGCCTCCGGCTGCCTTGGCGCTGGACGCGTCCGGCGAAACCTTGACGGACTGCCACCGCGTGCTGCTGGTGGAAGACGATGAGGTCAACCGCTTGGTGGCCGAGCGCTTCCTGCAGGCCCTGGGCCAGCAGGTGGTGTGCGCCAGCGACATCGATAGCGCGCTCAAGCTCGTCGCGCAACTGGCGGTGGATATTGCGCTCGTCGACATGAACCTGCCCGATGGCGATGGTCGCGACCTGCTCCAGCGCCTGCGTCGCCTGCCACACGGCCGCCACATCCCGGCTGTGCTCATGTCGGCGCATGTGCCGCCCCAGGAGGTGCCGTCCCTGCTCGATGCAGGCTTCGCGGCCTTCCTGTCCAAACCCTTCAGCCGCAGTCAGCTGCAACACCTGCTCGTCAGCCAGCTCGGCAGCACAGCGCCGCGGGCAAAGGACGCATCGGTGCAGGGCATGGACGCGGAAGACACGGACGCCAAGCCGGCAGCGCAGGATCAAGCCGGCACCGACAGCGCGCCCTGGATCGCCCCCCACTTTCTCGAGGCGGAACGGGAAGCCCTGGGCGACGCCGTACTGCAACAGATCGCGCACGTGTTCCAGACCCAGGGCGATGCCCTCGTGGCGGAGCTGGTGAGCACCGCGCAGGCCGGCCAGGTGAAGGGCTGCGGCAAGCTCGCGCACAAGCTGCGCGGGGCGGCGTCGAACCTGGGACTCACGCGTCTGGAACGGCTCGCGGCGGAACTCGAGGACGATATCGCGACAGGCATGCCAGGTGAAACGCTGGCAGATCGGGTTGCGGCCTTGCAGCAGGCCTATCTGCACTCAGTGCAGGCCTTGCAGTCGGAACTGTAGACGACACTGCCGCGCAAACGCCGGTGCTGTCGCAGTCCACAGTGCCGTGGACTTTGGTCGTGAGCTTCGGTCGTGAGCTTCGGTCGTGGGCTTTGACTCAGGCCCTGTCACGGGCCTCGGCTGCGAGCCGATAGCCTTCGCCGCGCACGGTCAGGATCAGCGACTCAGCCTCGGTGTTGGCGTCGATCTTCGCGCGCAGACGCCGCACCAGCACGTCGATGGTACGGTCCTGCGGATCCCAGTCGCGCCCGCTCACCGCGCGCGACAGGCGATCGCGGCTCATCACCTCGGCCGGGTGCCTTGCCAGCAGCGCCAGCAGTTCGAACTCGCCGCGCGTCAACACCACCTCGCGCCCCTCCGAGTCGCACAGGCGGCGCTGGGGCAGGTTCAAGGTCCATCCGCCAAAGGCGAGAATTTCCTCGTGCGCGACGCGGGCTTCTCCGGTGCGGCGCAGCAGGCTTTTCACGCGCGCGAGCAATTCACGCGGATTGAAGGGTTTGGTGACGTAGTCGTCGGCGCCCACTTCGAGCCCGACGATCTTGTCGATGTCGTCGCTGCGACTGGTGACCAGAATGATGCCGATGGAGGCGTTGCGCGCGCGCAGGTCACGCGCCAGCGACAAACCGTCCTGCCCGGGCAGGTTGATGTCGAGCAAGACCAGATCGACCGCATTGGCCGCCAGGGCCTGCCAGAACACTTCACCGTCACCGGCCAGCAGGACGCGGTAGCCCTCTTGCGTGAAGTAGGCGCTCAGCCGCGCCTGGGTCACGAGATCGTCATCGACGACCACAAGCGTAGGCACGCGCGCATCGCGGGCAGACTGCATCTCTTTGCCTTGTGAAAATGGACTCGTGATTCTACCGAGGTTCACCACAAGCGCGGGTCGGGTCGATAGTCGATGCGGCGCGTGCGCAGTTTTCTGGCGTCGGGATGTGCCGGGTTGAGCACATAGTTCCAGCCCACAGGCACGACCACCGAGGGCACCCGCAACAGCAAGGACGCGCCTGCAGCCAGCCACGCGTCGCCGATGGCCTGAGTTGGGGTGCGCCCGACCGACCAGTCCACGTTGTCCACATTCCAGTGCTCGGGCACATCCACTGCCGTCGCCGCACTGAGAAGCGTGGACGGCAAGGTCACTTCAACCGCCACCATGCCCAGCGGCGCTCGATGTGGCGCGTGAACGCGCTTTTCGAGTTGGGCGAGCGCCAGGCTGTCGGCGAGGTAGATCACCGCCACACCCACGCTGTTCCAGCGCCCGCCGATCATCGCCGCGCCATTGCCGGCGCACGAAAAGTCTTCCGCTGCGCACAACAGCGCGCCGGTGTCGAGATCGATCCAGTCCTGCGCCAACCGCCACAAGATGGCCATCAGGCCACGCTGCCGCTCATGATTCGCCGCAGCGCGTTGGTCACCGCCTGGTAGCCCGGCGTCGTCGCCAGCAATTCGATCGGGACGGCGCCACCCAGCACCGGGACCGGCGCCGCCAGCCATTCGCGCGCGGCCTCTTCGTCGCCAAACACCCGGGTGGCCGCGCGCTCTACCTCAATGAGACGCGCCACCCGATCGGAGTCGTCGTGCGACAAGGGTTTGCCTTCGCGCACGCGACGGTCATAAGTGGCCGTCGCCACGCCCAATAGATTTGCCAGGCTGCGCCCACTGCGGCCGAAGCCTTGGGCAAAGACATCCAGCGAGCCGGTCTCGAAACCCTCGCGCACCATATGGTCGCGTTCGAGGGCTGAAGCCGCGTGCATGTAGTGTTCGACGCTGGCTCCGGCAGTCGATGGGCGGCCTTCTGCAAGCGCGCTGGGCAGTGCGCTGGGCAGTGAATAAGTCGTGCTGGGCTCGCGCAGGCTTCGAGTCGGCTTCATGCTTTTAACCTCGATCACTTGATTACTTACGACGAATCAATTGCACACCTTTGCGCACACCTTGTCAAGCTGGTGGAGAGGCTCAGGCCTGCGGTTTCAGCATGCCCCTGTCGATCACGTCCTTCCACTGCGCCCTCCGCCCCCCTCCCGCCAGTAAAACGCTGCACGCCCGGCACGTGCTAGACTCGCCCGCTCCCAAGCCCTTGATACCGATGCAGATCCAGCTCCTGATTCCGGGCCTGTTGTGGCCCACGGCAACACTGCTCGGCCCGGCTTCCGGGCTCGCGCTCGACGGACTGGCAACACTGCTCGGACGCGGTACGCGCGAGCTGCGTGAGTTCGAGCCTTACGACCGCCAGTTTGCACGCCTGTTCGGACTGGAAGACGCCCACCTGCCGCTGGCCGCCCTGCGCCGTCTGGGCGAAGCCGACGCTGCAGCGACCGAACCCGGCAGCCACTGGCTGTGCGCCGACCCGGTCAATCTGAGTTTTGCGCGCGAGCACTTGCTGCTCCACCCTTTCGCCGACGACGCGCTCGGGATCGATGAAGCCGCCACCCTGATCACCGCGCTCAACGAGCTCTTCACCGACCTCGGTCACTTCGAAGCCTGCACACCGACGCGCTGGTATCTGCGCCTCAAACAGCCCACCGAGGTCACGCTGTATGCGCTGGACGACGTCATCGGCCGGCCGATCAAGCACTTCCTGCCCGAAGGCAAGGATGCGCGCCTGTGGCAGCGCACCATGAACGAGGCCCAGATCGTGCTGCACAACCATGCCGCCAGCCAGGCACGCGAGGCCGCCGGCAAGCGCCCGGTCAACAGCCTGTGGCTGTGGGGCGCGGGCACGCTCACACAGAATCCGCGTGCGCCGGCACAGGCGGTACAGGCCACCGACCCGCTCAGCCTCGGCATGGCGCGTGCAGCCGGCGTACCCACCCGTGCGCCCGAGCGCGCACACGCGCTGCGCCAGAGCACGCTGGTGGTACTCGACAGCCTGCTCAAGCCCGCCCAGCAACTCGACCTGGAGAGCTGGCGTGATGCCCTGGCGGCGCTGGAACGGGACTGGTTCGCGCCGCTCAGTGAGGCCATCAAGGGCGGCCACTTGCAAGCCCTGCAGCTCACCGCCCCCAGCGATCGCGGCACGCTCCATGTCAGGCTGGGCAGCGCCGAGCGCTGGAAGTTCTGGCGCAAGCCCTACGCCTTCGACGCCCTGCTCAAATCCATTGCACCGGCTGCGCACACCGCCCCCGGCGCGGCACCGCCCACCGACTCGCCACGCAGCCATTCACCGAACCAACGATGACCCGCATCCAGCCCCGCGCCGTGCCGCCGCAGGCCCTCAGCCGCCTGTCCAACGCCGGCCTGCACCCGCTGCTCGCCCGCCTCTATGCGGGGCGCGGCATCAGCCGCGCCGACGAGCTCGACACCAGCCTCAAACACCT
>NZ_ATJV01000059.1 GCF_000443165.1 Thauera terpenica 58Eu | reverse complement strand
AACTGAGATTGTGGGTCAGGCAGCGGAAAAATCATGCGCGGGGGCTCGCGGAACGGGTGCGCGCTGAAGAGAACACGGATTCAGGTATCGAGACAAGCTTTGTTGATTATATAAAGCTCTTATGGGCGGCAGGGCGTGCTGGATAAAGAGCGTATTCGCTGGGCCTGGAGGCCCTCAGCTACAACGTCTCCTGGCTTGTTTGACGCGCTAAATGAGCGCGATGAAAGCGCTCACGAGGAAGGCGCGTTCATGCCCCGCATCCCTGCCGCGAGCATCCAATGGACGCAAGGGAAAGCGATGATCGACCTCCGTTGCCGCCTCGCGTGGTCCTGCCAGGGCTTACAGCCCGCGCGTCCACGCGGGGCGGAGAGGTGCAGCCTCCGGGTGTTCGAGCGTGGCTCTCACCTGTGCAAGCAAGCTGTCCTTGTCCGCACCCAGCGTGCCCTTGAGCACGAGCCGGTTGGAGACGTGGTCAGAGCGGAACACTGTGCGTTTCAGCGTCAGCGCCGAGAGGAAACGCTCCATCTCGTGGAACAGGCCCTGTTGCGACAAGGCCTGCCAGTCCGGCCAGGACTGCAGGAAGCGGCGCCCGCTGTCGTGCAGCGTCAGCACCAGGGTGGACAGATACTCCGGCTGGGTGGCGTTGATCAGGCGCGCGGAATTATCCGCGTGCTGTGCGCTCAGCGCCGTGCCGCCCAGGCCGTTGAGGATCATTACCGAGCGCCTGATGCCGGCCTCGCCCAACTTGTCGAGCGCGGCGCGGGTGGAGTCAAAGGTTTCGCCCTTGTGCACCCGGGCGAGCACTTCGTCGTCGCCGGATTCGGCGCCCAGGTAGGCGAGTGCGAGGCCGGCGTCGGCGAGCGTCTTCAGTTCGATGACGGATTTCTTCGTCAGGTTGCGCGCGAGGCTGTAGCTCGACACCCGGTGGACGGCGGGCAGGTGGGTGCGGATGGCTTCGAGGTAGACGAGCAGGCGTCGCGTCGGCAGCACCAGGGCGTCGCCGTCAGCGAGGAAGACGCGCCGCACCTGCGCGCCATGAAGTTCGCCGGTGCGC
Organism: Thauera terpenica 58Eu; assembly: GCF_000443165.1. GTDB lineage: Bacteria > Pseudomonadota > Gammaproteobacteria > Burkholderiales > Rhodocyclaceae > Thauera > Thauera terpenica. Next base: position 220,706 of record NZ_ATJV01000059.1, on the reverse strand, counting down.
CGGATGCTGTCGACGACCTCGGCCTCGCTGCGCGCGCGAAAGGTCTTCTGCGGCGAGGTGTACATCTCGCAAAAGGTGCATTGGTTCCATGAGCAGCCGTCGGTGACCGGCAGGATCAGCGATTCGGCCTCGCTCGGTGGGCGGTATACGGGGTCGACGTAGCGGATGGGCAGCATGGGCACGGGTTTCCTCTGCAGCAGGGAAAGACGCAAGAGTGTAGCCCGTGCCGGTCGCGGATTCAGGCGTGGCCGCTGGCAGCGCTGGACAAGCCGTTTCGGCTGAGACGGAATCCCGACGTAAGCCCAGCCCAAATAGAAAAGGGCCTGCATCGCTGCAAGCCCTTGAATTTGTTGGTGGTGATGGGCGGGATCGAACCGCCGACCTATGGGTTATGAATCCATCGCTCTAACCATCTGAGCTACATCACCAACCGAGCGCGCCAATATAGCGGCCTTCACGGTGGCCCGTCAATAGGCGCGAAGCGGGTGCGGGGAGATGTCGGCGCTGTTGAACGCGCGCCGGCGGGTGTTGTCAGAGGCGCCTTCAGGGCGGGTAGCGTTTGATTTATAAGGCTTTTGCATTGACATCGAGGCGATGTTCGGGGATCATCTTCGGCCTGTTAACGTAAATGCCGGTCATTGCCGGTCGATGTCTTGCGCAAGATTCCTTTCTCACTTCTGTTGCTGTCGCTGGCCGGTGCGCCCGGGTCCGCTGCCAATGCGGCGCCGTCGCGCGCGTTTCCGGAAGATGCGCGCAAGACCACGATCACCTTCGCACCGGCAGGCACGGTGCTGGTGGAAGATCAGCCCGTGAGCCTGAGCCCGGGCGCGCAGATCCGCAACACCTACAACCGTATCGTGCAGCCTTCCCACATCCGTGGCGAATACAAGGTGCGAGTCAAGTTCGACAAGCATGGTCAGATACACCGGGTGTGGATCCTCACCCCCGAAGAGGCCGCCACTCCAGATCCGAAGCGCTAAACACGCGGTGAATCGATTCCCCCAATGAAGAAACTCTACATCCGCACCTTCGGGTGCCAGATGAATGAGTACGACTCCGACAAGATGGCGGACGTGCTCGGTGCCAACGAAGAACTGGTCAAGACCGACAACCCCGAAGAGGCGGATGTGATTTTGTTCAACACCTGCTCTGTGCGCGAGAAAGCGCAGGAGCGGGTGTTTCATGATCTTGGCCGGGTGCGGCTGCTCAAGCAGGCGAAGCCGGATCTGATCATTGGCGTGGGAGGCTGCGTCGCCAGCCAGGAGGGCGAGGCGATCGTCAAGCGCGCGCCCTATGTGGACGTGGTGTTCGGGCCGCAGACGCTCCATCGCCTGCCGGCGCTGATCGAGGCGCGCAAGCGCAGCGGGCGCTCGCAGGTGGACATCTCCTTTCCCGAGATCGAGAAGTTCGATGCCATCCCCCCGGCGCGAGTCGAGGGTGGCAGCGCCTTTGTGTCGATCATGGAAGGCTGTTCCAAGTACTGTAGCTTCTGCGTCGTGCCTTACACCCGGGGTGAAGAGGTTTCGCGCCCGCTCGACGACATCCTCACCGAGATCGCCGGGCTGGCCGCGCAGGGCGTGAAGGAAGTGACCTTGCTGGGCCAGAACGTGAACGCCTGGCGGGGCGAGCTGGTGCGCGCAGGCGGTGAAGAGGGTGACTTTGCCTTCCTGCTCGAATGTGTGGCCGAGATCCCCGGCATTGAGCGCCTGCGCTTCACGACCTCGCATCCGCGCGAGATGACGCAGCGCCTGATCGACTGTTACGCGACCATCCCCAAGCTGGTTTCGCAACTGCATCTGCCGGTGCAGTCGGGTTCGGATCGTGTGCTGGCGGCGATGAAACGCGGCTACTCGGTGCTCGAATTCAAGTCGGTGGTGCGCAAGCTGCGTGCGGCGCGCCCCGATCTGGCGCTGACCTCGGACTTCATCCTGGGCTTTCCGGGCGAGACCGAAGAGGATTTCGAGAAGACCATGAAGCTGATCGACGAGGTCGGCTTCGATGGTTCCTTCAGCTTTGTATACAGCGCCCGCCCCGGCACTCCGGCATCCGATCTGGCCGATCCGGTGCCGCAGGAGACCAAGCTGCGCTGGCTGGCGCGCCTGCAAAAGCGCATCGACGAGCAGTATCAGCTCAATAGCGCAGCCATGGTCGGCAGCGTGCAGCGCATCCTGGTGGAAGGTGCGGCCAAGAAGAACGCCGATCATGAGTTGATGGGTCGCAGTGACAACAATCGTGTGGTCAACTTCGCTGCGCCCACGCGCAATCGCGAGCGCCTGATCAACCAGTTCATTGATGTGCGCATCACCGCCGCGCTGCCGCACAGCCTGCGCGGCGAAATCCTCACCCGGGAATCCTGAATGGCGAAAACGCTGGAAGTTTTTTTCGAACCGGTCGACAACGCCCGGCTCGCGAGATTGTGCGGGGTCCTGGACGAGAACTTGCGCCAGATCGAGAATGCTTTTGATATCAGCGTGATGCGTCGTGGCGAACACTTCAGCCTGACCGGTCATCCCGCCCAGGTGCTGCGCGGTGAGATGGCGCTGAAACACTTCTATGCACGCGCGGACAGCGACCTCTCGCTCGATGACGTCCAGCTCGGCCTGGTCGAAATCGCCAACCGCGGAGAGCTCACGCTACCCGCACCGGCCCTGATGACGCGCCGCACCGATCTGCGTGGGCGTACGCCGCGGCAGGCCGAATACCTGAGCAATATCCAGGAATTCGACATCACCTTCGGCATCGGCCCGGCAGGAACAGGCAAGACCTACCTGGCGGTGGCGAGCGCGGTGGATGCCTTCGAGCGTGACCTGGTCGAGCGCATCATCCTCACCCGACCCGCGGTCGAGGCAGGCGAGCGCCTGGGCTTTCTGCCCGGCGACCTGTCGCAGAAGGTCGACCCTTATCTGCGCCCCTTGTATGACGCGCTCTACGATCTGATGGGTTTTGACCGCGTTGGCAAGTTGTTCGAGCGCAGCCTGATCGAGATCGCGCCCCTGGCCTTCATGCGCGGACGCACCCTCAGCAATGCCTTCATCATTCTCGACGAGGCGCAGAACACCACCCCCGAGCAGATGAAGATGTTCCTCACCCGCATCGGTTTCGGCGCCAAGGCCGTGGTCACCGGTGACCAGACCCAGGTTGACCTGACGCGCGGCCAGCGCAGCGGCCTGAAAGAGGCGCGCGCGGTGCTGCAGGGGGTGCGCGGGATCGCATTCACTGAATTCACCAAGGACGACGTGGTTCGTCATCCGCTGGTCGCGCGCATTGTGGAAGCCTACGACAAGGAAGCGGCGCGGGTGGAGCGCAGCAAGAGCGCAGCGCGCGCCCAGGTGCAAGCAAGCGAGGAAAATGAAGATGTCAAAACGGACAAGTAAGCCCAAGGTCTTTGCCTTTGATGCCAAGGACAAGGCGACGCGGATCAAGGCCGAGCGCCTCGAGATCCACCTTGGCAAGGGCCGCAAGCTGCTGCTCAGCTTCCCCGGCTCTGCATGGGGAGACCTCGAAGTGGAGGCCGAGACCGATAGCGACGAGGTCGTGCCCTTGCTGTCCTTGCAGCCCGGCGCCTGCAACCTGCTGACGCTGCGCGTCGATCTGGATCACGACCTGCGGCCGGTCGAGGCGATGGATCTGCCGCAGCATGACAGCCCGCCGATGCTGACGCTGAAGGTGCAAAAGGCGGTCGAGGGCGCAGACAAGACCAACTCACCCAAGAAGCACAGCATTCGGCGCTGGGCCCAGGCCGCGCTGCAGCAGGACGTGAAGGTGGTGGTGCGCCTGGTGGGCGAAGCCGAAGGGCAGGCGCTCAATCGCGAATACCGCGGCAAGGACTACGCCACCAACGTGCTTACCTTCGTCTATGGCGAAGGCGAGGCCATGCCCGGCGCCAATGAGGAAGGCATGCCCTTGACTGGCGATCTGGTGCTGTGCGTGCCTGTGCTGGTGCGCGAGGCAGCCGAGCAGGGCAAGACGCTGGATGCGCATTTCGCCCACCTGGTGGTGCATGGCATGCTGCACCTGCAGGGCTACGAGCATGACGAGGAGGGTGATGCGCAGGTAATGGAAAAAGCCGAGACGGATATCCTGCGCACTCTCGGTTATGCTGATCCGTACGCCTGAGCCCTTGCCGGACGGCGGCCGTTTGCGGCGCGTCGCCCATGGAGAGATCATTCCCCCGTCATGGAAAGCCCCTCAAAACCGTCCCTGATCGACCGCATTGCAGCGCTGCTGTTACGCGAGCCCGAAGATCGCGAAGACCTTCTTGCCTTGCTGCATGCGGCCCTCGACCGCGATCTGCTGGACGCCGACGCGCTGTCCGTGATCAAGGGGGCTTTGCAGATGTCGGACATGCAGGTGCGTGACGTCATGGTGCCGCGCGCGCAGATGGATTGCGTCAGTCTCGAGCGCTCGGTCGAGGAGATTGCCGGCATGGCCGTCGATCAGGGGCATTCGCGCTTTCCGGTGATCGGCGAAGACAAGGATGATGTGCTTGGCATCTTGCTCGCCAAGGATCTGTTGCGCTATTTCGCCGGACGTGAGCTGGATCTGCGCAGCATGTTGCGGCCCGCAGTCTTCATCCCGGAAACCAAGCGCCTGAACGTGCTGCTGCGCGAGTTTCGCGTCAGTCATAACCACATGGCGATCGTCGTCGATGAATACGGCGGCGTGGCGGGCCTGGTGACGATCGAGGATGTGCTGGAGCAGATCGTCGGTGATATCGAGGACGAATTCGATCTCGATGAGATCGGAGACAATATCCGTCTCGCCTCCAATGGCCGTTATCGGGTCACGGCAACCACGGCGATCGAGGATTTCAATACGGCTTTCGCCACCCATTTTTCTGATGATGAGTACGACACCGTGGGTGGCCTGTTGATGCGTCAGTTCGGACGCCTGCCGCAGCGTGGCGAAATAGTCGAACTCGAAGGGCTCAGGTTTCAGGTCCTGCGCGCCGACAGCCGACGCCTGTATTCACTGTTGGTCGAGCCGGCCTCGCAGCACGCTGGCGCTGATTCACCTTCCACCTCATTGCCCTACGCGAGCGGCTGATGCGCCGTCGCGTGTTGTTGGCCTTGCTCGCGGGCGGCGCGAGTGTGCTGGCGTTCGAGCCGTTTGCACTGTTTCCGCTTGCGTTGCTCAGCCTGGCGGCCCTGGCTTGGCTGCTGCGCGCGGTCGAGCGCACGCGGGATGGCTTCTGGCTCGGTTTTGCCTGGGGCTGGGGGGCGTTCATTGCGGGCGTGTCCTGGCTTTATGTCGCGCTCAATCGCTATGGCGGCATGCCTGCGCCGCTGGCGGGGCTGGCGATTGCGCTGTTCTGTGCCTATCTGGCACTTTATCCGGCCCTGGTCGGGGCGGCCTTTGTGCGCCTGCGGTGCGCGGGCTGGGGTCGGGCGCCGCTCGCCGGCGCGCTCTTGTTCGGCGCCCTGTGGTTGTGCGGCGAGTGGCTGCGGGGGGTGGTGTTCACCGGGTTTCCCTGGCTCGCCATGGGTTATTCGCAGACGCCTCCCAGTCCGCTGGCCGGCTACCTGCCGCTGCTGGGCGTGTACGGGGTCGGCGGCGTGCTGGCCTTTCTGGCCGGCCTGATCGCTTTTGTTGATGGCAGGCGCCGCGCCACAGGGTGGCGGCCTGCGCTGCTGGCCCTGGCCGTGCTGGGCGTCGGTTCTGGCTTGCTGGAGCGGGCGTGGACCGTCCCCAGCGGCGAGCCGATCAAGGTGGCGCTGGTGCAGACTGATTTCGCGCAGAGCCTGAAGTGGGACCCGCAACACTTTGCCGAAGTGCTGCAGATCAATCTCGATCTGGTGCGAGACGAATTCCTGCGCGCCGATCCGCCGGCCATTGTGGTGCTGCCCGAGACCACGCTGCCGACCTTGTTCGACCGCCTGCCCGAGGCTTACGTCGAGGCCCTGGCCGGCTTTGCGCGTGAGGCCGGCGGTGACCTGGTGCTGGGCGTGTTTCGACGCGATGAGCACGACAACATCTACAACTCGGCCATCAGCCTGGGGCGTGCGCCGCAGCAGCATTACGCCAAACACCATCTCGTGCCCTTCGGCGAGTATTCGCCGCCGCTGTTTGGCTGGTTCTATCGCCTGGCCAGCATCCCCATGTCGGACCAGACCGGCGGCGGCCCCGATCAGCCGCCGATGGCCCTGGCCGGACAGCGCGTGGCGCTCAATATCTGCTACGAAGACCTGTTCGGTGCCGAGCTGATTCGCGCGCTGCCGCAGGCGACCATGCTGCTGAACATCTCCAACCTGGCCTGGTATGGCGACTCCTTCGCCCAGCCCCAGCACCTGCAGATCGCTCGTGTGCGTGCGCTTGAGAGCGGGCGGCCGATGCTGCGCTCGACCAACACCGGCATGACCGCGATCGTCCAGCCCGACGGCCGCGTCAGTGCGGTGCTGCCTGCGTTCGAGCGCGGCGTCCTGCGCGCAACCGTGCAGGGCTACGTCGGGCTCACGCCTTATGCGCGCTGGGGCGACCGCCTCGCACTGGGCGCGGCGCTGTGCGCACTGGCGCTGATCGGTGTGCGGCGCGCGCGCCGCCCCGAATCCCAGTAAAATCGACCCTTTTACGAATATTGCGCGGCCCCGGTGCCCCTGAAGCCTCCTCCGCCTCCGAGACCATGACTATCGAACCCCGACTCGTGAAACCGACTTTCCAGCAAATCATCCTCACCCTGCAGCACTTCTGGGGTGAGCGCGGCTGTGTGCTGATGCAGCCCTATGACCTCGAAGTCGGTGCAGGCACCAGCCATACCGCCACCTTCCTGCGCGCCATCGGCCCCGAGCCCTGGAACGCCGCCTACGTGCAGCCCTCGCGTCGTCCCAAGGACGGCCGCTATGGTGAAAACCCCAACCGCCTGCAGCACTACTATCAGTTCCAGGTAGTGTTGAAGCCCTCGCCGCTGAACATCCAGGAGCTGTATCTGGATTCGCTGCGTGCGCTGGGCGTGGATCCGGGTGCACACGACATCCGTTTCGTCGAGGACGACTGGGAGAATCCCACCCTTGGCGCCTGGGGCCTGGGCTGGGAGGTGTGGCTCAATGGCATGGAAGTCACCCAGTTCACCTACTTCCAGCAGGTCGGTGGTCTGGATTGCAGGCCGGTGCTGGGCGAGATCACCTACGGCATCGAGCGCCTGGCGATGTACCTGCAGGGGGTGGAAAACGTCTATGACCTGGTGTGGTCGATCGCGCCCGATGGGCGCCCGGTCAGCTACGGTGATGTTTACCATCAGAACGAAGTCGAGCAATCGACCTTCAACTTCGAGCACAGCAACATCGATTTCCTGTTCTCGCTGTTTACCAACTACGAATCCGAAGCCCGACGCGTGGTGGAGCTCGGTCTGCCCTTGCCGGCCTACGAGATGGTGCTCAAGGCGGCCCACACCTTCAACATGCTCGACGCCCGCGGCGCCATCTCGGTGACCGAGCGTGCGGCCTACATCGGGCGCATTCGCAACTTGTCGCGCGCGGTCGCGCAAGCCTATTTCGAATCCCGTGAAGCGCTTGGCTTCCCGATGCTCAATGCCGGCAAGGAGGCCGCGTGATGACGACTGCGACCGCAACCCTGCTTGTTGAACTGCTCACCGAAGAGCTGCCGCCCAAGGCCTTGCCGCGTCTGGGCGAAACCTTCGCCACGCGCATTGCCGAAGGCCTGAAGGCCAGGGGGCTCGCCCCGCTCGATGCGGCTTTGCGCAGCTACGCCAGCCCGCGCCGCCTGGCGGTGACAGTGGCCCATGTCGCGGCCGAGGGCGCCGCCAGGGAAGTCACCGAAAAGCTCATGCCGGTGTCGGTCGCGCTCGACGCCGAGGGCAAGCCCACGCCCGCTCTGCTCAAGAAGATGGAAGCCAAGGGCATCTCCGTCGATGCCGTCGCCAGCTTTGAGCGCCGCGTGGACGGCAAGGCCGAGGCGCTGTTCCACACCGACACCGTGGCGGGTGCTCGGCTCGCTGACGTGCTCGCGGCCGTCGTGCAGGATGCGATCAAGGCCTTGCCCATCCCCAAGGTGATGCGCTGGGGCGATGGTGACGCCACTTTCGTGCGTCCGGTGCACAAGCTGACCATGCTCCATGGTGCCGAGGTGGTGCCGGGGCGGGTGCTGGATCTGGAGGCTGGGCGCACCACGCGCGGCCACCGCTTCATGAGCCGCGGCGATATCGACATCGCCACCGCCGATGCCTACGAACCGACCCTGCTCGCCGAAGGCAAGCTCATCCCCAACTTCGCCGAGCGCCGCGCCGACATCGAGCGCCAGTTGCTTGCCGAGGCGGCCAAGCAGGACGCACTGCTGGGTGTCTACGCCGATCTTCTCGACGAAGTCGCGGCGCTGGTCGAGCATCCGACCGTGTATGTGGGCGAGTTCGAGGCGGAGTTTCTCGCCGTGCCGCAGGAATGCCTGATCCTGACCATGCGCGCCAACCAGAAGTATTTTCCCCTCTTCGACGGTGCCGGCAAGCTGCTCAATCGCTTTCTCATCGTCTCCAACATGCGTCTCGCGGACCCGTCCAACATCATCACCGGCAACGCGCGCGTGGTGCGCCCGCGCCTGTCGGACGCGCGCTTCTTTTTCGAGCAGGACAAGAAGCAGACGCTCGAAGCCCGCCTTGGCCGTCTCGCCGCCGTGGTCTACCACAACAAGCTCGGTAGCCAGCTCGAGCGCGTCGAGCGTCTGGAGGTGCTGGCGGGCGTGATTGCAGCGCAGCTGCAGGGCGACGTCGCGGCGGCAAAGCGCGCGGCGCGTCTGGCCAAGGTCGATCTCGTCACCGACATGGTCGGTGAGTTCCCCGAGCTGCAGGGCATCATGGGGCGCTACTATGCGCTCGCCGACGGTGAGGGCGAGGTCGTTGCCAACGCCATCCAGGCCCACTACCAGCCGCGCTTTGCTGGCGATGCGCTGCCCGCGGGCAATGTCGCCGCCGCGCTTGCGCTCGCCGACAAGCTCGAGGCGCTGGTCGGCTTCTTTGGTATTGGACAGTTGCCGACCGGCGACAAGGACCCGTTTGCGCTGCGCCGTGCCGCACTCGGCGTGCTGCGCATCCTGATGGAGACGCCGCTGCCGCTCGAGCTGCCGAAGCTGATCGAGGCCGCCAGCGCCGGCTTCAAGCCCGGGGTGCTGACGGCCGAGGGTTTCGCCGCGCAACTGCAGGACTTCATGTACGAGCGCCTGAAGAACATGTTGCGCGAGACCGGCCGCGATGGCGCGGTGGTCGATGCCGTGCTGGCGCTCAAGCCCGCGCGCATCGATCAGGTGCCGGCCAGGCTTGTCGCGGTGGAGGCCTTCCGCGCGCTGCCCGAGGCCGAGGCCCTGGCGGCGGCGAACAAGCGCATCGTCAACATCCTCAGGAAGGCAGAAAGCAGCCCGGGCGAGCCTGACTTTGCCTTGCTCCAGGAGGAGGCCGAGAAGGTCTTGTTCCGCGCGGTGGTCGAGGTGACGCCGCGGGTGCGCTCGCATGTCGCCAACGAGGATTACACTGCGGCCCTGCTCGCGCTGGCGGGTCTGCGCGCGGCGGTGGACCAGTTCTTCGAGGACGTCATGGTGATGGTGGACGACACGCTGACGCGGCACAACCGCCTCGCGTTGCTCGCCCAGTTGTCGGGCCTGATGAATCAGGTCGCGGACATTTCGCGCCTGTCGGCCTGAGTTTCCCGCGCCCCGTCACACGATGGGACGCGCGTCCTACCTGCGGGGAGCAACGAGCATGCCGATGAAACTCATCATTCTCGACCGCGACGGCGTGATCAACGTCGATTCGGAGCAGTTCATCAAGTCGCCCGAAGAGTGGAAACCGATTCCGGGCTCGCTCGAGGCCATCGCCCGCCTCAATCAGTGGGGCTGGCGGGTTGTCGTGGCCTCCAACCAGTCCGGCGTCGGTCGTGGTCTGTTCGGCATGGACACGCTCAATGCCATCAACGACAAGATGGTGCGCAGCCTGGCGCAGGTCGGTGGCCGCCTGGATGCGATCTTTTTCTGCACCCATGCCGCGGATTCGACCTGTGAATGCCGCAAGCCCAAGTCCGGACTGTTCCAGCAGATCGCCGATCGTTTCAATGTCGATCTGAACGGCGTGCCCTGCGTGGGCGACAGCCTGCGCGACCTGCAGGCCGGCGTGCGCCTGGGCTGTGCGCCCTATCTGGTGCTGACCGGAAAGGGCATGCTGACGCGTGAGAACCCCGAGCTGCCGCCTGCTACCCAGATCTTCCCCGACCTCGATGCGCTTGCCACTGCGCTCACCGCCTGACCGCTCCGCCGGCCGTGGCCGGTGTGACTTCACCTTTCGAGTCTGACCGTGCACCTGATCCGCTCTTTTGTCTTCGCCATCGTGCTGACTCTGATCACGGTGCCCTACGCGATCTTTGCCACCTTGATCTTCTGGTTGCCGCCGATGACCCGCCATCGGCTGATCACCTCCTGGGTGCCGATCATGATGTGGGTGATCAAGCATGTGCTGGGGATCCGCTATCGCGTCATCGGCGCCGAGAACATGCCTGCGGGGCCGGCGGTGGTGGTGGCCAAGCATCAGTCGGCGTGGGAGACGATTGCGCTGCAGCAGATCTTTCCGCCGCTGTGTTACGTGCTCAAGCGTGAGCTCTTGCGCGTGCCATTTTTTGGTTGGGGTCTGGCCAGCATTCCTGGCATCGCGATCGACCGCAAGGCCGGCAAGGACGCGCTTGCGCAGGTGGTTGAGCAAGGCCGGGCGCGACTCAAGGAGGGCTTGTGGGTGGTGGTGTTCCCCGAGGGCACGCGCACTGCGCCCGGAGCGGTCCGGCGCTACAAGCCGGGCGGTGCCATCCTGGCCAAGCGTGCGGGCGTGCCGGTGGTACCGGTGGCGCACAACGCGGGCGAATTCTGGCGCCGCAACGCCTTCATAAAACATCCGGGGGAGATCATCGTCAGCATCGGCCCGGTGATCGAGGTCAAGGGCGTCAAGGCCGATGAGATCAATACGCGCGCCGAGGCCTGGGTGGAAGCTGAAATGCGCCGCCTGTTCCCGCATCATTACGCTGCGCAGCCGTAAACGTAAAACGGCCCCGCAGTGCGGGGCCGTTTCGTGAAGCTGTAGCCTTGAGACTTAGGCAGCCTTCTTGCCGGCGGTCTTGGCGGTGGTATTCACAGCCTTGACGGTGGCGTTGGTGGCAGCGGCCACGTTGGCTTCGGTCATTTCGGCAACCTGCTTGGCAGCCTTGTTCATGCTGTCGTAGGCGCTGTTGGCGGCGGCGATGGCCGACTTGACGGCGGCGACGGCAACGTCCGAACCAGCGGGAGCCGACTTGGCAGCCTTGTCGAGTGCGGAAGCCACACCCTTGTTGATTTCAGCAACCTGGCTTTCCATGACCTTGGTCACTTCTTCCTGGCTCTGCGAGGTGATCTCGTAGACGCTGCGAGCGTAGGCGACAGCCTTCTCGACGATCGGCTGGGCCAGCGAGGTTTGCAGGTTCATCAGTTCCTGCACGTCCTTGACGGCCAGCATGGCCTTGGTGTTGGCGACGCCGTCTTCCATGATCGAACGGGCAGTGTTCAGGTTCAGTGCGGTCAGGCGCTCGGCGCTGGCGAAAGCAGCGTTGGCCAGGGTCAGCATGGTCTCGACGTTGGCCTTGTTGGAGGCGGCGAACTGCTCGGGGGCGATGAAGTTTGACATGAGTATTTCCTCGTTGAATAGGGTGGGTGCAGGAACATCAGATTTCGGCTGTGCCGCGATGTTGCGTTGCAGCATGGTGCGTATTATAAGGACGAGGAAATATCCGTCAAGTATTTTTTGTGCATTGCACAATGTCGCTGCGATTATTCGTTGCTATTGATGCCTGGGTGAGACTCAGGGTGCTGGCGTTCGGCCCATGAGGGCAAGTTGGGGTTGTTGATAGGGCACTGGGTGCTGGCAGCGGGCTGATGTGGGCTATTGGCTTGCAGCGGGCGCGAGGGTGAGCGGGCCTTCGCCCACCTAGCGATTGCCAGCCGGAATGTGAAACGACCGCCCTCAGGCGGTCGTTTCGTGCGCTGCAGCAAGGGCGGACTCAGTCGTGGCTGAACTTGGCCTTGCGCTTTTCGACAAAGGCCGCCATGCCTTCCTTCTGGTCGTTGAGGGCAAACGCAGAGTGAAATACGCGGCGTTCAAACAGCAGGCCTTCGCTGAGGCTGCTTTCGAAGGCGCGATTGACCGACTCCTTGATCATCATCACCACCGGCAGCGAGAAGCTGGCGATGGTTTCGGCCGCACTCAAGGCTTCTTCGATGAGCTTGTCTGCTGCCACCACGCGCGACACCAGGCCGGCACGCTCGGCTTCCGCCGCGTCCATGAAGCGCGAGGTCAGGCACAGGTCCATCGCTTTCGCCTTGCCGACCGCGCGCGGCAGGCGCTGCGTGCCGCCGGCTCCGGGCAGGATGCCGAGCTTGACTTCGGGTTGGCCGAACTTGGCGCTGTCGGCTGCGATGATGATGTCGCACATCATCGCCAGCTCGCATCCGCCGCCAAGCGCAAAGCCAGCGACCGCGGCGATGATGGGTTTGCGGCAGCTCTTCACGCGTTCCCAGTTGCGCGTGATGTAGTCGCCCTTGTAAGCGTCCATGTACGAGAAGCTCGCCATTGCGCCGATATCGGCGCCGGCGGCGAAGGCTTTCTCGGAGCCGGTGATCACGATCGCGCCAATGTTGTCATCGGCCTCGAAGCCGTCCAGGGCCTGGCCGATTTCGTCCATCACCTGATCATTGAGGGCATTCATCGCCTTGGGACGATTGAGGGTGATGAGGCCGACTCGGCCACGGGTTTCGGCGATGATGAGTTCGAAGGACATGCTTACTCCTGACGGGTTGCAATGGAAGCTTGTTATTGCTGAGAGGCGGCCTTGCCCTCGCTCTTGGGCTGGATCACTGCGCGTACGCGCGTGTCCGAACCCACCGCCGGCTTGCTGCCGGGAGCGTTGGTGGCGAGGTAGTTTTCGCTGATCGCGTCGTATTCAATATAGGCGCCACGCACTTCGTCGCCGCCGCTGGTGACGCGGGCGCGGTTGAACAGGCGCGCCTTCTCGTTGCGACTGTCGTATTCGATGCGCTCGGCTTCACCATCGACGTATTCGCCGGTGGCTTGACGCTTCTGGCGGAAGGTGGCGAGCTTGTTGCCGCTGGCGGTGGCCACGCCATTCTGGAAGCCAGCCGCGTCCTGGGTGACGACGAGCTTGTCGCCCTTGATGAGCAGGCTGCCCTGGGTGAGGATCACGTTGCCTTCGAACACGTGCACCTTGTTGCGGTCGTCGACCGTCATGTGGTCCGCTTCGATATTGACGGGCTGCTGACGGTCAGTGCGCTCGGCGAAGGCGGGCTGGGTGATGAGGCTCAGGGCAAGAGCAAGGGGGGCGAGCAGGGCTTTCATGAAGCGGGTCCTTGGCGGCCGGGCATGTTGACGCGGACTTTGCCGATGAGCTCGAGCGTGCCGAAAAGATTGTCGGCTTGCATGCCAAGCGCGTCGGCACGCGTTGTGCCTCGCCGCAGTTGCACGGGTGTGTCAGTGTGCGCGCGGTAGGAGTCGGGCCACACGGTGAGTGTTTCGGAGTCGAGGGAGAGGGCAGGGTCGTTTGCTGCGCCCGGACGATGCACGCGCACCGTGCCGCGCAACTCGACCTGCTCTCCACCCGGTGAGACTTCGGCATGTTCGGCGCTGATGCGTGTCTCGCGGCCCTCATTGTTCATGCGCAGACGGGGCTGTTCGAGGCGGGTGATGTCGCCCAGCGGGAAGTGACTGAGGCGATCGGCGAACAGCTCGTAGCGCTGTGCGCCATCGACACCGAAACTGACCACGCGCGTACCTTCGGCGATGAAGTCCGGGCCGCTTTGTGTTGCGGGCGCAGTGCCCGCTTCGTCGCTGCGCGTCACGCGCTCCAGCCACACTGAAGCGCCGGCCAGCACGGCGAGCACGACGATGGGGTAGAGGCGGTAGCTGTTGATCAATCAGATCACCTTGGCGAGCATCAGGTCATGAGTGGTGAGCGCGCCGACCAGGCGGCCGTTCGTATCGAGAACCAGCAGCTGACTGATGCGCATCTGTTCCATCAGTGCGGCCGCCTCGGCTGCAAGTGCCTCGGGGTGGATGGAGCGCGGGCTGCGTGTCATCACCTCGGCGAGGAGCAGGCTGCGCACATCGCAGCCTCTTTCGAGCGCGCGGCGCAGGTCGCCGTCGGTGAAGATGCCGATGGGCTCGCCATCGGGCCCGACGATGGCGGTCATGCCCATGCCCCCGGCGGTCATTGCCAGCAGGGCCTGGGTTACGGGGGCGTCGGCGCTGACGGTGGGCACCGCGTCGGCACGGCGCATGACGTCGCCGACGCGGGTGAGAAGGCGGCGTCCGAGCGCTCCACCTGGATGCGAGCGCGCAAAGTCGTCGGCGGCAAAGCCGCGCGCGTTGAGCAGCGCCACCGCGAGCGCGTCGCCGAGCGCGAGCGCGGCGGTGGTGCTGGCGGTGGGCGCGAGATTGAGCGGGCAGGCTTCTTCTGCGACCGCGGCTTCCAGGTGCACGTCGGCCTGCAGCGCCAGCGCTGACTCGGGCCGTCCGGTGATGGCGATCAGCTTTGCGCCCTGGCGCTTGACCAGCGGCACGATGGTGAGCACTTCTTCGCTGGTGCCAGAATTCGACAGCGCGATGACGACGTCTTCGGGCGTGATCATGCCCATGTCGCCATGGGCGGCCTCGGCTGCATGCACGAAATAGGCCGGCGTGCCGGTGCTGGCCAGGGTCGCAGCCAGTTTGCGTGCGATGTGGCCCGACTTGCCGATGCCGGTGACGATCACGCGTCCACGGCGCTGAAGGATGAGATCGAGCGCGCGCTCGAATTCCGCCCCCAGGCGCTCGGCAAGCGCAGAAATGGCGGCGGCTTCGATGTGCAGCACACGACGTGCAAGGGCAAGGCTGGGACTGTCTACAGGCTGGGTCATTGGGGCGGACGACTCGATGCTTTAAACTGGGGAAAACCGGTCGTGAAGACGGTGAATGCAGCTAGGGGTATGCCCTTGCGTTGCGCCGGCGAAGACGCGCAATTGTATAACAGTCGGCACACCCCCCGGTGCGCCCGGGAACTCCAAACGACCCTCGTTGATGCTCAATACCCTCGAATTCGTCTTGCTACTGCTGGCCGCCGCCGTGGTGCTGGTAGGCATGTTCCGCAGCATGAACCTGCCGCCGGTGCTGGGCTATCTGCTGGTCGGGGCCCTGGGCGGCCCGCATGCGCTGAACCTGATGCAGAGTTCGGAAGATGCAAGCCATCTCGCCGAATTTGGTGTTGTGTTCCTGATGTTTTCGATCGGGCTGGAATTCTCCCTTGGGCGCTTGATGGCGATGAAGCGCATCGTCTTCGGGCTGGGCATGGTGCAGGTGATTGGCAGCGTGGCGGTCGTGACCATGATCGGCGGGCTCAATGGCTTGTCGTGGACCGCGAGCTTTGCGCTCGGCGGCATCCTCGCCATGTCGTCCACCGCCATCCTGTCGAAGTTGCTGACCGATCGCATGGAGCTCGACAAACGCCACGGTCGCGAGACGATAGGCGTGCTGCTCTTCCAGGACATTGCGGTCGTGCCGCTGCTGATACTGCTCCCTGCCCTGTCACGGCCTGCGGAGGAGTTGCTGTTTACGCTCGGGATTGCAGCGCTGAAGGCGGTGGCCCTGCTGCTGCTGGTGCTGGTGTTCGGTCAGCGCTTGATGCGCTGGTGGTTCACCGTGGTGGCGCAACGCCGCTCGGGCGAGCTGTTCATGCTCAACGTGTTGCTGATCACCCTGGGCCTGGCCTGGTTGTCCGAACTGGTCGGGCTCTCGCTCGCGCTCGGCGCATTTCTGGCCGGCATGCTGATTTCCGAAACCGAGTACCGCTACCAGGTCGAGGAGGACATCAAACCCTTTCGCGACGTGCTGCTCGGACTGTTCTTCGTCACCGTCGGCATGTTGCTCGACGTGATGGAGGTCTTGTACAACCTGCCGGCGGTGATCGGCCTGTTGCTGGGCCTGCTGGTGCTCAAGTTCGGCATCGTGTTTATCGCCTCGCGCGTGTTCGGGTCGACGGCGGGCACGGCCATGCGCTCGAGTTTATGGCTGTGTGCAGGCGGGGAGTTTGGCTTCGTGCTGCTGTCGCAAGTGATGGGCTTGGGTCTGATGCCGGATGGGCTGGCGCAGATCACCGTTGCCGCGCTGGTGTTGTCGATGCTGCTTGCGCCACTGATCGTGCAGGCGAGCGACAAGCTGGTGATGCGTTTTGTCGCCTCCGAGTGGCTGTTGCGGTCGATGGAGCTGACCAAGGTCGCCGCCCAGTCCTTCACCACCGAGCACCACATCATCATCTGTGGCTATGGGCGTTGTGGGCAATACATGGCGCGTTTTCTCGAACAGGAGAATGTCGCCTACATGGCGCTCGATCTCGACCCCGAGCGCGTGCGTGAGGCGGGCGCGGCAGGTGACACCGTGGTTTATGGCGACGCCGCGCGGCGCGAAACCTTGCTGGCGGCGGGAATCATGCGCGCGAGTGCGCTGGTGGTGTCCTTCTCCGACGTGAACGCGGCCTTGCGGGTCATTCACCACGCCCACGCCTTGCGCCCCGATCTGCCGGTAGTGGCGCGTGCCAGTGACGAGAGCGACATGGAGAAGCTCTCCGATGCCGGGGTGGCCGAGGTGGTGCCTGAGGCTCTCGAGGGCAGCATCATGCTGGCCTCGCATGCGCTCGCCCTGGTCGGCGTGCCGCTGACGCGGGTGGTGCGGCGTATTCGGGAGATCCGCAACCAGCGCTACGCCTTGATGCGGGGCTTCTTTCATGGCGCGGGTGATATGGGCGATGGCCCGGAGTCTGCTCAGCAGCGCCTGCACTCGCTGTCGATTCCGTCCGGCGCTGCCGTGGTCGGGCGCACTCTGGGCGAATTTGCCCTCGACCGCTTCGGTGTCGGCGTCTCGGCGGTGCGTCGGCGCGGGATTCGAGGCCTGTCACCCGGCAACGAGACCCGTATCGAGGAAGGCGATGTGGTGGTGCTGCTCGGCCTGCCCTCCGGGCTGGAGGCGGCCGAGCAGCACCTGCTTGGCGGTGGGTGATGTGCAGGTGGGTGATGTGCAGCCGCTGCGAACGGGGTGAGAGTGGTGTCGCCGGGGGCAACAAGCGCTTGTCACGATCCTACAGGCTGGCGCATACGGTGTAGCTGCTGGCATCGAGCAGCGGATTCTCGGCCGAAACGACGCTGAGCGTGCCATCGCTGTCGCTGCCTGCACGCATTGAGCCCGTGCCAGGGTCGCCATCGTCCAGCGCGAGGTCGAGCTGGCGCACCAGCTTTCCAGGGATGCTTCCCGAGCAGGTCAGGACGCTGCCGCGGATGCCGAGCAGGGAGCCGCCGCGTTGCACGCCAAGACGGCCGCCGACGGCGTTCTGGGGGAGATAGCCGGCGTCGCCCGTGTCGCTGTTGCCGCTGGCCAGATCGGCGAGCCGCAGGTGCTGCCACAAGCGGAATGCGTCGCTGTCTGTCGCGTCGTCCCAGTTGCCGTCGATCACGCCGTTGCCATTGCCCTGGGCAGTGCATTCACTGCCGCTCGAGCACAGGTGCAGGCGCGCGCGCCTGTCATCTCCGGGCAGCGCACGAAAGCGGTCCTGGTAGGCATGAATCATCGCTGGCAGGGCTCTGAAGTCTTGCGCCAGGTTCTTGACCTTGGCGCTGTCGATGAGCGCCTGTCCCTTCAGCACACCGCCCAGCAGCAGGCCGACGATGAGCAGCACAACAGCGATTTCGACCAGGGTGAAGCCTTGTTGACGGGGTTTCATGGGCGAGTCTCCTTGGGTGGGGGGAACGAGGTGTTCACAGTCGCCCGGCCTGGGCCAGGCGCGCGATCAGCAAGGGCCGGCCTATCCATATCAGGAGGTCGTCAAAGCTGGCGCTGACTTCACCGGACTGGTATTTGGGTTGAACGGCGGAGTAATGGGCATTGAGGCCGTCGGCGCTGCGATTGGCGCCGGTCGAAAACACCAGTGCCACCGCCTGCGAATCGCTCACCGTGACGTGGAAGTCATCGTGGCTGCGGATCTGCAGGTTGTCCGCCGGCGCAACGGCGGGCGTGATGGGCGCTTGCGTAAACGCGCGATCGACACGGTAGTGCCAGTGGCCGCTCCAGGGCTCGTCCGCGTGCACGCGCTCACGGCCCCAGGCGTCAGTGGCTGACATCGCCAGCGTGCGCCATGGCAGGCGACCTTCCACGCTGTGATTGCAGGGCAGCGCGTCCTCCACGCCATAGTTGGGATGGCTGGGGTCGGCTTCGGTGCTGGGGCAGGGCAGGCGGCCGTGGATGATGGCGAAGCCGGTCAGGGCCTGCTGGATGTCGCGCAAGCGCTCGAGCGTGAGCTGGCGGTCGCGTGCTTCCATACGACTGCCCAGCGGCACCAGCAAGCTGCCTGAGAGCAAGGCGAGGATGACCAGTACGACGGCAAGTTCAGCCAGGGTGAAGCCATGCTGACGCCGGGGTCTACTGGCGGGCGCCTGCGCCGGCGTGGTGGGGGGCGAACTCAGCGCGGGGAGACTCAATTCAGGCATCGGACCACATCCTCGGTGGCGGGGCGACTTGCGTCGCTGATCTGGAATGCTGGAATGCCGTGGAACTCGGGGACGCCAAGCAGGTAGTGGCGCGGGTTGTCGTCTTCGAGGTATTGCGTGATGTCCGCACGTTGCGCGGCGGTGTTGCGGTGCTGGCGCTGGGCGCCGTGGCGAATGCGTTCACCTCCGAACAGCAGTACGGCGTGGCAATGCCGGGTCTGGGAGGTGTTCGGGTCGATGAGGCGGATGCAGGCGCTGGCGTCTTCGCACGCCGCGAAGCGGAACTGGTCGCGCCAGTTGTCGTGGGCCGCGGCTGCGGCGGGTTCGGTGATCATCAATGCGGCTGCGGCGGGCAACTCGCCAATGACGAGCGCGCCGGCGGTGGCCCGGGTGTGCGCTTCGATGAAGTGCGCATCAGCCAGGCGTGGTGCGAGATGGGTGCTGGCGCGCTCACCGATGCGGTCGATGTAGAGGGCGAAATCACTGCGTCGGCGCAGGGCGTCGTAGATGTCGTCGATGCCGAGCCAGGCGATGAGATCGTTGCGCGTGACACCGCCAACCCGGCCTTGGTGGATGTCCGACGGGCCAGCAAGCGAAATCTCCGTGCCCTGATCGATGAAGGCGTCCAGGCTGCTCAGCGCGGAGTCGCCCCCGCTGCAGGGGCCGCTCCCGCGGTTGCCGCGGTGCTGGGTTTCGAGCGCAGGTCCAGGCGCGAAGATCACCGCCACCGCGCGCCCGTCCGCGCTGGCCACCGGCAGCGGGCTGCCGTTGTCGCCCCGTATCGCGAACTGTCCGGGGCTGTCCCAGTTGAGGGTGAGGGCTTTGGGATTGTTCTTGACGCTGGCGGAGAGCGCGTACCACAGGCACTCGCCCCAGCCATCGAGCAGCTCAGGCAGTGCCAGCGTACGCCAGGGCAGGCGCCCGATGGCGGCAAGGCTGCGTGCACCGCAGGCGCCTGCCGGCGTCGAGCCGGTGTTGCCCGCGTCAGGACAAGGCAGATAGCCATAGCCCATGTCGGGATGGCGTTCGTCGTAGCTGATCGCGTAACCGAGCAAGGCCTCGCGTGCTTGCGCCAGTGCGCTGAGGCTGTGGGCCTGGGCCTGGGCGCGGAAACGGGCGTTGAGTTCGCCCTGCGCGAGCATTCCGGTCGCGCCAAGGAGCAGCGCGAGCGCGAGCGCGGCAATCAGGCCCTGGCCGCCTACCTTGTCGCGCGCGGCTGCGAGACCGTGCCGAGGTCTCATCTGGCGGCCTCGGTGCTGGCCTCGGCAAGCGCGGAGTGCTGTGCCTCGGGGGCGGTGGCGGGGGTCGTGCTGGCGGGGGCTTGCCAGACATCGCCCGCGCGTAGCCGCTGCTGCGGGCGATGCGTCTGGATCAGTTCGAGGGCAGGAAACGGCGGGGCGCTCAAGCCGGGTGGGAGAGGGCCGGGCGTGCCGTCCAGCCACACCGTGATCTCGCCGCTCGAATGACGCACGAAGCCGTCGATGCGCTGTGTGGGGGCGAGGGCGGGTGCGCGCTCGACGGCGGTGGGTGGAGGGGGTGGTGGAGCGGGGGGTTCAGGCTGGTCGAGGGCGTGACGCTGCTCGGCGGTGAAGAACAGGCGGCCGAAATCGGCCTGTGCGGGGATGGGAAAAGCCGCAGCCAGGCTGCATGCGAGCGCCAGACGCAGCGCTGGAGCGCCCGTGACTTGACGAGCGCTGGCGGCTTGCCTTGTTGTACGTGGGCTGGGTGTGTTCATCGCGCCAGGTCCTGTGGCGGCGTTGCAATCGTCAACCAGTCGAGTCGGCAGCGGGCCTGGATGTGCTTGACGGCATCGTCGTCGTTGCGGGCCAGGGTGCAGGCTCGAGGTAAAACCACCGCGCCGTGCGCGGCCATCAATGCCGTGAGTAGTGGTATCAGCCGACCTTCATGTCGGAGCCCGACATCGATGTCGGCGGCGTGGGTGAGGATGCGGGCAGAGGAGGTTTCGACGCTGCGTTCGAGCGCAGGCGTAGACGTGAAGCGCAGTGTCTCCGCCTCGATGTCGTGGCGTGCGAAGATGCGCGCCGCCTCGGATGACCACATCGCGGGTGCAGGCGGCAGGAGTGCGCCGCGCGCTGCAAGCGTTTTCCAGTGCACGAGGGCTGCCTGCAGCGCTGGCTGCTGCTGCCTGAGCTGCGCGGTTTCAGTGGCGAGTTGGGCGTGCTGGCGCTGCATCCTGGCCAATGCGGATTCGGCTTCGTCCTTTTCGCTTCCTGACCAATGGCTGAGGCCGATCCCGCTGGCGGCGAGTGTGCCGCCCAGCAGCAAGGCCAGGGCTGTGCGCGCAGTGGGTAGGCGCGCGGGGAGCAGTCCGGCCCTGATCACTGCAGGGGCTCCTCCAGGCGGATCAGGGGCAAGCGCAGGGCGAGCCGGGTGTGGCCGTCGCGGTCGGCACTGAACTCGATGTCGCGTGCGCCACCAGCCTGGAGTTGGCTGACCAGCGCGTCGATTGCAGCGTGTCCGTCGGCCTGATGGGGCTTCTTCGGCCTGAGTGTGAGCTCGATGCGGGCGAGCAGCTGAGGCTCGTCCTCGGCTGTTGTCACGGGCGTTGAGGCTGACCAGCTCAGGGTGCGCAAGGAAAACTCAGGTGTGCGATCGAGCGCATCGGCCAGCGGGCGCAGGATGGCGAGCGGCGAGATCACTGCTGCGAGTTGTCTTTCCATCTGCTTGCTCATATCGATGATCTGCGCCGGCGGCGCGTCCAGTTGGGCATGGCTGGCCTCGAACTCGGCGCGTTCGCGCTGCAGCCCGAGGATCTCCTTGTGCAGCGTGCTGCTCGTTGCGCGCGCCGCAGCTGCCGCCTGCCATTGATGACTGGCGATGGCGATGCCGCCCACGAGCACGATCGCGCCCGCGCCGAGGGCCAGCGCATGCAGGTGGCGCGCAGCTGCAGAGGCGCTGGGGCTGGGACCTGGCCAGCCGATCCGGCGTGGCGCGCGCGCGAGCCAGTGCAGGAGCAGCGCCGTGCTGTCGCTCGGCGGGGTTCCAGCCTGGTGTCCGCCGAGGGCGACCGGGTCCAGGTGGTGCGTGCGCGCACACCCGGAGTCGGAGGCAACAGGCGGTACCGGGAGCAGGCTTGCAGCGGCAATCACGACCAGGTTGGGCGCGGCAGCGGTCGAAGATGTTTGGCGTGAGCTTGCGTAGTGCAGGGTACGCTCGAGTTCGGTGCGCCATCTGTCGTCGTCAAGCACGGCGTGAGCGTCAAAGCCCTCCACCAGTCGAGACAGGCGGGCGCTGCGCGCTTCAATCAGACTGACGCGCATCCCGGCACGGGTGAAATTGGCGACCAGCAAGGGAGCACCTGCTGCGGTGGGAGGCGAGATGGTCGAATTCAGGCCCGGGACGAAATGGGCGATCAGTCGCGCGGGCGAGATGAGCAACTCGGTCTCGAGCTTGCCATCGGATACTGCGGCCATCCAGGCATCAAGTCTTGCCGGCCGGCCGAGACCGCTGAACAGCAGCAGCTCGGTGTTGGCGTTGCGATCGCAGCCGAGTGATTCCGCGCTCGCGTAGGTGGGCTGAGGGTAGTAGCTGCTGAGGCGGCGGCTGATCAGGGCGCGGCGGTCGGCGCCGCGTGTGCGCGGCAGCTCTTCGGCTTCGAAGCTCTCGTCAGCCAGGTCCACCAGGACACGAAACCGCGTCCTGCGTGGCTGGCCATGCACCCAGTCGGCGAATGCGCCGTACTCACCGTTGCTGAAGACGGCGACCCGGGTGAACTCGCGCTTATGCTTGAGGAATATCTCCAGGCCGAGGTTGTCGATACGAAGCAGGAAAAGCGGGCTCGCCATGCTTGCTCCGGGCTCAGATCGGCAGGCGGGTGATGATGTCGTAGATGGGGCCGAGCACGGCGCTTGCGATCCACAGCAGCAGGCCGCCCATCAACAGGGTCAGCGCCGGCTCGATCGCCGCCTGCAGGCGGCCGACCGAGTTCGCGACCTCACGCTGATAGATCAAGGCGACATTGCCCAGGGCACGGTCAAGACCACCCGTATGTTCGCCCACCCTGAGCATGCGGCTTACCAAGGGCGGGAACAGGCCGGTGGCCTCGAACGCCGCGGCCAGACTGTGGCCCTGCTCGATCTGGCGAGTGGCGCGGCGCAGTGCTTCGCGCACCGCGAGGTTGCCGGCGGCGTCCTGGGTGATGTGCAAGGCGTCGATGACGGTGATGCCCGAGGCGTAAAGGCGCGCGAGGACTGCGGCGAAGCGCGCAAGGGCAAGCTTGATCTGGAGTTCGCCGACGACAGGCAGTCGCAGTAGCAGGTGATGGAGGCGGACGCGGGCAGCTTCGGAGTGCGCCAGTGTCCACTGTGCGGCGCCGATGGCGAGCATTGCCGTGCCCAGCATCGCCCACCAGCCTTGTGTGACTGCG
The DNA here is from genome assembly GCF_000443165.1 of Thauera terpenica 58Eu. Lineage (GTDB taxonomy): Bacteria > Pseudomonadota > Gammaproteobacteria > Burkholderiales > Rhodocyclaceae > Thauera > Thauera terpenica. Next base: position 197,791 of record NZ_ATJV01000059.1, on the reverse strand, counting down.
TGCGACAGTCCGATGAGCACACGCGTGGCCAGCGGTAGCGCCTGTCCGCTGCTGCGAAACAGCTTTTCGAGTTCGGGGACGACGTGGACGAGCGCGACCACAAGGGCGAGGAGCATCAGGCTGGCCACGATCGCGGGATAGATCGCAATGCGACGGGCGTAGGCGATGAGTTCGTCTTCGTGTTCCAGCGCCTTGCCGATGTCGCGCACAGCCTCGGGGAGACGACCGGCCTCTTCGCCTGCGCGCAGCAAGGCGGTGATGACCGGCGTGAACACCGCAGGCTGCCGTGCTGCAGCCTCAGACAGCGGCTGACCGCGCTCGATGTCGGCGAGCAGGGCAGAGACCACGGCCCGCATGCGTGGATGGGAGGTTGCGTCGCGCAGCGCGCTCAAGCTGTCGAAGGGCGGCACGCCGGCCTCGAGCAGTTGCTCGAGGTGAAAGCAGAAGTGGATCAGTTCGCTGCGCGGCAGGCGTGGGCGCAGCCAGGAGGCCGTACGCAGCGCTTCGCCGTTGATGAAGACCAGCCCCTGGTTGTGGAGCCGTGCTTCGAGCTCGCTCAGATCGGTCGCGTCCATTTCGGCGCGGATGTGGCGGCCGTCGCTGGTCATTGCGCGGTAACGGAAGGTGGTCATGTATTCCGTTCCCTTTCGGTGGCGTGCGCGACGAGGTCCACGACGCGTGCGAGTTCGGCCACCGAGGTGGTGCCGTCGAGCACACGGCGTACGCCGTCGTCGGCGAGGCTGAGGTGATGGCGCGTGCGTAACAGCGCGCGCAAGCTGCCCAGGCCGCTGCCGATGTGTTCGTCGAGCGCGGCGTCGATGTGCAGCAACTCCATGATCGCGCGGCGACCACGGTAGCCGCTGAAGTCGCACGCCGCGCAACCGACTGGCACGAACAGCGGCGGCGCGTCGGCAGGCAGACCGAGCAGGTGGGCTTCGTCCGCCGTCGCGCTGGCTTCCTTGCGACAGGCCGGACACAGGCAGCGCACCAGGCGCTGGGCGATGATGCCGGACAGGTTGCCGGCGAGCAGGTCGGCGCGCAGGCCGATGTCAAGCAGGCGCGGGATCGCGCCCAGCGCGGAGTTGGCGTGCAGGGTGGCGAACACCTGGTGCCCGGTCAGGGCCGCACGCAAGGCCATCTGCGCGGTGTCGGCGTCGCGGATCTCGCCCACGAGCAGGATGTCCGGATCCTGTCGCAGCAGGGCGCGCACGCCGTCGGCAAAGCCCAGGCGCGTGCCCTCTCCGATCGCAGTCTGGCGAATCTGCGCCATCGGATACTCGACCGGGTCTTCCAGGGTCATGATGTTGACCGCCTCGGTGTTGAGGTGGTTGAGCATGGAATACAGCGTGGTGGTCTTGCCGCTGCCCGTGGGGCCGGTTACCAGGATCAGGCCTTCCGGGCGTGACAGCATGTGCTCGAGCGTGCTGCGCTGCGCAGGGCTCAGACCGAGCGCGGCCAGCGGCACGATGCCTTTCTCGCGGTCGAGGATGCGCAGCACGATGTTCTCGCCGTGCAGCGTGGGCTGGGTGGCGACGCGGAAATCGATCGGCCGGCCGGCGATCGCCAGTGAGATGCGACCGTCCTGCGGGCAGCGTGATTCGGCAATGTCGAGCCCGGCCATGACCTTGAGACGGACTGCGAGCTCGGGCCAGAAGGACTTGTGCAGGGCGCGCACCTGACGCAGGGTGCCGTCGATGCGCAGGCGAAGGCGCAGAAAACCGGCTTCGGGTTCGAAGTGGAGGTCGGAGGCGCCGCGTGCAACGGCTTCTGCCAGCATGGCATCGACCAGTCGTATCACCGCCTGGCCATCGCGCGCGCCAGCGCCGATGCGGGCCTCGCCGCGACTGTCGCGCTGCTCGATCTCGCGCACGATGTCGTCGATCGCCACCGCCTGACCATAGTGGCGCTCGATGGCGCGCTTGAGCTCGGCGTCGGCGGCAAGGCGCAGCTCGACCTGGATGTCGGGGCCGAGCTCGGCCTGCAGGCGGTCAAGCGCGATCAGGTCATTGATCCTGGCCGTGGCGACGATGAGGTGGCGCTCGGCCGCACGGTATTGCAGCGCCAGTAGTTGATGCCGGGTGGCCAGGGCTTGCGGTATGAGTGCCACCGCGGCGGGATCGGCGAGCGTGTCGCTGAGGTCTACGCTGACGTGGCCGCAATGGCTGGCAAGTGCGTCACGCAGGGCGGTGTCGCTGAGAAAGCCGAGCTCGACCAGCACCTGGCCAAGCGGGCGCTTGCGCCGTTGCTGTTCGTGCAGGGCGACACGCAATTGGTCGGCGCCGATGAGGCGGGCCTCGAGCAGCAGCTGGCCGATGGGCAGGGCAGCGTTCAACGGGGCGTTCAAGGGCGCATTCATTGGCCGGCTCCGGGTTGTGCAGGCAGAAGCAGCGGACGCAGGGGCACGGAGGGCAGATTGCGTTGGCCGGGCGAGGGCGCGGAGACGAGAAACTCAGGACCTGGCAGGTGTGCGGCGTAGCTCGCGTAGTCACCGTCGATGCCCGGATCTTCGATCAGCAAGGGACGCAGGAAAATCAGCAGCTCGGTGCGGCGAACGGCGTTGTCCCGGCGGGTGAACAGCTCGCCCAGCACGGGCACGTCGCCCAGCAGCGGGATGCGGCCGGTGTCGTGATCGATGCGGTCCTCCATGAGGCCGCCGAGGACGGCGATCTCGCCGCTGCGCAGGCGCAGCATTGATTCGATTTCACGCGTGCGAATCTGCGGAACACGGTTGGGGATGTTGCGTAGCGAGGGGTTGGGGTCATCCTTGAAACCGGAGATGCCGGAGATGGTCGGGCGCACATTGAGGGTGATGTCGCCAGTGGCGCTGATCTGTGGCGTCACCGACATGACCATGCCCACGGACACGGACTGTGGCGTGGTGGTGGCGGTGATCTTTTCGCGCTCGCTGTCGCCGTATTGGGTGGTGGAGGCATCGACGAGGAAATACACGTATTCCTCCACCACCTTGAGCATCGCGGTCTGGTTGTTCAGCACCGACAGGCGTGGGCTCGACAACACCTTCACGGTGCCAAAGGTCTCGAGTAGTTCGAGCTTGAGCTCGGTGCTGCCCGAGGCATAACTCAGCGTCGGCGCGGGGGTGCCTGCTCCTGCGCTGCCGCGCGGGCGGATGTTCCATCCCGGCAGACCGAGGCGGGTCCAGTCGACACCTTGCTTGTAGCCGTCGGCCAGCGTCACTTCGACGATGGTGGCCTCGATCATGACCTGGCGGCGCGAGGCGCGCTGCACGGCGTCGATGAAGGCCGCGAGCTGTTCGTGCTGGCGGGCAGTGGCGCGCACCATCACCAGTCCGCTCTCGCGGTTGATCATGATGTCGCTGTCGTGGCAGTCCGTGCCATCTTCAGTGCCGCAGCGCGGCCCGGCCTTGCTGCTGTCGGCGAGCACGGCGCGGATGTTGCTCAACACGGATTGCCAGAAGTCGTTGTTCGAGCGGGTTTCGATCTGGGTGACCGAGGTGTTGCCGGCGGCGTTGCTGCGACCGTCGGCACCGCTGCCGCTGGTCGCTATCTGGGTGCTGGTGGCGACCGTGCCGCGCATCGTGCGACTCAGGTTGACGTAGTCGAGGGCGTAGCTGCGTACGAAGGGTGAGTCCGGACGAACGCTGAGGAGATTGGCGACGATCTCGTAGCGGATCGGCGCCTGGCGCGCAACGCGGGCAAGCAGCTGAGCCAGCGTCTGGTCGATGGCATTGAGCGTGACGCGACCTTCGATGCCTTCGTGCAGGTCGAGGTTGAGCTCGGCGTCACGGCCTATGGCAAGCAGGAGTTGCGCTACCGGGATGTTGTGTACCGCGACTGAATAGGTTTTTTCCGGAGCCTCGAGCCTGGCCGCTGGCGGGGCCGGGGTGACAGCGGCGGCTGGGGTAGCGGCGGTGTCGTGCGGGGGGGCGCTGTGGGGAGTCGGAACTGCTGCCACGGAAGTGCCTGCGTGCGCTGTCGTGTCAAGATGACCGGTGGGTGCCTGATGGCTGCCGAGCCCCGTGCAGCCTTCCAGCATCAGTGTGCACAGAAGGGCCGTCAGCGCGGTGCGGCAGGCGATACGTAAGCTCATGCGGGAATGCTAAACGCATTTATGATAAAAGAAAATATCCTTATGCCATAATTTGAGCTGATCGCAGGGGCGGGACCCCAGTGGTTTTTTCGCCCGCTGTGCGGTAGTTGTGCTGTTGCAATGCAGCACCATGCTGAGCTGGTGTGTCTGCCTCTGCTAGAATGAGCGGTTCTCAATCAAAGACGTAAGCCGTGGCCAACACAGACGATCGTGCCCCCCCTCTCGTTTCCTTGCGCGATGTCCACTTCGCCTATGGCGAGCGTTCGGTGCTCAGCGGCATCGACCTGAATGTGCATCGCGGCCAGGTGGTGGCGATCATGGGCGGCAGCGGCTGCGGCAAGACCACGCTGCTGCGTCTGATCGGCGGTCAGTTGAAGGCAAGTGCGGGTGTGGTCGAAGTCGATGGTCAGGATGTCGGCAAGCTGGGCGGCAGCGCGCTGTATGCGCTGCGCCGGCGCATGGGGATGCTGTTTCAGTTCGGTGCGCTGTTTACCGACATGAGCGTATTCGACAATGTCGCCTTTCCCTTGCGCGAGCACACCGACCTGTCGCCTGCGGTGATCAGTGATCTGGTGTTGATGAAGTTGCAGGCGGTGGGTCTGCGCGGTGCGGCCGGTCTGCGCCCGGGTGAGCTGTCCGGCGGCATGGCGCGGCGGGTGGCTCTGGCGCGTGCGGTGGCGCTCGATCCGATGCTGGTACTGTACGACGAGCCTTTCGCCGGGCTGGACCCGATTTCGCTGGCCATCGTCGGGCAGCTCATTCGACGGCTCAATGATGCGCTCGGCGCCAGTTCGATCATGGTCACGCACGATGTGCATGAGTCGCTCGAGATTGTCGACTACCTGTACTTCGTTGCGGACGGGCGCATCGTGGCGCGCGGCACGCCCGACGAGATCCGCGCCTCGAGCGATCCCTTTGTTCATCAGTTCGTCAACGCCGAGGCTGATGGCCCTGTGCCCTTCCATTACCCTGCACCGCCGATCGACAGCCTGCTCGACGTGAGGCTCCCATGAACGGACTGATTGCCGGCATCGTCGGTGGCCTGCGCCACATCGGCGAGCTCACCATCAATGGTATCTGGCGGCTCGGTTTCATCACCCGCTTCCTGTTTGCCGTGTTGCTGGCCTCCGGTCAGTCGCTGCGCCGCATCCATCTGACCATTCGCGAACTGTTTTTCAGCGGTGTACTCTCATTGCTGATCATCACCGTGTCCGGACTGTTTGTCGGGCTGGTGCTTGGCTTGCAGGGCTACGACATCTTGCAGCGCTACGGTTCGGCCGATGCGGTGGGGGTGATGGTGGCCCTGTCATTGTTGCGCGAACTCGGGCCGGTGATTGCGGGCTTGCTGTTCGCCAGTCGTGCGGGTTCGGCAATTACTGCCGAGATCGGGCTGATGAAGACCACCGAGCAGCTCAAGGCGATGGACATGATGGCGGTCGACCCGCTGGCGCGTGTGGTTGCGCCGCGCTTCTGGGCCGGCGTGCTGGCCATGCCCTTGCTCGCTGCGCTGTTTTCGGCGATGGGCATCTTTGGCGGCTGGCTGATCACGGTCGTGGTCATCGGCGTCGATGATGGCGCCTTCTGGTCACAGATGCAGGCCACGGTCGAGTTCGAGTACGACGTGCTCAATGGCGTGATCAAGTCCTTCGTGTTCGGTGTGGTGGTGTCGCTGATTGCGGTGTTTGAAGGCTACGATTGCAAGCCCACGGCCGAAGGTGTGTCGCGTGCCATCACCCGCACTGTTGTGACTTCGGCCCTGGTCATTCTGGCCCTCGATTTTGTACTCACCTCTTTCATGTTCCGGGGTTAATGATGAGTCGTACCGCACTCGACCTGTGGGTCGGCATTTTCGTGGCCATCGGCTTCGCTGCACTGGCTTTTCTGGCCTTCAAGGTCGCCAACTTCTCTGCGCTCAACGCGAGCGAGACCTATCGTATCGAGGCGCCCTTCGACAACATCGGCGGGCTCAAGGTGCGCGCCCCGGTCAAGAGTGCGGGAGTGCTCATCGGGCGCGTGCAGGCGATCCGTTTCGACAGCGACAGCTACCGTGCGCTGGTGCAGATGGAAATCGACAAGCGTTTCGAGTTTCCGGCGGACAGCTCGGCGTCCATCCTGACCTCCGGTCTGCTCGGAGAGCAGTACATCGGTCTGGATGCGGGTGCCGACGTCGAACCCCTGAAAGACGGCGACCGTGTGCTCCTGACCCAGTCCGCGGTGGTGCTCGAGAAGCTCATCGGTCAGTTCCTGTTCGACAAGGCGGCTGCGCCTGCGGCCCAGTAAATTGTTACCGCACACTGCTGGAGAATAACAACAATGAATGCTCTGATTTCCGCTTCAGGCGCAGCGCGCAAGCCTGCGCTTGCCCTCGCGGCTTCGGTGGTCTTGCTGAGCGGATGCGCCTCGACGGGCAATCCCGGCGACCCGCTCGAAGGCTACAACCGCGCCATGTTCGGCTTCAATGAGCAGCTCGACAAGGTGGTCGTCAAGCCCGCCGCCCAGGCCTATGAATTTGTGCTCCCCAGCTTCGTGCGCAGTGGAGTGGGCAATTTCATCGGCAACCTCGAAGACCCGTGGATCGGCCTCAATAACCTGTTGCAGGGCAAGGTGGCTGACGGTCTGACGGACATGATGCGCTTCGCCTTCAATTCGACTTTCGGCTTGCTGGGTGTGATCGACATCGCCACCGAGATGGGGCTGCCAAAGCATGACGAGGATCTCGGTCAGACCCTGGGGCGCTGGGGGGTCGGTGAGGGCGCGTACATCGTGCTGCCCTTCTTCGGGCCGCGGACCGTGCGTGATGCGGCGGCCTTGCCGGTCGATTACGTGGGGCGCAACCCCTGGCAGCTTGATCATGTGCCGACGCGCAACAGCTATACCGCGCTGCGTATCACACATGTTCGCTCCACCTTCCTTGGCGCCGGGAAAACCCTGGAGGAGGCGACGATAGACAAATACGCCTACTCGCGAGACTTCTATCTTCAGCAACGTCGATACAAGATTTCAGATGGCAACGTGATGCGTGAGTACGATGATTTTGACGCGCGTCGGGCACCCGCACTCGGAGACGAGGTCGATACCGCCGCGACGGCCGCGGTCGAGCGCCTTGAGTTCAATGACATTGGCGGCGACAACGTGAACGGCGAGCGACTCGCCAGCCTTGTGATGCAAACGGGAGAGTGAAATGAGTTTCAGGAAGTTGATTACCCTGTGCTGTGTGCTCGTCGCCGCGCTGCTGCCGCTGGCGCAGGCTTCGGCGCAGCAGGCGCCCGATGTGCTGGTGCGCGAGGTCACCAACGAGGTGCTCGAGATCGTGCGTGCAGACGAGGCGCTACGGGCTGGTGAGAAGCATCGCGTGATGGAGTTGGTTGATGCCAAGGTGCTGCCGCACTTCGACTTTCGGCGCATGACCATGCTGGCTGTCGGCCGCGACTGGCGCGACGCCTCCGCCGAGCAGCAAGTCCGCCTCACCGAGGCTTTCCGCACCTTGCTGGTGCGCACTTACTCGAATGCGCTGACGCAGTATCGTGACCAGACCGTCGCCTTCAAGCCGGCCCGTTTTGCCGCCACCGACAAGCGTGTGCAGGTGCGGACCGAAGTGCATCAGAGCGGTGCGCAGCCCATAGGCATTGACTACATGCTGGAGCAGTCGGAAGCAGGCTGGAAGGTGTTCGATGTGATCGTCGCTGGCGTCAGTCTCGTCACCACTTATCGCAGCAGCTTCGCAGATGAGGTTCGCAGCGGTGGCGTGGAGGGCTTGCTCAAGTCGCTCGAGGCGAAGAATCGTTCGCTCGAGGCCGAGCAGCAGCATTCATGAGCGCTGCCGTCTTGCCGCTGAGTTTTGCACCACAGGGTGCACTGACGATGTTCACGTGCACTGAGGCGCTCGCGGAGGGGCGGCGCATGGCGCTCAAGGGCCCGCTGCTTGTCGATCTGGCGGCGGTGACAGAGGCTGATTCGGCGGCGCTGGCGCTGATTCTGGACTGGGTGCGTGCTGCGCGTGGTGCGGGACAGACGATCACGGTGCGTAATCTGCCAGCCGGGCTGGTCAGTCTGGCCGCCTTGTACGGTGTCGACAGCCTGTTGCCGCTGGAGCCGACCGGATGACCATGCCGGCAATCCGCGTCCGGGCCGTCACCAAGAACTATGGCGCGCTCACGGCGCTCGCTGGGGTCGATCTCGAGATCGAGCAGGGCGAGTTTTTCGGCCTGCTCGGCCCCAATGGGGCCGGCAAGACCACGCTCATTTCAGCGCTCGCCGGCCTGGTGCGGCCAGACAGTGGTGTGCTCGAGATCATGGGTCACGACGTCGTCAGTGACTATCGCGAGGCCAGGCGAAATCTTGGCGTCGTGCCGCAGGAGCTGGTGTTCGATCCCTTCTTCTCGGTGCGCGAGCTGCTGCGCATTCAGTCAGGTTATTTCGGCATCCGCAACAACGACGACTGGATCGATGAAGTCCTTGCCCGCCTGGACCTGAGCCACAAGGCGGGCGCGAACATGCGTACCTTGTCGGGCGGCATGAAGCGGCGCGTGCTGGTCGCTCAGGCGCTGGTGCACCGGCCGCCGGTGATCGTGCTCGACGAGCCCACTGCGGGGGTGGATGTGGAACTGCGCCAGGGGCTGTGGCAATTCGTGCGTGAGCTCAATCGCGACGGCCATACCATCGTGCTGACCACGCACTACCTCGAAGAAGCCGAGACCTTGTGTGGGCGCATTGCCATGCTCAAGGCCGGCAAGCTGGTGGCCCTGGATACGACGGATAATCTGTTGCGTCGTTTTGCCACCCACAGTCTGCGCGTCAATGTCGAGCACACCGAAGTCGCGCTTGCGCTCGGTGGTCGTGCCAATGATGACGGTTGGGTGGAGTTCGATTTCGACAGCTACACCGAGGTTGAAGCCGTGCTGGCGCGCTTGCGTGAAGCGGGCGCGGGCTTGCGCGAGATGGCCTTGGGCGAGCCTGACCTCGAGCGCGTTTTTGTGGAGCTCATGCATCGTGTCTGAGACGCAGGTCCACAGGCCGCCGAGTACAGCAGCGGTGCGCCGCATCCAGCCCATGGCTGCCGATGCGCCCCTGACCGGTTTTCGCACCTTGTTGCACAAGGAAGTGCTGCGCTTTTTCAAGGTCGGCTTTCAGACCGTTGGTGCGCCGGTGCTCAATGCGCTGCTGTTCCTGCTCATCTTCTCGCATGTGCTCGACCGGCATGTGACCGTCTATGGTGACGTGGCTTACACCCGTTTCCTGGTGCCGGGGCTGGTGATGATGGCGGTGCTGCAGAATGCCTTTGCCAACAGCTCTTCATCGCTGATCCAGAGCAAGATCACCGGCAACATCATCTTCGTGTTGCTGCCGCCGCTGTCCTACCGGGCGTTTTATGCCGCCTACGTCCTCGCAGCTACATTGCGTGGCCTGTTCGTCGGTACGGGCGTGCTCCTGGTGTCCATGCCCTTCGTCGAGCAGAGCATCGCCAATCCGCTGTGGGTGCTGGTCTTTGCCTTGATGGGCGGCGGGATCATGGGTTCGTTTGGCGTCATTGCCGGCATCTGGGCCGACAAGTTCGATCAGCTCGCCGCGTTCCAGAACTTTCTCATCATGCCGCTGACAATGCTCTCCGGCGTTTTCTATTCGATTCGCTCGCTGCCGCAGCTGTGGCAGGACGTGTCGTATTTCAACCCGTTCTTCTTCATGATTGACGGGTTTCGTTATGGTTTCTTTGGTCAATCGGACGCTTCTCCCTGGCTGTCGCTGGGCGTGGTGTCCGCCTGTTTTGTGTGCCTCGCGGCGCTCACCCTCGCCATGCTTGCGCGAGGCTACAAGCTGCGGTCGTAAAGGATTGAATCATGTTTGAAGCAAGCGAGATCAAGCGTCTGATCGAGCAGGGCCTGCCCTGCGACTTCGTTGCCATCGAAGGCGATGATGGTGTGCACTTCACCGGTGTGGTGGTCAGCGCCGCATTCGAGGGCAAGCTGCGCGTACGCCAGCATCAGGCCGTCTATGCCACCCTGGGAGCGTTGATGGGTAACGAGATCCATGCACTGCAGCTGCAGACCCTGACGCCTGCGCAATGGGAAGAAGGTCGCGGCGAGCTGGGCATGTGAGGCCGACATGGACAAGCTGTTGATCCAGGGCGGTACCCACCTGTCGGGTGAGATCGCCATCTCGGGCGCCAAGAATGCGGCCTTGCCCATCCTGTGCGCGGCCTTGCTGACCGCCGAGCCGGTCACCTTTACCAACGTGCCGCAGTTGAAGGACATCGGCACGCTGCTTGAGCTGCTCGCGCAGATGGGGGTGAAGGTAGCGCGTGAGGCAGACACGGTCACGCTCGACGCCTCGGGGTTGAACAATCCGGTCGCGCCCTACGAGATGGTGAAGACCATGCGCGCCTCGATCCTCGTGCTCGGGCCGCTGGTGGCGCGCTGTGGCGAGGCGCGAGTGTCCTTGCCCGGCGGCTGTGCGATTGGCGCGCGTCCGGTGGATCAGCACATCAAGGGCCTGCAGGCGATGGGTGCCGAGCTGCGGGTCGAGCATGGTTATGTGCACGCCACCGTCTCGCGCCTGAAGGGCGCGCGCTTGTTCACCGACATGGTCACCGTGACCGGGACCGAGAACCTGATGATGGCGGCCACGCTCGCCGATGGCGAGACCATCATCGAGAATGCCGCGCGCGAACCTGAAATCGTCGATCTGGCGAACTGTCTGGTGGCAATGGGCGCGCAGGTGTCGGGTGCGGGCTCGGATGTGATCCGCATCCGTGGCGTTGCGCGTTTGCATGGCGCGACCCATCGCATCATGCCCGACCGCATCGAAACCGGTACCTATCTGTGTGCGGCGGCGGCCAGTGGTGGGTCGGTGCGCCTCACCGGTACCCGCTCCGACTACCTCGACGCCGTCATCGACAAGCTGACGGAGGCCGGCTGCGAGGTGGTTTCCGAGCCCGATGCCATCCGCCTGCGCGCGCCGGCGCGACTGAATGCGGTGAGTCTGCGCACCGCACCCTATCCCGCGTTTCCGACCGACATGCAGGCGCAGTTCATGGCCATCAACTGCGTCGCCAAGGGCGTGGCGATGATCCGGGAGACGATTTTCGAGAATCGCTTCATGCACGCGGTGGAACTGCAGCGCCTGGGTGCGGATATCCGCATCGACGGCAATACGGCGCTGGTGCAGGGTGTGGATCGTCTGCAGGGCGCCACCGTGATGGCGACCGACCTGCGCGCCTCGGCCAGCCTGGTGGTGGCGGGGCTGGTGGCTGAAGGTGAGACCCTCATCGAGCGCATCTATCACCTCGATCGTGGTTACGAGGGGCTGGAGTCCAAGCTCGCGGCGCTGGGCGCCCGCGTCAGGCGCGTGAAGTAGACGACGGACGCGCCCGTGAGGGCGCGTTCTTGCCTGCTGTGATCACCTGGGTGCGCCCGCACGTGTGCGGGGGTGGGCTCAGAGGTCGAACTGATCGTTCGCTTCAGGCTGCCAGGTGACTTCCAGTACCTTCAGGTGCAGCGCCTTGCCTTCGCCCGTGCTCCAGTCGATGGACTGGCCAGCCGTCAAGCCGAGCAGGGCGCTGCCGGCCGGCGAGAAGATCGATACGCGCTGAGCTTCGGCATTCGCGTCCTTCGGATAGGCGAGGGTGAGCTCGTATTCGCGTCCCGTACCGACCTCGAGAAAGCGGGCGCGGCTGTTCATGGTGATGACATCAGCGGGCATGTCCTGCGGCTCGCGCACATCGGCGCGCTCCAGTTCTGCGCGCAGTCCGTCGAGATCGCTGCGGCTGCGGAACGGGGGCAGGGTGAGGAGGCCCTCGAGGCGCTCGAGGTCGTTGCTGGAGACGATGATCGACGGTTTCATGTTGCGAATTCCTGCGCAGTAGGCGTGTCGGCGGAGCGCCACGACAAAAGAAAAGGCCGAACCGCCACCTGCGATTCAGCCCGTCCTCTGAAGGTTAACAGAAGCGGCGCCGGGTTACAATGTCATCCCGAACGAACAAGGTTTTTCGCCGTGTCCAGCATCACGCTTGCCCTCTCCAAGGGGCGCATCTTTGAAGAGACGCTGCCGCTGCTGGCGGCGGCCGGCATCGTCCCCACCGACAACCCCGAATCATCGCGCAAGCTCATCATCGGCACCAATCGGCCCGATGTGCGCTTGGTCATCGTGCGTGCCACCGACACGCCCACTTACGTGCAGTACGGCGCGGCCGACATCGGCATCGCTGGCAAGGATGTGTTGCTCGAACATGGCGGCGCAGGTCTGTACCAGCCGCTCGATCTCAACATTGCCGCCTGTCGACTGTGCGTGGCTGTGCAAAAGGGTTTCGACTACGCTGCGGCGACGCGGCCGGGCGGGCGCATCCGTATCGCCACCAAATACATCAACGCTGCCAAGGCGCATTTTGCCGGCAAGGGCATGCACGCCGATCTGATCAAGCTGTACGGCTCGATGGAGCTGGCGCCGCTGGTCGGGCTGGCGGATGCGATCGTCGATCTGGTGTCGACCGGGGGCACCTTGCGTGCCAACAACCTGGAAGAGGTTGAGGACATCATGCCGATCAGCGCACGCTTGATCGTCAACCAGGCCTCGCTCAAGCTCAAGCGCGAGCTCTTGCAGCCGGTGCTCGACGCTTTCGCCGGCGCGGTCAAACCCTGAGGAGCTGCCCATGAGCCAGACGCCCATCCGCCGCCTTGATGCGCGTGCGCCCGAATTCATGAGCACGCTCGACGCCCTGTTGGCCTTCGCCTCCGAGGCCGACGAGCGCATCGACGCGGCGGTCAGCGAAATCCTCCGTGCGGTGCGATCCACGGGTGATGTTGCGGTGGTCGAGTACACACGGCGCTTCGACGGGCTTGATGTTGCATCGATGGCGCAGCTCGAACTGCCGCAGGCGGAGCTGCACTCTGCGCTGGACAGCTTGCCATTGGTGCAGCGTGAGGCGCTGATGGTCGCCGCCGAACGGGTGCGGGCCTATCACGAGCGCCAGAAGCTGGAGTCCTGGGAGTTTGCCGAGGCCGACGGCACCCGGTTGGGGCAGAAGGTGACGGCGCTCGATCGCGTCGGTCTGTATGTGCCGGGCGGGCGGGCATCCTATCCGAGTTCGGTGCTGATGAATGCGATCCCGGCCAAGGTGGCAGGGGTTGGCGAGCTGATCATGGTGGTGCCTACGCCGGGTGGGGAGAAAAATGCGCTGGTGCTGGCCGCCGCGGCGATCACCGGTGTGGATAGGGTGTTCACCATCGGTGGGGCACAGGCGGTGGGCGCGCTTGCTTACGGCACGCAGACCATTCCTCAGGTGGACAAGATCGTCGGCCCGGGCAATGCCTACGTGGCCGAGGCCAAACGCCGCGTCTTCGGTACGGTCGGCATCGACATGGTGGCGGGTCCGTCCGAGGTCCTGATCATCTCGGATGGTTCCGGCCACGCCGAGTGGGTGGCGATGGATATGTTCGCTCAGGCCGAGCATGACGAACTGGCGCAGTCCATCCTGCTGTGCACTGACGCGGGTTTCATTGATGCGGTGCACGCCGCAATCGACCGCCTGCTGCCGACCATGCCGCGCCGCGAGACGATCGCGAAGTCGCTGGCGAACCGGGGGGCGTTGATCCACGTCGATAGTCTGGAGCAGGCCTGCACCATCGCCAACCGCATCGCGCCCGAGCATCTGGAGCTGGCTTTGGAGGATGCCGAGGCCTGGATTGATCACATCCGTCATGCCGGTGCGATCTTTGTGGGTCATTGGGCGGTGGAGGCGCTGGGCGATTACTGCGCCGGGCCGAACCACGTGCTGCCGACGATGCGCAGCGCACGCTTCTCGTCGCCGCTGGGCACCTACGACTTCCAGAAGCGCACCAGCATCATCAACATTTCGCAGGCCGGCGCCCAGCATCTGGGCAAGGTGGCGTCCATCCTCGCCCACGGCGAGGGCTTGCAGGCCCACGCGCGCTCCGCGGAGATGCGGCTCAAGGACTGACGGGATGGGTGAGCGCGGGCCTGGGTCCGGGCCTGGCTTTGACCTCGTGCAGTCGCGCCCCGATGTTCGCACCTGCACCGGCCAAGCCGGTGATGCGGTTCGCACCTGCACCGACCAAGCCGGTGATGTGCAGGGTGTTCGTGGCGCAGGCGAGGACTGTCTGAGCGAGCAAAGCGAGCGAGTTCCGCAGCCTGCAACGAATACCCTGCGCAGCGCCGGCGAATCGAAGGCTTTTGTTTCTTTTTGGCTGCGTATTGTTTGTTGTATTGGGCAGGGGCTTTGACAAGAGGGCGCCGCGCGGTGGCTTGCGCTCCGCCCGAGGCGGCCGTGGCATCCCTTCTGCAGGCTGCGGAACTCGCCCTGCGGGCTCAGACAGTCCTCGTCTGCGCCAGGGATGCCACGGCCGCCTCGGGCTGACTTGGGAGCCAGTTCTGGGGGACGGTGCAGGCCTTTCTGCAAGGTCCTGTCCATCCTCGCTCCTTCACTGCCCGAGAATGTCCTTCAGCGCACCGACAAGCAGTGCGCACTGCGCGTCCGTGCCTATCGTGATGCGCATGAACTGATCGATGCGCGGCGCCTTGAAGTGGCGCACGATGATCGCGCGCTTGCGCAGTTCGGCGGTCAATTCCGCGCCGTCGCGCTCGGGGTGGCGAGCGAAGATGAAATTCGCTGCCGAGGGCAGGACCTCAAAACCCAGCGCCTGCATCTCCTTGACCAGGGTCTCGCGTGTTGCGATCACCTTGTTGCAACTCTCCTGGAAGAAGGCCTCGTCCTCGACCGAGGCCACCGCGCCGGCGATCGCCAGGCGGTCGAGCGGGTAGGAATTGAAGCTGTCCTTCACCCGCTCCAGGGCGTCGATGAGGTCGGCATGGCCAGCGGCGAACCCCACGCGCAGGCCGGCGAGCGAGCGGCTCTTGGAGAAAGTGTGCACCACCAGCAGGTTCGGATAGCGATCGATCAGGCTGATCGCGCTCTCGCCGCCAAAATCCACATAGGCCTCATCGACCACCACCACCCCATCCTGGTTGGCAGCGACAATGCGTTCAACGGCTTGCAGCGGCAGCAGGCGGCCGGTCGGGGCGTTGGGGTTGGCGAAGATGATCGCGCCCGGGCGTTCGCTGCCTTGAGGCAGGTAGTCCTCGACCTTGATGGAGAAGTCGTCCGCGAGCGGGATCGTGCGCTGCTCGATGCCGTACAGCCCGCAATACACCGGGTAAAAGCTGTAAGTGATGTCGGGAAACCACAGCGGCCTGTCCTGCTTCAGCAAGGCCATGAAGGTGTGAGCCAGCACTTCGTCCGAGCCGTTGCCGACGAAGATCTGCTTTGTTTGCAGCCCGTGGCGTTTGGCGAGCGCTGCCTTCAGCGCATCGGCGTTGGGGTCGGGATAGAGGCGCAGTGCGTCGCTGGTGGCGGCGCGGATCGCCTCCAGCGCCTTTGGCGACGGTCCGTAGGGGTGCTCGTTGGTGTTGAGCTTGACCAGGTCGTCGAGTTTGGGCTGTTCGCCGGGAACGTAAGGGGTCAGGCCGTGGACGACGGCGCTCCAGTAGCGGCTCATGTTCTGTCTGCTGTAGGGGTTTCGGGGGCGAATCGGTGCAGCGCGGCGGTGTGATGCCGGGAGGTGTTGCGCGGCAGGCCGCGCGCTGCAGTCATTTTGTCGGGCGATGTTATCATGCTCAAGTCCTGCAACTCTTGAGCCAGTAGCCAGCCATGCGGCAAGCCGAAGTCACTCGCAACACACTTGAAACCAAGATATCCGTACGCATCGACCTCGATGGCACGGGAAAGGGAACGCTCGACACCGGCGTTGCTTTTTTTGACCATATGCTCGACCAGATCGTCCGCCATGGGCTGATTGACCTCGATATCCGCTGTGAAGGCGATACCTACATAGACGATCATCATACCGTCGAAGATGTCGGCATCACGCTCGGACAGGCCTTTGCCAAGGCCATTGGCGACAAGAAGGGGCTGCGACGTTACGGTCACGCCTACGTCCCGCTCGATGAAGCGCTGACCCGTGTGGTGGTGGACTTCTCCGGCCGTCCGGGTCTGCACTACTTCGTCGATTACACCCGCGCGCGCATCGGCAATTTCGATGTCGACCTCGCGCGTGAGTTCTTCCAGGGCTTCGTCAATCATGCCGGTGTCACCGTGCATATCGACAACCTGCGCGGCGAGAATGCCCATCACCAGTGTGAGTCCGTGTTCAAGGCCTTTGCCCGTGCCGTGCGCATGGCGGCCGAGCCTGATGAGCGTGCTGCCGGCACGATCCCTTCCACCAAGGGTGCACTCTGAGCGAGTGCGCTTTGCGGTGTGAAGCAGGCGCCGTCATGTTCAAGAGCGAGTCAAGCCGATGACCACTGTGGCCATCATCGATTACGGCATGGGCAACCTGCGCTCGGTCGCGAAGGCGATCGAGCATGTGGCGCCCGGTCACGAAGTTTTCATTACCTCGGATCCGGCGCGTGTTGCCGCGGCCGAGCGCGTGGTTTTTCCGGGCCAGGGCGCGATGCCCGATTGCATGCGTGAGCTCGACGCCCGTGGTCTGCGTCCTGCGGTGCTGGATGCGGCGGCGAGCAAGCCTTTCCTGGGGATCTGCATCGGTCAGCAAATGCTGTTCGAGCATAGCGCAGAAGGCGATGTGTCCTGCCTCGCCATCCTTGCAGGTGAGGTGCTGCGCTTTCCCGATGCGCAGATGCGCGCCGCTGACGGCAGTCATCTCAAGGTGCCGCACATGGGCTGGAATGAAGTCTGGCAAGGTGGAGCGCACCCGCTGTGGGACGGCATCGCCGATGGCGAGCGCTTCTACTTCGTGCATAGTTACTTCGTTGCGCCGGCCGACGACAGCTTGAGTGCAGCCAAGACCGATTACGGTGTGCGCTTTACCAGCGCGGTAGCGCGGGCTAACATCTTCGCAGTCCAGTTTCACCCTGAAAAGAGCGCAGCAGCCGGTCTTCGGTTGCTGGCGAACTTCATCCGCTGGCAGCCCTGAGCGCCGGTCCCATCCTCCAGACTCACTCCATTTCAGATCCCGGTATGCTGCTCATTCCTGCAATCGACCTCAAGGACGGTCACTGTGTTCGCCTGAAGCAAGGCGAAATGGACGACGCCACGGTGTTTTCCGAAGACCCCGGTGCCATGGCACGGCACTGGCTCGACGCCGGCGCCCGCCGCCTCCACCTGGTGGATCTCAACGGTGCCTTTGCGGGCAAGCCCAAGAACGGTGCTGCCATACGCGCCATTACCGACGAAGTCGGCGACGATGTTCCGGTGCAACTGGGAGGCGGAATCCGCGACCTGGATACCATCGAAAAGTACCTCGACAACGGCATCAGTTTCGTCATCATCGGCACGGCGGCGGTGAAGAATCCGGGCTTTCTGCACGATGCCTGCAGTGCCTTTCCCGGGCACATCATCGTCGGTCTGGACGCGAAGGATGGCAAGGTGGCGGTGGACGGCTGGTCCAAGCTCACCGGCCATGATGTTGTCGACCTGGCGAAGAAGTTCGAGGATTACGGCGTCGAATCAGTCATTTATACCGACATCGGCCGCGACGGCATGCTGTCGGGGGTCAACATCGAAGCCACCGTTCGCCTCGCGCGCGCGCTGCGCATCCCGGTGATTGCCAGCGGTGGCATCACCGACCTGCGCGACATTGACGCGCTGTGCGCAGTCGAGGACGAAGGCATCATGGGGGCGATCACCGGGCGCGCCATCTACGAGGGTACGCTCGACTTTGCCGCCGCGCAGAAGCGCGCGGACGAGCTCGGGGAGCGCTCCGCATGACCTTCTCTACCGGACCCCGCTGATGCTCGCCAAACGCATCATTCCCTGTCTGGACGTAAGCGCTGGGCGCGTGGTCAAGGGCGTCAATTTCGTTGACCTGCGCGATGCGGGTGACCCGGTCGCGATCGCCCGCCTCTACGATGAACAGGGCGCGGACGAGCTTACCTTTCTCGATATCACGGCGAGCTCCGATGATCGCGACATCATCCTGCACATTGTCGAGCAGGTTGCCGAGCAGGTGTTCATCCCGCTCACCGTCGGCGGCGGCGTGCGCGTGGTCGATGACGTGCGTCGGCTGCTCAACGCCGGCGCGGACAAGGTGAGCATGAATACCGCAGCGGTGAACAACCCACAGCTGGTGCACGATGTCTCGAGCAAGGTCGGTAACCAGTGCGTTGTGGTGGCCATCGATGCGAAGCAGACCGGCGCGGGGAAGTGGGAAGTCTTTACCCACGGCGGGCGCAAGAACACCGGACTGGACGCCATTGAGTGGGCAATCAAGGTCGAAGCGCTGGGAGCGGGTGAGATCCTGCTCACGAGCATGGACAGGGACGGAACAAAAAGTGGTTTCGATCTGGCGCTCACGCGTGCGGTGTCGGACGCGGTGCGTATCCCGGTGATCGCCAGTGGTGGCGTGGGGAGCCTGGAGCATCTCGTCGAGGGCGTCTCCGAGGGGCGTGCCGATGCGGTGCTGGCGGCGAGCATCTTCCATTTCGGTCAGCATACGGTGCGCGAGGCCAAGGAGTTGATGCGGGCACGTGGGATCGAGGTGAGGCTGTGAGTGCGAGTGTGAACTGGCTCAATGAGATCAAGTGGGATGAGCACGGTCTGGTGCCGGTGATTGCGCAGGAAGCGTGCACTGGTGACGTGTTGATGTTTGCGTGGATGAATCGTGAGGCCCTGCAGCGCACGGCCGAGACAGGTGAAGCGGTGTACTGGTCACGTTCGCGGCGCAAGCTGTGGCACAAGGGCGAGGAGTCCGGCCATGTACAGAAGGTGCTTGAGCTGCGCATCGACTGCGACAACGACGTGGTGCTGTTGAAGATCGAGCAGGTGGGCGGCATCGCCTGCCACACTGGCCGTCACAGCTGCTTCTTCCAGAGGTATTTCGCCGATGGCCGCTGGGAGGCCGTCGAACCCGTTTTGAAAGACCCGCAGGAGATCTACAAGTGATCGATATCGAAGTGTTGCGCCGCGTGTCCGATACCCTGGTCGCGCGCAAGCAGGCTGACCCTGATTCTTCCTATGTTTCCAGTCTGTATGCGAAGGGTACTGACGCCATCTGCAAGAAAGTTGCCGAGGAGGCGGCTGAAACCATCATGGCGTCGAAGGACAATGACCGTTTGCAGATTGTCCGGGAAGTGACCGATCTGTGGTTTCATTCGCTGATTCTGGTCGCACATCATGGCTTGTCGGTTGAAGACGTGCTGGCGGAGTTTCGTCGGCGCGAAGGTGTCTCGGGCATCGACGAGAAAAAGTCGCGTACGGCTTGAGGGGGCGCAATGAGCGAGTGCATCTTCTGTCGTATCGTTCGCGGCGAGATCCCGTCGAAGAAGGTCTTTGAAGACGAGCACGTCTTCGCTTTTCATGACATCAACCCTGTTGCACCGGTTCATGTGCTGATCGTTCCCAAGGTGCACGTGGACTCGATGGCACAGCTGACTGCGGAACATGAGGCAGCGATGGGGCGTCTGATGGTGACGGCGGCCCGCATCGCCCGCGAACAAGGGTGTACGGACGGTTTTCGCACCATCGTGAACACCGGAAGAGTCGGTTTGCAGGAGGTGTATCATCTGCACCTTCACGTTGTGGGCGGCCCGCATCCCCTGCCGCCCATGTTGAAGCATTAAGGAGAGCGGTATGGGTTCATTCAGCATCTGGCACTGGCTCATCGTGCTGGTCATTGTCCTGTTGGTGTTCGGCACGAAGAAGCTGCGCAACATGGGCTCGGACCTGGGTGGCGCAGTGAAGGGTTTCAAGGATGGCATGAAGGAGGGCGACGCTTCTGTTGACGCTTCGCAGCAGACGATCTCCGGCAGGCAGACAATTGACGGCGAGGCACGGGAAAAAGTCGACAAGACGGTTTCCTGAAGCTTGCCTCTTGATGGAGAGGGGGCGCCCTGAAAGGAGCGCCCTTTCGTTTTCATGCTGCACGCTCGCAGCGTGCGGGCATGGCGTGCGGGCATATCTAGCGGCGAAACATGTTCGACTTCGGTTTTTCTGAACTCATCTTGATTGGTGTGGTGATGCTCGTGGTGGTCGGCCCTGAGCGCTTGCCCAAGGTCGCGCGCACGGCGGGTCTTCTGCTTGGGCGGGTCCAGCGTTATGTGTCGGATGTGAAATCCGACATTCAGCGTGAGATGCAACTCGAGGAGCTGAAGGCGCTGCAGCAGCAGGTCAAGCAGCAGGCGCAGGAGCTCGAGAGCGCGGTACGGTCGAACGCGGCCAACCTCGAGAGCGAGATGCACCGCACAGCGGACGAAGTGCGCTCTGCCCTCCCTGACACCACTACGTCCGATGTGGCTGCGCCCGATGCTGCAGCGCCCACCCCGGCCCCCACCCCGGCTGTGAGCGCGGTCCCAGCCTCGCAGCTTCTCGCTCGGTCGGCGGTGAGCTCAGCCCTTCCCGAGCAGGCTGCCGCAGTCGAAGTCAAACCCGGGCTTGATGCCGTCAGCCGTCAGCTCCCCGGCGCCGTCGACGTGGCCGACAAGAGCGCAACATGAGCACTCAACAGGAAACCTTCATCTCCCACCTCATCGAACTGCGCGACCGTCTGATTCGTGCGCTGCTCGTGGTGGTGGTTGTTTTCGTCTGCCTGATGCCGTGGGCAGGCGATATTTACGACATCCTTGCCAAGCCGATGATGGACACCTTGCCGGCCGGCACGCAGATGATTGCCACCGGCGTGGTGACGCCCTTCTTCGTACCGGTCAAGGTGACCATGATGGTCGCCTTCGTGCTGTCCTTGCCCTGGGTGCTCTACCAGGTGTGGGCCTTCATCGCACCCGGGCTCTACTCTCACGAGAAGCGCCTCGCCCTGCCCTTGGTCGCGGGCAGTTCCCTGCTGTTCATGATCGGCATGGCGTTCTGCTATTTCTTCGTGTTCGGCATGGTGTTCAAGTTCATTGCCGAATTCGCCCCGAAGAGCATCACCCCCGCGCCAGACATCGAGCAATACCTGTCCTTTGTAATGTCGATGTTCCTCGCGTTCGGCATCACTTTCGAAGTCCCGGTGGCCGTGATCCTGCTCACCAAGGCGGGCATCGTCGACGTGGCGAAGCTGCGCGCCGCGCGCCCCTACGTGATCGTTGGCGCCTTTGTCATTGCCGCGATCGTGACGCCGCCTGACGTCATCTCCCAGCTGATGCTGGCGGTGCCCATGTGCCTGCTGTACGAGCTCGGCATCGTCCTTGCCAACTGGATGACGAAGACCGCGCCGAGCGCGGCAGAGCCCGCCTATGCGGCACCTTCGATCGAGGACATGGACAGCGAGCTTGACCGCATCGAAGCCGGCGAAGGCGGCGACAAGCGCTGAGCATTCAGGACTTGCGCGCTGGAGCAACGAGCGCCAGACGAGGGCAGGTTCAACGCTTGGCGGCCGGAGTCGGGCGGCGTCCGACCTCGACATTCAAGTCGAGCTCGGACTCGCCGCGTACAACGCGAAACTCCGCCTTGTGCCCAGGTGGCAGGGCCGCGACCATGTCGAGCATCGCGCGCGGGTCGCGTACAGGCTCACCCTTCACCGCGATCAGCACGTCTCCCGGCAGGATGCCTGCGCGCTCGGCAGGGCTCGCGCGCAGCACGCCTGCAATCAAGGCGCCGCGGGTGTCGCGCAGGCCGAAGGACTGCGCCAGTTCCGGCGTGATGTCCTGGATTTCCACGCCCACCCAGCCGCGCGTGACCTCGCCGGTGCTCACGATCTGCTCGAGCACATTGCGCACGATCGACACCGGGATTGCGAAGCCGATGCCCAGTGAGCCGCCTGAGCGCGAATAGATCGCGGTGTTGATGCCCACCAGGGTCCCCGCGCTGTCCACCAGCGCGCCGCCGGAGTTCCCCGGGTTGATTGCGGCGTCGGTCTGGATGTAATTCTCGAATGTGTTGATGCCCAGCTGGCTGCGCCCGAGCGCCGATACAATGCCCATGGTCACCGTCTGCCCGACCCCGAAAGGGTTGCCTATCGCCAGCACCACGTCACCCACGGTCAGGGCGTCGCCACCGGCGAGGGTGATCACCGGTAGTTGTGCGTCGGTGTCGATCTTGAGTACGGCCAGATCCGTTTCCGGATCGCGCCCTATCATGTGCGCGCTGAGTTTGCGCCCGTCATTGAGCGCGATCTCGATCTGGTCGGCGATCTCGATTACATGGTTGTTGGTGACGACGTATCCATCCGGGCTGACGATGACCCCGGAGCCCAGCCCGGCCTGGCGCTGACTGCCTCCGTTGTCAGGACGTTCTCCAAAGAAATGACGAAACACCGGATCATCTTGCAGGGGATGATTCGGGCTGGCGCCGGTCATGCTGGTGAAGATATGAACGACCGCGGGCATGGAGCGCTGCGCAGCCGCCGAGTAGGAGCCGGCCGCCGGCGCGGGGCTGCCATTGCCGGCCGGCGCTTCGAGTATTGCCACGACGGCTGCGGGCGCAGATTCGCGCAGCCAACCCGGCTTGAGGGTGCTGAGCACGAACAGCGCAGCGAGGCTGATCGTCACAGCCTGGGCAAAGATGAGCCACAGACGGCGCATAATGGTGGACTCGAAAGGCGGTTGAGCCTGGTGAACAGCGTCGCCGGCCGGACCGGGACTGGAAGGGAGGTCGCATGCAACTTGTCGAGCTTGTCGCGCATCTGGACGCAATGCTCGAGGCTTCGCGCTTCAAGGATTATTGCCCAAACGGTTTGCAAGTGGAAGGTCGGCCCGAAGTCGTACGGGTTCTATGCGGGGTGACGGCCAGCCAGGCGCTGCTCGACCTGGCGGTATGCGGTGGCTATGACGCCGTGTTCGTTCATCACGGATACTTCTGGAAAGGTGAGGATGGCCGCATCAATGGCATTCGCCGCCAGCGCCTGAAGAGCCTGCTGGCCAATGACATCAGCCTGCTTGCCTACCACCTGCCGCTGGACGCACATGCGCACCATGGCAACAACGCCCAGCTTGGCAAGCTGATGGGCTGGTGCGCCGAAGGACGGTTCGCGGAGCAGGAGCTGGGCTGGTTCGGTCGCCCCGCACAGGCGCACGGGACAGCGGCGCAGATCGCCCGCTCGCTGGCGGCGAGGCTGGGGCGTGAGCCCTTGCTGGTGGGCGATGGCGCGCGCGTCGTGCGTCGGGTCGCGTGGTGCACCGGCGGTGCGCAGGCTTACTTCGAGCAGGCCATTGCCACGGGGGCGGACGTGTTCGTGTCGGGGGAGATTTCCGAGCCGACGGTGCACCTTGCGCGCGAAACCGGCATCCCCTATATCGCTGCTGGCCATCACGCCACCGAGCGCTACGGCGCGCTCGCGATTGCCGCCTATCTCGAGACCGAGTTTGGCCTCAAAGCGGATTTCGTCGATCTGCCCAATCCGGTCTGAGGCCTGTCGTCATTCAGTGCGGGCACGGGCGGTGCCCGCTGGCGGCAGGGCCGGGCCGAGTTCTTCTTCCAGTACGGCAGACAACATCAGGATGTCGTCAATGACGCTGAAGGGAAAGCCCATGCGTGTGCCAGCGCGATTATCACGCAGCAGGCGCTGCAGATAGACCTGGCATTCGCGCGTGCGCCAGTTCTGCTCGATATACGCGATGATGTGCGGCATGTGCTCCACCGACACTGCATTCATGCGCAGGTCGTCGTAGTTGTCCCAAGTGACGGTGATGACGTTGAAGGTCTTGTTGAACTCCTTTGCCATGGCATCGAATTCCGCGCGCAGTCCTGCAGCGCGATAGACCTCAAGCAGCTTCAGCCAGGGCGTCACCGCCTGTTTGGGATTGCTCTGGATGAATTCGGCAAGCGTGTCTGCGGCCCCATGCAGTCGGCCGAAGCTCATCATGATGTCTGCGAGTTCGACCGCAGACTGATGTTCCTCGGCCTGCTCGACAGGGGAGCCGTAATCGGCTTTTGGTGTGCTCGCCGGGACGTCGGGAAGACTCCAGTCCACCGTGCCCTCGACCACCGCGGGGCTCGTCGCGGCAGGCTGGCTCAGCTTGTCCTTGCTGGAAATCTCTGGGGTGCTGTTGGCAGCAGCAGGGGCGTGCAGGGTCGTCGGCGCCGGCGCTCGGGTTGAGCGTGGAGAGGGGCTCTGTTTCGTGCGGCGGCGCAGCATGAGCGCCAGCAGCAGCACGCCCAGGACAAGGCCGATGAGCAGGTAGCGATCGTTGAACTCGGTATTCGTATGGGAGTCGGTCGTATCGGAGTCGGTGTCGATATCGGCCGTGGCAGTGGGCGTAGTGCCGGTCTGCGCAGGCGGGCGGGTGCTCGACGCAGCGTCTGGTGGCGGCACGACGGAGTCGTTCGTGCTGGATGCAGCGGCTTCCAGCACTGAGCCGAGCGCCTGGATGCGAGCCTCGACACGGACGCGGGCTTCCTCAAGATCCCGGATTCGTGCCAATAACTCCATCTCCGCGGCGATGCTGCGATCGATCGCCACCGTGAGTCTACGCAAGCTGGCCGCATCTGCTGTCGTGCTGCTGCCTGCCGCGGTCGCTGCGACTGCTTTCGCGGCGCCATCATCGGCCGCAGTCAAACGGTCTGACTTCGACGCGGGGCGCTTGTCGGGGGCGTCCTCGAGTGCACTCAGGCCTTGATGCTGATTGTCCTGGGCAGAGGCCAGGGCAGCGAGGCCTGCTTCAGGATGAGACAACAGCAGGGTGTATTCGCGCCGCAGTCGATTCGCGCAGAGGTCTTCGATCGCGAGCTTCAGCGTGGGCTCGTGCACAGCCTGTGCGCCGCTGACGATGAGGCGAGGCGATGGCTTGTCCGTCACGCGCACGCTGGCCTGCGTCAGCCAGGGCGGACCGTCCCTGCGTTCTCCGGCAGCGCCCAGGCGGAGACAGTCGGCCGAGGCTGTGCTGCTGTCCCCGAGCAAACGGATTTCGGCACGGAAGGGGGCGCCGAGCGCCGACACGGACAGCACCTCTCCGAGTGTGTTGGCACTCGCGGGAGAGGGGACGGAGAGGGCAGCCAAAGCCAGCGCCGCTGCAAAGGGGATCCGAGTTTTTCTCATTCTCCGCGCGTCCGGCGGTGGGTTCGTCGAAAGGAGCACTTTTAACAGACTCTCTGGCACGGTTCCAGCGACTGTAACAGCATCCGCGAGGTGATTTCATGCTGTCGTGATGTATTGAGCACTCCGCCGGGGTGAGTGGCGCGAAGTGTGAAGCTGAGCGCTGTGATGTGCGGCGACATCCATGTCCGCCACAATCAGGATCGGTTAAGATCTGCTTCCCCATACGCCTGCGTACGCCAAAAGACGATGCCGTTACCAGAACCTGCCTTGCCCCGCCGGCGCCTGCATGGCAGACGCATCGAGCTTGAGGGTTTCCTGCGCGAAGATGGTCGCTACGAGATCGACGCCTCGCTGACCGACGTCAAGGATATCGACTATCCCATTGCGTCCGGGTTGCGTCCCGCCGGCGTCCCTGTACACCTGATGCGCATCAGGCTCGCCTTCGATGGGGACTTCAATATCACTGAGGCTTTCGCGTGCTCGGATGGCGTGCCTTATCCCGGGTATTGCGACACCATTGGCCCAGCCTATGCGCGTCTGGTCGGGCTCAATCTGGTACGTGGCTTCCGGCGTACGGTCGGGGAGATGTTCGCTGATGTACGCGGATGTACACACCTGACCGAGTTGCTTGCCTCGCTTCCCACGGCGGCCATCCAGACCGTGGCCTCATTGCGTCGGGACAATGAGGACACCCGCGAGAAGCCTTTTCAGCTCGATCGTTGTCATGCCCTCGAAAGCTCGGCGGAGGCGGTGCGCCGCTACTACCCCAAGTGGTATCGCAAGGTGGACGGGCTGGGCTGAAGCGCGCGGGATGCAGGTACGGTGCACTGCGCAAAACTGGTTATAATTATGGGGTCTTACGGTAACCACGTACTTCAGCGTGCATGCCGTAAAGTCAGACCAGCGTCGCTGGTCAGGTGCGGTGGGTGGCGGTCGAGGGAGACGACGCCTGTCGTGGGGCTGCACGCCCCGAAGCATGCCATCAACCTGTTTGCGACGGGCATGCCGTCGTGACTTCGATCGAAGGGCAACCATGAAGATTCATGAGTATCAGGCAAAAGAACTACTGAGGAAGTACGGCGTCGTCACACCGCGCGGTATTCCCTGCTTCTCCGTTGATGAGGCGGTCAAGGCAGCGGAAGAGCTTGGCGGCAAGGTGTGGGTGGTGAAGGCCCAGATTCACGCCGGCGGCCGCGGTAAGGGCGGCGGCGTGAAAGTGGCCCGCTCCATTGACGAAGTGCGCCAGTACGCCAGCGACATCCTCGGCATGCAGCTTGTCACGCACCAGACCGGGCCCGAAGGCCAGAAGGTGCGCCGGCTGCTGATCGAGGAAGGTGCCGACATCCAGAAGGAATACTACGTCGCTGCGCTGACCGACCGGGGTACGCAGTCGGTCGCCATGATGGCCTCTTCCGAAGGTGGCATGGACATCGAGGAAGTTGCGCACAGCACGCCCGAGAAGATCCTCAAGGAATTCGTTGACCCGCTGGTCGGCCTGACCGACGCTCAGGCCGAGAACCTGGCGCGTGGCATTGGCGTGCCTGAGGCCTCGGTCGCCATGGCGATCGACGCGCTCAAGCGGCTGTACACCTGCTACATGGAGACCGATGCTTCGCTGGCGGAAATCAACCCGCTCATCCTCGAAGGCAACGGCAACATCAAGGCGCTGGACGCCAAGTTCAACTTCGACGCCAACGCACTCTACCGTCACCCTGAGATCGTCGAGTTCCGCGACCTCGACGAGGAGGATGCGGACGAGATCGAGGCCTCCAAGTTCGATCTGGCCTACATCAGCCTTGATGGCAACATCGGCTGCCTGGTCAATGGCGCCGGTCTGGCGATGGCCACCATGGACACGATCAAGCTGTTCGGCGCAGAGCCGGCCAACTTCCTCGACGTTGGCGGCGGCGCGACCACCGAGAAGGTCACCGAAGCCTTCAAGATCATGCTCAAGAACTCCAAGGTCAAGGGCATCCTGGTCAATATCTTCGGCGGCATCATGCGCTGCGACACCATCGCCGAAGGCGTGGTTGCGGCCGCCAAGGAAGTGCATCTCTCCGTCCCGCTCGTGGTGCGCATGAAGGGCACCAACGAAGACCTTGGCAAGAAGATCCTTGCCGAGTCGGGTCTGCCGATCATCACCGCCGACACCATGGCGGATGCCGCGACCAAGATCGTCGCTGCGGTCAAGTAAGGAGAGTCTGAATGTCCATCCTGATCAACAAAGATACCAAGGTCATCACCCAGGGCATCACCGGCAAGACCGGTCAGTTCCACACCGAGAAGTGCCAGGAATACGCCAACGGCAAGAATTGCTTCGTCGCCGGCGTGAATCCGAAGAAAGCCGGTGAACAGATTTTCGGCATCCCCATCTTCGGCTCGGTGAAGGACGCTGCGGCTGAAACCGGTGCCACCGTGTCGGTCATCTATGTGCCGCCCGCCGGCGCGGCCGCCGCGATCTGGGAAGCCTGCGAAGCCGACCTCGATCTGGCGATCTGCATCACCGAGGGCATTCCCGTCCGCGACATGCTGATCGTGCGCAACAAGATGAAGCAGAAGGTTGCCAACGGCGGCAAGGAAACCCTGCTGCTCGGCCCCAACTGCCCCGGCCTGATCACGCCCGACGAGATCAAGATCGGCATCATGCCTGGCCACATCCACAGGAAGGGTCGCATCGGTGTGGTGTCGCGTTCCGGCACGCTGACCTATGAGGCGGTGGCGCAACTGACCGAAATCGGTCTGGGCCAGTCTTCCGCGGTCGGCATCGGCGGCGACCCGATCAACGGTCTCAAGCACATCGACATCATGCGCATGTTCAACGACGATCCTGACACCGACGCGGTGATCATGATCGGCGAGATCGGCGGTCCGGATGAGGCTGAAGCCGCGCAGTGGTGCAAGGCCAACATGAAGAAGCCGATCGTTGGCTTCATCGCAGGCGTGACTGCGCCCGCTGGCAAGCGCATGGGCCATGCGGGTGCGCTCATCTCCGGTGGTGCCGATACGGCTGACGCCAAGCTCGCCATCATGGAAGAATGCGGCTTCACCGTGACGCGTAACCCGTCGGAAATGGCCAAGCTGCTCAAGGCCATGCTCTGAAATTCGCGCGTCGCTCGCGACATCCGAAAAGCGCCGGCTTGCCCGGCGCTTTTTTCGTATGTGCCCTACGGCTTTGGCGCGCGTTAGAATGATCCACGAAGTCCGCAGGGCTGTGGACGCAAACATCACAACGGGTACAGGCAATGCCGAAGTTGATCCTCAGTATGGATGGGCTCGTCCTCAAGGAGATCGAGCTCAACAAGGAGCGCACCTCCATAGGGCGCAAGCCGAACAACGACATACAGATCGACAACCTCGCGATCAGCGGCCAGCATGCGGTGATCACCTGCATTCTCAATGACGCGTTTCTCGAGGACCAGAACAGCACCAACGGTACCTATGTGAATGGTCAGCCCGTGAAGAAGCACGTGTTGCAGCACAACGACGCAATCGAGCTGGGCAAGTATCGCATCAAGTACATCGTGGAAGCGGTGCAGCCCGGGAAGGCGGCGTCCGACATGATCGATACCGTCTCGATCAAGCCTTTCGCCCTGTCGCCGACCACCTCCGACGCCGATGACGGTCCTGCAAATGCGCCCACTGCAACGCAGATTCTTGCTGCGGGTGCACTGGAGCGCTCGCAGCAGGCAGGAGCAGCCAAGGCTGGCCGCGTCGGCATCATCCAGGTCCTGAGCGGCACCAACAGCGGGCGCGAACTCGAGCTCACAAAATCGCTCACCACCCTTGGCAAGCCAGGCCGGCAGGTCGCGGTGATCACGCGTCGTCCGCACGGCTACTTCATTACCCACGTTGAGGGCGCATCGTTTCCGCTCGTCAATGGTGTCGCCATCGGCGCCCAGGCGCATCTGCTGAAAGATCACGACATCATTGACCTGGCCGGCGTGAAGATGGAGTTTTTCCTCAGGTCTTGACGCTTGGCGCGGGCAGCATGCGGCCTGTGACTTTTTGCCTACCCGCGTTGCGGGCACGGTGCTAAGGTCCTCGCACACACAAAACGGGGAAGCGTAGCGGCTCAGGGCTCACGAGGGGCCTTGCCGCGATCGGTCATGAAGCTGACGGTGCTGGGTTGCAGTGGAGGCATTGGAGGGGTGCAGACGCGCACCACCTCTTTTCTCGTGGACGATGATGTGCTCATCGACTGCGGGACCGGGGTTGGGGATCTGCCCCTGGACGCTCTGCTCAAGATTGATCATGTCTTTCTCACCCACGCCCATCTTGATCATATTGCTTCGCTGCCGCTGCTCATCGACGCAGTGTGCAATCTGCGCACCGTGCCGCTCACCGTGCACGCCACGCCGGAGACGATTCGAATCCTGCATTCGCACGTCTTCAACTGGCTTGTCTGGCCGGACTTTTCGTCCATCCCTGACCGGCACCATCCCTTCATGCGCTTTCAGCCCATGAAAGTGAACGAAACGACGTGCCTGGGCACGCGCAGCATCACGGCGTTGCCGGCTCAGCATACGGTGCCGAGCGTGGCCTACTGTCTGGACAGCGGTGAGGGAAAGCTGGTTTTCTCCGGCGACACCGCCTATTGTTCAGAACTGATCGCGGCCATCAACGCGTTGCCGGACTTGCGCCATCTGATCGTCGAGTCAGCTTTTGCAGACGAGCATCAAGGCCTTGCGCTGGCCTCGCGGCACATGTGTTCAGGCATGCTGCTCGAGTTTCTGGGGGCGCTCAGCGTGCACCCAGCAGTACATGTCACCCATCTCAAGCCCGGTATCGAGCAGCGTATCATGGCGCAGATCGAGGCGGCTTTGTCGCCGCTCAGCCCACGTCGCCTCATGCAGGGTGATGTGTTGAATTTTTGAGCGCAAGAGCGGGGCTCATGGCCGGCCGCAGCGTGAAACGACCCACGTCAGCCCTTCGGCAAGGGCTGAAGACACCGAGATGACAACGCCCAACATGACGCTCGAGAAAACACAGCAGCTCAGTCCGGTGGCGCGCCGCCTGGCTTTCTTCAAGGGTTTGCAGCTTGCCACCAACCGCATCCATTCAAGCAATGATGCCGACGAGATCATTCTTGAACTGTCGGCTGAGCTGTGCGCCCTGTTCGAGGCCGAGCGCCTGACGATCTACACGCTGGCCGAAAAGGATGGGGCCATCGTCACCCGCGTCAAGACCGGACTCAACACGGTGCAGAGCATCCGCTTGCCGGTGTCGGACAGCAGCATTGCCGGGTATGTCGCCAAGACCGGCGCGCCGGTCAATGTCCGCGACGTCTATGACGAGGCGGAGTTGCGCGCGATCTCGCCGACGCTTCATTTTCAGCGCGAAGTGGACCTCAACAGCGGCTTTCGTTCGCGGCAGATGCTGGTGGCGCCGATTCGCGATCCGGATGGCGGGCGCATCATCGGCGTCATCCAGTTGATCAACACCGTCAATGGCGAAGCGTTCTCGAAGGTCGCCGAAGAGGGCCTGCTCGGGCTTACGCAGACGCTCGGCGTTGCCCTTGCACGTCACAGCCGCCAACCCGCACGCTTGCGCTCACGTTTTGACGCGCTGGTGGCCGATGGTCGCATCACTGCAGAAGAGTTGCGTCAGGCCATTCGTGAAGCACGCAGCGGCGACCTCAGTACCGAGTCCATTCTCGTGGATGGGCTGGGCCTCACCGCGGTCGAACTGGGCGAAGCGGCGGCACGCTACTTTGGCGTCCCCTATCAGCCCTTCCGCGACAACCACATCAGGCCGATGGATCTGCTGCGCAACATCAAGCGCGACTATGTTGAGCAATCCAAATGGCTGCCCTACGAGGAAACCGCCGAGGGTGTGGTGGTGCTGTGCATCGACCCCGAGCAGGTTCGCAGCGCCGGCACGGTGCAGAACGTGTTGCAGAAAAAGCGACTGAGCTATCGTGTGACCTCGGCACGTGAGTTCGAACTCACGGTCGAAAAATTCTTCGACAGCTCACTGGATGACGCCTCGGTGGGTGACCTGCTGTTTGGCCTGGGTGAGGACGAGGACGAGGGTGGGGGGCTGAAGGACGACGTCACCGCGGCCGCCGACAATGAGCTGGTGAAGCTGGTCAACAAGATCATTGTGGACGCTTATCGCCAAGGCGCGTCCGACATCCACATCGAACCCCGGCCAGGACGGGAGAAGACGCTGGTCCGCTTTCGCAAGGACGGCTCGCTGGTGCCCTACATCGAGGTGCCGGCAAGCTACCGCAGCCCGCTGGTCACGCGCATCAAGGTCATGTGTGACCTTGACATCTCCGAGCGCCGCAAGCCGCAGGACGGCAAGATCAAGTTCCGCAAGTTCGCCCCGCTCGATGTCGAGCTGCGCGTCGCCACCCTGCCCACACAGGGCGGGCTCGAAGACGTCGTGATGCGTCTGCTCCCCAACAACGAGCCGCTGCCGATCACTGAACTTGGCCTGCTGCCCTTCAACCTCGAGCGTCTCCAGCAGGCCGTCACCAAGCCTTACGGCATCTTCTTCGTGTGCGGCCCGACGGGCGCGGGCAAGACCACTACGCTGCACTCCATCCTGAACTACATCAACACGCCGGAGACCAAGATCTGGACGGTCGAGGACCCGGTTGAAATCACCCAGAAGGGTCTGCGCCAAGTGCAGGTCAATCGCAAGGCCGGGATCGATTTCGCCACCATGATGCGCGCCTTCCTCCGTGCCGACCCGGACGTCATCATGGTGGGTGAGATGCGCGACCAGGAAACGGTGGCGGTGAGCATCGAGGCGTCCCTGACCGGTCACCTGGTCTTTTCCACTTTGCACACCAACAGCGCACCTGAATCAGTCGTGCGCCTGCTCGACATGGGCATGGACCCATTCAACTTTGCCGATGCCTTGATTGGCGTGCTCGCCCAGCGTCTGGCCAAGCGTCTGTGCAGCAAGTGTTGCGAGGCCTATGAGCCCGACGATGACGAGATCGGCAGGATGCTTGACGAGTATTGTGAAGACCTCCACCTGACCCCGCAGTTTCAGGCTGACCCGGTCGCTGCACGTGCTGAGATCCTCACGCGCTGGCGCCAGAGCTTCGCCGGCGACGATGGCCGCTTCAGCCTGAAGCGCGCAGTCGGCTGCAAGGACTGCACCCAGGGTTATCGTGGTCGGGTGGGCTTGCATGAATTGATGCTGGGTTCGGATGCGATCAAGCGCCTGGTTCAGGAGCGCGGACGCGTTAGCCAGGTGTTCGGACAAGCCCTGTCCGAAGGCATGCGCACCTTGCGTCAGGACGGGATGGAAAAGGTGCTCATGGGCATCACCGACATGAAGCAGGTGCGCAAGGTCTGCGTGCGCTGAGCGGCAGTGAGGACGTGCTGCGTCCGCGAAGGCGCGGCGCGCGGTTAGAATCCGGCCTGAAACCCTTGCCGGAGAGCCTCATGTACCGCATCGCCCCCAGTCTGCTGTCTGCCGATTTCGCCCGTCTCGGCGAAGAAGTACGCAACGTGATCGCCGCCGGCGCCGACTGGATTCATTTCGACGTGATGGACAACCATTACGTGCCCAATCTCACCATCGGCCCTTTGGTGTGTGATGCGATCCGCCCGCACACGACGGCGCCCATCGACGTGCATCTGATGGTGAAGCCGGTCGATCGCATCATCCCTGATTTCGCCAAGGCTGGCGCCAATGTCATCACCTTTCACCCCGAGGCCTCCGAGCACGTCGACCGCAGTCTGGGCCTGATTCGCGACGCGGGCTGCCAGGCCGGCCTGGTGTTCAATCCGGCCACGCCGCTGCATCACCTGGACCACGTCATGGACAAGCTCGACGTGGTCTTGCTGATGAGTGTGAACCCCGGTTTTGGCGGGCAGAAGTTCATCCCGGAGACGCTCAACAAGCTGCGCGCCGCACGTGCGAAACTCGACGCGTACGCGGCCCGCAGCGGGCGTCGCATCCTGCTCGAGATCGACGGTGGGGTGAAGACCGACAACATCGCCGAGATTGCCCGCGCCGGGGCGGACACCTTTGTTGCGGGCTCGGCCGTGTTTGGCGCAGGCAGGGCCGAGGACGCGAACCGCTACGATTCCATCATCGCCGCCCTGCGTGCCGAGCTCGCCACGGTGGCCGCATGAGCACAGCCCCGCGCTTCTCCCCCCGTGCGGTGCTGTTCGATCTCGACGGCACCTTGCTCGACACCATCGCCGATCTCGCCGACGCCGCCAACCTGATGCTGGCCGAGCTTGGCCGACCGCTGCGGTCTCAGCACGAGATCCATAGCTTCGTCGGCAAGGGCTTGCCCAAGCTCGTTGAGCGCTGCCTGACCGAGCGCGCGCAGGAGGTGCCGGCCGAGGCTGTGGTTGAAGCCGCGATCAGTGTGTTCAGGCGCCACTACGAGCGCGTCAACGGCCTGCGCACCACGATTTACCCGGGTGTTGTGGACACCTTGCAGGCCTTGCGTGGGCGCAACATCGGGCTCGCCGTCGTCACCAACAAGCCCGAGGCCTTCACCTTGCCGCTGCTCGAGCGCACCGGGCTTGCGGTGTATTTCGACACCGTGGTCAGTGGCGATACGCTGCCGGTGAGGAAGCCGGATCCGGCGATGGTCTTGCTGGCGTGCGAGCGTCTGGGTGTCACCCCCGGCGAGGCGTTCATGGTCGGCGACTCCGCCAATGACGCGCTCTCCGCCCAGGGCGCAGGCATGGCGGTGCTGCTGGTGAGCTACGGTTATAGCGAAGGGGCGGCGGTGGACACCATTGAATGCGATGGGCTACTATCCGAAGCGCTTCAGGTGCTGGATTACATTGCTCCCGCATAGCTGCGGGCCTGGCCCGGACGCTCCACGCGACACAGACCAGGCCACACACTCCACTACAGATCGACATCGTGATGCTCGCACCTCGGGATCGCTTCCTCGCCGCCGCCTCTGCCGTCCAGCCAGCCTCGCTGGGCGGTTGGCGCTGGCCTTTGGGCCACTGAACGCGACCTCCCCCGGCAGGCTCGGTGTACGCTCAGGCGCACACCTCGCTCGCCCGCTGCAGCACCCCCCGCTCGTATCGTTCCACGTGGAGCTCTCATGCTCGAACAAGAATTCAATGCCCTCGCCGCCGAGGGCTACAACCGCATCCCGGTCACGCTCGAGACCTTTGCCGATCTCGACACACCGCTCTCCATCTACCTGAAGCTCGCCAACGAGCCCTACACCTATCTGCTCGAATCGGTGCAGGGAGGTGAGCGCTTCGGGCGTTATTCCTTCATTGGCCTGGCTTCGCCGACGCGCATTGAAGTCTATGGGCGCTCGGCGCTGCTGCTCACCGGCAATCGCCTGGTCGAACGCCGCGACTACGGCGACCCGCTCAACTTCGTCGCCGAGTTCATGAACCGCATCAAGGTGCCGCCGCGCGAGCACCTGCCACGCTTTGCCGGTGGCCTGGTGGGCTGCTTCGCCTACGACACCGTGCGCTACGTTGAACCGCGGCTGGCGAAGACGGAAAAGGCCGACCCCATCGGCACGCCCGACATCCTGCTGCTGCTCTCGGAGGAGGTCGCCATCGTCGACAATCTCAGCGGCAAGCTCACTCTGGTCGTGTATGCCGAACCCGAGGTGCCGGGCGCGTTCAAGCGCGCCCAGCGCCGTCTGCGCGACTTGCTCGCACGCCTGCGCGCGCCGGTGCAGGTGCCCGCGGAGTGCAGTGGCGCGTCCGCACCCGCGGTGTCGAGCTTCGGCGAGGATGCCTTCAAGGATGCGGTGCGCCGCGCCAAGCAGTACATCGTCGATGGCGACGTCATGCAGGTGGTGCTGTCGCAGCGCATGAGCAAGCCTTTCGCGGCCAGCCCGCTCGCGCTCTACCGCGCGATCCGCTCGCTCAACCCCTCGCCCTACATGTTCTACTTCAACCTCGAGGACTTCCACGTCGTCGGTGCCTCGCCCGAGATCCTCACCCGGCTCGAGGATGAGCTCGTCACCGTGCGCCCGATCGCCGGCACGCGCAAGCGCGGCGCCACCGTGGCCGAGGATGTCGCGCTCGAACACGAATTGCTGGCCGACGCCAAGGAGATCGCCGAGCACGTGCAGCTGCTCGATCTTGGTCGCAACGACGCCGGCCGGGTGTCGCAGACCGGCACCGTCAAGGTCACCGAGCGCTTCAACATCGAGCGCTACTCGCACGTGATGCACATCGTCTCCAACGTCGAAGGCAAGCTCAAGGAAGGCCTCAATGCGCTCGCCGTGCTGCGCGCCACCTTTCCTGCAGGCACCGTGTCGGGTGCGCCCAAGGTGAGGGCGATGGAAATCATCGACGAGCTCGAGCCGGTCAAGCGTGGCATCTATGCCGGCGCGGTGGGCTATCTCGGCTTCCATGGCGACATGGACCTCGCCATCGCCATCCGCACTGCGGTCATCAAGGATGGACAGATCCACGTCCAGGCCGGCGCCGGCATCGTCGCCGACTCCGACCCCGATGCTGAATGGCAGGAAACCCAGAGCAAGGCGCGTGCAATGCTGCGTGCCGCCGAGATGGCCGAAGGCGGCCTGGACACCGTGGAGCAATGAGGGGCGCGACATGCTGCTGATGATCGACAACTACGACAGCTTCACCTACAACCTCGTGCAATATTTCGGCGAGCTGGGTGCGCAGGTGAAGGTGTTTCGCAATGATGAAATCACCCTCGAGCAGATCGAGGCCCTGCACCCCGCGCAGCTCGTCATCTCCCCCGGGCCGTGCTCGCCGGCCGAGGCGGGGGTGTCGGTGGCGGCGATCAAGGCCTTCGCCGGCAAGCTTCCCATTCTCGGCGTCTGCCTCGGCCACCAGAGTATCGCTGCGGCCTTTGGCGGGCGCATCGTGCATGCGCAAAAGCTCATGCACGGCAAGACCTCGCCGGTGCAGCACATCGACGTCGGCGTCTTCCGCGGTCTGCCCAATCCGCTCACGTGCACGCGCTACCACTCGCTGGCGATTGAACGTGCCAGCCTGCCTGACTGTCTGCAGATCACCGCCTGGACCGAGGACGGCGAGATCATGGGCGTGCGCCACAAGACGCTGGACATCGAGGGCGTGCAGTTTCACCCCGAATCGATCCTCACCGAACATGGCCATGACCTGCTGCGCAACTTTCTCGACCGTGGTGCGCACCTGCCCGCCGCCACCTGAGGCATGAAAACATGATGCATACCACGATCACTCCCCAGCAAGCCCTGCAACGCACGATCGAGCACCGCGAGATCTTCTTTGACGAGATGCTGTCGCTGATGCGCCAGATCATGGCGGGCGAGGTGTCGCCGGTCATGAGCGCCGCCATCCTCACCGGCCTGCGCGTGAAGAAGGAGACCATCAGCGAGATCACCGCCGCGGCCACCGTGATGCGCGAGATGTCGACCAAGGTTGAGGTCGCGCCGCCGCACGAGCACTTCCTCGATGTCGTCGGCACCGGCGGCGATGGCGCCAACACCTTCAACATTTCCACCACCACCATCTTCGTTGCCGCTGCAGCCGGTGCGCGGGTAGCCAAGCACGGCGGGCGCGGGGTGTCGTCCAGGTCGGGTGCTGCCGATGTGATCGAGGCGCTTGGCGTCAATCTCGATCTGACGCCAGCGCAGGTGGCCGAGTGCATCGAGGCTACCGGCATCGGTTTCATGTATGCCCCGGCGCACCACAGCGCGATGAAAAATGTCGCCGCCGTGCGCCGCGAGATGGGGGTGCGTACCCTGTTCAACATCCTCGGCCCGCTCACCAATCCGGCCAGTGCCCCCAATACCCTGATGGGTGTGTTCCACCCCGACCTGGTCGGCATCCAGGCGCGCGTCATGCAGCGTCTTGGCGCCAATCACGTGCTCGTCGTGCATGGGCTGGATGGCATGGACGAGGTCAGCCTGGGGGGTGCCACCCTGGTCGGTGAGCTCAAGAACGGTCAGGTCAGCGAGTACGAGATTCATCCTGAAGACTTCGACATCCCGATGGCCAGCAGCCGCAACCTGCGTGTGGAAGACGCCATCGAGTCGCGCACGATGCTGCTCGGGGTGCTCGACAATCAGCCTGGTCCGCCGCGCGACATCGTCGTGTTCAACGCGGGCGTGGCGCTGTACGCCGCCAATCTGGTCGATTCGATCGGCGACGGCATCGCGCGCGCACGCGAAGTCGTCGCCAGTGGTGCGGCCCGCGCCCGGCTGGACGAGTTCGTGCGTTTCACGCAGCAGTTCCGGAGCGCGCAATGAGCGATATCCTCAACAGGATCTGTGCGGTCAAGGTCGAGGAGGTCGCCGCCGCGCGGGCGGAGCAATCACTGGCCAGCGTCCGTCGCGAAGCCGAAGCCCAGCCTGGCGCACGTGATTTCGTCGCCGCGATCCGCGCCTGCCATGGCGCAGGGCGGCCGGCGGTGATCGCCGAGATCAAGAAGGCCAGCCCGTCCAAGGGCGTGATCCGGGCCGATTTTCATCCAGCCGATATCGCCCGCTCCTACGAGCGTGCGGGCGCGGCCTGCCTGTCGGTGCTGACCGACCGCCAGTTCTTCCAGGGCGCGCCCGAATACCTGCAGGCCGCCCGCGGCGCCTGCAGCCTGCCGGTGCTGCGCAAGGACTTTCTGGTCGACAGCTATCAGGTGTTCGAAGCGCGCGCGATGGGCGCGGATGCCATTTTGCTCATCGCCGCCTGCCTTGACAGCGCGCAGATGCGTGACATGGAACAGACCGCCTTCGCGCTCGGCATGGCGGTGCTGGTCGAGGTCCATGACGCTGACGAACTCGAGCGCGCGCTGCAGCTGCACACGCCGCTGATCGGCATCAACAACCGCAATCTGCGTACTTTCGAGGTCTCGCTGCAGACCACGCTCGACCTGCTGCCGCGCCTCGCCAGCGCCGGGGCGGGGCGCATCGTCGTCACCGAGTCAGGCATCCTCGGGGCGCAGGATGTGGCCTTGATGCGTGAGCATGGGGTGCAGACCTTCCTCGTTGGCGAAGCCTTCATGCGTGTGGATGAACCTGGTGAAGGCCTGCGTGCGCTGTTCGGCTGAAGGCGCGCAAGAGCTCGCGCCTGAGCGCGCGCGGTTGAGCCCTCAATGAGCGCGCAACAGGCCTCGAGCCCGCCACCCTCTGGGCCTGCACCCCGCCCTCAGTCGTCTTTGGCCAGGCGCGGCCGGGGCCTGGGGCTCAGGCTCCTGCTCGCGCTGGTGCTGATGCTCTGCCTCGTGCTCGGCAGCCTCGCCTGGCTGCTGGGGACACGCTCAGGGCTGGAGGCCGCGATTGCGCTGGGCACACGCGCGACTGACGGCGCGCTGCAGGTGGAGGGTGCGCAGGGGCGTTTGCTCGGGCCGCTACGGGCAGACCGGGTGCGCTATCACGATGCCGAGCTGCGCCTCGAGCTCGAGGCGGTGGAGCTGCTATGGCAGCCCGAGGCGCTGCTCGAACCGCGCCTGCTCATCGAACGTCTCGCCGTCGCCCGTATCGACTTCGCCCAGCGCCCCACCGACGAGCCTGCCGCGCCGCTGGTGCTGCCCGATCGCCTCGAGCTGCCGCTTGCGCTCGAAGTCAGTGAGCTCGAAGTGGGGCGCTTCACGCTCCACCCCTGGGCTCCTGAGCCGCTGCTGCCATCGGCCGCAGAATCCGGGTCGGCAGCGCTTGCGGATGCGTCCGCGGGCGCGGCGGTGATTGCCGACATCGCAGCCAGGCCCGATGAGGCAGCAGGCGTGGCGGAGGGCAGCGCTGATGCCGCCGAGCAGATGGTCGAGCGCGCCGCCGCAGAAGTGTTCTGGTTCTCCGATCTGCGTGCTGCCTTTGACAGCGACGGCCGCAGTCATAGTCTGCGCGAACTGGGCTTGAGCGTGGCCCAGGGTCGCGCCAGCGTGGAGGCGCGCGTTGAAGGCATCACCCCCTTCGCCCTTGCCGCCAGCGGCCGTTTCGATGGCGAGCTGGAGGGGCGGCCTTTGGAAGCGCGCTTCACCGCCTCGGAAACCGTG
The DNA here is from genome assembly GCF_000443165.1 of Thauera terpenica 58Eu. Lineage (GTDB taxonomy): Bacteria > Pseudomonadota > Gammaproteobacteria > Burkholderiales > Rhodocyclaceae > Thauera > Thauera terpenica. The sequence goes on along the minus strand of NZ_ATJV01000059.1, from coordinate 158,879 downwards.
CTCAATCCGCATATTGACGCCCACGCCTTCTCTGATGGGCTTGAAGCGCACGCTGTGCTCGATGTCGCCCCCTTTGCTGATCAGCCGCTGCGTGCGCTCAAGCTCGAGGCCGGCGAAGTCGACCCGGCGGCTTTCGTCGAGGGCCTGCCGACTGCGGCGCTGTCGATTGAGGCCGAGCTTGCCGCTGCGGCGGATGGCAGCAATGTGCTGGCAGGGCCGTTTCGTATCCTCAACCAGAAACCGGCGGCGGTCGACGAGGGCGGCCTTCCGGTCCTCGCCTTCTCTGGCCGGCTCGACTGGCGCACGGATTCGATCGGCGTGCACGAACTCGACATCCGCCTGCCCGGCGACGGTCGCATTGGCGGCCAGCTCGCCTGGCGCCCGCCGCTGCCTGCTGCAGAAGGCGCGATCGACGCTGCGGTAGAGGCGAAGGGGGCGGAGGCGGTGGCCGGTAGCGACATCGGCCAGCTTGTCGCTGCGCTCGAGCTCGTCGGCATCGACACCCATGCCCTCGACAAGCGTCTGCCGCGCCAGAGCCTTGGCGGTCGCATCGACGCCGAGGCCGACGCGCAGCGTCAGCAGGCCGTGCTTGCACTCAAGCTCGGTGCGGCACGGGTCGATGCGCGCGTGGAGCTGATGACGGATGGCCCGGCTCAGCCCGGCACTGCAGTCGGCACCGAGCCCGGCCCGGATGCCGTTGCCAGCAAGGGCGCCGAGGCCGCGCAGGCGCCGATTGCTGGCGAGCCCGGGGGCGCGGCTACGCGGCGCCTGTCCGTGCATGCCAGGCTGCGCAACGTCGATCCGCGCGCCTTGCTGCCCGCCGCACCGCAGGCCAGCCTGAACCTCGATGTGGACGCGAGCGGTGAGCTCCCCGCGACCGGTTTGCCCTCCGCTTTGGAGCTCGACTTTCGCATTCCCGACAGCCGCATCGAAGGTCTCGCGCTCGCTGGCGAGGGCCGCGTGCGGCTAGAGGGCGAACGCCTGCCCGCGCTGAAGCTTGCCCTGCAGCTCGCCGGCAACACCCTCAGCGCCGAGGGCGCATGGGGGGCAAGAGGCGATGTCTTGCACCTGGCGCTCGATGCGCCGCATCTTGCCGCGCTCGGACATGAGCTGGGCGGCCGCGCCGGGGCCAGTGGTCAGCTGAGCGGGACCTTGGACGCGCCGACCGGTGAGTTGCAGTTTTTTGGCGAGGCGCTGCGCCTGCCGGGCAGCGTGCGTGTGCTCGGGCTCAACGGTGTCGCGCGCCTCGACGCTGGTGCCGATGGTCCATTCCAGCTCGCCGTCGGTCTGTCCGGACTGGGACCCATGGGCAAGGACGCCGATGGCGTCGCGCTGCCCGACTGGCTTGTGAGTGCACGCGTATCGGCGTCCGGCACTCGCGCGCGTCATGAGGTTGTGCTTGATCTCCTCACCCCGGCGCGCGACGAACTTGCCGACAGCCTGAGCCTGCGTCTGCAGGGCGGGCTGCTGGACGGTAGCGCGCAGGTCAGTGCGCGCAACACCGGCCCGCGCTGGCTGGGCGAGGTGCTGGCGCTGGAAACGGCGGGGCGTGTGGGCGCACGCCTGCAGGCGCCGGCGCGGCTTGCGTTGTCGCCGTCCGCCGTCAGTCTGGGCGTGGCCGAAATCGTGGTGGAGGAGCAGGGCCGGGTGCAGCTGCAGGAAACCACCTGGTCGCCGCAGCGCAGCGTCGTGCGTGGATCCCTGACCGGTCTGGGCCTTGCTGCGGGCAGTGGTCGCGAACGCCCCGCCAATGCACAGGCTCGGCGCGCGCCAGATCAATTGATGCTGGGGGCCGAGTGGGATATCAGCGTGGGTGAAACCCTGGACGGGCAGTTGCGTGTGTTTCGCGAGTCGGGTGATCTCACGCTGGAGGGCGAAATCCGCACCCGGCTCGGCCTCGAGGCGCTGGAGGCGGTGGTGAATGCACGCGGTGATCGGCTCACGCTCACTGTAGATGCGCGCGGCAGCGAGTTTGGCAGGGTGCACGCCAACGCCAGTGTGCGTGCACGGCGAGGGGTTGGCGGCATGTGGTCATTGCCTGCCGATAGCGCGCTGCTGGGTGCGGCGACGCTCGACATGCCTTCCATCACCTGGCTCGGCCGCCTGCTGCGCGAGAACGTCGAAACCGCTGGCAGCCTGCACGGTCGCGTCAGCCTTGGCGGCACCCTGGAAGCGCCACTTGCCTCCGGTCAGCTTACCGGGGAGGCGCTGCAGGTGGCGCTCGTGGACCAGGGTCTGATCCTGTCGGGGGGCGAGTTTCGTGTCAGCTTCGATCACGATCGTGTACGCCTCGAACGCCTGGCCTTCGTGTCGCCCAATCGTGTACGTCCGCGCGAAGCTCGCATTCCTTTCGACAGCCTGACCGCCACGCCCGGCCAGCTCACGGCCAGCGGTGAAGTCTGGCTCGATAGTGGCGCGGGGGACTTCAGCTTCCGCGCCGAGCGCCTGCCGCTGCTGCAGCGCGAAGACCGCTGGATGATCCTGTCGGGCGAAGGCTCCGCGCGCAGCACCTGGAGCTCGCTGGCGCTCAATGCCGATTTTCGTGCCGACGCCGGTTATATCGAGTTTGCCGAAACGCTGGCCCCCAGCCTGTCGGACGATGTCGTCGTGCTGGGCCGTGAACAGGCGCCAGGCGGCGCGTTTGCCGTCTCCGCCGATGTGAGCGTGAGCCTGGGTGACGCGCTCTATCTGTCGGCGATGGGTCTAGAGACCCGGCTGGCCGGTGAGTTGAAGCTGCGGCTGCGCCCTGAACACCCCTTGTCGGCGGTGGGAACGATAGCCACTGTCGGCGGCAGCTACCGTGGCTATGGACAGAGCCTGAGCATCGAGCGCGGGGTGGTGAATTTCCAGGGCTCGCTCGATGCCCCCGGGCTCAATATCGTCGCCTTGCGCAAGGGCTTGCCGGTGGAGGCCGGCGTCAGCGTCAGCGGCAGCGCAAAGAGACCGCAAGTGCGATTGGTTTCCGAACCCAAGGTTCCTGACCCAGAAAAGCTGTCCTGGATCGTGCTTGGCCGCGCCCCGGACGCAGGCGCGGGCGCTGACCTTGGTCTGTTGTTGCCCGCGGCCCAGGCCTTGCTGGGCGGTCCAGGTGGGGGTATGACCGATGAACTGTCGCGCAGCCTGGGCTTTGACAGCTTCTCGATCGGTCAGGGTGAGCTCAACAGCAGCTCGCGCAGCGCCTCCAGTCGTGTGGTCGGCGGGGGTTCGACGATCTCCAATGGCCCGTCGGTAAGCAGCCAGGTGCTGAGCGTGGGCAAGCGTCTGGACACCGACCTGTTTCTGTCCTTCGAGCAAAGCCTCGGTGGCGCAGAGACCCTGGTCAAGCTCAGCTACCAGTTGTCGCGTCGGCTGTCGCTGATTGCGCGTGGCGGCACCGACAACGCGCTCGATCTCCAGTACAGCTTTTCCTGGCGCTGAGTGCGGATAGTGGGGAATGAATGTGGGGTGCCGGGGTCATCAGGTTCGGACAGACAAAAACGGAGCGCCATCGTGATGACTGACACAAAGCTGAGCCCTGCACTTGAAAGCGCCATTCTGGGCGGCGGCTGCTTCTGGTGCCTGGAGGCTGTTTTCCTGCGCGTCGAGGGCGTGCACGCCGTCAAGTCCGGTTATTGTGGCGGCGCGCTCGAGTTCCCGAGCTACCGCCAGGTGTGCTCGGGCGCCAGCGGCCATGCCGAGGTGGTGAAGATCGACTTCGATCCGGCAGTGGTGAGCTATCGTGCCCTGCTGGAGATCTTCTTCACCATTCACGATCCGACCACGCCTGACCGCCAGGGCAATGATGTCGGCTCACAGTATCGCTCGGTGATCTTTGCCACCAGCGCGGCCCAACTGGAGAGCGCACGGGCGCTGATCAAGGAGATGGGTGCGTCGGGGGTCTTTCCCGCGCCCATCGTTACCCAGGTCGAGCCTGCTCCCACCTTCTGGCCAGCCGAGGCCGAGCACCACGACTATTACACGCACAACAGTAATCAGCCCTACTGCCAGTATGTGGTCGCACCCAAGGTGGCGAAGTTCCACGCCCGCTTTGGCGAGCTTCGCCGCCGCGACGACAGGTAGAATCCACTGCCTTACCTTTTTCGCTTCCTTACCCCTCGCAGGAGAAACGCATGACCCAGAGCACCCCGGCCAACGGCCTCGTGATCGACGAAATCGAAGTTGGCAGCGGCGAAATCGCCGTCAAGGGCAGGATGGTGTCGGTGCATTACACCGGCTGGCTGACCGATGGCACGAAGTTCGACTCCTCAAAGGACCGCAATGACCCCTTCAACTTCCCTCTGGGTGCGGGTCATGTCATCCGTGGCTGGGATGAAGGCGTGCAAGGCATGCAGGAAGGCGGCAAGCGCAAGCTGACCATCCCGCCCGAGCTCGGCTATGGTGCCCGTGGTGCCGGTGGCGTGATCCCGCCCAATGCCACCCTGACCTTTGAAGTCGAACTGCTGAAGGTGCTGTAAGCCTGCCTCGCGGCCGCCGCCTTGCGGGCGGTGACCGCCAGGGTGGTGGTCGCCGGGGAGGCTCCCGCAAGGAGCTGGCCCTGGCAATGACAAGACATCACGCCGTAGCCACAGAAGGCGGGAGACATGAAACTCGACCCGGTCCAGCGCACCATCCTGAACTTGCTGCAGAAGGACTCGACGCTCAGCACTCAGGTCCTGTCCGAGAGGGTCGGCATGTCCGCGACGCCGTGCTGGCGACGTGTACGCGAAATGGAGGAGGCGGGCGTCATCCGCGGCTACGTGGCACTCGTCGATCGGCATAAGGTCGGGCTCGGCACCTGTGTATGGGTGCGGGTGAAGCTGAAGCGGCACGGCGCCGACGTGCTCGAGCGCTTCGAACGCGAGGTCAAGGGCTGTGAGCAGGTCGTGGAGTGCTACGAGGTGTTGGGCGAGACCGATTGCCTGCTCAAGCTCTACCTGCCGAACCTCGAGGCGCTGTCGGTGTTCATGCACGACTTTCTGCTCAAGATTCCCGAGATCGACGTCACCCATTCCGCGGTGGCGTTGCGTGAGATAAAGAACGAAACGGCTCTGCCGCTGTGAGCGGACAGGGCCGTCCGGCACACTGGCCGACGAGGGCCGACGGCCCGCCTACAGGTTGTTCCAGAACACGTACAGCACCCCGATGGGGGCGATATAGCGTGACAGCAGGGTCCAGATCGCAAAGCCGGTGTCGCCCAGGCGCAGCTCCCGCTTCACGCTCGTCTGCTCCAGCTTCCAGGCGGCAAACACGATTGCACCCAGGCCGGCCAGCGGTAGCATGAACTTGCTGGTGAGGTAGTCGAGCAGGTCGAAGATGTTCAGCCCCGCTAGCTTGACCTCACTCCACAGGTTGAAGGACAGCAGCGCGGAGATGCCCAGCGCCCAGATCGTCACGCCTGCGACCAGGGTCGCGCCGACGCGGGTGAGCGCCGTGCGCTCCTCCAGCAACTCCACCACCGGCTCCAGCAGCGAGATCGACGAGGTCAGTGCAGCGAAGCTCAGCAGCAGGAAGAACAGGGTGCCCAGCACCAGTCCGCCGCTGATGTTGCCGAAGGCGAGCGGCAAGGTCACGAACACCAGGCCCGGGCCGGCGGCGGGGTCCAGACCGTTGGCGAACACGATAGGGAAGATGGCCATGCCGGCACACAGGGCAAAGATCGTATCCATCAGGACCACGGTGCGCGCGGCGCGCAGCAGGTTCACCTCTTCGCCCAGATAAGAACCGTAGGCCATCATGATCCCCATGCCCAGTGACAGGGTGAAGAAGGCATGGCCGAGTGCGGCGAGCAGCACGGTGCCGTCGAGCTTGCTCCAGTCGGGATTGAACAGATAGCTCGCAGCCGCACCGAAGCTGCCGGTGGTCGCACCATAGCCGACGAGCACGATCAGGATCAGGCCCAGCGCCGGCATCAGCAGCTTGGAGCCCCGCTCCAGCCCCTTCGAGACCCCCATCGCCACGATCGCGATCGTCAATGCCATGAACAGCGAGTGCCAGCCGAACAGTTCCAGCGGCCGGGCGAGGAAGCCCTCGAAGGCGGCACCGATGGCGCCCTTGTCAAGCCCGGTGAATGAGCCTGTCAGTGCGTCTCGCACATAGGCCAGTGACCAGCCGCCGATCACCGAATAGAAGGACAGGATGAGAAAGGCGGCGAGCACGCCGATGCCCCCCACCAAGGCCCAACTGCGATGATGGCCGTGCTCACGTGCCAGCTGCGCCATGGTGTTGATCGGGTTCTTCTGGCCGCGCCGGCCTATCATCCATTCAGCCACCAGGATGGGCACCCCGATCAGGGCGATGCACACAAGGTATACCAGCACGAAGGCGGCGCCGCCGCTCTGGCCCACCATGTAGGGGAACTTCCAGATGTTGCCAAGGCCGACGGCCGAGCCGGTCGCGGCAAGGACGAAGCCCATCCGCGAAGACCATTGGGCATGCGTGGTGGCGCTCATGTCATCGCCCCTTGCATGGGGTAGGGAAGGCGCAGGCCGGGTGTCGCGGCAGGCCGGAGGTGGCGGTTTGGATCACGGTAGTCTCCTCGTTCTGTATCTGCGCTCGTGGCGCGGCGGAACAAAAAAGCGGGCAGTTTAGCTGTGCCCTCGGCGTTTGTGCGGCTCGGGCATGGTTTCGACTGCGGGCTTGATCGCCCCTGTTCTTATGGTGCCGGGTAGCGGATGGCTTCCGTCGGACGCGGTGAATAGTAATCGTGATGTGCGAAATAGTTTTTCTTATGTTGGTCGTGGAGGCCGTCAAAAAGGAAAAATTTTCCCCTCGTGCTCCGTAGCATGCGAACCGTTGTCCGCCGCCCCGGACGCCCAAGCAAACCCATCACTGAAGGAGACAACGCCGGCTTGCGACCCCTTGGCGCCAACCGCGACAACGGGGTGGCAGGTGGCAGTTCACACCACCATGTCGAACACCTTGCACAACGTCAGCCTCGACGACAAATACACCCTCAAGACGGGTCGCGCCTGGATGACCGGCATCCAGGCCCTGGTGCGCCTGCCCATGATCCAGAAGCTGCGAGACGAAGCGGCCGGCCTGAATACGGCCGGCTTCGTCACCGGCTATCGCGGCTCGCCGCTGGGCAACGTCGACCAGGAGTTCTGGAAGGCGAAGAAATTCCTCGAGCCCATGCAGATCCGCTTTCAGCCCGGCCTCAACGAAGACCTTGCCGCAACCGCGGTGTGGGGCACGCAGCAACTCGAGCTCGACCCCAAGGCCAACTACGACGGCGTGTTCTCGATCTGGTATGGCAAGGGGCCGGGTGTGGACCGCAGCGGCGACGTGCTGCGTCATGCCAATGCCGCCGGCACCTCGAAGCATGGAGGTGTGCTGGTGATCGCCGGCGATGACCATGCAGCCAAGTCCTCGACCTTGCCGCACCAGACCGAGCACGTCTTCAAGGCCCTGATGATGCCGGTACTGGCGCCTGCCGGCATCCAGGAGTACCTGGAATATGGTGTGCACGGCTTCGCGCTGTCGCGCTATTCGGGCTGCTGGGTGGCGTTCAAGGCGCTGACCGATACGGTGGAGACCTCCTCCTCGGTGGAGGTCGATCCGTTCCGGGTGGAGACCGTGATCCCGTCGGCGGAGGACTTCCCGCTACCGGCCGATGGCCTCAACCTGCGCTGGCCCGATCCGCCGCTGGTGCAGGAAAAGCGCCTGCTGCACCACAAGCTGTACGCCGCACTCGCCTATTGCCGTGTGAACAGGCTCAACCGCACGGTGATCGACAGCTCCACTGCCCGGCTTGGCATCATCACCAGCGGCAAGAGCTATCTCGACGTGCGCCAGGCGCTCGACGACCTCGGCATCGATGAAGCCACCGCCTCGGCGATCGGCCTGCGTGTGTACAAGGTCGGCATGGTGTGGCCGCTCGAGGCCGAAGGCGTGCGGCAGTTCGCCGACGGGCTGGAGGAGGTTCTGGTCATCGAGGAGAAGCGTCAGTTCCTCGAGTATCAGCTGAAGGAAGAGCTCTACAACTGGAAGGAGGCGGTACGTCCGCGCGTCATCGGCAAGTTCGATGAGAAGGGCGAGTGGGCCTTACCCGCTGAAAACGGGTCCAGGATGCCGCATGGCGAATGGCTGCTGCCTGCGGCCGGCGAGCTCACTCCGGCGATGATTGCGCGTGCGATCGCCGGCCGCATCGCGCGCTTCCACACCTCCGAGCGCATCAAGGCGCGGCTTGCCTTCATCGAGGCCAAGGAAGCCGCGCTCGCCAGACCACGGCTGTCGATCGAGCGCGTGCCGCACTACTGCTCGGGCTGTCCGCACAATACGTCGACCAAGGTGCCGGAAGGTTCGCGCGCCATCGCCGGTATCGGTTGCCACTACATGGCGACCTGGTTGTCGCCCGAGCACACCCAGACTTTCTGTCAGATGGGCGGCGAGGGCGTGCCCTGGGTGGGCCAGGCCCCCTTCACCCGCACGCCCCATGTGTTCGCCAATCTCGGCGACGGCACCTACATGCACTCGGGCATCCTCGCCATCCGCGCGGCGGTGGCGGCCAAGGTGAACATCACCTACAAGATCCTCTACAACGACGCGGTGGCCATGACCGGAGGCCAGCCGCACGACGGCGCCCTGTCGGTGCCTATCATCGCCCGTCAATTGCTCGCCGAAGGCGTTGGCACCGTGGTCGTGGTCAACGACGGCACGTCGCGCGCCTACGGTCCGGCCGATCTACCGCACGGTGTGCCGGTGCGCCACCGTGACGAGCTCGACGCGGTGCAGCGCGAGCTGCGCACGACGCCGTCGGTGACTGCGATCATTTACGACCAGACCTGCGCCGCGGAGAAGCGCCGCCGCCGCAAGCGCGGCAAGTTTCCCGACCCTGCCAAGCGCGTCGTCATCAACGACCTGGTGTGCGAAGGCTGTGGCGACTGCAGCGAAAAATCGAACTGCATGTCGGTGGCGTCGGTCGACACCGAGTTCGGTCGCAAGCGCTTCATCGACCAGTCCTCATGCAACAAGGATTACTCCTGCGTGAACGGCTTCTGCCCGAGTTTCGTCACCGTCGAGGGCGGCAAGCTGAGGAAGGGCAAGGCCAGCGGAGCGAGCGCACCTGACCAGCTTGCTGCTGCACTGCCCGAGCCACAGCTGCCCGACACCGCTGCGCCCTGGGGCATCCTCATCACTGGCGTCGGCGGTACCGGTGTGGTCACCATCGGCGCCCTGCTGGGCATGGCAGCACACCTGGAAGGCAAGGGCATCTCGGTGCTGGACATGGCCGGTCTGGCGCAGAAGGGGGGCGCAGTGTGGTCGCACGTGCGCATCGCCGACCGCCCCGAGCAGCTCCACGCCGCCCGGGTTGCCGCCGGTGAAGCCAATGCGGTGATCGGCTGCGACCTGGTGGTGGCCGCCAGCGACGAGTCGCTGGCCAAGATGCAGAAAGGTCTCACCCGCGTCGTCATCAATCGCGCCCAGAGCAACACCAGCGAGTTCGTGCGCGGCTTCGCCGCCCAGGCGCGCAGCGGCGACGTGGGTGCCAGCCCGGATCCGCAGTTCCCGGCGCGGGCGATGGAGGCGCAGATCGTGGACGCGGTGGGCGCTGAGTGTGCCGAGTTCCTCGACGCCACCGAGCTCGCCACCGAGCTGCTCGGCGACTCGATCGCCACCAACCTGTTCATGCTCGGCTACGCCTGGCAGCGCGGCCTGGTGCCACTGTCGCGGCAGGCCATCGAGCGTGCGATCGAGATCAATGGCACTGCGATCGAGGCCAACAAGGCCGCCTTGCTGTGGGGCCGCCGTGCCGCAGTGGACCTGAAAGGGGTCGTCGAGGCGGCCAGGCCCCAGTTCGGCACGCCGGAACACCACAAGTTGTCGACCAGCGTCGATGAGCTCATCGCGCGCCGCAAGGCCCAACTCACCGACTACCAGGACGCAGCCTACGCCGAGCGCTACGCCAGGCTGGTCGAGCGCGTGCGGGCGGCTGAAGCGAAGCTCGCTCCTGGAATCACCCTGCTCACCGAGGCGGTGGCACGCGGCTACCATAAGCTGCTCGCCTACAAGGACGAGTACGAGGTGGCACGGCTGTATACCGACAGCGACTTCCTGAAGCGCGTCGAGGAGCAGTTCGAGGGCGCCTACAAGCTCGTCTTCCACCTCGCGCCACCGGCCCTGGCTGACAGGGATGTGCACAGCGGCGAGTTGCAGAAGAAGGAATACGGCCCGTGGATGCTGAAGGCGATGCGCGTGCTGACGAAGTTCCGCCACCTGCGCGGCTCGGTACTTGATCCCTTTGCCCGCAGCCATGATCGCAAGCTCGACCGCGAGCTGATCGCCGACTACGAGCGCATCGTCGACGAGATCCTGGCCCATCTCGACCCGGCCAGCCACGAGGCAGCGATCGAACTGGCTGCGATTCCCGAGCAGATCCGCGGCTTCGGCCACGTCCGCGAGCGCTATCTTGCCAGCGCTCGCAAGCGCCAGGCGAGCCTGCTCGAGGATCTCCGCCAGCGCCGTGCGCCGAGTGCGGCGCTGGCGACCAAGGCGCGCACGACGATCGCGATCATCCCGGGCTGAGCCTCATGCCCTTGCTTACCCCATTGCGCATCATCCCCGTTGCCCTTCCAGCGCTGCCAGGAGCGGCGCCGGAAGGCGACAAACCCCCACGTTCCCACAAGGAAGGAGACACAGCATGGCCGTATTTTCCCTGAGCGACTTCGCCGACCACGAGCAGGTCGTCTTCGTCAGCGATGACAAGAGCGGACTGAAGGCGATCATCGCCATCCACAACTCCAATCTGGGCCCCGCGCTCGGGGGCTGCCGCATGTGGCCCTACGCCAGCGAGGACGAAGCAATCCGCGACGTGCTCCGCCTGTCGCGCGGCATGACCTACAAGTCGGCGATGGCCAGGCTGAAGCTCGGCGGCGGCAAGTCCGTCATCATCGGCAACCCGCGTACGCACAAGACGCCCGAACTGCTCGCCGCCTTTGCACGCGCGCTCGAGCAGTTGAACGGGCGCTACATCGCCGCCGAGGATTCCGGCACCAGCGTCGCCGACATGAAGATCATGGCGCAGCTCACCTCTCATGTTGCAGGCATCGTGGACAAGCCGTCGGATCAGGGCACGCGCAGCGGTGACCCGTCGCCTGCCACCGCTTATGGCGTTTTCGTCGGCATCAAGGCTGCGGTGCAGGAGAAGCTCGGGCGCGACTCGCTCGCGGGTCTGCGCGTCGCCGTACAGGGCGTGGGCAATGTCGGCCTTGACCTGGCTCGCCAGCTGAAGGCGGCCGGAGCCCAGCTGTGGATCACCGACATCCACCGCGAACCCTTGCTTCAGGCCGGCAAGGAGCTGGGCGCCACCGTGGTCGCGCCGGATGAGATCTTCGGCCTCGATGTCGACGTCTTTGCGCCCTGCGCGCTGGGCGCCGTCCTCAATGACACGACCATCCCCCAGCTCAAGGCCGCCATCGTCGCCGGCGCGGCCAACAATCAGCTTGCCGAGCCACGTCACGGCGTGGCCTTGATGAAGCGCGACATCCTGTATGCGCCCGACTACGTGATCAACGCGGGTGGCATCATCGATGTCTATCATGAACGCATCGGCTTCGAGCGCGCCGCATTGATCGCGCACATCGAAGGCATCCACGACAATCTGCTGGAGATCTTCGCGCGCGCACGCAAGGAGGCGCGTCCGACCGGCGAGGTGGCCGATGCCATCGCCGAGGAGCGCTTCATGCGCTGAGCGACAGCTCCCGAGCGCAGCGCGCTGTGCCCAGGGCTCAGTCCTTCAGCCGTAGCGCGAAGGTCTCTGCCGGCATGGGCCGGGCATGGAGAAAGCCCTGCATCAGGTCGCAGCCCTCATGCCTTACCGCGCTTGCCTGCTCCTGTGTTTCCACGCCTTCGGCCACGACCTGCAGGCCGAGACTCTTGGCGAGCGCGATGATGCCGCGCACCACCGCCGCCTGACGCGGCCCCTCCAGCATGTTCTGGATGAAGCTGCGATCGATCTTCAGCGTATCGAGTGGCAGGAAGCTGAGGTGGCGCAGGGACGAAAAGCCTGTGCCGAAGTCATCGATAGAGAGCAGAAAACCTCGTTCGTGGATGCGGGCGAGGGTGTTGCGCACCAGGTCGGAGTCTTCCATCACCATGCTTTCGGTGAGCTCGAGTTCGATCTGGCGGGGGTCAATTCCGTTGGCTTGCGTTACCTCGTCGAGCAGGGGCAGCAGCCCGGGGTCGAGAAAGTGGGGGCTGGCGAGGTTGATTGCGATGGTGACGTTTTGCAGCCCGGCTTCGGACCATTGGCGTAGCTGACGGCAGACGGTACGAATCACCCATATCCCGAGCACGATGATGAGTCCGCTTTCCTCCGCAAGAGGGATGAATTGACCGGGCGGAAGCAGTCCGAGGGTGGGGTGTTGCCAGCGGAGGAGCGCTTCTGCGGCATGAATGCGGCCATGGTGATCGAACTGGGGCTGGTAATGCAGGATGAGTTCGTCACCACCCTCGGCGCTGAGTGCCTGGCGCAGGTCGCGCTCAAGCCGGAGACGCAGGCGGGCGTCGGCGTTGAGTTCGGCTGAATAGAATTGCGGCTCTGCCATGCGGGTGTTGCGGGCGTGGTTTGTCGCCACGCTACTGGCGTGGGTGAGTGCTGACGCGGTGCTACCGTCGATGGGGGACATGGCGACACCGATATGGGCGTCGAGCTTGATCTCGTGTTCGCCAATGCGAAACGGGCGACGCAGTTTCTCCAGCATGACGCGGGCAAGACGTATGGCATCCTGAGGGCCGGACTGGCCCGGCATCATCAGGATGAACTCGTCACCGCCCCAGCGTGCCAGCACGGTGCCTGCGTGTCTTTCGGGTGGTCCGAAGGCGGTGGGTTCGCTGTCTCTGACGCAGCGCAACAGGCGTTGCGAGGCCTGGCGCAGGATCATGTCCACCGCTTCAGGCCCGAGGCTGTCACTGATCAGGTGGTAGCGGTCGAGGGCAAGGTGCAGCGTGGCGATGTTGCCATGGCTTGGCGGCAGGGCAAGGCTGGCGCCAAGACGCTGCAGGAAATTGCTGCGGTTGGGCAGGCCGGTGCTTGAGTCGTGCCGGGTCAGATAGTCGATGCGTGCCTCAATGCCGCGCTGTTCGGTAATGTCCTGCACCGTTCCATGCGAGCGCACGGCCCGGCCCGAGTCATCGTAGTCGAACCTGACGCGCAGGTGAATCCAGCGCGGCTGGCCATTGCGGGCCACGAAGCGGAAGATGTGCTCGAGTGGCTGTTGTTGTGAGACAGCCGCTTCGATCGCAGCCTTCAGACCCGGCCTTTCGGCCGGATGGACGCCGGCGATGAAGTTTGCGATGGTCGGTTCGGTGTTGGCGGGATCGCGGTCGAGCACCTTGAAAAGCTGATCCGAGCATATCGCCTCACCCGATGCACGGTCCAGTTCCCAACTGCCGAGGCGGGCGATGACCTGGGCGTCGGCCAGATTGCGGCGACTGCGCTCCAGCGCGAGGAGATTTGTGCGTGCGCGCAGCAGGAAGCGGACACGGTGGGAGAGGATGCTGAAATTGAAGGGCTTGGCGATGAAGTCCGAGGCCCCCGCGTCGAATGCGCTCTCTATCGTTGCGCTGTTGTCCAGCCCTGTCATCACCAGCACGGGCAGGGTGGACAGCAGGGCTTGTGCGCGCAGCCAGCGGCAGAAGGCGAGCCCACCCATGCCCGGCATCTGCAGGTCGAGCAAGATGATGTCAGGCAGGCATTCCTTCAGCAGCGCGATCGCCGCCTCGCCACTGTCGGCCTCCAGGGCTTCATGGCCGGCGTCTGACATCGCGTTGGCCACCAGCATCAGGGTGACGGCGTCGTCGTCGACGATCAGGACTCGGGTCTGCTCACGCATGTTGGTCTGTCTTTCCGTTCATGTGGGCCAGAGCCTCATCAAGGGCGCGCAGGGTGTCCTCGCAGGTGGCGCTCGCCTCATTGGTCCAGCGCTCGACATGCGTGTGCTCGCCCGCGCGCAGGGCGCTCTCGATCTTGTGGCAATGTGCCGAGAGCCGCATTGCGCCCAGCGTCGCGCTGCTTGACTTGAGGGTGTGGGCCGCGCGCGCAGCAGTGTTGATGTCGCCCGTTGTCCAGGCCCGCTGCAGCGACTCCAGCTGTTTGCCCGCTTCATTCTTGAACACCGATGCGACGCGCGTGAGCAGCGCCTTGCCACCTGAGTGCTGGTTGGCCAGCGCGACGAGAACCTCGGTGTCGAGGATGGGGGGCAGGGTGCTCCTTTGCGTCGCCTCGTCCATCGCCCCGACCGTGGACGCCGTATCGAGCGGCGCAGGTGCGACTTGGCTTGTCATTGGCGACCGCAGCCAGCGTGTCAGCATCGCGATGAGGTCGGTACTGCGATAAGGTTTGGCGAGAAAATCCACCATGCCCGCACCCAGGCACGACTCGCGGTCACCCCGCATCGCGTTTGCCGTCATCGCCACGATCGGGCACGGGGCGGCACCGCCGTGCTCGGCGATGATCCGGCGCGTCGCTTCGAAGCCGTCCATGACCGGCATCTGGCAATCCATCAGGATCAGGTCGAAGCGGGCTGCACGACAGGTCTCGATCGCCTGGGCACCGTTAGCGCAAAGATGCACGCTGCATCCGAGTCGCTGCAGTTGTTCGAGCGCCAGAATCTGATTGACCGGGTTGTCTTCGACCACCAGGATGCGTAGGCCTCGCCAGTCCTCGGGGGGCTGGTCGAGCTTCGCAAGCGGCGGCGGAGTGTCGGGTGTGCTCATGCTTTCCAGTGTGGTGGGCAACTCGATGCGGAACGTCGAGCCCTCGCCCAGAGCGCTCTCAACCTGGATGCTGCCGCCCATGAGCTCAATCAGGCGGCGGACGATCGCCAGGCCCAGGCCTGTTCCGCCAAAACGTCGCGTCGTGGTGCTGTCGGCCTGCGAGAACCTCTCGAACAGCCGTGGCAGCGTGTTCGGGTCGAACCCGATGCCCGTATCATGCACCTCGAAGCACAACTGCACGCTGTTTCGTGTCGCGCTGGGGCGGGCGGACACGGCAATGCCGACCGTGCCCGTGTCAGTAAACTTGATGGCATTGTTGATCAAGTTGTTGAGCACCTGGCGCAAGCGCGTGGGGTCGCCGCGTACGCACCTGGGAAGCTCGGCTGACAGACTGGACACGAGCTTGAGCCCCTTTCCCTGTGCGGCGGGTGAGGCTAGCGCGATGACCTCATCCACCAGGCGCGCGAGCTCGAGCGGTATCGACTCGAGCTCCATGTGACCGGCTTCGATCTTGGAGAAGTCGAGCATGTCGTTGAGGATGGTCATCAGGTTTCTGCCCGATTCCAGGGCGGCATGGGCCTTGCGCGTCTGGTCTTCGTCAAGCGCCGAGGCGAGCAGCAACTCGGTCATGCCCAGCACGCCGTTCATCGGCGTGCGGATTTCGTGGCTCATGGTGGCGAGAAAGTGTGACTTTGCCTGGTTCGCGGCCTCGGCAGCCTCCTTGGCATGGCGTAGCTCGGCAGTGCGCTCTTCGACCTCGCGCTCCAGATTGTCACGGTGGTTCTGCAGTGCAAGGTCGCGCGCCTCGATCTCGCCCAGCATGCGGTTGAACTCGTCAACCAGTGCGCCGACTTCGTCGTTGCCCGCCTTGGCTACCCGGACGTCGTAGCGCTGTTGCGTGACCACATCGCTCGCCGCACGCGCAAGGTCCGCGAGCGGAGAGGTGATCTGATCCTTCATGCGCAGGCCGAGGACCACCGCGATCGATGCCGCACAGACGGCCAGCAGGTTGATGAGCAGCATTTCGAAGCCGAACTTGATCCAGGTCTCGGTGAGCCTCACTTCGATCTCGAGTTCGCCCACGTGCTCGCCCGCGACCGTGACCGGCCGCGCCAGAAGGAGCCGTGATGGCAGGGTGTGCTCGATGATGTAGACCAGCGTCCCGAACGACCGGCCGCTGCCTTCGTCGGGACGTCTGTATTCGGCCAGGGGGGCAGTGTCGGCTGTTCTGAGCAGGGCGCGGTGCACGCTGGGTTCCGCGCCAAGCGCGTCGAGGGTGGCTTGTGCCGCACGCGCATCGCCAAAGCTCAGTGCTGCCTGGCTGTTCTGGCTGGTCATCTGCACCAGGGTGGCCAGGCGGTTGTGTGCGTCGTTGTAGACTCTGTACAGGCCGCTTGTGGAGAAGATCAGCGTGGTGATCAGGATGACTGCAGCGGAGGTGCCCGCCAGGATCAGCGTCAGCTTGCGAGCCAGGGGCTGGTCGCGAAAGTCGGGGAAGGCGAGCTTCACTGCACCACCCGGTTGGCCAGTTTCAGCAATTGGCTGCTGAGCTGGAGGTTTGCGGCACGGGCTACGAGCAAGTTGATGTCGAAACGCACCTTGCCGTCGATGATGCGCAATTCGATCATGCCGCCTTCATCGATGAAGCCGCGCTGGTCACTGACGGTCAGGGTGGGAGTGCCCGGCGCCACGCGCCGGAGGTCCCTGAGAAAGCTTGAGTCCAGATCCGCGATGTAGGCTAGGTCACAAGGACTGGCGCTGGCGGGTGAAGGGTTGTGGATGACGTCGATCACCCGTGTGCCCACCTTGCGGCCCGCGAGCAGGCTCAGATTTCCATCCAGCGGGCGATTGCCGATGACGCACAGGCCGATGCCGCGGGGAGTCTGGCTTTTTGCCTGCGCAGGCCATTCGACAAACTTGAAGAAGTTGAAGACGAACGCGGCCTTTACCTGAGCGCTCTCAGGTGGCTCGACGGCGGACGCGGGCAGCGTAGCCAGCGTCAATCCGGTCGACACGACAACGACGAATCGGGCGCGCGCGAAGTAGCGGGAGGGCAGGCGGGGCAGCGGCATGGCGCGTCAGAAACGGAAATCTGCGCGCAGGTATACGCTGCGCTCGACCTCGGTCAGGGGTGATTCAAGCGGCTCCATGATGGTCTCGAGGTGGCGCGAGTCGAAGAGGTTCTGGCCGACCAGCGCGAGCTCTACCGTCTTGTTCGGCTGCCACGCAAGCCGCATGTCTACAGCCCAGTGAGCAGGGATGCGCTGCCGCGGAGCGATGAAGAAGGTGTTGGTCGCGCTGGTGTGGCGCAGCCACACATCCCACTGCAGCTTTGCTGTGGGTTTGAAGGCGGAGCGCAGGGAGAACATCCGTTCCGGTGAGTTTTCGCTGAACTCGGACGGTCGCGAAGGCTCGGGTAGCCGCAGGTGCATCACGCTGTAGGACGACTGCAGGCGCCAGTTCGGTGTCACGTGCCAGTCCGCACTCAGCTCCAGGCCGGTGGATCGTGCACGGTTGGGAGGGCTGAGTGCGTTGGTCAGCATCGACGGCAGCAAGAACACATCCGGGCGTATGCCGCTGGGGATGAGTTGTGTGCCGGGGATCGTTGCGCGCAGGTGGTCGTAACGGTAATGGTAGGCGGCGAGCTCGGTGCTGAAGTTGCGGTTCCAGCTTGTACGCCAGCCCAGGTCCAGGGCGTCGAGTTCCTCGGTTCTGAAGTCAGTGCTGCCGGTGATGTAGGGAATGACATGGATCGGGCTCGGTCCGGGTGCCCCGGGAAACTGAATTTCCTGTTGCTGTGCGGGCAGCCTCGCGGTCACCGAGCGTTCGCCACGTGATGGTGTGCGCGCCGCCCGCGCCACCGCGGCCCACAGGCTGTGCCGTGTGTCAGGCGTGAATAACAGACGCGCGTTGGGCTGGAACGTGAGGTCCGAGTAGTCGTGATGTTCGAGCCGGCTGCCCAGGGTCAGGGTCCAGCGTTCGGGCACGAGCGTGATCTCGTCCTGTACAAACAGGCTGAAAAGATTGGTCCGGTCGCGTTCGCCCTTGATCAGGGAGTAGGGCGCGGCGCCACGCACACGGTCTTCGCTGTAGCGCCAGCCCGCACCCCACACCACCTGGTGTTGGCTGCCGAGGCTGCGTTGCTGCTGGTATTCGATGTCGAGGGTGTGGCGTTGTTCGCTGGCGATGCCGATGTCGAGCTCGGTGTGTTCGAAGTAGGATTGCAGCGCGTGCGTTGTGCCGTTTGCATCCAGGTGCTCCCAGCGCCCGAGGACATAGGCGGTGTCGGCAGAAGAGGTGTAGCCGAGCGGAACGGGATCGACGCCGGGTGTCCCTTGAGTCAGCTCGTCGCCGGCCGCGCTGTTGCGTACCGAGCCCTGCAGGCGGAAAGTGTCATCGTCCGCGCTGCGGTCCAGGCGGAAGCCGGCCTGGCGGGTGCGCCAGAAGTCGCGCGCCTTGTCATTGCCGAGTGCGGACGAGGGGGTGACGTACTGTGACTTGGCGTGCACCTCGAGATGGGTGTCGGGGGCCACTTCCAGGCTGCGACTGGCGAACAGGCTGCCGCGCAGGCTGTCACCGGCGCTCATGGCAAGCTGGCCATCCGGCGCTCCGCGGGCGCTGCGGGTAATGATGTTGATGACACCGTTGACGGCGTTTGCGCCCCAGATCGATGCGCCCGGGCCGCGTACGATCTCGATGCGCTCGATGGTCTCGAGCGGGATGTCCTGAAACTCCCAGAACACCCCCGAGTACAGCGGCGTATACAGGCTGCGCCCGTCCTGCAGCACCAGCAGTTTGTTCGCATAGCGTCCGCCGAAACCCCGAATCGACACGCTCCAGCGGTTGTTGCTGAATTGCGCGACGTGCACGCCCGGCGCAAGGCGCAGGGCCTCGGGCAGGTTGGTCGCACCGCTGCGGCGAATATCCTCGGCCGTGATCACATGCACGGCGGCCGCAGTGTTCGACAGCAATTGCTCGCGCTTGGACACCGAGGTGACGACCACGTCCATGAGTTGTTCGAGACTCAGGTCGAAAAAGTCCGGGTCAGCTGCGCCGTCGACGCTGTTCCTGGCCGCAATGGCTCCAGACTGCGCGGCGATGGTCAGGACAATCGAAATAAGCGTGCGTACCAGGGGCATTGTCATCGATGCGGACGAATCAGTGATTCGGGGCCTTGGCCGTGAGTTGCCGGAACTACACCGCTGCCCGTGCTTTGCCCCTGTGATTTAGTGCGCCTGCTCAGGCTCTCATTGCCTTGCCTGGGGGCGTGGCGAGTGACTGCTCTGGCCTGACGCTGCAAGGGGCTGGGGAGAGGGTCAGCGTGTTTCGGCGACGATGGCAAGAATGGCTGCGCCGTAGGCCTCGAGCTTGCGGTCGCCGATGCCGCTGATGCTGCCGAGTTCGGCCTGGGTGTGCGGGCGGGCGATGGCGATCTCGCGCAGGGTGGCATCCTGGAACACCACGTAGGCGGGAACGTTGCGTTCCTTGGCGGTGGCGAAGCGCCAGGCGCGCAGGCGATCGAAGAGCGTGGTCGGGATGCCTGCTGGAATCTCGAGCTGGGGCGTGCCGCGTCGTTTCGCGCGGCTGCGCTCGCGCTCCACCCTCAGGTGAAACCCGGCTTCGCCGCGCAGCACGGGGCGAGCGGCGTCGGTCAGGCGCAGGGCGTTGTAGCGTTCGTGGTCCACCGCGACCAGCTCGCGCGCCACCAGCTGGCGGAACACCGTGCGCCAGCGCTTTTCGTCGAGCTCGTTGCCGATGCCGAAGGTGGTGATGTCCTGGTGGCCACGCTCGATCACCTTGGCGGTGACTTCGCCGCGCAGCACGTCGATCAGATGGCCCGCGCCATAGCGTTGGCCGGTGCGATAGACGCAGGACAGCGCCTTGCGCGCGGCCTCGGTCGCGTCCCAGGTCTGGGGCGGGTGGAGGCAGTTGTCGCAGTTGCCGCAGGGCGTCGACGCCTCGCCAAAGTAGGCGAGCAGGTGCTGGCGCCGGCAGGTGGTGGCCTCGACCAGGCCGACCAGCACCTCCAGGCGGTTGCGGGCCAGGCGCTTGAACTCTTCGCTGGCTTCGGACTCGTCGATCATGCGGCGCTGCTGCACCACGTCCTGCGCACCCCAGGCCATCCAGGCCTGCGCTGGCAGGCTGTCACGGCCGGCGCGGCCGGTTTCCTGGTAGTAGCCCTCGATCGAGCGCGGCAGGTCGAGGTGGGCGACGAAACGCACGTCCGGTTTGTCGATGCCCATGCCGAAGGCGATCGTTGCCACCATGATCAGCCCGTCTTCGCGCAGGAAGCGGGTCTGGTGCTCGGCGCGAATCTCCTGCGTCATGCCGGCGTGGTAGGGCAGGGCGTTGAGACCTTGTTCCTGCAGCCAGGCGGCGGTTTCCTCGACCTTGCGCCGTGACAGGCAGTACACGATGCCGGCCTCGGCCGGGCATTCCTCACGGATGAAGTGCAGCAGCTGGCGGCGCGGGTCGTCCTTGTCCACGATGGTGTAGCGGATGTTGGGGCGGTCGAAGCTCGACACGAAACGCCGCGCGTGCTGCAGGTTCAGGCGCTGGGCGATTTCCTCGCGGGTCTGGCGGTCGGCGGTGGCGGTGAGGGCGATGCGCGGGATGTTGGGGTAGCGCTCGGGCAGGATGGACAGCTGCAGGTATTCGGGACGGAAGTCGTGACCCCATTGCGACACGCAGTGCGCCTCGTCGATGGCGAACAGGCTCAGCCGATTGGTGTCGCGCAGGTGATCGAGCTGGTCCAGAAAGCGCGGCGTCATCAGGCGCTCGGGGGCCACGTAGAGCAGGTCGAGTTCGCCGGCGTAGAGCGCGCGCTCGACCGCACGCGCGGTGTCCACACCCTGGCTGGAATTGAGGAAAGCAGCTTTGACGCCAGCCTCGACCAGGGCGCTGACCTGATCCTGCATGAGCGCGATCAATGGCGACACCACGATGGCCGTGCCTTCGCGCAGCAGGGCCGGGATCTGGAAGCACAGCGACTTGCCGCCACCGGTAGGCATCAACACCAGGGCGTCGCCGCCGTTCGTCAGGTGCTCGACGATGGTCTGCTGCTCGCCGCGGAACGCGGGATAGCCGAACACGTGCTGGAGGGTGTGAAGTGCGGCAGGGGGCGCGAACGCAGTATGCATGGCGCGCATTGTAGCGGCTAAGGGCGCTTGGCCGAAGACCTCGGGGTGCCTCGGTCAAGCGCGGGCGAAGCTCGCGCTCACCATGATGGCGGCCTGCTACAAGCTGCAGCGCCTGGTGTATCGTAAGAATGCTGCGGTTCAGGCGCTCTGACGCCGGTCGGGCTGAAGTCGCGGGTGTCTGAGGGCGATTTGAGCCGGGTTCGGGGTGATGGCGTCGGGGAGCGCCTCTGGTCGTCAGAGAAATTGAATCGAACTCAATCGCGCTCATACTGGCGCTGCAGAATTCACTGAAGGCCTCGGACCATTCGAGGCAGCCTCGCGCTCTGCGCTCATTGACTGAATCCACATCCAATGCAATCCGTTGCAACCTTCGCCGCGCTGCTCGTCGTGGCCGTCTTTCTGGTGCCGTTCTTCAAGCGTGCCGGCCTCGGCACGGTGCTCGGCTATCTCGCCGCCGGGGTGCTGATCGGGCCCTGGGGCCTGCGCGTGGTCCACGATCCCGCGAACCTGCTCCACACCGCCGAGCTCGGGGTGGTGTTGCTGCTCTTCATCATCGGCCTGGAGCTGCAGCCCTCGCGCCTGTGGGCGCTGCGCAAGCCGGTGATCGGCCTGGGCGGGCTGCAGTTCTTCGGTGTCGGTGCGCTGCTGATCGGTGCCGCGCGCCTGCTCGGCCTGGGCTGGGCGGAGGCGATCCTCGCCGGTCTGGCGCTGGCGCTGTCGTCCACCGCCTTCGTGTTGCCGACCCTGGCCGAGCGCCGCGAACTGCACAGCCGCTATGGGCGCGAGACCTTTGCCATCCTGCTCTTCCAGGACCTGATGGTGATCCCGCTGCTGGCGCTGTTGCCGCTGCTGGGGGCGAAATCCGCCGATGAAGGCGTGTCGCCGGTGATCGGGCTGGCCGTGCTGGCGGTGGTGGTGGTGATCGGCCGGCCGGTGCTCGACATCGTCTTTCGCCATGTCAGCCGCATCGACAGCCGCGAGATGTTCACCGCCGCCGCGCTCGCCACCGCCTTGGGCCTGGCACTGCTGCTGGAGGCGAGCGGGCTGTCGATGTCGCTCGGGGCCTTCGTTGCCGGCGTGCTGTTGTCCGACTCCGATTTCCGCCACGAGCTCGAAGGCTCCATCGCCCCGTTCCAGGGCCTGCTGATGGGTTTTTTCTTCATCGCCGTCGGTATGGGGATCAATCTCGGCATGATCCTCGAGCACCCGATCGAGGTCATGGGGCTCACCGTCGGCCTGGTTGCGATCAAGGGCTTCGGCCTCTACGCTCTGCGCCGGCTGGTGGGAGCCAGTGCCAAGGTGTCGCGCATGCAGGCGCTGGCGCTGGCGCAATGTGGCGAGTTCGCCTTCGTGCTTTTCGGCGTTGCGCGCAAGAGCGCCATCCTGCCCACCGACGTTATCGAGCAACTGGTGCTGGCGGTGGCCTTGTCGATGGCGATCGCCCCCCTGCTGCTCATTGTGGGCGACCGCATCAATGCGAAGGAGGCTGCGGCGCAGCCCGAGCCCCAGGCCGATGAGATGCCGCATGAGGCCAGCACCGTGGTGATCGCCGGTTTCGGTCGCGTCGGGCAGATCATCGGCCGGGTGTTGCGGCTGCGAGGTGTCCGCTTCACCGCACTGGACAAGAACCGGGAAGAGGTCGATACCATGCGCCGCTTCGGCATCAATGCCTATTACGGCAACGCAGCCCACCTCGCGGTGCTGGACGCCGCCCGCGTCGGCGAGGCGAAGATCTTCGTGCTGGCGATCGACGACATCGAGACCTCCTTGCGCTGCGCCGAACTCGTGCGCAAGCATTTCCCGCAGGTGCAGGTCGTGGCCAGGGCGCGCGACCGCTTCCACGCTTACCGCTTGATGGACCTGGGCGTGGTGTTGTTGATGCGCGAGACCTTCAAGTCCAGCCTGGACATGACGTGCATGATCTTCGAGGCGCTCGGCAAGTCACCGGCCTCGGCGCGCCAGATCGTGGACCGGTTCGCAATCCATGACCACGAGCTGCTCAAACGGGAGCAGGCCCTGTATCACGACGAAAGCCAACTCATCCAGTCGGCCAAGGAGGCCCACGAGGAGCTTGCGGCCCTGCTGGAAGAGGAGTTGTCGGCCACCGCGGCGCAGACTGAGATCGCACCGCCGCCGCCGGGCCCGGCTTGAGGCAGCAATGAGCTCGAGCCGGTGCGCGATGATGCGAGGGCTGGCGATGCCGTGCTCGCCGCCGCCGTCCATCTGCTTGGGCGTGTCATCGTCGCCGGTCTGGCCCCTGGCATTCAAGGGGGCGGTTGGAGCTTGCTGTCATGGTGCAGGAAGGGCTGAGTGGCTTTTCGATTTTGATCGCGTTTGTCGTGGACAAAAAATACACTGAGGCCTAGCATGCCCGGCTTGTATGCGCATCTCCCGCTGTTGTGCATTTGCCTTTCCAACCTGCTCTTCGCCCGTGATGAACACCCTCTCCCACGAACAAGCTGTCTTTTCCATCGCCGCTGTCGAGCGCGACACCGGTTTGTCCAAGGACACGCTGCGGGTGTGGGAGCGCCGCTATGGTTTTCCCGCTCCGGCACGCAACGCCAATGGTGAGCGCCTCTACCCGCAGGACCAGCTCGACCGCTTGCGCCTGATCCGGCGTCTGCTCGACGCTGGGCACCGCCCGGCACGCATTGTTGCGGCCACGGCCGAAGAGCTTGCGGATCTCGTCGAGACCTTGCGCAATGAGAGTGTGGACCCCCAGGCGCCGGAGCACGATGCGACGCTGCTGCAGTGCGTTTGCCTGCACCGCGCTGCAGAACTGGCTGCGGGCTTGCGGCGTGCGCTGATGAAGCAGGGCCTGCAACGCTTTGTGGTGGACACCCTGGCGCCGCTGGCGGCTGAGGTGGGCGAGGCCTGGATGCGGGGGGAACTGCTCGTTGCGGATGAGCACCTTTTCACCGAGCAAGTGCAGAACCTGCTTCGCGCGGCGATCGGCGCGCAGGCGGGCGGCGACGGCCGGCCGCGGATCTTGCTCACCACCTTGCCGGACGAGTTGCATGTGCTCGGACTGCTGATGGCGGAGGCGATGCTGGTGCCCGAGGGCGCAGCCTGCACTTCACTGGGCACGCGTACCCCGCTCGCCGACATACGCGCTGCCGCGCTCGCGGGAGCGTTCGATGTGGTCGCGCTGTCCTTCAGCAGCGCCTATCCGGCGCGTCAGGTGGTGGACGACCTGCTGGAGCTGAGGGCCAGTCTGCCGGCGCATGTCGCGCTCTGGGCCGGTGGTGGAGCCGTACACAACCGGCACAAGCGCCTCGATGGCGTGCGCGTGGTTGAGGGCCTGGAGGACAGCCTCCTTGCCTTGCAGGAGTGGCGCGACGCGCACCCCTCGCAGTCTGCTTGAGCGTGCGTGTGCCTACGCGTGTGCCGGCCTGAGGTCGGGTCCGGTGCGCAGGGCGCGCGTGCCGCACCTCAGGGGCTTCAGTGGTCGGCGTCGCGGTCTGTGCCGCTCTGGTCTTCAGTGATGTCCCTGACCACGCGGGCGAGTTCCTGCGCTGAGCTCCTGCTTTCCAGGGCGGCGATCATGCGGGCGGCCTTGGCCGCCTGCTCGGTCGCGCGGCGCTCCAGGCTGGCAAGACGCAGCCAGTTCTGCATGGTGCGGATGTCCAGGCGTGCATGTGCGCCGGCGAGCAGGAGCGCTTCCTTCAGCGCCTGGTATTCGCCTTCGGCTTCTTCCAGGCGTTGCTCCACGGCTTGTGGGCTGAAGCCCTCAAGGTCGGGGTTGGCTGCAACGGCCAGGGCGGCCACCGCCTGGCGGAAGCGCTCGACGGCGGCGGCGTAATCCGGGCCGGCGCTGTGCCCCAGCGCGGCGGTCAGCGCGGCTGCCTCGCGCACGGCAACGATGGCGCTCTCCTGGTACTGCAGCGTGCGCAAGCTGTGGGCGAGGGCTTCGACCAGCGCTTGCGGCAGGCTGGCAGCGCTCAGCTGGCGTGCGTAGTTGCCGATCGCAGGCGCCAGCGCCTGCAGTGCCGCGCTCTCGCGCGCCAGCGTGGCGCCGTCCATGGGCAGGCGGCTGAGTGCGGCGAGTGCCGCGAGTGCGAAGCCCTGTGTGCGTCCGAGCTCCATGCGCAAGGCATGGAGCGCGAGGTCGGGAATGGCGAGCGAGTTGGCGTCGAGGTAGTGCGGACGGGCGAGCTCTTCGCTGCGGCTGAGAAAGCGCTTCTCGAGCAGGCGCAGCATGCCCGGCGCCAGCGGCACCATCAGCATCACGCCGACCAGATTGAACACGGTATGGAAGAGGGCAATCATCAAGGCCGGTATCGGTGGCTCTTTCAGGTTGGCATCCAGCCAGCCGAGCAGGCCGATGAGCACGGGCAGGAGCAGCAGCGCCACCGCGCCGGTCACAAGGTTGAAGATCACATGTGCTGCGGCGAGCCGGCGCGCATTGGGCGTGGCGCCGATGGCCGACAGGATGGCGGTGGAGATGGAGCCGATATTGGTGCCGATCAGCACCGCGCAGGCCGCCTCCACCGTCATCAGGCCGCTCTGGGCGGCGGCGAT
Source organism: Thauera terpenica 58Eu (assembly GCF_000443165.1). GTDB lineage: Bacteria > Pseudomonadota > Gammaproteobacteria > Burkholderiales > Rhodocyclaceae > Thauera > Thauera terpenica. The sequence continues at coordinate 133,524 of NZ_ATJV01000059.1, read as the reverse complement.
GACGATCGCGATGATCGCGCCCGAGGCCTGCATCAGCACCCTGAGCAGGGTGCCGATGCCGATCAGGATGAGCCAGCCGGTGAGACCGGGGGCGATGAAATCCTGCAGCGTGCCCAGGCTGCTCAGGGCCGGAAAACCGTTCTTGAGGCCGTCGATGCCGAGGAAGAACACGCCGAAGCCCGCCAGCGCCTGTCCGAGTGCGCGCGCACGCAGGGTGCGGCCACCGAGCATCAGGAAGGCACCGAGGCCGACGAAGGGCATGGCGAAGATGTCGATCTTCAGGCCCAGGCCCAGAGTGGCAATCAGCCAGGTGTTCATCGTCGTGCCGACGTTGGAGCCGAAGAGCACCCACAAGGCATTGCTCATCGGCAGCAGGCCGGTGTTGACGAAGCCGATGCTGGCGACGGTGATGGCGGTGGAGGACTGCATCAGCGCGGTGATCAGCATGCCTGCGGCAAGACCGCGGGGCGCGGTGGCAGTGCCGCGTTCGAGCAGACCTTCCAGGGCGTGGCCGGCGGCCAGTTTCAAGCCCTCGGTCATCATGTGCATGCCGATCAGGAACAGGCCGATGCCCCCGGCGAGCGCCGAGATCAGTTCGAAAGTGGTGGGGGCAAGCGGTTCCAGGGCAGCGCTCCGAGGCGGGTCAATAGCCGGAGAGCGTAATGCCGTTTGAGGCTTCCGGGAAGCTCGTAAAAATGTCCAGGACAAAGAATTGACAGGTGGTGATCGTTAGCATAATGTTCAATCACTTCCTTGTTTTGTCCAGGACAAAAAATGAAAACCAAAGACCGCTACCTGCTGCTGCCGGCAGCCATGCTTGCCCTCGCCGCCGTGCTCGCGCCCCTTGCCCTGGCGGCGGCACCGTTTTCTGCTCCGCGCACGCAAGCTGCGCCTGCGCTCTCGTCCGCAAGCGCGGAACTCGCGGCGCTGGATCTGATGCTGTTTGTCCATCGCGCTGATCTGATTCCTGCCTCACGTCTGGCGGCGCAGGAGGTGCGCAAATGAACGCCCCCGACAAGTTCTTCCTTCCTGACGTTCAGGCCAGTGCCGATCACCGCGCGCTGCCCATCCAGCGTGTCGGCGTCCGTGGCCTGCGCTACCCCTTGGCGATCGCTGCCGCGGGTGGGACGGTGCAGCACACGGTGGCGACCATCGAGATGACGGTAGGTCTGGCGGCGGATCAGAAGGGCACGCACATGTCGCGCTTTGTGGAGTTGCTCGAGGCGCAACACGAAGCGCTTGATCTCGCCGGTGTGCGCGGCCTGTTCGCCGACATGCTGCAGCGCCTTGAGGCCAGCAGTGGGCGCATCGAGGCGCGCTTTCCGTGGTTCGTGCGCAAGCAGGCGCCGGTTTCAGGCGTCGCCAGTCTGCTCGACATGGACGCCACCGTGATTGTCGAGCAAACCGAGGGCGGCAGCGTGCATACCCGCTTGCAGGTGGTGGTGCCGGTGACCAGCTTGTGCCCATGTTCGAAGAAGATCTCCGCCTACGGTGCGCACAACCAGCGCTCACACATCACGCTCGATGTGCGCCTGCGCGCCGACATGGAGCTCGACGAGCTGCTGCGCATTGCCGAGGAAGAAGCCTCGTGTGAGGTGTTCGGCCTGCTCAAGCGCGCCGACGAAAAGTGGGTGACCGAGCGCGCCTACGACAATCCCAAGTTCGTCGAAGACCTGGTGCGTGACATCGCGCTGCGTCTGGGTGCGGAGCCGCGGGTGGCGGCGTGGTCGGTGGCCTCGGAGAACTTCGAGTCCATTCACAACCATTCCGCATACGCCTTCATCGAAGGCGAGAACCTTGCGCAGTAAGACCATGGACAGAGGTGAAATCGGCCGAAACTCAGGCACCGGCAAGCCGCGCGTGGCTGTGGTCGGCGGTGGCATAGCGGGTTTGTCCACGGCATGGCTGCTCACCGAGCATGCGCAGGTCACCTTGTTCGAGGCGGGCACTGCGGCAGGGGGGCACACCCACACGGTCGACGTCTCGCTGGAGGGGGTCACGCATCCGGTGGATACCGGCTTTCTCGTGTTCAACCGGCGCACCTACCCAAACCTGATTGCGCTGTTTGCAGAGCTCGGAGTCGAAGCGGTCGACAGTGAGATGAGCTTTGGCGTCAGCCTCGCCGAACACGATATCGAGTGGTCCGGCACTGACCTTGCCAGCGTGTTCGCGCAGCCGCGCAACCTTGTGCGCCCGGCTTTTCTGCGCATGCTGAGCGACATCATGCGCTTCAATCGTGACACCACACGCCTGTCCCGAGACGATGAGATGCCGGCGCTGTCGCTTGGTGACTATCTGGCGCTGGAGGATTACAGCGCGTCCTTCCGTGACTGGTATCTGCTGCCGATGGCCGCCGCGATCTGGTCCTGCCCGACGCAGACCATGCTCGATTACCCGCTCGCCACCTTCGTGCGCTTCTGCCACAACCACGGCTTGTTGCAGATCTTCGATCGGCCGCAGTGGATGACGGTGAAGAACGGCGGGCGCAGCTATGTGCGCAAGATGGTGGAAAAACTTGAAGATCTGCGCCTCGATTCAGCGGTGACGATGGTGCGGCGGGACGTCGATGGGGTGTGGGTGGGCACGCGCCATGGGCTTGAGCATTTCGACCGCATCGTCCTTGCCTGTCATAGCGACCAGGCGCTACGCATTCTCAGTGATGGCGCCACCGCCGCAGAGCACAAGCTGCTGAGCGCGGTGCGCTATCAGAACAACACCGCAGTGCTGCACACCGACCCCAGCCTGTTGCCGACGCGTCGCAAAGTGTGGTCGGCGTGGAATTACATGGCGGGTGTGGGCGCGCCTGACACCCGCCCGGTGGCGGTGAGCTATCTGATCAATCGCCTGCAGCCACTGCCTTTCGATGTGCCGGTGGTGGTGTCACTGAATCCGTTCAGGGAGCCTGCTGCCGAGCACCTGATCAAACGCATCCACTACGCCCATCCGGTGTTTGACGAAACCGCGATCAAGGCGCAGGAGCATCTGCCGCGCCTGCAAGGGCTCAACCACACCTGGTTCGCCGGCGCCTGGACCGGCTTTGGCTTCCACGAGGACGGGCTGCGTTCGGCGCTTGCGGTGGTGGAGTCGATGGGCGTCAAAGTCCCCTGGCGTGAGGCGCAGCCCCGTGTCGCCCGCGTGGAGCAGGCAGCGTGAGCAAGACGCCTGCCGCGCTCGGTGCAGATGCGGCCGCAGGCGCAGCCCATCTGCAGCCTGCGGTGTGCTTCGGGGCGGTGATGCATGAGCGCCACACCGTCGCCAACAACCGTTTTGTCTATCCCTGCGCTTTCCTGCGCCTGCCGCTGTCCCGCATCGATGATCTCAAGGTGCCTCTGCTGGGCATCGAGCGCGCCAATTTTTTCAGCTTTCGGCGGCGTGACCACGGTGCGCGTGATGGCTCGGCGCTCCTGCCCTGGCTGCAGCGCGTCCTGGATACCTACGGGCTGCGCGCAGTGTGCGACGGTGAGGTGGTGTTGCAGACCATGCCACGCGTGTTCGGCTATGTGTTCAACCCGGTGAGTTTCTGGTTCTGTCACGACGCCAGCGGCGCTTTGCGCGTGGTGCTGGCGCAGGTGAATAACACCTTTGGCGAGCGCCACAATTACCTGGTGCATCACGCTGATGTGCGCGCCATCGAGTCTGGCGATGCGTTGCGCGCACGCAAGGTCTTTCACGTCTCACCCTTCTTCCCGCTCAGCGGTGAATACCGTTTTCGCTTCGAGCGCCGTGGCCGTGTGCACGCGGTGCAGATCGACCTCTGGGATGAGGGGGTGTTGCAGCTCTCCACCCGGATCGGCGGGCGTGCCGAGGTGCTCGATGGGCACGCGATGCGGCGCTGGTTGCTGCGCCAACCTTTCATGACCCTGGGCGTGATCGCCCGTATCCATTGGCAGGCCTTACGCCTGGCCATGCGGCGGGTGCGCTTTCATCGCAAACCCCTGCCGCCGCAAGAGGAGACCTCCCGATGAATGCACCGGAACACGTTCTGCAGCCTGTCGCCAGCATAAAGCGGTCGCGTCTGCCACGCGCCACCCGCATGGTGCTGGAGTTGCTCGACGGGCTCGAGGGTGGGGCGTTGGCAATCGAACTGCCGGGAGGCGAGCACCTGCGCGCCGGTCATGGGCCTTTGGTCGCGCATCTGCGTGTGCGCGAGCTTGCGATGTTCGACGAAGCCCTGGCGCGCGGTGACATCGGATTTGGCGAAAGCTTCATGGATGAGCACTGGGATACCGACGATCTCACGGGGCTGCTCACGCTGCTGTCGCGCAATCGTGAGCGTATCGGTCAAGCCATCCATGGTCGTCTTTTGAGCATGATCGGCCATCGCGTCACCCATCTGCTGCGCGCCAACACGCGCAGCGGCTCGCGCCGCAACATCGAAGCCCACTACGATCTGGGCAACGACTTCTATGCGCTCTGGCTCGATCCGTCGATGACATACTCGGCTGCAATGTTCGCATCGGCCGGGGAGCCCTTGCGGGATGGGCAGTTGCGTAAATATCGCCGCATTCTCGGCCAGCTCGATGTGAAACCGGGTCAGACCATTCTTGAGATCGGCTGCGGCTGGGGTGGTTTTGCCGAGGTGGCGGCGACCGAGTTTGGGTGTCGGGTGCTGGGCATCACGCTGTCGCCGTCGCAACTCGCCTTTGCACGCGCGCGCGCCGAAAAAGGCGGCTATGGCGAGCAGGTGGATTTCGAGCTGTGCGATTACCGTGATGTGCGCGGGCAGTACGACCACGTGGTGTCGATCGAGATGATCGAGGCCGTCGGTGAGCGCTTCTGGCCGACCTATTTCGCCCAGCTGTCAGCACGCCTGAAGCCCTCGGGGCGCTGCGTGGTGCAGTCGATCACCGTCGCCGATGCCTTGTTCGCGCGTTATCGCCGCGGCACCGACTTCATTCAGCGCCACATCTTCCCCGGCGGCATGTTGCCCAGCCCCGGTGCTGTGGAGCTGCGCGCACGTCAGGCCGGCTTTGAGGTGGTAGGCGACTTCGCCTTCGGCAAAGATTACGCACGCACCCTGGCGCACTGGCATGAGCGCTTCGAGGCGCAGTGGCCCGCGGTGAAGGCGCAGGGCTTTGACGAACGCTTCCGTCGCACGTGGCGCTTTTATCTGTCGTATTGCGAAGCCGGCTTCGTGAGTGGCGATATCGACGTGCATCACTATGTGTTTGCCCATCTGGAAGCAGCGTCATGAGCGCAGGCGTCTGTAATGACCATGAATGAGCATGACTCGCAGCCCCGCATCTGATTTCCTTGCATGCGAGGCCTTGGGCTTGTCGCCGTCCTTCTACAGGTGGGGCGGGTGATGGCCTGGCTGGCGCCGCTCAATCCACCTATCCGCGACTGGCAGGGAAAGCGCGTATGGGTGGTGGGGGCTTCGTCGGGCATAGGCGCGGCGCTGGCGCGGGCCTTGGCGGCGCGGGGGGCGCGGCTGGGCTTGTCGGCGCGCAGTCGTAGCGGGCTGGAGGCGGTCGCACTCGATTGCGGCATCGATACCGTGCTTGCGGCTATGGACGTCACCCGGCCGGAAGACTTTGCCCGTGCGCGTGACACGCTGCTTGCCCACTGGGGCGGCATCGACCTGCTGGTGTTGTGCGCCGGCACTTATCGCCCGCTGCGCGCCTGGGAGCTGGAGTCCACGCTGATCCGCGAAACTCTGGACACCAATGTGTTCGGGGCCATGGTCGGCGCGGCGGCGGTGATTCCGCACCTGATGCAAAGAGGACAGGGCGCAATCGCGCTCGTGGGCAGTGTCGCGGGCTACGGCGGCCTGCCCAAGGCCAGCGTGTATGGACCGAGCAAGGCGGCACTGATCAACTTTGCCGAGACCTTGCATCTCGACCTCTCGCCCAAGGGCTTGGGTGTGTACCTGATCGACCCCGGTTTCGTGCTTACTCCGCTCACGGCACGGAACGACTTTCACATGCCGGCGCTGATCAGCGCCGAGGAGGCCGCGCAGGAGATCATCGCCGGCTTCGCCCGCGGCGACTTCGAGATCCATTTTCCGCGTCGCTTCACGCGCGTGCTCAAGCTCTTGCAATGGCTGCCGCGGCGCTGGTATTTCCCGCTCATCCGGCGCCTGACCGGGCTGTAGAGGCAGCGATGAACCTGCACGCTGTGAGCACAGCGAAGGCCGTGGATCGCCTCGCCGATTTCTTTGAGGCGCTGTCCCCCGCCACGCTGCATGAGCTCGACGCACTGTATGCGGCCGAGGCGCGCTTCAAGGATCCGTTCAACGAAGTCCTGGGTGTGGTCGCCATTCGCGGCATTTTCGAACACATGTTCGCAAGCGTTGATGGACCGCGCTTCGCTGTCACTACGCGCATCGTCGATGGTGATCAGGCCATGCTGGGGTGGAACTTTCACCTCAGGCTGCGCGGGCGCGACCTTGTCGTAGCTGGCGTGAGTCATCTGCGTTTCGATGCCGGCGGCAAGGTGGTGCTGCACCGCGATTACTGGGATCCGGCCGAAGAGCTGTATGCCCACCTGCCCTTGATTGGCAGTCTGATGCGGGGCTTGCAACGCAGGTTGTCCGCTGGCTCAAGCTGAGAGCAATCCCGCCACGGTGGTGGGCGTTGCGGGCGAGCGTGGCTTGAGCCGCGTTGATTTTCGATTTTTGTGCTGCATTGCCGAAATCGAGCCCATGGGAAAACCCCGAACATGGCCAGCGAACGCATGTTTGATGCGGCACTTATCAGGTATTGCGCCGCAATATATTGACATTTATCAAAATCCCGTGTTGCTAGTGCGTTTTTTGCTATGGCACCATCAATCTGGCTTGCCAAAACCACAACGCGTAGAGGGTGCTCATGGGACATGTCAGTCGCATCGCGAGTTTCCTGCCAGCCCTTGGTGCTGTCGCGCCAGCGTTCGCCCAGGACGCGCCAGCGCGCTACAACCTGCAGACACCGGTCACCAGCATCGCGCAGCAGATCAACGACATGCACACCTGGTTGATGGTGATCTGCCTGGTCATCTTCATTGGCGTATTCGGGGTGATGTTCTGGGCGGTGTTCAATCACCGCAAATCCAAGGGTGCGGTTGCGGCGCATTTCCATGAGAACACGGTGGTGGAGATCGCGTGGACCATCATCCCCATCCTGATTCTGCTCGGCATGGCCTGGCCCGCCACCCGCACCGTGATCGACATGAAGGACACCTCCAACCCCGACATCACCGTCAAGGCGACCGGTTATCAGTGGAAGTGGGGCTACGACTACCTGCAGGGCGAAGGTGAAGGCGTACGTTTCTTCTCCAGCATGTCGACGCCGCGCGATCAGATCGAAGGGGGTGCGCCCAAGGGCGAGGCCTATCTGCTGGAAGTGGACAAGCCCCTGGTCGTCCCCGTGGGCAAGAAGGTGCGCATGCTGCTGACCGCGAATGACGTCATCCATTCATGGTGGGTGCCCGCCTTCGGCGTCAAGCAGGACGCCATCCCCGGCTTCATCCGCGACGCCTGGTTCCTCGCCGAGAAGGAAGGGGTGTTTCGTGGCAACTGCGCCGAGCTGTGCGGCCGTGACCATGGCTTCATGCCGATCGAGGTGCACGTGGTGTCTGCCGAGAGGTATGCGCAGTGGGTTGCCGAGCAGCAGGCTGGGATGTCCGCCGGGACAGCCGCTGCAGTCAGTGTGACGCCCGAGGACGGTGCGCCGGCTGGAGTCGGAGCACGTGGGCTCGACGTTGGCCTCAATGTGGCCGCCGTGGCTGACGGCAAGACCTGAGTCCATTGACAGCTTGCGCATGGCGGGGTGTGCACCCCGAGCGGTGCGCCAGGATTGATGTGCCGTGACTGCTCTCGTGCCTCGAGCTTGGTGTTGGAAAAGTTGTCTCTCGTAGTTGTTTTGTCGCTGTTCGACAGGAGGACCCCGCATGGCCGCCGTCACACATGATCAGCTCCAGGGGCATCAACATGGCCAGAGCGGCCTGATGCGCTGGATCACGACGACCAACCACAAGGACATCGGCACGCTGTACATGTTCTTCAGCTTCTTCATGTTCCTGTCCGGGGGGGTGATGGCGCTGACGATAAGGGCCGAACTCTTTCAACCCGGCCTGCAGGTGGTGCAGCCCGAGTTCTTCAATCAGCTCACCACCATGCACGGGCTGGTGATGGTGTTCGGCGCCATCATGCCGGCCTTCGTCGGCTTCGCGAACTGGATGATCCCGCTCATGATCGGCGCCAGCGACATGGCGTTTGCGCGCATGAACAACTGGAGCTTCTGGCTGTTGCCGCCGGCTGCGATCCTGCTCCTGGGCTCCTTTTTCGTGCCGGGGGGTGCCGCCGCCGCAGGGTGGACGATGTATGCGCCGCTGTCGGTGCAGATGGGCATGGGCATGGATCTGGCCATCTTTGCCATCCACATCATGGGCATCAGCTCGATCATGGGCGCGATCAACATCGTCGTCACCGTGCTCAACATGCGCGCGCCCGGCATGACGATGATGAAGATGCCCATGTTCTGCTGGACCTGGCTGATCACCGCCTACTTGCTGATTGCGGTGATGCCGGTGCTGGCCGGGGCGGTGACGATGATCCTCACCGATCGCCACTTCGGCACCAGCTTCTTCAACGCCGCCGGCGGTGGCGATCCGGTGATGTACCAGCACATCTTCTGGTTCTTCGGTCATCCCGAGGTCTACATCATGATCCTGCCGGCGTTCGGCATCGTCAGCCAGATCATTCCCGCCTTCGCACGCAAGCCGCTGTTCGGCTATGCGTCGATGGTGTACGCGGTGGCCGCGATCGCCATCCTGTCCTTCGCGGTGTGGGCGCACCACATGTTCGCCACCGGCATGCCGGCGGCAGGCCAGCTCTTCTTCATGTACGCCACCATGCTGATCGCGGTGCCCACCGGGGTGAAGGTGTTCAACTGGGTGGCGACCATGTGGCGGGGTTCGCTGAGTTTCGAAACCCCGATGCTGTGGGCGGTCGGCTTCATCTTCGTGTTCACGATCGGGGGCTTCACCGGACTCATCTGCGCCATCGCACCAATCGACATCCAGGTGCAGGACACCTATTACGTGGTGGCGCACTTCCACTATGTGCTGGTGGCCGGGTCGCTGTTCGCCCTGTTTGCCGGTGCCTACTACTGGCTGCCGAAATGGACCGGCCACATGCCGAGCGAGTTTCTTGGCAAGTTGCACTTCTGGTGTTCGCTGGTGTTTTTCAACATCACCTTCTTCCCCATGCACTTCCTCGGCCTTGCCGGCATGCCGCGCCGCATTCCCGACTATGCGCTGCAGTTCGCCGATTTCAACGCGCTGATCTCGATCGGGGCCTTTGGCTTCGGCTTGTCGCAGCTGATCTTCCTGGTCGCGGTGATCAAGTGCATCCGTGGCGGCGAGCGCGCCGCCGCGCGCTCCTGGGAAGGGGCGGAAGGGCTGGAATGGACGGTGCCGTCGCCGGCCCCGCATCACACCTTCGAAGAAGCGCCGGTGCTCAGATGAGCACACGCGGACGCAGGGTGCGGAGTTTTTTTATGGCCTTGGGCGCCATCGCCCGAGCGTGAGGGATGAGGAGCATGACCCGCAAGGATGAACGCAAGGCTGCCAACCGCCGCACCGGCCTGATGCTGGCTGCGCTGGCCTGTCTGTTCTTCGTTTTCGTCATCCTCAAGTACAAGGTGTTTGGCCAATGAACAAGTCGATCATGCGCGCTGATGACAATCGCCGCCTGCTGCTGCGTCTGGCTGTGTCGGCGGTGGTGATGTTCGGCTTTGGTTTTTTGCTCGTGCCTTTCTATGAGCAGATCTGCGAGGCCACCGGCATCAACAACTATCTGCGCCCGGAAGCCGAGCAGGGTGCGCGCGCGGTGGGAAACACACAGGTCGACAGCAGCCGCAGCGTGCTGGTGCAGTTCGATGCCAACCTGCACGACCTGCCGTGGCGCTTTCAGCCGCTGCAGCGCTCGATCGAGGTGCATCCGGGGCAGTTCGTGCAGATTGAATACGAGGTCATGAACAATCGCGACGTGCCTGTCACTGGCCAGGCAGTGCCGAGCTACGGTCCGCAAGTGGCCGCGCGCTATTTCAACAAGATGGAGTGCTTCTGCTTCGAGCAACAAACGCTGGCGCCGGGTGAGCGCCGCATCATGCCGGTGGTGTTCGTGCTCGATCCAGGCTTGCCGCGCGAGGTCAGCGTCATCACCTTGTCCTACACCTTCTTCGAGCTGCCGGGGCGCAATACCGCCGTGCTGACGGGCGGACCAGCGAAGCAGCAAGCCGGCTCCCGCTCGCCCGCCCCAGCGCGCGGAGCGGGGGCGACATGAGTACACCGACGCCCAGGCCGCATCAACGCGCCGGGGTGTGGCCGACGCTGCGGGCGGTGCTGTGGTCCTTCGTCGGCGTGCGCCGGCGGCAGGCCTATCACGATGATGCGGGTTCGCTCAATCCGCTGGCGGTGGTGCTCGCAGGCGTGTTTGTGGGGGTGGTTTTCGTCGTCTTCATCGTCATCGTCGTGCAAGTGGTGCTGGCGTAGTGGCATCAAAGCAGGTTCGGACAGGGGAAACGTCATGAGTCAGGCTACAACTACCCGTTCATTCGACCACTACTTCGTGCCCGAACCGTCGAAGTATCCGATCTTCGGTTCGGTCGCCTTGCTGCTCTTCGGTTCCGGCGCCGCGATGTGGCTGAACAAGGTGGAGGCCGGGCCGTGGATGTTCTTCGCTGGCCTTGCCATTCTCATCTACATGCTCTTTGGCTGGTTCGGGCAGGTGGTGCGTGAGTCCGAATCCGGCCTGTACGGACAGCGGGTGGACGCTTCCTTTCGCTGGTCCATGGGCTGGTTCATCTTCTCGGAGGTGATGTTCTTCGCCGCCTTCTTCGGCGCCTTGTTCTACGCCCGCGTGCTGTCCGTGCCCTGGCTCGCCTCCGGCGACAACGAGGCCTTGCTGTGGCAGGGCTTCAGCAGTGCGTGGCCAAGCTCCGGACCCTACACTCCGAGCCGGGCGGACCCTTTCACACCGATGGGGGCGTGGGGCATCCCGGCGATCAACACGCTCATCCTGCTCACCTCGGGCGTCACCCTGACTTTTGCGCATTACGGTTTGCTGGCCGGCAAGCGCGGTCGACTTACCTTGGGGCTGGCGGCCACCATCTTGCTGGGGGGGGTGTTCATCGGCTTGCAGGCCTACGAATACGTCCATGCCTACGCGGAGCTCAACCTGCGGCTCGACAGCGGCATCTACGGCTCCACCTTCTTCCTGCTCACCGGCTTTCACGGCCTGCACGTCACCATAGGCGCGATCATGCTGACGGTGATGTTGTTTCGCGTGCTGGCCGGGCACTTCAGCGCCCAGCATCACTTCGGCTTCGAGGCGGCGGCCTGGTACTGGCACTTCGTGGACGTGGTGTGGCTGATCCTGTTCGTCGTGGTGTATTGGCTCTGAGCGCGCGCGCACAAAGCCCGAATCGCCATGCTCAGCCCACGCCTTTGTCTCCGTCTTCTTCTGCGCTGTGCTTACAGCTTGCCGTCTATGAGTCCGCTGGCAAAGCCCGCCATCAGCAGCGCGAACAGCGTCAGCGACAGGCCGACACGGATGGCGAGCGCGCGCGCCATGAGGGTGCTGGGCTGGGCGCGCTTGCCGCCGCGCAGCAGCATGAGCAGCGCCGAGCCCAGGCTGGTGATGATGAGCAACAGAAACAGGATGACGACGACGCGCATGGTGGGTCTCCTCGGGCCTGCGTTGCAGTTTAGCCGCTCGCAAACGCATGGCAAACGCTGTCCGGAGTCGACGTGAGCCGCGCCCGCTTCCCCGCCGCAGTGCGCATGCTGACGCCCTTGCTGGCGGGGCTGCTGGTGATTGCAGTCACCGTCATGCTGGGCAACTGGCAGGTGCGTCGCGCGCAGCAAAAGACCGCGCTGCAGGCGGTGCTCGACGCTGCCGCCCAGCGTCCGGCTGAGGCGGTCGCGGCCAGTGCTGCGCTCAGGGAGGCGGCTGACAAGGAGGGCGCCGGGCGTGATCTCAGTCCGGCTCAGGCTGTCGAGCGCGGCCAGCGCGTGTTGCTCAAAGGCGAATGGCTGGCGTCGGCCACGGCCTTCCTCGACAACCGCACGCATGCAGGCCGGGCCGGCTATCACGTGCTCACGCCGCTGCGCCTGGCGGATGGCTCGGGGGTGGTGCTGGTCAATCGGGGCTGGGTGGCTGCGGACGCGGACCGGACGGTGCTGCCCGAGGTGGCGCTGGCACCGGCGCAGGTGACGCTGGAGGCGCGCGTGCACCTCCCCGAGGCCGATGCGTTCACGCTGGCGAAGGCCGGACAGACCGAGGCCGGCCGGGTGTGGCAGGCGGTCGATCTGAGCCGCCTCGCAGCGCGCGCGGATGTGAGCCTGCCCTTGTGCTCGACGAGCGGCGCCGGGGTGGCCTGTCTCGCATCCTGGCTTGCGCTGCAGACCTCGGACACGACCGACGGCCTGGTGCGCGACTGGCCACTGCCGGCGGCGGGCATCGACCGCCATCGTGGCTATGCTTTTCAGTGGTATTGCCTGGCAGCGCTTGGCGCTGCCCTCACTGCCCGCTACGCCTGGCGCCTGTTTTCGCGGAGACACCATGACGACCGGAACCCTCGCCTCGTCGGATCTTGAACCTGTCCAGGCCTTGCCCCCCGCCGCGCGCCGGCGCGGGCGGCGTACCTTGTTGCTGCTCGCCCTCGTGTGCGTGCTGCCGGTGATTGCGTCGTATGCGATGTTCTATCTATGGCAGCCCGAAGGGCGGGTGAATAATGGCAGCCTGCTGCAGCCGGTGCTGCTGCCCGAATCCGCACTGAGTGGCGTCGGCGCTCAGCCCGAGCTGGTGCGTGGCGAGCTCGAAGGACGGTGGACGCTGCTGCTGGCCGCGCCCGCAGCCTGTGACGCCAGCTGTGCCGGTGCGCTCTACGTGTCGCGCCAGGCCCGCCTGGCACAGGCGAAGGAAATGGAGCGCGTCGGTCGGGTGTGGCTGATCACCGACGGCGCCGAGCCGGGCGATGAGCAGCTCACCGGGTCCACCACCTCGCTTGCGGACGAGCTGCGCATCGCTCACGCCAATGCCGACTGGCTGGCAAGCCTGCCCGGGCTGGCGCCGGGCGCAATCTATCTCGTCGATCCGCTGGGCAATGTGATGATGCGCTTCGATGAACGCGCCGATAGCACCGCTGCCGCCCGTGCCCTGACCAAGGATCTGCAGCGTCTGCTGAAGTATTCCGCGCTTGGGCGAGGAGGGCGGTCGTGAGCACAGGGCCAGGCCGCAGCCTCGCGCTGTATCGCCGCCTGGCGCTGGGTGCGCTGTTGCTCACCTTTGTGGTCGTCGTCTTTGGCGCCTATGTGCGGCTCGCCGATGCCGGTCTGGGCTGCCCGGACTGGCCGGGCTGCTATGGCCAGCTCAGCCCCGCGCATGCCGCCGATCTCATCCGTGATGCGCACGTGGCTGCGCCGGAAGGCCCGGTCAGTCTGCACAAGGCCTGGAAGGAGATGATTCACCGCTACCTGGCCGCCAGCCTGGGCGTGCTGGTCATCGCCATCGCGGTGCTGGCCTGGCGTCTGCGCAGCAGCGCACGCGCGTCGCCGCGGGTGGCGCTGGCGCTGGTAGGGGTGGTGATATTTCAGGGCTTGCTGGGTAAATGGACGGTGACGCTGTTGCTCAAGCCCGCCATCGTCACCGCCCACCTGCTCGGGGGTCTCACCACGCTGGCCCTGCTTGCCTGGCTGACGCTGCGTGCCTTTGGCGCGATGCAGATGGGGGCTGTGCGGGGAGAGGGTGTGCAGCTGGAGGGCGGATCGCGCGCCGTGGCTCCCGTGGCGCTGCAGCTTGGGGCTCGCCTCGCCTTCGTCGTGCTCGTCGCCCAGATTGCCCTTGGCGGTTGGACCAGCACCAACTACGCGGCGCTGGCCTGTACCGATTTTCCGCGCTGTCACGGCAGCTTCGCACCGGTCGCCGATTATGCAAACGCCTTTCACGTCGTGCGCGAGCTGGGCATGACCGCCGCCGGAGACCTGCTGTCGAATGCCGCGCTCACCGCCATTCACTGGTCGCATCGTGTCGGCGCGCTGGTGACGGCGGTGGCTTTGTTCCTGCTGGGCTGGAGGCTGTGCCGACAGCGTGCCTGCTTTGCCATCGGTGCCACCGTGCTGGTCGTGCTGATGCTGCAACTGGGGCTGGGCATCGCCAACGTGTTGTTGTCGCTGCCCCTGCCCCTGGCAGCGGCGCACAACGCCGGTGCAGCGCTGCTGGTGGGGGTAATGGTGTGGGCCAACTACAGGCTGAGCGCTGCGCCAGTGTCGCAATCTGCCGCTGTGCGCCACCCTACCCAGGCTGTGGGTCGCTCAGCGGTGGCGCTGAGGATGGGAATTGAGGAGCTACGATCATGAAAACCTTCGCCTTCGACCTCACCCGCGGCAACCGCCTGCGCGCCTTCTACGTGCTCACCAAGCCGCGGGTGAACACCTTGATCGTGTTCTGCGCGGTGATCGGCATGTTCCTCGCCGTGCCCGAGGGCTTGCCCAATGCGTTCACGGTGTTCGCGGCGACCGTCGGCATTGCCTGCGTAGCCGGTGCGGCGGCGGCGATGAACTGCCTCATCGAACAGCACATCGATGCCCGCATGACGCGTACCCGTGCCCGGCCTCTGCCTCGCGGGGCGCTGTCCACGGGTGAGGCGCTGGTGTTTGCCACCGTCCTCGGCGGCTGTGGCCTGCTGGTGCTGCATCAGGCAGTGAATCCGCTCACGATGTGGCTCACGTTCGCCACCTTTGTCGGCTACGCGGTGATCTACACCGTGCTTCTCAAGCCGCGCACGCCGCAAAACATCGTCATCGGCGGCGCCTCCGGGGCGATGCCACCGGTGCTGGGCTGGGCGGCGGTGTCGGGTGAGGTGAGCAGCGATGCGCTGCTGCTGTTCCTCATCATCTTTGCGTGGACGCCACCGCACTTCTGGGCGCTGGCCTTGTATCGCACGGCAGATTACGCGCGTGCGGGCCTGCCCATGTTGCCCGTCACCCACGGCTCGGAGTTCACCCGCCTGTCGGTGTTGCTGTACACCTTCATCCTCTTTGGCGTCACGCTCCTGCCCTTTGCCACGCGCATGAGCGGGGCGCTCTACCTGGCGGTAGCGGTGGCGCTGGGGCTGCAGTTCATTCGTTACGCCTGGCGGCTTTATCGTGAGTACAGCGATGCGCTGGCGCGGCGTACCTTCCGCTTCTCCATCGTGTATTTGTTCGCGCTGTTCGCCGCCTTGCTGGTCGACCATTACCTGCCGTGGTGAAGGTGCGCTTGAGCGCGTTTGAGCGCCGGTGGTGGCGAATAGCGGTACAGGCGTTATCATCGGGCACTGATTGATCAAGCTGCATAAGGTGCCTGATGTCCTCTCGTCTTCCTCATTTTTCCGCCCGCCTGTCTTCCTTCACCCGCATGGCGGCCGCCGCTTTCGCCCTTGCCCTGCTCACCGCGTGTGCGCCCTCTGAGCCCGTGTTTCGTAGCACCGACATCACTGGCGCCGAATACGGCAAGACCTTGCAGCTCACCGACCATCATGGTCAGACGCGCACCCTGGCCGACTTCAAGGGCAAGGTCATCACCATCTTCTTCGGCTACACCCAGTGCCCGGATGTCTGCCCCACCGCGCTATCCGGCATGAGCGAGGTCATGCAACAGCTCGGCGCGGATGGCGACAGGCTTCAGGTCCTGTTCGTCACCGTCGACCCCGAGCGCGACACGCCCGAGTTGCTGGCCGAATATGTGCCGGTGTTCGACAAGCGTTTCCTCGGCCTGTACGGGACGCCCGACAAGATCGCTGAGATCGCCAAGGATTTTCGCGTGTTCTACCGCAAGAGTGGCGACCTCGCCGGCCACTACACCATCGACCACTCGGCCGGCACCTATGTGTTCGACCCCGAGGGGCGCTTGCGCCTGTACATGAGGCACGCCGAGGACCCGGCGCTGATGGCGGCAGACATCAAGGCGCTGCTGGCAGGCAAGTGAGCGCTGCGGGCAGCTGGCTATCGACCAGCAGTTTCACGCGGCAACAAGTATTGCGTGATCGGCCTGGAGTGAAGCGTACTTGAGGCAGGCGCGAACATCCGCCTCCTCGAGATAGGGGTAATCCTCAAGAATTTCTTCGAGGTCGGCTCCCGCGCTCAACAGGGCGAGCACATCAGACACTCGAATGCGTAGACCGCGGATGCAGGGACGACCGCCACAGTGGCCCGCTGAAACGGTAATTCGATCCAGAAGTTCGGTGTGATGGGGCATGGTCTTACCTCCGTCATCTGCCTTGCTCGTCGAGTATAGCCACTTGTCTGCCGCAGTGAGGCGAGCTGAGCCTGGAACTGACGATCACGCCACCTCAGCCAGCATGGTGCGCATCTTCTGCATTGCCTTGGCCTCGATCTGGCGGATGCGCTCGGCCGACACGCCATATTCGGCCGCCAGTTCGTGCAGGGTGGCGCTGTCGCCTTCGTTCAGCCAGCGGCGCTGGACGATCATGCGGCTGCGCTCGTCCAGGTTGGCGAGCGCGTCGCGCAGGCCGCTGTCCTGCAATTGGGCAAGCTGGGTCTGTTCGAGCACGGTCGATGGTTCGGCGTGCGGGTCGGGCAGATAGGCGATCGGCGCGAAGCGCTCGTCGTCATCGTCGCTACCGCCTTCGAGCGGCACATCGCGACCACCGAGACGGGTTTCCATCTCCACCACTTCTTCGGGTTTCACCCCGAGTTTGGCGGCGATCTCGTCGACTTCGGTCGGGTTCAGCGTGCTGCTGTCCAGCTTCATGCTGCGCAGGTTGAAGAACAGCTTGCGCTGCGCCTTGGTGGTGGCGACCTTCACCAGACGCCAGTTCTTGAGCACGTATTCGTGGATTTCGGCCTTGATCCAGTGCATCGCAAACGACACCAGGCGCACACCGCGTGTGGGGTCGAAGCGCTTCACTGCTTTCATCAGGCCGATGTTGCCTTCCTGGATCAGGTCGGCATGCGGCAGGCCGTAGCCCAAGTAGCCGCGTGCAATCGACACGACCACGCGCAGATGAGACATGACCATCTGGCGCGCGGCGTCAACATCGCCTTCGTCGCGCAGACGGGTGGCCAGTTCGACTTCCTGCTGCTCGCTGAGCATCGGCATGCGATTGACGCTGTGGATGTACTGATCCAGGCTGCCGGTGGCGGGAACGGGAAATGACAGGGCGTAAGACATAGGCTGGTGTCCTCCTTTTGCCCAAATATTAGCACTCTCGGAGTGAGAGTGCTAAGGGGCGGCGGGGTTCCTTGCTGATGCTTGCATTGCGATGAACTCAGCCGGCGTCACGATGGGAATGTCGCACCAGGGATGCAGCACGAGCAGATCCTTGTCACCGGTGATGATGGCTGCTGCCTCGCCTGCGAGCGCGAGTTCAAGGAACTTGTCGTCGCGCGGGTCACGGCAGGCTACAACCTTACGGGTGATAGGCACGATCCGCATGACGCCCCCCAGCAAGCGGATGAATTCACGGCGATCTGCGCGCGAAACGTAAGGGTCGAACTTGGGTCGGGTGAGCACTGCGGTGAGTTCGGTCAGGGTCTCATCCGAGCCCAACAGATTGCCTCCGGCAAGTGCGAGATCGACGGCTCGGGCGGCTGTGCTGCGTGGCGCTAGCAGGCGACTGACAAGCACGTTGGTGTCGACCACGCAATGCGCGGCTTCAGTCATCGGCAAGCAACTCGGCCAGTTTGTCCTCGGTCAGTCCCGCCTGGGTCGCCTTGTCGCCGATGGCGTCGCAGAAGCGTTGAAATTCGCTGACATTGAGGCGGGTGAGACGTTCGTACTCCTGCATCGACAACACGACCGCCACGTTGCGCTTCTGGCGGCGGATGATCACAGGCTCGCGTGCTGCCATGTCGAGCAGTCCCGCCAAGCCTTGCTTGGCTTCGGTCGCAGACAGGGTGCGCATGGTGAAGGCCTCCTTAAGTCAATTAATAGTACGAATTGTACATTTTGTACTGAAAATATGCTTGTCTTCGACGATGAACGGGTGCCGGGCTCCGCAAGCGAGGACGCGAATCGCGGAGCCCGGCGACGTGCGTGCTAGCCAGGCGAACGCCTGGCCGCGCAGGCTCAGAACAGGTTCAGCGGGTAATCGATGAACACGCGCACTTCGTTGCCTTCACTGTTGTAAGCACGCGCATCTTCCGACACGCGCAGCGCCGAGGCGCGCAGGCGCACGCTGAGATCCTTCGCCGCGCCGCTCTGCACCGTGTACGAGAGCTGGTTGAACCACTCCTGCTCTTTACCGCGGTTGGCTGCGCCGGCGTCGATGTTGTCGCCGCGCACATAGGCGATGCGATAGCTCAGACCGGGCACGCCGTATTCGGCGAAGTCCACCGCGTAGCTCAGCTGCCACGAGTGCTCATCCTTGGCGTTGAAGTCTGACCAGTAGGAGTTGGCGAGAAAGATCGTGCTGCCGCCGTCGCCAATCCAGCCTTCGCTCTGATAGAAGCCATAGTTGTAGCCCACGTCACCGCTGCTGCGCTGATGCGCGAGGGTGAAGGCGTGCGGGCCGGTGGAATAGGTCGCGGCCAGACTCCAGATCTTGTTGCGGCCCTCGTTCGGATCAAATTTCTTGTCCTGGCGGGTGCGATAGGCGTTGAGGTCGAAGTTCAGCGCATCGCTGGCCAGCGGCAGGGTGTAGTTCAGGTTCAGGTACTGGCGCTTGAGCACGTCTTCGACATCCGAGGCGTAGAGCGCTGCACTCAGGGTGGGGCTGAAGGCGTAGCTGCCGCCAATCACGTCGATGCCCTTCAGGCCGCCACTGTCGCGCCCTTCGTCACTCTTGCGCGACTCGGCATGGAAGCGGCCCATATGCACCTGCAGGCCTTCGATCTCGTTCGAGCTCAGCATTGTGCCGGTGAAGCTCTCCGGCAGCAGGCGCGAGTTGTCATGGTTCAGCACCGGCAGCGTCGGGCGCAGGTCGCCATGGGCGATCACCGTGTTGGAAAAACGCAGCTTCAGCGCCGCGCCCGCCTTCGCCACGTCGCGTTCCGGGCGGCCGCTGCTGTCCTGGCGGAAGAAGTCGATGCCAGCGGCGCCACTGCGGCCCCTGCCGCTGTCCAGGCGCAGGGCGTACATGCCGAACGCATCGACGCCGACGCCCACCGTGCCCTGGGTGAAGCCCCAGGGCAAAGTTCAGCACCCCTGCCTGGCCCCACTCGGCCTTGTCCTGCCTGCCCTGCTTGTAGTCACGGCTGATATAGGCGTTGCGCAAGAACAGGTCCAGTGTGCTGTCCTCGACGAAGCCCCTGGCGTCGGCCTGTCCCGCCGCCAGCGCTGGCGTTGCGCTCACCAGTCCCAAAACGATCAAACTTGCCCATTGCTTTGACATGGTGTGTAGTCCTTGAAGTGCTTGATAAGCTGTTTGCAATTGCGACGCGTGGATTGGCCACGGCGGTCGGCGTGGATTCTCGCATTGCGCGCGGGCAAATGCAGCCACTGGACGGCGTTTTTGCGTTGCCTTGCACCGCCGCCACTCAGGCTGCGTGGAGCGTCACTCCAGCAGGGCGCGGGCGCGTCCTGTGGCTTGCCGCGGAACGGGCCTATCCAGGCCTTCGGGCTCGCATCTGTTGCATGTCCGCAACAACAATCCCCGTAATGTGGTGTTTTCGCGCCCCCAGGCTTGCAAGGAAGGCGCCAGGTTTGCAGAATCGCTCCAACTTCTCGCCAGAGAGGTGAGTAGGACCAAGGCAAGCGCCGAGGTCACAACTTCATATTTGAGGAGAAACACATGCAAAAGAAACTGATCGCGCTGGCCGTTGCCGGCCTCGTTTCGGCCCCGGTCTTCGCTCAGTCGAACGTGACCATCTACGGTGTTGCCGATGCCTACATGGGCTTCGGCAACCACGGTGGCAACGACCTGGCCGCGGTGCAAAGCGGTGGCCTGTCCGGTAGCCGCCTGGGCTTCCGTGGCGCTGAGGATCTGGGCAATGGCCTGAAGGCCGTGTTCACGCTGGAGCAAGGTGTTGACATCAGCAATGGCGTTGCTTGGTCGAGCGTCGGTGGCGACTCGGTCTTCTCCCGCCAAGCCCTTGTTGGCCTGAGCGGCGCCTTCGGTACCATCAGCCTCGGCCGTCAGTACGCTCCGGGCTTCGACTTCCAGTACGACGCGCTGCTCGCGTCCGCCATTTCGCCGCAATTCATCCTGTCGACTGGTGTGGGTTCGTCCCTCTCGGCGTCCAGCTTTGCTCGCTGGGACAACTCGGTGGCCTACAACGGCATGTTCTCGGGGCTGAAGGTTCGCGCCATCTACAGCATGGCCGCAGGTGAAGATACTCGCACCACCTCCCTGGCCGCTGGCAACTGGGCTGATCCGTCAGATGACGACGCGATGGGTTTGGGCCTTGAGTATGCAAACGGCCCGCTGAAGGTCGGTGCGGTGTACCAGATGCTGCAGACGGCCAGCAACGCGGCAGCGGCTGATGACCAGACCGAATGGCTGCTGGGCGGTAGCTATGACTTTGGTGCCGCAACCCTGGCGCTGTCCTACCAGGACGCAGAGAGCCTCGGCAGAATGAAGGGCGAGGATGCCAAGCTGTGGCAATTGGGTGTCATCGTCCCGGTCGGCGCCGCGGGTAACGTCCATCTGGGCTACGGTGAAGTCAAGGCTGACAATGTGGTTGGCAGCAACAGCGCGAAGTCGAAGAGCTACTCGCTGGCCTACACCCACGCCCTGTCGAAGCGCACGACTGCTTACACGGGTTACAACCGTACCGACAACGATACCGGCCTGGCTCTTGGCCCGATCGCCGATCTGGACAAGACCGGTCTGCGTAACGGCGGCGAGAACTCCGATCTGTTCGTGGTTGGCGTTCGTCACACCTTCTAATCTGTCCTTCCGACAGGTTTGAAAGCAAAACGGGAGCTTCGGCTCCCGTTTTTTCGTACACGCCTTGCACAAAACATCAAATTGGCGGAGAGGCCCTAGCGCCGGTCTTGGTGCTTGAGCCGGTTTTCGCCTGACTCCAGGTTCGTGGCGGCTTGTGGGGCCGTGCTGCAGTCCAGCCTCGAATGCGTTTCACGCGCGCGTTGTGGCGTCCTTGCACTCGCCTTACGCCATGATGTGGCTGCCTTCAGCCCTTGCTATGGCCCCGTCTTGATTGAGCCAGTAGACTGCGCACTTCCTGCAACCGCGCTCAGGTCGTGGCGACACGTGCCGGCAGATCCAACGCATGTCCACTTACGCCATCGGCGACATCCAGGGTTGTTACGCAGCGCTTGCACACCTGCTCGAGCGCATCGCCTTCGACCCCGCGCGCGACCGCCTGTGGCTGGTCGGTGATCTGGTCAATCGCGGGCCGGAGTCGCTGCGCGTATTGCGACTGTTGCGCGCTCTGGGCGATGCGGCAACGATTGTGCTGGGCAATCATGACCTGTATCTGTTGATGGTCGCCGCCGGCCATTCTCGGCGCGACAGCGACGACACCTTGGCACAGGTGCTGGAGGCGCCCGACTGCGACGACTTGCTGCACTGGCTGGCGCGCTGGCCCTTGCTGCATGTGGAGGGTTCGCATGTGCTGGTGCATGCGGGCTTGCTGCCGGGGTGGACGGTGGCGCAGGCGCAGGCGCTGTCTGGCGAGGTGGGCGCCGCGCTGGCGGGTGCGCAAAGACACGAGTTTCTGCGCGAACTGGCGGGCAACCGACCCGAGGCCTGGAACGATGGTTTGCAGGGCTGGGAGCGCTTGCGCGTCATCGTCAATGCGTGCACACGGATGCGCTTCTGTACGCCGGATGGGCGCATGGCGCTGCGCGCCAAGGGGCCGCCGGAGCAGGCGCCAGCGGGCACCCTGCCGTGGTTTCAGGTGCCCGACAGGCTCAGCCGCAGCCATACCATTGTGTGCGGACATTGGTCGGCGCTGGGCTTTCATCGCGTGCCGGGCCTGATTGCGCTCGACTCGGGCGCAGTGTGGGGCGGTAAACTCACGGCGGTACGACTAGAGGACGGGCAGGTGTTTCAGGTGCCCGGCTGAAGACTTGCGCAGCGCCACGGGCTGCGCTGATCCCCTTAAGCAAACGAGGAAAGAAAATGACTGAGTGCGTGTTTTGCCGCATCGTGCGTGGCGAGCTGCCGGTATCGAAGGTGTACGAGGACGCGCATACGCTGGCGATCATGGACCTGCAGTCGGTGAACCCGGGGCATATGCTGGTGCTGGTAAAGCCCCATCACGAGAACATCTACAGCCTTGACGACACCCTGGCGGGCGCGGCCTTGTGCACGGCGGCGCGCATGGCGCGCACGGTGAAGAAGCTCACCGGCTGCGCCGGTGTGACGGTACTGCAGGCCAATGAGCCCGCAGCGGCGCAGACGGTGTTTCACTTTCACATCCATGTCGTCCCGCGCTGGGTGGATGACGGTCTGGAGCTGGTGTGGCCGGTGAAGAATCCGCCGCGCGCGGCGCTGGAGGAGATGGCGGCGCGTCTGCGTGAGGCGGTGTGTGACTGAGCGTGCAGGGTGGCCGCTGCGCAATCCGGACATGGCACAGTCCATTCTCGGTAGTGAAGAGTTACTCACTTGCCTGCAACCGGCGCGCTACTGCCGGGTCAACTCAGGCTGATGACCCAGTTTTTGTAGCGCCATTCGGCAGACTCAGGACGAATGCTTGCCGGTTTGATGGCTGCTGAAGTGCGACAAGACGGGTCCCCGTGAGGCCGAGTTGGCCGCGGTGGTGGAGGCTTTTACGGAGGGTTTATGCTGAATCGAACTTCCAGGAAACTGCGCGCGGCCACGGTGGCCGTGCTTGCGTTGCTGGTATTGGGTGGCTGTGCTCAGGGGCTGGGCGGTGGGGCGTATTCGCGCACCGAGGCGCGGCGGGCGATGATGGTGCAGTTCGGCACCATCGAGTCGGTGCGTGGCGTGCAGCTCGAAGGCACGAAGACGCCCATCGGCTCGGTGGCGGGCGCGGCCGTGGGCGGGATCGCGGGCAGTGGCGTCGGCGGTGGGCGCGGGTCGGCGGTGGCGGCGGTGCTGGGTGCGGTGGCCGGTGGTGTCGCAGGTTCGGCGCTTGAAGAAGGTGCGACGCGCACGCCGGGTGTTGAAGTGACCGTGCGCCTCGACAATGGGCAATACCTTGCCGTGGTGCAAGCGGACGGCGGCGAAAGCTTTCGCGCCGGTGAGCGTGTGCGCGTGCTGCGCGACGGCGGCACCACACGCGTTTCGCGCTGATGAATGGCCCCCCACCACCCAGGAGCAGAGCGGCTCGGGCGGCAAAGCTGGTGCCCGGGGGTAGAGCTGGTGCTCAGGGGTAGAGCTGGTGCTCAGGGGTAGAAGATGTAGACCCGGTAGCCGGTCGGTGCGAGATCCGGTACGGTAAATGCAATGCGTGCGCTGACCGCCTTGTGGCTGGCGAAGGACGCGGCGCCCTGGGCTGGGCTGCGCTGATCTGGCGGCAGCCATTCTTCGGGTGTGAGCACACGTCGTGCGATCGGCGAGTCCCCGGCGTCGGTGAGGGTCAGCTCCAGATGCGGCCAGGTTTGCGCATATTCGGCGCGGTTGTTCACCGTGGCGTGCAATACGTACTGGCCCGGCTTGCCGGGTTCGGACTGCAGCTCGGACGCATCGAGCGCGATCAATCCGGCGTCGCGCGGGAAGGGAATCTCGCACCCCAGCGCGGCGCAGGCCTGGGTCATGAGCGGGCGCAGGCCGGGCAGCGCGCGCGCGATCTCCATGCGGTAAAGATAAATGCACTGTACGGCCAGCACGCCGCCGAGCACGCCCGTTGCCAGCGCGCTCAGGGTGCGTAGCAGGGGGCTGGCAGGTTTGCGCAGCCGGCCGTACTTGGCGTCAAGGTGTTCGACGGCGATGTAGGCCGGCTTGATGTCGGTCCGTGCCCCCTGCGCGGGCTCGATCCCGGCCGCTGCGTTGGAGCCGAAGTCGGGGTCTGGGCCTGGGTCAGGCCGGATGGGGGTGTTGGGGGCGGAAACGGGGCTGGCAGGCGTCCGTGCGCTCTGCGCGCCTTCGATCGTGCCCTGAGGCGCTGATGAAAGCGCCGCTGCCGCCCAGGGCTCGTAGGCCGTGGACGGGCCCTCGTGCGCTTGCGGCCGCTCCGGGGCGGCGCTGTAAGTGGTGCTGAATGTCGGGTGCGCTGAGGGTTCGGTACGGGTCGCGTCGCTCGCGGGGCGGCGGCTGCTGCGCATGACTTCGGGCATTGCCGGCGTACGCGCGGTCGTGGGCGAAAGGTCGTCCACGGTATCGAAACTGAGCTCGGGTGCGGCGTGCCAGAGCGCTGTGTCCGCAGCCGAGGGGGGGGGCGAGGATGCCCTCGCAGGGGGCTCGCCTGCATGCAATGCAGACGCAGATGCAGGCGTCGCAGGCTGAGGGCGCGGCTTCTCCTCGAGGATGATGAAATCGAGCGCAGGCGCCAGCGCGTCGGGTTCCGGCGTTGCATGTGCAGCGGGAGCCGGCTGCAAGCTCAGGTCCGGCGCCCGCGCCGAGGGTGACGGGCTTGCGGGTGCAGGCGGAGCAGTGGGTGCGGAGGGCGTGGGGGGCGATTGGCGGCTCTGCCCGCGCTGAACGATTTCGTGATCGAGGGCGTTGAAGGGGTGGAAGCAGTGGCCGCAGCGCACTTCGCCGCGGCGTGCGTGCAATTGCTCGGGGCCGAGCCGGAACACGGTCTGGCAGGCGGGGCAGCGCGTCAGCATCATGCCGTGGGGCGCTGCCCCTCGAGCCGGATCCAGCCTTCGTGCGTCGCCCCGACCTGCAGGGCGATGAACGGCGCCCAGGCTTCGATGACTTGCGCTGCCTGGGTTTCGAGCACGCCCGAGAGTGTGACCCGAGCACCCGGCGCGACGCGCGCTGCAATCGCGGGGGCGAGCACGCACAAGGGGTTGGTGAGGATGTTGGCGACCACGATATCGAAGCAGTCGCCGAGCGGCACCCCGGAATGCTGCAGGCGGATCGAGGTGGCATTGCGTCCGGCGTTGTCACGCGCGGCTTCGACTGCTTTTTCGTCGATGTCGATGCCCAGCACTTCGCCAGCGCCGAGCTTGGCCGCGGCGATCGCAAGAATGCCCGAGCCACAGCCGTAGTCGAGCACGCTGCAGCCCGGCGTGATGTTGTCGCACAACCATTCCAGGCAAAGCTGGGTGGTCGGGTGCGAGCCGGTGCCGAAAGCCATGCCGGGGTCGAGCTCGATGTTGATCGCCGAGGGCTCAGGGGCGGTGTGCCACGAAGGCACGATCCACAGGCGGTCGTTGATGCGAATCGGCTCGAACTGGCTCTGGGTGAGCTGCACCCAGTTCTGTTCGGCGACCTCGGCGGTGGTGAACGGTGGCACGCTGGCAAGGCCGGCGGCCTGCGCCGCGCTGGCGAGCAAGGCCTCGAGTTCGTCGGCTGGAGTGCCGCCGTCGATGAGCGCGATCACGCGGCTGTGGTCCCACAAGGCGCTGGGAAAGTGGCCGGGTTCGCCGAATTGCGGGGTCTCGGCAGCGGTGCCGGCGTCGGCATCCTCAATGGACACCGACAACGCGCCGGCCTCCATCAGCGCATCAGAGAGCGCTTCGGCCCGTGCCGCATCAGCCTGCAGGGTGACCGCGATCCACATCAGCGTTCAGCCCTTCACTTCGTTGCGGTTGGCCAGCTTGTGTTCCAGATAGTGGATGCTGGTGCCGCCTTCGTTGAAGCGCGGGTCCAGCATCAGCGTCTGGTGCAGCGGGACATTGGTCTTGATGCCTTCGACCATCATCTCCGACAAGGCGATGCGCATGCGACGGATGGCCTGGTCGCGGGTGTCGCCGTAAGTGATCAGCTTGCCGATCATGGAGTCGTAGTACGGCGGCACCACGTAGCCGTTGTAGACGTGGGAGTCGACGCGCACGCCGGGCCCGCCGGGGGTGTGCCAGTTGGTGATGCGTCCGGGCGAGGGTGTGAACTTGAATGGATCCTCGGCATTGATGCGGCATTCGATGGCATGGCCGCGGAACTCGATGTTGCGCTGGCGCAGCCACAGTTTCTCGCCAGCGGCGACGCGGATCTGCGCCTGGACGAGATCGATGCCGGTGATGTATTCGGTGACCGGGTGCTCGACCTGCAGGCGGGTGTTCATCTCGATGAAGTAGAACTCGCCGTTCTCGAACAGGAACTCGAAGGTACCGGCGCCACGATAGCCAATCTTGCGACAGGCTTCGGCGCAGCGTTCGCCGATCTTGGCGATGAGCTTGCGCTCGATGCCAGGAGCGGGTGCTTCCTCGATCACCTTCTGGTGTCGACGCTGCATCGAGCAGTCGCGCTCACCCAGATAGATGGCGTTGCCATGCTGGTCGGCGAGCACCTGGATTTCGATGTGGCGCGGGTTCTCGAGGAATTTCTCCATGTATACCGTTGCATTGCCGAACGCGGCCTCCGCTTCGGCACGGGTGGTGGCGACGGCGTTGAGCAGCGCGGCTTCGGTATGCACCACGCGCATTCCGCGTCCGCCACCGCCGCCCGCAGCCTTGATGATCACCGGGTAAGCGATGGCGCGGGCGATCTTGACGATTTCCTTGGGGTCTTCAGGCAACGCACCTTCGGAGCCCGGAACACAGGGCACGCCTGCTGCCTTCATGGTGTCCTTCGCCGATACCTTGTCGCCCATGAGGCGAATGGTGTCCGAGCGTGGGCCGATGAAGACGAAGCCCGACTGTTCGACGCGCTCGGCGAAGTCGGCGTTCTCGGACAGAAAGCCGTAGCCGGGGTGGATGGCTTCGGAGTCGGTGACTTCGGCGGCCGATATGATCGCCGGCACGTTGAGATAGCTCAGCGACGATGCGGCAGGACCGATGCAGACCGACTCGTCGGCGAGGCGGACGTATTTTGCGTCGGTGTCGGCTTCGGAATGTACGGCCACCGTCTTGATGCCCAGCTCGCGGCAGGCACGCAGGATACGGAGCGCGATCTCTCCGCGATTGGCGATGAGGACTTTCTCGAACATGGCGCGCTCAGCCGATCACGAACAGCGGTTGGCCGTATTCGACGGGCTGGCCATTTTCGACCAGGATGGCCTTGACCACGCCGGTGAGCTCGGATTCGATTTCGTTCATCAGCTTCATGGCCTCGATGATGCACAGGCGCTCGCCGGCGGCAATGCTCTGCCCGACCTCGACCAGCGGCTTGGCGCCGGGGGAAGAGGCGCGGTAGAAGGTGCCGACCATCGGTGACTTGATGAGCTCGCCTTCGGGCAGGGCCGGGGCAGTGCCTTGTGCTGGGGCGGCTGCGGGTCCTGTACTCGCGGTCAGCGCAGGTGCAGCGGCGGGTGCAAGGTAGGCGGTGGGGGCAGCGACGCCAACCTGCTTGGCGATGCGGACCTTCTCCTCACCTTCGGTGATTTCCAGCTCTGAAATTCCCGACTCCTGGACGAGGTCGATGAGTTTCTTCAGCTTGCGCAGATCCATGCTATTTCTCCGTACTGGACGACACCGTGTCGCGGTGATCGTCGACGATCAGGGTTCTCGTTGCCACGTCCGGGCGCCGACCTGTCGGTCGGTGGCCTGGGGTCGTGCTGGGCGGTGAGGGTGGTGTGAGCTGAGGGCGCGCACCGAGTCAAGGCTGAAACACCAGCAGGACAGGGGCTGGCATTTGCATCATCATGGTCTGGCAGGCGCGGCCGACAGGCAAAGAGCCTTGGTCCTGCGGTCGGCAAGGGCGCGTTCCGGGTGCCGGAGTCGCGCGTGGTTGCTGTCTTTTGGCCGCGTGTTGTACGCCTCATGGCGGCGAGTTTGCAGCAAGTTGATGTAATTTGTCCAGATATGCGTGTTCGGCACGGGAACTCAGGAGGCGAGCAGTGCGCGGATTTTGCCTTCGAGTTCCTCGCGCTTCAAGGTGCCGAGCTTGATGTGACGTACCTTGCCGTCGCGATCGATGATGAGGGTGAAGGGCAGTGCGCGCGCCTCATTGCCGAATCCGGCGGCCAGCGTCAAAACCTCAGGGCCGGCGATCAGCAGCGGGTAGGGGACCTTGAACTCGTCCCTGAATGCGCGCACCTTGTCGGCGCTGTCGATGCTCAGGCCAATGAACTGCACCGGTTCGCCAGCCAGGCTCTGGCTGGCAGCAGCGAAATCGGGTATTTCCTTGCGGCAGGGCGGGCACCAGGTCGCCCAGAAGTTGGCAACGATGACCTTGCCGCGCCACTGCTCCAGAGCCTGGAGTTGGCCTTCGGTGTCCGCAAGCCTGAGTGCAAGCAAGGCGTTGACGGTCTCGAGCGGGACCTCGCGCGTCTGTGTCGTGGTCGTGGTCGGGTTGCGATTGGCGAGGTAGCCACCGATGCCTGCCGCTACGGCGACAGCGACAATCAGTGCCGTTTGCAGCTTGCGTTTCATGGTTGGGTCCTGTTGTTGTCGGTCGTGTCGGGGTCGTGCAGCAAGGCCTCGACCTGCGCCAGGCGTGCGCGCTCCTGGCCACGCCGGCTGCCGCGTTCGACGCCGGCTGAATAGATGGAAAGGCGCACGGGGACCTCGTTCCAGTCGAAGCTGAGGACCGCTTCCGGAGTGTTGGGGGCGGGGCGGCGGGGTTCGCGGTGCTCGTAGTGGAAGTCCTGATTCAGGAAGAAGATCTCCACTTCCTTTGCGCTTTCGGGGAAGAGATCGATCTCGAGCTCGGAGTAACGGCCTGCCGTGCCGTCGAGCGCGCCGCCGGTCAGGTAGGGGCGAAAATCAGCGAGCAGGCGCATGACTTCGACGGCGGCGCTGCGCATCTCGAACAGGCGCTCGGACTGCTCCTCGTCCTGGTACAAGGCCTGCCAGGCGCGCAGTTCGGCTTCGATTTCGGCGTTGTTGGGCAAGGCGTCGGAAACCGATGCGCCCAACTGCCGGGCTGCCTTGCGCTTGGCGAAGCCAAAGTCGCTGATGCCGTCTTCGGCCATCATGCGCGCAGCCAGGGCGGCGATCTCGCGTCGCAGGGGGCTGTTGCTGGGAGCGTGTGAGTGCATGACAAGGGTCGGTTAGAATGCCGGCCAATTCTACACCGCCCGGTTTGATCCGGATGACGGCCTCTCGGAGTCCTCCTCATGCATATCCACATTCTCGGCATCTGCGGCACTTTCATGGGGGGCGTGGCGCTGCTTGCGCGTGCCGCCGGCCATACGGTCACCGGCTGCGATGCCAACGTCTATCCGCCGATGAGCACCCAGCTCGAAGAGCAGGGCATCGGCCTGGTCGAAGGCTATGACCCGGCGCAGCTTGAACTGGCGCCCGACATGTTCGTCGTCGGCAATGCGGTGGCGCGCGGCAATGCGCTGCTCGAAGCCATTCTTGACCGTGGCCTGCCCTATGTTTCGGGTCCGCAATGGCTGGCCGAGCAGGTGCTGGCGGGACGCTGGGTGCTGGCGGTGGCGGGCACGCATGGCAAGACGACGACGACCTCGATGCTGGCGTGGATGCTGGAGGACGCCGGCCTGAACCCCGGCTTCCTGGTTGGTGGCGTGCCGCAGAATTTCGGCGTGTCGGCACGATTGACCGAGTCGCCTTTTTTCGTCATCGAGGCCGATGAGTACGACACCGCCTTTTGCGACAAGCGCTCGAAGTTCGTGCACTACCGGCCGCGCACCGCCATCCTGAACAATCTCGAGTTCGATCACGCCGATATCTTCAATGACCTGGCTGCAATCGAAACCCAGTTTCATCACCTTGTGCGCACCATTCCTGCTGCCGGCCGGGTGCTCGCCAATGCACGCGAGGACAGCCTCAAGCGCGTGATCGAACGTGGCTGCTGGTCCGAGCTGGAGTGGTTCAACGACGCCGCACAATGGACGGTGGGCGCGGGTGACAGCGAGGCGGAAGCGGTATTCAGCCTGGGCGGCGTGGAACAGGGTCGGGTGCAGATGGCGCTGGCGGGCAGCCACAACCGTGAAAATGCACTGGCTGCGGTCGCCGCTGCGCGTCATGTCGGTGTCACGCCGGCGCACGCCATTGCCAGCCTGGCGCGCTTCACCGGCATCAAGCGCCGCATGGAGTTGCGCGGCACCGAGAACGGGGTGCGGGTGTACGATGATTTTGCCCACCACCCGACCGCGATTGCGCTCACCGTGCAGGGCTTGCGCCGGCGCGAGGCGCAGGGGCGCATTCTGGCCGTACTCGAGCCGCGCTCGAACACCATGAAGCTGGGGGTGATGAAGGCGCAGTTGCCGCACAGCCTGAGCGAGGCCGATGCGGTGTTCTGTTACGCCAATGCGCTGGGCTGGGATGTCGCCGCCGCCCTGGCGCCGCTGGGCGAGCGGGTGCGGACCCATGCCGTGCTCGATGAGCTGGTGGCCGAGGTGGTGGCTGCAGCCCGCCCTGGCGATCATGTGCTGGTGATGAGCAACGGCGGCTTTGGCGGCGTGCATCAGAAGCTGCTCGATGCACTTGCCGCTGTGTGCTGAGCCGGGTCGAAGCGGGCTTGCCTGTGCTTACTGCTTGCGCGCGCCGACCGGATTGTCGAGCCGGCGTGCCTCTTCCTCGCTGATGTATTCGAACACCCGCACCACCTTGCGCACACCCTTGCTCGTGCGCGCCACCTCGGCGGCGGCGTCGGCCTCGCTGCGGGTCACCACGCCGAGCAGGAACACCACATTGGCTTCGGTGACGACTTTCACGTTGTGTGCCGAGAAGCTTCCGCTATCGACGAAACGTGCCTTGACGTTGGAGGTGATGAGGGTGTCATTGCCACGTGCCGTGAGCGCTGAATTGGGACCGATCGCGACTTCGTTGATCACGCCACGCACGTTGTCGACGCTGGCCACGATGCGATCGAGTTCGCTGCGTACGGTCTCACTGGGGGCTTCGCCGGTGAGCAGCACATTGCGGTTGTAGGAGGTGACGTTGATGTGGACGCTGTCGCCGAAGCGCTCGCGGATGCGGGCGCCGACTTTCCATTCGATGCCTTCGTCCTCGACGTAGGAGCCACTTGTGCGGCGGTCGGAAAGCATCGCCGCGCCCGCGCTGACGCCGGTGGCCACCACCGGGAAGCAGCCCTGCAACAGCGGCAGGGCGGCGGCGGCAAGCGCACCGAGCATGAGACGGCGGCGCGTGCCCTGCACCAGGCCGTGGGAGGCTGAGGCGGGGGTGAGGGCGGGGGGCAGGTGGGGCATCAGTCTTCCACTCCAAGTAGTAAACAGTCGATACCGTCGCACAGGCAATGCAGGATCAGCAAGTGCAACTCCTGAATGCGTGCGCTGCGTTCGGTGGGGGCGCAAAGGTGGATGTCCCTGGCCGTGAGGTGTTCGGCAATGCCCAGGCCATCGGCGCCGCTGAGCACGATGATGCGCATGTCGCGTTCGTGAGCGGCGCGGATCGCCTCGATGATGCGCGGCGAGTCACCATGCGTGGTCAGCGCCAGCAGGATGTCGCCGGCCTGGCCGAGGGCGAGGATCTGGCGTGAAAAAGGGCTTTGCGGGTTGGGGGCGCTGGGGCTGGGCGCCAGCGTCGATGCGTCTGCGCTGAGTGCGAAAGCGGCAAGCGAGGGGCGCTCGAGCTCGAAGCCGTTGACCAGCTGAGCGGCGAAGCGGCGGGCATCGCCCGACGATCCACTGCCGCCGCAAACCAGCACCTTGCCGTTGTCGAGCAAGCTCGCGGTGATGGTCTCGATGGCGCCGGCGATCGGCGCGGCCAGCAGCTCCAGGGCCTCGAGCGTGGTGCGCGTGCTGTCCTGAAACTGGCTTGAGATGCGCGCGATGAGATCCATGTTGCGTTCGTCATTCGATGGGCGGAAAAGTCTAGCATGCCCCTTCAGTCGGCATCGAAGGCGCCACGTAGCCAGGTGAGCTGGGCGTCATCGAGCGCATCGAGCAAGACCGCATCGAAGCGGCAGGCGGCCGCTTGAAAGCGGCGCCCCGCGCCATTGAGCCAGCAGCGCGCGGCCAGCAGCACGCGCCGCTGTTTGGTGATGGTGATGCTCTCGGCGGCGCCGCCGAAGCGCTTGTTGGTGCGCAGCCGCACCTCGACGAAGATGACGCTGCTGCCGTCGAGGCCGATCAGGTCGACCTCGCCGCCGCGACAGCGGACGTTGCGTGCGATGATGCGTACGCCCCGGGTCTCGAGGTGGCGCGCCGCCAGGTCCTCGGCCATCTGGCCGCGCGCTTGCGTCGCGCCCGGAGAGCCACCGACAATGTCTTCCGCCTCTGTGGGCACGCGTGTAGTGCGTCTGTGCGTGCTCATTCGAATGTCTTCATCAGCTGCCTGCCGGGTATCGCATCCATCGCCATGAACTCCACCATTCCGCTGCCAGAGAACCCGCTCTCAAGCACACCGTCATTATATGTAGTGGCGACGCCGCTCGGAAACATCGGTGACATGGGCCTGCGCGCGATTGCCGTGCTCAAGGCAGTCGATGTGATCGCGGCCGAGGATACGCGCCACAGCCAGCGCCTGCTCGATGCCTACGGCATCAGTGGCCGCATGCTTGCGGTGCACCAGCACAACGAGCAAGAGGCCGCCGGGCGGGTGATCGACATGCTTGCGGCAGGGCAGCAGGTCGCCTTCATCACCGATGCGGGCACGCCCGCGGTGTCGGATCCGGGCGCGCGCCTGGTCGCTCGCGTGCGCGCGGCCGGGCATGTCGTGGTGCCGGTGCCGGGGCCGTGCGCGGCGATCGCGGCCTTGTCGGTGTCGGGGTTTGCCGAAGGCGGGTTCCGCTTTGTCGGCTTTCTGCCGGCGAAGTCGACGGCGCGCGTTGCGGCGCTGCAGCCGCTGCGCGATGAGGCTTGCGCGCTGGTGTTCTACGAGGCGCCACATCGCATCGCCGAGTGCGTCGCCGACCTGCTGGCAGTTTTCGGTGCTGAGCGTGAAGTGCTCATCGCGCGCGAGATCACCAAGCTGCACGAACAGATCGTGAGCATGGCGCTGGCTGACAGCACGGCCTGGTTCGCCGCCGACTCGAATCGCAGTCGCGGTGAGTTCGTGCTGGTCGTGGCGGGCAAGCAGGCTGACGCCGGGCTGGAGGCTGAGGCCGAGCGTGTGCTCGCGCTGCTGCTCGGCGAGTTGCCGCTGAAGAGTGCGGCACGGCTCGCGGCGGAGATCACGGGCGCGTCCAAGAACGCGCTCTACGCGCGGGCGCTCGAGCTGCGTGAGGGCGGTGGTTGATGCAAGCTGCGTGCGCGGGGGTGAACGCCGTCGGCTGCGCCCAAGCTGGGTGCGAGCGCCTATAATCGGGGCCTTGGCTCAAGGATAAGCACAATGCAATCGATCACCCTGATCCGCCCCGACGACTGGCACCTTCATGTCCGTGACGACGCTGCGCTTGCGGCCGTGGTCCCGCACACGGCTGCGCGCTTCGGTCGTGCGCTGATCATGCCCAATCTGAAGCCGCCGGTGAGCACCACCGCCCAGGCCCTTGCCTATCGTGAGCGCATTCTTGCCGTGGTGCCGGGCACGCGCTTCGATCCGCTGATGAGCCTGTACCTCACCGATGACCTGGAGCCCGACGAGATCGATCGTGCGCTCGCTGCCGGCCACATCGTTGCCGCCAAGCTCTATCCTGCCGGGGCCACGACCAATTCCGCAGCCGGGGTGACGGCGATCGACAAGGTGTATCCGGTGCTCGAGCGCATGGAAAAACTCGGGCTCGTGCTCTGCGTTCACGGTGAGGCGACGGGCGCCGATGTCGACGTGTTCGATCGCGAGCGCGTCTTCATCGAGCGCACCTTGTCACCGCTGGTGCGGCGCTTCCCCGGGCTGAAGATCGTGTTCGAGCACATCACCACGGCTGAAGCGGCGCAGTTCGTGCGTGCTGCAGGCAGTCATGTCGCCGCCACGGTCACCGCTCATCATCTGCTGCTGAACCGCAACGCGATCTTTCAGGGTGGCGTTCGCCCGCATCATTTCTGTTTGCCTGTGCTCAAGCGCGAGACTCATCGTGAGGCCCTGGTGGCAGCGGTGACTTCCGGCAATGCGCGCTTTTTCCTCGGCACGGACTCGGCTCCGCACGCCCGCAGCACCAAGGAAAATGCCTGTGGCTGTGCAGGGTGTTACACCGCACATGCCGGCATCGAGCTCTATGCGGAGGTGTTCGATGCGGCAGGCTCGCTCGACCGCCTCGAGGCCTTTGCCAGCCTCAATGGCCCCGCTTTCTACGGCCTGGCGCCGAACACGGACACCATCACCTTGCAGCGCGAGAGCTGGACCGTGCCTTCCCACTACCCCTACCTCGGTGACGACCCGCTTGTGCCCTTGCGTGCTGGCGAAACGCTCGCCTGGAAACTCGCTGACTGAAGAGGATCGTTCATGCGTATCGGTATCTCCCGCTTTCGTCGCGCGCTCCTGCTCACGGCGCTGTTGCCGCTGCTGGCGGCGTGCGAAAACAGTGCAACCGCTTTTATGGTCGAAGGCAAGGAACATGCGCTGATCCTGGTGCGTGAGCAGAAGGTGTTCTGGACCGATGAGGTCAAGCAGGCGGTGATTGCGTCGCGCCTGCCCAACTGCCAGAAGCGAGTGACCATCCACCCGGGTGTGCGTGAGCTGGTCGACATGCAGGTGTACGAGGCGGGAGATCGCTTGTGGGCGCTGCATCAGGGCAATCGCTGGTATCTCGCCAGCACCGAGGTGTGTCGCGTGCAGGATTGGGACAACGCGGCCGGCAAGCCGCCCGGGCGTCTGGTCGGAAGTTTCACCCTCAAGGAGGGTGTGCCCGCTTTTGTTTCTGCACCGGCGGACGGGGGCTGACGGGCGCGCGTATAATCGACGGTGGGAAGTTCGCCAGGCAGTCGCTGCGCACCTCGTCGTGCGTGGAGGAAAGTCCGGGCCCCGCAGAGCAGGATGCCGGCTAACGGCCGGGCGCCGTGAGGCGACGGAAAGTGCAACAGAGAGCAAACCGCCGATGGCCCGTGCGAACGGGATCAGGTAAGGGTGAAAGGGTGTCGTGAACTGCGCAAGCAGGTCGCGAGTCGGTGCGAAAGCACCGGCGGGTAAGAGCCCACCGCAGGACTGGTAACAGGACTGGCACGGCAAACCCCATCCGGGGCAAGGCCAAATAGGGGAGCATTGGCGTGGCTCGCGTCGCTCCCGGGTAGGCTGCTAGAGCTTCACGGTAACGTGTCGCCCAGAGGAATGACTGCCCGATGTCGCCGGCTTGCCGGCGGCGTTCGACAGAACCCGGCTTATCGGCGAACTTCCCCACCCCATTTTCGTCCTTGGTGATCCGCCGTTGCCGCGATGCGGCACTGGCGCTGCCGAGTGCATTGATCTCATCGCCTGCACCCCGCAAGGGGTTCGCAGGCTTTTTTGCGCGTGCCTTTTCCCACTCACCCCCACTTTTTGTGTGACGGTGAGCAAGTTCATCTTGTTTGCCAAGCTAACGCACGCTCGCCCTTGATTTTCCAGGCTTTATTGCGTATTGATCAGCGCCGTATAAGTCATTGTGTAACAAGGGAATTCCAGTTTTGCAGCCTTGACCACCCCCATCCTTTCCACTAAAGTGGGTTTAAGTGGAAAAAAGTGGGGAGGAGTGTCATTTCGACGCGCCTCCGTACCGTCAGGGGGAGGCGATGTTCCAGGGGGCCGCAGCGCTCAGTCTCGATGCGAAGGGTCGCCTGGCGATTCCGGCGCGGCATCGTGACGCCCTGACCGCCGACAGCGGTCATGTGGTCCTGACCGCCCACCCTCACGGTTGCCTGCTGGTCTATCCGGTTCCGGCCTGGGTGCCGATACGTGACAAGGTGCTCGCAGCGCCCAGCCTCGATCCGATGTCGGCGATGTTCAAGCGCCTTTTCGTCGGTTATGCGCAGGAAGAGGCGCTCGATGCCGCCGGGCGGGTGCTGGTGGCACCGTCGCTGCGCCAGTTCGCCACGCTCGAGAAGCAGGTCTGGCTGGTCGGGCAGGGCAGTCATTTTGAACTCTGGTCCGACGCCGGCTGGCGCCAGCAGCAAGAGGCCATGCTGGCGCTGATGAAAACCGGCTTGCCGCCCGGCTTTGAGAACCTCGCACTGTGAATGCACCGAACGCCCACGTCACCGTCTTGCTGCAAGAGGCGGTCGACGCACTCGAGATCAAGGCCGATGGCATCTATGTGGACGGCACTTTTGGCCGTGGTGGCCACAGCCTTGCCGTGCTTGAGCGTCTGGGGCCTGAGGGGCGTCTCATCGCTTTCGACCGCGATCCCGCCGCAATCGCTGCCGGCCAGGCGCTGGGCGATGCGCGGCTGACCCTGGTGCATTCGGCCTTCAGCGCACTCGACGAGGCGCTCGACGAACTGGGCGTGGCGCAGGTCGATGGCGTGCTGCTCGACCTTGGAGTGTCTTCACCCCAGCTCGACGATGGCGCGCGGGGCATGAGCTTTCGCTTTGATGCGCCGCTGGACATGCGCATGGATACCAGCCGCGGTCAGACCGTGGCGCAATGGCTGGCGGAGGCTTCCGTCGACCAGATTACGGAGGTCATCAGAAATTATGGCGAGGAACGGTTTGCTTATGCGGTTGCAAAGGCGATTGCAGATGCTCGGACAGGGGGGGCTGTCGCAACCACTGGACAACTTGCCGCGATCGTGGAGAAAGCGGTCCGCACGCGCGAGCCGGGGCAGCACCCAGCGACACGCACCTTCCAGGCTTTTCGGATTTTCATCAATCAGGAGCTCGAGGAGCTGACACGGGTCTTGCCAGTCTGTGTGCGTCGCTTGCGCACCGATGGGCGACTGGCCGTGATCAGCTTTCATTCCCTCGAAGACCGTATCGTCAAGCGCTTCATGCGTGATGAGTCGCGTCCGCCGGTGCTGCCTGCGCGCCTGCCGATCCGCGCCGCCGACCTGCCGCAACCACGGCTGCGCCTGATCGGCAAGGCCATGCGCCCGGGAGCGGCCGAAGTCAGCGTCAATGCGCGCGCGCGCAGCGCCGTGCTGCGCGTCGCCGAACGCACCGGGGTGGCGTCATGAAGATGCGCTTCGATGCGGTGCTGGTGGTGCTGGTGGTGGCGAGTGCCCTGGGCGTGATTTCTGCGCAACATCAGGCGCGCAAATTCTATTCCGAGCTCGAGCGTGAGCAGGTGCGTGCCCGCGGCCTGGAGGTCGAGTGGGGGCAGCTGCAGCTCGAGCAAAGCACCTGGGCTGCCCATGCCCGGGTGGAAAAGCTTGCGCGCGAGAAGCTGGGCATGCGCCCGCCCGCGCAAGGGCAGGTCATGGTGGTGGAGCCCTAGTCATGAGAAAGAACCAGCGTACTGTCACCTTCAATCACAACCCCTTGCTCAAGCGTGAGTTGCCGATGTGGAGGCCGCGCTTCTTGCTGTTGGCGTTGCTGGCAGGTTCGCTCACCCTGACCGGGCGTGCCTTGTATCTGCAGGGCGTGAACAACGACTTTCTCCAGGCCAAGGGTGAGTCGCGCTACGCACGCACCCTGGAGATTCCGGCCACGCGCGGGCGCATCACCGACCGCCATGGCGACATGCTGGCGGTCAGCACCCCCGTGCGCTCGGTGTGGGCCATGCCCTCGGATGCCAAGCTCGAGCCGGCGCAGGCGCGTGAGCTGGCGCGCATGCTCGAAATGGAGGTGAACGAGCTCAACGACAAGCTCGCCACCCAGCGCGACTTCGTCTATCTGAAGCGTCAGCTCTCGCCCGAGTTGGCGCAGCGCATTGCCGATCTGAAGCTGCCTGGCATCCACGAGCAGAAGGAATACCGCCGCTACTATCCCGGCGGTGAGGTGAGCGCACACATCCTCGGCTTTACCAACGTGGAAGATCGCGGCCAGGAAGGGATCGAGCTTGCGTTCGAGAAGCAGCTTGCGGGTGCTCCGGGTTTGCGCCGGGTGATCAAGGACCGTCGCGGCCAGATCATCGAGGACGTCACCGCCGTGCGTCCGCCGCGCGAAGGCGAGGACATCGCGCTCGCGATCGACGGCAAGATTCAATACCTCGCGTGGTCGGCCCTGCGCGACACCATGGAGCAGCACAAGGCCAAGGCCGGTGCGGCCGTGGTGATCGATACGCGCAGCGGCGAAATCCTGGCGCTGGTCAATGCGCCCACCTTCAACCCGAACAACCGCTCCAACCTGACCGGCGAGCAGTTGCGCAACCGGGTGTTCACCGACAGCTTCGAACCCGGCTCGGTGATGAAGCCCTTCATCGCCGGCCTTGCGCTCGAGCGCGGCAAGGTCAAGCCGACGACGATGGTCGACGTCAGCGCAGGTCGCATGACCATCGGTACGGCGACGATTTCCGATTCACATCGCCACAACAAGCCGATGACGGTGGCCGAGGTCATCCAGAAGTCGTCGAACATCGGCACGGTGAAGCTCGCCCAGTACTTTTCGCCGACCGAGATGTGGCAGCTGTTCGATGATCTCGGTTTTGGCACGCCGCTCAATCTCGGCTTCCCGGGTGAAACAGGCGGGCGGCTGCGTCCGGCCAAGAGCTGGAAGCCGATCGAGCAGGCGACCATGTCCTATGGTCACGGCATTTCAGTGAGCCTGATCCAGATGGCGCGCGCCTACCTGACCTTTGCGCGTGACGGTGAATTGGTACCGCTGTCGCTCACGCGCGTCGATGGCGAAGTCAGCAATGGGCGGCGCATCTTCTCGGTGGAGACCGCGCGCGCGGTGCGCGCCATGCTGGAGTCGGTGACCCAGACCGGCGGTACGGCGACCAAGGCGCAGGTGGCGGGCTATCGCGTGGGCGGCAAGACCGGGACCGCGCTCAAGATCGAGAATGGTCGCTATACCAAGCGCTATATCGCCTCTTTCGTCGGCTTCGCGCCGGTTTCGAACCCTCGTCTTGTGGTGGCGGTGATGATCGACGAGCCCAGTGCGGGCAGCTATTACGCCGGTACGGTGGCGGGGCCCTTGTTCTCGCGCGTCATGGAGGCGTCCTTGCGCTCGCTGGGCGTGGCGCCCGACGCACCGCTGACGCCGCTCCAGCTCGCTCGACGCCAGACTGAAGAGCGTGCGGATGCAGCGACGCTGCGGGAGAGCATGTGATGAGTGTGGCGGTGTCCGTTCTCGAGCGTCTGCGCGCGAGCGGCGTCAGCCCCACCGGGATCACGGCTGACTCGCGCCGGCTGGGTGCGGGGCAGGTGTTCGCCGCCTGGCCGGGGTTTCAGACTGACGGGCGGCAGTTCATTGGCGCGGCGATCGAACGTGGCGCGGCGGCGGTGCTGTGGGAGGCTGCGGACGGCTTCAATCCCGGTCCGCTGCCGGTGCCTTCGTTTGCCGTGGAGGGCCTGCGTGAGCTCGCCGGCCATCTCGCGCATGAAATCTACGCGCGCCCATCCGAACGCCTGTGGCTGGTGGGCGTGACCGGCACCAATGGCAAGACCACGGTGACGCAGATGCTTGCGGGCGCGCTGCAGGGCCTGGGCACGCGCTGCGGCATCATCGGCACGCTCGGCAACGGCTTTGCGGGCGAACTCGAAAGTGCGCTCAATACCACGCCCGATGCGCTTGAGCTCCATCGTCTGCTGGCGAGCTTTGTTGACGCTGGGGCGGGCGCGGCAGTGATGGAGGTATCGTCGATCGGGCTCGATCAGGGCCGTGTCAATGGCGCATGCTTCGACGTCGCGATCTTCACCAATCTCAGCCGCGACCATCTCGATTACCACGGCTCGATGGATGTCTATGCTCAGGCCAAGGCGCGCCTGTTTGCACTCCCCGGGCTCGCCAGCAATGTCATCAACATCGATGATCCCTTCGGGCTGACGCTTGCCCGGCGTCTGCTGGGCGAGGGGCGCGAGGTGATCGCGTGCACGCACCACCGCGCCAGCCTGGATGCGCTGCCCGGTGCGCGCGTGTTGCTCGCCGATCGGTTGCAGCTGTCTGCCACCGGGCTGCGCTTCACGCTGCAGTGGGAGGGGCGCGGGGTCGAGATCCAGGTGCGCATGGTCGCCCCCTTCAATGTCTCCAACCTGCTGGCAGTCGCGGGTGCGCTGCTCGCGCGCGGCCTGCCTTTCGACGAGCTGCAGCCAAGCCTGGCGCGGCTGACACCGCCCGCAGGGCGCATGCAGTTGGTCGGTGGGGTGTGTGAGCCGCTGGTCGTCATCGACTACGCCCACACCCCCGATGCCCTGGCACAAGTGCTACAGGCCTTGCGCGCGACGGTGCGTTCGCGCGAGGGGCGGCTGGTGTGCGTGTTCGGCTGTGGCGGCGATCGCGACCCCGGCAAGCGCCCGATCATGGGTGAGTTGGCAGGCCAGCAGGCCGATCGTGTCATCGTTACCAGTGATAACCCGCGCACTGAAGACCCGATGAAAATCCTGCACGAGGTTGCAGCAGGAGCGGGGCCTGTTGCCGAACGCATCGTCGATCGCGCCCAGGCCATCGGTATCGCCATCGCTGAAGCGGCCGCCAATGACGTGGTGCTGATCGCGGGCAAGGGTCACGAGCCGTATCAGGAAGTTCTCGGGCAGCGTCTGCCTTTTTCCGATCTTGAGCAGGCCAGTTTCGCGTTGCGCGCGTGGCATGCAGGAGGCCTGAAACGATGATGAGTGTGCACGATGTCGCGCGTGTGCTCGATGCGCATGACACGCTGCTGCCGGAGGCGCTGCGCTTCGACGGCGTTAGCACCGACAGCCGCGTGCTGGCGCCGGGTCAATTGTTCGTCGCCCTGCGTGGTGAGCGCTTTGATGGTCACGACTTCGTTGCGGCCGCGGCCAGGGCAGGCGCCGCCGCCGCCCTGGTCGATGCGCGCTGGCATGCGGACAATCCCACGCCGCCGCTGCCAGTGGTGGTGGTCGACGACAGCCGGCTTGCCCTCGGCACCCTGGCAGGGGCATGGCGTGCACGCTTCGCGCTGCCGCTGATCGGCGTGACCGGCAGCAACGGCAAGACCACGATGAAGGAAATGTGTGCCGCCATCCTGCGCACCCAGGCCCGCCATGAGGGCTTCGGCGATGAGTCGGTGCTGGCCACACGCGGCAATCTGAACAACGACATCGGCATGCCCTTGACCTTGCTCGAGTTGCGTGACTTTCATCGCGCCGCGGTGATCGAGATGGGCATGAGCCACCCGGGCGAGATTGCCTATCTGAGCGCGCTCGCGCAGCCAACGGTCGCCATCGTCACCAATGCCCAGCGCGCGCATCTGCAGGGCATGGGGACGCTGGAAGAAGTTGCGCACGAAAAGGGTTCGATCTACGCCGGACTGGGCAGTGCGGGCGTGGCGGTGATCAATGCCGACGATGCGCATGCCGGCCTGTGGCGCGAACTCAATGCGGGGCGCGACATTGTGACATTCGGTATCGATCAGGCGGCCGACATCGCAGGTCGGTGTACCCTTCGCGGCCTTGGCTCGCGGGTCGAACTCGACACCCCTCAGGGAGGTATCGAGTTCGTGCTGCAGGTGCCGGGTGTGCACAACGCACGCAATGCGGTCGGCGCTGCGGCGGCCTGCCTGAGTGCGGGCGCGACGCTTGCCGCCGTGGCTGAAGGGCTGGCTGGATTTGCAGGCATCCAGGGTCGCCTGCAGCGGCGCCGGGCGCCCAGCGGGGCGCTGGTGCTGGACGACTCCTACAACGCCAACCCGGACTCGGTGCGCGCGGCGATCGACGTGCTCGCCGCCATGCCCGGTCATACCTGGCTGGTGCTGGGCGACATGGGTGAGCTGGGCGAGACCAGTGCCCAGATCCACGACGAGATCGGTGGTTATGCCAAAAGCAAGGGGGTCGATGGCTTGTTTGCCTTGGGTGAGATGACGGCGGTTGCGGTGCGCAACTTCAGTGAAGGCGGGCACCACTTCAGCTCGCCTGAAGCCTTGGTGCGCGCGCTGTCGGCACGCCTGGATGCAGATTCGGTGGTGTTGGTGAAGGGGTCGCGTTTCATGCGCATGGAAAGGGTGGCGGACGCACTTGCGGCAGTGCACAATCCCGCCCCATCGAACGGAACCGGCGCCTGACATGTTGTTGGAACTTGCACTCTGGCTCAGCCAGGACATTCGTGGCTTCAACGTTTTCGGCTACATCACGCTGAGGACGGTGCTCGCCGCGCTCACTGCGCTGGCGATTTCGCTCATCGCCGGGCCCGGCGTCATCCGCTGGCTGACGGCGAAGAAAATCGGCCAGGCGGTGCGTGACAACGGTCCCAAGTCGCACCTGACCAAGGCCGGCACGCCCACCATGGGCGGCGCGCTGATCCTGATTTCAATCGGCATCACCGTCTT
Source organism: Thauera terpenica 58Eu (assembly GCF_000443165.1). Taxonomy (GTDB): domain Bacteria; phylum Pseudomonadota; class Gammaproteobacteria; order Burkholderiales; family Rhodocyclaceae; genus Thauera; species Thauera terpenica. The sequence goes on along the minus strand of NZ_ATJV01000059.1, from coordinate 91,526 downwards.
GCTGTGGGGCGACCTGAGGAATGATTACGTCTGGGTGACGCTGTTCGTCACCCTCGGTTTCGGTGCGGTGGGTTGGGTGGATGACTGGCGCAAGGTCGTGCATCGTGATCCGAAGGGTCTGGCGAGCCGCTGGAAGTATCTGTGGACCTCGTTGATCGCGCTGGCGGCGGCGATCTACCTCGGCGTCACCGCCGCAACCCCGGCGCAGACCGAGCTGATCGTGCCCTTCTTCAAGGCGGTGAGCTATCCGCTGGGCGTGGTCGGTTTCATCGCCCTGAGCTATTTCGTCATCAACGGCACCAGCCATGCGGTGAACCTGACCGATGGCCTCGATGGTCTGGCGATCATGCCGACGGTGATGGTTGCCGGTGCGCTCGCGATCTTCGCCTATGTGGCGGGCCACGTCGGCTTTTCCAAGTACCTGGGCGTGCCCTATGTCGCGGGTGCCGGCGAGCTGGCGGTGTTTTGCGGCGCGATCTGCGGCGCCGGTCTGGGTTTCCTGTGGTTCAACGCCTACCCGGCAGAAGTGTTCATGGGCGATGTCGGTGCGCTCGGGCTGGGTGCGGCGCTGGGCACGATCGCGGTGATCGTGCGCCAGGAGATCGTGCTCTTCATCATGGGCGGCCTCTTCGTTGCCGAGACCCTGTCCGTCATGCTGCAGGTGCTGTACTTCAAGGCTACCGGCGGCAAGCGCATCTTCCGCATGGCGCCGCTGCATCACCACTATGAATTGAGTGGCTGGAAGGAGACGCAGGTCGTGGTCCGCTTCTGGATCATCACCATCATGCTGGTGCTGTTCGGCCTGTCGACCTTGAAACTGCGATGAGTGTTCTGACCGGCAAACACGTTCTGGTGCTCGGGCTCGGAGAGTCGGGTCTGGCGATGGCGCGCTGGTGTGCGCTGCGCGGCGCGCGCGTGCGTGTGGCCGACAGCCGCCGTGTGCCGCCCGGGCGGGATGCCTTGCGTGAAGATGCGCCGCTGGCCGAACTCATCAGCGGTGATTTCGGTGCCGAGGTGCTGGACGGCGTCGATCTCGTCGCGCTCAGCCCCGGGCTGGACCCGCGTGTGGGCGTGGTGGCTGAGGCGCGTCGGCGCGGCCTGCCCATCAGCGGCGAAATCACCCTGCTTGCGGATGCGCTGCGTGAGCTCGGGGTACGCGAGCACACGCGCATCCTTGCCATCACCGGCACCAATGGCAAGACCACGACCACGGCGCTGAGCGCTGCGTTGGCGCGCTCGGTCGGCGTCGATGCGGTGGCGGCGGGCAACATCAGCCCGGCCGCGCTCGATGTGCTGATGGAGCGTCTCGAGCTCGGGCTTGCGCTGCCGGAGTGCTGGGTGCTGGAGCTGTCCAGCTTCCAGATCGAGACCATGCATGGTCTCGATGCGGATGCGGCGACGGTGCTCAACGTCAGCGATGACCATCTCGACCGCTACCCCAGCGTCCAGGACTATGCGGCCACCAAGGCGGTGATCTTTCAGGGCAATGGAGTGCAGGTGCTCAATCGTGACGATGCCCGCGTCGCGGCGATGGCCTTGCCCGGGCGGCGGGTGATCCGCTTTGGTGTCCAGGCGCCGGAAGGGGTAGAAGATTACGGCATTGCGCGCAGGGGCGGCGCGGACTGGCTGGTGCGCGGCGAGCAGGCGTTGATCGCCCTGGCCGACCTGCCGCTCGCCGGGCGCCATAATGCGATGAACGTCCTGGCGGCGCTGGCCTTGTGCGAAAGCGGGCTTGGCATCGAACCGAAACGGCTGATCACGGGCCTGCTTGCCTTCCGGGGACTGCCGCACCGTGTCCAGCTGGTCGCTGAACGCGCCGATGGCGTGCGTTTCTATGACGACTCGAAAGGCACGAATGTGGGGGCGGCGGTTGCAGCCCTTGCTGGTTTCGATGCGCCGGTGGTGTTGATCGCGGGTGGCGATGGGAAGGGTCAGGACTTTGCGCCGCTGGCCGCGCTCATTGCGCACAAGGCGCGGGCGGTGGTCTTGATGGGCCGCGATGCCGCGCGCATCGAGGCTGCGCTTGCCGGCGTGGGCGCATGTGCGGACGCCGGCAAGGGCGCAGGCGTGCGCATCGAGCGCGCTACCGATCTCGATGACGCGGTGCTGCGTGCAGCGCGCTTGGCGCACCCCGGGGACATCGTGCTGCTCTCGCCGGCGTGCGCCAGCCTGGACATGTTCCGCAACTACGTGCATCGGGCCGAGGTGTTCGTCGCCGCAGCGCGTCGCCTGCCGGAGGTGGAGGCGCGATGAAGCTCGGTGGCCACTTGGGTGGGATGCTCTCCAGCGCCTCGGGCAGGGCGGAGGGCACGGCGCGCGCCAGCGATCGTTCGGCCCGCGGCAGCAGCTCGGTGCGCGAGCTCGACGCGCTGCTGATCTGGTCGGCGCTTGGCCTGCTCCTGCTTGGCCTGGTGATGGTGTATTCGGCCTCGATTGCGATTGCCGAGGGCAGCCGCTTCACCGGCTACCAGCCCTACTACTTCGTGATGCGCCACGCGCTCTTCATGTGCGTCGGCATCTTCGGTGGGCTGATTGCCTTCCAGTTCCCGATGGCGAGCTGGCAACGCGCGGCGCCAGGCCTGTTCGTCGCCGGCGTGCTGTTGCTGATCCTGGTCCTCGTTCCCGGCGTGGGGCGCGAGGTCAACGGTGCACAGCGCTGGCTCTCGCTTGGCCCGATCAACCTGCAGCCCTCCGAGCTGATGAAGATCTTCGCTGCGCTCTATGCCGCCGACTACACGGTGCGCAAGCTCGATGCGATGAGCAGCTTCAAGCGTGGCTTTCTGCCGATGACGGCGGTCATCATCCTCGTCGGTGGGCTGCTGTTGCGCGAACCTGATTTCGGTGCCTTCGTCGTCATCACCACCATCACCTTCGGTGTGCTTTTCCTCGGCGGCGTGAATGGGCGGGTGTTCGCCCTGCTTGCGGTGGTGGCGGTGATCGGCTTCATCCTCCTGATCCTGAGCTCACCCTACCGCCTGGAGCGTGTGCTCGGCTTCATGGATCCGTGGAAGGATGCCTTTGGCAAGGGCTATCAGCTCTCGCACGCGCTCATCGCTTTCGGGCGCGGGGAATGGTTCGGCGTGGGTCTGGGCGCGAGCGTGGAGAAGCTGTTCTACCTGCCCGAGGCGCACACCGACTTTTTGCTTGCCGTGATCGCTGAGGAGCTCGGCTTCGTCGGCATCATGGCGGTCGTCCTCATGTTTGCGGTCCTGGTGCAGCGCGCATTCGTCATCGGGCGCGAGGCGATCAAGCTCGAGCGCTACTTCGTCGGCCTGGTGGCGCAAGGCATCGGTCTGTGGATAGGGGTGCAGTCCTTCATCAACATGGGCGTCAACATGGGGCTGCTGCCCACCAAGGGGCTGACCCTGCCGCTGATGAGCTTTGGTGGTTCGGGCATCGTCGCCAACTGCGTGGGGATTGCGATCTTGCTGCGCTGTGACTGGGAGGTGCGCCAGCTCAAACGGGGGGTTGCCACATGAAGACCCTGATGGTCATGGCCGGCGGCACCGGCGGCCACATCTTTCCCGGTATCGCGGTCGCCGAGGCCTTGCGTGCGCGTGGCTGGCGGGTGGTGTGGATGGGCAACCCCGAGGGCATGGAGGCGCGCATCGTGCCCGCGCACGGCTACGAAACGGCCTGGGTGCGTTTCGGCGCGCTGCGCGGCAAGGGCGTCATGCGCAAGATGCTGCTGCCGCTGAATCTTGTCTACGGCTTCTGGCAGGCATGGCGCGCGCTGCGCCGTACCCGCCCCGATGTGGTGCTGGGCATGGGGGGTTACATCAGCTTTCCCGGCGGCATGATGGCGGCGCTGCTCGGTCGTCCTTTGGTGTTGCATGAGCAGAACTCGGTGGCGGGGCTGGCGAACCGCGTGTTGGCCAGAGTGGCTGACGCGGTGCTGACCGGCTTCCCCGCGGTGCTCGACAAGGGGCGTTGGGTTGGCAATCCGGTGCGCGCCGAGATCGCGGCGGTGGCGCCGCCGGGCGAGCGCTTCGCCGGGCGTGAGGGGCGGCTGCGCATCCTGGTCGTGGGCGGCAGCCTGGGTGCGGCTGCGCTCAACGAGGCGGTTCCTGCAGCCCTTGGACGCTTGTCCGCCGAGCAGCGCCCGCAGGTGCTGCATCAGGCCGGCGAGAAGCAGATTGAAGGCCTGCGCGCGGCGTATGCCCGCGCCCGGGTCGAGGGGGATCTGCGGCCCTTCATTGAAGACATGGCGACCGCCTATGCCGAGGCCGATCTGGTGATCTGCCGTGCCGGCGCGCTGACGGTGGCCGAACTGGCTGTGGTGGGGGCGGCGAGCCTGCTGGTGCCCTTCCCGCATGCGGTGGATGACCACCAGACCGGCAATGCGCGCTTTCTCGCCGAACGCGGTGGCGCTTACCTGTTGCCCCAAACCGAACTCAACGCCGAGCGTCTGGCCGGCATTCTCGCCAGCATCGATCGCCCACGCCTGTTGCAGATGGCTGAACACGCACGTGCCCTTGCCCGCCCGCTGGCCGCGGCGGAGGTGGCGCGCGTGTGCGAGCAACTGGCCGGCGGAGACAAGACATGAAGCACAAGGTCAGGAATATTCATTTTGTCGGCATCGGCGGCTCGGGCATGAGCGGCATCGCCGAGGTGCTGGTCAATCAGGGTTATGCGGTGAGCGGCTCCGACCTCGGCGTCAATGCCGCCACTGCCCGCCTGCAGAAGATGGGCGCGCGCGTGATGCGTGGTCACGCCGCAGCGAATGTGGACAACGCGGATGTGCTGGTGGTGTCCACCGCGGTCAAGGACGACAACCCCGAGGTGGTGGCCGCGCGTGAGCGTCACATCCCTATCGTGCCGCGCGCGCAGATGCTGGCCGAGTTGATGCGCTTCAAGCAGGGCATTGCCATCGCCGGCACCCACGGCAAGACCACCACCACCTCGCTGGTGGCCAGCATCCTCGCCGAGGGCGCGATGGACCCGACCTTCGTCATCGGTGGTCGGCTCAATGCCGCCGGCGCCAACGCGCGGCTGGGCAAGGGCGACTTCCTGGTGGCCGAGGCGGACGAGTCCGATGCCTCCTTCCTGCTGCTCAGTCCGGTGATCTCGGTGGTGACCAACATCGACGCCGATCACATGGATACCTACGGCCACGACTTTGGCCGTGTCAAGCAGGCCTTCGTCGACTTCCTGCAGCGCCTGCCGTTCTACGGTGTCGCCGTGCTGTGCGATGAAGACCCCAACGTGCGCGAGATAATGCCGCAGGTATCGAAGCAGATCGTGCGCTACGGACTGAGCGCGAGTGCGAGCATTCGCGCCGAGAACGTGCGTGCCGATGGCGGACGCATGCTGTTCGACTGCGTGCGGGTCAATGGCACGACTTCGCGTCTGCCCATCGAGCTCAACCTGCCTGGCATGCACAACGTGCTCAACGCGCTCGCCGCGATTGCAGTGGCGACCGAGGTGCAGGTGCCCGATGCCGCGATCGTCAAGGCGCTGGCCGATTTTCGCGGTGTCGGGCGTCGCTTCCAGCGCTATGGCGAGGTGCACCTGCTCGATCTCGACGGCGACGAGGCCGGCAGCTTCACCCTGGTCGACGACTATGGTCATCACCCGGTGGAGATGGCGGCGACGATTGCGGCCGCACGCGGCGCCTTCCCCGGGCGGCGTCTGCTGCTGGCCTTCCAGCCCCATCGTTACAGCCGCACGCGCGACTGCTTCGAGGATTTCGTCAAGGTCTTGTCGACGGTCGATGGGCTGCTGCTCGCCGAGGTGTACGCGGCGGGCGAAGCGCCGATCGTGGCCGCTGACGGGCGTTCGCTGGCGCGCGCGCTGCGTCTGGTCGGCGATGTCGAGCCGGTGTTTGTCGAGGATGTCGCCGACATGCCACGGATGATTCTTTCTGCCGCGCGTGATGGCGACGTGGTGATCACCATGGGGGCGGGCAGCATCGGTGCGGTGCCCGCCAGACTTGCCCGCATTGAGGACGTGCAGTAATGCCAGGCTTGGGAAAGGTTGCGGTGTTGTTCGGCGGCACGTCCGCCGAGCGTGAGGTGTCGCTGATGTCGGGTCGTGCGGTGCTCGCGGCGCTGCAGGCGGCGGGCGTGGATGCGCATGCCTTCGACCCGGCCGAGCGCGATCTGCATGTGCTCAAGGAAGAGGGCTTCGAGCGCGTCTTCATCGCGCTCCATGGCCGTGGCGGCGAGGACGGTACGGTGCAGGGTGCGCTCGAGCTGATGGGTATTCCCTATACCGGCAGCGGTGTGATGGCCTCGGCGCTGGCGATGGACAAGTGGCGCACCAAGATGGTGTGGCTGGCCAGTGGCCTGCCCACGCCGCGTTACGCCATCCTGCAGGCCGACACGGATTGGGCCGCGGTGGTTGCCGACCTGGGCTTGCCGATCTTCGTCAAGCCGGCGCATGAAGGCTCGAGCATGGGCGCGACCAAGGTCACCGCGGCCGATCAACTGCAGGCGGCGTGGGAACTGGCGGCGCAGTACGACCGCCTGGTGCTGGCCGAAGAATTCATCGACGGTGAGGAGTTGACCGCGCCTTTCCTCGAGGATCAGGTGCTGCCGCTGGTGCGCATCGTGGCGCCGGATGGCAACTACGATTACCAGCACAAGTATTTCACCGACGACACGCGCTATGACTGCCCCTGTGGCCTGGCCCCCGAACACGAAGCCGAACTGCGCGCGCTGGTGATGAAGTCGGCGCAGGTTCTGGGTTGCCGTGGCTGGGGGCGGGCGGATCTGATCCTGAGCGCACAGGGACGCCCCTATCTGCTGGAGATGAACACCTCGCCGGGCATGACCAGCCATTCACTGGTGCCGATGTCGGCCCGCGTTGCGGGGCTGGAGTTCGAGGCCTTGTGCCTGAAGATCCTTGAAGGAGCCCGCCTTGGCTGATTTGAGCGCGCGCCCTGCTGCCATCCGTTCGACCCGGCTGCCGCGCCGGACTGCGCGCGTGCGCGTCGATAACGGGATGTGGCACAGGCCGGAGCTGCTCAACCTGGTCTCGGACCTGCTCACCCTGCTCGGGGCCATCGGGCTGGGCTGGGCGCTGATGCTCTGGTTCGTGTCGCGGCCGCTGTTTCCGCTCAGTGAGGTCGTTGTCCTCAGCCCGCTCGCACACGTCACCGAGGAGCAACTGGAATACGCAGCGCGCACCGCCATCGACGGCAACTTCTTCACCGTTGATCTCGCAAGCATGAAAACCGCTTTCGAAAAGCTGCCCTGGGTGCGCAAGGCCGAGGTGAGACGGCGCTGGCCGGATGCGATCGAGCTGCACGTCGAGGAGCATCAGGCGGTGGCTTACTGGACGGCGTCGGACAGTGGGGAGGCGCGCCTGGTCAATGCCCAGGGCGAGGTCTTCGTTGCTGCCAGCGACGCCGAACTGCCGCAGTTTGACGGTCCGCAGGGCTCATCGAGTGGTTTGCTGACACGCTATGGCGAGTTCTCGACCCTGTTGCAGCCGATGGGCGCGCGCCTGGTGGGTCTTGCGCTCTCCGCGCGCCAGGCGTGGCAGCTCAGACTCGACAACGGCCTGGTGATCATGCTAGGCCGCGAGCAGGAAAGGTCTCAACTCAGCGACCGGCTGCAGCGCTTCATCGCCGCCTGGCCGCGTGTGCGCGAGCAGATCGACATTGACATCAAGGTGGCGGATTTACGCTATCCAAATGGATTTGCACTGACGCCGGCTGACGGCACGGTGCTGTTGCAGTCCGCGCCTAAAGGCGCCAGCAAGGGCAAGCAATGAGCAAGGAATACAAGGAATTGATCGTCGGTCTCGACATCGGCACGGCCAAGGTGACCTGCATGGTCGCCGAAGTGCGCCCGGACGGCAGACTCAACATTGTCGGCCTCGGCACGCAGGCCACCAACGGTCTCAAGCGTGGCGTGGTGGTCAACATCGAGGCCACGGTGGATGCGATTTCGCGCGTGGTGCAGGAGGTCGAGTCGATGGCCGAATGCAAGATCCACGACGTCTATACGGGTCTCGCCGGCAGTCACATCAAGAGCTTCAACTCCAGCGGCACGGTCGCGATCAAGGAGAAGGAGGTCACGCCCCTGGACGTGGAGCGCGTGATCGAGGTCGCGCGTGCGATGCCCATCCCGGCCGAGCAGCAGATCCTGCACATCCTCACCCAAGAGTTCATCATCGATGGCCAGGGTGGTGTGCGTGAGCCGATCGGGATGAGCGGCGTGCGTCTCGAGGTCAAGGTGCATATCGTCACCGGCGCGCAATCGGCGGCGCAGAATGTGATCAAGTGCGTGCGGCGCTGCGGTCTGGAGGTGATGGATCTGAGCCTGCAGCCGCTCGCTTCCAGCCACGCCGTGCTCACCGACGACGAGAAGGAGCTGGGCGTGTGCATGGTCGATATCGGCGGCGGGACGACCGATATCGCAGTGTTCACCCAGGGTGCGATCCGTCATACGGCGGTGATTCCGGTCGCGGGTGACCAGATCACCAACGACATCGCGATGGCGCTGCGCACGCCCACCGCCGAAGCCGAAGAGATCAAGATCCGCCACGGGGTGGCGATGCACCAGATGGCGGACCCGGAGGAAATGATCGAGGTGCCGGGCGTGGGCGACCGGCCGCCGCGCAAGTTGTCACGTCAGGCGCTGGCGGACGTGATCGAGCCGCGGGTGTCGGAGCTGTTCGAGCTGGTGCAGGCTGAACTGCGCCGCAGCGGTTACGAGGAGCTGCTGTCCTCGGGCATCGTGCTGACCGGCGGGTCTGCGGTGATGCGCGGCATGGCGGAGCTCGGCGAAGATGTCTTTCACATGCCGGCGCGCGTGGGCGCGCCACAGTACGACGGCGCGCTGGCTGACGTCGTGTGCCAGCCGCGGTACTCGACCGCAATGGGGCTGGTGATGGAGGGCGCCGCTCAGCGTCGGCGTGGTCAGCAGACACGCGACACGCGCAGCGTGAAGCAGTTTTTTGGGCGCATCAAGCTGTGGTTCGAGCGCAATTTCTGAGCACGCAGCTCAAGTCCGATCATTTTGGATGAGAGTCGATTATTGAGTCCGCATTTAGTATTAAACTTTCCGGTTTGCACTATATGCAGGTTTTTCGGCAATCGTTGTTGAGCAGGGTCGCAAATTCAGGAGGCGAGGCAAATGTTTGAAATCGTTGAAAAAGAGCCAACCGGTACGGTCATCAAGGTGATCGGGGTGGGCGGTGCAGGCGGCAACGCGGTCGATCACATGATCCGTGAAGGGGTGAAGGGCGTTCATTTCATCTCCGCCAACACCGACGCCCAGGCGCTGAACCGCAATCTGGCCACGCACAAGCTTCAGCTCGGCGGCAGTGGTCTGGGCGCGGGCTCCAAGCCGGAGGCGGGGCGTGCGGCAGCGCAGGAGTCGCGCGAAGAGATCGCTGCCGCGCTCGAGGGCGCGCACATGGTGTTCATCACCGGCGGCATGGGTGGCGGCACCGGCACCGGCGCGGCGCCGGTCGTGGCCGAGATTGCCAAGGAGATGGGCATCCTGACCGTCGCCGTGGTGACCAAGCCCTTCGATTTCGAGAATCGCATCCGCGTTGCCGAAAGTGGTGTCGAGGAGCTGACTCGCCACGTCGATTCGCTGATCGTCGTGCTCAACGACAAACTGCTCGACGTCTATGGCGACGATGCTGGCTTCGAGGAGTGCTTCCGTTCGGCCGATAACGTGCTGCGCTCGGCTGTTGGTGGCATCGCCGAGATCATCAATGTTCCCGGCCTGGTCAACGTCGACTTCCAGGACGTACGCACTGCGATGGCCGAGATGGGCCGCGCCATGATGGGTTCGGCCGAAGCCGCAGGCATGGATCGTGCCCGCATCGCGGCCGAGCAGGCCGCGGTGTCGCCGCTGCTCGAAGGCACGGAATTGTCCGGTGCGCGTTGCGTGCTGATCAACATCACCGCGAGCAAGTCGCTGAAGATGTCCGAAGTGCGTGACGCGGTGAAGACGGTACAGGCTTTCGCCGCGCCCGAAGCCTTCGTCAAGTACGGCACCGTGTTCGAGGAGAGCATGGAGGACCGCATCCGCATCACCGTCGTGGCGACGGGTCTGGGCGCTCCGCGCGCCGCGCGCCAGCCGGTCATGCAGGTGGTGCAGGGCACCGGCACTTACGGTCCGGCGATGAGCGGTGGCGCTGCGGTCGACATGAACAACCTCGACGTACCGGCGGTGATGCGCAGTGGTCGTCGTACCACGGTCGAGGCCATGAGCACGAGTGGCGTGGGTACCTACGACATTCCCGCCTTCCTGCGTCGTCAGGCCGACTGACCCGCTTTTGCGCCGCGCTCGTCCTGCGCGCGGATGAAACAGATGGGCACCCGCTGCGAGCCGCCGCCTCCGGTTCGTGACGGGTGCCCATGTCGTTTGCTCAGTCTTTGCGCCAATCACGTTTGCACCATTGCGCTACGGAGGCTGTGCTGACGCGGGCAGGGGGTATGGGGCCGATAGTCTTGCTGGATGGGGCTGCGTGGTAAAATTCGGGCCGATAAATGCGGAATACAACAATGATCAGGCAGCGCACCCTCAAATCCATCGTCAAGGCCACCGGCGTCGGTCTGCACGGCGGACGCAAGGTGACGCTGGTGCTGCGTCCGGCGGCGCCGGATACCGGCATCGTCTTTCATCGCGTTGATCTTGACCCGCCCTTGAGCCTGCCGGCCGATCCCTACGCGGTGTGCGACACGCGCATGTGTTCCGGGCTGGAGAAGGACGGCGAGAAAGTGGGCACGGTCGAGCACCTGATGTCGGCGCTGGCCGGCCTGGGCATAGACAACCTCCATGTCGATGTCGATGCGCCCGAAATTCCCATTCTTGATGGCAGCTCGGCGCCCTTCGTGTTCCTGCTGCAATCAGCGGGCATCGAGGAGCAGTCTGCGGCGAAGAAGTTTCTTCGCGTCAAGAAGATGGTCGAGTATGTCGAAGGCGACAAATGGGTGCGTCTCGAGCCTTACGACGGCTTTCGTCTCAGCTTTTCGATTGTTTTCAACCACCCGGCGATCGACAGCACCTCGACGCGGGTGACGATTGATTTTGCCGAGCACTCCTACATCCGCGACGTCGCGCGCGCGCGCACCTTCGGCTTCATGCAGGATGTGGAGTTCATGCGTGCCAACGGCCTGGCGCTGGGGGGTAGCCTCGAGAATGCGATCGTGATGGACGAGTATCGCGTGCTCAATGCCGAAGGCTTGCGCTACGCCGACGAGTTCGTCAAGCACAAGGTGCTCGACGCCATCGGTGACCTCTACCTCTGCGGCCATCCCTTGCTGGCAGCGTATTCAGCGCACAAGGCCGGTCATGCCCTCAACAACCAGGTCTTGCGGGTGTTGCTGGAAGACGAAACGGCCTGGGAAATCGTCAGCTTCGAGCAGCCGAAGCTGACACCGCCTGCGGTCACGCATCAGTTCGGTGATGCCTTGCTGGCGCAGGCCTGAGTCATGCTGATCTTGCGCGCCTTGCTGATGCTTGCGGTGCTGGGCGTCGGCGCGGCGATGGTGCTGTGGCTGCTCACCGGCAAGCCCCGATATCGCACTTGGGCATGGAAGATTTTTCGCGTCAGCGTGATGCTGGTGTTCGCCGTGCTTGCGCTGTTTGCCATCGAGCGTGTGCTGGCGCCGATGTTGTGAGTGTGGCTCTGCCTGCGCTGCAACTTACTCCCGGCCACGTCTGACCAGTCGCTCCAGCGCCTCACGCAGGGGCGAATCAGCGGGCAGGGATTCGGCAAACGCGCTCAGGCCCTGTTTTGCCGTGGCCGAGATATGGCGCTCTGGCGGCGGCGCACGCCACTCCACCTGTTCCGGCGTGCCGACCTTGACCTTGATCGTGTCGAGCACGTGGCCGGTGCGTGCGAAGTGTTCGAGCAGGCTGGGCAGCATCTGTTTGAGCCGCACCGCGGTGGCGCCGTTGCGCGTGCTCACGACCAGAGTGCCGTCCTTGCAGTTGGCCACCCGGCATTGTTCGGCCAGGGCTGCGGGTAAGGCGGCCTCGAGCGTGCCCTGCAGGCGGCGCAGGCGTGCGGCGTGATCCTGCAGGCGGGCGAGAGCTTCGCCGCTGCCAAGAAAGCGTTGAATGAGTCGGCTCATGGTTCTCGGGCAAGCGTGGGTGGGGCTGAGTTCAAGGTGGGCAGGGATGATGCCAGGGAGCGCAAGCGCAGGCAGAGCTTGCCTGCGTTCTCGTCGCGGCGGCAGACATGGGGCACGGGGCGCCCGGTACGGCATGATAAACTCGCGCCTTTGCCGAATCGACGTCGAGCCCCAAAACATGATCTCCGGCCTGCTCAAGAAAATCTTCGGTAGTCGTAATGACCGCCTTGTCCGTCAGTACTTCCTTGCGGTGCGCAAGATCAATGCGCTGGAGCCGGAAATTTCCGCTCTGTCCGATGAGGCCTTGCGTGGCAAGACGGCCGAATTCAAGCAACGCGTGGCCGACGGCGAGGCCCTGGAGGCCTTGCTGCCGGAAGCCTTCGCGGTGGTGCGCGAGGCCGGCAAGCGCGTGCATGGCATGCGCCACTTCGACGTCCAGCTCGTAGGCGGCATGGTGCTGCACAACGGCAGGATTGCCGAGATGCGTACCGGCGAAGGCAAGACCCTGGTCGCGACCCTGCCCGCCTACCTGAATGCGCTCTCCGGCAAGGGCGTGCATGTGATCACGGTCAACGATTACCTCGCCAGCCGTGACGCCGAGTGGATGGGGCGCATCTACGGCTTTCTCGGCCTCACCACCGGCTGCAACATGTCGCGCATGACGCATGCTGAAAAGCAGGCGGCCTACGCGGCCGACATCACCTACGGCACCAACAACGAATTCGGATTCGACTATCTGCGCGACAACATGGTCTACGCGTCCAATGAGCGCGTGCAGCGCGCGCTCAATTTTGCCGTCATCGACGAGGTGGACTCCATCCTCATCGATGAGGCGCGCACGCCGCTGATCATCTCCGGTCAGGCAGAGGACCACACCGAGCTCTACCTGAAGATGAACCAGGTCGCGCCCATGTTGAAGCGCCAGGAAGGCGAAGGTGACGATGTCAGCGTGCCCGGCGACTACACCGTCGACCTCAAGGCGCATCAGGTGTTGCTGACCGAAGAAGGTCATGAGAGTGCCGAACAGGTCCTGATGCGTATGGGGCTGCTCACCGAAGGCGCCAGTCTCTACGACCCGGGCAACATCCTCCTGGTGCACCACCTGTACGCCGCCCTGCGGGCGCATGCGCTGTACCACAAGGACCAGCACTACGTCGTGCAGAACAACGAAGTGGTCATCGTCGATGAGTTCACCGGCCGCATGATGGCCGGTCGGCGCTGGTCCGACGGCCTGCACCAGGCGGTGGAGGCCAAGGAAGGCGTGCGCATCCAGGCCGAAAACCAGACCCTGGCCTCGATCACCTTCCAGAACTACTTCCGCATGTACGGCAAGCTGGCCGGCATGACCGGCACGGCCGACACCGAAGCCTTCGAGTTCCATTCCATCTACGGCCTCGAGACCGTGGTCATTCCGCCCAACAAGCCCACCCTGCGCAAGGACGAGAACGACAAGGTCTATCGCACCGCGAACGAAAAATGGGATGCGGTGATCGCCGACATCCGCAGCTGCGTCGAGCGCGGTCAGCCTGTGCTGGTGGGCACGACCTCGATCGAGACCAACGAATTCCTGTCCGGCTTGCTGAAGGCGGCCAGGATCGAGCACCAGTTGCTCAACGCCAAGCAGCACGACAGCGAAGCGCAGATCGTGGCGCAGGCGGGTCGCCCGGGCGTGGTCACGATCGCCACCAACATGGCGGGCCGCGGTACCGACATTGTGCTCGGCGGCAACATCGAGCAGCCGGTGTCGCTGGTGCGCGACGATGCCAGCCTCTCGCCTGAGGACAAGGAAGCGAAGATCACCACCCTGCGCGCGGAATGGGCGAAGGTGCATGAGCAGGTGATCGCGGCCGGCGGCCTGCACATCATCGGCACCGAGCGCCACGAATCGCGTCGTATCGACAACCAGCTGCGTGGCCGCTCCGGTCGTCAGGGCGACCCCGGCTCCAGCCGCTTCTACCTGTCGCTGGAAGACTCGCTGATGAAGATCTTCGCGGGCGAGCGCCTGAATGCGATCATGGTGCGGCTCAAGATGCCCGAAGGTGAGGCCATCGAGCATGCGATGGTCACGCGTTCGCTGGAATCGGCGCAGCGTAAGGTCGAGCAGCGCAACTTCGATATCCGCAAGCAGCTGCTCGAATACGACGACGTCTCCAACGACCAGCGCAAGGTGATCTACCAGCAACGCAACGAGCTGCTGGAGACGGAGGACATCTCCGACACCGTCCAGGCCATGCGCCAGGGCGTGGTACACGATTTGTTCCGGCGCTATGTGCCGGTCGACAGTGTCGAGGAGCAATGGGAAATCGCCGGCCTGGAGCTGGCGCTGGCGTCCGAGCTGGCGCTGAAGCTGCCGGTGGGGGAGTGGATCAAGGCGGAGCCGAGTCTGGACGACGATGCCATCCTGGCGCGCATCATCACTGCGGGCGAGGAAGCCTACGCGGCGAAGATCGCGGTGGTCGATAGGGCAGCCTGGCACCAGTTCGAACGCAATGTGATGCTGCAAAGCCTGGATACGCACTGGCGCGAGCACCTCGCCGCGCTGGACCACCTGCGCCAGGGCATACACCTGCGCGGCTACGCGCAGAAGAACCCCAAGCAGGAATACAAGCGCGAAGCCTTCGAACTCTTCGAGACCTTGCTGGACGCAGTGCGTGCCGATGTCAGCAAGGTGCTGATGACCGTGCAGGTGCGCACCGAGGCCCAGCTCGAGGAGGCCGAAGCGCCGCCGGTGCTCGACAACGTGCAGTACCACCATGCCGATCAGGACGCAGCGCTGGCCGCGGCGAATGCAAAGCAGGGTGCTGCGCTGGCACAAGGCGGGCCGCGGGCCGGGCGCAACGATCCCTGCCCCTGCGGCTCGGGCAAGAAGTACAAGCACTGTCATGGCAAACTGAGCTGAGCCTTTTCGTCGGAGATCCGCATGGCTGTCAATCTGCACACCCCCAATCCCGCCCACCTGCTGCCGGTTGGTGGCGTCCGCCTGGGCGTCACCGAAGCCGGTATTCGCAAGGCCGAACGGCGCGACCTGAGCGTGATCGAGCTGGCCGAGGGCAGCCGCGTGGCCGGTGTCTTCACCCGCAATCGCTTCTGTGCGGCGCCGGTGCAAGTGTGCAAGGAGCACCTGTCGTCCGCGGCGATCCGTGCGCTGGTGATCAACACCGGCAATGCCAATGCCGGCACCGGTGAGGCCGGGCTGGTTGCTGCCCGTGTGACGTGCACGGCGCTCGCCGCGCAGATGGGCATCACCGCGGCGCAGGTGCTGCCCTTTTCCACCGGGGTGATCCTGGAGCCACTGCCGGTTGACCGGCTGGTCGCCGGCTTGCCGCGAGCGATCGCCAACCTGTGCGCCGACGGCTGGTTCGACGCCGCACACGCGATCATGACCACCGATACGCTGGCCAAGGCGGTGTCCCGGCAAGTGCAGGTCGGTGGCAAGACGGTGACCCTGACCGGCATCAGCAAGGGCGCGGGCATGATCAGGCCGAACATGGCGACCATGCTCGGCTTTCTGGCCTGCGACGCGGCGGTGGCGCAGCCAGTGCTGGAGCAACTGGTCACGGAGGCGGCTGATCTGTCCTTCAACAGCATCACGGTCGATGGTGATACCTCGACCAATGACTCCTTCATCCTGATCGCGACCGGCGCGGCCGACAATGCCGAGATCGCCGCCACCAACGGCGCCGACTACCAGGCGCTGCGCGATGCGGTGGTGGAGGTGTCGATCGCGCTCGCGCAGGCCATCGTGCGCGACGGCGAAGGCGCAACCAAGTTCATGACGATCACGGTCGAAGGCGGAGCGGACCGTGACGAGTGCCGCAAGGTGGCTTACGCAGTGGCACATTCGCCGCTGGTGAAGACCGCCTTCTTTGCCTCCGACCCCAATCTGGGTCGCATCCTGGCCGCCATCGGCTACGCCGGGATCGATGATCTGGAGGTGTCAAAGCTGCGTGTGTGGCTGGGCAATCCCGAAGAGTCAGTGCTGGTGGCCGAGCACGGCGGGCGTGCTGTGTCCTATCTTGAGGACGCCGGCGCGCGCATCATGAAGCACGCCGAGCTGAGCGTGCGCATCGATCTTGCACGCGGCCAGGCCGCAGCCACCGTGTGGACCTGCGACTTTTCCTACGACTACGTGAAGATCAACGCCGATTACCGCAGCTAGGTGTAATCAGCGTCGATCACTTGTCATCAAGCGCCGCGATCCTGGCATCGCGGCGCTTGCACGTGTGGACTGAGCTCAATGCAGGATGCGCGGCATCGCCAGCATGAAGGGCGCGATGTTCGCGTTGAAGCGATGGCCATCACGCGCGAGCATCTGATAGCTGCCGTGCATGGTGCCGACCGGCGTCTCCATCACACAGCCGCTGGTGTAGCGAAAGCTCTCGCCGGGGGCGAGCAGGGGTTGCTCGCCGATCACGCCCTGACCATGCACTTCCTGCATCTTGCCGTTGCCGTCGGTGATGACCCAGTGGCGGCTGATGAGTTGTGCGGGCTCGCTGCCGGTGTTGCGAATGGTGATGTGATAGGCGAAGACGTAGTGCTCGTCTTCCGGGCGCGACTGCGACGCGACGTACTCGGCCTTCGCCGATACTTCGATACAGTAGGGGGTGGTGGGCGCTTCGGGTGTGTTCACGGTCGTTTGTTCTCTGTTTCGCCGGGGTGAGGCGTTAAAATAGCACTTTTGCCCGGAACCGCAGCCATGTCCCAAGCCATACCGTCTCCGCTCACCGCCTTGTCTCCGCTCGATGGCCGTTATCACGGCAAGGTCGCGGACCTGCGCGAGCATTTTTCCGAGCACGGCCTGATCCGTAATCGGGTGAAGGTGGAAATCGAATGGCTGAAGGCGCTCGCTGCTGAACCCCGGCTGGCCGAGATCGCACCCTTTTCGGCCGCCACCGTTGCCGAACTCGACGCCGTGCTGAGCGCCTTCTCGACCGCTGACAGCGAGGCAGTGAAGGCGATCGAAGCCACCACCAATCATGACGTCAAGGCGATGGAGTACTGGCTCAAGAAGCGCCTCGGCCACAACGCCGAAGTCATGAAGGCATCCGAGTTCATCCACTTCGCCTGCACCTCTGAAGACATCAACAACAGCTCGCACGCGCTGATGCTGGCCGAAGGCCGCGACCGTGTGTTGCTGCCGGCGCTCGACGCCGTGATTGCGCGCTTCCGCGAACTCGCCCATGCGCTGGCCGATCTGCCGATGCTGTCGCGCACCCACGGCCAGCCGGCCAGCCCGACCACGCTCGGCAAGGAGATGGCCAACATCGCCGCACGCCTGATGCGTGCTCGTGTGGCGATCGCCGGCGTGGCCATGAGCGCCAAGTTCAATGGTGCGGTCGGCAACTACAACGCCCACCTGTCGGCCTGGCCGGACTTTGACTGGGAGGGCTTCAATCGTCGTTTCATCGAATCCCTCGGTCTGACCTTCAACGAATACACCATCCAGATCGAGCCCCATGACGCCATGGCCGAGCTGTTCGACGCCATCGCGCGCGCCAATACGATCCTGATCGATGCCTGTCGTGACATCTGGATGTACATCTCGCTCGGCTATTTCAAGCAAAAGCTCAAGGACGGCGAGGTGGGCTCGTCGACCATGCCGCACAAGGTCAACCCGATCGACTTCGAGAATGCCGAGGGCAACTTCGGCATCGCCAACGCGGTGCTCAAGCACTTCTCCGAGAAGCTGCCGATCTCGCGCATGCAGCGCGACCTCACCGACTCGACCGTGTTGCGTAACATGGGTGTCGGTTTCGGCCACACCGTGCTCGCGCTCGACAGCTGTCTGCGCGGCCTGGGCAAGCTCGAGGTCGAGCCAGTGCGCCTGGCAGCCGACCTGGACGATTGCTGGGAGGTGCTGGCCGAGCCGGTGCAGACGGTGATGCGCCGCTACGGCGTCGAAAACCCCTACGAGCAGCTCAAGGCCATGACGCGTGGCAAGGGCATCACCCGCGAGGCCTTGCAGGCCTTCATTCACACCCTGGCGATTCCCGCCGAGGCGCGTGACCACCTGCTGGCGATGACGCCAGCGAGCTATATCGGCAAGGCAGCCGAGCTCGCACGCCGCATCTGAACGCCATCAGGGTGTGCCTGTTCAGTGGCCGCACCCGATTCACTACTTGCGCCACCTGCGGGTGGCGTTTCAATGTCCGGAGTCCTCCATGGCTTTTGCCGACAAGCTCAAGACCCTGCCGCGCGTGTCGCATCTCGCGGCGCTGAACCTGATCGACGCGGATGATGCGGTCGTGGCCACGATCGAGAACAAACCCGGGCAAACCGGTTCACTGGCGGTGTATAACCACCTCGCCCAGCTCTATGGCGCGATCTCGCCAGAAGCAGCAATGAAGGGCATGGAACTCTATGCCGAGCACACCGAGGACGCGCACAAGCATCCCGGCAAACATCCCAACATCGACCGTCTGATCGGTCTGATCGAGCGCGGCGAGACCTTGCGTGTGAAGCAGATTTTTGCCTTATAGGCTTTTTGCCGGGAGGCAACAGGATCGGGTATCAGACACAGGGTCGTGGGGTGGGCCAGCGCTCGCCAACTTCATGAGCGCCGAGGTGGAGGGCGGCGCGGGGGACTCAAGGCGACGCCTGTCTGAGGAGCGTAGCGACGAGTTTGCGTCGCCGCCCCCGCGACGTTCTCCATCGAGGGCAGCCGCAGGCCGCGAATGCAGGCGGCGAGCGCTGGCCCAGCCCACGACCGCAGCGCAGGCACGATCACTCCGTCTTCCCACCCCAGCAACGAAAAAAGGCACCTGCGAGGGTGCCTTTTTCGTATTTGAGTCGAGCAAGAAGCTGCGCTCAGACCACCGCTTCTTCTTTCTCCTTCTTCGGTTTCACGAACTGCTCGCGTGAAACGCCCAGCCACATCACCAGCGGGCTGGCGACCAGCACCGAGGAGTAGATGCCGAACAGAATGCCGATCGTGAGGGCGAGCGAGAAGTAGTACAGCGTCTCACCGCCAAAGAACAGCATCGACAACACCATGATCTGGGTACTGCCGTGCGTGATCACGGTGCGCGAGATGGTACTGGTGATGGCGTGGTCCAGAACCTGCGGCGTGGTCAGGTCGCGGCGCTTCTTGAAGGTCTCACGCACGCGGTCGAAGACCACCACCGACTCGTTCACCGAATAACCCAGCACCGCCAAGATGGCTGCCAGCACCGGCAACGAGAACTCCCACTGGAAGAAGGCGAAGAAGCCCAGGATGATGATGACGTCGTGGAGGTTGGCGATGATGGCCGACACCGCGAAGCGCCACTCGAAGCGCATCGCCAAGTACAGCATGATGCCGATGATTACCAGCAGCAGCGCCATCGCACCGTCGGATGCGAGCTCCTTGCCCACCTGTGGCCCGACGAACTCCACACGGCGCAGCTCGGGTGCAGCCCCGGCCTGTGCCTGCAGGACTTCCATCACTTTTTCCGAGACGCGGGTGGTGTCCATGTCGTCGCGATCCGGCAGGCGGATCAGCACGTCGCGTGAGCTGCCAAAGTTCTGCACCTGCGCATCGGCATAGCCGCTGGCAGACAGACCCTGGCGGATGGGCTCGAGCGGAGGCGCCTCGGCGTAGCTCACCTCCATCAGCGTGCCGCCGGTGAACTCCACCGAAAGGTGAAGCCCGCGCGTGGCGAGGAAGAACACTGCCAGCACGAAGGTGATCAACGAAATGACGTTGAACACCAGCGCGCGGCTCATGAAGGGGATGTCCTTCTTGATGCGGAAGAATTCCATGATTACTTTTCCTTTCGCCTCAAGCGCTTACTTGCTCGGTTTCCAGACCTGGCCGATCGACAGCGCGTCGACCTTGCGGCGGCGGCCGTAGATGAAGTTGATCAGCATGCGCGACACCAGGATGGCGCTGAACATCGAAGTCAGGATGCCCAGGCAATGCACGACCGCGAAGCCGCGTACCGGACCCGAGCCGAAAACCAGCAATGCGATGCCGGCGATCAGGGTGGTGACGTTGGAGTCGAGAATGGTGTCCCAGGCGCGGTCGTAGCCGGCGGCGATCGCCGCTTGCGGGCTGGAGCCGTTGCGCAGCTCCTCGCGGATGCGCTCGTTGATGAGCACGTTGGCGTCGATCGCCATGCCCAGGGTGAGTGCCATCGCGGCAATGCCGGGCAGCGTCAGCGTGGCCTGCAGCAGCGACAGCAAGGCCAGCAACAGCAAGAGGTTGGCGGCCAGGGCGATGCTCGACACCACACCGAACAACATGTAGTAGGCACACATGAACACCGCGATCGCGATGAAGCCCCACAGCGTCGAGTTGAAGCCCTTCTGGATATTCTCCGCGCCCAGGCTGGGGCCTACCGTGCGCTCCTCGATGATCTCCATCGGCGCCGCCAGGGAGCCGGCGCGCAGCAGCAGCGCGACATCATTGGCCTCGGTGGTGGTCATGCGCCCGGAGATCTGCACCCGACCGCCGCCGATTTCGCTGCGGATCACAGGTGCGGTGACGACTTCACCCTTGCCCTTTTCGATCAGCAGGATGGCCATGCGCTTGCCCACGCTCTCGCGCGTGACGTCGCGGAAAATCCGCGCGCCAGCCGCATCCAGGGTCAGATGCACGGCCGCTTCATTGGTCTGGCCGTCAAAGCCGGGCTGGGCGTCGGTGAGGCGGTCGCCGGTCAGCACCACCTGCTTCTTCACCAGCAGCGGCGAGCCGCCGCGTTCGGTGTAGAGCTCGGTGCCGAAGGGGATGCTGCCGCTGAGCGCCTGCTCGAGCTGGCCCGGGGTGTCGTCCACCATGCGCACTTCCAGCGTCGCGGTGCGCCCCAGGATGTCCTTGGCCTTGGCCACGTCCTGCACGCCAGGCAGTTGCACCACGATGCGGTCCACACCCTGCTGCTGGATGACCGGCTCTGCGACGCCCAGTTCGTTGATGCGGTTGTGCAAGGTGGTGATGTTCTGCTTGAGGGCGAAGTCGCGCATCGTCTGCTGCGCCTGCGCGGTGAGCGTGGCGATCAGCTTGAAATCTTCGGAGCCATCATCACGGTTGGCCAGCTGCAGGTCGGCGGTGCTGTTCTGGATGGCCTGGCGACCGGCTTCGCGTTGTTCGGCGTCACGGAAGCGCACGACCACGGTCGTGCCTTCGCGCGTGATGCCGGCGTGGCGCACGTTCTTGTCACGCATCAGGGTGCGCAGGTCGCCGGTGGTGGAGTCGAGGCGCTTGGTCAGCGCGCCCGGCATATCCACCTGCAGCAGGAAGTGCACGCCGCCGCGCAGGTCCAGGCCCAGATACATGGGCAGGGCGTGGATCGAGCTCAGCCAGGCGGGCGAGGCCGATAGCAGATTCAGGGCAACGACGTAGGACGGGTCCGCGGCGTCGGGATTGAAGGCGCGCTCGATGGCGTCCTTGGCGCGCAATTGCTCGTCGGTGCTGAGAAAGCGGGCGCGCACGGTGTTGAGGTCGGCGAAGATGCCCTCGTGCTCGATGCCGGCTTCCTTGAGCGCGCCAGCCATGCGCTCGGATACCGTGCCGGGGTCGAGCTTGAGCGTGGCCTTGGCACTGGACACCTGGACCGCGGGGACCTCGCCATAGAGATTGGGCAAGGTGTAGATCAGGCCCCACACCAGCACGAGGCCAATGAGGAGGTTCTTCCAGAGAGGGTATCGGTTCATCGTCGGCAGCAAACAGTATTGCACCGCGCCGCAGTGCGAGCCTGCATCGGCAGGGCCGCCTGCACACGGTGTTGCACGGTGCCGGAGACGGACTCCGGCGCCGCGGCAATGGAATTACAAGGACTTCAGCGTGCCCTTGGGCAGAACCGTGGCAACCGCCTGTTTTTGTACTGCGATCACGGTGTTGGGGGCGATCTCGACCTGCACGAAGCTGTCGCCAACTTCAGTCACGCGGCCGGCGATGCCGCCACCCGTCACCACCTCATCGCCGCGAGTCAGCGCCTCGACCAGCGCCTTGTGCTCTTTCGCGCGCTTCATCTGGGGCCGGATCATGAGGAACCACAGCACCACGAACATCAGCACCAGGGGCAGCAGGCCCATCAGGCCGTTGGTGGGGTCGCCGCCCGCGGCTTGGGCGTAGGCATTGGAAATCAGCACGTCATTTACTCCGGGTTAGCGAAAAAAACACACAATTATAGCAGTAGCCGCAAGGCTCTCCGGGGTGCTGAAGGACAGACTGCGTGCAGGCCTGCGCAGACAGGCTCAGAGGCGCGTAATTACAGGGCGCCAGTGGCGCGCTCAGTGCGAAAGCGTTTCACATAGGCGTCGAAGCTACCGCCCGCGATGGCGTCACGCATTTCCGCGGTGAGGGTCTGGTAGTAATGCAGGTTGTGCACGGTGTTGAGCATGCTGCCGAGGATCTCGCCGGTGCGATGCAGGTGGTGCAGGTAGGCGCGGCTGAAGTTGCGGCAGGTGTAGCAGGCACAGGACGCATCAAGCGGCCGGGTGTCGGCCTTGTGCACTGCGTTCTTGATCTTGACGTTGCCGTAGCGGGTGAACAGCCAGCCGTTGCGCGCGTTGCGCGTTGGCATCACGCAGTCGAACATGTCGATGCCGGCGGCGACGCCCTCGACGATGTCCTCGGGCGTGCCCACGCCCATGAGGTAGCGCGGCTTGCCTTGCGGCAGGCGGGGCGCGGTGTGGGCGAGGATGCGGGTCATGTCTTCCTTGGGTTCGCCGACCGACAGACCGCCGATGGCAAAGCCGTGGAAGCCGATCTCTTCCAGCGCGCCCAGCGATTCGTCGCGCAGGTCTTCGTGCATGCCGCCCTGGACGATGCCGAACAAGGCGTTGGCGTTTTCCAGGCGGTCGAATTCGTCGCGCGAACGCCTTGCCCAGCGCTGCGAAAGCCGCATTGAGCTTGCGGCTTCGTCGTGGGTGGCAGGGTAGGGCGTGCATTCGTCGAAAATCATCACGATGTCCGAGTTCAGCACGGTCTGGATCTGCATCGAGATCTCGGGGGTCAGAAACAGTTTCGCGCCATCGATCGGGCTGGCGAATTTCACCCCTTCTTCAGTGATCTTGCGCAGCGCACCGAGACTGAAAACCTGGAAGCCGCCGGAGTCGGTGAGGATGGGTTTGTCCCAGGCCATGAAGCGGTGCAGGCCGGCGTGAGCCTGGACGACGTCCAGCCCGGGGCGCAGCCAGAGGTGAAAGGTGTTGCCCAGGCAGATCTGCGCGCCGATGTCGGCGAGCATGGTCGGCGTCATCGCCTTGACCGTGCCGTAGGTGCCGACCGGCATGAAGACCGGGGTGTCGACGACGCCGTGGGCCAGCGTGAGGCGGCCGCGGCGGGCGCCGCCGTCGGAGGTGAGGAGTTCAAACTGCATCGTGTTGGGCGTCTTGATTGCGGGTGAGGAGCATGGCGTCGCCATAGCTGAAGAAGCGATAGCGGGCGGCGATGGCGTGGGCGTAGGCGCGGCGGATGGGCTCGCGCCCGGCAAAGGCGGACACCAGCATCAACAGCGTCGATTTCGGCAGGTGGAAATTGGTGAGCAAGGCATCCGCGACCTGGAACTTGAAGCCGGGCAGGATGAAGATCTCGGTTTCGCCCTCACCGGCGCCCAGTGCACCGTTGTGCGCGGCGGCTTCGAGCGCGCGCAGGCTGGTGGTGCCGACCGCGATCACGCGCCCGCCGGCGGCGCGCGTGCGGGCGATCGCATCGACGGTCTGCGGCGGGATGAAGTAGCGCTCGCGGTGCATGCGGTGCTCGTCGAGATTGTCCACCCGCACCGGCTGGAAGGTTCCCGCGCCGACGTGCAGTGTCAGCCAGGCGCATTGCGCACCGCGCGCGCGCACCTGGGCAAGGGTGGCTTCGTCGAAGTGCAGGCCAGCGGTGGGCGCGGCGACCGAACCCGGGCTGCGGGCAAATACGGTCTGGTAGCGGCTCTCGTCGTCATCACCGGCCGCACGCTGGATGTAAGGCGGCAGGGGCAGTTTGCCGTGGCGCTCGAGCAGTTCGAACAGGTTCTCGTGTGCGGGAAAGCGCAGGTGGTAGAACTCGCCCACGCGGCCGAGCACCTCGACGTCGAAGGCATCGGCCAGACGCAGCGTGCTGCCGCTGCGCGGCGATTTGCTCGCACGCACCTGGGCCAGGGCCTCGTGCGGGCCAATGGCGCGCTCGATCAGCACTTCGATCTGGCCGCCGCTGGCCTTGCTGCCGTGCACGCGGGCGTGGATCACGCGCGTGTCGTTGAATACAAGCAGGTCCTGGGGGCCGATCAGCGCGGGCAGGTCGGCGAAGTTGCGGTCCACCAAGACCTCGGCGCCCTCCATGGGCGGGTGTACGACCAGCAGGCGACTGGCGCTGCGCTGCGCGAGCGGGGCCTGGGCGATGAGGTCGGGGGGCAGGGTGTAGTCAAAGTCGTTCAGCGTGAGAGGCATCAAGGGTCCTGCGGTAGCGGCAGCACGGAGCACAACGACCGGCTTGCTGCAATGAGCAATATTCGTGGATAATGCGCGCCTTCCCTGCCGGGATGGCGGAATCGGTAGACGCAGCGGATTCAAAATCCGCCGCCGCAAGGCGTGGGGGTTCGAGTCCCCCTCCCGGCACCATCACCGCGCTCTTCAGCGCATCTGCCTGTCGCCTGGGCGAAGGTCGGGTTCCCGCCGCGTCAGGGGCGAGATTCTGGATCATCCGCAGGCGCAATGGCAAATCTTGCTGCGATGCCTGCTCGGCGCGCGCCAGTTCGCCGCTGCCTTTCTGGCCTTGCGCGTCACATTCCCGGCTTCACCCCAGCTTGCGCTGCTTGTTCGCCGCTGCGCTGATTGCGCGCATGGAACCTTCTGTTGCGCTCGCACTCCCACCACTCGGTGCTGCGGTTCGGAGTCGGCGCCGCTGCGCATGCTTGATCGCAGCGCTCGTCCTGAATGGCGAACACTTCGAAAAAAACAGATAAATGTTCTGGTGAATTGATATTTCATCGAAGAGTCTGAGGTTTAGTATTCAGCAGGCGTAGAACTTGACGATCGCCTGATGGTGATACGCAACTATTCAAGGAGGTTCCACATGCGAATCGATCTGCTTTGTGATGACGCTGAAGCCACTCCCATCCTGCGCGACTACGTGACTCGCCGGATGAGCCTCGCGATGGGACGGTTTCGGAACCATATTCAATGGGCGCGGGTGAAGGTCGCCGATGTCAGCGGGCCACAAGGCGGCAGTGACAAGCGTTGCGTGGTACAACTGCGCTTGCGCAAGCTGCCGGACGTCGTGTTCGCCATCACCCAACTCGACGTGCGTGCTGCGATCGATGAGGCCGCAGAGCGCGTGGCACGGGTGCTGGCGCAGCGTGTACGCCGCACCCAGGGCGCCGAGCGCAACCGTGTGGCGCCCATGCAGGTCCTGCCCGCCTGAGCTTCATGCAGCGCCTGCGCAGTGAATTGACCTCCCGCTGCGGTGCGCGCTCTCAAAACAAGATTCTTTCCCTGGAGTAGACAAGATGATGGAAAACCGATTTTCGACGATGACACGCTCCGAAGCATCGGTGCTGTCGACCAACAAGGTCATCCGCAATACCTACATGCTGCTGTCGCTGACGCTGGCATTTTCTGCGCTGATGGCTGCAATCTCGATGTCCATGGGTGCGCCGCGCCTGGGTATCGTGGTGACTTTGGTCGGGTATTTCGGGCTGCTGTTTGCAACCAGCAAGTTCCGCAACAGTGGCCTGGGCGTGCTGTTCGTGTTCGCGCTTACCGGCTTCATGGGCTTCACCCTCGGCCCGATCATCTCCGCCTACCTGTCCTTGCCCAACGGCAGCAGTATCGTGATGCAGGCCATGGCAGGCACGGCGGCGATCTTTCTGGGCCTGTCGGCCTACGCGGTGACGACAAAGAAGGACTTCTCCTTCATGGGGGGCTTCCTCATGGTTGGCATCCTGGTGGCCTTTCTGGCCGGCCTGGGTGCGATCTTCTTCCAGATCCCGGCCTTGTCGCTGACCGTTTCCGCAGCCTTCGTGATGTTGATGTCCGGCCTGATCCTGTATGAGACGAGCAACATCATCAACGGCGGCGAGACCAATTACGTGATGGCGACGGTGACGCTGTTCGTGTCGATCTTCAACCTCTTCACCAGCCTGCTGCACCTGCTGGGCTTCATGAACAACGACTGATCGTCGCCGCGCTGCGATGGTTTGCGGGGTGGCTGCCGAGGGGCGGTCACCCCTTTTGTTTACTTGTCGCCAAGGTGGACATTGGCGGCGTCGATGAGCGGCGAGCGGCGCGATTCGCCCCATGTGGCGCTACAATGGCGCACATTTTTCAGTGGGAATGCTTGGATGAAGACCACTTTTCTGGATTTCGAACAGGCGGTTGCGGAGCTGGAAGCCAAGATCGACCAGTTGCGCTTCGTATCGGATGATCCCGCGGTGGACATCTCCACAGAGATTGCCCGCCTCGAAGCCAAGAGTCAGTCCATGACCAAGGACATCTACGCCAAGCTCTCGCCCTGGCAGATCGCTCAGGTTGCCCGCCATCCGCAGCGGCCCTATACGCTCGATTACGCGCAGCACATCTTTACCGACTTCGAAGAGCTGCATGGCGACCGCTCGTATGCCGATGACAAGGCCATCGTCGGCGGTCTGGCACGCTTCAACGGCGAAAGCTGCGTCATCATCGGTCACCAGAAGGGGCGCGACACGAAGGAGAAGATCGTGCGCAACTTCGGCATGCCGCGGCCCGAGGGCTATCGCAAGGCGATGCGGCTGATGAAGCTGGCGGAGAAGTTCGGCCTGCCGGTGTTCACCTTCATCGACACACCGGGAGCCTATCCGGGCATCGGCGCCGAAGAGCGTGGCCAGTCCGAGGCGATCGGCCACAGTCTGTATCTGATGGCTGAGCTGCGCGTGCCCATCATCAGCACCATCATCGGTGAAGGCGGCTCCGGTGGCGCGCTGGCGATCGCGGTCGGCGATCAGGTGCTGATGCTGCAATACTCGACCTATTCGGTGATTTCGCCCGAAGGCTGTGCCTCCATCCTGTGGAAGAGCCCCGACAAGGCAGCGGATGCCGCGGAGACGATGGGCATCACCGCCGCGCGCCTGAAGTCGCTCAGCCTCGTCGACAAGGTCGTCAATGAGCCGGTCGGTGGCGCCCACCGCGACCATCGCGCGATGGCCACCTCGCTCAAGCGCGCGCTCGCCGACGCCCTGCGTCAGGTGGACCACATGCCACCGTCCGAGCTTGTGGCGCAGCGTTACGAGAAGCTCATGGGCTACGGCCGCTTCAAGGAAGTGGCGGTCTGACATGCTGCTGCAGGTCGCCGCTCGCGCGCTGACGGCCGCGGGCGTCGGCCCGGGGGCACGCTTGTGTTGCGCCCTGTCGGGCGGGGTGGACTCGGTCGTTGTGCTCGATGTGCTGCACGCCCTGGCGCCACGCTTCGGCTTTTCCTTGCAGGCCGCGCATGTGCACCATGGTCTGAGCCCGCATGCCGATGCCTGGGCCCAGGCCTGCGCGACGCGTTGCGCGCAGCTTGAAGTGCCTTTTTCCTTGTTCCAGGTGTCGGTTGCGCGCGATGCGAGCGCTGGACTTGAAGCCGCGGCGCGAGATCAGCGCCACGCCGCGCTCGATGGCGTCGCGTGCGACTGGCTGGTCTTCGGCCATCATCAGGACGATCAGGCGGAAACTCTGTTGTTTCGCTTGCTGCGCGGCAGCGGTGTGCGCGGCGCAGCGGCGATGAGGGCAGTCGATCCGCCGCGCGCTGCCCGTCCTGGGCGGCTGCGGCCCTTGCTCGACTGTCCGCGCTCGACCATCGAGGCCTGGGCGCGCGATCGTGGCCTGGCCTGGGTCGAAGACGAGAGCAACGCGCAGCTCGATTTCAGCCGCAACCATCTGCGTCATCGCGTGCTCCCTGTCATTGGTGAGCGTTTTCCTGCGGCGACGGCCACGCTCGCGCGCGCGGCTGAGCATTTCCGTGAAGCGAGCGAGTTGCTCGATGAGCTCGCGGCGCTCGACCAGTCCGCTTGTGGTGGTCAGCCCTTGCAGCTTGAGCGGGTGCTTGCGCTGAGCGATGCTCGTGTTGCCAATCTGTTGCGCTGGCGGGCGCGTCAGGACAATTTTCGTGCCCCGTCGCGCTCGCGCCTGGGCGAGGCCTTGCGTCAACTGCGCGCCGTGCCTGCCTCTCATCCGTTACGCGTCGAACTCGGGGATATGGCGTGCTGTGTCTACCGTGGACGGCTGTGGCTGGAGCCCGCTGCGCTTGAGCCTTTGCTGGCGCAGCGCTGGTCGGGTGGCGACGCCCTGCGCTGGGGAGGCGGTGAAGTTCATTTCCTTCCGCGCCACGGTGAGGGCATCGCGCGCGCCGTGCTCGATGGCGCCAGGGAGGTGGTGTTGAGCACACGGCGGCCTGGCTTGCGCATGCGTGTGGGGGTCGGACGGCCGCGGCGAAGTTTCAAGAAGCTGTGCCAGGAGGCGGAGATTCCAGCGTGGATGCGCGACCGTCTGCCGGTGCTGTGGGTCGATGGCGAGCCGGCCTGGATCGGCGGTATCGGACTGGCGGCGGATTTCGCCTGCCCTGTGTCGCATGCCGGACTGGTGCCGCAATGGCGGAAATGGCAGGGGAGCTCGCAGGCTTAGGTCGGCGTCAGGAACTCGCCGTGAGCCCTCGCGGGCATCGACTTCAATGCAGCTGTTCGGCCCCGGTCAGCGGGATTCGTCGAGCAGGAAGGAGATCGCGTCGCGCCACCACAGGGCGTCGACCCGAGATGGCCAGTCGTTATGCTCGGCGCCCACCATCACGCTCAGCCTGGAGCCCGGCAGCAGCCGATGGAGGGCCTCGCCGAAGCGAGCGGGCACGATGCTGTCGCGCTCGGCGACCGCCACCAGGATCCTGCGCTCGAAGCTCGCCAGATGAGCCAGACTGTCGTAGCGGTCCTGCAGCAGCCATTTGACCGGCAGCCAGGAGTAGTGGAAGCGGGCAAGGTTCTCCAGCCGGTCCCATGGCGTGATCAGCAGCAGCCCCGCCGTCCGCTCGCGCTGGCTCACGCTCGCAGCCGCCACCACGGCGGCCCCCAGCGATTCGCCGGCGAGCAGCAGAGGCTCGCCATAGAGCTGGTGCGCGAGTGCGATGGTCTGTTCGGCATCGGCAACGAAAGGCTGTTCGCCCACCTCGCCGCTGCGCGGACCGTAGCCCGGGTACTCGGCGAGAATCACGCGCAGGCCCAGCGGGGTGAGCGCGGTGGCGTAGAAGTCACGGTGTCCGGCATGCCCGGCATTGCCGTGAAAGACGATCACCGTGGCGCGCGCCGGGCCCGCTGCTTCCGCCACCAGACCGCGGAAGTCCTCGGGCGTCGGCCAGGCGCGAAGGTGGTCGGTGATCAGTTCCGACAGTGGAGCCTTGTCGGGAAAGTAGAGCAGGCGGTCCTGGAACACGGCGATCCCGGCAATCATGAGCACGAAGGCGATAATCAGTCGCAACATGCAGGAAGTATATCGCCAGCACATCGCTGCATTCGGTCTCGAAATCTCGGCGCCAGCGGACGCATTCGATTCGGACGAATTCATCCGCCTACAATGGGGTCTCGACCCCTGTGAGAGTACGAGAACTTCACCTCGAGGCTGCATCGACATGACAAGGAACTGGACCGGCCGCATCGCAATTGCTCTCGGCATACTGGTTCTGCTGCTCCTGGCCGCGGCGGCTGTGCTGATCGCCACTTTCGATGCCAATCGTTACAAGACCGTGGCGATCGACTGGATGAAGACCGAGCATCAGCGCACGCTGGCCATCGACGGTCCGATCGAGCTGGCGTTCTTCCCGCGGCTGGCGGTGAAGGTTTCCGCCCTGCGACTCTCCGAAGCCGGTCGCGACGACGAGTTTGCCGCGGTCGAGGAGGCGGCTCTCGCCGTGCGCGTGATGCCCTTGCTGAGCAACAAGCTGGTGATCGACCGTATCAGCGCGCGCGGCGTGCACGCGACATACGCGCGTGACGCCGAGGGCGTGCGCAACATCGACGACCTCGTGACCGGCAAGGCCAAGGCCGGCGAGGATGTGGGTGAGGACGCGGGCGCGAGCGCTGGTGCCATGCGCTTCGACGTCAGTGCGGTGCAGTTCGATGATCTGCGCCTGCGGGTGCGTGACGAACTGGCCGATGTCGACGGCGAAGTCGTCTTGCTGTCGTTTTCCTCCGGTCGCCTCGCAAACAAGGTGGAGTCGCCCCTGTCCCTGCGTGCGACGGTGCGGCTGACGCGGCCGCAAGCAGTGGAGCTGGCGCTCGACGGCAGCATGACGCTGGGGCTTGACCTCGATGAGCGCGCCATCGCAATGAGCGCGCTCAAGCTCGGCGTCGAAAGCACGGGCGCCGGTGTCGACGCCGTGTCGCTGGTGCTCGAAGGTGCGCTGGCCTGGGACGGCAGCACGGTAAGGGCCAGCTCGCTGGCCGCGCACGGCAGCGCCGACGCCGACACCGGGATGGTGCAATGGAAGCTGAACGGCGCGCTCGATACCAATCACTTTCACACCAGCGGCCAGGCCACCCTGGGCGGGACCGTGCCTCACATCAAGGCCAGTGCGCGCTTCGACAGTCTCGACCTCAACCAGCTGCTGGCGGCCGTCAGGCCGGCTGCGGCGGACACCATGATGACCACTTCCGCGGCGACCGAGCCTGCCGATACGCCGCTGCAGCTCAATGGCCTGCAGGCGGTCAACGCTGAGTTGGCGCTGGAGGCTGGCGCGCTGGTGTTTCGACAGTACAAGGTGGCCGATGCCAGGCTCATCGCCACGCTCGACAAGGGGGTGCTGCGCGTCTCTACACTCTCTGGCCGCGCGTGGGGCGGCAGTTTTGCTGGCAGCGGCAGCGCCGACGCCAGCACCGGGGGCATCGCCGCCAAACTCGACGCCAGGGGTGTGGATGTGAATCCGCTGCTCAAGGACGTCGCCGGCAAGGACCTGCTCGAAGGCAGGGGCAATGTCAGCGCCGAGCTCGCATCGAGCGGGAGCACCATCTCTGCGCTGCGCTCCAGGCTGGGCGGCAGGGCCGTGCTGCAACTGCGCGACGGCGCGATCAAGGGCATCAACCTGGCACGCGCGCTGCGCCAGGCCAAGGCCGCGCTGTCGCGCCAGCAGGATGCGATCGCACGGGCACAGGCAAGCGAAAGGACCGATTTCTCCGAGTTGAGCATCAGCGCGCGCATCGCCGACGGGGTCGCATACAGCGATGACCTCGACATCAAGAGCCCCTTCCTGCGCATCGGTGGTGAAGGCCGCTTCGACATCGGACGTGGTCGCATCGACTACGAGGCGCGCGCCACCGTGATCGCCTCGTCCGCCGGCCAGGGCGGTGCCGAGCTCGAGGCCTTGCGCGGGGTGAGCATACCGGTGGCCTTGTCGGGGCCGTTCGACGCCATCGACTGGAAGATTCAGTGGTCCAGCGTTGCCGCCGCGGCGGTGAGGCAGAAGCTCAAGGACGAGCTCAGCGAGAGGCTAAGCGAGAAACTCGGCACCCGGCTGGGTCTGCCGGCGGCGGCGGGCGATCAGGCGCCGGCCCCCGTCACACCGCAGGACTTGCTCAGGGACAGGCTCAGGGGGCTGTTGCGCTGAGCACCGCGGCCCGGCCGCTGAGCGCAGGGCAGGCGGCGAGTCCGTGTCCTCAGCCGCGCAGGACGGTCAGCATCTGCGCCAGCTCCACCGCGGAGCGCACGGCCATCTTGTCGAAGATGCGCGAACGGTGGGCTTCCACGGTGCGCATCGAGATCGACAGCTGGTCGGCAATGACCTTGTTGTATTTGCCCTCCAGGATCAAGTCCATGACCTCGCGCTCACGCTGGGTGAGCGTGGCCAGGTGGGCTTCGATGTTGTCGCGGTTGGCTGCGGCGCGCTGACGTTCGGCATCCAGGGCGAGCGCCTTTTCAACCAGATCTTCAAGGTCGTGATCGGTGAAGGGCTTCTCGATGAAGTGGAACGCGCCTTTTTTCAGCGCCGCCACGGCCATCGGTACGTCGCCATGACCGGTGATGAAGATCACCGGCAACTCGCAACCGCGCGCAAGCAGGGCGTCGAAGCACTCCAGCCCGCTCATCCCGTGCATGCGGATGTCGAGCACGATGCAGCCGCGCCAGCTCGGCTGCCAGGCCTCGAGAAAGGCTTCGCCGCTGTCCCAGGTGCGGCAGGCGACGGCGCGGGTCTTGAGCAGCCACTGCAGCGCGTCGCGAATGGCTTCGTCGTCGTCGATGATGTGAGCGCAGGCTTGGTTCATGCGGGATCCACCGGGAGGGAAAGGGTGAACAGGGTGCCGCCCTCGGGGTCGGCGGCGAAAGTCAGGCGGCCATGATGCAGTTCGGCGATCGAGCGGCAGATGTTGAGTCCCATGCCCATGCCTTCGGGTTTGGTGGTGAAGAAGGGCTCGAACAGGCGGATGGCTGTTTCGGGGGGGATTCCGCTCCCGCGATCGGAGATGCGTACCTGCACATTACGCCCTTCGAGAAGGGTGCGGATGCGCACCTGGCGGCGCGCAACCGGGGTGTCGCGCATCGCATCCATGCCGTTGCGGACCAGGTTGACGATGATCTGCTCGATCATCACCGCATCTGCCTGCACCGTCGGTAACGCAGGTGCGAGCTCGCTGATGATGCGCATCTGGCGCTTGCGGGCGTCGGCATCGATGAGGCCGACCGCGTCGCGGATGACGGCGTTGAGGTCCAGGGGCGCGCGCTGCGGCTCGGCGCGGCGGACGAAGTCGTGCACGCGGCGGATGATCTCGCCCGCACGATGGGCCTGGCGTGCGATGCGGTGCTGGATGTCGAGGATCTCGGCGCGGTCGAAGCCATCGCCTCCGAGGCGGTTGATGCAGCCGTTGCTGTAGCTGGCGATGGCCGCGAGCGGTTGGTTGAGTTCGTGCGCCAGCGTCGAGGCCATCTCGCCCATTGTCACCAGGCGCGAGGTGGCCTGCAGGCGTTCATCCTGCTGGCGGGCGAGCTCGCGTGCGTGCTTCTGTTCGGTGATGTCCAGCACCGAACCCATCCAGCCCGTCTGGCGCCCGCGCGCATCGATCAGCGGTGCTTCGAACACCAGCACGTCAAGCTCCTCGCCGTTCTTGCGCTGCAAGCGCACTTCAGTGCCTTCGCTGGATGTGCCGCCTGCCATGATCTCCTTGTGCAGCTCGAAGGTGCGCTCGATGCGCTCCGGGTCCCAGTAAGGCATGGGCGGCTTGAGGCCGATGAGCTCTTCGGCGCTATAGCCGGTCATGCTGCAGAACGCCGAATTCACATAAGTGAGGCGGCCGTCGAGATCACGCGCGCGCATGCCGGTGAGCAGTGAGTCTTCCATCGCCTTGCGGAACGCCGACTCTTCGAGCAGCGCGGCTTCCGCGCGCTGGCGGCGCGCGAGCTGGCGCCGCAACTGCATCACGCTCCACACGATGATGCCGGCCAGCAGCACGATCGATGCGATGAGCAGCACCGGAATCCAGCGCGTCTCGGAGCGGTAGGCGGTGATGTCGAGGGTCAGGCCGTGACCCGGGGGGTCGAAGGGCATGCGGTAGCTGAGTTGCGGCGCGATCGGAGCGACCTTCGACTTGGCGGTGATCTCGCGGCCGTCGTTGTCGAGCACGGCAACACGGTAGCGCTCGGAGAACCACCATGGCAGCTCACGGATGACCAGATCCGAGAGGGAGTAGACGCCGACCACGACGCCCAGCAAGGCCTCGTCGGACCATACCGGGATGTAGATCGGGAAGTGCGGGTGGCCCAGCACCGGATAAGTGTTGCCGTAGGCCGGACGGCCCACGCTGCGTGCGAGCGCAAAGGCGGTGTCGGCGGCCAGCCGCGCGCTGTCGTCGGTCTGGCCGTCGCCCGGCGGTGGCATCGTGCCCACCAGACTGCCGTCGGTGCTCATCCACAGGATGCGGACCAGCCCGCGTTCCTGGCTGAGCAGGTGGCGTAGCTGGGCCTCGGTCTGGGCGCTGGGCTTGCCGCCATAGAGGGCGGGGCCGAGCTGCTGCAGCTGTACCTCGTTGCGGTCGAGATGAAAGCGCAGGTTCTGCTCCATCCACAACACGTCGCTGATCAGGGTGGTCTTCTGCTCGTCGCTGTCGTATGCGCGCGTCAGCCATACCAGGGCGGCGATTGCGCCAAGAAACAATGCGAGGCTGAGCAAGGGCAGACGGCCGATCCACCGACTGCGTAGCGAAGGTGGCGTGCCACGGCCGGGGTCGGAGGCTGGGCCTGCTGCAGGGGCTGTGATGGGCGTTGCGGGTTCCACGTATGCGGTATTCCACAATGGCGACGTCGGGACGTCAGAAAGGATACTGATGACCTGCACGAATGGTTTTATGCGTGTGGTGTGCCGGTCGCGGCCAAGGCTGTGCGGCGACGGAATCAATCCATGCGTCCCCAGGGACGCGACTCATTCGCGGGAGAAGGATTCATGAAGATGCGTGCACTTCTGGTTGGTCTGGTGGCTGTTGGCCTGTCGGCAACGGCGATCGCAGCAGAGCCGATCGTGATCAAGTTCAGCCACGTCGTGGCCCAGGACACGCCCAAGGGCAAGGCTGCCGAAAAATTCAGGGAACTGGCCGAGCAATACACCAAGGGTGCGGTCAAGGTCGAAGTTTACCCGAACAGCACCCTGTACAAGGACAAGGAAGAGATGGAGGCGCTGCAGCTTGGCGCGGTGCAGCTGCTGGCACCTTCGCTGGCCAAGTTCGGCCCGCTGGGCGTGCGTGAGTTCGAAGTCTTCGATCTGCCCTACATTTTTGACGGCTACGAGGCGCTCAACAAGATCACCCAGGGTGCGGTCGGTGCGCAGCTGCTGTCCAAGCTGGAAGCCAAGGGCATTCGCGGTCTGGCCTACTGGGATAACGGCTTCAAGTCCTTCTCCGCCAATAGCCCGATCAAGCAGCCCGAAGACCTGCGTGGCAAGAAGATGCGCATCCAGTCGTCCAAGGTGCTCGAAGAGCAGATGCGCGAGCTCAAGTCGCTGCCCCAGGTGATGGCGTTCTCCGAGGTCTACCAGGCGCTGCAGACGGGCGTGGTGGACGGCACCGAGAACCCGCACTCCAACCTCTATACGCAGAAGATGCATGAGGTGCAGAAGCACATGACGCTCACTGATCATGGCTATCTGGGCTACGCCGTGATCACCAACAAGAAGTTCTGGGATGGCCTGCCGGCCGAGGTGCGCACCGAGCTCGACAAGGCGATGAAGGAATCCACCGTCTACGCCAACCAGATCGCCAAGGAAGAGAACGACAAGGCGCTGGAAGCGGTGCGGGCTTCGGGCAAGACCGAGATCCACACGCCGACCGCAGAGGAAAAGGCCGCGTTTAAGAAGGCCTTGCTCCCGGTGCACAAGAAGATGGAGTCGCGTATCGGCGCCGAGCTGATCCAGTCCATCTACAAGGAAACCGGCTTCGATCCGGCCGCGCTGTAATCCGTCAGTCTCCATGCCCAAAACGCCCGTCTGGCTCAAGTGAACCGACGGGCGTTTTTTCGGGGGAATACATACATGAACAAGCTTCTCGACCGCATCGAGGAGGTCATCATCGCCGGCCTGATGGCGGTGGCGACGGTGGTGATCTTCATCTCGGTGGTGCATCGATATGCGTCCGGCTACGAGATTCCCGTGCTGCAGGACTGGCTGCTCGACATGAACGTGGGCTGGGCGCAGGAGTTCTGCATCATCCTCTTTGTGTGGATGGCCAAGTTTGGCGCTGCCTATGGCGTGCGCACCGGCATCCACGTTGGTGTCGACATCCTGATCAACAAGCTCACCGATCGGCCGCGCGCGCTGCTGATCCAGCTGGGCCTGGTGTGCGGCGTGGTGTTTACCGGCCTCATCGGCATTTTCGGTGCGCTGTTCGTATGGGAGAACGGCATGGCCTACGACACCCTGATGCTGTTCGGCCTGGATGCCGGTGAGTACTTCGAAGGCCCGACCACGCCGGATCTGGAGTGGTCGACCTGGGTGGTCTATCTGGCGGTGCCGCTCGGCTCTTTCCTGATGTGCTACCGCTTCCTGCAGGTGATGGTGACGTTCGCCCGCACCGGCGAGCTCCCCGTGCACAACCATGGTCATGTCGAAGGGCTCGATGACGAGGCCGAGCCGCTGCTGGTGGGTGAGGCGATCGAGCTTGGGGAGGACATCGAACACAGCCACGCCGGCCAGAGCGACGCGGAGTGGGCGAAGACCCATCCCAAGCGCCCGGACGCGAAGAACTGACAGGGGCGACGACAATGACCAACACAATTGCAATTTTCGGCCTGCTCGTCGTCCTCATGGCGATCGGCATGCCGGTGGGCGTGGCGCTCGGCCTCACGGTGCTGAGCTTCATGTTCATCTTCACTGACGTGCCGCTCGAATCCGTGGCGCTCAAGATGTTCACCGGCATAGAGAAGTTCGAGATCATGGCGATCCCCTTCTTCATCCTCGCCGGCAACTTCCTCACCCACGGCGGCGTGGCGCGGCGCATGATCAATTTCGCCACCGCCATGGTCGGTCACCTGCGTGGTGGCCTGGGCATGTCGGCGGTGCTGGCCTGCGCACTGTTTGCCGCAGTGTCGGGCTCGAGTCCGGCGACGGTGGTGGCGATCGGCTCGATCCTGATTCCAGCGATGGTCAAGCAGGGCTATCCGCTGCGCTTTGGCGCCGGCGTGGTGGCATCGGCGGGTGGCCTGGGCATCCTGATCCCGCCCTCCATCGTCATGGTGATGTACTCGGTGACGACCAACACCTCGGTCGGGGCGCTGTTCATGGCGGGAGTGTTCCCTGGCCTGCTGCTGGCTTTCATGCTGGGGCTATGCACCTGGTATGTGGCACGCAAGAACAACTATCCGACGCTGGAGCGTGTCAGTTGGGGCGAGCGCTTCAAGTCCTTTCGCACCGCGTTCTGGGGTTTGATGCTGATCGTGGTGGTGATGGGCGGCATCTACTCGGGCATGTTCACCCCGACCGAGGCGGCGGCGATGAGTGCGGTGTACGCCTTCTTCATCGCGGTGTTCGTGTATAAGGACCTCAGCTTCAAGCAGATCCCCAAGGTCTTGCTCGACTCGGCGAACATGAGCGCGATGCTGCTGTTCATCATTGCCAGTGCCGTGCTGTTCTCCTTCATCCTCACCAGTGAGCAGATCCCGCAGCGCATGGCTGACGCCATCGTCGGCAGCGGCATGGGCACGATCGGCTTTCTCATCGTGGTGAACCTGCTGCTGCTGGTGGCCGGTGCGCTGATGGAGCCGTCGTCCATCATCCTCATCCTGGCGCCCATCCTGTTCCCGGTGGCGGTGGCGCTCGGCATCGATCCGATCCACTTCGGTGTGATGATCGTGGTGAACATGGAGATCGGCATGATCACGCCGCCGGTCGGGCTGAACCTGTTTGTCGCCAGCGGCATCACCAATGCCGGCCTGACCGAGATGAGCAAGGCGGTCATGCCCTGGCTGTATACAATGCTGGTGTTCCTGATGCTGATCACCTACATCCCGAGCATCTCCACCTTCCTGCCCAGGGCGCTGGGCATGATGTGAGCGCTCACGGCCCGGCAGCGCGCCGGGCTGGGTGCTGAGGTCGATCCGATCCCCGCAAGGCGATGTCGCCGGGCGGGGATCGTTTTTTTTCCGGCCCGGCTTGCCTGCGCTTACAGTCCGATGGTGGGCGGGCGCGTCGGCGGCAGCCGAAACCTGTTAAAATTTCACGCTTTTTTCCAAACACAGTCCCGGAGTTTTTCATGGCAATTGAACGCACCCTGTCCATCATCAAGCCCGACGCCGTCGCCAAGAACGTCATCGGCCAGATCTATTCGCGCTTTGAAGCTGCTGGCCTGAAGGTCATCGCCGCCCGCATGGTGCATCTGTCCGAGCAACAAGCGGGCCAGTTCTATGCCGTGCACAAGGAGCGTCCTTTCTTCAAGGATCTGGTGTCCTTCATGACTTCCGGTCCGGTGATGATCCAGGCCCTCGAGGGCGAGAACGCCATCGCCAGGAATCGCGAGCTGATGGGCGCCACCGATCCGAAAAAGGCCGACAAGGGCACCATCCGTGCCGACTTCGCCGACAGCATCGACGCCAACGCGGTGCACGGCTCGGACGCTGCGGAAACCGCTGCGGTGGAAATTGCGTTCTTCTTCGCGGGAATGAACGTTCATTCACGCTGAGTGGTCTGTCCCTACGGTCCGCCAGGCGCGTAGCGCAGTGCTCCAGCACTGCGCTACGCGGGCGCTGGCCGCTTGCATCAGGAAAAATTGTTTGAAAGCTCGCGCTTTTCAGGATTGAAGTTTCAGGAATGAGCACTCCCCCCGCAGCTCCGGTCAATTTGCTCGATTTCGACGTCGACGGTCTCGTCGCCTGGTTTGCCGGGCTGGGCGAGAAGCCGTTTCGCGCCCGCCAGGTGATGCGGTGGATGCATCGCGAAGGCTGCGACGACTTCGATGCGATGACCGACGTTGCCAAGTCCCTGCGCGCGAAGCTCAAGGAGCGCGCGCTGATTCGACCGCCGCTGGCCGTGCGCGACTCGGTTTCGAGCGATGGGACGCGCAAATGGCTGCTCGATGTAGGCAATGCAAACGCGGTCGAGACCGTGTTCATCCCTGAAACCCGGCGCGGTACCCTGTGTGTGTCCTCGCAGGCGGGCTGCGCGCTCGACTGCGCATTTTGCTCGACCGGCAAGCAGGGCTTCAATCGCAACCTGTCCGCAGGCGAGATCATTGGCCAGTTGTGGCTTGCGAACAAGCTCCTCGGTGCTGCGCGCACCGATGCGCTCAAGCACGGCGATGGTGAGGAAGTGTCGGCGGAGACCGACGCCGAGGAGTCGGACAACGGGCGCATCATCAGCAACGTGGTGATGATGGGCATGGGCGAGCCGCTGGCCAATTTCGACAACGTCGTCACCGCCTTGCACCTGATGCTGGATGACCATGCCTACGGGCTGTCGCGGCGGCGGGTGACGGTGTCGACCTCCGGCATCGTGCCGGCGATGGATCGCCTGCGCGACGAATGCCCGGTCGCGCTCGCGGTGTCGCTGCATGCCTCCAACGATGCCTTGCGCGATCGGCTGGTGCCGATCAACCAGAAGTACCCCTTGCGCGAGCTGATGCGAGCTTGCCAGCGCTATCTCGAACGTGCGCCGCGCGATTTCGTCACCTTCGAATACGTCATGCTCGATGGCGTGAACGACAGCGAGGCGCAAGCGCGCGAGCTTGTCGCCCTGGTACGCGACACGCCGTGCAAGTTCAACCTCATTCCGTTCAACCCCTTCCCGAACTCCGGTTTCATGCGCTCACCGGCGGAACGCATCCGCCGCTTTGCCAGTATCCTGATCGATGCCGGCATCGTGACCACCACGCGCAAGACGCGCGGTGACGATGTCGATGCGGCCTGTGGCCAGCTTGCGGGCCAGGTTCAGGACAAGACCCGGCGTACGGTGCGTCTGCAGCAGATCAGGGAGGAAGGTTCATGAAACATCACGCCGCACGGATCAGCTTGTTGCTTGCGGCCCTGTTCGTCAGCGCCTGCGC
Source organism: Thauera terpenica 58Eu (assembly GCF_000443165.1). Taxonomy (GTDB): domain Bacteria; phylum Pseudomonadota; class Gammaproteobacteria; order Burkholderiales; family Rhodocyclaceae; genus Thauera; species Thauera terpenica. The sequence continues at coordinate 52,073 of NZ_ATJV01000059.1, read as the reverse complement.
CACGCTGCCGGGGGCTGGCGACGCCGGCAGCGCCGCGATCAGTCGTCCGCTGTCGGACGTGTCGCCGTCCACGCCCGCCGAATCCCGTGCCCGGGTGCACGTCGATCTGGGCATGGCTTATTTCGAGATCGGGCGCTACGACGTGGCGCTCGACGAAGCCCGCATCGCGCTCAACGACAGCCCGGATTACGCCCCCGCTTATCACCTGCTGGGGCTGGCCTACATGCTTATCGAGCAGCATGCGCCCGCACGGCAGAGCTTCGAGCAGGCCTTGCGCCATGCGCCGGGTGATCCCGAATTCAACAACAGCTATGGCTGGTTTCTCTGCACCCAGGGTGAAGAACTGCGTGGCCTGGAGCGTCTGGCGCAGTCGGCGCGCAACCCCTATTACCGCCACGCCACCCGGCCCTATACCAATGCGGGGCTGTGCCATTTGCGCCTCAAGGATGATGCTGCGGCCGAGGGCCAGTTCCTTGCGGCCGTGCAGGCGGATCCGTCGAATCGTCAGGCGCTTTATCAGCTTGCCGACATTGCCTATCGCGGCGGGCGTTACGAACAGACACGTAGCCATCTGATCCGCTTGCATCAGCAAAGCGAGCCCAGCGCTGCCTCGGTCTGGCTCGGTCTGCGCACCGAGCGTCGCCTTGGCAACCACGATGCCGAGGCCAGCTACGCTGCACAGCTCGGCAGTCGCTTCGGCAGCGCGGAAGAATACAAGATGATGATGCAAGGGAAGTACGAGTGAGCCGTGATCAGTCCCCCGAGCTTGCAGTGTCGATGCCTGACCCTGCCTTGCCCTCTCCTGGAGCCCAGTTGCGCCAGGCCCGCGAGCTGCGTGGTGAGTCGGTGGGGGAGGTGGCGTTTGCGCTCAAGCTGAGCCCCCGCCAGGTTGTGGCGCTGGAGTCGGACGATTTCGTCGCCTTGCCCGGCATGCCCTTCGTGCGCGGCTTCTTGCGTAACTACGCGCGTTATCTCGCACTCGATCCCGCGCCTTTGCTCGACGCTGTGCAGCGCCTCGCCGGCGAGAGCGCAGTCGATCTGTCGCCCATCAAGAATGCGGAAGGGGAACTGCCCTCGGGCAGAGGGCAGCGTCTGGGGTCAGCGCCGGTGGGCTGGATCGTGGTGCTGCTTTCACTTCTGGTTCTGGCGGGTTGGTACTTCGACTGGTTCCGTACCCAGCCGCAGCGCATCGAAAGCGCGCTTGATACGCCGCTCATGGACGGTGTGCCGGCGGAGCCGATCGATGGCGTGCCGATACAAAGCGCGGAGCGCGTCTCCGGCGACGAGATGGCGCAGGCTCGCGTGATCGAGGATGCAGCCACGGTCGCCGCCAGCGCGGCTGGCGCCACGAGCTCGGCTGCCACCGAGCCCCTGCCACAGGACACGCTGCCTGCTGCACGCGAAGCCTCCGCGCCCGCGCTTGAGCCCGTGGTTCAGGCGGCGCCGACGGTCAATGATTTGCCAGTGGCAGCTGCCGCCGAGGAAGTGCGCTCGCCGGTTGGTGCCGAGCGCCAGCTCGCCTTTCGCTTTGGCGCTGAGTCCTGGATTGAGGTTCGCGATGCCAGCGGTGCGATCATCTACTCCGGTGTCAACCGCGCGGGCTCGACACGCATGGTTCAGGGCCGGCCACCGTTTGCGCTGGTGATTGGCAACGCGGCAAACGTAAGCCTCGAATTCGAGGGCAAGCCGGTGGAGCTGGCTGCCCACACCAAGGTCTCGGTGGCGCGCCTCACCGTCCAGTAATGATATTGATGAAGATGACCCAGAACAGCTCGCCCTCTTGCCTTGACCCCATCGATGCCCGTCCGCGCGCACGGCGCCTGACGCGTGCCGTCACCGTCGGCCGCGTTCATGTCGGTGGCGGTGTCCCGGTCGTGGTGCAGTCGATGACCAACACCGACACCGCCGACGTGCTTGGCACGGCGATGCAGGTTGCCGAGCTCGCGCGCGCCGGCTCCGAGCTGGTGCGAATCACGGTAAACAATGAGGCTGCCGCGCGTGCGGTGCCGCATATCCGTGATCGTCTGCTGGCGCTGAACATGGACGTGCCCCTGGTGGGCGATTTCCACTACAACGGTCACAAGCTGCTGACCGATTTCCCCGCCTGCGCCGAGGCGCTAGCCAAGTTTCGCATCAACCCCGGCAATGTAGGCTCGGGCGCCAAGCGCGATCCGCAGTTCGCGGCCATCGTCGAACTCGCCTGCCGCTACGACAAGCCGGTCCGCATCGGGGTGAACTGGGGTAGCCTCGATCCGTCGGTGCTGGCGCGCATCATGGACGAGAATGCAGGCCGAGCCGAGCCGCGTGACGCCGGCGCGGTGATGCGCGAGGCGCTGGTGGTGTCGGCGCTGGAGTCCGCAGCCAAGGCCGAGGAGTACGGCCTGGCAGGAAACCGCATCATCCTGTCGGCCAAGGTGTCGAGCGTGCAGGACTTGATCGCGGTGTATCGCGATCTGGCCAACCGCAGCGACTATGCCCTGCATCTGGGGCTGACCGAAGCAGGGATGGGTAGCAAGGGCATTGTCGCGTCCACGGCCGCGCTCGCCGTGTTGCTGCAGGAAGGCATAGGCGACACCATCCGCATCTCGCTCACCCCTGAGCCCGGTGGCAGTCGCACCCAGGAGGTGGTGGTCGCGCAGGAGATCCTGCAGACCATGGGTTTGCGCGCGTTCACCCCCATGGTCACCGCCTGCCCGGGTTGCGGTCGCACCACCAGCACCTTCTTCCAGGAGCTGGCCTCGGGCATTCAGGATTACGTGCGCAAACAGATGCCGGTGTGGCGCGATCAGTACGACGGCGTCGAGAACATGACGCTGGCGGTGATGGGCTGCGTGGTGAACGGACCCGGCGAGTCCAAGCATGCCAACATCGGCATTTCGCTGCCCGGCACCGGTGAGACCCCCGCTGCGCCGGTCTATGTGGATGGCGAGAAGTTCGTCACCCTGCGCGGTGACAACATCGGCGCAGAGTTCAAGGCCATCGTGGATGACTACGTGGCGACCAAGTACGTGAAGAAGAGCGGCTGAAGGCCGGGTCTGATCACGCCAGCAATGCACAACTACAGCGTACCGACGCGATAACGACAAGACCACGCACTCATGAGTCAAAGCTTGCAGGCCGTGCGCGGGATGAACGACATCCTGCCCGACGAGGCCGAAACCTGGGAATACTTCGAAGACATCGTGCGCGACTGGCTGCAAAGCTACGGCTATCGCCCGATCCGCATGCCCATCGTCGAGCCGACGCCCTTGTTCAAACGCGCGATCGGCGAAGTGACCGATATCGTCGAGAAGGAGATGTACTCCTTCGTGGACGCGCTCAACGGTGAGCAGCTGACGCTGCGCCCCGAAGGCACGGCGTCCTGCGTGCGTGCCGCGATCCAGCATAACCTGGTCGCATCGGGCGGTCCGCAACGCCTGTACTACTATGGCCCGATGTTCCGCCACGAGCGGCCGCAGAAAGGGCGTTATCGTCAGTTTCACCAGATCGGGGTGGAGGCGCTGGGCTTTGCCGGCGCGGACACCGACGCCGAGTTGATCATGATGTGCGCCCGGCTGTGGGAAGATCTCGGGGTGGACGATGTCGCCCTCGAGATCAACTCGCTCGGCGTGCCGGAAGAGCGGGCACAGCACCGCGCCGCGCTCATCGCCTATCTTGAGCAGCATCAGGACAAGCTCGACGAGGACGCCAGGCGTCGCCTGCACACCAACCCACTGCGTATCCTCGACACCAAGAATCCCGAGCTGCAGGCGGTGGTCGAGGCTGCGCCCCGGCTTGTCGATTACCTCGGAGAGGCTTCGCGCGCTCACTTCCAGACCCTGCAGGTCTTCCTCAAGGACGCTGGAATTCCCCACCGTATCAACCACCGTCTGGTGCGCGGGCTGGATTATTACAACCACACCGTGTTCGAGTGGGTGACGACGCGCCTCGGGGCGCAGGGCACAATCTGCGCTGGCGGCCGTTACGATGGTCTGGTCGAGCAACTCGGCGGCAAGCCCCAGCCTGCGGCTGGCTTTGCGATCGGCATCGAGCGCCTGCTGCTGTTGTGGCAGGCCGGCGGGGGTGTGGCCGAACGGCCGGTGGCGGACGCCTACGTCGTGCATATGGGCGAGGCCGCGGGGCGGCTGGCTTTCCGCGCGGCCGAGGCCTTGCGCGAACACGGCTTTGCCGCAATCCTGCATTGCGGCGGCGGCAGCTTCAAGTCGCAGATGAAGAAGGCTGACGGCAGCGGCGCGTCGGTGGCGGTCGTGATCGGGGAAGACGAGGCGAAGGCGGGCGAGGTGGGGCTCAAGCCGCTGCGCGGTCCGGGCGCTCAGCAGCGCGTGGCGCTCGCGGCGCTGACCGAGGCAATGGCCGGGCTGCTTTACGGCGATGATGACGAAGGGGTTGAGTGATGGCGGTGTATGACCTTGAAGAGCAGGAACAGATCTCCGAGCTCAAGGCCTGGTGGGCGCAGTACGGCAACTTGGTGACGACGATCGCCGTGATTGCGGCCTTGGCTTCGGTCGGCTGGCAAGGCTGGCAGTGGTATCAGAACCGGAATGCGGCCGAAGCCGGTGCGCTTTATTTCGCGGTGCAGCAGGCCGCCGAGCAGCAGCAGGCGCAAAAGACGCGCGACGCCGCCGGTCGCCTGATCGGTGAGCATCCTGGAAGCGCCTACGCCCAACTCGGCGCCTTGCTGTCGGCCGGCGCCCAGTTCCGCGCCGGTGACCTCGACAACGCCCAATCCCAGCTCGAATGGGCGGCGGACAAGGGTAAGGATCCGGCTCTGCGCGACCTCGCGCGCCTGCGTCTGGCAACCGTGTTGCTGCAAAAGGGCGAGTTCGACTCCGCGCTGATGCGCCTCCAGGCCGAACCGACGACAATGTACAGGGCGCGTTTTGCCGACCTGCGTGGGGATGCCTATGCGGCTCAAGGCAAGATGGCTGAGGCGCGCACCGCTTATCAGGCCGCCGTTGATGTGCTGTCCAGCGCTGGCGAACAGGCCACGACCCTGCGTGAAGTGGTGCGCGTGAAACTCGAATCTCTCGAAGGCTGACCGATGAAGCTTGCTTCCCTGCGTGTTGTACCGCTCCTGGCCGCGCTGCTGCTGGCCACGGGTTGCGCGTCCCTGAACCCCTTTGCCAGCAGCAAGCCCAAGCCTGCCGAGCTGGTGGACTTTCAGCCCAGCGTTGAGCTGGTTGCGCTGTGGCGAGCCGATATTGGTGAGGCCGGCTCCTACCTGTTCGAGCCTGCGGTGGTGGGCGACAGCATCTATGCCGCCGGCGAGGATGGCGATGTCGCACGCTTCGAGGGCGGCCGTGAAGTCTGGCGCGTGGATGCCGATACCGGGCTCTCGGCCGGCGTCGGCGCGGACCGCAGCCTTGCCGTGGTGGTCACTGCGAGCGGCATCGCGATCGCTTACGATGCCGACAGCGGCAGTGAGCGCTGGCGGTCGACGATCGGCGCCGAGGTGCTTGCCCAGCCCGCGGTCGCGGGTGATCTCGTGGTCTTGCGCGCCTCGGACAATCGTCTGATCGCACTCAATGCGGGCGATGGCAGCCGGCGCTGGGTCTACCAGCGCGCCAACCCGCCGCTGGCCTTGCGCAATTTCTCGGGCGTCGTGCTTGAGGCTAATCTCGTGCTGGCCGGATTTCCGGGCGGCAAGCTGGTCGTGATCAATGCCGCCAATGGCGGTGCGATCACCGAACTGTCAGTGGCGGCGCCGCGTGGATCGACCGAGCTCGAGCGCGTCGCCGATGTGGCTGGCACCCCGGTCGTCGGTCGGCGCGAAGTGTGCGCGGTGACCTATCAGGGGCGTGCCGCGTGTTTCGATACCAGCAACGGCAACGCGCTGTGGTCGCGTGAGTTTTCCAGCAGCGTCGGCATGGATCGCGATGCGCGCTTCGCGGTGCTCACCGACGACCGTGATGCGGTGCACGCGCTCGACATCTATAGCGGCGCCAGCGTGTGGAAGCAGGATGCGATGGCCAGACGCGCGCTGTCGCGGCCGCTGATCGTTGGCGATCATGTCGTGGTCGGCGATCTCCAAGGCTATGTGCACGTGCTGAACCGCGAGTCCGGGGCTTTTGCTGCGCGTCAGCGTGCGGGCGACGGTCCCTTGTCGGCGCCGCCGCGTGCCTACGGGCGCGGTTTCGTCGTGCAGGGACGCGACGGCGAGATCACCGCCTATGAACTACGTTAAGGCAGAAACCCTTTAGTGAAACCTACCATCGTCCTCGTCGGCCGGCCCAATGTCGGCAAGTCGACCCTGTTCAACCGCCTCACGCGCTCGCGCGACGCTCTGGTCGCCGATCAGCCCGGCCTGACGCGCGATCGGCACTACGGCATCGGCCGTGTGGGTGATCGTGACTATCTGGTCGTCGATACCGCCGGTTTCGACCCGGTCGCCAAGGAAGGCATCATGCACGAGATGGCGCGGCAGGCCGAGCAGGCCATTGCCGAGGCCGACGTGCTGCTGTTTCTGGTCGATGGCCGCGCCGGTCGCACACCTCATGACGAGCACATCGCCACCCGCCTGCGGCGTGCAGGGCGGCCGGTGCACCTGGTGGTCAACAAGGCCGAAGGCCTGGACCGTGCGATCGTTGCGGCGGATTTTCACGCCCTTGGCCTGGGCGACCCCTTGCCGGTGTCCGCCGCCCATGGTGATGGCATCAAGCAGCTGATCGAGATCGTGCTCGATACCCTGCCGCCCGATGGCGACAAGGAGCCGACTGAAGACGAAGGCCCCAAGGTCGCGATCGTGGGCCGGCCCAATGTCGGTAAATCGACGCTGGTCAATACCTTGCTCGGTGAAGAGCGCGTGATTGCCTTTGATTTGCCGGGGACGACGCGTGATGCGATCTCGATTCCCTTCGAGCGCGGCGGCAAGCGTTACACCCTGATCGACACTGCGGGTCTGCGTCGCCGCGGCAAGGTGTTCGAGGCGGTGGAAAAGTTCTCCGTGATCAAGACCCTGCAGGCGATCCAGGAGGCGAACGTGATCGTCCTGGTGCTCGACGCCGCGCAGGACATCTCCGATCAGGACGCACATATCGCCGGCTTTGCGCTCGAGGCCGGACGTGCGCTGGTGGTGGGTATCAACAAGTGGGACGCGGTGGACGACTACCAGCGCGAGCGCCTGAAGCTGGAGATCGCGCGCAAGCTCGCCTTCCTGGGCTTTGCGCGCTTTCATCAGATCTCGGCGCTCAAGTCGCAGGGCATCGCGGGTCTGCTGAAGTCGGTCGATGCCGCCTACGCTGCCGCGACCGCCAATCTGCCGACGCCGCAGTTGACGCGCACCTTGCAGCAGGCGGTTGCACGCCAGACTCCGCCTCGGCATGGCATGGCACGGCCAAAGATGCGTTACGCCCACCAGGGCGGCATGAACCCGCCGGTGATCGTGATTCACGGCAATGCGCTCGAGTCGATTCCCGCGTCCTATGTGCGCTATCTCGAGCGTTGCTTCATGGAAGCATTCAAGCTCCAGGGCACGCCCTTGCGCATCCAGTTCCGTACCGCACACAACCCTTACGCCGCGCGGGATTGATGGCGCGCAGTTCAAGAACCCGTTTCCACACCAGGGTTTGGATGCATACTGCGATGTGGCAGTGCAGCATCAAATCCGTTACATTCTTATAAACAGAAAATAAAGAGGTTCACACATGAGTAACAAAGGGCAACTTCTACAAGACCCGTTTCTGAACACGCTGCGCCGCGAACACATTCCGGTGTCGATCTACCTGGTCAATGGCATCAAGCTCCAGGGGCAGGTCGAATCCTTTGATCAATACGTCGTGTTGCTGAAGAACACGGTCACGCAGATGGTCTACAAGCACGCCATCTCCACCGTGGTCCCCGCACGTCCGGTGGTGATTCAACAGCAGGAAGAAGGCAACTGAGTTCCGTGCTGATCGTTCGTGGCCGACTGAGTTCGGCCATCGGGGGTGTCCATGTTTGAGCGCCCCGCATCCGGAGAGCGTGCCGTTCTGGTCCAGCTTGACCTTGGGCAGGACCTCATCGACGAGCGCCTGTCCGAGTTCAAGCTGCTGGTGCTGAGCGCCGGTGCGAGTGTCGAGGCCGTGGTGCAAGGCAAGCGCTCCGCGCCCGATGCCAAGCTTTTTGCCGGCAGCGGAAAGGTCCAGGAAATCGGCGAAGCCTTGCGTGCCCACGAGGCCGATATCGTGATCTTCAACCATGCCCTGGCGCCCGGTCAGCAACGCAACCTCGAGCGCGTGCTGGAGTGCATGGTGATCGACCGCACGGCGCTGATCCTCGACATCTTCGCTCAACGTGCGCGCAGCCATGAGGGCAAGCTGCAGGTTGAACTCGCCCAGCTCGAACACCTGTCCACCCGGCTGGTGAGGGGCTGGACTCACCTTGAGCGTCAGAAGGGCGGCATCGGCTTGCGCGGTCCGGGTGAAAAGCAGCTCGAGACCGACCGCCGTCTGCTGGGTAATCGGGTGAAGATGCTCAAGCAGCGTCTCGTGCAGATGGAGAAGCAGCGCAAGGTTCGTCGTCGCGCCCGGGAACGTCGTGATGTTCTGTCGGTCTCTCTGGTCGGCTACACCAATGCGGGCAAGTCGACCTTGTTCAATGCGCTGACGAAGGCCGGGGCCTATGCGGCCGATCAGCTCTTCGCCACGCTGGACACGACTTCACGCCGGCTTTATGTCGGTGGCGCGAACGTGGTGTTGTCAGATACGGTGGGCTTCATCCGCGACCTGCCGCATGCGCTGGTTGCTGCCTTTCGGGCGACACTGGAAGAGACGGTGCAGGCTGATGTGGTGCTGCATGTGGTCGATTCGGCCAGTGCGGATCGCGACGCGCAGATTGAAGCGGTCGATAAGGTTCTGGCCGAGATTGGCGCAGCGCAGGTGCGGCAGATTCTGGTGTGGAACAAGATCGACCTCACGCCGGCCGAGCCCGCGGTCGAGCGCGATGACTGTGGTAGCATTCGGCGCGTTTTTTTGAGCGCCAGAACGGGCGAAGGTCTTGATCTGCTTCGCGAGGTCCTCGCCGAGTTGGCACAAGAGGCCTTCCACGAAGATGCCGACCGGGATTCCGGTACGGCGGTAGAGCTTCCTTTCAATCCTGATTATGGGCATTCGAATGTCACTTAACGACCCCCGTTGGGGCGGCCAAAGCGGCCAGAGCGGCGATGGCGACCGCGACCGCGACCGCAGTGACGGTCAGCGCGAAGGCAATCGCGGCAATAACCAGGGACCTCCCGATCTGGAGGAAGTCTGGCGCGAGTTCAATCAACGCCTCTCGGGCATGTTCGGCGGCAAACGCCAGAGTCGCGGGCCAGGCGGCAGCGGAGGCGGGGGCGGCCCACAGCTGCCAAACTTCTCGTTCAAGCAGTTCGGTGGCGGGCTCGGTGTGCTGTTCGCGCTCGTTGCGGTAGTGTGGGCGGCGAGCGGTTTCTACACTGTCGACGCCAACCAGCGCGGTGTGGTGCTGCGTCTGGGAGAGTTCGTCGGGACCACCGAACCTGGTCTGCGCTGGCGCTTGCCCTACCCCTTCGAATCGCATGAGCTCGTGGATCTGACCGGGGTGCGTACGGTCGAGGTCGGTTACCGCGGCTCGGAACGCAACAAGATGCTGCGCGAGTCCTTGATGCTGACCGATGACGAAAACATCATCAACATCCAGTTTGCCGTCCAGTACGTGCTCAACAGCCCGGAAAACTACATCTTCAACAACCGTTTCCCGGACGAGTCGGTTGCCCAGGTCGCCGAAACCGCGATGCGCGAGATCGTGGGCAAGAGCCGCATGGACTTCGTGCTCTACGAGGGGCGCGAAGAGATTGCCGCGACTGCGCATGAGTTGATGCAGCGTGTTCTCGATCGCTACGATACCGGCATCCAGATCAGCCGCGTCACGATGCAGAACGCACAGCCACCCGAACAGGTGCAGGCCGCGTTTGATGACGCCGTGAAAGCTGGCCAGGATAGGGAGCGGCAGAAGAACGAGGGTGAGGCCTATGCCAACGATGTCATCCCGCGGGCGCGTGGTACGGCCTCGCGCCTGATCGAGGAGGCGAACGCCTACCGCGAACGGGTGATGGCCAATGCCGAAGGTGAGGCCAGTCGCTTTGATCAGGTGTATGCCGAATTCAGTCGTGCGCCCGAGGTGACCCGCGAGCGGATGTACATCGAGACCATGCAGGAAGTGATGTCCAATACCTCCAAGGTCATGATCGATGCGAAGGACAGCGGCAACCTCATGCTGCTGCCGCTCGACAAGCTGATGCAGCAGGCCGGGGCGTCATCGAAGGCTGCTGCTGATTCACCGGAGTCGCAGTCGGCTGCTGCCTTGGGTTCGAATGCGCCTACGCTGGATTCCGATCCGCGTAATCGCGATCTGATGCGTAGCCGTGAGCGGGGAGAGCGTTGATGCGTGACAAGTTTTCTCTATTTGGCGGAGCCTTGGTCTTCGCCGTGGTCGTCGCCTCGGCGTCGCTGTTTACCGTCGATCAGCGCCAGTATGCAATCGTGTTCCAGCTCGGTGAGATCAAGGAGGTCATTGCCGAACCTGGTCTGAACTTCAAGCTGCCCTTGATTCAGAACGTGCGCTATTTCGACAAGCGCATCCTGACCATGGATACCGCAGAGCCCGAGCGCTTCATCACGTCCGAGAAGAAGAACGTGCTGGTGGACCACTTCGTCAAGTGGCGTATCGTCGATCCGCGGCTGTATTACGTCTCGGTCGCAGGTGACGAGGCGCGTGCGCGCACCCGACTCGCGCAGACAGTGAATTCTGGCCTGCGTGAAGAGTTCGGTCGTCGCACCGTGCACGATGTCGTGTCCGGCGAGCGCGATCTCATCATGGATCAGATGCGCGAGCGCGCTGACCGCGATGCCAGAACCATAGGCGTGCAGATTGTGGACGTGCGCCTCAAGCGCGTGGATCTGCCCAACGAGGTCTCCGAGTCGGTCTATCGCCGCATGGAGGCGGAGCGCAAGCGCGTTGCCAACGAGCTGCGCTCGCAAGGCGCAGCGGAGGCCGAGAAGATTCGTGCCGATGCCGATCGCCAGCGCGAGGTGATCGTGGCCGAGGCCTACCGCACGTCGCAGCAGATCAAGGGTGAAGGCGATGCGAAAGCGACCTCCACCTATGCTGACGCCTTCGGCAAGAGCCCGGAGTTCTATTCCTTCTACCGCAGCCTGGAGGCTTACCGCGCGAGCTTTGCCGGCAAGTCCAACGTGCTGGTGGTGGATCCGAGTTCCGACTTCTTTCGTTTCATGAAGGACGCCGGAGGCGCACCAAGGAACTGAGCTTCCCATGGGGCCCACGTTATTGACTGCCCTCGCGCTGATGTTGATCATCGAGGGCATCTTTCCTTTCGTCTCGCCAGCAGCCTGGCGACAGACTTTTTTGCGTCTCGCCAGCATGGCTGATGGTCAGATCCGCTTTATCGGACTGAGCTCGATGCTGGCGGGCGTGATCCTTCTTTTTGTCTTGAGCTGAACCCCTCATGCGCTGGGTATTGCCCGATCACATCCAGGACGCCTTGCCGTCCGAAGCCCGTCAGCTCGAGACCTTGCGTCGTCGGCTGCTTGATGCATTCCGGGTGCGCGGCTATCAGCTGGTGATGCCGCCCCTGCTCGAGTACCTCGATTCGCTCACCACCGGAGCGGGACAGGATCTGACGCTGCGCACCTTCAAACTGATCGACCAGTTGTCCGGTCGCAGCATGGGCGTGCGTGCCGACATGACGCCGCAGGTCACCCGCATCGACGCCCATCTGCTCAATCGCCAGGGCGTATCGCGCCTGTGCTATTGCGGCAGTGTGCTGCACACCCTGCCGTCCACCCTGACGGCGACCCGTGAGCCGCTGCAATTGGGCGCCGAGCTCTATGGCCATGCGGGCATCGAAGCGGATGTGGAGATCTTGCGCCTGCTGGCCGAGGTCCTGCGCCTGGCCGAGGTGCCCGCTTCGCGCATCTACATCGGTCACGTCGGACTGTTCCGGGTTCTGGCGGCCCGCGTAGGACTTGTGCCCGAGCAGGAGCAGGAGCTCTTCGCGCTGCTGCAGGCGAAGGACGTGGCTGCGCTGCGGACCGTGCTGGCTGATGTCGCCGAACCTGTGCGCTCGGCCTTGCTGGCTTTGCCCGGCCTGTATGGGGGAGCGGAGGTGCTGGACCGTGCCGCGGCCTGCTTCCCGCAGGACGCCGAGATCGACGCCTTGCTCGGCGAGTTGCGTAAGCTGGCGGGCTCGCTTGCAGATCTGCCAATCAACTTCGATCTGTCGGACCTGCGTGGTTACAACTATCACAGCGGCATCGTTTTTGCCGCCTATGGCGCCGAGTCGCCAGCAGCGCTGGCGCTCGGCGGCCGCTATGATCGGGTGGGCGAAGCCTTCGGCCGTGCGCGACCGGCGACGGGCTTCAGCCTTGATCTGCGCGAACTGGTGTGGCGCCTGCCGTCACCTGCGCCAAGTGCGGGCAGCGTGCTGGCGCCGTACTCGGACAGCACGGATCTGGCAACTGAGGTGGCGGCCCTGCGCGCGCGTGGCGAGATCGTCGTGAGCGCGCTGCCCGGACATGAAAACACGTGGAACGAGGCCGGCTGCGACCGGCAACTGGTAAGGCGGGGCGATCGCTGGGCGATCGTGCCCTTACAGGGAGAGTAGGAAAATGGCAAAGAACGTCGTCGTCGTCGGCACCCAGTGGGGTGACGAAGGCAAGGGCAAGATCGTTGATTGGCTGACCGACCATGCCAAGGGCGTGGTGCGTTTTCAGGGTGGCCACAATGCCGGCCACACCTTGGTCATCGGGCAGACTGAATACAAGCTCAACCTCGTGCCCTCGGGCATCGTGCGTGAAGGCGTGGCCTGTTACATCGGCAATGGCGTGGTGCTCGACGCCCACCATCTGCTCGCCGAGATCCGTACCCTGGAGGCGGGCGCCATCAAGGTCCGTGAGCGCCTGCGCATCAGCCCGGGTTGTCCGCTGATCCTCGGTTATCACAGCGCACTGGATCGCGCGCGCGAGGCCTCGAAGTCTGCCGACGACAAGATCGGCACCACCGGCAAGGGCATCGGCCCGACCTACGAGGACAAGGTTGCGCGCCGCGCCTTGCGCGTCTACGACCTCTTCGACCGCGAGCGCTTTGCCGCCAAGCTCAAGGCCAACCTCGAATATCACAACTTCGTGCTGACCCAGCATCTGGGCGCCGAGGCGGTCGAATTCCAGCCGGTTTTCGATCAGGCGATGAAGGACGCCGAGGAGTTGCTGCCGATGGTGGCGGACGTGTCGGCCGAGCTCTATGCGGTCAACAAGGCGGGCGGTTCGCTGTTGTTCGAGGGCGCGCAGGGCACCTTGCTCGATATCGACCACGGCACCTATCCCTTCGTCACCTCGAGCAACTGCGTTGCCGGTCAGGCTGCTGCCGGTTCGGGTGTCGGCCCCAGTCGCCTGCACTACGTGCTGGGCATCACCAAGGCCTACTGCACTCGTGTTGGCGGCGGACCTTTCCCGACCGAGCTCGATATCGACACCGTCGGCGTGCCCGGTGAACAGATGTCGACCAAGGGCCGTGAGTTCGGCACCGTCACCGGGCGCAAGCGGCGCTGCGGCTGGCTCGATCTTGCCGCGCTCAAGCGCTCCATCATCATCAACGGCGTGACCGGCCTGTGCATCACCAAGCTCGATGTGCTCGATGGGCTGCAGGAGCTGATGCTGTGCACCGGCTACATGCTTGACGGCAAGCGCATCGATCTGCTGCCGATGGGCTCGGAAGAGGTCACCCGCTGCGAGCCGATCTACGAGAGCATGTCAGGCTGGAGTGGCACCACCGTAGGTGCTCAAGGCTGGGACGCGCTGCCGCATGAGGCGCGCGCCTACCTGCATCGGATCGAGGAGATCTGTGAAATTCCGATCGACGTGATTTCGACCGGGCCCGAGCGCGACGAAACGATTCTGCGTCGTCATCCGTTTGGCGCCTGAATGCGGTGATGGGGGGCTGCGGGGGCCGCGCTGCGGTCGACGCGGTCTCCGCAAGCAAGCGGCGTGGTCTGCATGTGCGGCTGTCTTGAGCGCGCGTACTGTCGACGCCGCAGCGCTTTTTTTTGCCTGCGCGCCTCGCCTCGGATGTGCGGGTCGGCCTCAGCTTCCTTCCCGAGCTGGCCGTGGACACGGCGAACGCGTTGTCAGCGATGCCGTGGTCAACGAAAAAAGCCGGCTGAAAGCCGGCTTTTCCCTGAAACTGGTGCCCAGAAGAGGACTCGAACCTCCACGCCTTGCAGCGCTAGTACCTGAAACTAGTGCGTCTACCAATTCCGCCATCTGGGCAGGGAGGCGCATAATAGCAAACGCTTTCGGCCTTGCAAAGCCTTTCTTCGCTTCAATGCGGGAGGCGGGCGGAAGCGATCCAGGCCCAGGTGTCGGGGCGGCTGGCGCAACAGGCGCTGGAATGGACGCCGCATCGGCGGCCCGCATCAGGGGTGATGACGAGCGCGATCACATTGCCATCGCAGGCGAGAAAGGTGTGGACGAAAAAAGCCGCTCCGAAGAGCGGCTTTCTCGTGAAACTGGTGCCCAGAAGAGGACTCGAACCTCCACGCCTTGCAGCGCTAGTACCTGAAACTAGTGCGTCTACCAATTCCGCCATCTGGGCAGGAAGACGCGAATTATAAGTACTGAAAGAAGATTGTCAATGACTCGAAAAACGAAAGATACACAAACACCCACCACGCCCGGCGCGCGCAAGCCTGCCGCGCGCAAACCCGATCCTCGCCGCACCGATGATGGCGCTGCGCCCACGTCGGGGCGCAGCCGTGCGGCACGCAAGGCATCAGCCGCGGCCGCGGTGACACACAGCAGCGCCATCCGTCAGGCTGACCCTTTCCATGAGCGCGAATTGCAGCAGTACGAGCAGCCCTTGCCCAGCCGCGAATATGTGCTGCAGGTGCTGGCGGATCGCGGCGTACCGATGTGGTTTGATGAGCTGGTTGCGGCGCTGGACATTCAGGCCCACGAGCACGAGCACTTCGAGCGCCGCCTGCGCGCCATGGTGCGCGATGGCCAGATCGTGCATAACCGCGGCGATGCCTATCTGTTGCCTGCCAAGGCCGATCTGATCCAGGGCCGCGTCGAGGGCCACCCCGACGGCTTCGGCTTTGTGCGGCGTGATGACGCTGGCCCGGACATCTTCCTGGGGCCAAAGGAAATGCGCGCCGTGCTGCACGGCGACCGCGTCATGGTCCGCATCGCGGGCCAGGATCGTCGTGGTCGCCCTGAAGGCAAGGTGGTCAGCGTGCTCGAGCGCGCCAACAGCCGTGTCGTTGGCCGCGTGATCAGCGAGCATGGGGTGATGATCGTCGCGCCCGAGAACCGTCGCCTGGCGCAGGACATCCTGATCGCCGCAGGCGGGCGCAAGAAGCCCGAGCCAGGCCAGATCGTCACCGTCGAACTCATCGAACAGCCCACGCGCTCGTCGCAGCCCATCGGCCGCATCGTCGAGGTGCTTGGCAACTATGCCGACCCCGGCATGGAGATCGAGATTGCCCTGCGCAAGCACGACCTGCCGTTTGATTTTTCGTCTGCGGCCAAGGCCGATACGCGCAAGCTGCCCGCCGTAGTGCGCAAGAAGGACTGGGCTGGGCGCGAGGATCTGACCCAGCTGCCGCTGGTCACCATCGATGGCGAGACCGCCAAGGACTTCGACGACGCGGTGTATTGCGAACGTCAGGGCAAGGGCTTCCGGCTGATCGTGGCGATCGCGGACGTGTCGCATTACGTTGTTGCCGGCAACGCGCTCGACAAGGACGCTTTCGATCGTGGCAACTCGGTGTACTTTCCGCGGCGCGTGATTCCCATGCTGCCGGAGAAGCTGTCCAACGGGCTGTGCTCGCTCAACCCCCAGGTCGAACGCCTGACCATGGTGGCCGACATGAACATCTCGACCAGCGGCGAGATCAAGTCCTATCGTTTCTACCCGGCGGTGATCTGGTCGCATGCACGTCTGACCTACACCCAGGTTGCGGCCGCGCTCTACGATAAGGATGTGGCCGTGCGCACCGAGCTGGACTCGCTGATCCCGCATCTCGAGAACCTCGACAAGCTCTTTCGCGTGCTGCTCAAGGCGCGCGCCAAGCGCGGTGCGATCGACTTCGAGACCACCGAAACGCGCATGATCTTTGACGACAACGGCAAGATTGCGCAGATCGTGCCCGAGGTGCGTAATGACGCTCATCGCCTGATCGAGGAATGCATGCTGGCTGCCAACGTCTGCGCGTCCGACTTCCTCGCCAAGCGCGAACATCCGGCCTTGTACCGCGTCCACGACTCGCCGTCCGAGGACAAGCTCGCCAAGCTGCGCGAGTTCCTGAAGGAATTCGGCCTCGGCATCGGTGGCGGAGACGAGCCGCGCGCCACCGACTACGCAAAGCTGATCGAGCAGATCAAGAGCCGTCCCGACGCGCAGTTGCTGCAGACCGTGATGCTGCGTTCGCTCAAGCAGGCCATGTACAGCCCGGACAACGTCGGCCACTTCGGTCTCGCCTACGAGTCCTACACCCACTTCACCTCGCCGATCCGGCGCTATCCCGATCTGCTCATCCACCGTGGCATCAAGGCGGCGCTGGCCGGCGAGGAGTATCGTCCGGGCGATTGGGAGCAGATCGGCCTGCATTGTTCGATGACCGAGCGTCGCGCCGACGAGGCCACGCGCGACGTCGTCGCCTTCCTCAAGTGCTTTTTCATGCAGGATCGGGTTGGCGAGATGTTCACCGGCAGCGTCTCGGCGGTGGTGCCGTTCGGCCTGTTCATCGCGCTCGACGACATCTTCATCGAGGGGCTGCTGCACATTTCCGATCTTGGCAGCGACTATTTCCATTACGACGAGACCCGCCACGCCCTGCTGGGCGAGCGCAGCGGCAAGCAGTTCCGCCTCTCTGATCGGGTCAAGGTGCAGCTGGTCCGGGTCGACATGGCGACCAACAAGATCGACTTCCGCTTCATCGAAGGGCCATTGGCAGCCGCCAAGCCGGCGTCGGCTTCTGCCCCTGTGCAGGAGCCCGCGCCAGCGCCCGAGCTAGCGAAGAAAAAGCCCAGGGCCAAGGCCAAGGAGAGTGCAGGGGCGACGGAAGAATCGGATCAGGCGGAGAAAAAGGCGAAGAAAGCGAAGAAGAGTGCTGCCAAAGTGGAGCCTGAGTCCAAGGCGAAGCCGGCCCCCAAGCTTGAGGCCAAGCCGGTAAAATCGCGCGCCTCCAAAGCGGCGCCGAAACCTGCCGCCAAGTCTTCCGCAAAGGACACCAAACGTGGCTAAAGCACCCGAAACCGCCTCTACGCGACTCATCTACGGTTTTCATGCCATCTCGGCCAAGCTGCGCCACGCGCCGGATGCGGTGCTGGAGATCCACCTGTCAGGCGATCGCAAGGACGCCCGCGTGAAGAAGTTCATCGCCCAGGCCGAGGCCGCCGGCACGCGCATGCTCAACAGTGACAGTGACAAGCTCGATGCGCTGGTGGGGACGCGCCGGCACCAGGGCGTGGTGGCCAAGGTCGACGCCACGCGGCGCGACATCAAGCTTGCCGATGTGCTCGACAGCCTGGAAGAGAACGCGCTCATTCTGGTGCTGGACGGCGTGCAGGATCCGCACAACCTCGGTGCCTGTCTGCGTGTCGCGGACGCCGCTGGCGCCCATGCGGTGGTCGCGCCCAGGGACCGCGCGGTGGGGCTCAATGCCACCGCGATCAAGGTGGCCAGCGGGGCGGCTGATACCGTGCCCTACATCACCGTCACCAATCTCGCGCGCGCACTGCGCGAGATGCAGGACGCAGGCGTGTGGGTGGTGGGCGCCGCAGGCGAGGCCGCCCGGTCGGTGCATGACATTGACCAGAAAGTGCCGCTGGCCTGGGTGCTGGGGGCAGAGGGCGACGGCTTGCGCCGGCTCACGCGCGAGACCTGCGACGAGCTCGCGCGTATCCCCATGTATGGCAGCGTCGACAGCCTCAATGTCTCGGTCGCGAGCGGCATCTGCCTGTTCGAGGCGCGGCGCCAGCGCGCCTGAGTGGCGCGTGCGCGGGCGGCCGCGGGCTTTGAGCTCCATCCTGACGCAGGCGCGCCCTTATGGTGGCGCGGTGCTGATCGTGCTCGGTGTGGCGCTGCTCGGCGCGCCGCTGCTGGGTCACCTCGAGCTGGCCAACATTGCCATGCTGTTCCCGCTTGCGGTGTTGTTCGCCGCGCTGTGGCTGGGGCGTGGGCCGGCGGTGCTGGCCGCCCTGCTGTCAGTGGCGCTGCTGGATTTTTTCTTCGTCAAGCCGCATTTCACCTTCGCCATCGAGGATCTGCAGTACCTGCTCACGTTTGCTGTGCTGCTCAGCGTGGCGCTGATTGCTGCCGAGCTCGTCGCCCGACTGCGACGTGAACGCGACACCGCCGCAGCGAGGGCAGGCGAGGCCGCGCAGGCACGCCTGGCCGTGGACTCGGAGCGCCTGCGCAACACGCTGCTGGCCTCGCTCTCGCACGACCTGCGCTCGCCGCTGACTGCGCTCGCGGGCCTGGCGGAGTCACTTCCCCTGGCCGGGCCGCGTTTGCCCCCCGCGCAGGCCGCGCTCGCCGAAGCGATCCGGCGCGAGGCCTTGCGCACGCACGCGCTGGCGCGTGATCTGCTCGATCTGGCGCGGCTTCAGGGTGAGACGGTGACGCTTGCACGGGAGTGGGTGCCGGTTGATGAGTTGGTTGCCAGCGCCGTGCAGGCGCGCGAGCATGCCCTGCAGGCCTTGCAGCTCAGGATGGCGCTCGAGGACGACTTGCCGCTGCTGCGGGTTGATGCGGTGCTGATGGAGCGCGTGCTGTGCAACCTCATCGACAACGCCCTCGCACACACGCCCGCCGGCGGCAGCCTCAGCCTGGCGGCGAGCGTGGAACGCTGTGCAGCGGTGGGCGCCAGTGCGTCCGCCGGATGGCTTCAGCTCTCGGTCTGCGATAGCGGTTGTGGCTTGCCCGCAGGGCGTGAGCAGGCGATCTTCGAGCGCTTCGTGCGCGGTGGTGATTCCGCCTTGCCGGGGCCAGGGCATGCAGGCGATGACGGCAGCGGACTCGGGCTGGCCATCGTGCGCTCAATCGTCGAGGCGCATGGCGGGACGGTCGAGGCCAGCAACCGCGAGCAAGGGGGCGCCTGCTTCACGGTGCGTCTGCCGCTCGAGCCTCAGCCCTTGCTCCCGGAGCTCGAGTGAGCGCCGCTTCCGGCAGCGCGTTATGCGCACGCGCGTCCTCACGCAGCGCGCCGATCATCGTGCTGATTGAGGACGAGGCGGGGATCCGGCAGTTTGTCCGCACCGCACTGGCGTCCGCCGGCTACAGCGTGTTCGAGGGCGAGACGCTGGCGCGCGGGCGCATTGCGGTGTCGATCCGCCGACCGGATGTGGTGGTGCTGGACCTCGGTCTCCCCGATGGCGACGGCATGACGCTGCTGGCAGAGCTGCGTGACTGGAGCCATGTGCCGGTGCTGGTGCTGTCGGCGCGCGGCGATGAGACCGACAAGGTCCGTGCGCTCAATGCAGGGGCGGACGATTACCTGAGCAAGCCCTTTGGCGTGGCCGAACTGCTGGCGCGCGTGCGTGCCCTGCTGCGTCGCAGCCAGCGCGTCGCTGAGGGGGCAAAAGTGCACTTCGGTGATATCGAGGTCGATCTCGAATGCCGAAGCGTACGCCGTGCCGGCGCGGACGTGCATCTCACGCCAACCGAGTTCAAGCTTCTCGGCCTGCTGCTGCAGGCGGGCGGGAAGATCCTCACCCAGCGTCAGCTGCTGGCGGGGGTGTGGGGGCAGAACCATGTCGAGCATGTGCATTATCTGCGCGTCTACATGGCGGGCTTGCGGCGCAAGCTCGAAGTCGACCCGGCCAGGCCTTGCCATATCCTGACCGAGTCAGGCGTCGGCTATCGCTTGTTGCGCTGAAATGGCAGGCCTCAGATCACCAGTTGCGTGCCGAGCTCGACCACGCGATTGGCGGGAATGCGGAAGAAGTCCGTGGCGCTGGTGGCGTTCTTCGACATCAACGCGAACAGCTTGCCGCGCCAGCGTGTGATACGACCTCGGCTCAGCCTGGGAATCACCGATTCACGAGACAGGTAAAAACTCGTTTCCATCATGTCGAAGCTTTCTCCAAAGCGACTGCATTGCAAGAGCGCGCTGGGGACGTCGGGGTCTTCCATGAAGCCGTAGCGCAGCACCACGCGCATGAAGCCCTGCCTGAGTGGATGCAGGTAGATGCGCTCGAGTTCGCTTACGTAGGGGGTGTCGGCGGTCTGTACTGTGAGCAGGACGACGCGGTCGTGCAGCACCTGGTTGTGCTTGAGGTTATGCAGCAAGGCGGACGGTACGCCGTTCTTCGAGCTGGTCATGAAGATCGCCGTGCCCTTTACCCGATGCACCTCGTCGACCATGTCGAGGAAGTCGTCGAGCGGCAGACCCTCACGAGAGACCTCCTCCATGACCAGTGCGCGGCCGTGGCGCCAGGTCGTGAGCAGGGTGAAGCTGAGGATGCCGACCACGATCGGAAACCAGCCGCCCTGAGGAATCTTGATCGCATTGGCGGCAAAGAATGCGAGATCGACGGCAATCAGTGCGCCAATCAACAAGGCAACCACAAGCTTGTTCCAGCGCCACAGCAGCACCATGACGAAGGCGATCAGCACGGTGTCGATCAGCATCGTGCCGGTCACGGCGATGCCATAGGCGGCGGCGAGGTTCGACGAGTTCTGAAAGCCCAGCACCAGCCCGCTGACGGCGAGGTAGAGCGTCCAGTTGGTGAAGGGCACGTAGATCTGCCCTTGCTCGTGTCCCGAGGTGTGAACGATCAGCATGCGCGGCAGTAGTCCCATCTGCACCGCCTGGCGGGCAACCGAGAACGCACCCGAGATCACCGCCTGTGAGGCGATCACCGTTGCCAGCGTGGCCAGAACGAGCAAAGGTGCCAGGGCCCAGCTCGGGCCGAGATGAAAGAAGGGGCTCTCGAGCGCGGCGCCATCATGCAGCAGCAGCGCGCCCTGGCCAAAGTAGTTCAGCACCAGTGCCGGCATGACGAAGCCGAACCAGGCCAGGCGGATGGGGAGCGGGCCGAAGTGGCCCATGTCGGTGTACAGCGCCTCGCCTCCGGTGACGGCCAGCACCACCGAGCCCAGCGCAAGAAAGGCGAGCAGCGTATGTTCGCTGGTGAAATTCACCGCATAGGCGGGATTCAAGGCGACCAGCACGTCGGGGTGACGGGAGATCTCGAGGATGCCCAGAAGCGCGAGAACGGCGAACCAGCACAGCATCACCGGGCCGAAGAACAGTCCCACCGCGGCGGTGCCGCGACGCTGGATCATGAACAGCGCGGTGAGGATGGCGAGCGTCAGCGGCACCACGTACTCGTCCAGGTCCGGCGTGAGGATGCCGATCCCCTCCACCGCTGACAGCACGGAGATCGCCGGCGTGATCATGCTGTCACCGAAGAACAGGGCGGCGGCGAAGATGCCCAGCATCGACACCAGCCAGGCCAGGCGGTGGCTGCGCGCGCGCTCCAGGATCAGTGCCAGCAAGGCGAGCGAGCCGCCTTCGCCGCGGTTGTCGGCGCGCATCATGATCAGCACGTACTTCAGCGTCACCAGCACCATGATCGACCAGAACACCATGGACAGCACGCCGAGCACATTGTCGGGGGTGACGGCGATGGGGTGATGGCCGTTGAAGATTTCCTTCAGCGCGTAAAGCGGACTGGTGCCGATGTCACCGAAGACGACGCCGCTGGCGGCGAGGGTGAGGGCGGGAAGGGCTTTGCGACGAGCATGCATGCGCTTCATCCTGATGCGATGTGGGATGGCGCAGCGCTACGCCATGAACGCAAGTCTGGACTTGGCGGCGTAAAGATGGCGTAAAGATTCTGTACCGCAGCGCTCGGCGCAGGCGGAGACGCCGCGCGCAGGGAGCGAGCAAGGGGTTCAGGTCATGGCGAGAAAGTCGGCCCAATTCTCGATCGGCTGAGGTTTGCCGAACAGGTAGCCCTGATAGCGCTCGCAGCCATGCAGGCGCAGGAACTCGCGCTGGATGGGCGTTTCGACGCCCTCGGCGAGGACTTCCAGGTCGAGCGCCTGCGACATCGACAGGATGGCGAGCACGATGGCTTCGCTGCTTTCGTTGCTGGCCATGTCGCGAATGAAGGATTGATCGATCTTGAGTTCGTCGAAGGGCAGGCGCTTGAGGCAGGACAGCGAGGAGTAGCCGGTGCCGAAATCATCCAGTGCAAAGTGGATGCCCAGTTCGCGCAACTGATTCATGCGGGCGACGACTTCGTTGCTGTCGCCGAGAATCACGCCTTCGGTCAGTTCGAGCTTGAGCCTGCTGGGGTCGATTCCGGCAGCGGAGACGCATTTTTTCACGCTGGCGACAAAGTCGGGTTGATGAAACTGGCGGGCGCTGACATTGACGGCCATGGTCAGGTGCCGGGTCTGGGCCTGGCTTTGCCACAGCGCGAGTTGTGCGCATGCGGTACGCAATACCCACAAGCCGATGGGCACGATCTGCCCGGTGTCTTCGGCGAGCGGGATGAATTCGGCCGGCGACACCATTTGCCCCTCGGCAACCGGCCAGCGGATCAGCGCCTCCGCGCCCGTGAGTTTGCCCTGGCGGTCGACCTGGGGCTGGAAGAAGAGGCGGAAAGCTGTGCTCTCGATGGCCTCGTGCAGGCGTGCCTCCATGCGCGCGTTCGCGTCCACCACCGCCTGCATCGCGGGGTTGAAGAAGCGGATATTGTTGCGGCCGTCCTCTTTCGCCCTGTACAGCGCAACCTCGGCCTGTTTGAGCACACTGCCAAGCGCGAGCGCCTTGCCCTGGAACAGGCTGATACCAAAACTCAGGGTGGAGTGATGCAGCACCTCGTCGTCGTCACCGAGCACGTAGGGCGCGCTGAGCGCATGCTGCAGTTTGCGTGCGATGTGTTCGGCATGGACGAGGGCTTCGGCTTCGGTGGTGCCGATGTTCTCGGTCAGGATGGCGAAGTCGTCGTCGCCGTGACGCGCGACGGTGTCGTCTTCGCGCACACTCGCACTCAAACGTTTCGCCACTGCGCGCAACAACTGGTCTCCGGCGGCATGGCCCTGGGTGTCGTTCACGAGCTGGAAGCGGTCGATGTCGAGCAGCATCAGCATGCCGTAGGTGTCGCCGCGACTGCTGCTGCGGATGGCCTGGGCAAGGCGGTCGTGCAGCAAGGCCCGATTGGGCAGCGCGGTGAGTGCGTCGTAATAGGCCAGGCGGTGCAGCAAGGCCTCGGACTGCTTGCGCTGGGTGATGTCCTCCTTCACTGCGACGTAATGCGTGATGACGCCGTCCGGTGTCTTGATCGGGGCGATGGTCGCCAGTTCGAGATAGGTCGACCCATCCTTGCGTGTGTTGTGAAACTCGCCACGCCACACCTCGCCACTGACAAGCGTCGCCCACATGTCCTTGTAGGTCGATGGCGGCGTCAGGCCGGTGTTGAGCACACGTGGATTCTGACCGAGCATTTCTTCGCGCGTGTAGCCCGTCGTGCGCTCGAAGGCTGCATTGACATAGACGATGTGCGCATCCATGTCGGCAATGACGACGGACTCCGGGCTCTGCTCGATCGCCATCGACAAACGCCCCAGCTCGGCATCGCGTCTTTCGATCTCGGCCGCCATGTCGTCAATGCCGTGCGCGAGTGCGTCGAGTTCGCGCACGTTGACCTCGCGGCCGATGCGTGCGTCCAGCTTTCCCGCAGCGATGCTGGCCACGACCTTGCCCACCTGGGACGCCCATACCTCGATCAAGCGGTAGATGTGAAAGCGCGCCACCAGCGCAGAGGCCAGGGCGAGGGTGGCGAGCAAGGCCATGCTCAACTGGAAGCGTCGCTCCATGGCGTTCAGCGATTGTTCGAGTGGCGCTCCTATCATCACGAAGCCGCTGCCACGCGCGAAGCTGGGCTCGGATACGCCGTACAGGCGCATCTTGCCGTCCAGCCCGGTAAATTGTGCGATGCCGTCGCCGCGCCCCACCACCTCGGCCATGGTGTGCAGCATTTCAGGCGCGAGCACGTGGTCGCGCCAGCGCACCGGGTCAGGGTGGTGCGATAGCAGCGCTCCGGCGCTGCTGACCAGGCTGGCTTCCCAGTTGGGCGGGAGCCTGAAGTGCTCGATGAGGCGATCGAACCAGTCAAGCGTCATCGCCGCGAAGATGACGCCACGTACCTCGCCCGCGGCGTTGGTGAGACGGTAGCCGAACACCATGACGGATCTCTGCGAGATGCGCCCGGTGACGAATTCGCCTGGTGACACGCCATCGGCCTGCATGCTGTTTTGGAACCAGGCGCGGTCGGAGACGTTGATTGCCTCGGCGCTGGGTCGGGAGCTGCACACCACCTTGCCATCGGGCAGGGCAAGGCCGAGGTTGGAGAAGCCTTCGAGCGACTCCAGCAGCCGCCCTGCGAGCGCATTGCATTGCTCGTTGTCCACTGACTGCAGCTCATTGGAGCGCGCCATGATGCGCAGCGCCAGCCCGACGGCGCGGTGTGCCGCCTTGGCTTCGCGGTTCGCGTCCGCCAGTCGATCCGAGATTTCGGCATGGATGTCCGCGACCGCCTGTTCACGGCGCTCGCTATAGTCGAGCAGCATGAACAGGAAGATCGGGACGACGGCAATGGCGACCGTCAGCCAGAGTCGCAGATTGAGCGAGTTGCGGATCATCGTTCGCATGAGGTCTACGGTGGTCCGAACTCCGTCAAAAGGTAAGTGCCGAAAACGCGAATGACAATATGCCCCAATATGGGGACTCAGTGTTCGTCAATTTTCGTGTTTGTAGCGAGTAGATCACATTGGCCAGCTTTTTGAGTTTGGCCTGCGCTCATCCGTGCCCTACAAAGGCCATGCCCACAGCAGCACCGGTATGCCCAGCGCAATGACGATGAGATCGAGTGGCAGCCCCATACGCCAGTAATCGCCAAAGCGAAAACCGCCAGGGCCGAGAATGAGGGTGTTGTTCTGATGGCCGATGGGGGTGAGGAAGGCGCAGGATGAGCCCAGCGCCACCGCCATCAGGAAGGTGTCGGGATTGACGCCGAGTTGCAGCGCCGCACCCAGCCCGATGGGCGCCATCACCGCGGCGGTGGCGGCGTTGTTCATCAGGTCGGTGAGCACGATCGTGGTCACCAGGATGACGGCCAGGCCGATGATCGCGTCGCCGTTTGCCAAACCTTCCAGCAGCAGGCGTGCAATCAGTTCGGCGGCGCCGGTGGCCTGCATCGCGCCTGCCACCGGAAGCAGCGCGGCAAGGAGGACAACGACCGGCCAGTCCACCGCCTCGTACACCGCGCGCGGCGACACCGTGCGCAAGGCCATCGATGCGAGCACGGCGGCCGCAAAGGACACCGCCGCAGGCAGCCAGCCGAGCGCGGCGACGGTGACCGCTGCCAGCATGATCATGGTCGCGGTCACCGCCCGACGGCGGTCGGGAATATGCAGATCGCGCCTGGCCAGCGGGACACAGCCGAAATCGGCGGAAAAATCGACGAGGGTGTCTGACGGGCCCTGCATCAGCAGCAGATCGCCCGGACGCAGCTTCAGGGTGCGCAGGCGCACGCGCGTGCGCGCGCCTGCGCGTGACATCGCAAGCAGGTTGAGCCCGTAGCGCGAGCGCAGCAGGATGTCGCTCGCCGAGCGCCCATTGAGCGCCGACTCCGGGCGCACAACGAGCTCCATCAGGATGATGTCATCGGTGCGCGCCTCACCAGCATCTTCAGTGGCAGCCTTTTCAGCGGGAGCGGCATCGGACTCAGGCGTGGGCGCTGAATCCCTTGCTGGCGATTTGCCCACCACAGCGGCGGCCTCCTCAGCGACGACAAGCTCGGCTGAGGCTGGGGTGGGCGGCTGCATGCTCCCGTCGTGCGCGTGCGTGTCGTTCTGCGTGGATGGCAGCGTGGCGGCATCCTCGCTCTTCTTTTCCGGTGCCTTGGCCTCCTCGAGTTCCAGTCCGAGTCGTGACACCAGCTTTGCGAGCGCCTCGATGTCGGCTTCGATCACCAGAATGTCGCCCGCCCGGATCAGGCGGCCGCCGCTGGGGGCAATCATGCGCACGTCGTTGCGGACGAGGCCGACGACCTGAGCGTCAGCTTCGTCCAGATCGCCTTCAAGCTCGCGCAAGCGCATGCCCGCGACGCGGCTGTCGGGCAGCACGCGGGCTTCGGTGATGTAGGCGCCGGTATCGAAGCGCCCTCCGGCGGCTTGCGAGCGGGCCGGCACCAGCCGCCAGCCGAGCACGACGATGAAGCCTATGCCCACCAACGTGAGCGGAAGGCCGACCGCAGTGAACTCGAACATGCCAAAGCCGCTCATCCCCGGCTGGTTGGCACGAAACCCTGACACGATGAGGTTGGGTGGCGTGCCGATCAGGGTGGTGGTGCCGCCAAGGATGGAGGCTGCGGCCAGCGGCATCAGCAGCTTGCCCGGCGGCAGTTCGAGCCGGTTCGAGAGTTGCAGTGCCACTGGCATCAGCAGCGCGAGCGCGCCGACATTGTTCATGAACGCCGACAGTACGGCGGCCAACAGGGTAAGTGCACCGATGCTCAGGGTCGGGCCAGCGCCGGCAGGCAGGACGGCTTGCGTCAATGCATCAACCGCGCCCGAGGTCTGCAGTGCGCGGCTGAGCACCAGCACGCAGGCGACGGTCACCACCGCGGGATGACCAAAGCCGGCAAAGGCGTCCCCGGGCTGCACCAGGCCGCTGAGCACGCAGGCCAGCAAGGCGGCGATGGCGACCATGTCATGTCGCCAGCGCCCCCAGAGGAAGGCGGCGATGGTGCCGACGAGGATGCTCAGGATCAGAAGCTGCTCCGTGCTCATCACGTCCTCCGGCAGTCAGTCATGGGGCAAGGATGGGGCTGATCCTCGAGCGGCCGTAAGGACGCGCCGCGTCGGAGCAGCGTACGCATGGGCGCGTGCGCCGCCGCTCGAGGGTGACCGTGTCCGGGCGCAGCCGTCCTCACTCGGTATCAAAGCCCAGCAGCCGGCTGTCGATGATGCGCTGCGCGACCGAGTCGGGCACATCCTTCTCCCATTCGCCACGACCGCGCCGCAGGCCTTGCCAGACTTCGGTGGCATCGATGTGGAGGTGGCTGTTGTCGTCCGGCTGTACCGCCACCAGCTTGTCGTTGCTGATCAGATGCGCGAGCAGGTGCTCCAGGTTTGCCGGCACTTTGACATTGGCCAGGGTGACCAGTTCGGAAGCGTCGGCGTGTCTGGGGCGTGAGGGGTAGACATACACATGGGTGTTGTCCGGAAACAGTTTGCCAAAGGCTTCGAGAATGCCGCCTTCCATGCCTTCGTAATATTTCTCGTCGAACAGGAAGCCAAAGTCGCGCACCGACAGGACGATGCCGATCTGCTTGAGCGTGTAGCGCCGCAAGTAGGCGCGCAGGCGGAAGAAACGCACGTAGTCGGAGATCATCACCGTGAAGCCCAGCGAGGTGAGCAGGTCAACCCGGGCAAGGAAGTCGGCCCCATCCACGTTGTCGCCGCTGATCAGTGAGTTCATCGTGATCTCGGCCAGCTGCAGGATGCTGCTCTCGTCCACGGCGGCGAGCTGGCTGAACTGCTTGAGCGCGGCCGCCATCATGTCCACGTTCACGCAGGTCACCGGCTTGAAGCTGCCGCGCATCACCATCACTGGTTTGCGATAGAAGCGCTCGCCCGGCACCACGACTTCGCCGTCCGGGTTGAACACCACCGCCCGCGTCAGCCAGCTGCGGATCAGGTGCAGGTTCATCAAGCGGTTCTCCACTTCTTCGAAGTAGGGGCCGGAGAAGTGGATGAGGTCGACCTCGATGCGCTCGGGCGTGAGGCCATCGCCCAGGCCCTCGACCACCCACTCAGGATGGTCGTGATGAAAGAAGGCGCCATGGATGAGATTGACGCCGAGCACGCCGAGCGCCTCGGACTGTTGCGCGTTGGTGTCGTCGAGCATGCGCACGTGCATGATGACGTCACTGGGGGCGGCGCCAGGATGGAGTTGCAGGCGGATGCCGATCCAGCCATGGCATTCCTTGTTTTGCTGAAAGCTGCGCGCGGTCACGGTTGCGGCGTAGGCAAAGAAGGTGGTGTTTCTTGGGCGCAGGTGGCTGAGCCGTTCCACCACCTGGTTGAACTCCTTGTCCAGCATCTGCAGCAGGCGTGCGCGGCTCACATAACGGTCGACATGACCATAGATGTCATCGCTGACCGCCATGTCGTAAGCCGACATGGTCTTGGCGACGGTGCCGGCGGCGGCGCCGACCTGGAAAAAGCGGCGCGCGACCTCTTGTCCGGCGCCGATCTCGACGATGGAGCCGTATTTGTATTTGTCGAGGTTGAGCTCCAGGGCCTTCTGGTCGGTGCTGAGAATGGCGTCGCGTTTGCGCATCGTTCGATTTCCTCCCGGGGCAGTGCCGTATCGGCGTTATTTGAGCTTGAAACCGCGCTCGTGCAGCGCGTCGACGAGACGATCACGTCCCGACAAGGTATGCGGGCCAGCGATACGCTTGGCCGAGTGCTCGGCCCATGTGCCGCGCACCTTCATCTGCTGTGCGGCGTAGAACTCGGCCATGGTGGTGTTGTAGCTGGTGATGCCTTCATCCTGGGCGCTGAGCGAGTACTTTTCCCTGTGCAGCACCACTGACTGTGGCGGGCGCGGCTTGAGCGCCGCGGCTCGGGTGGGGTCGGGATGGCCGACACACATGCCGAACACCGCGATCACGCCCGGTGGCAGATCGAGCAGGCTGGCGACCGTTTCTGGCTGGTTGCGCAAGCCGCCGATGTATACGGTGCCCAGACCGAGCGACTCCGCCGCCGCCGCCGCGTTCTGCGCCGCCAGTGCGGCATCGATGACGCCGACGAGCAGCATCTCGGTGTAATCGAGCGCTTCGACCGGACGTCCGGTTTGCGCCCCGAGGCGGGCGAGGCGGGCGAGGTCGGCGAGCCACACCAGCTGCAGCGGCGCCTCGCGCATGTGCGCCTGGTCGCCGGCGCACTCGGCAAGCGCTGCACGGGTTGCCGCCTCCCGCACCGCGACCACGCTCCAGGCCTGCAGGTTGGACGAACTTGCGGCCGACTGCGCAGCAGCGATGATGGCGGCCAGCATCTCCTCGCTCACCGCGTCGGGCAGGTAGGCGCGTACCGAGCGATGATCCAGCAGCTGTTCGATCAGCGCTGTGCACGCCGCTTCAGGCGTATGCGCGTCGTCACCGTAGCGTGCGCGCAGGCGTTGCTGGGCAAGGGACATTGATCACTCCGAGGGTGTAATTGTTGTGAGTATATTGGGCTTGTGCAGGCCTTCGCTGATCTCGCGCAAGCTGAGTGCTGGGGTATGGTCTGGGGTATGGTCTGGGCTGCCTGGTTCCAGGCCAGGATTCGTGTGTCAATTTGATCCAGATACAGAAATTACGTTAACGTCAACGTTAATATAGCGGATGCTGGGTTCGTGCCTCGATGCGAGCCGCAGGTTTTGATCACGACAAGGAGAGGGAACACCATGAGTGCCGTTGCCGAATTCATTGCTGCACGCGACTTCCTGCTGCAACATCGTAGCGATTACGCCACCGCTTACGCGGGTTTCAAGTGGCCCAGGCTGAAGGAGTTCAACTGGGCTCTGGATCATTTCGACACCATGGCCAAGGGCAACGACAACCCGGCGCTGTGGATCGTCGAGGAGGATGGCAGCGAATCGAAGCTGAGCTTCGCCGAAATGTCAGCGCGTTCCAACCGCGTCGCCAACTGGTTGCGCAAGCAGGGCGTCAAGCGCGGTGAGCGCATCCTGATCATGCTGGGCAATGAAGTGCCGCTGTGGGAGACCATGCTGGCCGCGATCAAGCTCGGCGCGGTCGTGATCCCCGCCACCACGCTGCTCACCCCGGAAGACCTCGATGACCGCATCGACCGCGGCCAGGTCAAGCACATCGTGATCGGCACTGCCCATACCGACAAGTTCGAGGGTCTGGCGGGCAACTATTCCCGCATCGCCGTGGGCGGCGCGCCCGCGGGCTGGAAGGCGTTCGAGGAGGCGGCCGCCGAGTCCGAGGCGTTCACCCCCGACGCGGTGACCCGGGTTGATGATCCCTTGCTGCTTTACTTCACTTCGGGCACGACCTCCAAGCCCAAGCTGGTGCTGCACACCCACCAGTCCTACCCGATCGGCCACCTGTCGACCATGTACTGGATCGGCCTCCAGCCCAACGACCGCCATCTCAACATCTCCTCGCCGGGCTGGGCCAAGCACGCGTGGAGCTGCTTCTTTGCGCCGTGGAACGCCGGCGCCTGCGTGTTCCTGTACAACTACAATCGCTTCAACGCCAAGGCGCTGCTCGACGTCATCGTGAAGAACGAGATCACCACCATGTGCGCTCCGCCCACGGTGTGGCGCATGCTGATCCAGCAAGACCTCGCCAGCGTGAAGACCAAGCTGCGCGAGCTGATCGGCGCAGGAGAGCCGCTCAACCCCGAGGTGATCGAGCAGGTCAAGAACGCCTGGGGCATCACCATCCGCGACGGCTTTGGTCAGACCGAAACCACGGCAGAGATCGGCAACACTCCCGGGCAGCTGCTCAAGCCCGGCTCGATGGGGCGCCCCTTGCCCGGCTTCAGGATTGCCCTGCTCGACGTCGACAGCAAGCCGACGGTCGAAGGCGAGATCTCGCTGGTGATGGGCGAGCATCGTCCGATTGGCCTGATGGTCGGCTACGCCGGCGACCCGGGCAAGACCGCGGAAGTCATGCGTGACGGTCACTACCGCACGGGTGACGTCGCCAGCATCGACGAGGACGGTTACATCACCTATGTTGGTCGCGCCGACGACGTGTTCAAGGCCTCCGATTACCGCATCAGCCCGTTCGAACTCGAGAGCGTCCTGATCGAGCACCCGGCGGTGGCGGAGGCGGCGGTGGTGCCAAGCCCGGACCCGCTGCGTCTGGCGGTGCCCAAGGCTTTCGTGATCCTGGTCGAGGGTCAGCAGCCGAGCAAGGAGCTGGCGAAGGACATCTTCGCCTTCACCCGCGAACGCCTGGCCCCGTACAAGCGCATCCGTCGCCTGTCCTTCGCCGATCTGCCCAAGACCATCTCGGGCAAGATCCGTCGCGTCGAGTTGCGCAAGGCGGAGGAGGCGCGAGGTGAGGCTGTGCGCGGTGAGCTGGAGTTCTTCGAGGAAGACTTCCCCGAGCTCAAGGGCTGATCAGGGCTGATCAGGGGCCCCACACGGCCGGCATGCTGCTACAATGCCGGCCGTGGCGGGTCTCCCCGCATTGCAGCGCGGTGAATCTGGTCAGGGTCGGAAGGCAGCAGCCACAGCCGTTCCCTGCAAGTGCCGGGGGTCAGGCTCGCCACACTGAATGATCAAGGCCGAAGGGCGCTCGAATCGGGCGCCCTTCGGCTTTTTCGTCTGCGACCGTGCGCCGAGGCGTGGTGAGAGCCTGGAGGCGACGCACTCGATCGCCGCGGATGAGGGGCATCGCTCTGCTAGAATCGCCCGCCATGAGCTATCAGGTCCTTGCACTCAAGTGGCGGCCGAAGTCCTTCGGTACGCTGATCGGTCAGGAGCACGTCGTGCGCGCGCTGACGCACGCGCTCGCGACCGGCAGGCTGCATCACGCCTGGTTGTTCACCGGCACCCGTGGCGTGGGCAAGACCACCATCAGCCGCATCCTGGCCAAGGCGCTCAATTGCGAGACCGGCATCACGCCCGAGCCTTGCGGCGCATGCGACGCCTGTCGCGCGATCGACGCCGATCGTTTCCCTGACTATGTGGAGATGGACGCGGCGTCGAACCGCGGTGTGGATGACATGGCGGCCCTGCTCGACAAGGCGGTGTACGCGCCGGTGCAGGGGCGTTACAAGGTCTACATGATCGACGAAGTTCATATGCTGAGCGGTCATGCCTTCAACGCCATGTTGAAGACGCTGGAAGAGCCGCCCGAGCACGTCAAGTTCATTCTCGCCACCACCGACCCGCAGAAAATTCCGGTGACCGTGTTGTCGCGCTGCCTGCAGTTCAACCTCAAGCAGATGCCGCCCAGCCTCATCGTCGACCACCTCGCGCACATCCTGCAGGTGGAAGGCGTGTCCTTCGAGCCGGGCGCATTGCGTCACCTGGCAAAAGCCGCAGGCGGTTCGATGCGCGACGCCTTGTCGCTGCTTGATCAGTCGATCGCGCATGGTGCGGGCAAAGTCGAGGAGGTGCAGGTCACCCACATGTTGGGTACGGTCGGTGACGATCATCTGCATGCGGTGCTCGATGCGCTCGTCGCGGGCGATGTGCCTGCACTGCTCGCGGTCGCTGACGCCATGGAGGCCCGCAGCCTGTCCTTCGAGGCGGCGCTGCAGGCGCTGGCGACACTGTTCCATCGCATTGCGCTGGCGCAGTACGCGCCCACGGCGATCGCCGACGAACTCGAGCGCGCGCGCAGCGTCGGCTACGCCGCTGCCTTCGATGCCGAGTTCCTGCAACTGGCCTATCAGATCGTGATTCATGGGCGCGACGAGCTCGCGCTGGCGCCTGACGAATACACCGGTTTCAGCATGACCCTGCTGCGCCTGCACGCCTTCCGCCCCGAGGCGCCGGCGGCGCTGGGCAGTGCGGGAGTGGCGCCCGCCGCCAGTGGCCAGGCCAGGATCATGGGGCCCGGGATGACGGCTGTGGTGCCGGCAGGCGCTCCAGGTGCTGGCCAGCATTCCGACTCTTCGGCTGCGAGCGCGCGCCGGGCCGCACCTGCTGCCGAGCCTGCGCCCAGGCGCGCAGGGGCGGAAATTGCGCCCGCCGTGGCGCACCCGCAGGCACTCGCCGGCGCTTCTGCCGCGCCCGCCTCATCCCCGGTGCTGGAAAAACCTGCGCAGCCGCCTGCGCCAGGCGGTGATCACGACGTGCCGCCGTGGGAGGATCTGCCCGCCGAGGCTTACGCCTATCACCTGGAGGCAGCCGCTGCCGACGAGCTCGGTTCGGCGCCTGAGTTGGCGCAAGGGCTCAAACCGGCCGCGCAAGTCGAGGCGCTTGCGTCCGCTGCAGCCGCTGCGCACAAGCCGCCGCCAGCGCCAGCGGGCAGCACCGATGCGGCCGCCTTGCTGGCGATGGGCGACTGGCGGGGGCTGATCCGCGTGCTTGAGCTCGGGGGCATGGTGCGCGAGCTCGCCCAGCACTGTGAGTGGGTGGACCTCGATGGCGCCGAGCTGCAACTGCGCCTGTCCAGCGCACACCGCCACCTGCTCGACATGAACCGCAGTGCACTTGATCGTCTGCAGGACCAGATCGGCAGCGCCTGTGCGCAGCCGATCCGTGTTCATATCGCGATTGGCGACATCGCCGGTGAGACGCCCGCGGCACGTGATGAGATCGAGCGCCAGCTGCGCCATGCTGACGCCGTGGCCGCACTCGAAGCAGATCCCTTCGTGCGCGAGCTCATCGAACGCTTCGATGCAACGCTCGCCGAGCGCAGCGTGAAACCGCTGTGAGCGCGCGGCGACTGGTATTCTCCCAATCCATTCAATCAACCTCAGTGGAGCAAGCAAGATGATGAAAGGCGGAATCGCCGGGCTGATGAAACAAGCTCAGCAGATGCAGGAAAACATGAAGGCGATGCAGGATCAGCTCGCCTCGGTCGAAGTCGAGGGTCAGGCCGGGGCCGGCATGGTCAAGGTGCAGATGACATGCAAGTACGATGTGCGCCGTGTCTCGATCGACGACTCGGTGATGGACGACAAGGAAATGCTCGAGGACCTGGTTGCGGCAGCGCTCAACGATGCTGTGCGCAAGGTCGAGGCCACCACCCAGGAGAAGATGTCGGGCTTCACCTCCGGCCTGAACCTGCCGCCGGGCATGAAGCTGCCGTTCTGACGGAAGCGCGGGGATGTTGCCGTCCAGCCTCGATGAGCTGATCGAGGCCTTGCGCTGCCTGCCCAGCGTCGGGCCGAAGTCGGCGCAGCGCATGGCCTACCATTTGTTGCAGCGCGATCAGCGCGGCGCTGCACGCCTGGGGCAGGCGCTTGCGCATGCGCTCGAGGTCTTGCGCCATTGCGAGCGTTGCAACACCTTCAGCGAAGAGACGATCTGTCAGCGTTGCGCCAACCCGCGCCGTGATGCGTCCCTGCTGTGCGTGGTCGAGATGCCGGCCGATCTTGCGATGATCGAGCAGACGCAGTCCTACAGCGGCCTGTACTATGTGCTGATGGGGCGGCTGTCTCCGCTCGATGGCGTCGGCCCGCGCGAGCTGCGCCTGGACAAGCTCATCGCACGTGCCCACGACGGCAAGGTGCAGGAGGTCATCCTCGCCACCAATTTCACCAACGAAGGCGAGGCAACCGCACACACCGTGGCCAGTTTGCTCACCGCGCGTGGACTCAAGGTCAGTCGTTTGTCGCGCGGTGTTCCGGTGGGGGGCGAGCTCGAGCATACGGATACGGGCACCATTGCGCAGGCTCTGGTGGAGCGGCGTACAGTCTGATTTCGTTGATGCGATGCAGCAAAACTGCCGCCCCGCGCTGCGTTTCGCCGCGTCTGCAGCACGCGGAAAGCCTTGTTCCAATTGGCGATCAGGCCTTTTCGCTTTCTCTGCTGCAGCGTCTCCGCTATAATTTCCCGGTTATTTGTATCCGGGTCTTTGGTTTTCCTTTCTGGGAAGAGGGTCATGAGCGTTGATCAAAAGATGGACAGTGGCCGCCGCACCCTGCTGCTGGCGACGTCCGCTGTAGGCGGTGCCGCCGCCGTGGCAACGGCAGTGCCGTTCGTTGCCAGCCTGACGCCGTCAGAGCGTGCCAAGGCAGCTGGTGCGCCGGTGGAGGTGGATGTGGGCAAGCTCGCTCCGGGCGAGATGATGACGGCAGAGTGGCGTGGCAAACCCGTGTGGGTTCTGCGACGGACGCCAGAGATGCTGGCTTCGCTCGAAAAAACCGACGACAAGGTGACCGATCCGGCCTCCGAGGAGCCGCAGCAGCCGGATTACGCCAAGAACAAGCATCGTTCGATCAACCCGGAGTATCTGGTTGCCGTGGGCATCTGTACCCATCTGGGCTGTTCCCCATCCGAGAAATTCAAGATCGGTGCGGAGAGCGGCATGGGGTCGGACTGGCCGGGTGGCTTCTTTTGCCCCTGCCATGGGTCGCTGTTCGATCTGGCGGGCCGTGTGTACAAGAGCATGCCGGCGCCGACCAATCTCGAAATTCCGCCGCACCAGTACCTCGCGGATACCACCATTCTTGTTGGCGATGACGGGAAGGCATAAGCGATGACGACCAAATCCCAGGCCGTGCTCAACTGGATCGACGAGCGCTTTCCGCTCACATCGTCCATCAAGGGGCACCTCACTGAGTATTACGCACCCAAGAACTTCAACTTCTGGTACTTCTTCGGCTCGCTGGCACTGCTGGCGCTGGTGATTCAGATCCTGACCGGAATCTTCCTCGTCATGCACTACAAGCCGGACGCGTCGCTGAACGCCGCCGGCGTGCCGGTGGCTTTCGCCAGCGTCGAGTACATCATGCGTGAAGTGCCGGGTGGGTGGCTGATCCGCTACCTGCACTCCACCGGCGCATCGGCGTTCTTCATCGTCGTGTACCTGCACATGTTCCGGGGCCTGCTCTATGGCTCCTACCGCAAGCCGCGCGAACTGATCTGGATCTTCGGCACCCTGATCTTCCTCGCGTTGATGGCGGAGGCCTTCATGGGCTACTTGTTGCCCTGGGGACAGATGTCGTTCTGGGGCGCACAAGTCATCGTGAACCTGTTCTCTGCGATTCCGCTCATCGGTCCCGATCTGTCGCTGATCATTCGTGGCGACTTCGTGGTCTCCGATGCAACCCTGAACCGCTTCTTCTCCTTCCACGTCATTGCCGTGCCGCTGGTGCTGATCGGTCTTGTTGCTGCGCACATCATCGCGCTGCACGAGGTTGGCTCCAACAACCCCGACGGCGTGGAAATCAAGAAGAAGAAGGACGCCAATGGCATCCCGCTCGACGGCATCCCCTTCCATCCGTACTACACGGTGAAGGACATCGTCGGCGTGGTGGTCTTCCTGTTCTTCTTCAGCGCGGTGGTGTTCTTCGCGCCCGAAGGCGGGGGCTACTTCCTCGAGTACAACAACTTCATCCCGGCTGATCCCCTGAAGACCCCGCCGCACATTGCGCCGGTGTGGTACTTCACCCCCTTCTATTCCATCCTGCGCGCGGTCACCTATCCGCTGTTCGGGCTGGATGCCAAGTTCTGGGGTGTGGTGGCAATGGGTGCGTCGGTGGTGATCATCGCCTTCCTGCCCTGGCTGGACCGCAGCCCGGTGAAGTCGATGCGCTACAAGGGCCCGATCTTCAAGTTTGCGGTGTTCGTCTTCGTCATCTGCTTCTTCGTCCTGGGTTACCTGGGTGTGCTGCCCGTGAGCCCGGGCCGCACGCTGGTGTCGCAGATTTGCTCAGTGCTGTATTTCGCGTTCTTCCTGTTGATGCCGTGGTACAGCAAGATCGACAAGTGCAAGGCCGAACCGGAAAGGGTGAATTTCAAATGAACATGCGAGTGATCAACTTCATCAAGCGCGCGGCGGCGGTGTTGTTGTTCGCGCCTGCGCTGGCCATCGGTGCGGGAGCCACGCTGCATCTGGACAAGGCGCCGGTGAGTACCGAGCCGGCGGCGCTTCAGCACGGTGCCAAGCTGTTCGTCAATTACTGCCTGAACTGTCACGGTGCGTCCTATGTGCGCTACAACCAGCTCGAGAAAATCGGTCTGTCCGAGCAGA
The DNA here is from genome assembly GCF_000443165.1 of Thauera terpenica 58Eu. Taxonomy (GTDB): domain Bacteria; phylum Pseudomonadota; class Gammaproteobacteria; order Burkholderiales; family Rhodocyclaceae; genus Thauera; species Thauera terpenica. Next base: position 15,363 of record NZ_ATJV01000059.1, on the reverse strand, counting down.
TGATTCGCGACAACCTGCTGTTCACGGGTGACAAGGTCGGCGATCTGATGAAGATCTCGATGACGCGCGACGATGGCAAGACCTGGTTCGGTGCTCCGCCTCCTGATCTGTCGGTGATTGCGCGCGCGCGCGCCTCCGGCGACGGCAGCGGTGCTGACTGGCTGTACACCTACCTGCGCCAGTTCTACCGCGACCCCGCGCGCCCCACGGGCTGGAACAACGTCATCTTCGAGAACGTCGGCATGCCGCACGCACTCTGGGAACTGCAGGGCGAGCAGGTCGCCACGGTGACCGAGAATGCTGACGGCTCCAAGCACTTCGAACTGGCGCTCGCCAAGCCCGGCAAGCTGTCGGTCGAGGAGTACGACAAGTCGATCGCTGATCTGGTCTCCTTCCTCGTCTGGATGGGCGAGCCGGTGGCCGAGAAGCGCAAGTCGATCGGCACGTTTGTGCTGATCTTCCTCGCCGGGTTCTTCGTTCTTGCGTACGCACTGAAGAAGAATTACTGGAAGGATATTCATTGATCGAAATCGCGACTGGCCGCGAGGCCTGTTGAAGCGGTCCTACCCCAGACGCACCACGCGGTTTCGCGTGGTGCGCTTTTGCTTTTGTATCTCCGGAGTGGTAACACCATGATGAATCTGTATTCCGGCACGACCGATCCCTTCAGCCATCGCTGCCGGATTGTTCTGTTCGAGAAGGGTATGGACTTCGAGGTCATTGACGTCGATCTCTATAACAAGCCCGAAGACATCGCCGTCATCAACCCCTATAACCGGGTGCCGGTCCTGGTTGATCGTGATCTCGTCCTGTACGAGTCGAACATCATCAACGAGTACATCGACGAGCGTTTCCCCCATCCGCAGCTGATGCCGCCCGACCCCATCATGCGTGCCCGTGCGCGGCAGTTGCTGCACACCTTCGAGCATGAACTGTTCGCTCATCTCGAGGCGCTCGAGGCCAATCAGAAGGGGGTGGACAAGAATCGTGGGCATGTGCGCGATCAACTCACCCAGCTCGCGCCGATCTTCACCAAGCAGAAGTTCATGCTCGGTGACGAGTTCTCGATGCTAGACGTCGCCATCGCACCCCTGCTGTGGCGGCTTGAGCACTACGGCATCGAACTGCCCAAAACCGCAGCGCCGCTCATGAAGTACGCTGAACGCATTTTTAGCCGGCAGGGCTTCATCGATGCCCTGACCCCCTCTGAAAAGGTGATGCGTCGCTGATTGTGAAACCCGCGATGCCGTGCGCCTTGCGCCTGGCATCGCCTGATGGAAGACCCATGAGCACCGTATCGACCAAGCCTTACCTGTTGCGCGCCATCTGGGAATGGTGTGTCGATCAGGGATTCACGCCTTACCTCGCGGCCCTGGTGGATGAGCACACCCGCATTCCTCCGGGTTACGCACGCGATGGCCAGATCGTGCTGAACCTGTCGCCGGATGCGACCGGTCAGATGCAGATGGCGAATGATTTCATCACTTTTCAAGCCCGTTTTGGTGGTGTCGCGCATTCGCTGGTGATTCCCGTTGCGAACGTGGTCGCCCTGTATGCGAGTGAGAACGGGCAGGGCATGGCGTTCGAGCCTGAGCTCGAGATCGAGGAGGGTGAGGCTGCCGACCTTGACTCGGAGCCGCGTGAGGGCTCTCCTGCCGAGCTTGTCGTCGTTGAAGAGATGGGGGAGCAGACCGCCCCTGCGCGCGATGAGGCGGGCAAGCCCCGTCGCCCCCGCCCTTCGCACCTGACTGTCGTCAAATAGGGAACATCATGCCCAGCCTGCAATGGAGCGAGACGCTCGCAAACGGCCTCGCGCAGATGGATGACACGCACCGCGAGTTTGTCGATCTGTACAACCGCGTTGCCGAGGCCAACGCAGAGGACTTCCTCGCTGCTTACGACGCTTTCGTCACCCACACTGAAGCGCACTTCACCCTGGAAAACCGCTGGATGGAAGCAGTGGATTTCCCCGGCTGCCATCGTGCCGAACATGAGCGCGTGCTCGTCGTGCTGCACGACATCCGCAAACGTGTGCTGAGCGGCGATCTTTTTTTCGCCAAGCGCCTGGTGGAAGAACTGCCCGCCTGGTTCGACAATCATGTAAACGGCATGGATGCGGCGCTCGCATTTCACCTCAACAGTGTTGGCTATGACGTCGACGCGGGCGGTTTTGGTGCACACCATGACCCTGCCGTGGTGAAGCCGGTCGCCTGCTCCTGAGCCGGATGCGGCCTGGCCCTGGCGGTATTCAGTCGCGGAAGGGAAAGCTGATCGCAGGGCGCTGACCCCGCATCAGGTCCGCAATGGCTGCGGCCGAGCCGCAGGCGAGGGTCCAGCCCAGCGTGCCATGGCCGGTGTTGAGCCACAGATTCGGCCATGGCGTCTTGCCGATCAAAGGCAGATTGCCGGGAGTGGCCGGACGCAGGCCGGCCCAGGCGCTGACCCGCGTCTCATCGATGGCGCCGGGAAAGTTCAGGCGCGCCCATTCCGTCAGCGGTCGGATGCGCTCGGGGCGCAGGCCGGTATCGAAACCGTTCAACTCTGCCGTTCCCGCCACGCGCAGGTGATTGCCCAGGCGCGAACACACGATTCGTCGGGATTCGTCGGTGAGGCTGAGCTCGGGCGCGCGTTCGGCACAGGCAATGGGCGCGGTGATCGAATAGCCTTTCACCGGATAGATGGGGACACGCAGCCCAAGCGCGGCCAGCAAGCGCGTGCCGTAGCTGCCGAGGCAGACGAGGTAGGCATCGGCACGCAAGCTCGCCGTGGTCCCGGTGCTGTCGATCACCTCGATGGCTTCGATCTGCGCGCCCGTGCGGCGCAGGCTCTGAATGCGGGTGTTCCAGTAAAAGCGTGCGCCGGCTTGCTCCAGCCGCGCGGCAAGCGCCTGTGTGAACAGGTGCGCATTGCCCGATTCGTCGCCGGCGGCATGCATGCCCCCGGCCAGTGCAGGCTGTCGCGCGGCGAGCGCGGGCTCGATTGCCACGCACTGCGCAGCCGAGCACACGCTGGCCTCGATACCCAGTTGCGCAAGCTGTGCCACACGCTGCGGTGCGTGCGCGAACTCCGCCGCGGTGTTGAACAGATGCAGGATGCCGCGCGTGCGCTGCTCGTATTCGAGCCCGCTCGCCTCCCGCAGCCGTGCCAGGCACTGTGCGCTGTGCACGGCGAGCGCGGCGATCGCCGCCGTGTTGCGGCGACTGCGTGCGGGCAGACACTCACGCAGAAAGGCCAGCGCCCACCGCCATTGCGCAGGATCAAGCGTGGGGCGAAACTTCAACGGCGCATCGTCGCGTCCGAGCCAGCGCAGCACCAGCCATGGCGCTGCCGGGTTGGCCCAGGGCTCAGGATGACTGATGGAGATCTGGCCACCGTTGGCGAAGCTCGTTTCGAGCCCAGCACCGGGCTGACGATCGACCACACTGACTTCGAAACCGGCCTGCTGCAGATACCAGGCGGTGCTGACGCCGGTGACGCCGGCGCCCAGAACCATGACGTGCATAGGGGTGGGATGTGTTCACAGAACGACGGTACGAGCAGGGCTCGAAGATGAGCTTTCCGCGGCCGCCGAGGGGCGATGATAACGGCCCGCTGCGTGACGTGAAACCGCCGCTCGACTTTTTGCCGTGCACCGAGCGCGCGGAACCGGGATAATTCGGTCCACCAGCGTTCATCGCCTTCATGGAGCTTCTCATGCGTCGCGTCACCCTCACCCAGTTCCTCATCGAGCAGCAACGCGCAGGTCGCATGACCGCAGACCTGCGCCTGTTGCTCGAGGTTGTTGCCCGTGCGGCCAAGGCCATCAGCGTCAACGTGTCCAAGGGCGCGCTCGCTGGCCTGCTTGGCGAGGCAGGCACCGACAATGTGCAGGGTGAAGCACAGAAAAAGCTCGATGTCATCGCCAACGAAATCCTGCTGCAGGCCAACGAGTGGGGCGGCCATCTTGCCGCGATGGCGTCGGAAGAGGTCGAGACCGTGCACCAGATTCCCTTCGATTATCCGACCGGGGGCTTCCTGCTGCTGTTCGATCCGCTCGACGGCTCATCGAACATCGACGTCAATATTTCGGTGGGCATGATCTTCTCGGTGTTGCGCATGCCGCCGAGCGAACAGCGTGCTACCGAGGAGAGCTTCATGCAGCCGGGGCGCGAGCAGGTCGCGGCCGGCTATGCGCTGTTCGGCCCCTCGACCATGTTCGTGCTCACCATCGGTCATGGCGTGCATGCCTTCACCCTCGATCGCGAGATGGGCAGCTTCATCTATACCCAGCCCTTCATGACGATCCCCGAAGAGACGCGCGAATTTGCGATCAACGCATCCAACGCCCGTTTCTGGGAGAAGCCCGTGCAGCGCTATATCGACGAGCTGCAACAGGGCAAGGCTGGGCCGCGCGGGGTCGACTTCAATATGCGCTGGGTGGCGTCGATGGTGGCCGATGTGCATCGTGTGCTGACCCGCGGCGGCATTTTCATGTACCCGATGGACGAAAAGTGCCGCCATCAGGGTGGCAAGCTGCGCCTGATGTACGAGGCTAATCCGATGGCAATGCTGGTCGAACAGGCCGGGGGTGCGGCGAGCACCGGTCGCGAGCGCATCCTCGATGTGCAGCCCCACAAGCTGCATCAGCGCGTGCCGGTGATACTTGGTTCAAGGGCAGAGGTCGAGCGCGTGAACGACTATTACCGCGAGGCCTGAGCGCGTCGCGGTGCGAGTCCCAATGCGGATTCGGCGCGGTCTCGTCTTCCTTCTCTTCGTGGTGGCAGTGCAGGCTGCGCCACCGGCGCTCGCGCAGCAGCCGACGCTGGACGTGCAGCTCGAAGCCCCGGAGGAGGTGCGTGAGGTGCTCGAGCGTCATGTGCGGCTGCTGCGCAGCGAGGCGGTGGTGCTGCCCGAGGCTGCTGCCGATCGCAGCGCGCTGGCGCGCCGCGCCCGGCGTGAGATGGCACAGCTGCTGGCGACCGAGGGTTACTTCTCGCCGCGCATCCGCATCGATCGGAGCACGCCGGGGCGCTGGGTGCTGGAGGTCGAGCCGGGGCCGCGCGCCACCGTTGATGCGGTCTCGGTCGTTTTTGAAGGGGAGGTCGCGAGCGCACAGGAGGAGGGCGGGCAGGCCTACCTCGAGTTGCTGCGCGCACGCTGGCAGCTCACGACCGGCAAGCCCTTTCGCCAGGCTGACTGGGACGCGGCCAAGCAGGACCTGCTCGATGCGATTTCGGCGCAGCGCTACGCCGCCGCACGCATCGTCGCCAGCCGGGCCGAGATCGACCCCGACAAGGCCTCAGCGCGCCTGAGCATCACCGTGGATAGTGGCCCGGCTTTTTATCTTGGTGAGCTTCAGGTCAGCGGCCTGCAGGAGCTGCCCGCCGATCTGGTCCAGCGCTACAGCCAGCTGAAGGTCGGTGAGCCCTATGATCGCGAGAAGCTCCTCGCCTTTCAGACCGGACTGCAGAACACGCCGCATTTTGCCTCGGTGATTGTCGACATCGACCGTGATCCAGCGCGGGCGGCAGCGGTGCCGGTGCAAGTCCAGGTCAGCGAGGCGCTGCCCAAGCGTGCGGGCTTTGGCGTCGGTATGTCCACCAACACCGGCTTTCGCGTCGAGGCCAGCTACCGCGACGTCAACCTACGCCAGCGTGGCTGGGAGCTCAGCACCGGACTGCGTCTCGAACAGCGCCGCCAGTCCGCTTACGCCGACGTCTTTCTGCCGCCCTCCGGACGGCACCGCGACAGCTTTGGCGCCCTCATCGACCGCAGCGATCTCGAAGGCCTCAAGCTCTCCGCGCAAGCGCTCGGGGTGGCGCGAAAAGTCGTGCGTGGCGACATCGAAACCCAGCTCGCGCTGCGTCTGCAGCATGAGCGCGTGCAGCCCGATGGCGCCCAGTCCAGCTCGAACAACACCCTCACCGCCAACTGGACCTGGATCCAGCGCGCGGTCGATGACCTGCTCGATCCTACGCGCGGTTACGTGCTGGAGTACCAGCTCGGCGGGGGCGCTGCCATCGCCCTTGCCGATCGCGACTTTGTGCGCGTGTATGGGCGTGCGGTGCGCTACCAGCCGGTGGGCGAGCGCGATGTCTTCATCCTGCGCGCTGAAGCTGGCGCGACGCTATCGGACGCACGTGAGGGCATACCGCAGGACTTCCTGTTCCGTAGCGGTGGCGCGCAGTCGGTGCGCGGTTATGCCTATCAGAGCCTGGGCGTGAGCGAGGGTGAGGCGACCGTGGGCGGACGTTATCTGGGCACCATGAGTGCGGAATACGTACGCTGGTTTGACGCGCAATGGGGGGGGGCGGTATTTGTCGATGCCGGTGACGCAGCCGATTCGCGTGAGGATTTCGACTTGCGTACCGGTTACGGCCTCGGTGCGCGCTGGCGCAGTCCGGCCGGGCCGCTGGCGATTGACCTCGCCTGGGGCCACAGCGAGCGCGCCCTGCGTCTGCATTTTGGCGTAGCGATCGCCTTCTGAGCGCGCGCCTGCACACCGCGACGACCGCATGAACTTTCTTGCCCACGCCCTTCTCGCCGGAGAGACGCCCGCCCTCATCGTAGGCGGCGTGGTGGGCGACTGGGTAAAAGGGGTGCTGCCCGGCGCGCTGCCGGCTGACCTGGCGCAGGGTGTCGCCCTGCACCGGGCGATCGACGTCTTCGCGGAGACCCATCCTGCGTTTTGCGCCAGCCGTGCGCGCATGTCGCTCGCCCGCCGACGCTACGCCGGTGTGCTGGTGGACATCTTCTACGACCACCTGCTCGCTCGTGACTGGAGCCAGCATCACCCGCAGGCGCTCGGGCACTATTGCGCCCGCATCCATCAATACCTCGATCATCGTAGCGATGACTTGCCTGAGCGCGCACGCCCGGCGCTGGAGTGGATGGCGCGCGAGCATTGGTTGGAGCGCTACGCGGACATCGATGCCATTGGCGAGGTGCTGGAGCGCATGTCGCAGCGCGTGCGGCGGCCGAATCCCCTGGCAGGTGGGGAACTCGAGCTACGCGCGGAAATCACCGCCTTCGAGGCGGACTTCCGTGCGTGGCTGGCCGATGCGAGGGTGTTCGTGGCCCTCTGGCGGCAGCACAACCTGGGTCAGCACGGCGGGCCGAGCACATCAGGATGAGCGACGAAACACCAGGCTGAAGTTGTGGGAAGGCATGTCCACGATCTCGTCCAGAAAGAAGCCATGCTGGCGTGCCTCGGCTTCAACCGCGCCCAGGTCGCGTACGCCGAAGCGCGGGTCGATCTCGCGCAGCCAGTTGTCGAAAGCGAGGTTGGACGGCGCCGTATGCACGTTGTCACGCAGATAGGGGCCGTAGCAAAACACGATGCCATCCTCGCTCAGCACGCGTGCCGCACCGCGAAAGAGCGCGGGCGTGCTTGCCCACGGGGTGTAGTGCAGGACGTTGATGGCCACGATTGCGTCCGCGCGCTGTACCGGCCAGCTTGTGCTTTGCAGTTCGAGCTCGAGGGGCATGGCAATCCGGGTGAGCGCGGAGTGCGAGATCCAGGCCAGGATGGAGTCGATCGCGGCAGGGTCGGCGTCAGTGGGCTGCCAGCGCAGGTCCGCGATGTGGGCGCAAAAATACACCGCATGCTCTCCGGTCCCGCTGCCAACCTCCAGCACTTCGGCGGCAGCGGGCAGCACACGCTGCAGGATAGGCAGGATGTGCGTTCGATTGCGTTCGGTGGAGGGGGAGAACAGGCGGCGGTCGTCGTGCATGGGGTCAAGCGAAGCGCTGGTTGTCACCAAAGTGGACAGCCCGCCATTTTGAGCTCAAATGCGTCTGGAATCGAGCCAGCCGGCTGGGGTAAACCTGCTCTTTGGCGTGATTAATGCACACTCCGAGTGAAATATTCATAGACTTGACTGCATCCGGGCCTCGGCCACTCGCAGGGGGTCGGAGTTTCGTGCCGAAAAATCTGCCTGGCCTTGCTCTTCGATCAGGCGTTAGCGCAGGACTTTTCCTCTGTGCTTCAGCTTTGGGCGCTGGCCTGATTGGCTGCACGTAGTGGCGCTCGGGTCCCGCAAAAAAACTTATCGTTTGCGCACTTGAAATCCACCTACCCCGTCCCTATTATTGGTACTCGCTGTGTTAGCACTCCTCGACAGTGAGTGCTAACAAGCTTCGGGCGATGGCGAGAGCGCTGCCCGGAGCCCGATTTTTTTCAGCGGGCCTGTCCCGCACCAAGCAACCCAATCCGTTCATCTGTAAATAGGAGAGCACTCGATGAAGATTCGTCCCCTGCACGATCGCGTGATCGTCAAGCGTCTGGAAGCCGAACGCAAGACCGCCAGCGGTATCGTGATCCCCGACTCCGCCGGTGAGAAGCCCGACCAGGGCGAAGTGCTGGCCGTTGGCAACGGCAAGATCCTCGACGACGGCAAGGTGCGTCCGATGGCCGTCAAGGTGGGCGACAAGGTTCTGTTCGGCAAGTATGCCGGCCAGGCCGTCAAGGTCGAAGGCGACGAGCTCCTCGTCATGCGCGAGGAAGACATCATGGGTGTGGTCGAGGCCTGAGCCTCCCTGCAACCCTGAAACGCTAACCTAACAAGTTCTGGAGTTCTGAAGAATGGCAGCTAAAGAAGTCAAGTTTGGTGATTCCGCGCGCGAGCGCATGGTCGCTGGTATCAACATCCTGGCCAACGCAGTCAAGGTCACCCTGGGCCCGAAGGGCCGCAACGTCGTGCTCGAGCGTTCGTTCGGCGCTCCGACCGTGACCAAGGACGGTGTCTCCGTCGCCAAGGAAATCGAGCTGAAGGACAAGTTCGAGAACATGGGCGCGCAGATGGTCAAGGAAGTCGCTTCCAAGACCTCCGACATCGCCGGTGACGGCACCACCACCGCCACCGTGCTGGCGCAGTCGATCGTGCGCGAAGGCATGAAGTACGTCGCCGCCGGCATGAACCCGATGGACCTCAAGCGCGGCATCGACAAGGCCGTCGTCGCCACCATCGAAGAGCTGAAGAAGCTCTCCAAGCCGTGCTCGACCAACAAGGAAATTGCCCAGGTCGGTTCGATCTCGGCCAACTCCGACGCCGACATCGGCGACATCATCGCCAACGCGATGGGCAAGGTCGGCAAGGAAGGCGTGATTACCGTTGAAGACGGCAAGTCGCTGAACAATGAACTCGACGTCGTCGAAGGCATGCAGTTCGATCGTGGCTACCTGTCGCCCTATTTCATCAACAATCCGGAAAAGCAGGTTGCCATCCTCGAGCAGCCCTTCGTGCTGCTGTTCGACAAGAAGATCTCCAACATCCGTGATCTGCTGCCGGTGCTCGAGCAAGTCGCGAAGGCCGGCCGTCCGCTGCTGATCATCGCTGAAGACGTCGAAGGCGAGGCGCTGGCCACCCTGGTGGTCAATAACATCCGCGGCATCCTCAAGACCTGCGCCGTCAAGGCTCCGGGCTTCGGTGACCGTCGCAAGGCCATGCTGGAAGACATCGCCATCCTCACCGGTGGTCAGGTCATCGCCGAGGAAGTCGGTCTGACGCTGGAAAAGGCCACCCTGGAAGATCTGGGTCAAGCCGCACGTATCGAAGTGGGCAAGGAAAACACCATCATCATCGACGGTGCTGGCCAGGGCGAGCGCATCGAGGCCCGTGTCAAGCAGATCCGCGTGCAGATCGAGGAGACCACCTCCGACTACGACCGTGAAAAGCTGCAGGAGCGCGTGGCCAAGCTGGCTGGCGGCGTTGCAGTGATCAAGGTGGGTGCTGCGACCGAAGTCGAGATGAAGGAAAAGAAAGCGCGTGTCGAGGACGCCCTGCACGCTACCCGCGCTGCAGTGGAAGAAGGCATCGTCCCGGGCGGCGGTGTTGCACTGCTGCGCGCGCGCGCTGCCCTGAGCGGCCTGAAGGGTGACAACCATGACCAGGACGCCGGCATCAAGATCGTGCTGCGCGCGATGGAGCAGCCGCTGCGTGAGATCGTCGCCAATGCGGGCGACGAGCCGAGCGTGGTGGTGAACAAGGTCAACGAGGGGTCGGGCAACTACGGCTTCAACGCTGCCACCGGCGAGTACGGTGACATGGTTGAGATGGGCGTGCTGGACCCGACCAAGGTGACCCGCACCGCGCTGCAGAACGCCGCTTCCGTGGCGGGTCTGATGCTGACCACCGACTGCATGATCGCCGAACTGGCTGAAGACAAGCCGATGGGCGGCATGCCTGACATGGGTGGCATGGGCGGCATGGGTGGTATGGGCGGCATGGGCATGTAATGTCCTGCCTGCAGCCTCGCTACAGCGCGGCTGCAGCCTGAATGAAACGATCAAGGCCCCGCTGAAGCGGGGCCTTGATCGTTTACGCCGGTGGTCGGCGTGCTGCCGACGGGGGCGGAAAGCATGGGATAATCAGACCCTGATGCGTGGCCCAGGGTCGAGCACAAGAACAATGGCAGGGCCGACGCCAGGCAGGTGTGCTGACATTCAACTTACGTCCGGAGTCACATGCGAATCCTCCTCGCTGAAGATGATCCCGTGATTGGCGACGGCATCTGCCGCGCGCTGCGCCGCGGCGGCTATGCGCTTGATCACGTCGACAACGGTGCCGATGCCGATGCCGCGCTGGCGTCTCAGCCCTATGATTTGCTCATTCTCGACCTCGGCCTGCCGCGACTGCCCGGTATCGAGGTGCTCAAGCGCTTGCGTGCACGCAAGTCGGGCATGCCCGTGCTCATCCTGACCGCACAGGATGGCGTCGATGACCGTGTGCGTGGTCTGGACGCCGGTGCTGATGATTACATGACCAAGCCCTTCGCCCTGCCCGAGCTCGAAGCCCGCGTACGCGCGCTGACCCGACGCGGTACGGGTCAGGCGCGCTGTCTGGAGCTGGGGCGGCTGTCCTACGACCAGGCTGACCGCGTGGTGAAGGTGGACCAGCAGGTGCTTGAGCTGTCGGCGCGTGAGATCGGCTTGCTCGAGGTGTTCCTGCTGCGCGTCGGGCGGCTGGTGAGCAAGGACCAGCTGGTGGACCATTTGTGTGGCTGGGGCGAGGAAGTCTCGAGCAATGCGATCGAGGTGTACGTCCACCGCTTGCGCAAGAAGCTGGAAGACAGCGGGGTGCGCGTCGTGACTGTGCGCGGGCTGGGGTACTGCCTGGAAAGCTCGGATGTTGCCCCGACGTCGAAAGTCTGAGAAGACAACGGTCGGTGCAAGGCGTAGCGGGCCACCCAACTCGCTGTTCGGGGAGATCCTCGACTGGATGCTCGCGCCACTGCTGTTTCTGTGGCCGATCTCCATCATCGTCACCCATAACGTCGCCGACAACATCGCCAACCAGCCCTACGACCTCGCGCTGGCCGATGGCGTACGCGCGCTGTCGCGGCTGGTGACGCTGGCTGATGGGCAGGTGGTGGTGCAGTTCCCGGCGCCCCCACGGGCGCTGTTTCGCGCCGACCAGGACGATGTGCTGTATTTCCAGGTCGCCGATGATGCCGGCACCACCATCACCGGCGACGCCGACATCCCGCGGCCAATGCCGCCCTACCTTGCCACCGGTGAGGAGGTGCGCTTCCGCGATGAGATCATCCATGGCGAGGAGACGCGCGTCGCCTATCTCTTCCTGCGTCCGGACGAAGGCGTGGGCTCGCCACTGGTGCTGGTACAGGTGGCGGAGACGCGCAACAAGCGCAGTGACCTGGCCTCGCGAGTGGTCACCGGCGTGCTCTTGCCGCAGTTCGCGATCATTCCGCTTGCGGTCGTGCTGGTGTGGGTTGGTCTGTCGCGCGGCATCGCCCCCCTGAACCGCCTGCAAAGCCTGATCCGCAGGCGGCGCCCCACCGATCTGTCGCCGGTGCCGCCGGCGAGCGTGCCGGAGGAGGTGCGCCCGCTGATCATCGCCTTCAACGACATGATGATGCGGCTCGAGGAGAACCTGCAGGCGCAGCAGCGCTTCATTGCCGACGCCGCGCATCAGATGCGTACGCCGCTGACCGGCCTCAAGATGCAGACCGAGCTCGCCTTGCACGAGACCGATCCTGAGCAGCTGCGCCTGTCCCTGGCCCACATCGCCGAAAGCACCGAGCGCGCTGCCCACCTCATCAACCAGTTGCTGTCGCTGGCACGCGCCGAGGCGAGCTTCGAGAAGCTCTACGCCGTCGAGCCGGTCAGCCTGGGCGCGGTGGTGCGCGAAGTGGCACTGGATCTGTTTCCGCGCGCGCAGGCCAAGAACATCGATCTTGGTGCGGAAGGCGGTGAGGTCGAGTTGCAGGTGGAGGGCAATCCGGTGTTGCTGCGCGAGCTGGTCAGAAATCTGGTCGACAACGCCATCAAGTACACGCCACAGGGCGGCCATGTGACGGTGCGTACGCGTTTTGCCGGCTCGCCCGTGCTCGAGATCGAAGATAGCGGGCCCGGCATCCCGGAGTCTGATCGCGAGCTGGTGTTCGAGCGCTTTTACCGGGTGCTGGGGAGCGGTGTGGATGGCTCCGGTCTCGGACTGCCGATCGTGCGCGAAATCGCCGAGCTGCACCGCGCCAGCGTCACCCTCGATGCCAATCCCGCAGGGCAAGGTACGCTCGCGCGCATCGTGTTTCCGCGTAGCCACCTGCAGGCGCCGCCGCTGGTGCAAGGTGATGTCGACGCGCTGGTCTGAGTCAGCAGACATTTCTCACGCACAATCTGTCATTGAACAGCTTGTTGTCTGAACGTAAGTGCAATGCAGGTCTTTCATCCTGCCGGGTGACGACCTGCGCGAGTGCCCTATCGAGTTTTTCACGGGAGCGCAGCATTCGGGTCGGCACGGCCCACATCGTCGTCCATCTCGCTTGCGTTCATGCTGCACGCTGCGACGATCGAAAGCAGGCATGATGCGCTGGCGTAATCGTGCAGGAAAAATGCAAAAGAGCAAAAAATGCAAAAGAGCCTTGACGAAACCAAGCCAGCAGCTACAATGCAGACCTCTTTGGCCAGGTAGCTCAGTCGGTAGAGCAGCGGATTGAAAATCCGCGTGTCGGCGGTTCGATTCCGTCCCTGGCCACCAATATTTAAACCCCAACCTCTCTCGGTTGGGGTTTTTTCTTATGTGCTCCCGCCAGACCCCGCGAACTAGCGCGGAACGCTGAGTAGGTTTGCGGACTTCGACAGTCCGGCTGCCAGCTTCCCTCTGGCCACATGGCGCTCTCTCCGGGCCATTCCTCTCTCCTTTCTGTCCGGCTCAAAACTGCCCGAAGTCCGCAGGCGACACGCCAGCAACCTATGTAAATCAACAGCTTGCGCGTTGATTGATCAAACGGTTGTTTTTTGGCATCGGTAAGCAATCTGTGATTTCGGCCTTGGCCAGCACCGCCATGCACTCATCTGTTGTTTGCAGTTTGTCAGAAGTAGATATACACTTCTGACAAACGGAGTCTGACCATGAGCCATCTCGCTGAAACCATCTTGTCTGCTGCACAAGCCTTGCCCGAAGGCGGCTTGCTGTCAGCCAAAGAGTTTCTGCATCTGGCCTCCAGAGCTGCGGTGGATCAGACCCTCACCCGTTTGACACGCGAAGGCAAGCTGATGCGCATTGGGCGAGGCGCCTACGCCGCACCGGTGATCAGCCGCTTTGGTGCACGCCCCCCCTCGACCGAAGCCGTGGTCAAGGCCATCGAGTCGGCCAGCGGCGAGTTGATCGTTGCCAACGGAGCCACCGAAGCCAACGCACTGGGTTTAACCACCCAGGTGCCGACCCGTGAGGTATTCCTGACTTCGGGGCGCTCGCGCAAATTGCAGCTCGGCAATCGTACCGTTGAACTCAAGCATGGCAATCGGTGGCAGCTGGTTCTGGGTGCGCGTCCGGCCGGCATGGCGATCCGTGCCCTTTCCTGGCTGGGCCCGGAGCAAGCATCCTCGGCACTGAAGGTGCTGCACACCAAGCTACCGCCAGCGGAATGGGCTGCGATGCGCTCTGCTCGAGCCGTCCTGCCCAGTTGGATGGCACGCGCGGTGAGCGAGGTCAGCGAACATGCCTGAATCCTGGTTTGAACTCAGTTCCGCAGACCAGTCCGAAGCCCTTGAGGTGGCCGCAGGTCGGAGTGGCAGGCCAGCACACCTGCTGGAAAAAGACATCTGGGTCGTCTGGGCCTTGTCCGCAATCTACGACTCACCGCTGGGCGATAGCCTGACCTTCAAGGGCGGCACGTCGCTGTCCAAGGTGTACAAGGTCATTGACCGCTTCTCTGAAGACATCGATCTGACTTACGACATCCGCGAACTGGTGTCGGATCTATTGCGCGATGGCAATCCCATCCCGGCGTCAGCAAGCCAGGAGAAAAAGATCACCAGTGCGGTGCGCAGCCGCTTGCCGCAATGGATTGAACAAACTGTTCAACCCGTCATCGAGCAGGCGTTGGTGGCCAGCGGGCTGCAAGCCGAGCTGAGCTTGGCCGGCAAAGACAGTGACAAGCTCATCATCACTTATCCGGCGGCCAAGAAGGGAACAGGTTACGCCGCAGCTACGATCCAGTTGGAGTTTGGTGCGCGAGCCACCGGCGAACCCCATCAGCGACATCACGTGGCCTGCGACATCGCCCCGCTCATTGACGGGGTGACAGTTCCGGCAGCGCAGCCCCTGGTGATGGCGGCAGAGCGTACCTTTTGGGAGAAAGCGACGGCGGCTCACGTGTACTGCCTGCAAGGGCGGCTGCGAGGAGATCGCTATTCACGCCACTGGTATGACCTCGCCGCTTTGGCCAAAACGACGCACTTCGCTTCAGCGGCCAGCGATCACCAGTTGGCGCGGCAGGTGGCCGAACACAAGTCTATGTTCTTCGCTGAGAAAGATGTCGACGGCGGCAAGGTCGATTATTTCCAGGCGACCTCGGGTTATCTCCGGTTGATCCCGCAGGGGTCGTCACTGGACGCGCTTGAGAAGGACTACGCAGCCATGCTGGAAGATGGACTTCTGGCTTTTGAACAGCCCACCTTTGAAACAGTCATGGCGAGCTGCGCATCGATTCAAGATGAGATTAATCGTCTGGCTCGGCGAGACTGACAACGCGGCACACGGACTGAATCTGCGCCCGCTGCTCATCCCATAGCAGCGGCGTCCCCGATGCCAGATCAAACAGCGTCACTTCTGACGGTAGCGTTTCATCTAGGATGGCGGCCACGATGTCCGGCGCCAGCGTAGTGAGGTTAACCATCCGGCTCACGTAAGCCCGATCCATACCCTCGCGCTCGGCAACCTCCGTCAGGCTTTCTGCCTCCCCGGATTCCAGCATCGCCAACCAGCGGTGACCACGCGCCAGCGCCATTTGAATGTAAGCGCTCCACAAACCCCATTCTTCCCGGGTTCGCTACGCCGTGATCAGATGCTCGGCCTTGAGATTCCAGGGCAGGAGGGCCTCGAAGTGTTCGACAGTGGTCGCGGTCGGTAGCGCGCGCAG
>NZ_ATJV01000058.1 GCF_000443165.1 Thauera terpenica 58Eu | reverse complement strand
TGTTCGTGCTCCCTGAGAAACGGAAGCCTGAGCATGCCGCCTCACCCGCGGCTATGTAAGGATGGGGTTCGTGGAGCGCTTACGGTCAAAGGCCGTTATGGCAGGAATTGAGGCTAAAAAAGCAGGGGTTCTTGCTGTAGCGAGGGGAAGAAAGGGGTTGCAACCACGAGCGCATTTCAGCGTGGCGAGGTAACGGAAGGATTTTTCCAAAGCGAAGCGACTGCGCGGGTGACTACCTGGGTTTCTGCTCCGGCCGATCACCGTAGAAACGCCGCTTGGCGGCTTCTGCGGCGCGTCGGCAAAGTTCATCATCGACCTTCGCGCGATCTTCCTTGCACAGCCGTTGAATCTCCTTGATGCGATCGGGATTGGCTGTAAGCGCGTCTACCGTTTCTGAAAGTTGAGAGGGTCCACATGCAGTCAGTGTGGCAGCCAGCATCAGCAGCATCACCTTATTCATGGTTCCGATCCTTTCATCGGGTGGGTCGGGAATTTTTGGCATTGCTCAGATTACCTGCCGAGTCAATGAAGGCCACTCGTTCAATGAACCGGGTCAACATCTCTGGAGTCTCCGCATCACGACGCAGCAGATAGGTTGTTAGCATCGGCGGTTTACCCGCCAAGGGTCGAGCCACAACACCAAGCTCGCGACTGGAGCTGATGTGCGCCGCGCCAGCCAGGCCCAAGGCCAACCCGGCGGAAACCAGAGTCATCATGAGGTCAAAGGTGGAAACGTGCTGGACTATCAGCGGCTCCTGCTCGTGCCTGCGCAGGATGCGCTCGACCTGACGCGCATGGCCTTCGCAGATTGCCGGATCGCCCAACACCAGCGGATAGTGCAGCACTTCCTCCAGCGGAACCTGCCTGAAGGAGAGCACGGGATGGCGAGCAGGTACTGCGACCATCAATTCGTCCTCCCAGGCAGATGTGGCCACGATGCCATCGCCCACATCATCGGCCATCGAAAAGCCGGCATCGTATAGGTCATCGTGCAAGCCTTTGATCTGCTGGGCAAGCGGAACCTCGAATAACCGAACCTCGACCTCGGGGTCTTCTTCGCGGCACTGCGCAAGCAGCGCCGGCAAGCGTGATGGCGTGATGCCATCGGACAAGGCAATGCGCAATTGCCCGTGATAGCCATTGGAGGCAGACCTGACGCTATCGCGGGCTTGCTCCAGCGCAGTAAAGATGCGTGGTACGTGTTCCAAGAGCAATCGACCTGCACGGGTCAGTTGCGTGCTGCGGGTAGTGCGAACGAACAGGCGCGCACCAAGTTCTTCCTCCAGTTCCTTGATGGTGCGAGACAGCGGCGATTGGTCGATGTGTAGCCGTTCAGCGGCACGAGCGAAATGAAGCTCCTCCGCGACAGCGATGAAACATCGAAGTTGGCGCAATTCCACTTATGCCCTTCCTAGCGTTTCAGATCGTCCATGTTCTATGGGGTGCGGTCTGATGCTTCATTCATATGAGCACACCAGGGACGCTGTCCTCCGAACCGAAAGTGTCCCGGTTGCGATGCAAGCAGTCCAATCCGAATTGCAAAAGCTAGTGATATATTACTCACTAAATTATCAAAAGACAATGACTGAATCGATCAATAGGCGAGGCAAGTCCCCCTCCTTTCGGCGGGAGGGAGGTCTGCGGTTGTCAGCTGATGCCTTGCAATGTCTTCACGCAGGATTCGCGTGATCTCCGCGATTGAAGCAGCGGTCTCCTGCACGCTGTGCCCGGACACGATGATTCTTTCCGAGGCGGCCTCCTCCAAATGGGCACTTCTGTACGGAACCAGGCCGTCGTCGGAGTCCGCAAGAGAACCATCGGTGTTCTGCCTGGCGATAATCGAGTGATATAACACCCGACCCGAGATAGGAAGCTCCGCTGCGGCTTTGACAAAAGGATCCTTTTCGTCGAGTTGATCAATGCTGTTGGGAATGCGCTCCAGGAGCGTTTCCTGGGTTGTTCCCATGGTGTAGGCGCGAGCCGGAATGGCGCCAGCGAGCGCTTCCAGCAGCGTCAGCGGCAAGCGGACCAATCCGGCTACCCAGCGCCCAAACCCTTGGCCGGCAACCACGGTTCCACGGTGGGGCGTGGCGATGAATATCACCCGCTCAACACCTCGAAATGGCTGAAATTGCAGGAGAGGGTCAATTTTGGCGCGGCTCTTGCCAAGACGATTCAGATCGATCCTCGGATCCGATTCGGCCCATTTCAACAATTGCTGATCCGACGTGGAGACCATCAACCGCGCGAGCACTCCGCCCATGCTGTGCCCAACCAACACCAGCCCGTGTGAAGCTGCAGTTTTATCCTCCGGGTCGAAGTGATGCAAAGCGGCCAGCAGAACTTGTCGGATTGCCGCATGATTGGCTGGCAGCGGCATGTTCGTGGGGTAATAGACCTGCCAGACTTGGAAGGCGCACCGCAGTTCTTCGTCGGCCAGAAGTTCATTGGCCAGGTTGACCCAAGCCTCGGGGCTGCTCGCCAGTCCATGCAGCATCACGATGATGCGCCGCTGTGGATCGAATGGCTGCATCAGATACAGGCGCGGCTGATCGATTCCACGGTCACGCCCAAGCAGACCCAACAACGATTGCCGATTGAACTCCGAGCGTGCCAGCCACAGACCATAGCCCGCTGTGAAATTGCCAGCCAGCGGAACGCGTTGCCCATGGAGCGACAAATAGTCTTGCACCAGCGGGTCATATACCGCAACGACGAGTTCGTGCGAGGCCAGCAGCTCCTCCATAGAGCGCACGTCGAAGCGGAGCACTACCGTCACGTTGGGGGTGGGCATTTCGTTCCAGGCGTTGGATTTCGTCGAAAAATCATCTCCGGTGGGTAACCCGTTTTGATTGGTCAACGACTGGGCATCGGTTACGGCCACCAGTTCAGCGCCCAGGCCATCCCTACGGTAGATGTCGCGCAGACCTTGGAATCTCAGCGCGCTGGCAGGCAACAACTCGCGCGGCATTGCCGCGCCGTTCGGCAGGCGAGCATTCAGGTCAACTCGCAAAGTCCAATCACCCAAACGCAGCACACCTTTGGCCTTGACAGCCTTCGCATCCGGTTTCCCTTGGCGTACGCCAAACAGCTGTGCGACCGTTTTTTGTACTGCGTAGTTGTACCAGTCGCGCACCTGCGTCTGCCGCTCCTCAAACGCGCGTTCGCCGGGTGCGCGCCTGGTAAAGAAGAGATAGGCATACGCATACCGTGCCGTCTCGATCCAAGCTGAAGTGGAGGAGGATTCGGTGTAAGGAGCCGAAATTGAAATGGACACGGCATGCTGCAACCAAAGCTCAGCCAGAGCCGATGTCCTAGTCTCTTCGTCCATGTCCTTGACCGCGGCTATCGCCGCAATACAAGCAAGTGAGGTGCTCTTTGCGCAGGCCCGTTCATCAATTTCGGCGACGCGGAGGGCCTGCACAGTCAACGCACTCAGTTTTCCCGTGCCGAGGACATCGCCCCGCCGTAGCGCAACGTATTCATCCGGTGCCATTGCGCGTACAGTCACAGAGGGCTTGAACTCGCTGACAATCGCGCAGCCGCCAAGTGCGAACACGGCAACGATCACGATCGACCACCGCAAAGAGAATGCAAAGGCCACCTGTCTCACACCTTGATGCTGCACCGGCGTTGCCGACCTCAGCCGCGACCGTAATTTCAAGCGGCGGTATAGCCGCCATCGACCACCAGCGCGCTGCCGCACATGTAGTTGGCGCCCTCGGAGAGCAGGAAGCAGGCAGCGTGGGCGATCTCTTCGGACTGGCCCAGGCGCCCGATTGCGTGCATGCCCTTGAGCGCCGCCAACGTCGCCTCGTCCAACACTTTGAGCAGCGGCGTATCGATATAGCCCGGGTGGATGGAGTTGATGCGGATGCCCTGCGCCGCGTAGGCCAGCGCCGCTGAACGCGTGAGGCCGGTGACACCGTGCTTGGCGGCGACGTAGGCTGGGGCGGTGGCGCTGCCAACCAGGCCGAGGATGGACGACATGTTGACGATGGCACCACCACCGGCGGCCAGCATGGCCGGAATCTGCGCCCGCAGGGCATATTGAACACCAGAGAGATTGACGTCGATGACGTGCTGCCACTCGTCCGCCGCCAGTTCTCCCGCAGGTTTGAGCGTACCGCTGATACCGGCATTGTTGAATGCCAGATCCAGGGCGCCGAAATGTTCGAGTGCGCACTGCACCGCTGCTTGTGCGTCGTCGGGACGGGCGGTGTTGCCGGCGTGCGCCACGGCGCGGCCGCCGGCGGCGTCGATGGCCTCCACCACGCGCCGTGCGGCCTCAAGGTCGATGTCGGAGACAACAACCTGCACGCCGTTGGCGGCCAGCAGACGGGCCGTCGCCTCGCCGATGCCGGAGCCACCGCCGCTGACGATGGCGCTGTTGCCCTTGAAGCTGTATTTCATGGTGAAGACTCCATTTTGAAATGCGGGTTGAATCGGTGGCGCAAGCGCCTCACGGCGGCGCGGCGCGCCTGCGTTCGGCCAGCATGAGTGCAATGGCGCAGGATGCCAGGCGCGTGGTGCGCGAGTCGGAGCGGCTGGTGAGCACGATGGGCACACGCGCGCCCATGACGATGCCGGCGCTCTCGGCACCGCCCAGGAACTCAAGCTGCTTGGCCAGCATGTTGCCGCTTTCCAGATCAGGCACAACAAGCACGTCAGCCTGCCCTGCCACGGCCGACCGGATGCCCTTGACTTGCGCGGCCTCGGGCGAGACTGCGTTGTCGAAGGCCAGCGGCCCGTCGACTAGGCCGCCTGTGATCTGGCCGCGATCGGCCATCTTGCACAGGGCTGCCGCATCCAGCGTCGAGCGCATGCGAGGGTTCACCGTTTCCACCGCCGCCAGGATGGCGACTTTGGGTTCGGGCACACCGATGACGTGTGCCAGATCGATGGCGTTGCGCACGATATCGGCCTTGTCCTCAAGCGACGGAGCGATGTTGATGGCGGCGTCGGTGAGGATGAAGGGCCGGGGGTAGCTGGCCGTCTGCATGATGTAGCAGTGCGTCAAGCGGCGCTCGGTGCGCAGGCCAGCCTCGGGGGCCAGAATGGCGCCCAGGTACTCGTCGCTGTGCAAGCTGCCTTTCATCAGTGCCTGCACCTCGCCCTTGCCAGCCAGCCGGGCGGCGGTGGCCGCGGCAGCGTGGCTGTGCGGCACATCAACGATCTCACTGTCCCCCAGATCCAGCCCGAAATCGGCTGCAACGGCGCGCAGCTTGGCAAGCGGCGCCACCAGCACTGGCGTGATGATGCCGGCATCGCGTGCGTCCAGTGCACCGCCCAGGCTGAGCGCGTCGCAGGGGTGCACGACGGCAGTGCGCACCGGGGCCATGGCTTTGACATGGGCGATGAGACGCGCGACACCACTGGGAGCAACGGCACTAAAGTGTTCAGAAGTTTGTTCGTTCATGTGATTCCTTTGCGGTGCGGTTGGCGTACCAGCATCACGGGAACCGGCGCGATGCGCGCGATCTGCTCCGCGTCGCTGCCGAGCAGCAGCCGATCCACGCCGCGACGCCCGTGGGTGCCCAGGATGACCAGATCACACGCACTTGCCTCGGCCTGCTTGGCGATTTGTTCCGACACGCGCTCGGCACCGCTTTCAAGAAGCACCGTCTCCACGGCAAGTCCGTCCTGACGCAATCCGTTGGCGGCCTCATCCAGCAAGGCCTGTCCAGCCGCCATGAAGCGCGGACGGACGTCCTCGATGTAGACCTTCGGACGCTCGAAACCCGTGCTGTGTCGGGTCGGCTCGACGACATGCAGCAGGATCACCGTGCCGCCACTCAGATGGGCCAAAGCGCGGGCATGATCGAGGGCCAGAAGCGATGTGGGACTGCCGTCCAGCGGCACCAGGAGTCGTGAATACATGGCATTCCGTCCGAAGTCGATTGGTCTTGGGGATTGCAGCGTCAGAAATTGATTGCTTGTGGCGCGGATTCCATGGCCGCTCAATACATGTGCTGGCCACCATTCATGGCGACGTTGCTACCAGTCATGAAGGCGGCGGCTTCGCTGGCGATGAAGGCGACAAGCTCCGCAATCTCGGCTGGCTGACCGAGGCGCCCGACCGGAATCGCATCGATGATCTTCTGGCGCACATCCTCACGCACCGCCATCACCATCTCGGTGGCCAGATAACCCGGCGAGACGGTATTGACCGTCACGCCCTTGCGCGCCACTTCCAGCGCCAGCGCCTTGGTAAAGCCATGGACCCCGGCCTTGGCCGCCGAATAGTTGGTCTGCCCGAACTGGCCCTTGCTGCCATTGATCGACGAGACGTTGATGATGCGACCCCAGCCACGCTCGACCATCGGATCGATGAACGGCTTGGTGACGTTGAACATGGAATCCAGGTTGGTACGCAGTACGGCATCCCAGCCGACCTTGTCCATCTTGCGCAAGGTCGCGTCGCGGGTGATACCGGCGTTGTTCACCAGGATGTCAATACGATGTCCATCGACATGAATGCGCCGCGCCAGCTCCTGCGCCGACTCGTAGTCGGACACATCCACCCCGTAGGCCGCAAATCCGTAGCCCTGCGCCGCCTGCGTGTGCTGCCACTGGTCAATCGTGGGGTTGCCTGGCGTATGCGTGACGATCACGCGGTGGCCGGCATCGTGCAGGGAACGGGCGATCGCAGCGCCCAGTCCCCGGTTGCCTCCGGTCACCAAGGCCGTTCGTTGAGGGATGCTCATGGCAACCTCTTCACTTCTTGGCTTTGCCCTGGGGCGCAGTGGATGGCGCGGTCCAGGGCTGGGCCCATTGCTGGCAAAGCTGGGCAAAAGAGGCTGTGTCACCACTGGCGCCGAATGCCTCGGAGACGGATGCCTGCCAGGCCGAGAGCGATTGGCGCAAGCCATCGGCAAAGACTGCCTGGCTTTTCGCGGCGGCCTGGCCGACCGCTTGGGTATCGCCCATGCGGCCCTGGGACAGGCGCCAGAACACCTCGGTCGGCAAGGTTGCAAGCGCCTGCCAGTCGGCCGCCTGTTGGAGGTTCTGGATGCGCGAGGTGGTCTCCAGCATGCTGCCAGCGCTGAGCTGTTGCATGGCTTCCAGCCAGTGATGGCCGCTTTCTTGCAGCAAACGGGTGATCTGAAGCTGCAGTTCGGCATTGGCCTTGTAAAGTTGGATGGGCAGTTCACTGTTCATTTCATTGCTCCACGGTCATGAGATGCCCCATTAGGGCGGGTATGGGCCATCCCGCAGGAGTGTCCCGGTCGAAGTCGGGTGGCTGAATTGAGGCCTCGGGGCGTCATGTCATCGCATTGCCACATAGGTTCCCGGCGCATCACCAAGCGGTGTTTGCGTGCCGCTCATCGCAGGCGGCGTCACACGCCCGGTCGAGCGCCGCGCCAGCCATTGCTGCCAGGCCGGCCACCAGGAGCCCTCGTTCAGTGGGGTTTCGGCGCGCCATGTTTGTGGATCAACGTAGCGGGCGCCGGTGCTGCGAGTCGCCATCTGGTAGCTGCGCCGCGGGTGCCCCGGCTCGCTGACCACGCCGGCGTTGTGCCCGCCACTGGTGAGGACGAAGGTCAGCTCCGCATCACTGAGCAGGTGCATCTTGTAGACGGATGGCCAAGGGGCGACGTGATCGCGCACCGTGCCGACGATGAGCATCGGCGCTTCGATGTCGGCGATCGCCACCGGCCGTCCGCCGACCTGGTAGCGCCCCTCGGCCAGATCGTTGTTCAGATACAGGCGCCGCAGGTACTCGCTGTGCATGCGATATGGCATGCGCGTCACGTCGGCGTTCCAGGCCATCAGGTCATTGAACTGCTGGCGTTCGCCCAGCAGGTACTCGCGCACGCGGCGGGACCAGATCAGGTCGCGCGAGTTGAGCATCTGGAAAGATGCGGCCATCTGCTTGCCGTCGAGATAGCCTTTGTCCCACATCCCGGCTTCTAGCCAAGCCAACTGGCTGTCGTCGATGAACAGTGCGATTTCGCCCGACTCGCGGAAATCGGTCTCCGACGCCAGCAACGTCAAGCTGTGCAGCCGATCATCGCCGTCGCGCGCCATCGCAGCAGCGGCGATCGTCAGCAAGGTGCCGCCCAGGCAATAGCCAACCGCCTGCACCTTGCGCTCGGGCACGATGGCCGTGACCGTGTCCAGCGCATCCATGACCCCCAGCCACCGGTAATCCTCCAGGCCAAGGTCACGATCGACCACGGTCGGGTTCTTCCATGAAATGATGAACACCGTGTGCCCTTGGTCGACCAGGTACTTCACCATCGAGTTGTGTGGCGACAGGTCTAGGATGTAGTACTTCATGATCCACGAGGGCACGATCAGCACCGGCTCGGCATACACATCGGGCGTCGTGGGTGTGTACTGGATCAGCTCGATGAGGTGGTTGCGGAACACCACCTTTCCCGGCGTGACCGCCACGTCCTTGCCAACCTCGAAGCCTTCGACCCCGGCCGGCGCATCCTCAAGCGCGAGACGCTGCGCATCGTCGAAGAAGTTCATGGCGCCGCGCCACAGGTTGGCGCCGCCGCTGGCTCTGATGGCTTCCAGCACTTCCGGATTGGTCCAGACGAAATTCGAAGGCGACCACATGTCCAGCCACTGCCGCCCCGCGAAAGTGACCATGTTCTCGTGATGGCGCGACACGCCACGCACGCCGGTGGTGGCGTTGTGCCACCACTGCTGCTGCAGCAAGAACCCTTGGTGAATGACGTTGAACGGCCACTGCTGCCAGGCCGGAGCCGCGAAGCGCCGATCCTGCTCCAGCGGTTCGATGCACGTTGGGCAGCCCTGAGCGCTTGCAGCGTGCGCGGCGTAGCGCGCCAGGCGTTGCTGCTTGTGCAGCCCTTTTTCGATCAGGCTGCGCTGCTTGCCCGGTGAAAGGCTCAGGTGCAGCGCCCAGTCGTACCAAGCCAGCAAACCCGCAGCCGGCGACAGCCCGCCAGTGGCGCGCGCCCGCCAGGCGTTCGCCAGCGTATCCAGGACATCGGGGTGAAAGATTTCGGATGGTGCCGGCACGGACTTGTCAGACGTGGCAAGGGGGTTCATGTTTGATCATCTCATTTAGCAAGTGACTTATTACTATCTTATCGCTTGCAGGAAAAGATGCAAGCCTTGCTGGCCATGTGGGATGAATTTCCACTGGCGCCCCGGCGAATCAACTTCCCGCACCCTCAACGAACTAGCCGACTTGTCAGTCGAATGCCTCGTCAACCGCTTGAATGGCGCGCTCGCTTCTTGAGATTCATCAAACTCGGTCGTTGAGCGCACCGGATGGACAAGAGCTGGCCCTTACCGCCACAGCCTGTCTGCTTTCTGATCTTGCGTCATGGTTAATTTGCGTGTTAGGATAGTAATAGGTCACTTACTTTATGGAGTCTGAGCGATGAGCGAACGTCCTCAATATCTGTCCGCCGAAGAGCGGCGTGCAGCCACGGTGCAAGCCGTGGTCGACTTGGCAGCGGAGCAAAACCCGGCCGATATCACGACCACGGCCATCGCCGATCGAATGGGTTTGACGCAGGGCGCGTTGTTTCGTCACTTCCCTAACAAGGACGCGATCCTGGAGGCAACGATGACCTGGGTCGGCGAGCGTCTGCTGGTACGCGTGGACAAGGCGGCCGAAGGCGCTAAGTCACCTGCCGCGGCGCTCGAAGCCATGTTCATGGCGCACATCGACTTCGTGGCCAAGCATCCCGGCGTGCCGCGCATGCTGTTCGGAGAGCTGCAGCGCTCCGGCGAGACACTCGCCAAGCGGATGGTGCAGACCTTGATTCGTCAATACGAACAGCGCCTGCGCCGTTTGATGGAAGCCGGCAAGGTGCAGGGCGAGTTGGATGCGGATCTGAATGTGGATGCCGCCGCCGTGTTGTTCATCGGCACGATCCAGGGACTCGTCATGCAGTCGCTGCTGGCCGGCAAGGTCAGTCGCATTCGGCGAGACGCGCCGGGCGTGTTTGCC
This sequence comes from Thauera terpenica 58Eu, assembly GCF_000443165.1. Classification (GTDB taxonomy): domain Bacteria; phylum Pseudomonadota; class Gammaproteobacteria; order Burkholderiales; family Rhodocyclaceae; genus Thauera; species Thauera terpenica. The sequence continues at coordinate 31,379 of NZ_ATJV01000058.1, read as the reverse complement.
ATCTATCGGCGTGGCATCGAAAGCACCAAATGAAGGATCCGTCTGCTCCGCAAGCGCGACTGCGACCTCCAAACCCTTCGATAAATCGGGAGCAACAAACATGACGGCACACAGCGGACGCGCGATCTGGATGCGTGTGATTTCCTTGATTGCCATCGGATTTGGCCTGCTGACCCTCCAGGAAGGTGGCGCAGTGCTGTTTGTCGACGGTGCGGCGCGCCAGGCAGCCGGCCACTATGTGCCGTTCGTGCTCTGGTTCAATTTTCTGGCCGGTTTCGCCTACATCGTCGCGGGCGTTGGCTTGTGGATGCGCCGGCGCTGGGCTATGTGGTTGGCGGTTGCCATCGCGGTGGCGAGTGCGCTCGTGTTCCTGGCTTTCGGAGTGCATGTGGTTCTGGGTGGCGCCTGGGAGCGGCGGACGGCGGCGGCCATGACGCTGCGCACGCTGGTGTGGGCGGGCATAGCGGCCATGGCTTGGCGCCGGTCAGCGGCGAATGTGCCGACCGCGCGCGAGCACTGAACATATTTATCTAGCGGAAACCCTTCAATGACCACTCCAAACCTCTCCATCAAAAAAATTCGTTGGGCCGTGATCGCTGTCGTCGTGATCGCTCTTGGCGGCGCACTGGCGTTCTGGCTATCGCGCGACCGTAACAAGGAAGATGCGTTGCGCCTCTACGGCAACGTAGACATCCGCGAGGTGCAACTGGCCTTCCGCCAGCCCGGGCGCGTGATGCAGATGGCTTTCGATGAGGGTGATGCCGTCCGCGCCGGCGCGCGCCTGGCCGCGCTCGACGCGCAACCGTATCGGGACGCCCTTGTGGCGGCACAGGCCCAGGTGCAGGTGGCGCAGGCGGAACTGGCCAAGCTGCGCCGTGGCCTGCGGCCGCAGGAGATCACCCAGGCGCGCGAGGCGCTTAAGAAAGCTCAGGCGCTCGTCACCGAGGCCGAGCGCAATCTTCAGCGCCAGAGCGGCCTGCTGGCATCGGGCGCCAGCAGCCAGCGTACGGTCGATGCCGCCCGCACCGCAAGGGATCAGGCCGCCGCGGGCGCCGAAGCAGCCAAGGCCGCCTTGTCGCAAGCAATCGAAGGTTTTCGCAAAGAGGACATCGCCGCGGCAGAGGCTCGTCTGGCGGCCGCGCAGGCAGCAGCAGCGCAAGCCACTACGTCCCTGGCGGACACCGAATTGACGTCGCCCAGCGACGGAACCGTCATCGCGCGGGTGCGCGAACCCGGCAGCATGGTCGCGAGCCAGAGCACGGTCTACAGCCTGAGTCTGGATAAGCCTGTGTATGTGCGCGCCTACGTGGGTGAGCCGGATCTGGGGCGCATCGCGCCCGGCACGGCGGTGCGCGTCAAGAGCGATTCTTCGGAGAAGGTCTATCGCGGCCAGATCGGCTTCATCTCGCCGCGCGCCGAGTTCACGCCCAAGACGGTGGAGACAACGGACTTGCGCACGGATCTGGTCTATCGCCTGCGCATCGTCATCGACGAAGCCGATGCCGACGCCGCCTTGCGCCAGGGCATGCCGGTGACGATAGCGGTCGATGCCAAACCAGTCTCTGGCGCGCGCGTGGGGGAGCGTTGAGATGCAGGCGAACACGGCCATGGCCACCACGCCTACAAGCGCCAGCGCCGATAACGCCGCCGTCGTCATCGAAGGCCTGAACAAGCATTTTGGCGACGTAAAGGCCCTGCGGAGCTTGAGCGCACGCATCCACTATGGGCGGCTGACGGGACTGGTCGGCCCCGATGGCGCCGGTAAGACGACGCTGATGCGGATTCTGACCGGGCTCCTGGTGCCCAATGCTGGCCGTGTCACTCTGGCCGGCTTCGACGTGGTCAAGGACAACGACGCGATCCACGTCGCCAGCGGCTACATGCCGCAGCGCTTCGGCCTGTACGAAGACCTGTCGGTGATGGAGAACATGCGGCTGTATGCGCAGTTGCGCGGCATGGATGCGGATCGCAACGCCGCGCTGTTCGCCGAATTGCTGGATTTCACGCGCCTCGCGCCCTTCACCAAGCGCCTGGCCGGCAAGCTCTCCGGCGGCATGAAACAAAAGCTCGGCCTTGCCTGTGCGCTCATGGCGCGACCCAAGGTGCTGCTGCTGGACGAGCCTGGAGTCGGGGTGGACCCGGTCAGCCGCCAGGATTTGTGGCGCATGGTGCAGGCCCTGACCGATGAGGGCATGGCGGTGGTCTGGTCCACCGCCTATCTGGACGAGGCCGAGCGTTGCGAAAGCGTGCTTCTGCTCAACGAAGGCCAGTTGCTCTTCGACGGCCCACCGCAAGAGCTGACCGCGCAGCTCAAAGGCCGGAGCTTCCGTCTCGAAGATGTCGGCACCGAACGCCGAGCAGTCCTGACGAAAGTCCTGGATTTGCCCAGCGTCAGCGATGGTGTGATTCAGGGCGCTGGTGTCCGCGTGGTGCTGCGCGAGGGCGCGACCGTGCAGGACGTACAACAGCTGGCGGATCAGGCCCAAGTGCGCCTGGCCCAAGTGCCGGCCCGCTTCGAAGACGCCTTCATCGATCTTCTCGGCGGCGGCCCCGGCGGTACATCGCAGCTCGCCGAGCGCCTGTCGCCGGTCGAGCTGGGTTCCGACATTGCGGTGTCTTGCCGCAATCTCACCAAGCGCTTCGGCGAATTCACGGCCACCGACAACGTCAGCTTCGAAGTGCAAAAGGGTGAAATCTTCGGCCTGCTTGGGCCCAATGGCGCCGGCAAATCCACTACCTTCAAGATGCTGTGCGGCCTGCTCAAGCCCACTGCGGGCGAGGCGCAAGTGGTGGGGCACGATCTGCGCCGCGCCACCGGCGCAGCCAAGAGCCGACTCGGCTACATGGCGCAGAAGTTCTCACTCTACGGCCTGCTTTCGGTGCGGCAGAACCTGGAATTTTCGGCCGGCGTCTACGGGCTGGAAGGTGAAACCCGGCGCGAACGCATCGAGGAAATGATCGCCACCTTTGATCTGGGCGGCTGGCTGTCCTCGACACCCGATTCCCTGCCGCTGGGGCACAAGCAACGCTTGGCATTGGCCTGCTCGCTGATGCACAGGCCCCCGGTGCTGTTTCTGGACGAACCCACTTCAGGGGTAGATCCCATCACCCGGCGCGAATTCTGGACCCACATCAACGGCCTGGCGCGAAAGGGCGTGACCATCATGGTCACCACCCACTTCATGGACGAGGCCGAGTATTGCGACCGCGTGGCCATGCTGTCGCGCGCGCGCCTGATTGCGCTGGACACGCCCGACGCACTCAAGCGGATCGCCATCAGTTCGGAACGTCCTGATCCGACCATGGAGGATGCCTTCATTCATCTGGTGGAGTCCGCCGAACGTGAAATGGAGGTCGCCAAATGAGCGTCGCTGCACCTCACAAAAATGCGGATAGCACCGCGCAGGCTGATTTGCGCCGTTTCGACCTGCGGCGCCTCATCGCTCTGGTCACCAAGGAAAGCTACCAGGCGCTGCGCGATCCCTCGACGCTGCTGATTGCGTTCGTGCTGCCTGTGGTGTTGCTGCTGCTGTTCGCGTATGCGGTGTCGCTGGATGCGAAGAATGTCCGTGTCGGCGTGGTGCTGGAGTCGCCCGGCGCTGCGGCGCAAGAGCTTGCGGCGGCCTTTGCCGGTACGCGCTTCCTGGATGCCTATTTCGCCCATGACCGGCGCGAAGTGGCCGATCAACTGATCTCCGGCGACCTGCGCGGCTACGTGGTGATCCCGCAGGACTTCGAGCAGCGCCTGGCGCAGCGTGGCAGCGAACCGCTGGTGCAGATCATCACCGACGGCTCCTACCCCAACACCGCGAACTACGTCGAGAACTATGCGCGCGGCGTGGTCCAGACCTGGCGCGCCGGGCTCGATGTCGCGGCGCCGCCGCAGGCCGTAGTGCTGGAGCCGCGCTACTGGTTCAACCCTGAGCTGGAAAGCCGTCAAGCGCTGATTCCCGGAGCCATCGCCATCGTCATGACCATCATCGGCACCATGCTAACGGCGCTGGTGGTGGCGCGCGAATGGGAGCGCGGAACCATGGAGGCGGTGCTGTCCACACCGGCCTCGGTGGCCGAAATCCTGATCGGCAAGCTGCTGCCGTACTTCGTGCTCGGCATGCTGTCCACGCTTGGCGCCGCGGCGCTGGCGGTGTTCGTGTTCGGCGTGCCGATGCGGGGCTCGCTGGCAGCGCTGCTGCTGCTGTCGGCGGTGTTCATGGTGCCGGCGCTGGGCCAGGGTCTGCTGATCTCGTCACTGGCGCGCAACCAGTTCCTGGCGGCGCAGATCGCGCTGTTCTCGGGCTTCCTGCCGGCTTTCATGCTGTCGGGCTTCCTGTACGAGATCGACGCGATGCCCGCACCGATCCGGGCCATCACCCGGGCGGTTCCGGCGCGCTACTTCGTCGATTCGCTCAAGACAGTGTTCCTGGCCGGCGACATCTGGGCCGTCTTCCTGCCCAACCTGGCGGCCATGGCGGCGATCGGTGCGCTGTTCTTCGTGATCGCCAAGCGCGCCACGCGCAAAAACCTGGAGTGAACCGATGTTCTTCTCTGCATTCTCGTTCACCCGCCTGCGCGCCCAGTTCATCAAGGAAGTGCTCAGCGTGCTGCGCGACCCGCGCAGCCGCATGGTGGTGTTCGCGCCGCCCATCCTGCAACTGCTGGTCTTCGCCTTTGCCGCGACGCTGGAGGTGCGCAACGTCGACATTGCCGTCTACAACCAGGACGCCGGGCGTTGGTCACACGAACTGGTGCAGCGCCTCGACAGTGCCCGCTTCATCACCCACGTCCGGCATGTCGACAGCCAGCTGCAGCTGCACGAACTGATCGACCGCGGCGAGGTGATCGCCGCGCTCGCTATTCCCGTCGATTTCTCGCGCGCCATCGCCGCCGGTGACAGCGGCCGCGCGCAGGTGCTGGTCGATGGCCGGCGCAGCAACTCGGGCCAAATCACTGTGGCCTATCTGTCCTCCATCGCTGCTGAGGTCGGCGCTGAGGTCGTGCCCGACGCGCAAGCGCCGACGCCGGTCGTCGTGCGCCACTGGTTCAATCCGAACCTGGTCTATCGCTGGTACATCGTGCCCGGCCTCACGGGCATCCTGGCGCTGTTCAGTTCGTTGATGATCACCTCGTTATCGATAGCGCGCGAACGCGAGCTCGGCACCTTCGACCAGTTGCTGGTGTCGCCCACCTCGACGCCGGAAATCATCATTTCCAAGTCCCTGCCGGCGCTGGCCATCGGCACGCTACTGGGCCTGTTCATGATCAGCGCGGGCGTCTTCCTGTTCGGCATCCCGTTCACGGGCTCGTTCGCGCTGCTGCTTGCCAGCCTGGTGCTGTTCATCGCCTCAGTGGTTGGCATCGGCCTGATGATTTCCGCCGTCAGCATGACCCAGCAGCAGGCCATCCTGGGCGCGTTCGCCGTCGGTATTCCGGCGGTGCTGATGTCCGGCTTTGCCACGCCTGTGGAAAACATGCCCGTCGTCCTGCAATGGCTGGCTCAGGCCATTCCGCTGACCCACTTCCTGATCATCGTCGAAGGCAGCTTTCTCAAGGCCATGCCGACCGGTGACATTCTCGCCAGCCTGTGGCCGCTGGCGGTCATCGCCCTCGCCACGTTGACCATGGCCACCGTATTCGTCCGAGGACGCCTGCAATGAAATCCAAGACCCGCACACCCTTTCTTCGCGCAACCGCCACCGGCCTGACCCCTGGGCGCGTACGTCCCCTCGCGCTGGCACTGTCCTGCGTGCTGCTGACTGCCTGCGCAACCGTGGGCCCCGACTACCGCGAGCCACCGCCGGTCGACATCGGCAGCGGCTGGACTCTGCCGTTGGCAAGCGCATCCCAATCCGCAGACTTAAGCCAATGGTGGTCTGCACTGGATGATCCCGTCCTCGATCGCCTGATGGTCACGGCGCTGGCACAGAACCTGGATCTGCGCCAGGCTGCGGCACGCATCGATGAGGCGCGCGCCCTGCGCGATCGTGTGGCCGGCGAAGCATTGCCCACCGCCGCCGCTGGCGCGAGCGTCAACCGGCGCCGTCAAAGCGAGAACGGCCCTTTGCCCGTAGGCTCCATCCCCGGTCTTGACGCCACGCAGACCATCTACGACGCGGGCTTCGACGCGGCCTGGGAGGCCGACCTGTTCGGGGCCAAGCGGCGCGCCCTGGAAGGCGCCAGCGCCCGCCTGCAGGCGACCGAAGCCGAGGCACAGGGCGTACGCATGCGCATCGTGGCCGAGGTCGCGCGCACCTGGTTCAACGCCGTCGGCGCCCGCTATGAGTTGCACGCACAACAGGCCACGCTGGACACGCTGCAGCAGACTTGGGAGTTGGTGCGCCTGCGGCATGCGCTGGGCGACGCGTCGGCCGCCGATGTAGAGGCAGCGTACGCCCAATGGACGGCAGTCAACGCGCTCATCCCGGATATCGAGGCGCGCCAGCGCGCCGCGGTGCTCAGCCTGGGCGTGCTGCTGGGCGCACCGCCGGAGCGGGAGTTGGCGCTGCTTGATGGCCCCTTGGCGCCGAGCACGCTGCGGGCGCTGCCGGTGGGCGAGCGCGCCGACATGCTGCGCCGGCGCCCCGACGTGCTGGCCGCAGAACGACGCCTGGCGGCAAGTTCCGCCGACATCGGCGTGGCCACGGCCGAGCTGTTTCCCAAACTCTCCATCGGTGTGGGTGGCGGGTTTCAGGCACTCAGCACGGGCAACTGGTTCGATGCATCCAGTTCGCGCTTCTCCATCCTGCCGCTGATTTCCTGGCGCCTGTTCGACGGCGGCCGCGTGCGAGCCGAAATTCGGGCACGCGAGGCCGCCGAGCGCCAGGCCGCGCTGGCCTATGAGCAGGCCGTGTTAGCGGCGCTGGGCGACGCCGAACGCGCGCTGGTCGACTACCACGGCGGGCTGGATACTTTGGCGCGCCGCGGCATGTCACTGGATGCGGCGCGCACCAGCTACGGCCACGCCAGGACGCGCTACGCGGCAGGCGACATCGCGCTGGTCGAACTGCTGGCCGCCCAGCGCAGCCTGCACGAGGCCGAAACCGCAGCCGCGCGGGCACATACCAACGCCGCCGTGCAATTGGTGGCGCTGTACAAGGCCCTTGGTGGTGGCTGGGACGTATCCACGGCGGCACCGACCGCAACCCATTCGCTTCGTGGCGCTACCGCCCCCCTCGCGTTTTCAAGCCGTTGACTCAACACAAGGAGACCGTCATGCAAATCAACGTTGGAAGTCTCGACCGCATTGTCCGCATCGTCGTCGGACTGGTTCTGCTCAGCCTCCCGCTGTGGCTGGATTCATCCTGGCGTTGGCTGGGACTCATCGGAATCATGCCCCTCATCACCGGCCTGGCTGGCCGCTGTCCGGGCTACCGTCTGCTTGGCCTGAGCACTTGCCCGATACAAAAGAAAAAACCGGAGTGAGCATCCCATGAAACTGCATTTTCTGGGCGCTGCGCGCGAAGTCACCGGGTCGTGTTTCTTGGTGGAAGGGCTCAACGTACGCTTCCTGGTGGATTGCGGCATGGTTCAGGGCGGCCGCACGGCGGCGGCCCGCAACCATGAGCCATTCCCGTTCGACCCGGCGTCGATTGATTTCGTGCTCCTGACCCATGCCCATATCGACCATAGTGGGCTATTGCCAAAACTCACGCGCGCCGGGTTCAAGGGGGCCATCTACGCCACTCCCGCCACGGTTGATCTGCTGGGCGTGATGCTGCCCGACAGTGCCCACATCCAGGAGAGCGATGCAAAACGCAATGCGCAGCGACTCCGCGGAAAGGACGCACTGCCGCCTCTGTATACGCTGCAGGATGCCAGCGACTGCTTGCAGCAGGTGCGAGGCATCGAATACGACCGGGAGTTCGCGCCCCGCGTCGGGGTGCGCGCCCGTTTCCGCGATGCCGGGCACATTCTTGGGTCGGCCATCATCGAGGTCTGGGTCACCGAATATGGCTACCCGACAAAGCTCGTTTTCAGTGGCGACCTCGGCCAACCGGCGCGCCCGATACTGCGCGACCCGACAACCATCGAGGACGCCGACATCCTCGTCATCGAGTCCACCTACGGCAACCGCCAGCACAAGGATTTCTCGGCGACCGAAGAGGAAATGATCGGCATCGTCGAAAAGACATTGTTCGAACGCGGCGGCAATGTCATCGTGCCGGCCTTCGCGGTCGGCCGAACCCAGGAAATCCTTTATCACCTGCACCGACTCACCTGCGAGGGGCGGCTGCGGCAACCGAAGGTATTCGTCGATTCGCCAATGGCCACGCAGGCCACGCGCATCACGCGAGAACATCTCGAATTGTTCGACGAACAGGCGAAACGGTTGGCAGGATGGCACGCGCGCGGCGAGAACCTCCCATACCTGAGTTTCACAGCGAGCGCTGAGGAGTCCATGGCGCTGAAGCGGATCCGCTCCGGGGTCATCATCATTTCTGCCAGCGGCATGTGCGATGCGGGACGTATCCGGCACCACCTGCGCCACAACTTGCCGCGCCGGGAATGCAGCATCTTGTTTACCGGTTTCCAGGCGCAGGGGACGCTTGGCCGACGCCTGATCGAGGGGGCCGAACGCGTGCGCATCTTCGGTGAGGACATTCCGGTACGTGCTGCGATCCACAGCGTGGACGGCCTCTCGGCGCATGCCGATCAAAAGGCGTTGCTGGATTGGGCTCGGGGTTTTATTCACCCCCCGGCGCAAACCTTCGTGGTGCATGGGGAACTGTCCGCCGCCCAGACCTTCGCCGAACTCTTGCAACAGCAACTCGGCTGGCAGGTCACGGTGCCCGAGTATGGTCATGCGCTGCGCTGGCCGGACTTTCTGGCGCACGAGTGATGAAGCCCGCCGAAGATCTCGATGAACGCCTGCGCGCCATCCGCGAGTCGCCAACGTACCGCCTTGCGTACGAAGACATCGAGCTGCTTGGCCAGGAAGAACTGCGGCCTCTGCGACTACAACTCGAACTGCTCAAGCCTGACCGCATCCTGCACGAGCAAGGCATTCGCTCGACGGTAGTGGTCTTCGGCAGCGCACGCGTGAGCGATGCCGAGACGGCAGAAGCCCGTCTTGGCGCGCTGGAGCGTCTGGCGCGCGTCACTCCGGAGGATGTCGGGCTGAGGCAAGAGCTTGCCCGAGCCAATCGCCGGGTTGAACAGGCACGTCACTACGAGCAAGCGAGGCGTTTCTCGGGCCTTATTTCGGCGCGTTTCCAGCAGCAAAACCGCCGTGATTTCGTCGTCGTCACCGGGGGTGGGCCCGGCATCATGGAGGCCGCCAACCGCGGTGCTTTCGAGGTCGGCGCACGTTCGATTGGCCTCAACATCACGCTGCCCCACGAACAGGCACCCAACCCCTACATGTGCCCGGATTTGGCGTTCCGATTCCACTATTTCGCGCTGCGCAAGATGCACTTCTTGTTGCACGCCAAGGGCTTAGTGTCCTTCCCCGGTGGCTATGGAACGCTCGATGAGCTGTTCGAGGTGCTCACCTTGATCCAGACCGGAAAGATGCAGCGTATTCCGGTGGTGCTGGTCGGCCGTGCATTCTGGCGTCGCGTAGTTGATTTTGATCTTCTGCTCGACGAAGGCTATGTCTCTCCATCCGATCTCGACTTGTTCACCTGCGTAGACGAAGCCGAGGAAATCGTTAGTGCCCTCGAACGCTTTTACGTCAACAGGGCAGCAGGCGATGGGGCGACATGATCGGCATCGACGGGTATTGCCGGAGCCTGTGCGGCACCAAGGTGCAGCAGTCGATGCAGTGCGCCACCTTGTTGATTGCCTGTGCATTGTTCAGCCCGATTTCTGCTTTCGGTTCCGACTTCTCGCTCTCTGCAGATCCTCCCTCCTGCTCGCCAGGGCAATCCCTGCGCTGGCGGGGTGGCACCCTGCGCCTGGAGAACGATCTATTCACCGGCTCCGACCGCAATTACACCAACGGTGTCGCGCTAACAGCAGTCTCACGTGATCTGCAAGGCGAGCTCCGTCCCGAGTGCCTGCCACAGCCGATTGGTTTGTACGCCCGCTTCATCGGCTGGGCCGATCCCGGCTTCTGGCGCGATACCGGCGACCAACCGGCATCGCAGAACCTCGTCGTTCGCTTTGGCCAGTCTATGTACACACCCGAGGACAAGACGCGTACCGATCTGATTGCCGACGATCGGCCGTACGCTGGCCTGCTCTACCTGGGCCTGGCGTGGAATCGCCGAATCCACCCACAGGCTGCCAGCTATGAAATGCTGGACGTACGCGAACTAACCCTGGGCGTGATCGGCCCCTGGTCGCTGGCAGAGAAGTCGCAGGATCTGGTGCATCGGGTGCGTGGCATCGAGCGATTTCGCGGCTGGGACAACCAGTTGCGCAACGAGCCTGCGTTCCAGATGGCCATGGAGCGCAAGTTCAAGTCGTACACGGAGGGTGCCGTCCAGCCAGGATGGGACAGCGACGTGATCGGCAGCTATGCCCTGCGGATCGGAAACATTGAAACCGCGGCCAGCACCGGCTTGGAATGGCGGGCCGGCTGGAACATTCCGAACGACTTCGGCAGCTATCCAATCCGCCCTGGCGCGGAAAACCGGCCACCTTCAGCGGTTGCCGATTTGCGCACGACAACACCGCAATCGGCCTTGGCGCCCAAACCCGGCGCGCATGTCTTCCTGAACCTCGAGGCCAAGGCGGTCGCCTGGGACTTCTCGCTCGACGGAAACCTGTTTCGCCACAGTCACCACGTTAGCCGTCGGCCCTGGGTCGTTCAGGCGGCCATCGGCATCAGCAGCCAATGGATTGTTGCCGGGCACGGCGTGCGGCTTGCAGTCATGCGCGTCTGGAGAACCCGCGAGTTCGACCAGCAGATCGGCCGCCACGCCTTCGGATCGATTGCCCTGAGCATCGAATTTTGAGCATGCCAGCCACCATCAGCCCGTTTGCAAAACATTCATCAACGACCCCCATGGAGAATCCCGTGAGCCACCCCTTGAACACCCGCTCGCTTTTCACAGTCGCCTTGTCCGTGGCCTTGGCCATTACCGCAACAGGACTTGGCGCACAGTCCGTAGAGGCCACGAAACCAATGGCACTGCGCACCGTCATGGAGAAGCTTGGCCGTGACATGCAAGCCGTCACTGGCGCGATTTCCAAGGAAGAATGGGCGCTGGTCGCCGAGTTGGCGCCAAAAATCGCCAAGCACGCCGAACCGCCCCTTTCGGAAAAGATGCGCATCCTCGGCTGGCTTGGCACTGATGCCGGAAAGTTTCGAGACTTCGATGGCCACGTCCACGACGCCGCGACCGCCATGGGGGATGCCGCGAAGCGGGGCGACGGCCAGGCCGTGATTACAGCGTTCTCCAAAACGCAACAAAGCTGCCTTGCCTGTCATCAAAGTTTCCGGCAATCGTTCGTGGAGCAGTTCTATGGGAAACACTGACAGGGATTTTTCACAGACCGGTTCGCATAAGAAATCACGATCGAGAGAGTCACGATGAGCAACTCACAGCCGAGCCTCATCCTGGTGCTCAACTGCGGTTCCTCAAGCATCAAGTTCGCAGTATTCCCTGTTGATGCCGACCCATTGCCGCGCACTCCGCTCTGGAACGGCAAGGTACAAGGTATCGGCGAGCCTGCACCGAATTTCGGCGAATCCGGCGTGGAGCCGTTTCCGGTGGAACTGGATGCCGAGCATCCGCACACCGCCGCCCTGCAGTTTATTCAGGAACGCATCAGCAAACGCCTCGATGGCCGCCGCGTAACCACCGTGGCGCATCGCGTAGTGCATGGTGGGAGCCGCTATTGGGCCCCCACCCTTGTCACCCAGCAGATGCTGGACGACCTGCGCAGCTACATTCCGCTGGCCCCACTGCACCAACCGTTCCCGCTGAAGGCGATGGGACTTTTGCTGGAGCAGCGCCCGGACATCGTGCAAGTGGCCTGTTTCGACACTGCCTTTCACCACAGCCTGCCGAAGGTGGAGCAGATCCTGCCGCTACCGTATTCGGCCTGGGAACGTGGTCTGCGCCGCTACGGTTTCCACGGGCTTTCGTACGACTACATGAGCCACACTCTGCCCGAGCGCCATGGTGATCTGGCACGAGGCCGCACCATTGTTGCGCACCTCGGCAGCGGGGCCAGCTTGTGCGCTATGCAGAACCTGGAAAGCGTCGCCACCACGATGGGCTTTTCCGCGCTCGACGGCCTGATGATGGGCACCCGCACGGGCTCGCTCGATCCCGGCGCTTTGCTCTACTTGATGGAGGTCGAAAGACTTTCGCTGGAAGAAGTGGGCAGCACGCTCTACAACCAGTCCGGCCTGCTCGGTGTTTCCGGGATTTCGGCCGAACCGCGCGTGGTGGTGAAGCACGAGAATGATCCCGGTGAGGCTGGCGAACGCGCCCGCATCGCGCTGGCGCTCTACGTGCGCCGTATCGTGCGCGAGATCGGCGCGCTGACTGCAGTCCTGGGCGGCCTGGATCTGCTCGTGTTCACTGCCGGTGTCGGTGAGCACAACGCCTTCGTGCGCGAGCGCGTCTGCCGCGACCTGGCCTTCCTCGGCATCAAGCTCGATGCCGATGCCAACACCATTAATGCCCCCGTCATCGCCACCACTGGCAGCCGCGTGCGTGTCGCGTTGGAGCCCACCAACGAGGAATGGATCGCAGCACGCTGTACGCAGAAACTCATGATCGCCGGGTGATGTCCCACGCAGGGTTCATCGGCACCAAAGAAGGACAATCGTATGACCACCGGTTCCATCATTCGCCAGCGCTGGTTTGCCGGCCACGGCCCCATCGTCCATCACGAGGAGACCGTCGCACGTGTAGATGCATTGGTAGCCGGTTTGATCGCCGATGGCCGCGTTGCCGATGAGGCGACGGCCTACACCTTCCTTGCTGCCGCCGACCGCTTGGGTTGCGTGGCAATGAACGTGGTCGCGCACATGACCTATGCGAAGCGCATTGACCTGTCCGGCGCGCTACTGGCTGAGGAGGACTTCAAGCTGACGCCAGAAGGCCACACCGGTGGCTCGCTGAACATGGTGCAGGCCTTCGTCGGCTACCTGCTCGCCAACGCGCTCACCGGCAGCACGCGCGGCTGGATCATGGGCCAAGGCCACTGCGTCGCCGCCATCGAAGCCGTCAATGCGCTCACCGGCGACATCTCGCCCGCGCAGCGGGGCCGTTACGACCGCAGTGAGGAAGGCCTGTCGCGCCTGTGCGCTGATTTCTATTCCTATGCCATCAATGCGCAGGGCCTCCCGGCTGTGCCGCTGGGCAGCCATGCCGGCCCCAACACTGCCGGCGCCGTGTCCGAAGGCGGCTACCTCGGCTTTGCCGAACTGCAGTACATCCACATGCCGCTGCCTGGCGAATCGCTGGTTGCCTTTCTCAGCGACGGTGCCTTCGAGGAACAGCGCGGCCCGGACTGGGCACCACGCTGGTGGCGCGCGCAGGACAGCGGCTTCGCCGTGCCGGTGATGATTCTCAATGGCCGCCGCATCGAGCAGCGTACTCAGATCATGCAAGAAGGCGGTGCGCAATGGCTGGCTGAAGACGTGCGCCACAACGGCTTTGATCCAGTGATCGTCGATGGTCGCGACCCGTCCGCGATCGCCTGGGCGATCATCAAAGCCGAGGACACGCTGCATGCCTTCGCCGCCGATCCGGATCGGCGCTATCCGGCGCCTCTGCCTTACGTGATCGCCGAGACCGAGAAGGGCTTCGGCTTTCCCGGTGCAGGCAGCAATGCCGCGCACAACCTGCCGCTGAGCGGCAATCCACACACCGATGCCGCCATGCGCGGGCTGTTCAACGAGAGCGCGGCGGCGCTGTTCGTTCCGCCTGTTGAACTCAACGCCGCACTCGACGCCTTCGCGTGCCATGCCGCCCAACAACGTCCGCTGGAGAGCGCGAATCCGATGGCGCATCGCCATCCCGCCGCGCCCAAACTGCCCGAGCCATGCTGGGAGACACCAGGCAGCGAAGGCAGTGCAATGACGGCTCTGGATCAGTGGTTTGTCGAATTCGCCAAGGCCAATCCCGATATGCGCATGCGTATCGGCAACCCTGACGAATTGGCCAGCAACAAAATGGGCGGCACGTTGGCGCTGCTCAAGCACCGCGTCAACGAGCCCGAAGCCGGTGTGCCTGAGGATTTGCACGGCGCCATCATCACCGCGCTCAACGAGGAAGCTGTGGCTGCGGCAGCACTCGGCAACAAAGGCGGACTGAATCTGGTCGTCAGCTACGAGGCCTTCGCGGTCAAGATGCTTGGCCTGATACGGCAGGAAATCATCTTCGCCCGCCACCAGCGTCAGGCCGGCCGGCCAGCCGACTGGCTGTCGGTGCCGCTTATCGTCACCTCGCACACTTGGGAGAATGCGAAGAACGAACAGTCGCACCAAGATCCGACCATCGGTGAAGCCCTGCTGGGCGAAATGTCTGACACCTCGCGCGTGCTGTTCCCGGTGGATGGCAATACCGCCGTCGCCGCACTGCGTGACGTCTATGCTGGACACGGCCAGCTTGCTTGCCTGATCGTCTCCAAGCGCGACGTGGAGAATCGCTTCGACGCCGAATCGGCGCAACGTCTGATCAGTGACGGCGCAGCCCATCTGATAGGCAATCCCGCCAATGCCGAGGTGCAACTCATCGCGCTGGGCGCCTACCAGTTGGACGAGGCAATCAAGGCACAGCAGCACCTTGCTGAGCTGGGCAAGTGCGCCTGTGTCACCGTCGTCCTGGAACCCGGCCGCCTGCGTATTCCACGCGATGCCATCGAAGCTGAATTCGTCGATGACGACGTAACCGTTAGCACACTGTTCCCATCGGGCCTGCCGCGCGTGATTGTCACGCACACTCGCCCGGAACCCATGCTTGGCATTCTGCGCCGCATTGACAGTGGCCCCGCCAAGACTCGCGCCCTTGGCTACATCAGCCGCGGCGGTACCTTCGATGTCCCTGGCATGCTGTTCGCCAACCGCTGCACCTGGGCACATGTGGTGGATGCAGCAGCGACCGTGGCCGCTTGGAGTCGCGAGGTGCTGCTCGACCGCGCACAGCGCGCTGCTGTCGATGGCACCGGTGATCCAAATGATTTGCTGAGCCCGTGAGTCGGACACGCGAGCGCTGTGCCAGTCACGAAGTGCGCCGACAGCGTTATCCGGCAATATGTCTCCGAGATGTCGCGGTGATCTTTCTCTTGGGGTAGATTCAGCCGATCGACATCCCCCGTCCACGCCGCCCTACATCCCACGACACACCGGCACCCCGGATCGTCGCGGCGATCTGCTGTCCCAGTCGTTGCTCGATCACTGGCTTCCACGGCACCAACCTGAACCCCATGCCGTCATCGAGCATGGCGTAGCGCCCGCTGGCGAGCATGACGGAGCGCCGGTAGATACCGGCCACGCGCTGCCCATCGGCCACCGGGCGATGCTCTAGGCCGGTGTCGGCGGCAATGTCCTTCGCGGCCTGCGCCAGCTCTCGGCTGCGCAGCGTGCCTAACAGGTTGCGTGCAAGGATCACGCGCTGGCCGCGCCGCTCGGCCAGACCCTGTTCGGCCAGGAAGTCGGCCCGCTTTTGCAGCGCATCCTTGACCTCGCTGCCAAAGCCCAGGTCACCCAGGCCCGAGCCGCCGCCGATCAACTGCTGGTCGAGCCAGGTGGCCCCGATCACGTGGGCCTGCCGTTCGATGGGTAGGTGCGATTTCAGCTCCACCGCCACGCCGCCCAGGCGCTGCGCGTCGTAGCGGCGGCCTTGCTCGGGTAGGTCGTCCGGCACCTTCCACAGCCCCTCGGCCACGCGCTCCACGATGCCGGCCCGGCGCAGGGCTTCCAGCCTGCGGACGTGGGCCGCGACGACTTCCCGCGGATCGCGGTCGGGCACGGCCCGACCTTGCTCAATCGCCAGGTGATGGTCGGTGCGGTACAGGCCATCGCTCGCCAGCGCAGCGATGTTGCTGTCGGCCGCGCGCACGTCGGCCGAGCCCTTCACCTCCACCACGGCGCCGGTCGGGTAGTTCGCCAGCTCGTCATGGGCGTTGAGCGCGACGTAGTGGGCCTTGCCGTCCACCCCGTCGATGACCAGATAGCCCCGGTCGCGCAGCTCGTCGGCCAGCCCCTTCGCGGCCACGCGGCCGAGAATGGTGTGGCCGCTTCCGTGGGCATTCGGGCCAGGCTCGAACACCGCCAGCTCGCGCGGCTCGCCGCGCATGGCCCGCTGCATGGTACGGATGATGTCGCCACGCTCGCCCAGGGCGCGCAGGGTTTTTTCCGCATCGGCATGGACAGCCCAGGTACCGGGCTGCATTTCGTCGGCCAGGCCCAGGCGCTGCAAGCGTTGCAGGCGGCCGATCAGCAACAGGCGCTGGCGTTGCAGCCGCGGTTCGTTGAAGCGTTCGATCTGCACTCGGCCGTCCTCGCCGGCCTCGCGTTGCAGGGTGCGATCCAGGCTCGTCCACCGCTCTTGTTCCACCTCGCGCTGCAAGGTCTGCTGGATTTCGAGCTCCGTGCGCGGCCCCAGCCATTCGGTCGCCAGCTCAGCAGCGCGATGGCGGAAGCCATCGGCGATGTAGTCGCCCGCGATGATGAGGTCTTTGCCGGTGTCGTCGCGCCCACGCACGACGATGTGCGTGTGCGGGTTGTCGGTGTTCCAGTGGTTGACGGCTACCCAATCGAGGCCCGTGCCCAGGTCGGCCTCCATGCGACCCATGAGGTGCCGCGTATAGGTGCGCAGGTCTTCCAGCTCCGCGCCATCCTCAGGCGAGAGGACGAAGCGGAAGTGGTGCCGGTCGTCGGCGCAGCCCTCCGTGAAGGCGTCGAGGTCGGCAGCATCGGTCTGTGGCCCGTAGGCTTGGCCAGGCTCGCCATCGCGGCCTACGCCATCGCGCTCGATGTAGCGAAGGTGCTTGGCGAGCGACTGCGGGCTGGCCTGGCGCTGATTGACCAGCAGCGTCTTGATGGTTACGCGCCGCGACATGGGAGTGAGCTTCGCGCCCGCGAAGCGCGCCGCCGTGTGGCCGCGCCCGAGGCGCGAGCCGGGCCGCTGGCCGGAGTGCTGTCCGTTGCCGCCAGTGCGAGGACGGCGCATCGCCGATTTGCCGCCGCTGGCCTTGCCCGCCTGCTTGAGCACCTTCGAGACGAAGCCCTGGCCCCGGTTCTTCGGGGCCTTTGGAGGGTTCGGGCGGATACGGAAATCGTCGTCTCGGCGGTCACTCATGGCTGTGCTCCCTGCAAGCTCTGGCGTGTCCGGTCGTGCAAAGCACGCGGACACACCCGCATTGGCGCGGGCCTCGCGCCACAAGCGGCACGGCGGCGAAGCCGCTGTGTGCCGCGCCACCACCATGTGCAGACTGGCTTTCGACGCGGCCCGGTGCCGCGTCCTTTTGTCTTGCCTTCCGCCTTTGCCCCTCGCTGACGCTCCGGGCGTCGGCGGCCCGGCGGCGCTGCTGCGCGAGCAGCCAGCGCGCCGGCGAACGCGGACACGGCCGCAGGCCGGGCGCGTTCGAGGCAAGACGCCTGCACGTTGGACGGCTGCGCCGAAGGCAGCGCGAAGTGCGGTGCGAATGCACCAGCACTGCACGCGCGACGACACGGCGACGAACAGCAGAACGACACGCCCGATGGCACGATGAGACGCACGGCGACGTGCAGCGAATCAACGGCCTTCATGGGCGGGAATCCAGCCAGACCGGATGCGCGACGCCGATCACGGCGTATGTGCTGACCGGCCCGAAATACCGGCTGTCGAACGACGCCGGGTTGGTCACGCTGAGCAGGAACAGTTCGCCGGGTTCGAGGCGGCGGCATCGCTGCCAGGATGGCAGCGGCCGGCCCCAGCGGTCAGCAGGCAGCACGGCGGCCGAAGGCACGCCGTCGATGCGGACGATGCCGCCCGCGATACACACTTCCTGCGGCGCGACGGCACCCACACGCTTGAGCAGCGGCACGCGCGCCGGCAGGTAGCCGCGCTGCGCGGCCAGCGCGGCGGCATCTGGCGGCAGCGTGGTCAGGACGATGCTGTCCACAGACAAAGGACGTGGCAGCGAGCCGGTGCCGTGGCCCAGCGGATCAACGCGATACCAGCCGACCGCCACGCTGTCGGACGGGTTGTAGATCAGGCGCGGCAGCGGATGCACGAAGGACGCCCAGGCCAACGCAGCGAGGCCGCAGGCGGACAGGCCCGCCAGCACGATGCGAGCGCGCAAACGTGCGCGGGGCGAGCGAGGACGCGGCGCGGTGCCGGCAGTCGAAACGGTGGTCATGGCAGCGCCCTCCCGATGAGCCAGGCGGCGTGCCGCTCGGCGTTGTATTCGGGCAGCGGTAGGCGCGCAGCGAGCCGGTTGGCGAGCGTGCGCCAGTACACGGGCGAGGCAGCGGCAGGCGCGATGCCCAGCGCCTCGATGGCGTCGATGCGCTCCAGCACGGCGCGCACCTGATTCTCGCCCTCGGCGTGCAGCAGCAGGCGCGCGCCCGGCTGCACGCCGGGAATGCGCTGCGCCGCATCGAGCGGCGTGCAAGCCTGCATCACCATGAGCTGCCAGCGAATCGTGCCGTAGTCGTTGGCCTGCCAGCGGATGCGGCAAAACATGGCGCCCGGCTGGAACACCGCGCAGCGCCGCCAGCGATCGAGCTGATGCATGCGCGCGGGTTCGCCGAAGCGCAGGTAGAGCTTGAAGCGTGGTTCGATGTAGGCCAGTGCCACGCGCGTCAACGGCGCGCTGGCAAGCTGGCCGGAAGGCGCTGCGAGCGCAGCCGTAGCCGCGCCAGCGGCAGGCGAAGCGGATGCGGTCATGGTGCGTTCTCCCTGCGATGCTCTGGAAACTCACGCTCCAGCAGGCCGCGCAGCAGATCGGCCACGGTCACGCCCTGCGTGAAGGCCGACACCTTGATGCGCGCGCGCAGCGCGGGCGTGATGTCGAGGGTCAGGCGGGCGGTGTAGAGGTCGCCCTTGTTGAGCGCATCGACGTCGCCTTGGCGAATCCACGCCTCGGCGTGCGGATTCGCGGGCGGACGCGCGCCGATGCCGACGCGCTTTGCCGTGCTTCTGCTGTTCGGTGGCGGCTTCTCGGTCATGTCGGCCACCGCAGCAGTTCGTCCACCAGGGCGGTGATTTCACGCGCGGCGGCGCTGTCCGGCGCCGTCTCGCGTGCCAGCCGGCCAGCAGCCACGCTGTCGGCGAACACGATGCGTTGATGCACTTCCGAGCGCAGCGCAGGAAGCGGTTGGTCGGCGAGCGCCTGGCGCGCTTCGCGCCCGATGACGGTGGTACTGACGCGCCGATTGATGACGAAAGCCGCGCGCAGCGCAGGCCGAAACACCTGCGCCTCGCGGATTAGCGCCACCATCTCGGCGCTGGCCCACAGGTCGTAGGGGCTGGGCTGCACGGGGATCAGCACGCGCTCGGCCGCCAGCAGCGCGGAGCGCGCCAGTGCCGCGATGCGTGGCGGGCCGTCGATGATGACGTGATCGGTTCGCCTGGCGAGTTCTGGCGCCTCTTGGTGCAGCGTTTCGCGTGCGAGGCCCACGGCGCTGAACAGCCTTGGCAAGCCTTGCTGGCTTCTGCGCTGTGTCCAGTCCAGCGATGAACCCTGCGGGTCGGCGTCCAGCAGGACGACGTGTTGACCGCGCATCGCAAGCTCGCCGGCGATGTGGGTGGCGAGCGTGGTCTTGCCCACGCCGCCTTTCTGGTTGAGCAGAGCGACGATCATGGCGCGGCCCTCCGTGTTGGAAAGCCTGGCTTTTGCTGCTGCGCTTGTGGCCGCGTGGTGGTTGTCCACCGCAGCGGCGTTTCTCTACTAAAAGTTAGAGAAATTAAGTTAGGGAAGTTAGAGAGCGCGCAAACCCAATGCTGGAGCGGGTTTGCGGCCGATCGGCACGCCTGATAGCACGATAGTCCCACGCCTGATAGCACGATACCCCGCACGCCTGATAGCACGACACCATCCACAGGCTTTCCCGGAGTTATCCCCGTGCCGTATGCGGCACGGGTCGGAACGTCAGCAGCTCCATGCCGCTGTCCGGCATCCGCTCGATGCCCAGGACGTAGCCGGGCAGCGACTGCCGCGCGACCAGCGCGCGCAGGTCGCAGGCGAAGTCGTAGGGCTTCGCAGTGCTGCCGGATTTCCGGTGCAGGTAGCGGAAGTCGAATTGCCAACCGTGCGCCTGCCTGCCGCCATGCTTGCGCACTAGGCGGTACAGCCACCGCTCGATGCCGCCGGTCAGACGGAAGTACGCCGGGTCGATGGTCAGCACCAGGGCGGCGTCGAGCACGCCCGCATAGAACCAGTCCGGCAGGATCAGCTCGATGCCCAGCGGTGTGCCGCTGGCATCGGCCAGTTCTTTCCATTCGTTGATCCACGAGAAGCGATGCAGGCGCCGCCCGGTCGTCTCGCGGATGGACGTGGCCACCGTAGTCGATTGCAGCCGGTCGAGCGCGGCCTTGAGGCGCTGGTAGTCGCGCAGCGACTTGCCGCGCCCGATGTAGCGCAGGATCTCGTAAGGCGTGGCGCGCATCAGCCGCGACGGCCGCAGGCCCGCGTCCTTCGCTTCCACGATCTGCGAGGCCGCCCATATCAGCACGTCCGCATCCCAAATCGTGGCGATGCCGTGCTCGGCTGTTCCCTCCACGCGGATCGTCACGTTGCCCGCACGGAAGTCGATGGGCTTGACCCGCTTGGACTTGCCGAGCGAGAAGAACGGATAGGCCATCAAGTCCTGGCTGTCGCGCGGCGCCATGTCGCCGGGCAAGGCGCGGAACAGGTCGAGCTGTTCGCGCTCCTGCAACGGCCGCTGCCGGGGCGGCAGCGCAGTGCTGGACATGGCGATGGCCTGCCGCGCGCCGCCGATCAGCGCGCACGACTGTCGGCCGAGTGGTGCTCGGCGTATTCGGGATCGGAAGTCGTCTCGAAACTGCGGTCGGCAGCCCAGGCATCGAGGTCGGCCACGGCGTACATGACGCGACGGCCGAACTTGCGAAAGCGCGGGCCGCCGCCGATCACGCGCTGCTTTTCCAGCGTGCGCGGCGACAGGCGCAGGTACTCGGCGGCTTCGTCGTTGGTGAGATAGCGTTGGGGCTGCGCAGCAGCGGTCGAGACAGTGGCGGCAGGCCGCAAGGGAGCGGGACGCATGGTGTGAACCTCCATCGGTTGAAAACGCCGGCTGCACCAGCGCAACCGGGATGGAGGCAGTCTCAGAAAACGAAGCTCTCCTGCTCAGGGTCGTTTTTCTTGGTCTTCAAAACGACCCTTCTCAAGCGGCGGAAGCTGTGCTAGGTGGCGGTAGCCGCCGCGCATCAGCGCATCGCCGCGACGCACTAGGCGGCGCACCTTGGAGCGCAGCCCGCCATCGCTGTACCAATCGGCTGCGGCATCCACGCCGAACAGTCCTTCCGCGACTTCACGCAAGGACGCGCCCGCCAGGGTCGCGTCGAGCGCCTGCAAGCTGTGCAGTTCCAGCAGCGCGGTAGGTGTTGGCCTGGGTTTGGCATCGGCCAGAGCGGCGCCGGGCACCTGTCCGCGTGCAGGCGCGGCAGCGCCGCCGCGATAGGCATAGGCGACAGCCATGCCGTCCTCCAGGCCGGCCGCGAGCGCGAAGCGCAGGCAGTGGCCTGGGCTGCGCGCGATTAGCGCCAGCCCTTTGCCGTCATGCAGCAGTTGCTTGTGGCCGGGGATACGCCAGAACGCGAACGTCGCCGCGTCCAGCGGCGGATCGGCATCGGGGTAGAGCTGCACCACGGCGGCATGGCCGGGCAGCCAGGCCGGATGCGCGTCGCGCGCATCCAGGGCCGGGTCTTCCAGCAGGCGCAAGCCCCAGTGATGCGCCGCCTGCTGGGCTGCTTGTGGCCGACGATGACGGCGCAGCCAGTCGAGCCGGTAGTCGGGATGCCGGCGCAGGTATTCCCAGGCAAGCGCAAGGCCGTCCAGATGCAGCACGTACAGATACGCGGCAGTCGGATACCAAGGCTCGGCGCTGTGATCGACCATGACGCCTCCTCCTGCGAACAGGACTCGCCACCACGGAAGAACTACGCGCTACATCGCCATCGTCAAAAGGTTATGGGTCAAAAAGATGGATCGGGTTGTCAAGACCGATTGGCTCCGATGCGTTGCGGTATTCGTCTCAATGCTGCGGCGGCAGCGCCCCGAGTTGGAGTGCTGCACAGGCCAGCCTGCCGCAGCCCGCGCCAGCCATCATGTCTATTTGGATCAGACTGGTGGGGCTACGCTGCAAGAATGCCGATTGAGACCTGCCCGGCATGACATCAGACTGAAAAAGTCACAGTAGGCTGTGTTCAGTCCGGGATGGCGCCGTCACGCTCGGCCGCGCGGGTGTACTCCGACAGCGTGCGCGTGGGACGGAAATAGAGGTCGCGCATCACGGGCTGCTGGCGCGGCCCAACGATGCCGGCCAGCTCGGACAGCTTGACGGTGCCCTGTGCCGGCATCCCGATCCCCAGGTCGATGAGGCCCCAGGCCGTGTCGCCATCGGCCGGATCGAGTGCGGCCAGCAGCCAGGTCACGTGCGCGTCCGGGGTGAACAGCCGCACCACGGGCACCGGGTCGATGGCCCGGCCAGCGGCGCGGGCCTCGCCGTTGGCGAGCAATTGCGCGCGCTCCGGGGCGGTGGCGAATGGCTGGGGCATGGTCGGCAATCCCACAAATCCAATGATGCACGAATGCGGTTTCACGTCGAAGCGCAGAACCACGAAACCGGATTTGCGCCTTCGTGCGCAAGCACGGATGCGGTTCTATGGCTTTGCCGGAATCCGCCGATACGGATTTCCGTAGAGGCACAAAAACGGAGAGCACCAAATGAACACTATAGATTGTAGCCCTATAGGGTGCAATGGGATGTCATCTTGGTTTTTGAGAGGAAACCATAGGTGGCGGCTGGGAACTCATTGGCGAAGGCGTTGAAGACAGTCAGAAAGGCGCGTGGCTTGAGCCAGGAAGCCTTCTCTGACGTGTCCAGCCGCACCTATATGAGTACCCTCGAACGCGACCTGAAAAGCCCCACCTTGAACAAGCTGGCCGAGCTGTGCGAGGTGATGGAGATCCATCCGCTCACGCTGCTGACGCTGGCCTACGCGGGCGACAGCCCGCGCAAGGCCGACGAGCTGCTGGCGCAGGTGCGCCAAGAGCTGGAGGCGGTGTTGAGCGAACGCGACGCGGCGGAGCCGCGCGCGTGATGCGGTGATGTGCTGCTATTAGCAGCACAGCGCCCCGCCGCGATGGGCGGGGCGCTGCGGCGGTCACGCCGCTTGGGGCTTGCTGCGCGACCAGATCAGGTCGTGCGTGCCGTCCTCACCTTCGATCAGGCGGGCATAGACCGCTGCCGGGAACGAAGGGTCATCGAGGGTCACGGACAGGTACTCGCGCCCAGCCTCGCTGGTCTTCTTCCACGCCGCGCCGATGTCGTGGCTGGCGGCCTGGAGGCGGAAATCGGGGGCGTTCTCGCTGCTGCCCTTGTCGTTGGGAACCAGCTTGACCTTGACGTTGAGCGTCAGGGTGCGAAGCGTGCCGGTGAAGCCGTCTTTGTCGGTGGTGAAGGTGCCGATGTTGGCCATGATGTTTTCTCCTTTCGGTTGAACAAGGTTCGCGCCCATCGCGTCCTTGTTGTGATCCGGCCGGCGGGGGACGGGCTGGCTGCACCGCTTGCGGTCGCAACGCAGTGGAGAGCCGGGAGGCGAAAAGAATTTGGCCCGCGAGGAATGCGCGCAGCGCAGGGGAAATTGTTTTCGCCGGACGGTTGCAGCCATGAAGCCCGAGGCGCAGCCGCGCCACCGCCAGGATTCACAACGAGACAAGGACGCCTTGGGCCGGACCGCTCCGAAAGGAGATGGGGCCGGCTCGGCATCCCCGCACGAAGGCTTCTCCGGCTCGCCCACTGACGCGGGCCAGGTCAACCACCCGACGACAGGCGAGAACGCCCCCGCCGCACCTTGCGGCGCCGCTCTTGAGGCGTGGCGTGGAAGCTCCATAGCGATGCCGGGCGGGTTGTCCGTGAACCGTCCTTCGTGACGTGATGGGCAGGAACCGCCAGCGTTGAGGACGGCACGCACCTGCACAACCTGCCGCAGCGAGCGCCAGCGTGTTCGCCAGCGCCCCGCCCATCGCGGCGGGGCGCTGGCCGGGCCGATCCGGCGCAGCCGGTTCGGCGTCATCGAGGGGCGCCAAGCATCGCGCGGCGGGGATAGCCCGCAGGACTTTCCCCTGGAGGCAAGCGAAGCGCGCAGCGCCGCAGGCGCGAAGGCGTGAGGGATTGAAGCCGAATGGCCGTGACGGCAAAGGCGGCACGGGGCGCAGCCCGAAAGCCCGGCGGCGCAGTGCGCCGACACGCCCAGGCTGTTCTATATTTTCAGGAAGCAATCGAAGACAAGCCCATGACCCTCCAGCTCCGACACGAAACCCCGGACGACATTGCCGCCATCGAGGCCGTGACCATCGCCGCGTTCGCTGATGCACCACACACCAGCCACACCGAGCAATTCATCGTGCGCGCCTTGCGTGCCGCCAACGAACTGACGCTTTCCATCGTGGCCGAAGAACATGGGCGCGTCGTCGGTCACGTCGCGCTGTCGCCAGTAACGATCACCCATGAGCACGGGCGAAAGACCGAGGGCTGGTATGGGTTGGGGCCGATCTCCGTCCTGCTGCCAAGGCAGGGGCAAGGCATCGGTTCGCGCCTGATGGAACAGGCGCTGTCTGAACTGCGGGCTATGCAGGCCGCAGGCTGCGTGCTGCTGGGCGATCCAACGTACTACACGCGCTTTGGCTTCCAGGCCCATGCGGGCTTGCAACTGCCGGGCGTGCTGCCCGGCTATTTCATGGCGCTGGCCCTGCATGGGACAGTGCCGGAAGGCATCGCGCACTACAGCGATGCCTTCAACGCCGCCGCCTGAGCCAGCGCGAAGGCGGCGGCGTTTTAATTCGGCTATTGGGCCTTGAACACCGGGCGCGGCCACTGTCGCACCCGGATTTCGCGTCCACCGCGCCCAGGGCGCGGTGCTGATCGCGGTTATTCCTTCGTCTCGGTGCGCCACCACACAAAGCGAAGCGCCCCGGTCGAGGCCGGGGCGCTTGCCTTCAGCGCGGGTCAAGCGGCCAGCGCCTCGGCGGGTTCATCCGCCATTGCTTCGGCATCCTCCGGGGCTTCCTGCTCCGAGCTTTCCTCCTGCGCGGCATCCTGCGGGCTTGCGGCCTTGAAGATAGCGGGCATCCAGCCCGTGCCATCGGCCAGCCGCTCGGCCTCGCTGGCAATGTCGGCCTTCTTGAGTTTCGCCAGCCGGGTGACGGATTCCGGTGCAAACGCGCCCACGGCATCCAGAATCACAGCCTTGGAAACGTGCTTGAAGTAGCCTTCTGCGGTCGGCTTCCACCATGCGGCCATGTCGAGGCCCACGGCCTGCGCCAGTTCCTCGCCGGGCTGGTGCGGCGTGGCACGGGGCGTCACCACGTCCACCGTGGAAGCCACGCACACGGCCAGCAGCCGCACCAGTTCGTCTTGCGACTTCGCCAGCAGCGCGGCGAACAGTTCGGCGCTGTCCTCCGGCAAGGCTTCGCCGGCTACCTGTTGCAGTTCGAGCAGCGCCACGGCGGCAGGCGATTCCGGCCAGTCCGGGGCCATGCCTTCCAGCCGGTCTTGCGCCGTGAGGCGCACGCCCAGCGGCAGGTCGTGGCCGTAGTGGCTGTCCTGCAAGACGGTCTGCACCATGCCATGCACCAGCGCGGCGAGCGCGACGTGCGGATGCCGGGCGACTTCGATTTGCAGCGCGGCGGTGCGGTGGGCGCTCAACCGCTGCGCCAGCCGGTCGGACAGGCTCGCGGCCTTGGGCTGCTCGGCGTCCTCGCCTTCGTCGTCGTTCCCGGCTTCGCCTTCTGCGCTGCCGAAACCCTGCCGCAAGCGCTCCAGCGTGCGCAGCGCCTTGGCTTCGGCTTCGCGCAGCAGCCCGCGATGAATCACGGCTTCTCCCTCACGGTCGAGCGTGACGATGGCACCGGCCACGGCGCGCACGTCCGGGGCGTAGCCCTGCAAGGCTTCCTCTACGGCTTGCAGTTCCCCGGCGACCTGTTCACGGCGCGGTTCCAGCGCTTCGGTCTTGTCCTCGTCCTCGGCGTCGTAGGCTTCTTCCAGTTCGGCGTCGATCTTGTCGAGGCGGCTTTGCAGCGAGGCAATGCGGCGGGCTTCGCGGGCGGTCGGTTCGCGGCGCTGGCGCGGCGCGTTCTGGAATGCCTGCCGCTCGGCGTAGCTCATGTGCGGCACGGCTTCCACCCACGCCCAACCCTCGGCGCGCACGTTCCCGGCCAGCGCATCCAGCTTGCCGCGCACCAGCGTTTCCAGCAGCGCTGCGTCGGTCAGGTAGGTTCCGGCATCGCCTTCCGCGAACAGGTCGCGGCGGATGCCGCCGCCCGCCGCCGTGTAGGCGTCCAGCCCAGCGAAGCGCACCAGCGGATGCGTGGCGTCGATTTCGCGTTCGGTCAGGCGTTCGCGCAGCGCGGATGCGCCACGCTGCCATTCGGGCGCTCCGTAGAACGCGGCTTCCTGCGCGGCGTGGTCGTCGGTGATGGTCAGGGCCATCAACTGTTCCAGCGTCACCGCGCCCGGATTGCCGCTGCGGTAGTCGGCCAGCAGACGCGACGAGACGTTGGCCAGCTTCAAGCGGCGCTGCACTACCAGCGGGGACACGCCGAAGTCGGCGGCAATGTCTTCGATGGGGCGGCCTTCCTTGACCAGCGCGGCGAACGCCTCGAACTGGTCGGCGGGGTGCATCTGTTCGCGCAGCAGGTTTTCGGCAAGGCTCACGGTGCGGGCCGAGGCATCGGGCACCAGCAGGCACGGCACTTCGTAGTCGGCGACGATGCGCTTCTTCTTCGCCAGCAGCTTCAACGCGGTCAGGCGGCGGTCGCCGGCCACCACTTCGTATTGCTCGCCATCGGCGGCGAGGATGACGACGAGGTTTTGCAGCAGGCCGATGCGAGCAATGCTCGCGGCCAGTTCAGGGATGGACAGGCGCGGGGTCTTGCGTGCGTTGCGCTTGGAGCGGCGCGGCAGCAACTGCGAGAGCGGAACCAAAATCAGGTTCTTGGTCGGGTCGGCCACTTCCAGCGGCGCGGCGGCTTCGATGGCGCGGGTTTCGGTTTGGGTAACGGCGTTCATGGTGATAACTCCTTGCGGTTAGGGATGCAGCAGCGAGAGAAGCGGCAAGGGCTGCTGCCTGCCCCTGCCGCGTGGGGGTTCAGGCCTTCAACTGGCGCAGGCCATCCGCCAGCAGCCAAAGCGCACGATTGAGGCGGATGTTTTGGTCGATGCCCTGCACCGGGCGGGTTTGCTGGCGGCGTCCGTTGGCGCTGCGCCCGCGCAGGCCGCCTTGTGTCAGGTTCTCTTGCGTGCGGTTGAACACGCTCCACAGGTCCGGGCAGCGGTCGTCGTGGCGGCGCGGCATCAGGATTTGCGATTCCGTGATGGGCGCGGGCTTGTCGGGGTCGTCGTACTTGAGGGCCAGCGCGGCACGGGCGAACACTTCGGATTCGCCATCGTTCAAGGTGAGGGCGCGCATGGCATCGCGGGATTCCTTCACCCGGTCGAAGCCGCTCAACACTTCGTAAGCGCCTTCGATGACGTGTCCGGCCACGTCGCCTTTGTGGGGCACGCGCACATCGGCCACCGTGTCGCCGCAGACAAGGCCATTGCTGCACACAAACCGGAACATCCCGGCCAGCATCTGATAGCTGCTCGTGCCGTCATGGGAGTTCAACAGCACGATTTCATTGGCTTCCGCGCCGTTTATCTGGCTGGCATGGCGCAGGCGCAGCATGTGTTTGGTGTAGTCGCGGCGTTCGTCATGGCGCACGCGGGTCTGCGCTGCCATGAAGGGTTCAAACCCTTCCTTGCGCAGTTCTGCCAGCACGGCGGCGGTGGGGATGTAGGCGTACCGTTCGGAACGGCTTTCGTGAGGGGCGTCCGCGAAGATGGACGGGGCTACGCGGCGGATTTGGTCGTCGGACAGTGGGTAGTCGCTGCGCAGCGTCGGGGAATGGGAAGCGAAACGGGATGCGAGTTGCATGGTCTTTCTCCTGACAAAGTGGCTGTTGAAGAAACCGCACACCGGATTCCTAGATTCGGAGCCCAGCCTTTCGGCTGTTCGGTGCGGTCGGCACGAAGAACCCGGTTGGCCTCGTTGCCACCGTCTTCCCTGAGTTCATCGCCCGCGACGGAAGGGAGCTCGTGGACGGGGGCCGTCAAGGAGGCAAGCGCAGGGTTGGTGCGGCCCGCAGGCGCAGCCGAGGACACGGCCCTGCGCGCCTTGACGGCACACGGCCGCGGGCTACAGTCGCGAGCAAGGTGATGGAGTCAGGAAAGATGGCTGGACAGGCAACGGCCATCCCTTTGTGCCGACCGCATGCAAGCGAAGCGCGCAGGCCCGAAGCTGGAAGCCGGGCCGAAGGCGTCAGCCGAGCGGAGCGAGGGAACGATGGAAGCCCGCCAGGGGCGAGACTCGCGCAGCGAGGCTCGATGCGCAGCACGACAGCGCGACCGGCCGTGCTTCTTGGCCGGGGACGCCCAGACCTGAATTGGCATTCGGGTACCTGAGCACCTGTTCGATGGCGGACTCCGGGGTACCGACAGAACTGGCTTGGTCAAATACGCTGCCAGGCATCGTCACCATCAAAGACAGGCCATGAGCGCACCCCAATCCGATAACCCGAAGCAGATCTGCGAAAACATCCTCATCGAGGGGAAGCGCTACAACATCGAGCACCGCATCCTGCCCAGCGAGAACGCTGTTGCCAACCGGCTCCTCGCTCGTGGCATTGAGCTGACCGAGGCCTACGACGAACTGCACGGCAAGCTCCACGCGCATCCACACGCGCTGCAGGTCTTTCTAGGGCTTGTCCTCAGCACCGCCGCGTTCTGGAGCCCAGAGAAGATCGCGCAGGCGCGTGCCGCACGCGGCGCTCTCGGCAACGTCAACCAGCAGATTGCGAGGAGGGCGGCAGAACTGGCCGACCTGCTGCAGCAGCGCTCCGATCTGCACAACACCTCCGGCTTCAGCACCGACACCCACTACCACGTGTGCGACGTGATCGAGGCGGCGGCCAAGAGCAATTACCTTTTCACGTCGTATGTCCAGGAGCGCCTCGATGCTCTTCACGGTCAGTTCGATCTGAAGTACTGGCCATCGCTGAGCGACTTCCTGCAAGAGCTGGCCTCCGATGCCGAGGACGCAGTCATGGAAGCCACAGACCCCTTGACCGCCGCCGCTACCATGGCGTCGCGTCCGTCCCGCGCCGATTTCATCAAGGCGCTGCTCGCAGCCATTGACGAGAACAGGGGGCGCAACCACGGCCAACTGCCCAACGATTTCAAAGCCACCGATAACACTCTCGCTTCCTTCGCGAGCTGCGCGCTGGACTTGGGCGTCGAAGACCTGGTCGATGGCCCTTACGTGAAGCGGCTCCGTCAGCGTGGACGCGATGGAGCCAAGTAGCTACCGCCCAACGTTCTGGAAATCGGTTTAGGGCCGATCGGCGCGATTTGAGCGGCAGGCAGCAGCGCCACGCAACGCCTCAAGGGGTGCGTGCCGCGCCCATCTCCTCAAGCCAAGCGTAGCGCAGGCGGCACAGGGGCGGAGTCGGATACCTGCGACCGTCGCCACGCATCCACGTTGCCGCTTGCAGCAATTCCAGTGCGGTGGTAAGATATTCTTACCGGCCGTAATGGCGTGCATGGAGGTTCAAATGGATGCTGCTCTGGTTCAGACGACACTGGTGGAAGTGCTGCAGAACATACAAGCCACGAGTGAGCTTGAGTGCCCACCGCTTGGCGGCGCGACGAAGCCTATTGAGGAACTGCCGAAGTTCGACAGCAAGATATGGCCCGTCGCCATTGGCATGCTGGGCGCGAAGCTCGGAATCAGCATCGCCAATGATGTGAACATCTTCCGGCAGGACGATTCCAGCATTGCGCTGACGATTGACGAGATCGTGGCAAAGGTCGTAGCCCTGGTAGAAGCCCAGGCGGTCGTTGAACCTAAGCAGGCGAGCGCGCAATGACAGACAGCCCGGACACGCATCGTTCGGCGCTCGCCGAACGTCTGCGAGAGGCCAGAAAAGCCGCAGGCCTGTCGCAAGGCCAGGTGGCCAAGGTGCTGCAGATGCATCGGCCGACGGTTTCTGAGATCGAGGCCGGCAATCGCCGTGTTTCTGCAGAAGAACTGACGAGATTTGCGGAGACCTACGATGTCACCGTTTCATGGCTGCTCGGAGAAACAGCCGATCAGCTCGAGATGAACGACCCGCGACTCCAGCTTGCCGCACGCGAACTGAGCAAGCTGAAGCCGGACGATTTGGATCGACTGCTGCGGCTGCTGGCGTCGATGCGCAGCTCGGATGCCGAAGAGGGAGGGGTGAGTAAATGAGCGCTCAGCTCTCGGTTACGTCGGCCCCCGGCCGAAAAGCCCTGGTGATGCAAGGCATGCAGGCTTCAATCGCGGCGCGCGTCAAGGCGGGCGTGGATCTCAAGAGTCCCACCTGCATTTATGGCTTGTGCGAGGCGCACAACGTCGCAGTGCGCTTCAACGATATCAATATGGAGGGCATGTACGACCGGACGCCGAAGCCGCGCATTCATGTTTCTGTACTCAGGCCTTTGGCGAGACGAACTTTCACGTGCGCGCATGAATTGGGGCATCACGTTTTTGGGCACGGCTCGACCATCGACGAGCTGCGGGAAGATCAGGCCAGCAGCGCCGATCGCCCTCCGAACGAAATTCTGGCTGACGCTTTCGCGGCTTTTGTTTTAATGCCCACGCTTGGCCTACGGGAGGCCTTCGCGAAGCGGGGCTTGGACCCGAACCGCGCAACAGCCCTCGATATGTACGCCATCGCCTGCAACTTCGGAGTAGGGCAGGCGACTCTGGTGAATCACCTCGCCTACGGTATCAACATGATCAACCAGGTGCAGCGTGATCGCCTTGGACGGATTACGCCAAAGATGATCCGCACGGAACTGCTAGGCGAGGTCACTTCCATGCCGCTCACAGTCGCGGATCAGCACTGGAATTCCCCGACCCTCGACATCGAGCAGGACGGGCTGCTGCTCCTCCCAGCAGGTGTGGTTGTGGATGCCTCCATGCTCGTGCCTGAGCGTGAGCTGGCAGCAGGACGACTTTTTCGTGCTGCCAAGTGTGGAATCACGCGAGTGGTCATGCCTGGTACCCAGTGGGCGACCTATGTTCGTATCGCCCGGCGTCAATACGTTGGATTGGCTCGATTCCGTCACCTTGAGGAAACTGCAGATGACTAACCTGAATCCGTGTTCGCTCAGCCCGGATTCCATCCTAACGCATTGATGTAATTGTATAATTACGCATCCGAACCCTTCACCCAAC
>NZ_ATJV01000057.1 GCF_000443165.1 Thauera terpenica 58Eu | reverse complement strand
GGACGGGGGAAAGGGGCGAATCATGCCAAAATCTCAGAATCTAGGCCATTGTTATATAAGCGTTTGTTAATAGTGCACCAACGCCGACGGCGCCCCTTGTTGCCCGTGGGTTCGACAGGCGCAGGCGTTTCGAGCTTGACGCGCCACTGGCGGTAGCCCTTCTCCCGCAAGATCGGGTCGATCAACTCATAGCGAGTTTCGGCTTCGTTGTAGGCCACGTGGTCGCTCCCTCATTCCTGTTCTTTGTGCTCGTCGGCACCACCTGCACGCACCCATTCATCAACTTCGGACACTTTGAACTTCCACAGACGCCCGACGCGGTGCGCGGGCAGATGCTTGCGGTCGATCCAGCGGTAGATGGAATCGCGCGTGACGCCCAAGTGCTCGGCAATCTGTTCGACAGACACCCATGGCTCACTCATGGAAGGTCTCCAGTTGATGAAAGACGGGTGGCATAAAGTCGCAATCGGTCGTAAAGACCATAATTTATCAGCTACAGGCTGGGTCAGCCAGATTTCGATGCAAAAAGCATCCGATGGACGCTTGGCTTCTTGATCGTTCAGCGCGTGAATGGTGGCGTCATCCACCAACCAAGGAGCCAGCCATGACCGCCCAGTCCACCGCCCTCGACACCTACCTCCAGCGCCTGCCGATGATCCTCGACAAGGTCGAGGCCCTGCGGCAACTGGCCGACGACCACTTCGGCCACGATCCGGACGCCATCCACTGGGGCCACGTCGGTGACCTCGGGCGGGTGGATCAGGCGCTGGATGACCTGCTGGCGATCTTCGACGGCCAGGCCGAGTGACGGAGGCCATGATGGAGACCCTGCTCAAACTCTCCCCGGCTCAAAGCCTGCTGCTCCGCACTGCCGCCCGCCGTCCTGATGGGCGAGTGATCCCGCCCGACACGCTGCGCGGCGGCGCACGGGTCAAGGTGCTGACCTCACTGCTGCAGCGCGGGTGGATCGAGCCTGCCGACGACGGCCACGTCATGACCGACGCGGGCTACGCGGCCATCGGCCAGCAGCGACCAGCACCGCTGGATGACGTCCAGCCGATGGACACCATCGACGATCTCCAGCTTCTGGAGGGCATCCCGGTGCGATCAGGCACCAAACTCGCCGCGATGGTCGTGGCGCTGCGTCGCCCGCAGGGTGCGACCAGCCTGCAACTGATGCTGGCGACCGGCTGGCAGCCGCACACCGTGCGTGGGGCGATTTCCGGGATGCTGCGCAAGAAGCTCGGCCTGAACGTGGTGCTGGCCCACAACAACAGCGGCGAGCAGGTATACCGGATGGTCTGATCTGCCGCCAAGGGTGTCCAGTTTCTGGAGGCCCTTGCCGATACCCAGGCGCGTCTGACGCATCGGACACAGGTTGTCGTAATTTCCCGTGAGGCGCGCACACGCGCACGCGTATAGAGAGTTACGTAGAGATGTGTCCGATGCGTCAGACGGTTTTCATCGCGCTTTTGCGCACCCTCACCGTTTTGCCCGGTTTTTGACCATCAACGGTCGCAAGTCCCCGCCAGTACTGGCTTTTCCACGGTCACCGAATCTGGTTCGCTCGTGGGCCGATTTCTGCAATTCAGGCGGCAAATCAGCCGCAACCCCGCACCAGCATTGAGTTTTTGTCCCTGGCCATTTTCCGCGCGGACGGGGTGCAAACCTGCAAACCGGGTACGCACCCAGGTTCGCACCTTCTGCGTTACCGCTATCCCGCACAGGCCCGCGCTGATGCGGAATTCAACCCATCGACCCGCGCCGTCAGGTGCGAACCGCAAACCCTGCAAACCTTGTTTTCTGGCCAGACGGTAGCGCAATGCTGCGCTTGCGCCCCCGTATTGGAATATCGCTGGGAAGGACCCCTTTCGCCTGGGACTTGTATGCGTGCGCCGACCATAACAATAGGCGGTGACCATCACCATCGTCACAACCATCACAGGCACTGGCCCGGCGTGACAGTGGTGATGGTTGTGACGGTCGCCCCTTATTGTTTACACCGGCGAAAGCACAGATATGCCCTTGGCACGATCATCACGCAGGGCGCGTAGCGGCGGATCGCACAGGGCGATGGCGAACCAGTATGGATGAACGTGGACGGTGCTGGACCGCCCTCGGTAGACTGATGGGCAATGAACCCGCATCTGCTGACCCTGGCCCTGACCACACCGCTCGAACAACTGCTGGAGTTGCCAAACGCGGTGCGGATTGCTGCCTGCGCCCGAGAAGATTTGCAGCGCTTCAGCGCAGAGCAGTTGCAGCGGATGTTGGCCAGCATGGATGCAGCCATCACCGATACCGTGACATTGGCGCAAATCAAGAACGGCGGCGAGTTGGTCGATCGTCACGAACAGCGCGACCTGGACTGGTTCATCGAGGTCACCAATCAAGCCGAATGGCCACGCCTCAGGTCAGCCACTGCAACGGACCGCGATTACCTCCGCCTTTTGGCGCTCTACAAGTTGGGCGTGGTGATTGAGGCCACGGCAGATACCCCGCCCGGGATCATCATCAGGCCGGCGGTTGATGCGCTGATGGAATCGCTGGAATCCTTGGTGCTGGCCGATCTGTTGCCGGAACCGCCATCAACAGAACAGATCATCGAAGATGCGTGGAAGACCGGACTCACGCCAGAGCCCGTTGCCGCCGACGAAGTGCGCAAGGCGCAAAGCAAGGCTGTCAGACGGGCGGCCGATGCTCGCCACGCCAGCAACCGGGCCGCCAAGCAAAAGGCTCTGGAACTGTTCGCTTCGAATACCTACCGCACCAAGGAAGAAGCCTACCGCATCATCGGCGCGCAGGTCTGCAAGGCACCGGGCACGATCAAGAATTGGATCGCGGGCATTCCAAAGGACTCGCCGCCCAAGTAATTTCACTGCGAACCTTCACGCTGCGCGCAGCGTGATCATCGTGCGCGCACCGTGTCTATGAATGCCGATTCTTGTGGCATTCAATACAGAGCATCCCCAAACGACCACGGATGCTCGCCATGTACCAACCCCGTCCTGCACTGCCCGAAACCGGCTTCGTTCGGTTGCCGCAGATTCTGTCCCTGATCCCCATCAGCCGTTCGGCCTGGTGGGCGGGTATCCGGGAAGGCAAATTCCCCCAAGGCATCAAACTCGGCAGCAAGACCACGGTCTGGCGCGCTGAGGACATTCGCAATCTCATCGAACACTCGCGCTGATTCGGGCTGTGACGATGAGCGCGTCCATCCCTTCTCCGGACGGAGTAGTAGAGAACGACCGTCACCACCATCACGACCATCACACGGTCGAGATGGATGCTGAGGCCGCTCCGGCACCGACACCTCACACCGATCCCGTTGGTGTGATCGAGGCGGCACTGGTCCGTCTGGTCGATGACGTGGGCGTGCTAGCCGAGGAAGACGTGGTGCGCGCCTTCTCGATCCTCAAGGCCACGGACCTGCCCGGCTACTTTCGCCTGCGTCACGCCGCCAAGAAGGCCAATCGCGATTGCTCGGTAACGGTGCTCGACAAACTGGTGCGCGACGAACTGCCCGGCAGCGATGACGATGCCAGCGCGCTCGATGAACTGGTCGCCTTGGCCCGGGCGCAGTGCCAGTTGCACCACGATGCCGATCGCAACGCGGTGGCCGTCATTCCGATGCCAGGTCGGCGCGAAGTGTGGCGCGTGTATTCCTCCGGCTTTGAGGACTGGCTGCGTGCCGCGTACTGGCGAGCTAAGGAAATGGGCGTGCCGGAGACCACGATGAAATCGGCACTGGCCACGCTCGCCGCTGCAGGCATCAATGATGGCGACGAGATCGAAGTGCACGTCCGCGCCGCCCGGTATGACGATGGCTACCTGATCGATCTGGCCGATGAGCAGTGGCAGGCCATCCACGTCACCCCCCAGGGCTGGCGGGTGGTGAACGAGTCGCCAGTGTATTTCACCCGTACGCCCTCGATGCGTCCGCTGCCGATGCCTGTGCCGATGGGGGTGACCCATGGCGATGTCGGATTGCTCTGGCAGCACACCAACATCCCGCCACACAGCCGTGTGATGGTGCTGGCGTGGCTGCTGGACTGCTTGCGCCCGGACACGCCGTTTCCGGTGCTGGAGCTGGTAGGCGAACAAGGATCGGCCAAGTCCACCACGCAGTCCGTGCTGCGCAGCCTGGTCGATCCCAACAAGGTGATGCTGCGCGGGCGGCCCAAGACGGTGGAGGACGTGTTCGTCGCCGCCGCCAACAACTGGCTGGTCAGCTACGAGAACCTCTCTGGCCTAACGCCCGAGCAGCAGGATGCCTTTTGCACCCTGGCCACTGGCGGTGGCTTTGCCTCGCGCCAGCTCTACACCAATGGCGAAGAGCACGTGATGGAGACCAAGCGACCGGTGGTGCTCAACGGCATCGCCGTGGTTGCCACGCGACCGGACCTGATCGACCGGGTGATCCACGTCGACCTGCCGACCATTCCCGCCGATGCCCGGCGTGACGATGCCGATACGCACGCGGGCTGGGAACGTGATCAGCCCAAGGTGTTTGCCGGCTTGCTCGATCTGTTCTCGGCGGCGCTGGCCATCCTTCCGACGGTCAAGCTGACCCAGAAGCAGCGCATGGCTGATTACGAACGGCTGGACGAGGCAGTAGCCCGCGCCCTGGGGTTTGCCGCTGGTGAATTCCAGCAGCAGTATGCCGAGCTCGTGCGTGCGGGCATCGACCGGGCCTTGGAAAGCAACGCCGTCGCGCAGGCCCTGGACAAGTACCTCGCGGACCGTGTGCTGCCCTTGAACTGGCAGGGCACCGCCGGCCAGCTCTACGACCTGCTGAACACCCACAGCATCCCCGACCGCAGCAGTTGGCCGCGCTCGCCCAAGGGACTGTCGGATCAGTTGCGCCGCATCGCCCCGGCCTATCGCGCCAAGGGCATCGACATCACCCACCTCGGCCACAGCCGGGAGGGAGCGCGCTGGCGCATCGCACAGATCCGTTCCCAAACCAATCCTGCCACGCCACCCGGCATCGAGGGTGGCACTCGATATGGAGCTCACCGTGAGTAATTCCAATTTGCACCCCGTCTGGGCCAAGGCCCTCGGCGTTCCTACGCCGTCATCGACAGTGTTGCCGCCCAAGCCAGCAAACGCCTCGGTTACGGCATCTGAAGCGACAGACGGCTGGCAAGTCATCGCCGCCGTCAATCCACGCCCCGGCGCACCGGTCGGCATCAAAAAGCAGGTCGGTCCACACCTGTGGATCAGCACGACCGTGCGTCCCGGCGACCCGCGTTACCCATCCACCCTGCATGTCTGAAACCCCAACCTATTGGAGCCACCATGAGCCTGCTTTCTCAACTCAAAACCACTGTCAAGAAGTCACCTGCCAAGCCCGCCGTTCCGGCCATTGAGCCCCCGACGCCTGCGGCTACGGAATCTGTTTCAACCAGTCCTGCCGACGATATCTGCGATCTGGAGACCCTGGCCGGGATGCTTCAGCAGCTGCAGACCCGTAATCAGCAGTATCAGCGCGCCATTGACGCTCTGGTCGCCGCACGCCGTGTCGTCAACGGCTGGGACCCGAAGCCCGAACCCGAATTGATCTGGTCGGTGCGCCGCGAGGTGCTGGTGGCGATGGATGACCAGGATGTCCTGGCGCGCTTTGACCGCGACCACGCGCAAGACCTGGCGGCCGAGCAGGCTGCACGCCACGCGGCCACCCAGCAAGCGCTGGAGGCACCGGCACGGGTCAAGGCCCTGGAGCAGTGCATCAAGGACCTCGCTGCTGAAATGGCGGGCGATGTGGATGAGAGCTTCATCCACAAGGAAATGAAACGGCTGTTCGAGCCCAGTGCACAGCGGATGCTGACGGCGGCACAGGCTTTCGTACAGGCGTGGAGGGAGATGAGGACGGTCGAGTCCAGCCTGAAGAGCGCGTTTCGGCTGACCCACTACAGCGTCCAGGGTGATCGCCGCAGCGGTTACGAGATGTCCTTGATCGGCAAGGCCAACGATGGCGACCTACTGCCCAACCTGATCGAAGGCGTTGCTTATGACGATCTGGTGGACCTGAATCGCCAGTTCCGCCGTGGTGACGATGTGCTGTCGCGCCAGATCAATCAGCAACTGACCGAAGCCGGAATTTCTGCAGGGACCCTGCGTGTGTATCACCCTGGCGCTGCCAGCGACGACCGTCCGATCTACGCCCCCGATCCGAACCCGCCGCGCAAGCGCCCTCCGGAGTCGCCCTTCGGCGGTGCCACCGTGGTCACGATCCAGACCTGAGGCACTGCACCCCAGGCGAAATGGGTCCTTCCCCGCCATCAAGCAATACGGGGGGCGCGAGCGCGCTGCCCCGCCAGTGACAGGCCCCGAAACAGGGTTGCCAGTTACCGCCCCGGTTACCGCCCGGCGCCGTGCCGGGTTACCAGCCTTCAAGGAGTTGAAATGAACGTCACGACAACCAACAACATTATTCCCGGCCAGCCTTTGGCTCACTACGACCCTGAGGTCGCACAGCGCGTGCAAGGTTGGCTCGACGGTGGGAAGCCGCTGGTCTGGATTCCCATCCTCAGCCAGGAAAACTTCCCCGACACACCACCCGAGATCCTGCAGTGGGCGGATTCACATCAGGCCGCATTCCACGTGCAGATCCACGAACCCGCTGACCTGTTACTGATGCCAGAAGGTGTGACCGGGTGGTTGATGCCCACCGATGCGAACGACACCGATGTGGCCTGCGGCGTCTGGAATGGCGAGGTCTACATCCTGGGCGTCAAGGACCAACGCACCGGGCGTGCGCAGACCCTGCTGGGCGAGCGTTTCGATGTGGCGACAGGTCAGGTCGATGACGTTGACCAGAGCGCGGTTTGACTTGGCTTCTGGTCGCCACAGCGCGTTCATGGACCTGTCTCAACAACAGGAGCAATTGAAATGACGGACACCCACAATGGCAGCGTCTCGGCCCAACTGGCCGCGCTGCCATCCCTGCCGATGGCCGATCTCTGGGCGCTGTGGGATCAGCACTTCCCCAGGCGGCCCAGCCACCGCAATCGCAACTATGTCGAATCGCGTCTGGCCTACCGCATCCAGGAACTGGCCTACGGGGCTCTGCCCACCAACATCCGCAAGATGCTGGTCGAGGCCGGTGCCAAGCATTCCAAGATCAAGACCAGTGTCGGCCGCAGCGCGCAGACCCTGTTGATGCCCGGCACCACGCTGATCCGCGAATGGGATGAACGTCAGCATCGTGTGACCGTCACGCCCGATGGCCTGTACGAACTCAACGGACAGGTGTTCAAAAGCCTGTCGGCGGCGGCGCGCCACATCACGGGCACGCGATGGAACGGGCCGAAGTTCTTCGGCCTGCGCGATGGCAAGGCAGGTGGCCAATGAACGCGCCCCTGCTTGTGCCACAGACCACACCCATGCGGCGCTGCGCGGTGTACTGCCGCGTGTCCAGCGACGAACGGCTGGACCAGTCCTTCAATTCCATCGATGCCCAGAAGGAAGCCGGGCACGCCTTTATCAAGAGCCAGAGCCACGAGGGCTGGATCGCCGTGGCCGACGACTACGACGATGGCGGTTTCTCTGGTGGCAATATGGAACGGCCTGCCTTGAAGCGACTGATGGCGGACATCCAGATGGGCAAGGTCGACATCGTGGTGGTCTACAAGATCGACCGCTTGTCGCGCTCGTTGGCCGATTTCGCGCGAATGGTCGATGTGTTCGACCGCCACCGCGTCAGCTTCAGCGCCGTCACGCAGCAGATCAACTCGGCCACCTCGATGGGGCGGCTGATGCTCAACGTGCTGCTGTCCTTCGCGCAGTTCGAACGCGAAGTGACCGGGGAACGCATCCGCGACAAGATCGCCGCCAGCAAGGCCAAGGGAATGTGGATGGGCGGGCCGCTGCCGCTGGGGTATGACGTGCGCGACAGGCTGCTGGTGTTCAATGAAACCGAGGCTGCCCTTGTGCGCCGCATCTTTGATGACTTCGTGACCGTGCGCTCGGCGACGCTGATGGCCAAGGCCTACGGCGCAGAAGGCGTGCTCACCAAGGGCGGCAAGCCCTTCACCAAGCAGACCCTCTACAAGATGCTGCACAACCGGATGTACCTGGGCGAGATCGTGCACAAGGGCCAGAGCTTCCCCGGCCAGCATCAGGCCATCGTGACGCAGGCGCAGTGGGATGCCGTGCAAGCACTGATCGCCACCGATGGCATCGAACGGCGGCGCGAGACCAACGACCACCAGCGGGAACCGGTTCTGCTGCGTGGCCTGCTGTTCACGCCCGACGGTGAACGGCTGGTGCCCAGCTACACCGTCAAGAAGGGCAAGACCTACCGCTACTACACGCCGATCAAGCATCGGCGCTTTGGCGCGTGGGCCAGCCAGCACGGGCCGTTGCCGGCGGCGCCCATCGAGGAATTGGTGACCCAGCAGATCGTAGCGGCGCTGTCAGCGCCGCACATCGTGCAGTCGGTGCGGGATCGAATTTGGACAACCCGCCCAGACCTGTCAGAGCCTGAGGTGGTGTTGCCGATGCGGAATCTGGCTGGCCTATGGCAACAGCTGTTCCCCGCTGAACAGTGTCGACTGGCGCAGTTGTTGATCGAGCGCGTAGTGATTGCCGACGGCGGGCTGGAGATCATCTGGCGCGACCACGGGTGGCAGGAACTGGCCGGGGAACTGCTGCCCGGCACCATCGGCGCGGAGTTGCAGGAATGGGAACAGCAGGAGGTGGAGGCATGAAGCCGAAAGTGCAGGCTTTGGGCGGACCCGTTGCGCGCGAACGCCGGGATGGCGGCCAGGTGAAACTGTCCACCTTCATCCCGCTGAAGATCAGGAAGCGCGGCGCCAGCAAGGTGGTAGTACGGCCGGATGGGGCGGTCGAGTCGCCGGGCAGGGTCACCAGGCAGATTGACCAACCCCTACTGGTGGCCCTGACGCGGGCCTTCTACTGGCAGCAGTTGCTCGATGATGGAGTGGTCGACAGCGGCAGCGAGATCGCCCAGCGCGAAAGCCTGCACCACTCGACGGTCAACGAGCTGCTGCGACTGACCCTGCTGGAGCCGGCCATCATCCAGAGCATCCTGGCCGGGCAGCAGCCCCGGTGCATGAGCCTGCTGTGGTTCCAACGGAACCCACTTCCGACCGACTGGGTGGCGCAGCGGGAGGTGGTGGCGAGGTTTGATGCTTGACCGGGTTACGAGCCCTCGATCACCCGTGCCACATCACCGTGGCATTCGGCGCACTTGCCCACCAGCAGCAAGTCGCCACCCTTGATGGCGCCGCTGAAATTGGTAATCGTTGTTTCGTGACGGCACTGGCCGCACCAGACGTTGGACAGCAGCCGCTGGCGAATGTCGGCAGGGATGGATTCCCAGCGCTGACGGGCGGGTTTGGTGAAAGTCGGCAGTGATTCAATCGCCACGGATCACTCCTCGAACAATTCAGAGTGCGTGCCCGTCCGCACAAAGATGATGGCGTTGCCATACAGGCGGTAAATGAGCAGGAAGTCGCCGCCGATGTGACATTCGCGGTGGTCGGCCCAATCACCCCTCAGCGGGTGATCCAGCCATTCAGGCCCCAGCGGGGCATCGTTGCCAATGAGCAGCAACATCGCCTCCTTCAGCCGCTTCAGGTCGTAGCGGCCCGAACGCGAGAGGCGTTCCCAGTCTTTGAGGAAAGTCTTGGTGTAATCGCTCGCCCTGGGCAGCGGCGCCCGCTTACTGCTGGCGGGCTTTTTCGAGGTCATCGATCAGGGCGTCTGCAGACTCAAAACGGGCGGTGCGCGCCTTGGCTATGGTGCGGGCTTCTTCCATCGCCGCGCGGGTCTGGGCGTTAGGCACCTTCAACTCCAGCGGGAAGGCCTGGTCGTTCACCACGCGCTTGAGCAGGATGCGCACGGCATCAGACACCGACAGCCCCATGGCTGCCAGAGCCTCACTGGCTTGCGTCTTGATTTCGTCGTCCACCCGGACGTGCAGCATCGTGGAATGAGCCATGATCGAATCCTCCGTTTCCGCAATTATGTATCTCGATTGCGATACGGTCAAGTAACCGCTGACGATGCTCTGGCGGCCTTGGTTGACGATGAACCGCCGCGCGCAAGTTGTTGATTTTGCTAGGTCACCATCTGCGCCTACCCGCAGGCCAAACGGAGAACGGAGACGGCTTTGGCAGAGAAAGTGGCCGATTTCGCGCGTTTCAGCGGGTGGCCACCCGCCGCACGGATGGCCAGAACCCCCGCATGGAGCGGGGATTTCAGGCAAGAAAAAGGGCCCGGAGATTATCCGAGCCCTTCAATTTGGTGGACCGAATGAGGATCGAACTCACGACCTCCGCATTGCGAACGCGGCGCTCTCCCAGCTGAGCTATCGGCCCTGAAAGAGGGCAAATTATAGTAAGCCGGCGGATGAAATGGAAGCCCTTTCCAGCGTGATGCCGCCGGACAAATCCGCAGCAGGCGCTTGGCTCCAGGCTAATCCGCCGCTGCCCCCGAACCCACCGCCGCTCGCCCGAGGCGATCGGCGAGCGCGCGCCAGGCCAGGCCTTCGGGTAGGGCTTCGATGAGGATGAAGTCGGCGTTGAGCGCATCGAGCGCGCGCAGGCTGGCGTAGAGCTCTTGCGCGTAGGCGGCGGGGTCGGCGGGCATGGCCTGCCAGATCAGGCGCGAATCATCGGGATTGGGCACGGCATGCGCCAGCACGGCAACCCGGCTGCCCTCCCCCGCCAGCACGGCGGCGTGATCGGCAAGCTGGGCTGCATGCACCAGACGCAGCGGCGTGCGCGGGGCGTAGTGGGCGGCAAGCGCGCCGGAGACGCGGGGCGCGGGTGTTGCGGCGGCAGCAGCGCTGCCGTGAGCAGCAGCATCGGTGGCGGCGTCATTGGCCGCTTCACCGGCAACACCGCTCGGCGCGGTCTCGCCACGCACGCGCGGCCGGCGGCCGATGATGCGGGCGATGTCCTCGGCGGTGATCGCCCCCGGGCGCAGGATTTCCGGCACATCGCGCGAAAAGTCGAGGATGGTCGATTCGATGCCCACCGCGCAGGGGCCGCCGTCGAGGATCATCGCCACGCGCTCGCCGAGCTCTTCGTGCACGTGCGCGGCAGTGGTCGGGCTGATGCGGCCAAAGCGATTGGCGCTGGGCGCGGCGATGCCGGAGTCGAACACCTGTAGCAAGGCGAGCGCAATGGGGTGCGAGGGCACGCGCAGGCCGACGGTATCCTGTCCGCCGGTGACTTCGTCGGGCACCTCGGAGGTGCGCTTCAGGATCAGCGTCAGCGGGCCGGGCCAGAAGGCGCGCGCGAGCGCGATGGCGTCCTTGGGGATGTGCGCGGCCCAGCGCGGCAAGTGCTCGGCCGAGGGCAGATGCACGATGAGCGGATGGTCGGCGGGGCGGCCCTTGGCGGCGAAGATCCTGCTCACCGCCTCGGGGTTGAGCGCATCGGCCGCCAGGCCATAGACGGTCTCGGTCGGCATGCCGACGATGTCACCCGCACGCAGCAGCGCGGCCGCTTGGCGGATGGCG
Source organism: Thauera terpenica 58Eu (assembly GCF_000443165.1). Lineage (GTDB taxonomy): Bacteria > Pseudomonadota > Gammaproteobacteria > Burkholderiales > Rhodocyclaceae > Thauera > Thauera terpenica. Next base: position 32,014 of record NZ_ATJV01000057.1, on the reverse strand, counting down.
ACCAGCGTGGGCGGCTCGATGCGACCGCGCGGCGGCGCGCCGGCTGCGCTCATCGACGGGCTCTCATCGCTGCGGCCTCACTCGTCGCGGATGCCGATTGCGGCGCGCGCCTGCAGGGCGCGCTCCAGCACCTGGGCGGGGTCGTCGCCGATGACGACGAAGTGGCCCATCTTGCGCCCGGCGCGAGCGTGGTGCTTGGCGTACAGATGCAGGCGCAGGCCGGGCACCGCGTGCAGCACCGACCAGTCGGGTTCGCGATAAGGGCCGTGACCCTTGCCATCCTCATACCAGAGCTCGCCCAGCACATTGACCATGACCGCGGCCGAATGCTGGCGCGGCGTGGCCAGCGCCAGGCCGCACAGCGCCCTGACCTGCTGTTCGTACTGGCTGACGTCACAGGCGTCGATGGTGTGGTGACCGCTGTTGTGCGGACGCGGCGCCATTTCGTTGACGAACAGCTCGCCGCCGCAGACGAAGAACTCCACGCCCAGCGTGCCGACATAGCCGAGCTTATCGGCGATGCGCTCGGCAATACGCTCGGCGCTACCTTGCATGTCCGCACTCAGACTGGCCAAGGCCAGCGCCGGCGCGATGGTGACGTCAAGAATGCCGTTGCGGTGGCGGTTCTCGCCGGGCGGGAAGGCACGCACCGTGCCCGCCTCGTCACGTGCCAGCACCACCGAGACTTCAAAGTCCAGGGTCAGCATCTTCTCCAGCACGCAGGGCTCGGCCTTGAAGTGCTGGAAGGCGGCCAGCGCCTGCTCACGGTCAGCCACGCGCGCCTGACCCTTGCCGTCGTAGCCGAAGCGCGCCACCTTGAGCACTGCGGGAAACAGCCCGGCATCGGCCGCACGGATGTCGTCCTCGCCACGGATGACCGCAAACGGGCCGTGCGGCAGGCCGTGCTCGGCGAGAAAGGTCTTTTCTGCGATACGGTTCTGGCACACCGCCACCGCGCTCGCCGCCGGATGCACCGGGATGAACTTGCTCAGGTAGTCCAGGGTGTCGGCGGGAACGTTCTCGAATTCGGTCGTCACTGCAGCGCACTCGGCGCCCAGGGTGTCGAGCGCCACGTAGTCGTCGTAGGCGGCGATGAGGTGGCGGTCAGCGACGAGGCCAGCCGGGCTGTGTGGATCGGGGTCGAGCACCCACACCTTGTAGCCCATCTCGTGCGCGGCCGAAACGAAAAAGCGGCCGAGCTGGCCGCCGCCGAGCATGCCAAGGGTGGCAGGCGGGAGGATCATGATGCGGCTCTCAATCCAGGGTCATGTCGAGCACCGCCTGGGTCTGGCGGGCACGGAAATCGGTGAGTCTGGCGGCGAGCGCGGCATCTTCATTGGCCAGCAGCGCCACCGCGAACAGCGCAGCATTGGCCGCACCCGCCTCGCCGATGGCGAAAGTGGCCACCGGGATGCCCTTGGGCATCTGCACGATGGACAACAAGGAGTCCTGCCCGGACAAGGCTTTCGATTGCACCGGCACGCCCAGCACCGGCAGCGTGGTCTTGGCCGCCACCATGCCCGGCAGATGGGCTGCGCCACCGGCACCGGCGATGATGGCCTTGAGCCCGCGTTCGCGTGCGCTCTCTGCATAGTCGAACATCAGGTCGGGGGTGCGGTGGGCGGAGACGACGCTGGCCTCGAAGGGCACGCCGAACTCTTCCAGCACCCTGGCCGCGGCCTTCATCGTGGGCCAGTCCGAGTTGGACCCCATGATGATGCCGACAACGGGCTTGGCTTCAGTCATCCTGCCTCCTCACTTGCGTGCCGCGCGCGCAACGCGCGCCGCGGAAATCACGGTATTTTCCAGCAACATGGTGATCGTCATCGGTCCCACGCCACCGGGCACCGGGGTGATGGCCGCGGCCACGGCCTTGACCGCCTCGAAATCGACGTCGCCACACAGCTTGCCCGCATCGGGGCCATCCTGCAGACGGTTGATGCCGACGTCGATCACCGTGGCACCGGGCTTGACCATGTCGGCGGTGACAAAGCGCGGCTTGCCGATGGCGGCGACCAGGATGTCGGCACGGCGGGTGTGGGAAGCAAGATCACGCGTTTTGGAGTGGCACACGGTGACGGTGGCGCCGGCATTGGTCAGCAGCATCGCCATCGGTTTGCCGACGATGTTCGAGCGCCCGATGATCACCGCCTCGGCGCCCTGCACCGGCACCTCGGCGCTTTCCAGCATCTTCATCACGCCATGCGGCGTACAGGGGATGAAGGCTTCCAGACCTTGCGACAGACGGCCGACGTTCTCGGCGTGAAAGCCGTCCACGTCCTTGGTGACGTCGATGGTCTCCAGCACCTGGGTCTCGTCCAGATGCTTGGGCAACGGCAGTTGCACCAGGATGCCGTGCACCGCGGGGTCGGCGTTGAGGTCGGCGAGCTTGGCCATGACCTCTTCCTGGGTGGCGTTGGCGGGGTAATCGAAGCGCAGCGACCGGATGCCGGCCTTTTCGCAGCCGGCGACCTTGTTGCGCACATACACCGCGGACGCGGCATCGCCGCCCACCAGGATGACCGCCAGACAGGGCTGCACACCGCGTGCGGTGAGCGCTGCGGCACGTTGTGCGATTTCATCACGCACCCGCGCCGAGAGCGCGTTGCCGTCGATGATGCGAGCGGTCATCGGTAGAGCCTCAAAAAGCTCGCGATTTTAACAGCAAGCGGCCCCGGCCGAGCACCTGACTACCGACTTTGCCCACCATCGCCCTGGCAAACCCACGCTCGCGTTGTGTTTTTGCTATTCGCGCTTGAGCCCGGCAAGCGGCGGACATTTGAGGCCGACAGCAGAAATCACCCCGCTCGCGCTCATTTCGCGCACGGTGAGCACGAACGCCCCCAGCTCCACCCGGTCACCGACCACCGCCGGGCGATTCAGGCGCCGGCGCATCATGTCGTGCAGACGCAGGCCGGACTCCTCGTCCCGCACCGTGAGGCCATAGGCCATCGCCAGCTCGCCGGCCAGCGCCGACGGATCGACCACGAACTCGCCGAAGAAGCTGGCATCGGCGCTCAATTCATCGCCACTGCTGCTGAACAGGCGCGCGATCTCGCCCGCCAGCTCGTTGGGCGCCACCAGCCACAGCGAGTCATTGCCCATCAGGCGCGTCTCCAGTTCCAGGCCATGGAGCTTGCCGCGGCGCACCAGCGCCACACAGCGCACGCTGCTGCCGCCGGCTTCGGCCGCCACCTCATCGGGGCGACGCCCTTCCGCGTGCGAGCCCGCCTCGACCCGATACTCCAGCAAGTCCAGCGCAGCCCGGCTGCCCACCCACACCTCGCGCACATCCACCGGTTCGGGCCGGCGCGGCACCTCGACCTTGAGCCAGCGCGCCGCGATCGGCACCGTGGCGCCCTGCACCGTCAACGACAGCAGCACCACCGCGAACGCCACATTGAACAGGAGCTGCGCGTCCGGCACCCCCATCATCACCGGAAAGATCGCCAGCGTGACCGGCACCGCGCCCCGCAGCCCCACCCAGCTCACGTAAGCGAGCTCATTGCGCTTGTAATGGAAGGGCCACAGACCGATCAACACCGCGATCGGGCGCGCGACCAGGGTGAGAAACACCGCCATCGCCAGCGCCTCCCAGATGTACTCGATCATGTTGGTCGGATTCACCAGCAGGCCCAGCACCACGAACATGCCCGCCTGCGCCAGCCAGGCCAGGCCATCCATCACCCGCAGCACATGCTCGGTGGCGTGGCTGCGGCGGTTGCCGACGACAATGCCCGCCAGGTACACGGCGAGAAAACCGCTGCCGTTCATCAGGTTGGTAGCGGCGAAGATGAGCAGGCCGCCCGACAGGATCAGCAGCGCATACAGGCCTTCGGCGAGGTTGAGCTTGCCCATCAGGCGCGACAGGATCCACCCGCCCACGATGCCGATCAGCCCTCCCAGCCCGAGCTGGCTGACGAGCATCCAGGCAATGCCGCCCACACTGCCCTGCTCCGGGTTGAGCAACAATTCGACCAGCGCCGTGACCAGCAGGATCGCCATCGGGTCGTTGGCGCCGGATTCGATCTCCAGCGTGGCCTGCACGCGCTCGTTGAGCCGCACCCCGCTGTTGCGCAGCAAGGCGAACACCGCCGCGGCGTCGGTCGAGCCCACGATCGCCGCCAGCAACATGCCCAGGCGCCAGTCCACATCCAGCAGCCAGGTGGCAAAAATACCCAACAGCCCGGCTGTGCCTATCACCCCCCAGGTCGCCAGCACCGCGGCCGGCTTCAAGGCCACCCGAAAGCTCGACACCCGTGTGCGCAAGCCGCCATCGAGCAGGATCACGGCGAGCGCGAGCTGGCCGATCAGGGTGGCGATGAAGTAATCGTTGAAGACGATGCCACCCGGCCCGTCCTGGCCGGCGAGCATGCCGACCGCGAGGAAGAGCAGCAGCAGCGGCAGCCCGAGGCGGGCGGAGATGGTGCTGGCCAACACGCTGATGAACAGCAGCAGGCCGGCCAGCAGGAAAAGTGCGTTGATTCCGGTCATCGCGCGAAATTATCACATCGGGCGATGACCATAATCGCGCTTACACAGCAAAACTGCCGGTCGCGCTCAACGCAGCACTTTGTCAGGGTCCACCGTCACCACGTGCTGCACCAGTTCGGCCAGCGAATTGACGCCCATCTTCTCCATCACCCGCGCACGGTGCACCTCCACCGTCTTGATGCTGATGCCCAGCACGTCGGCGATCTGCTTGTTGAGCTTGCCGATGATGATCAGGCCCAGCACTTCACGTTCGCGCTGGGTGAGGTGCTCGAGGCGGCGCACGGTGTCGGCCTCCTGCAGACGCTTGTCGCGGTTGCCGCGCTCCAGCATCAGGCACTGCTCGATCAGGCGCAGCATGTCGGCCTCGCTGAAGGGCTTTTCGATGAAATCGACCGCGCCCTTCTTCAGCGCCGACACCGCCATCGGCACGTCACCATGACCGGTGATGAACACCACCGGCAGGGTGCAGCCGCGCCGCCCCAACTCTTCGAACAACTCCAGCCCGCTCATGCCCGGCATGCGCACATCGAGCACCACGCAACCGACCATGACGGGGCTGATCACGCGCAAGAAAGCGTCGGCGGAGTCGTAGGTGGCGACCTTGTAATTGTTGCCCTCGAGCATCCAGGTCATGGAGTCGCGCAAGGCTTCGTCGTCGTCGACGACATGGATGATCTGTTCAGACGCTGTGGGCTGGGCGCTCACTGGCGGACTCCGTGGGCAAGGTAAACGAGAATATGGTACCGCCTTCGGGGTTCTCGTCGACGATCAGTCGGCCGTCGTGGAACTCGATGATCGAACGGCAGATGTTCAGCCCCATGCCCATGCCCTCGGTCTTGGTGGTGTAAAAGGCGGTAAACAGGCGCTTCCGGCCCTCTTCGCTGATACCGTGACCGCGATCTATCACCGCCACCTCGACCGCGCCCTTGCCAAAGCTGCGCGCGCGCACGCGCAGCACACGCTGCTCGGGCAAGGTCTCGGCCATCGCATCCAGGCCGTTGCGGATCAGGTTGAGCACCACCTGCTCGATCATGATGCGGTCGGCGAACACCAGCGGCAGCTCGGGCTCGATCTCGGCCACCAGCCGGATGCCGGTGCGATGGGCCTCGATCTCGGCAAAGCCCAGGGCGTCATCGAGGATCTCCGCCAGCGCCAGCGCGCGCCGCCGCGGCTCGCTCTTTTTCACGAAGTCACGCACGCGGCGGATGATCTTGCCGGCGCGATCGGCCTGAAAGCTGGCCTTCTGCATCGCGCTCAGCACCTCTTCGGGCTTCCACTTGCCACTCTGCATGCGGGTCACGCAGCCCGCGCAGTAGTTGGCGATCGCCGACAGCGGCTGGTTGAGCTCATGCGCCAGCGTGGACGCCATCTCGCCCATGGTGATCAGGCGCGCGGTGCGCTGCAGGCGCTCTTCCTGCTGGCGCGAAACCTCGGCGGTCTGCTTGCGTTCGGTGATGTCGGTGGCAATGCCCATGCGCACCACGCGCCCGTCCACCCAGCGCGTGGCCTGCTCGCGCACGTGGTACCAGCGCCCCGACAGCGGATGCTGCAACTCACCGTCAAACAGCTCACGCGGCACGTCAGCGGGTTCCAGCCCGCGCGGGTCGACGCGGTAGTCGCCACGCTCGGGCTGGGGCACGGCCACGCCGCGCACCGTGCGCCCCACGGTGTCGAAACCATGGATGTGCTTGAACGCACGGTTGGCAAACAGGATCTCATCGGTACGCGCATCGGCCACGAACACCGCCGCGTCCAGCCCGTCGAGCACCGCCTCGAAGCGCTCATGCGCCGCCTCCAGCGCGGCACGCACGCGCTTGGGCTCGGTGATGTCGGTGATCGAGGCCATCCAGCCGGTCTGGCGTCCGCTCACGTCGATCAGGGGCGACAGATAGAAGCGCGCATCGAAGCGCTCGCCGTTCTTGCGCTGGATGCGCATCTCGAAGCCACTCGCCGGCGCCTGCCCGGCCAGGGTCATTGCCAGCTTGCGCTCGCTCTGCGCACGCGTCTCCTCCGCCCAGTAGGGGAAGGGCGCCGACAAACCCACCAGCTCGGCCTCGTCCCAGCCCACCATGCGGCAGAAGGCCGAGTTCACGTAGATGATGCGGCCACTCAGATCGATCGCACGCAGGCCGGTCAGCATGGAATCTTCCATCGCCTTGCGGAAAGTCGATTCCGCACGCAGCGCTTCTTCCGCGGCCTTGCGTCCGGTGATGTCATGCGCCACCGCGTACACCAGCTGCTCTTCGCGCACCGGGTTGATGCTCCACACCAGCCACTTGTAGCCGCCATCGGCACAACGGCAGCGGTTCTCGAACTTCACCGCCTCGCCTGCCCCCAGGCGGCGCATCTGCTCCAGCGTGCTGCCGACCTCATCGGCATGCACGAAGTCGATCAAGGCCTGCCCGGGCAGCTCATCGGGGGCATGGCCAAGGATGCGCTCGAAGGCCGGATTGCAGCGCCGAAAACGCCCATCGAGGCCGACCACGCACAGGATGTCGAGCGACAGGTTGAACAGGCGGTCGCGCTCCTTTTCCACCTGCACGCGGCGCAGCACATGCGAGCGCAGGCTCCACAGACTCCACAGCACCAGCACCGACAAGCCGATGATGAGCACGCTGGGCAGGGCATGGGGCAGCTCACCACGGCTGCGCACGGCGGTGGCGCGCAAGGCCAGGCCATTGCCGGGTGGATCGAGCGCCAACTCGAAGGACAGCGATTCGTCGACGCTCTGCAGGGTGGAATTGGCGGCCAGCACCTCACCGCCCGGCTTGTGCAACACCAGGCGGTATTTGTCCGCGAACCAGGACGGCACCAGGTAGCGCACGATGCGCTCCACCGAATAAGCGCCCACGATCACGCCAAGGAATTCACCGCCGCGCAGCACCGGGGTGTACACCTCGAGCGCGGTGTCGCCGCGCGCGCTGCGGTAGGCGTCGCCGTAGGCCAGCCGGCCCGAGCTGCGTGCGCGCTCCAGCGCACGGATCTGCTCGCCCGCCAGCGCATCGCCGCTGAGCCAGTCGGTGGTGTCGAAGGGCGCGGTCCAGCGCACGATCTCGTCCGCTCCCACCCAGGCGATGTTGGCCAGCTCGCCATTGTTGGCGATGTACTGATTGGCGCGCAGCTGAAAGTCATCGTGATCGATGAACTCGGCCGCCAGGTCACGCCCAAGCTGGCCGAGAAACTCTTCGGTGGAGAGCATCTGCCGGCGCATGGTCTGCTCGGCCCACTGCAGGTCGCGCACGATGGCGCCGCGCTCGGCCTCGATCTCGCGCTGCTGCAGCAGCCACACCAGGGCCAGCATGCTGAGCGCAAAAAAAACCACCGCAACGTAAGGCGCGGCCCAGTACCAGCGCGCTGGGCTGCGGCGAACGGGGGCGGATTCGGGCATAGAGGCAGCAGTGAGAAAGGAGAAGGGAAGGCATCGCCCGCGCGCGCGGCGACAAATGCTGCACTGCGATTCTCAGGCACGCCCGCCGCCACGGTCATTCGGTGTAACCCTAATGCAGCCCCGCGCGGCCGCGCCGCCTCCTCTCATCCAGGCGGCAAGCACACAGGCGACTCCGTTCGCCCCGAGCCTGTCGACGGGGGTAGCGCCTGGGGTAGCGCGTGCCGGGCCGCACGGGCGAGGGCTAACCCGGGTGGGGTTTCCGCCAATTTTTCCTCATCACACCAGCCCCTAGAGTCGGCCCATGCCCCGCTCCTTCTCCCGGCGCCGCGTTCTCGCCGCGCTCCCTGCCGCCCTGGCCTGCGCGCTCGGCGCAGGCGCCGCCCGCCCCTTGAGGGCGCTCGGCGCGGGCGGCGAACCCATCCGCATCGGCGTCTCCGGCCCCTTCACCGGCGGCTCGAGCCCGATGGGCATCTCCATGCGCGAAGGCATCCGCATCGCCGCAGGCCTCATCAACGCCCGTGGCGGGGTGCTCGGCCGGGAGCTCGAACTCGTCGAGCGTGACGACCAGGCTGACAACAAACGCGGCGCGCGCATCGCCGAGGAGCTGGTGCACAAGGAAGGCATCGTCGCCGCGCTGGGCATCGTCAACACCGGCGTGGCGCTCGCCAGCCAGCGCCACTACCAGCTCGCGCGCATCCCCATGATCACCGCGGTGGCGACCGGCAGCCTGGTCACCCGCCAATTCCTGCCGCCGGAGTTTGCCGACAACTACATCTTCCGTGTATCGGCCAATGACAGCCTGCAGGCGCAGGTCATCGTCGACGAGGCAGTGACACGCCGTGGCCTGCAGCGCCTGGCGATCTTTCACGACGCCACCAACTACGGCGTGCTGGGCAGCGAAGACCTCACCACCGCCTTGCACCAGCGCGGCCTCGCGGCCGTCATCATCGAGCGCTTCCAGCTGCGCGAGACCGACATGGGCCCGGCGCTGCGGCGCGCACGCCAGGCCGGCGCCGAGGCGGTGCTGACCTATGGCATCGGCCCCGAGCTCGCACAGATCGCCAACGACCTGGCGCGCCTGAACTGGCGCGTACCGATCATCGGCAGCTGGACGCTGGCCATGTCGAGCTTCATCGACAGGGCCGGCCCCAACGCCGAGGGCGCGCGCATGCCGCAGACCTTCATCCAGGAGGCCACCAACCCCGCACGTGGCGCCTTCCTGGCGGCGTGGCAGCAGGCCACCGGCGTGGCGCGCATCCCGGTGCCGCCGGCGGCCGCGCAGGGGTATGATTCGATGCTCTTGCTCGCACAAGCCATCAGCCAGGCCAACAGCCTGGAAGGCCGCCACATCCGCGAAGCGCTGGAGGATCTACGCACGCCCGTCCAGGGAGTCATCATGACCTACCTTCGCCCCTACGCCCGCGATCAGCACGAGACACTCACCCACCCGCAGCAGATTCACATGGGCGAGGTGCGCGACGGCCGTGTGGTGTTTGCCTACGCACAAGACCGCCAGCGGGCGATGCAGTCATGAGCAGCGCGCACGCCCCTTTCCCGCCTTCAAGCCCGCCCCGCAACGGCGCACTCCCCCCGGTGAGTGCGCCGTTTGTGCGTCTACTCACGCCCTCCTTGCGGCTTTCATGCGCGCCTGCTGGCGCTGCTTTTCTTGATGAGCATATTGCACATTGCGAAAAGACGTTTTATAGTTTGAAAAGTCAGCCGGCCACATGACGGACTGGCTGTGCCCGTATCCACACAACGCCTGCCTGCAGGGGCAGGGTTCACCCACTGAAAGTCATGAGGAGACAAGCCATGACCGGAATCACCAACGTTCTCGCGCAACCCGACACGGATGCGCAGGAAACGAAGGAATGGCTGGAAGCACTGGCCGCCGTCGTTGAACACGAAGGCCCGCAGCGCGCCCACTACCTGATCGAGACCCTGATCGCCACCGCGCGCCAGGAAGGGGTGAACATCCCCTACTCGGCCACCACCGAATACATCAACACGATTCCGGTCGAGCAGCAGCCGCCCTATCCGGGCGATGCCGACATCGAGATCAAGATCCACTCCTACGTCCGCTGGAACGCGATGGCGATGGTGGTGCGCGCCAACAAGGGCACCAACGTCGGCGGCCACATCGCCTCCTTCGCGTCCGCCGCTGCGCTCTACGACGTCGGCTTCTCGCACTTCTGGCACGCGCCGTCCGAGCAGCACGACGGCGACATGATCTATTTCCAGGGCCACTCGGTGCCGGGCATCTATGCCCGCGCCTTCATGCTGGGTCGCCTGACTGAAGAGCAGATGGACAACTTCCGCCAGGAAGTCGGCGGCAAGGGCATCTCGTCCTACCCCCACCCCTGGCTGATGCCGGACTTCTGGCAGTTCCCCACCGTGTCGATGGGCCTGGGCCCGCTGTGCGCCATCTACCAGGCGCGCTTCATGAAGTACATGGCCAGCCGCAACATGATCGACCCCGTACGCGCCGAGCAGCGCAAGGTATGGGCCTTCCTCGGTGACGGCGAGACCGACGAGGTCGAGTCGCTGGGCGCCATCGGCATGGCCGCGCGCGAGCAGCTCGACAACCTGGTGTTCGTCATCAACTGCAACCTGCAGCGCCTGGACGGCCCGGTGCGCGGCAACGGCAAGATCATCCAGGAGCTCGAATCCCAGTTCCGCGGTGCCGGCTGGCACGTCCTCAAGGTGATCTGGGGCACGCACTGGGACAGGCTGCTGGCGCGCGACAAGGACGGCATCCTGCAAAAACGCATGATGGCCTGCGTGGACGGCGAATATCAGACCTTCAAGGCCAAGGACGGCGCCTATGTGCGCGAGCACTTCTTCAACACCCCCGAACTGAAGGCACTCGTCGCCGACTGGACCGACACCCAGATCTGGCGTCTGAACCGCGGCGGGCACGACATCTTCAAGATTTTCGCGGCCTACAAGGAGGCTAGCGAGCACAAGGGCCAGCCCACGCTGATCCTCGCCAAGACCATCAAGGGCTACGGCATGGGCCAGGCTGGTGAGGCGATGAACATCTCGCACCAGCAAAAGAAGATGGACACCGAGGCCGTCCGTCGCTTCCGCGACCGCTTCGGTCTGCCCGTGCCCGATGACAAGATCGAAGAGCTGCCCTACGTGAAGTTCGCCGAAGACTCGGTCGAATACAAATATCTGATGCAACACCGCCAGGACCTGGGTGGCTTCCTGCCCCAGCGCCGCACCAAGGCCGCGCCGCTGGCCGTGCCCGAGCTCGACGCTTTCGGCGCGCTGCTCAAGGCGTCCGGCGAAGGCCGCGAGCTGTCGACCACGATGGCGGTGGTGCGCATCATGAACACGCTGCTCAAGGACAAGCAGATCGGCAAGCACGTGGTGCCCATCGTCCCGGACGAGTCGCGCACCTTCGGCATGGAAGGCATGTTCCGCCAGTACGGCATCTGGAACCAGCAAGGCCAGCAGTACGTGCCGGAAGACCATGACCAGCTCATGTTCTACAAGGAGTCCAAGACCGGCCAGGTGCTGCAGGAAGGCATCAACGAAGCCGGCGCCATGGCCGACTGGATTGCCGCTGGCACCGCTTACAGCGTGCACAACGTGCAGATGATTCCGTTCTACATCTTCTACTCGATGTTCGGCATGCAGCGCACCATGGACCTGTGCTGGGCGGCAGCCGACCAGCGCACCCGCGGCTTCATGATGGGCGGCACCGCCGGGCGCACCACGCTCAATGGCGAAGGCCTGCAGCACCAGGACGGCCACAGCCTGCTGATGGCCAACATGATTCCCAACTGCATCAGCTACGACCCCACCTTCCAGTACGAAGTCGCGGTCATCGTGCAGGACGGCATGCGCCGCATGTTCGCCGAGCAGGAGGACGTGTACTACTACATCACGGTGATGAACGAGAACTACGAGCATCCCGAGATGCCCGCCGGCGCCGAGGCCGACATCCTCAAGGGCATGTACCTGTTCCGCCAGGGTGCCGACACCCAGGGTCCGCGCGTGCAGCTGATGGGCTCGGGCACGATCCTCCTCGAGGTCATCGCCGCGGCCGAACTGCTCAAGAGCGACTGGGGCGTCGAAGCCGACATCTGGGGTGTACCCAGCTTCAATGAGCTCGCCCGCGACGGCCATGACGTCGAGCGCTGGAATCTGCTGCACCCGATGGAAGAGCCGCGCCAAAGCCATGTGCAGCAAAAGCTCGCCGACAGGGAAGGCCCGGTCATCGCCGCCACCGACTACATCCGCATGTTCCCCGAGCAGATCCGTTCGCAAGTGAAGCGCACCTTCTTCACCCTGGGCACCGATGGCTTCGGCCGCTCCGACACCCGCGAACAGTTGCGCCACTTCTTCGAGGTGGATCGCCACTGGGTGACGCTGTCGGCGCTCAAGACGCTGGCCGATGAGGGCAGCATCGCGCGCGACAAGGTTGCAGCCGCACTGGTCAAGTACCAGCTCGACCCGAACAAGCCCAATCCGCTGTCGGTCTGAGCGCGCAAGGAGACAAGAACATGAGCCAACTCATTGAAGTGAAGGTGCCGGATATCGGCGACTTCGACGCCGTACCGGTGATCGAACTGTTCGTGAAGGTCGGCGACACCATCGCCGTCGATGACGCCATCGCCACCCTGGAATCCGACAAGGCCACGATGGACATTCCCTCCAGCCACGCCGGCGTGGTGAAGGAGGTGCTGATCGCGGTCGGCGACAAGGTCGCCGAAGGCGCGGTGCTGATCAAGCTCGAGGCCGCAGCCACGGCAGGGGCTGCGGCAGCAGCTCCCGCCGCAAGCGCACCGGCTGCGGCTGCTGCGCCCGCTGCCCCGCCAGCACCAGCCGCTGCACCCGCAGCGGCTGCCTCCGCGCCTGCAGCCCCCGCTGCAGGCGGCGGCATGGTCGAGGTCAAGGTGCCGGACATCGGCGATTTCGACGCCGTGCCGGTGATCGAGCTGTTCGTCAAGGTCGGCGATCGCATCGAGGTCGACGAGGCCATCTGCACCCTCGAGTCCGACAAAGCCACCATGGACGTGCCTTCATCGCACGCTGGTGTGGTCAAGGAAGTGCTGGTCCAGATCGGTGACAAAGTGGCAGAAGGCGCGGTGCTGATCAAGCTCGAGACGGCAGCAGGCGCCTCAGCGGGGTCGGCGGCCGCACCCGCACCCGCTCCGGCTGCTGCGCCAGCCCCCGCTCCCGCCATGGCTGCAGCGCCGTCAGCGGACGCCAGCTCCACCATGCTCGCCGACGGCGGCCCCGCGCTCAGCGCCCCGGCATCGATGCCGGTCGGCAGCGCCAGCCCGTCCGCGGTCAAGCTCGGCGGGCGGCTGCACGCCAGCCCCTCGGTGCGCGCCTTTGCGCGCGAACTGGGGGTGGATCTCGCTCAGGTCAAGGCTAGCGGTCCCAAGGGTCGCGTGCTCAAGGCCGACGTCGCCGCCTTCATCAAGGGCGCGATGAGCACCGGCGTCGTCCCCGGCAAGAGCGTGGCGGCAGCGGCCGTCGGCAGCCTGGGCGGCGGTCTGGACCTGCTGCCCTGGCCCAAGGTCGATTTCGCCAAGTTCGGCGAAGTCGAGGCCAAGCCGCTGTCCCGCATCAAGAAGATCTCCGGCCAGAACCTCGCCCGCAACTGGGCGATGATCCCGGCGGTCACCTACCATGAAGACGCCGACATCACCGATCTGGAAGCCTTCCGCGTCCAGATGAACAAGGAGTTCGAGAAGTCCGGCAAGAAGCTCACCATGCTCGCCTTCATCATCAAGGCTTCGGTGCGCGCGCTGCAGGAATTCCCCGAGTTCAACACCTCGCTCGACGGTGACAACCTCATCTACAAGAAGTACTTCAACATCGCCTTCGCCGCCGACACCCCCAACGGCCTGGTCGTGCCGGTGGTCAAGGGCGCCGACAAGAAGAGCGTGTTCGAGATCGCGGCCGAAACCGGCGCGCTCGCCAAGCAGGCGCGCGACGGCAAGATCAAGCCCGCCGACATGTCGGGTGCGTGCTTCACCATCAGCTCGCTGGGCGGCATCGGTGGCACCTACTTCTCACCCATCGTCAACGCGCCCGAAGTCGCCATCCTGGGCGTGAACAAATCGGTGATGAAACCGGTGTGGGACGGCAAGGCCTTCGTGCCGCGCCTCACCCTGCCCATGTCGCTGAGCGCAGACCACCGCGTCATCGACGGCGCCCTGGCCACCCGCTTCAACGTGTACCTGGCCCAACTGCTGGCGGACTTCCGCCGCGTGATGCTTTAAGGAGATCGCCATGAGCCTGATTGAAGTGAAGGTTCCGGACATCGGCGATTTCGATACCGTGCCGGTCATCGAGTTGTACGTGAAGGTCGGCGACAGCATCCAGGTCGACGAGTCAATCTGCACGCTCGAGTCCGACAAGGCCACCATGGACGTGCCCTCGAGCACGGCCGGGGTGGTGCGCGAAGTGCTGGTCCAGCTCGGCGACAAGGTCGGCGAAGGCGCGGTGCTGATCAAGGTGGAGGAGACGAGCGCTGCGGCAGCGACCGCGACCTCAGCTGCGCCAGCTCCGGCTGCTGCCTCCGCCCCGGCTGCGGCGCCGGCCGCGCCCGCTGCGGCGCCGGTCAGCGCTGCCCCTGCTGCCGCGTCGCACAGCGGCACGGCCGATGCCGAATACGACCTGGTCGTGCTCGGCGCCGGCCCGGGCGGCTACTCGGGCGCCTTCCGCGCGGCCGACCTCGGCCTCAAGGTCGCCATCATCGAGCGCTACGCCACCCTGGGTGGTGTGTGTCTGAACGTCGGCTGCATCCCGTCCAAGGCCTTGCTGCACGTCGCCGCCGTCATCGATGAGGCCGCCCACATCGGCAGCGCCGGCGTCAGCTTCGCCCAGCCCGCCATCGACATCGACGCCCTGCGCAAGCACAAGGACGGCATCGTCGGCAAGCTCACCGGCGGCCTGACCGGCATGGCCAAGGCGCGCAAGGTCGATGTCATCCGCGGCTACGGCCACTTCCTCGACCCCCATCACCTCGAAGTCGAAGAAACCAGCGGCAGCAGCCAGGACAAGACCGGCGCGAAGAAGGTGATCAAGTTCAAGCAGGCCATCATCGCCGCCGGCTCGGCCGCGATGCACCTGCCCTTCATCCCGCAGGATCCGCGCATTGTGGACTCCACCGGCGCGCTGGAGCTGCGCCAGGTGCCGGGCAAGATGCTGGTCATCGGCGGCGGCATCATCGGCCTGGAAATGGCCACGGTGTATTCCACCCTGGGCGCGCGCATCGACGTCGTCGAGATGCTCGACGGCCTGATGCAAGGCCCGGACCGCGACGCTGTCAAGGTGTGGGAAAAGCAGAACACCCACCGCTTCGACAAGATCATGCTCAAGACCAGGACCGTCGCCGTCGAAGCCAGGGACGATGGTCTGTGGGTTACGTTCGAAGGGGTCGACAGCAGCGCGAACGCACCCACCGAACCGGTCCGCTACGACATGATCCTGCAGTCCGCGGGTCGCGCGCCCAACGGCAACAAGATCGGTGCCGACAAGGCCGGCATCGCGGTGAGCGAGCGCGGCTTCATCGCGGTGGATGCGCAGATGCGCACCAACGTGCCGCACATCTTCGCCATCGGCGACGTCGTCGGCCAGCCCATGCTCGCCCACAAGGCGGTGCATGAGGCCCACGTCGCGGCGGAAGTCGCGGCCGGTGAGGCACAAGGCAAGCCCGAGCTTGCCCGCGCCGCCTTCGACGCCACCGTCATCCCCGGCGTGGCCTACACCCACCCGGAAGTGGCCTGGGTGGGCTACACCGAAGCCCAGGCCAAGGCCGAAGGCAAGAAGATCGACACCGCCAAGTTCCCCTGGGCGGCATCGGGCCGCGCCATCGCCAACGGCGCCGACTACGGCTTCACCAAGCTGATCTTCGACGCCGAAACGCACCGCATCATCGGTGGCACCATCGTCGGGCCGTCTGCCGGCGACATGATCAGCGAAGTCTGCCTGGCCATCGAAATGGGCGCCGACGCCACCGACATCGGCAAGACCATCCACCCCCACCCCACCCTGGGTGAAACCGTGGGCATGGCCGCCGAAGTCGCGCACGGCAGCTGCACCGACCTGCCCCCGATGCGCAAGAAGTAAGCGCGTCGCGCAAGGCAGCAGCAGCGCATGAAGACGAAACCCGCCGTGAGGCGGGTTTCTTTTTTCGGGCGAACAAGCGTATTGCCCTCCAACCTCAAAACGCCCATCCTCGACCATCACAACGACTTGGTTCGCAACTGGGAACATGCCCAGCGCTTCGAACCAATGGAACGAATACCGGGAGCCGATCACGATGATTAAGATCCTTCAAGCAAGCAGCGTGGCCGAATTCACGCTTCGTATCGCATTCTCCGATGGCGCTGAAGGGGTATTCGAGGGCGCGCAGCTTCTCGCTCGCGAGGGCCCCTTGCTTGAGCCTTTGCGTGACCCCACTTATTTTGCCCGTGCCTTTGTCGACGCAGGCGGCTTGGCGTGGCCGAACGGTCTTGAGCTCTCCGCGACACGCGTACGCGAGCAATGTCGCATCCTGCAAGCCACTTGATACAAGCCTTCACCTTCTGAGGCCCGAATCACCCACGATCCAGCGCAGCCCAACCTCGTCAATCGCTCGCCCAAGGGTCGAACAGCTCGATCGGCGCCTGCACGAAATCACGCACATTGCGCGTGACCAGGCACAGACCATTGGCCAGCGCGGTTGCCGCGATGATCGAATCGAAGGCCGCCATCGGCTTGCCCACCGCCTCAGCACGCGCACACATCTGCGCCCACGCATGCGCGGCATCCCGACCAAAGGGCAGGATGCGCTCTCCAAAGCCGTCCTCCACCTGCTGCAGCCACAGCTGCAACTCATTGCGCCGACGCGACAGCGGCAGCTTTGCCACGCCGCGCTGCAGCTCACCAAGCGTCATGGCGCTCACAAACAGCTCATCCGCCTTGCGCCCGGCCATCCAGGTCATCACGCCCGGTGCCGGGCCCGGCTTGACCAGTTCGGAAAGCACGCAGGTATCGAGCAGATACCTCACAGCTCGATACCTCGGACCGGCTCCCGCGACCGCTCCAGCTCAAGCGCCGCGCCACGCGGAGCATTCAACAAGGTATCGAGCAAGGACGGCGCCGCGCTCATGCGGCGGTATTCATGCACGGAAATCACCACCACCGCATCCTGCCCCCGCCGCGTCACCAGCTGCGGACCCTCGCTGAGGGTGAGTTCCACCAGCTCGCTGAATCGATTTTTTGCGTCCTGCAATTGCCATGTGTGCACGGCTGACTCCTGTCTAGTCTGTCTAGCTTGATTATTGCAGCAAACCAATCACAGTCAAGCCCGCCGCACGCTCCGGCAAGCTCCCGAGTCTGTCACCAGTGCGCGGCCCCCCGTCGCGCCGCCTTCATCACCCGACGGATGAACCCCGTCTTCGCCTTCGCATACGCCTTGCGGTCATCCGGATGCTCGGCCGCGATGCGGCGCTTGAGCGCGTCGTATTCCTGTGCGGCGGCGGGATGCGCGCGCAGATAGTCGCGAAACAGCAGCCGCTCCCAGCCACTCGAGCGCCCTTCCAGGCAATGAATGTGATGCGTGCGCCGTCCGTGCGCATCACGCTTGATGAACCACGCGTAGGCAATGCCGGGCAAGCCGGGCTCGGTGTCGCGCCAGAAGAACTCGTAGCCATGCTCGCGCAGCAGCGGCGCAATATGCTGCGCCACATCCTCCAGCGCACGCACCTCCACCAGCATGTCGATGATGGGCTTGGCCGACAGGCCGGGCACGGCGGTGCTGCCGAAGTGCTCGATGCGGCCGATCAGCTCGCCAGGCAGCAGGCTGCGCAAGTGCGCCGCCTCGGCCGCAAAGCGCTGCGGCCAGGCGGGGTCGTAGGCGACGATCTCGACGTGCTCCTGCAGCGCACGCGCAACCGGGTCGGACGAAGGCTTCATGAGCGGGACTATAATCCCGGAGACGTATGACTGAACATCGCCAGCCCTACCGTGTCACACCTCGCAGTACGCCCAAAACAGCGCTTTACGTCGATTTGCCTCAAGGCACAGCAAGTGCACCGAAAGTCGCAATGAAGCTTGCTGCGCACGGAGATGGACGCCATGACCGCCCGAGACCTTGAATCTGCATTGCTCACCCGTTGCGCGGCCGTCGCGCGCGGAACGGGCTCAAGCGCCCAGGATCAGCGCGAGGCCAATGTATTTCGCCTGGCCGCGATGGTGCTTCAGTCGCAGTTTCCGCGCGAATCCGACAGCTTGATGCTGGCCAGCGAGCAGTATTTCGCCGCCCATCCGGATGAACAACTGGCCTCTGCTGCGGTACTCAGAAATGGCTGGGTTCTGAGCCTGCCACGCCTGCGCGACAATCTGACGCGCAGGCTTTCGTGAATGGCCCAGGATATGGTGCTCAGCAAGCTTGCCTGCTGCGCCAGCCGCAGCTTATTGCTACGCTGATGCACGTTGATTTGACGACCACGGACGAAATCGAACAGCGAGCGCCGAGCGCCCCATCACCGCGACCCTCCCAGCAACGTATCTCTCGCCGGAAGAACACACCATGGCCCTGCCCCAGCCCACGCCCGCTTTCACTGCCGCCGACTACCTGCGCTGGGAAGCCGAGCAGCTCGACAAGCACGAATACCTGCGCGGCGAGACCTTCGCTATGGGCGGCGCCAGTCGACGCCACGTCACCATCTCGCTCAATGTCGCCTCTGCCCTCGACGACGCCCTGGAAGGCACGCCCTGCCGCGCCTACATGGCCGACATGAAAGTGCAGGCGGCGGCCGACGAAGCCTATTTCTACCCCGACGTCCTCGTCACCTGCGACCCCGCCGACCATCGCGCCGACCAGTTCATGCGCGCGCCCAAGCTCATCGTCGAAGTCCTGTCCCCCGCCACCGCCGCCTACGACCGTGGCGAGAAGTTCGCCGCCTATCGGCGCATCGCCTCGCTCACCGACTTCGTCCTCATCGACCCCGACCACCGCCGCATCGAGCACTACCGCCGCATCCAGGACAGCCGCTGGGAGTTGCAGGAAGTCGAACCCGAACAGGCGCTGCTGCTGCAAAGCCTGGATGTCAGCATTGCGTGGCAGAGGGTGTTTCGCAACGCGGATTGAGGCCGCCGGCGAAACTAGCAGGAGAACACCATGAGCAAGAACTCCTTCCCCCTACGCATTCAGGATGTCGAGCGCGAGCGCGGCCGACGGCTTGCAGAGGAGCTGGGCGTTTCCGAGAACCGCCTGTATTCCGAGCTGATCCATGACGGCCTGCTCATCCGCGAACAGATGCTGTACATGTCCAAACTACGTGAAATCGCGGCAGTGACCAGCAAGGCCGACGCGCTCAACATTCTTGCCCGCGCAGGCGACGAGACCCCGTCTGCAACCGACAGCTATTGACCAAGGAACAAGCCCTGCCCCAGCCCACGCCCGCTTTCACTGCCGCCGACTACCTGCGCTGGGAAGCCGAGCAGCTCGACAAGCACGAATACCTGCGCGGCGAGACCTTCGCCATGGGCGGTGCCAGTCGGCGCTACGTCACCATCTCCGGCAACGTCTTCAGCGCCCTCGACGACGCCCTGGAAGGCACGCCCTGCCGCGCCTACATGGCCGACATGAAAGTGCAGGCGGCGGCCGACGAAGCCTATTTCTACCCCGACGTCCTCGTCACCTGCGACCCCGCCGACCATCGCGCCGACCAGTTCATGCGCGCGCCCAAGCTCATCGTCGAAGTCCTGTCCCCCGCCACCGCCGCCTACGACCGTGGCGAGAAGTTCGCCGCCTATCGGCGTATCGCCTCGCTCACCGACTTCGTCCTCATCGACCCCGACCACCGCCGCATCGAGCACTACCGCCGCATCAAGGACAGCCGCTGGGAGTTGCAGGAAGTCGAACCCGAACAGGCGCTGCTGCTGCAAAGCCTGGAGGTCAGCATTGCGTGGCAGCGGGTGTTTCGCAACGCGGATTGAGCGCACATCACAGCCTGGCCCCGCTCAACACCAGGCGCACAGCAATACATGGTGGCTGGCCGCCTGCCGGCAAGCGCTGCGGTGTCGCTGCCGGCAATCCTGGCAATCCTTGCCGCATGACGGCAAAAATGGGTTGCGCGCCGCCGCCAGCCTCACCAATCAGCCGCTGAGAAACGGCTTTCCTGAAAAAATCTGAATCTGGCACGACTCTCGCTATGACTCCGTCAGAGAGCTCGGGCACCGGCATTCGCTGGCCTGCAAGAACATGACCCGAGCCCACTTCGAATCGGACATATCCGGAGATTCAAAATGGCACAGGTCATCAATACCAACGTCGCTTCGCTCAACGCGCAGCGCAACCTCAACACCTCGCAGAGCTCGCTGGCTACGTCGCTGCAGCGCCTGTCCTCCGGCCTGCGCATCAACAGCGCCAAGGACGACGCCGCCGGCCTCGCCATCTCGGAGCGCATGACTTCGCAGATTCGCGGCCTTGACCAGGCGCGACGCAACAGCAACGACGGCATCTCGCTCGCGCAGACCGCCGAAGGCGCACTGCAGGAGTCGGGCAACATCCTGCAGCGCATCCGTGAGCTGGCCGTGCAGTCGGCCAACGCCACCAACTCGGCCTCAGACCGCCTCGCGCTCAACTCCGAGGTCAACCAGCTCATCTCCGAGCTCGACCGCATCTCCAACACCACCAGCTTCAACGGCATCAAGCTGCTCGACGGCTCCTACAGCGCGCAAACCTTCCAGGTTGGGGCTTCGGCGCGCGAGACCATTTCGGTCAACATCGGCGCCTCGACCTCGGACCGGCTGGGGATCAACAAGGTTTATTCGAACAACCCGGTCGCAACCGATGCGATCAGCGCTGCGACGCTGAGCACGACGGCCGCTGTAGTTCAGCAACGCGGCGCGTTTTCGACCGCGACAACGGATGTCTCGACCGCACTTGCTGCGGCCATTCCCGCGCAGAACCTGAGCATTGCCGACGCTCAGGGGAACACGGAAACAGTGCCCGTTGCTGCCGGCTCCGGACTTGTGGCGCTTAAAGCAGATCTTGATGCCTCCACGCTGGCGTCCACCGTCACCATCGACCACGAACCCCATTCCCTGAAAGTCTCTCTGGCCGCGACCGGTAGCTGGGATGGCACAGACGACACCTACAGCCTGACGATTGGCAACGGTACAGCTACCCTTGCCCTCGGCATCACTTCCACCTCCGCTGACCGTTTCGAGGAGGATCTCGCGACGGCGGTTACAGCCTTCAATGCATCGACCAGCAAACCTGCTGGCATCACACTCACGCTGGACGGCACCGCCCTTACGATCAACCAGAGCAGCATCGGAACAACCGACGCAACAACGCGTATCACGGTTGGGATCGCAACAGCAGTTGGCGGCGCAGGTATCACCACCACCATCAACGGCGGAACGCTCGCCGCCGCTGGCGGCGCTGCAGACACCTATGTCCAGGAGGCCGGTGGCACCCTCACCTTCGCCGCAAGCGACGAAATCGTCAGCGTGACCTCGGGTGCGAGCGCAGCAAACAGCATCTTCGCCGCCGACCAAGGCGCCATCGGCCTCGCCCACACCAACACCGCCGCCGGCAACAACGTCGCCGCCCAGACCCTCACCATCAACGGCCAGACGCCCAGGACCGTCGCTGTCGCCGACAACGCCTCGGCGCGCGACATCGCTGCGGCCATCAACGGCGTCGCTGGCGAGACCGGCGTGCAAGCCAGCGCGCGCACCATGGCCCTGCTCAGCGGCCTCAGCGCCGACGGCGTGGTGTCCTTCAACCTCAACGGTACGGACATCTCATCCTTCATCACCCCCCGCGACATGTCCAACCTGGTCGATGCGCTCAACGCCAAGAGCAGCGCCACCGGCGTGATCGCCAAGCTCAGCGTCGACAAGCAATCGATCAGCCTCGAAGCGCAGTTTGGCGACGACATCGCCATCAAGGACTTCACCAGCTCGGCCGCCACCTCCGCCAGCCCGGTGACGCTCGCCGTGCAGGGCCTCAAGAGCCAGGACGGCGTCGGCGTGGCCAACAGCGGCCTGGCCGTGCGCCTCACCGACAACAAGAACGCCAGCGCGGCCGACTCGACCGTCATCGGTGGCGAAATCGAATTCAAGTCCCCCGGCAACTACTTCAGCGTCGCCAGCAGCCTGAGCGAAACCGCCGGCGGCCTGTTCCAGGGCACGGCCAACCAGCTGCAGGCCGGCGCCCTGCAGGACCTGCACTCCGTCAACATCTCGACCACCGAGGGCGCCGCCCGCGCGCTCGACATCGTCGACGGCGCCCTGGCCAAGATAAACGGCATCCGCGCCGACCTGGGTGCGGTGCAAAACCGCTTCGAGGCCACCATCGCCAACCTGCAGATCAACAGCGAAAACCTCTCCGCCGCGCGCAGCCGCATCCGCGACACCGACTTCGCCGCCGAAACCGCCGCGCTCACCCGCGGACAGATCCTGCAGCAGGCCGGCACCGCCATGCTCGCCCAGGCCAACGCCCTGCCCAACCAGGTGCTCAGCCTGCTGCAGGGCTGAGCGCGGCACGCCTGACCGATTCGAACCTGTGCCCTGACCGGGCCTTGCCCCGCGGCATGCGAATGCCAGCGGGGCTTTTTTCATGTGCCTGCCCACGTGCTGCGCGCACCGCCTAAAAAGCACTCAAGAAATCCCGCTGCTGCCCGTTAAATGCTCCAACGGCACACAGATCACGCAAGGTTCAGCAGTCCGAGGCGCGTCCAAGCCGGGTTAATCGAAGTTCTTCCACTTTCCTGGAGAAGATCATGGCAGCAGTCATCAACACCAACGTACAGTCGCTCAACGCCCAGCGCAACCTGAGTTCCTCGCAGTCCTCGCTGGCCACCTCGCTCACCCGCCTGTCCTCCGGCCTGCGCATCAACTCGGCCAAGGACGACGCCGCCGGCCTCGCCATCTCCGACCGCATGTCCGCCCAGATCAAGGGCCTCAACCAGGCCACGCGCAACAGCAACGACGGCATCTCGCTGGCGCAGACTGCCGAAGGCGCGCTGTCCGAATCGGGCAACATCCTGCAGCGTGTGCGCGAACTGGCCGTGCAGTCGGCCAACTCCACCAACTCCGCATCCGACCGCCTCGCCCTGCAGTCGGAAGTGAACCAGCTCGTCTCCGAACTGGATCGCATCGCCAACACCACCAGTTTCAACGGCCTCAAGCTCATCGACGGATCGTTCTCGCAGCAAAGCTTCCAGGTCGGCGCTTATGCCAACCAGACCATCAACGTCAACGTTGGCGCCGCCACCACCGACCGCATCGGGATCAACAAGATCGACAGCAACAACGCCGTCGCCACCAATGCCATTACCGCCGCGACGATGTCCACTTCCGCAATTAACATCGCGGGTGGCTCAGCTGCAGGTACAAGCTTGGCAGCGGCCAAGGCTGCAGCCTCGCCAACCCAAATCATCACCGTAACTGACGACGCGGGCAACGCCAGCACAGCCTCATTCGTAGCTGGCACTGCCTACGGTGCGACGGCGACCAACGACTACGGCGCGTTCAAGACCGCACTCGATGCTTCGGCACAGGTCGGGACAACGACTGCTTCGTATGCAGCGAATTCGCTGACCGTCAACTTCAATGCAACGACGTGGGACGGAGCTGCAACAGCAGACACGGTGAGTCTCAACATCAACCAAATCGCCTTCACGGTGACTGCGACCGGAACAGACACGACAAGCTTTGAAACAGACCTGCAGACTGCGGTTGCGGCTTGGAATACTGCGAACACTACCGCCTCTGGTGTGACCCTGACTCGCGATGGATCGTCAGTCAAGATTGGCACCAGCGGAGGGGAGAGCATCTCGATCGATACGGCAGCGACTGCGAACGGCGCCGTCGTCACAACGACCTACGGCGACAATAATGCCACGCTGAGCACTGGCGCCTACGTCCAGCGCGCTGCGGCCACCTTCGCCTTCGAAGCAGCCGACAAGATCGTTTCTGCCACCTCGACAGGCGGCGCCTTGGGCGTGGCTGCAGGGCAAGATGGCCTGAACGGCGTCGGCAATACCACTGCCGGCGCCAACAACGTGGCGGCACAGAGCCTGACCATCAACGGCCAGGTGCAGGAGACGGTCGATATCGCCGCCGGCACCGACGCCAAGGGCATTGCCGCCGCCATCAACGCCGTAGCCGGCAAGACCGGCGTGGAGGCCAGTGCGCGCACCACCGCCACCCTCAGCGACGTGTCCGCTGCCGGCGTGATTTCGTTCAATCTGAACGGCCAGGACGTCTCGGCCAACGTCAGCAAGACCAGCGACCTGACCAACCTCACCGACGCCATCAACGGCCAGAGCGCCAAGACCGGCGTCACCGCCAAGCTCAACGTGGAGAAGGACAAGATCGAGCTCGTCGCCGCAGACGGCCGTGACATCAAGATCGAGAACTTCAACAACTCCGCTGTCGACGACCCGAACGTCACCGGCGCCAGCATGAAGGTGCAGGGCGGCATCGGCGACGACAAGAAGGGCCTGGCCACGGTGCTGAGCGACACCAACGCCCCCACCACCGACACCGACTCCACCACCATCGGCGGCAACGTCGAACTGAAATCGACTGGTGGCTATTTCAGCGTCGCCAGCGACAAGGCGGACAGCGCAGGTGGTCTGTTCTCCGGTGATGCCAAACAGTTGCAGGCCGGTGACTTGAAAGCGGTCAACAGTATCGACATCTCCACCGTCGCCGGCGCGACCGCCGCACTCGACATCGTCGATGGCGCACTCTCCAAGGTCAACAGCATCCGCGCCGACCTCGGTGCGGTGCAGAACCGCTTCGAGTCGACCATCGCCAACCTGCAGACCAGCACCGAGAACCTGTCGGCCGCGCGCAGCCGCATCCGCGACACCGACTTCGCCGCGGAAACTGCCAACCTGACGCGTTCGCAGATCCTGCAGCAGGCTGGCACGGCGATGCTGGCTCAGGCCAACGCCCTGCCCAACCAGGTGCTCAGCCTGCTGGGCTAAGAACTGGCGCTTGAAGCACTTGGCTGAACCGGGGCGCAGGGTGAAAATACCCTGCGCCCCTTATCGCATCAGGAGTTCGACATGAATGTCCAGCCTCCGGGCCCCAGCGCGAACATGCTGCCGCCCACCGCCCCTGCCCCACCCATTGCCCCCAACCCCAGGCCAGCGGACATGGACGGCGCGAACGCCCACGGCGCTGGCCTGGCGCAGGGCGACATCCAGGCCAGTGGTGTGCGCGCCGCACCACCTGCCGGCCCCCAGGCGCTCACCTCGCAGCGAACACAGGGCGCGGACGAGCCCGGCGCAAAAGTCGTCAGCCCCGGGCAAGTCGAAAAAGCCGTCGAGGACGTGCAGCGCTTTGTCGAAACCATGACCAACAACCTGCAGTTCAGCATCGACGACGATTCGGGCCGTACCGTGGTAAAAGTGGTGGACCGCCAGACCGAGGAAGTGCTGCGCCAGATCCCGTCCGAAGAGATGCTGGACATCGCGCGCGCGCTGGGCAAGCTGAAGGGCTTGCTGGTGGAACAGAAGGTCTGATTCTTGCTTCTGGATTCGGACCGGCGTCGCCGGTTTGCCTGCAGACAAGCAGATTCACAGGAGAAACGTCATGGCTTCGTCCCTTTCCGTTGGTGGCCTGGGTTCCGGCATCGATGTCAGCGGCATCGTCAGCCAGCTCATGGAAATCGAGCGCCAGCCGCTGAAGGCACTCGACACGAAGGAAGCCAGCGTACAGGCAAGAATCTCCGCCTTCGGTTCGATCAAGAGCTCGCTGTCCACGCTGCAGAACGCCATCGCCGGCCTCAAGCTGCCGGCGGGCGGCAATGCGCTGGATTTTTACTCGACTTACAGCGGCACGCTTTCCGATGACGGCGTGGCGAGCGTCACCGCCACCGACGGCACGGTGCCGGGCAAGTATTCGCTTGAAGTCACCCAGCTGGCGAAGGAAAACCGCCTCATCTCCGCCGCCGGCACCAGCATCGGCAGCGGCGAGCTGACGATCTCGCTCGGCTCGGCCGACGGCACGGCCACCACCAGGAGCACCACGGTAAGCATAGGCGACGGCAGCCTCAGCGCCGTGCGCGACGCCATCAACGGCGCCAATGCCGGGGTGACGGCGGCAGTGATCAACGGCGACGCCGGCCCGCAGCTGGTGCTGAGCGCCAACGAAGGCGGCTCGAAACAGTTCATCAGCCTGTCGGGCGTGAGCGGGCTGGACTATTCGCCCGCGGCGCCCACCGCCAACTTCACCACACAGCAGACGGCACAGAGCGCGCTGATCACGCTCAACGGTGTGGCGATCGAGTCGCAAAGCAACAAGATAAGTGACGCACTCGAAGGCGTGACCATAGACCTGAAGAAAGCGACCGAGGCCGACAAGCCGGTGACGCTGACGCTGGCGCGCGACACCTCGAGCATCAACAAGGTGCTGGAGAAGTTCGTGAGTGCCTACAACGAATACAACACGCTCGCACGCGATCTCGGCCGCTACGACCCCAGCACCGACAAGGCCGGCGCGTTGCTGGGCGACTCCGCGTTGCGCGGCGCGGACTCCAAGATGCGCTCGATGCTGTCGAGCGTGCCCGCCGAGCTCGCGGGCCTGGACAAGAAGACCCTGTCGGACATCGGCATCTCGACGCAGAAGGATGGCAGCCTGAAACTGGACAGCGGCAAGCTCGACAAGGCGCTGGCGGCAGACTTTGCCGGCGTGGCCAAGGTGGCCGCGGGCTACGGCCGCTCGATGGACGGCATCATCACCGGTCTGATCGGCTCGGAAGGGGTGATCACCGGCAAGACCACCGGGCTGCAGAGCTCCATCACCAGCATCGACAAGCAGCGCCAGACACTCGAGCAGAGGCTGGACGGCATAGAAGCACGCTACAAGGCGCAATACACCGCACTCGACACCCTGGTTTCGGGCATGTTGCAGACCAGCACCTATCTCGAACAGCAGCTGGCCTCCCTGTCCAGTTTCAACAAGAAATAATCCGTTTTCAAGAGGGCAAGATCATGTTTGGAAGCTCCTTTGCCCGCGCCAATGCCTACGCCCGAATCGGGGTGGAAACCGGCGTCAGCGCTGCCGATCCGCACAAGCTCATCCTGATGCTGTTCGACGGCGCCATCATGGCGGCCACGGCGGCCGGCGTGGCGATGGACAACAAGCAGATTCCGGTCAAGGGCGAACAGATCTCCAAAACGATAGAGATCATCATCAACGGTCTGAAGATCAGTCTCGACCTGAACGCCGGCGGCGAGCTCGCCGAGCGCTTGTACGCCTTGTACGACTACATGGCCGACCGCCTGCTCTATGCCAACCTGCACAACAACCGCGCCGCACTCGACGAGGTGATCGAGCTGCTGAGCGGGCTGCGGACGGCATGGCAAGGCATCGCCGTCAACACCACCGCCGGCGCCAACGCCGCACAGCCTGGCTGAGGAAATCCCATGCCCACGACGCTTGAAACCCTGCACCAGATGCTGGCACGCTACAACGACATGCTTGACCTGGCCGAAGCCAACAACTGGGAGGCGCTCGCCGCCATGGGCGAGCAGTGCGCCCAATTGCGCACCGCCCTGCAGGCGACCGGGGGCTTCGTCGACCACGCCAAGCCTGCGGATCTGCCCGCCCTGCATGAGGCACTGCAGGCGATCCTCGCGCTTGACGCGCGCATCCGCGAACACACGGTGCCCTGCCTGGAAAGCACCCGCCAGTTGTTGTCGGGCGCAGTGCGTGACCGCAGCGTGCGCCAGGCTTACGCCGCCTTCGGCGCATAGCGGGGCCGCTCAGCCGCCCCTCGCCGGCCATGATCCCCGCCGACCTCGCCGCCCGCCTGCGCCTCATCAACGAAGCGAGCTTCTTCAATACCGAGCCGCCCGTAGCGGGCTTGCAGCGCGCGCGTCAGATCCAGGCGCAGCTGCCCGAGCTGGTGCCGGGCCAGCGTTTTTTCGCCACCCTGCAGCGCGCCCTGCCCGACGGCACCTTCCGCGCCCTCGTCGCCGGACAGCAGATGACGCTGTCGCTCAACACCGCGGCAAAGTCGGGTGACACGCTCGAACTCGAAGTCTCGCAGCTAACGCCACGGGCGGTGTTTGCGCGCATCGTTGGTCAGGACGCCGGCACGCCCTCGGCCGCCCTTTCCGCCCAGCCCGCGCTGAGCCAGACCGGCCGCCTGATCAGTTTTCTGCTCACCGGCCAGCCCCCGCCCCCACCACCCAGCCTTGCCGCCAACCAGCCCCTTCTTGGCGCGCCACCGACCAGCGGCGCCCAGCTCGCGCCCTTGCTGCGCCAGGCGCTGGGGCAAAGCGGCATGTTCTACGAAGCGCATCAAGCCGAATGGGTGATGGGCGCGCGCGACACCGCCAGCCTGATGCGCGAACCGCAGGCGCAGGCGAGCACCGGCCGCCCCGCAGGCACGCCTGCCCAGACTCCCGCGCAGACTGCGCCGCCGGGCGTGCGCTCTGAGGCAGCCGAGGCAGGCGGGCGCCCCAGCGCCGCAGCGCTCGCCGCCAGCGCCGACGACAGCGCTGCGCTGCGCACCCAACCCATACCCGAGCGGCTGCTCCCGCTGGTGCATCAGCAACTCGACGCGCTCGCCACGCAGCAATACATCTGGCAGGGCCAGGCCTGGCCGGGGCAAGCCATCGAATGGATCATCGAAGACCCCGAACACGATGGCGAGGACGGCGAGCAGACCGAACAGAACTGGAACACCACCTTGCGCCTCACCCTGCCGCGCCTGGGCAACGTGGAGGCGCAGCTGCACCTCACCCCGGCCGGCGTGGCCCTGCGCTTGCGCACCGATGACGCGGCGACGATGAGCGCCCTGGATGCACGCGCGGCCGAACTGGCCTCGGCCCTGGAGGCCGCCAACCTCAAGCTGACCGGCCTGGTGGTGGAGCGCCAGCATGACTGAGCCCGGCCCCAACAGCCCCAAGTCACCCGCACGCAACGAAGCGGTGGCGCTGGCCTACACCGCGGGCGAAGCCGCGCCGCGCGTGGTCGCCAAGGGCAAGGGCGTGGTGGCGCGAGAGATCATAGAGCGCGCACAAGAAGCCGGCGTGTACGTGCACGAATCGCCCGAGCTGGTCGGGCTGCTGATGCAGGTCGACCTCGACACCCGCATCCCGCCCCAGCTCTACGTCGCGGTCGCCGAGCTCCTGGCCTGGCTGTATCGGGTGGAGCAGGACGCGGCCCAGGCCGCCGCACCGCCTCAGCCGCAGAACCTGCCCGCGTCGCTGCGTCCGCGACCCGAGACGCCCTGAGCATGGCTGACCCTGGCACCCACCACAGCCGCGCACACGGCACCCGGCTGATTCCGGCCAAGGCACGGCGGCGCACAGTCGTGCTATAAGCAGGGACATCGAGCGCGGCCCCACAGCGGCCGCCCCACCCCGAACCCAGCCCATGGCCATCGAACACGAACACACCCGCGTCGAGCTGATTCACGCCGACGACGAAGCGCGCTATCTGCTCAGCGATCGACGCGAGATCGCCGCCATCCTGCGTCAGCTCATCGAGGCCCACGCGCTGCTCAGCGCGCGCCTGCGACCGGGCACGGATACCTTCATCACCGCCATCCTGGGCGTGGCCGAAGACGGCGAAAGCCTGGTCATCGACGCCAGCCGCGACGACGCGATCAACGCCCGCATCATGGGCGAGGCCAGGAACCCGACCGCGGGCGCAAGCAGGGCTGAAGACGCTGCGACCACGGATCCCGATCAAGCCGTGGTGCTCGACTGCGTGACCCAGCTCGACCGCGTGCGCATCCAGTTCGGCCTGAAAAGCCTGCAGCTGACCAGCTCGGAAGGCAGCGCGGCCTTTCGGGCCGCGCTGCCGCAACAACTGCTGCGCCTGCAAAGGCGTGAGTTCTACCGCCTGCAGGCCCCGGTGACGCAGTCACTGACCTGCACCCTGCCCTTGCGCCACACCGACGGCGTCGTGCGCAACGCCGATCTGCGCGTCCTGGACATCAGCGGTGGGGGTGTCGCCATCGCCGTACCGCCAGCGGATGCGGCGCTGGAAGCCGGCATGGAACTCATGGACTGTCAGCTCAAGCTGCCCGGCAGCGCACCCATTCCTGCCCGGCTGAGCGTGCGCAACCTGTTTCGCATCACCACCCCCAACGGCATCGAGATGCTGCGTGCCGGCTGCCAGTTCACCCACATGCCGCGCGGCGCCGAAGACACCATCCAGCGCTACATCCTCAAGGTCGAACGTGCGCGCAACGCCCGCCAACGCGCCTTGCGCTAGACCCGCCCGCCATGTCAGACGAAATCCAACAGGCACCTGTCGACATCAGTGGCAGCGATGAGCTGGAAAAATACACCCTCCATGGTCGCCGCCAGATCCGCCAGCTGCTCGAAGAGCTGATGGAGCATCACGCCCTGATCGCCGCCCATTTCGGCAACAAGCAGTCCTTCGTCACCGCGCTCATCGGGCTGTCCGAGGATGAGGACAGCCTGTTTCTCGATGTCAGCCCGGACACAAGCATCAACCGCCGCGTGCTGGCGGACGATCGCCTGTTGTGCGTGACCCAGCTCGATCGCATCCGCATCCAGTTTGCACTGAGCGAGTTGCAGGAAGTGAGCCGCAGCGGCCACAACGCTTTCCGCGCGCCGGTGCCCGAGCGCATCCTGCGCCTGCAGCGCCGGGAGTTTTTCCGGCTGCAGGTGCCGATCGCCCACGCACCGAGCTGCATCCTCAACGCCAAGGGGGTGGATGACACACCACGGCAAGTCGATGCGCGCGTGCTCGATATCAGCGTCGGCGGCGTGGCGCTGCAACTGCCAACCGCGGTGGCGGAGTTCGTCATTGGCGGCAAGCTCGACGACTGCACCCTGCGCCTGCCAGAGCTCGACCCCATCCCGCTACGCCTGGAAGTGCGCAACATCAACCACAACACCCAGCGCAGCGGCACCGAACTGCTGCGCCTGGGTTGCCAGTTCGTCGGCCTTTCACGCAGCGGCGAGAATGTCATCCAGCGCTACATCTTCAACACTGAACGCGAACGCAACGCGCGCGAGCGAGGCGGCATCTGAAACGGCTGGCAGCGGCGCACGTAAAAAAGCGGGCCTGGGCCCGCTGATGCTGTGTCTGGGTGTCTTGCAGAGGACGACGCACG
Organism: Thauera terpenica 58Eu; assembly: GCF_000443165.1. Classification (GTDB taxonomy): domain Bacteria; phylum Pseudomonadota; class Gammaproteobacteria; order Burkholderiales; family Rhodocyclaceae; genus Thauera; species Thauera terpenica. The sequence goes on along the minus strand of NZ_ATJV01000057.1, from coordinate 1,040 downwards.
CTCAAAGCGCCGTGCCGATGCCGCAAACTATCACACCGGCATGTTCATGATGTCCTGTACTGCCGAAAACACCGCAACCTTCATTTATTGCTACAATTTTCAGCGCATCTATTCCGATTTTACCCACATACTTACCCGCATGATGGTTTGATGCCGTTTGCTGTCAACGCCGACGTAAACCTGACCCGTGGGTCAGATTCACATCGACGCTAACAGTTTGCCGCGAACGTCGCCGCTCCGCCTCGCCTGTGCCGACCGCACACCTCGCGCTAATGCGCTCACTGAACATAGCCCTTGACCTGCGTCAACAACGCACTGCGAAGGCGGCAGTGAATGCACAGCTACCGGCAAAGACAGCGCATTGAACACGCGCAGCCATGATCACGGAATCGAGCACGGATTCCCTGCTGGTTCGATAGGTGCCACGCGCGTTCGGAGCACATGACTGACCGTTTCCATGACTGACACACGAAGCAATTGCTTGTCGGTTTCGACGCCGCGGACCGCTCTCGCGGTGAAACCTGAGACGATCGCACTAATCATTTCATACTGCACCGAAATAGTCTTCTCAAGCACTTCGCCGTCCAGGGCTCCGTTTGCAAGACGCAAGATCTTGTACGCGCTCTCTCGCGCGCGCAGATCCAGCGCACGAACAAGAGCCAAAATGCGCGGGTTCCGCGCGCCTTCGGCAAGGATTTCCAGTCTCAGACGCGCGTTCTCCGGATTCGCGTAATACAGAGCCACGTCGCCCGAACGCCTGACGATTGCTTCAACCACATCGCGTTCATTGCGCACGCTGTCATGGATCTCGAGCAAGGCTTCGAGCTCGGCTTCTGCGATTGCGGCAATGATCTCTTCCTTGTTCGCGAAATAGTAATAGATGTGCCCGGCACTCACCCCTGCCAGGGTGGAGATGTCAGTGATGCTTGCACCATGGAACCCCTTCTCCCTAGGTGTTTAGTCCCACGGTGTGCTGGTGTAATTTATAGCCAGCTACGGAGGGAAGATCTATGGGACAGGTACTTCACGGATGCGCCCGC
>NZ_ATJV01000056.1 GCF_000443165.1 Thauera terpenica 58Eu | reverse complement strand
CGTAAGCAGGAGGATGGTCCTCCTGCTTACGGCCCGATCGGCTCGAAGCTTTAATCAAACCCGCCAGCCGCTCGGCCAGCGGGTTCATGCTCAGGACTCCAGCGCCTTCACGTGAGTGATGACCTCGCCGATGGCCTCTTGCGCGCTGCCGTACAGCATGCGGCAGTTGTCCTTGTAGAACAGCGCGTTCTCGATGCCCGAGTAGCCTGCACCCTTGCCGCGCTTGACCACGATGACGTTGTGCGCCATATCGACGTTCAGGATCGGCATGCCGTAGATCGGGCTGGTCTTGTCGGTACGTGCGACCGGGTTCACCACGTCGTTGGCGCCGATCACCAGCGCCACATCCACCTGCGGGAATTCGGCGTTGATCTCCTCGAGGTCGAAGATCTTGTCGTAAGGCACACCCGCTTCGGCCAGCAACACGTTCATGTGGCCAGGCATGCGGCCCGCCACCGGGTGGATGGCAAACGCGACTTCCACGCCGCCTTCTTCAAGCAGCTGCGCCATCTCCCACACCTTGTGCTGGGCACCCGCCACCGCCATGCCGTAACCCGGCACGATCACCACCTTGGAGGCGTAGCGCATCACCGAGGCCGCATCCAGCGCGGAGAACTCCTTCATCGTGCCTTCGATCGCCTCGCCCTCGCCAGCGGCAGCACCGCTGATCGGGGTGAAGATGACGTTGGTGATGGGACGGTTCATGGCCTTGGCCATCAGCTGCGTGAGCAGCGTACCCGCGGCACCGACCACCGTGCCGGCCACGATCAGCGCCGGGTTGGCGAGCACGTAACCCTCCAGACCCACCGCCAGACCGGTGAAGGCGTTGAGCAGCGAGATCACCACCGGCATGTCCGCGCCGCCGATCGGGCAGGTCAGGATCACGCCCAGCGCCAGAGCGAACACGAAGAACAGGATGATCATGGCCGAGGACGGCACATCAGAGATGATGATCACCAGGCCCAGCAGCGCGGTGAGCGCGGCCATCACGATGTTCACCAGGTTCTGCTGCGGCAAGCGGAAGGCGTTCTTCATGATGCCTTGCAGCTTGGCGTAGGCGATGCACGAGCCGGAGAAAGCGATCGAGCCGATCAGCGCCCCCGCCACCGCCAGCGTGGCCACGACCGGACCATGCACCTCGCCACGGGCAAATTCGAGCGCCGCGATCGCCGCCGCTGCGCCACCGCCCATGCCGTTGTAGATGGCGACCATCTGCGGCATGTCGGTCATCTTGACCGTCTTGCCGCTCCACCATGCCACCGAGCCACCGGCGACGATTGCCAGCACCATCAGACCGACGTTGCCCAGACCGGGAGTAAAGAAGGTGACCACGGTCGCAGCGACCATGGCGTAACCTGCCCACACGATGCCCTTGCGGGCCGTAACCGGCGAACTCATCGCCTTCAGGCCGATGATGAAGACGACGGCCACGACGAAGTAGGACGCGTTGATGAACCAGTTCGCCATTTATGCGCTCCCCTGCTTCTTGTTGCCACCCTTGAACATCGCCAGCATGCGCTCGGTGACGACATAGCCGCCCGCGGCATTGGCCGCACCGAGAAATACCGCGACGAATCCGATCACCAGCTGCACCGGGTCCTCCGGGTCGGCATGACCCAGCACCACCATCGCACCCACCAGCACCACGCCGTGCACGAAGTTCGAGCCCGACATCAACGGTGTGTGCAGAATCACCGGCACACGCGAGATCACCTCGTAACCGGTGAACGCGGCCAGCATGAAGATATACAGCGCTGCAAATCCTTCCATGGTCGTCTCCCTTAGAGGTCCAGAACCTGCTTGACCCCGGCGTGGCGAACTTCGCCCGCGTGAGTCAGACAGGCACCGGCCATCACCTCGTCTTCCCAGTCCAGCGCCAGCGCACCGTCCTTGATGAAGGGCGAAATGAAGTTGAACAGATTCTTGGCATACATCTCGGACGCGTGCACCGGCATGCGGCTGGGGATGTTGACCGGCCCGATGATGAGTACGTCATTGATCCACACCTTCTCGCCGGCCACCGTGCCTTCGACGTTGCCGCCGGTTTCAGCCGCCATGTCGACGACCACCGCACCCGGCTTCATCCTGGCGATCATGTCTGCGGTGATGATGCGTGGCGCACGCTTGCCCGGCACTGCAGCCGTGGTGATCAGCGCATCGGCCTGGGCGACGGCCTTGCCGAGGCGTTCAGCCTGTTTCGCCTTTTCTTCGTCGGTCAGCTCACGCGCATAGCCGCCAGCGCCCGCGGCAGACACGCCGGTGTCGACGAACTTGGCGCCGAGCGACTCGACCTGCTCGCGCGTATCCGGTCGCACATCGTAGGCCTCGACCATGGCGCCGATGCGGCGCGCGGTGGCGATGGCCTGCAGGCCCGCCACCCCGCAGCCGATCACCAGCACCTTGGCCGGACGGATGGTGCCCGCTGCATAGGTCAGCATGGGGAAGAACTTGGGGCTGTGATCGGCAGCGATCAGCGCGCACTCGTAACCCGCAACCGCACCTTGCGAGGACAGCGCGTCCATGCTCTGCGCCCGCGAGATGCGTGGCAGCAACTCGAGTGCGAAGCTGGTGATCTGGCGCTCGGCGAGCTGGCGCGCGCGCTCGGCGCTCGCCCACGGCTGCAGCATGCCCAGCAGCACGCTGCCGGACTTCATCGTGTCGATGATCTCCGCAGGCGGCGGCTGTACGCAGAACACCACATCCGCTTGCGCGCAGATTTCGGCGGCGGTATCGGCAAACGTGACTTCAGCGAACGCATCGTCGGCAAAGTGCGCTGGCACCCCCGCGCCCTTTTGCAAGACCACCGTGGCCCCCAGGCCCTGATATTTCTTCACCACATCCGGCACGACCGAAAAACGTCGCTCGCCCTCAGCAGTCTCCGCTAGCACTCCGATGATCAGAGGCATAGGCTGTTTCTCCCTATTGCTTGGCATGTAAATGCAGGAATCACGCAACTCGCCGGAGTCGCCTGTTGTTATGTGGTCCCGCCCTATGTGCTGGGCGACCGGCACCGCAACGATATTACCGTCATTCGCGCAACGAGCAATAACACAAATGGACGAGCCCGCAGGCGTCCACGTACGCGGGCTCGCGTGCGCCCGGCCGCAGTCGGTGGGTTCAGCGCGCTGAAGATGGAGGCGCGACGAGCTTGACGATGACCAGGGAAATATTGTCCCCGCAGCCGCCGCCACGCTCCCTCGCCAGCTGAATCAGGCGTTCGGCTGCAGCGCGCGGGGTGTGTGCGCGGAGGGTGGAGGCCAGCTCGAAATCGGTAAAATAGGCCCACAGGCCATCGGAGCACAGCAGGAAGCTGTCGCCCGCATCAAGCTTGTCGGCACAGCCATATTCGATGCGCGGCTCACGCTCGCTGCCGAGACAGGACAGCAGCACGTTACGCTGCGGATGCTTGAGCGCGCCGGCCTCGTCGAGACGCCCTTTGCGCATCAACTCCCCAACCAGGGAGTGGTCGCCGCTGCGCGCGACCGTCTGGGTGTCACGAAAGTAATACAGGCGCGAGTCACCGCAATGCGCCCAATAGGCCTTGCCCTGCTGCAGCAAGAAGGTGACCGCGGTGCTGTGCGGATCCTTCTCGCTGGTGAATCGAGTCAACTTGATGATGGTGTGGGCCTCATCGATGATGCTCGACAGCAACTCCTGGGGCGCTTCATGCAGCGGCGCGTAAGACTCGAAATTCTGCTTCGCCCGCATGATGACCTGCTCCGCAGCCATCGCCCCGCCGCTGTGACCACCCATGCCATCAGCCAGCACGGCCATCATCATGCCGGGCCGTTTGGGATGCGCAAAAAGGCTGACGCGATCCTGTTGCTCAGCGCGATTTCCGATATGCATGGCGACACAGGTTTCGGCTGAGAAAGCCATGAGGGAAGCCTTTGTAGGGACCCGCGAATCATAGCAACCACGCACGGAGGCGGACGTCCCGCAGACGGCGGCAATACGCTCCCCGAACTGGGCAGCGTGACGAAATGCACACTCGCGCTTATTTTGCGCCCTGCACGAGAGCCGGCGCGGGCTACTCGGACACGTTTGCTACCATGACGCTTCGATGCCGCGCGCCATCGCATCACCTGCTTGCCTCCCTCCTCCATCCACCCCTGCTCCCACTCGCCCCCCTCCGATCACACCCGCCATGACCGATCGCGCCCGCCTTGAACATTTGTTGCCCTTCCTCGGCTGGCCACGCCACTGGGGCGGCGGCGGGCTGCGTGGCGACGTGATTGCGGGCCTGACAGTGGCGCTGGTGATGATTCCGCAGTCGCTCGCCTACGCCAAGCTGGCCGGCCTGCCCCCGCAGGTGGGCCTGTATGCGGCCCTGCTGCCGGCGGTGGTCGCTGCGCTGTTCGGCTCATGCGGCCAGCTGTCCACCGGACCGGTGGCGCTGAGCGGGCTCCTGGTCGGCGCCAGCATCCTGCCGCTCGCCGGCGGCGATCCCACCCGCGCCCTCGCCCTCGCGTTGCTGCTGGCGCTGCTGTCCGGCCTGATTCAGCTCGCGCTCGGTGTACTGCGCCTGGGCTGGCTGCTGAACCTGCTGTCCGTACCGGTGCTGATGGGCTTTGTGAACGCCGCGGCGCTGATCATCTGCCTGACGCAGATTCCGCCCCTGTTCGGCGTCTCGATGGCGCAGACCGGACCTCTGGTGCTCGATTTCGCCCACTTGCTCATCGACGGCCGCATGCTCCACGTACCATCGGCCGCCTTTGGCCTGGGTGCGCTTGCGGCGCTGGTGCTGTTCAAACGGTTCGCACCCCGTGTGCCCAGCGTGCCACTGGTGGTGGCGAGCGCAACCGCCCTGTCCGCCTGGCTCGGCTTCGAGGCCAATGGTGGTGAGGTCATCGGTCATATCCCGCAGTCGCTGCCTGCACTGAGCCTGCCACCGCTGCAACCTGATCTGGCAATGACGCTCATGCCCGCCGCCTTCGTGGTGGCGATGGTGAGCTTCATGGAGGCCGCCTCCAGCGCCAAGCTCATCTCCGGACGCACCCGCCAGGCCTGGGACCAGGATCAGGAACTGATTGGCCAGGGTATGGGCAAGATTGCCGCCGCCTTCACCAGCGGCATGCCGGTGAGCGCATCGTTCTCGCGCTCGGCCTTGAACTACGCCAGCAACGCGCGCACCGGTCTATCGTCGGTGGTCACCGCGGGCCTGATCCTGCTCACCCTGCTCTACCTGACGCCACTGCTGTGGCATCTGCCCAAGCCTGCGTTGGCCGCGGTCATCCTGCAAGCAGTGGGCGGACTGCTGGACCTCAAGGTGCTGCGCCGCGCCTGGCGTACCAACCGCGACGATGGCGCAGGCGCAGCCGTCACCTTTGCCGCCACGCTGGCCTTCGCCCCCAATATCCAGAACGGCATCTTCACCGGCCTCATCCTTACCCTGGCCTTGATGGTGTATCGCGGCATGCGCCCACGTGTCGCCCTGCTTGGCCTGCATGCCGACGGCAGCTATCGCGACCTGCAGCGCTTCGGCCTGCCTCACCCCCATCCACAACTGGTGGTGCTGCGCTTCGATAGCGCACTCAGCTTCGTCACTGCGGCGCCCTTCGAAGACGGCATGTTGCGTGCCGCGCGCGCCCAGCCTGACGTGCGCATCGTGCTGGTGTCGGCGGCCGGCATCAACGACATCGACGCCACCGGCCTCTACACCCTGGCAGGACTGATGGAGCGCTTCCATGCTCAAGGCCAGTCCATTGCCTTTTGTGGCCTCAAGAAGCAGGTCATCGACGCCATGGAGCGCGACGGCTTGTGGGCGCGCATCGCCGAGCAGGCGAGGTACCGCAGCGAGCAACAGGCCATCACCGCCCTGGTGAAAACGCTGGCGGCGGGCAGCCCGGCGTGAGGGATGCCCTCCACACCGACCTTGCCGCCTGCAGGCGTCGCCCATACCATTGAACGGCATTGACTTTCTCGGAACCGCTGGTTAAAGTTCTCGATTGTTTGAAAACCCATCAACTGGAGCAACACCATGTACGCGGTGATAAAAACCGGTGGCAAGCAGTATCGCGTTGTCACTGGCGAAAAGATCAAGGTAGAACAGATACCGGCCGACGTGGGTTCCGAAATCACCATCGACCAGGTGTTCATGGTCGGTGAAGGCGAGTCGGTCAAGATCGGCACGCCAGTGGTCAGCGGAGCTTCCGTCACGGCGACCGTGGTTTCCCACGGTCGCCACGACAAAATCAAGATTTTCAAGATGCGCCGCCGCAAGCACTACCAGAAGCATCAGGGGCATCGTCAGAATTACACCGAGCTTCGCATCGAAGCGATTTCGGCCTAAGCGAAGGAGGTAATCCGACATGGCACACAAAAAAGCTGGTGGTAGTTCGCGCAACGGTCGCGACTCGGAATCAAAACGCCTTGGCGTCAAGCGCTACGGTGGTCAGTTCGTGCTCGCAGGGAACATTCTCGTTCGCCAGCGCGGCACCGAATACCACCCCGGCGACAACGTCGGCATCGGCAAGGACCACACCCTGTTCGCACTCAAGAACGGTGTCGTGCAATTTGCGGTCAAGGGCCCGTCCAGGCGCCGTACCGTGATCATCGTGCCCGAAGCGGCCTGATCTCGCGTCACGCGCTTGTGCAGTACAAAAGCCCTATCCCTGTGGTAGGGCTTTTTTTATTTTTCGATCAAGGTTGATCAGGCATGAAGTTTTTTGACGAAGCCCGCATCGAAGTCTTCGCCGGCGACGGCGGCAATGGCGCCGCCACCTTCCGCCGCGAGAAGTTCATCCCCAAGGGCGGCCCCAGCGGTGGCGACGGCGGGCGTGGCGGCAGTGTCTATGCCGTGGCCGACCGCAACATCAACACCCTGATCGACTACCGCTACACGCGCAGCTTCCGCGCCCAGCGTGGTGAAAACGGCGGCAGCCGCGATTGCTACGGCAAGGGCGGCGACGACATCACCTTGCGCTTCCCGGTCGGCACCGTGATCCGCCGGCTCGAAACCGACGAGCTCATCGCCGACCTCGACGAGGACGGCAAGAAGATCCTGATTGCGCGCGGCGGCCGCGGCGGCCTGGGCAACATTCACTTCAAGTCGAGCATCAACCGCGCCCCGCGCAAGAAGACCATGGGGCAGGAAGGCGAACAGCTCAGCCTCTACCTGGAGTTGAAGATCCTGGCCGACGTCGGCCTGCTCGGCATGCCCAATGCCGGCAAGTCGACCTTCATCCGCAGCGTGTCCGCGGCCAAACCCAAGGTTGCCGACTACCCCTTCACCACCCTCGCGCCCAATCTGGGCGTGGTGCGCACGGCGGAGAACCGCAGCTTCGTCATCGCCGACATTCCCGGCCTGATCGAAGGCGCGGCCGAAGGTGCAGGCCTAGGACACCAGTTTCTGCGCCACCTGCAGCGCACCCACGTACTGTTGCACCTGGTCGACCTTGCCCCCTTCGACCCCGAGGCCGACCCGGTCGCGGACGCCAAAGCCATCGTCGAAGAACTGCGCAAGTATGACGACGAGCTTTACGCCAAGCCGCGCTGGCTGGTGCTGAACAAGCTCGACCTGATCGCGCCGGAAGAGCAGGCAGCGCGTATTGCCGCCTTTCTCGAGGCCTACGGCCCGGTCGAGCGCCATTTCGAGATTTCCGCCATCAACGGCGAGGGCACCAAGCCGCTGATCTTTGCCCTGCAGGACTTCCTCGACGCCGAACGCACCCGCATCGAGGCCGAACGCGCCGAGCGTCATGCGGCAGAGGCCGCGCGCCTGGCTGCAATCGAGGCCGCACGCGCGGCCGCTGACGCCGCGTTCGAAGCGGAAGTGCTCAGCGCCCAGGACAGTCTGGCGGAGGACGAACTGCCCGCCGACAATTCGCCTGACGACGACGAGCCCGCCGACGCAAGCCGCTGAGGCGGCAACGGCGTGCGGCGCGCACTGCGTAGTCGCACGCCGCCCTGAAGCACCACCTTTGCCCCCAATCTCTGTTGACCCAAGGTTTGCAACACAGATGAGAACCAAGATCCGCAACGCCCGCCGCCTCGTGGTGAAGGTCGGCAGCGCCCTCGTCACCAACAACGGCGCCGGCCTCGACAAGGACGCACTCGACGACTGGGCGCGCCAGATCGCCGCGCTGCGCGCCACAGGGTACGAAGTGACCCTGGTGTCATCGGGCGCCATCGCCGCCGGCATGCAGCGCCTGGGCTGGAGCAAACGCCCGCAGGCGATGAGCAAGCTGCAGGCCGCGGCCGCCGTCGGCCAGATGGGCCTGGTCGAAGCCTACGAGAAGGCCTTCTCCCGCCACGGCCTGCACACCGCCCAGATCCTGCTCACGCACGAGGACCTCGCCGACCGCAGCCGCTATCTCAACGCCCGCAGCACGCTGACCACCTTGCTCGAGCTCGGCGTCGTGCCGATCATCAACGAGAACGACACCGTCGTCACCGACGAGATCAAGTTCGGCGACAACGACACCCTGGGCGCGCTGGTGGCGAACCTGATCGAAGCCGAGGCGCTGATCATCCTCACCGACCAGCAAGGCCTGTACACTGCCGACCCGCGCCGCGATCCGACCGCAACGCTGATTTCCGAGGGGCGAGCCGAAGACCGCCGCTACGAAGCCATGGCCGGCGGTGCGGGCACCGGCATCAGCAAGGGCGGCATGATCACCAAGATCCGCGCTGCCCAGCGCGCGGCGCGCAGCGGCGCTCATACCTGCATCGCCAGCGGTCACGAAACCGACGCCCTGCTGCGCCTGGCGCAGGGCGAGGCCATCGGCACCCTGCTCTACGCCACCAGCACCCGGCTGCAGGCGCGCAAGCAGTGGATTGCCGATCACCTCCAGCTCGCGGGCGATCTCATCATCGACGATGGCGCCGTGTCCGCCCTGAAGAGCGGGCGCAGCCTGCTGCCGGTCGGGGTGCTGGAAGTGCGCGGGGATTTCGAACGAGGCGCAGCCGTGGCCTGCCGCAGCATCGCGGGCGAGGAAGTCGCGCGTGGCCTGGTCAACTACAACGCCAGCGAGTGCCGCAAGATCGCACGCAAGCCAACCGCTGCCATCAAGGAGCTGCTCGGCTATATTGACGAACCGGAACTCATTCACCGGGACAATATGGTGGCATGCTGAGCCCGCTGACCCAGTATTGGGCAGTATGAACCCCCTGCCCGCGTTGCGCCCGGCGCAGGCCACCACGCTCCGGGAGCGACGAACACGCGGAGGGGAGATCGCACAGACGCTGCGCTGACCGGCAACACAGTCGTAACGCAGTCGTCGTCTGCACAGGGCGATCACACCCCTGTCCCCGCTACCGGCTGTGCTCTTCCCTTCAGATCGCGGTCGTGAGCATGCCCGCGCCGCCCGCCATGAGCTGCTGGCCAGTCCGGACCTCGCTTACTGCATCGTCCGCTTCTACAATGAGGTTCACCCGTACCCCACCTTGGCTAGCTGTCACCCAGCGCTTGCGACTGGGACATGGCCGCAACTTGACGCGTCGGCGTATCCAAGACGGCTTGCCCACTGCAACCCCATCACTGAAGCGCGTGCGCAACTCAGGCCATCGCCCCAATGCCATCCTCTCCCATGCGCATACTCCTGATGGGCGAAGGCTCCACCCTCGCCCATGTCGGTCGCCCCTTGCTGCTGGCCCGCGCCCTGCACCAGCTCGGGCACGACGTTGTCCTTGCCCGCCCGCAGGCCTACGCCTGGATGACTGCAGACGCCCCCTTTCGGGTAATGGATCTGGAAACCCAGCCCCCAACGGAATTCGCGCAACGACTGGACTCTGGCAAACCGCTCTATACCTTCAAGACCTTGCAGCAATACGTTGAAGATGACCGCAAACTTATCCAGGAGGTCCGCCCTGGCGCCATAATCGGCGACTTCAGGCTCTCCCTCTCGGTCAGCGCCCGGCTCGAACGTCTTCCTTATGCCACCATCTGTGACGCCTACTGGAGCCCGGAGACCCCACTAGCCCCCATCCTGCCGGTCTTTCCGTGGACCCAGTTCGCACCGCTTGGCCTGAGCCAGGCTCTGTTTCGCCACGTGGCGCCGCTGGCCTTCAGAATCCACGCCCGACCCATGGAGCGCCTGCGTCGCAGTTACGGGCTGCCTGGCTTCGAGGGCGACCTGCGCAAGTGCTACACCGACGCAGATCTACGTCTCTTCGCCAATCCGCCACCGCTGTTCCCCGATGTACACCCTCATTCGGGGGCGCTATTCATCGGCCCCCTCGCCTGGTCTCCCGATTCAGCGAAGTTCTCCGCGCCCCCTGCAGACGGACGACCCCTCGTCTACGTCACGATGGGCAGCTCAGGCTCACCGTCGGCTCTTTCGGCCCTTGTGCCGGCACTCGAACACTTCGATTGCAACATCGTGATCAGCACAGCGGGGCGCACGCTAACGAGCGAGCTGAAGAGCTCACGGGCCTACATCGCGGATTACCTCCCGGGAGACCTGATGTGCGCAATGGCCGATCTTGTGGTTTGTAATGGCGGCAGCCCAACGACCAATCAGGCCTTGGCAAACGGGGTCCCCGTGCTCGGCATCCCGCGCAACATGGATCAGTTCCTCAACATGCGGGCGATCGAGGCCTTCGGCGCCGGCCTCACGATCAGGGCCGACCGCAGTTCAGCGAAACTCGTCACCCTGGCCGTCGACCGCCTGCTTCATCACCCCGGCTATCGTGAGCAGGCAGGACGCATCCGGACCTCATGCTCCCGGTCCAACCTGAGCGACATCCTTCCCGTGATTCTGAACACGCTCGACCTCGTGCACTGATCAAAGCAACTGGTCAAAGCAAGGTCTCCGGGCTTTTTCCGCTTTGCTACAATCCCGTATGAATTCAGGTTGCTGAGGACGAGTCGTGCCGTAGCGCTGGCACAACTTCATCCACACGCAGCACAACCCACACCAGGGAAAGCCGCATGCAGAACCGTCGCCTTTACAAGCCTTTTCGAGCTCTTACCCTCAGCAGCATGCTGTTGCTGGGTGCCTGTGCTCAAGATCAAAGCCCGACTGAACAAGTCGAGAAGGCGCGCCAGCACCTTGCCGACAAATCCTTTTCCGCAGCATCCATCGAACTCAGCAACGCCCTTCAGCAAGACCCGCAGAATCGGGACGCGCGCTGGTTGCTGGCAAAAACCTCACTTGAACTTGGCGAGTGGCAGAAAGCGGAGCGGGATGCCCTGCTCGCAATGGGTCTTGGCATACCACGGGCCGAAGCGCTACCGGTGCTTGCCCGCGCCCTTCTCCAGCAAGGCAACACTGATCGTTTGCTGACCGAGACTTCCACCCTCCCGAACGATGCCTCGAAGTCAACACAGGCCACGCTGCTGAGCCTGCGCGGCGCGGCATTGTTGCTCAAGAGCGACGCCAACGAAGCCAGGATTCAGTTCGAGCGCGCCGAGGGACTCGACCCCGACAATCCGGATGTTCTGCTGGGGATGGCACAGCTACATGTTTTGCGCGCGGATTTCGAGCCCGCACGCACCCTGCTTGAGAAAGCCCTCGCACAGACGCCCGACCTCGCCGACGGGTGGTCGCTGCTTGGTGACCTTGAACTTGAGCAAGGCAACTTCGAGGCTGCAGAAAATGCCTACGACAAGGCCATTTCGGCACGTACCTACCGCAGTCTCGAACTTGCCCGACGCGCCCATGCACGCTTGCAGCAAGGCAAATTCAAGCCAGCTGAAGCCGACCTCGATGCGCTCAGCAGACAAGCTGGACACCCTTACGTCGCCTATCTGCGTGGACTGCTGTATTTCAATCAGCAAAAATTCAACGAAGCGGCTGTCGCCTTCGAAACCAGCATCACTGAAGCCCCGGCTTATCTGCCCAGTCGCCTGTACCTCGCAACCACGCGGCTCATGCTCAATCAACCCGAGCAGGCGCTGACGCATGCGGAATTCATCCGCTCAGCAGCCCCTGGCACGCGCGAAGCGAACGTTCTGGTTGGACTTGCCGAGATCAGCAAGGGCGAGTTCGCCGCCGCACGCTCGGCGCTTGCAGCAGCACTGAAAGGCAAGCCTGACGATGTCATCACGCTTCAAATGCTGGCATCCGCAGCACTGCTCGAAGGCGACGTACGTAGTGGCCTCGGTTATGCCGAGCGGCTGGCAGTCCTGCACCCGGATTCACGCTCTGTCGTCAGCCTGCTGATGCTCGCTCAACTGATGGCGGGTGCAGCCGTGCCGGAACTGCCCCCCGGCAAGGCCGACGAATACCAGTCCGCCTTCATCCTGGCCTTGCAGGCCTTCCGTGACGACCATTTCGACGACGCGCGTGCGCGCGTGAAGACCTTGCTCAGCGCCTACCCGGATCAAATCGATCCACTCGGGCTCGATGCTGCAATCGACCTCGCAAGCGGGCAGTGGCCACAAGCCCGGATCAAGCTGCAGAAGGTACTCGACCAACAGCCGACCAACCGCAGCGCTCGTCTGAACATGGCCAAGCTCGAACTCAATGATCACAACTACGAACGCGTCCGCGAACTGGTCGGACCTATCACTCTCAGCTCACCGACGGACGAGGCCTCAGCGCTGCTGCTGGTCGCGGCAGAGCATGCTCTCGGCAACGCGGAAGCAGCCAACCTCACGCTCGAGAAGCTCATCAAGGCAAACCCCGCCGCCGACACGGCTAGAGCACTCCTCGCGAGGCGCCACCTCAACGCGGACGCACCCGACAAGGCACTCGAAGTCCTGCGCAACCTGAGCGATGCACAACTGGCCGCAAACCCCCTCTTTCTCGAGCTCAGAGGCAGCGCAGCGCTAGCCAAGAATGATGCAACGGCGGCGAGAGCCAGCTTCGAACACCTCGTCCGGGTCGCTCCTGAGTCTGCGCGGGCACGCTTCATGCTCTCGGAAAGCCTGCTGCATGGCGGTCAATTCCTCAGCGCGCAGCGCGCACTGGACGAAGCACTCAAGCTTGATCCGCGCTATCTGCCCGCGCGCATCGGCGAGGTTCGTTTTCTGACTCATGCCAAGCTGTTCGACAAGGCTGCAGCAGCTGCCAAAAAACTGCTGCAGGACTTCGGTGAACTGCCGGAAGTGCTCGCCACAAGCGGCTGGCACGCCCTCGTCACAGGCGACTTCGTCGCCGCTGAAAACAATCTCGGTCGTGCGTTCGCCAAAACGCCGAACACCGAACTTGCGCTCGAACTGGTACGTGCGCAATGGGGACAGAAGAACTATGAAGCTGCTCTCAGCGGACTCAACACCTGGATCGACGCCCACCCGGGCGACATTGCGGCGCTCCTTCACCTGGCCGGAGCACACCTCAGCCTTGGCCAGGAAGCCGAAGCGGTCGCAGCCTATCAGCGGGTCCTCAAGCTAGAGCCGAACCACATCCCCTCAATCAACAACATCGCCTGGCTCAGCCGGGCGCAAAATCCGGAGGAAGCACTCCGTCTGGCACGGCGGGCGCTTGAGCTCGCGCCCGAGGACCCCCATGTTCTCGATACGCTCGGCATGCTCTATCTCGAACGCAAGGATTTTGCCCAGGCCGCGCGCTTCGTCACTGAAGCGAGTAAAGCAAGCCCCAAGGACATGCAGATTGCGCTCAATCTCGCGCGCGTTCAGATCGCCCAAGGCAAGATGAAGGATGCCCGAGAAACACTGGGCACAGTTCTGAAGGAGGGAAGTGGCTCACCCGTCGCAGAACATGCCCGCAAGCTCGTGGCCGAGCTCGACGCCCGCAACTGAGCCTCGCTGCCAGCCAAGTTCCCGCCGCTCGTCAGGAAACCCGAACCCATGAGCACGCATGAACCGTATCGCAGCCTGCTGGTGAGGGGCTGGAACTTCGCCTCCACCCTCATCGACAGCAAGGCGAGCGCGGCCAAGCTGTCATCATCAGCGCTGCTGGAAAAGACCGCGAAATCGTGCTCATCGCCCAGCCTCGACGGCGCAACGCTTGAAGCGCTTGAGCGTCTCGTCAATGCGCTCAACGACACCGCCGAGCTCCATCCATTCGGGCGTTACTACGTATCGCAGCTCCTGGCCGGCTTGTTGAGCAACCGCGGTCGCCTCGCCCAGCTGTGGCAGGAACGGCCGGAAATACTACGCGCCAGCACTGAGCAACCGCTCATCATCCTGGGGCTCCCGCGCTGCGGTACCTCCTTCCTGTTCAACCTCCTCGCGTGCGACCCGGCACACCGCTACCTGAGCAACTGGGAAGCCACGGTCTCCCAGATCCCCCCCGCGCGCGTGCGACGCCCCGAGCAGGATCCGAGACGACGGACCGGGCAGTTGCTGATGCACTTTCAACGCCATCTGGCGCCGCAGCTGGAGAACATCCACGAGTTCCACCTTGACGGTCCGGAAGAATGTACTCCGCTGTTGATGCAGGGTTTCGATACGCAGGCGCTCGCCGGGATGTTCAATGTCCCCGCCTTCTCGCAGTGGCTCAACAGCGTCGAACACCTGCCGACTTACCAGCACCACAAGCGCATCTTGCAAACCCTTCAGTCCTGCTATCCGGCGACACGCTGGCTGCTCAAATCTCCCGATCATCTCGCGGCGACTGACGCGATCCTGCAGGTCTATCCGGACGCCTGCCTGGTGCACCTGCATCGCGACCCGGTGCAGGCTGTGTCATCCTGGGCCAGTCTCAACGCGGCGTTTCGCGGCATCTGCTCGGCACGGATTGACCCGCAACAGCTCGGCGAACAAATTCTCGATCGCCTCGCGACCGACATGGATGCGTATCTGGAGGCAAGGCCCTCACATCCGCCAGCGCGCTTCCTCGACCTGCCCTACCAAGGCCTGACGGCCGATCCGATGCAGACCGTGCACAGCATCTACGATTACTTTGGGCTTGAGCTCAGCCCCGCGGCAGAACAGCGTATGGCGAGCTTTCTTGTGGCCGATCGCGAAAAGAGCCGGGGCCACAAGTACAGCCCGGAAGATTTCGGCCTCAGCGCCGGTGGCATTCGCGAACGCTTCGCCACCTACATGCAGCGCTTTGATGTCGCCCCACCGCGCTGAGGCCTTCTGAACCACGCATCAACCCCGAAAGAAGGGCTTAGCCATGCGACTCGCGGTGCTATCGGTGATTGCTTCCAGCGCGACGATTGCCACGCTTGCTGCGAAGATTTTTGATCTGGCCCCAGGCCTGCAGGCAGGCGCGGCTGCGCTCTCCGCATTGACGCTGGGCACGCTCCTGATCCATGCGTGGCGACTGTCGGGCAGACAGATTGCGCAAATCTCTGCGGACGGGACGCGCATCATGCGACTCCATGTCGCCACGCACATCGTGCCGGCAGCATTTGCGCTGGCAACCCTCTTTGGCGACCCGATCGAGCGTGCGTCCCCGCTGTGGATTGTCGCTTTCGCGCTCTTCTTCTACAGTGGTCGTCGCACCTGGCAGGCGCTACAAACCGGCTTCCCGTCTCCGATCTACTTCGTCTTCAAGCGCGGGAACAGCGCAATGCTGGGCATGAGCGTGATCCTCACGCTTATCGCAACGGCATTGCAATCCAACCCTTTGTTTGCCTTCGTCGCCGGGGTGTTGAAACTCTACGTCAGCATTCACTTTGTCCTGATGGGTATCGCCATCAGCAAGATCGACCACGATCTCGAGCCCAGCCTCAACCCAGAACATTGAAAGAGGGTTCCCGGGCGCCAACCGAGCACACACGTCAGACGTAAAAAAACCGCAGGCCTCAAGCCTGCGGTTTTTTTATGTGTCGTGCCCCCATCCCTGAGGGCACAGCCCGCCGACCGAAGTCGATCAGGCAGCCATCGCACCAGCGCGACGACGAGCACCACCCACGCCGAGCGCAGCCAGGGCACCACCAATCAACAACAAGGTGCCGGGTTCCGGGACCTGGGTCACGTTCACACTCGTCGTCCCAGCCAGCGTCAGCGCATAACGGCCCGCCTTCAGACCGGCAATGTTCAGACTGAATGCACTGCCCGGGGTGCCCAAGCTATGCGTCAGCGTCGAAGAAAGCGGACCAACACCGAGCGTTTCGTTGAGGCTCTCGCTATCCACCTCAGCACAACCCAGCACGTTCACGCAGATGGCGTCGCCGTTGACGCCGTTCGGCGACCAACTCACGAAAGGACTCGCGCCGGCGCCGCCGGACAGACGATTCAAGGTGAAGTTGGTTGTGATGTTGGTCTGCGCAATACCGGCCGTGTAAGGCGGCACCAGCGACACGTCGGCCTTCATCTCCGGGTTGGCGATGAAGCTCAGAGCCATGTTCGCCGTTTCAGTGATGTCGAAGGTGAAGGTCCAGGTCGTGTTCGACTGGATGTTCGCCGAGGCCTGGGCTTGACCCTTGCCCAAGACTTCCGCCTCGGCTACTTGCCGAGCGTGCGACGGAATACCATTGACCAGCTGCGCGGTCGTGATTTCAACGTTCGAGTTCGCAAAGGTGCCGGTATACTGGCCCATCAGCGAATAGTTCGAGTTAGCACGGACCACGGTGGAACCGGGTGCGTTCGCTGCATTCACCGTCAACACTGGCCCAGGGGAAGTACCGCAATTGCCGACGAGGCTGGAGCAGCCTGCGGCAAACGCTTGCGTGTTGCTGTTCAGCGTCGCGGAGTCCTCGACGTTGAAAGTGAACTGCGGATTCAGGTTGGTGATCAGCGCGCCGCTGCTCGCGTTCACAAACCCGATGGTGAGGTTGCTGATGTCCAGCGACGAACCTGCATAGACGCTGGCAGAAGCCTGCCCTGAAACGCCCATTGCAAGACCGGCCAGCAGAGCCATAGCGAGCGTTGTCTTCTTCATGTTCATTGTGTCCTCCGATTCAAAAAAATTACTGCTGGCGTCTGGCGCCCTTGACCTTGAAGAAGGTCTCAGCACTACCGAATCGCTCGCACATCTATAAGCAATTACCAGGCCAGATATTTTAATCTATTTAAATACAACACGTTAGAGGACAGATTGAAATTCAAAAAGGGGTTTCCGAGGCCATAGTGTAAAAAAAACCGACACCTCGCCGCTCACCCATCCCTGTGCACATCCGACCACATCAGCTCAGTGAGCGGCTTACGCACGGAGCGCGAACTCGGCAAATCGGAAACCCCGACGCGAGCAAAAAACACGAACGGATCGTCCACAGCAGCGGGCACGATCGCCTCGAAATTTCGTGCGAGTGCCAAGCCCGCTGTGTCAGCACCTTGTCGCGCCGAGAGCGAACGCCCAGCCTGCGCATACCAGCGAAAGATCACCGGCGTCATCTCGGGCTGAAGGTGCATACCCTGCTCCTCGGCTGCCAGCCACAGGCGTTGCAGCGCAATTCCGGCCTTGAGGTAGTCAGACAGTTCAACAGGCCTGCGC
Source organism: Thauera terpenica 58Eu (assembly GCF_000443165.1). Lineage (GTDB taxonomy): Bacteria > Pseudomonadota > Gammaproteobacteria > Burkholderiales > Rhodocyclaceae > Thauera > Thauera terpenica. The sequence goes on along the minus strand of NZ_ATJV01000056.1, from coordinate 26,840 downwards.
AGGGGCTGCATCAAGACATGTGCGGAACATGCAAGTGCGGGCAGGAAGTCGAGCTGAATGCGTGGCACCACCGTGCCGAGCAGGTAACGGTTGAAAAAGTCGACCCGCTGCCAGCTCTGCATCACCCAGCGCATCAAGCGTGAGGTCATGGGGTCGACGCCGACCGCCCGATCAGGGATACGATCCTCGCTGAACTGGACGCCCCACTCGATGATGCTGCGATGCACCTCAAAGGCCTCAGGCGTCGTAAGCCGGATGTGAGCATTCGCCCACAGCAAACGCGCGACGCGGAGCCGGTCGGCAAAGGTCTCGAAAAATCGCAGGCGATATTCCGGGCCGACCGCGCGCGCGAGTGCCTCGCGCTGCCCGGGCGCAAGAGCGCTGAAGCGCATGGGGCGGCGCTGCACAACTCGGGTTTCGATGAAGGCCTGCAGCGGATCGCGCTCGATGGTGGCGTCCGGCACCAGGCGGACATCATAAATCGGGGTCGTCTCCGGGCAATCCGGACGTACGCGCCATTCCACCCGCATGCCATGGCAACTCGCCGCAAGCCGGATCGTCTCGAGCAGTGCACCATGCGCAAGCTGGCTGGCACGACCATCGAAATCGTAGAGGACGTGATCGCGGGTGTCGAACCCATGCACGGCAAGGTGCGCCGCGTCCACCAGCTCGAAGCGCCACGGCTGCGTATTGTCGCCGCTCGGCGCCCAGCGCGCGCGCTGAAGTATGTCTTGGAGCAGACTTGAATCACTCATGCCCAGCCTCGGAGGTGTTCTTCATACGCTGTAACTGCCTGCGTCCCAGCCAGAGCCCTATACGTTGAAGCGGATTGCGATGCCCGCCCGGGCGCCAGGTACGTTTGAGGCGATTGCGGTAAGCATCAAACTGATACCCCCAGGGCGCTTTCAAGACCTCACCACGACCAAGCAGCAGCTTCAATGCATCAACCGCGGTGACGCCTGCGCAGATCTGGCAGGCCGCAATCGTCGACGGCCCCTTGCGGGCACGCAGGTCCACCCGTGAGGGGTCCGCGAGGTAGCTGCGTTGCAACATGCCGGGCGAGAGCCCGAGCAGGAAGCGCACGGCCATCTCCTCTTCGGTGCAACCTGCAAGACCGAAATAGTCATCAAAGGACATGCTGTCTTCGGTAAACACCAACACCGCCGTACCCATGCCCAGCGGCGCAGCAGTGATCGCCGGGATGCCTCGATTGCGACAGGCAGAGAATACGGCTCGTCGGGCTGAGAAGGCGAAGAAATCCAGCGCGTCAACGTAGAGATCAACACCTTCGAGAAAGTCGTCAAGGTTGGCGGCGTCAACACCATCGGCGAAAATACTGAGGTTCAACCCGGGATTGATATCCTCGGCCATCCCGCGCAAGACCTCGACCTTGGGCTGACCGATGGTGGAAACCAGAGCCCCCGCCTGTCGATTGAAGTTGGCCAGGTCGAACCGATCGAAATCAGCAATGTTGAAGCCGCCGATCCCCAGCCTGGCCAGCGTCAGCAAGTGCACGCCCCCCACCCCCCCCATTCCGGCGATGGCGACCCGCTTACCGCGCAGCAAGCCTTGCTCGGCTTCCGTAACCCAGCCCAGGTTGCGGGAAAAGGCGGTGTCGTAGTCAAAATCGCCCTGCATCCGCGATTCTCCTTCTGTGAGGTTGTCCCAACGGCTATGATAGCTCCGGTTATCTGTGACACGCGACACGATGCTCGACGAAGCCACAAACCACGCCAGGCTCACCCTCCTGATGGCGCTCCGCAACCTCTTTCGCCAGCGTCGAAGGGCGGCCTTGGCGCTCCTCATCATTTCTGGCGGAGTGGTCACCTTTTTGCTCGCGGGCGGGTTTATCCACTGGCTACTCGGAAATATGCGCGAGTCCACGATTCACTCTCAGCTCGGCCACGTACAGGTGATTCGTCCGGGCTATTTCCGCCAGGGCCTCGGCGACCCCTACCAGTATCTTTTGCCTGCTGATTCAGGCGTAGCCAAACACGCGGGAGTGGAGCGCCTGCGCACGGTAGCCCCAAGGCTTGTCTTCAACGGCCTGATTTCGCTTGGCGACAATACGGCTTTGAGCTTCACCGGAGAAGGCATCGAGCCCGAACTCGAAGCTCCCATTGCGCGCTCGGTCCGGATCGTGGCGGGTAACAACCTGGCCTCAAGCGAGGAGCAGTCAGCCATTCTCGGGCAAGGTCTGGCGGCCAACCTGGGCGCCAGACCTGGCGACACCATCGTTTTGCTTGCGAACACAGCCAAGGGTGGCCTGAACGCAGTCGAGTTGAAGGTCGTCGGCACCTTCGCCACCACCGCCAAGGCATACGATGACGCAGCGCTGAGAGTACCGATAGACATAGCCCGCAAGCTGATGCGGGTGGAGGGCGCAACCAGCTGGGTCGTGCTGCTCGAGGAAACGGACGGAACCGATGGCGCGGTGGAGCGTCTGCGCCAGGCCTTGCCAGCGGACAAGTTCGAAGTCATTCCTTGGTACGAACTTGCCGACTTCTACAACAAGACCGTCAAGCTATTCACACGCCAGGTCGATGTCGTGCGACTGCTGATCGCACTGATCGTCATACTGAGCATTTCAAACACTTTGTCGATGGCGGTCATAGAACGAACGGGCGAGATCGGTACGACCATGGCCCTTGGCGTGCGCCGGCGCGGCGTGATGGTGATGTTTCTCACCGAGGGCGCGTTGCTGGGTGCGATTGGAGGCCTGCTCGGCGTGGGCCTGGGCGCGCTGCTGGCGATGGCCATTTCTGCCGTTGGCATCCCCATGCCGCCACCGCCGGGTATGGATATCGGCTTCATCGGACGCATTTCGATCTCGCCCGGATTGGCGATGGACGCCTTCACCCTCGCGTTCATCACCACGCTATTGGCCAGCATCATGCCGGCCTGGAAGGCTTCGCGGATGAACATCGTCGACGCGCTGCGTCACCAAAGGTAGGGCATGCTAGTCCGACTTGCGCTCAGAAACCTGCTGCGTCAACGAGTTCGCACTTTGATGACGCTGACTGCGATCGTGTTTGGCGTCTGTGGACTGATCGTGTCAGGCGGCTTCGTGCAGGACATCTTCGTGCAGCTGGGAGAGGCCATCATCCACTCGCAGACCGGACACGTACAGGTCTTCCGCAAGGACTTCATCGAGCGCGGGACACGCCAGCCCGAGCGTTTCCTGATCGATGATCCGCACCTACTTTCCAAACGCGTGGAGGCCTTGCCGCAAGTGAAGGAGGCGACGCTGAGACTGAGCTTCACAGGCTTGCTCAACAACGGCAGACGTGACCTGGGCATCATCGGCGAAGGAATCGAGCCCGACAAGGAGGCGCGCCTCGGAACCTTCCTCCAGATCATATCGGGCAGACACCTGAAAGATGACGACGTATTCGGCATGGTTATTGGCCAGGGTGTGGCACATTCGCTGAGCCTGAAAGTGGGCGACAGCGTCAGTCTCGTGCTGAGCACAGCCGACGGAGCGATGAACACGCTGGACTTCGAACTGATCGGTGTGTTTCAGAGCTTTTCAAAGGAGTTCGACTCCCGTGCGGTGCGCATTCCGCTCACTGCCGCGCAGGAACTGCTCGATACCGCCGGTGCGAATCTGCTGGTCACAACCCTCCACCGCACCGAAGACACCGACACGGCCCATCACGCAATTTCCGCGCTGCTCAAGGACAGCAAGCTGGAGGCCAGGCACTGGCGAGCGCTCTCCGACTTCTACGAGAAAACGCTGACGCTATATGAGCGCCAGTTCGGCATCCTGCAGGCGATCATTCTATTGATGGTGTTGCTGTCGGTCGCAAACAGCGTCAACATGACTGCGTTCGAACGCCTGTCCGAGTTCGGCACGATGCTCGCTCTGGGCAACCAGAATCGTCATATATTCCGGCTGATCGTCACGGAAAATCTGATGCTTGGTTTGTTCGGCAGCTTGCTTGGGGTGGCGATCGGTATCGCCGTCGCAATGGCTGTGTCGAAAATTGGAATTTCCATGCCCCCGCCTCCCAACTCAAATGTGGGTTACACGGCCATGATACGCATCGTCCCCCACACTCTGCTATCGGCTTTCCTGACCGGTTTTGTTGCAACGCTGCTGGCATCTCTACTGCCTGCCAAGCGCATCTCGTCCATACCTGTGGCAACCCTGCTTCGCCAAGGCGCTTAGTCATGTCCATCATTGAACCAATCAATCTCGGCACGGGTTTCAAGAAGTATTTCAACATCTGCGCCGCAACGACGGACGCCTTGCTTGGAGATGTCTTCCACATCCGGCACGAGGTCTATTGCGAAAACCTCAAATTCGAAGCCCTGCGTCCCGATCGGCGCGAAACCGACCACTACGATGCACACAGCGTGCACTGCCTGCTGCGCAAGGTCGATGAACCTTTTGACTCCGTCGGCTGCACACGGCTCGTGCTGACCAATCCCGAGCAGCCCGAAGAACTGCTCCCGTTCGAGAAAACTTGCGGTGCTTTGCTCGACCGTTCAATCGTCGACCCCTCGCGGCTGGCGCGCGGACGCATCGCGGAAATCTCCAGACTCGCGGTGCGCGGCCAATATCGGCGCCGCAAGGGCGAGGAGCACGAGCAGGCGCCAATCAATAGCTCGGACTTCTCCACCGGTGCGCAGCCACGCTTTCCGTATATCCCCACGAGTCTGTTGCTGGGTGCGGTGGCGCTCGCCGAACGGCAGCAGATCGAAACGGTTTTTGTCCTCACCGAACCGCGCCTCGCCGCCCACTTCGCCAAGCTTGGCGTGGAGGTGATCCAGATCGGAGCGCCCATCTCACATAGAGGCACTAGAGTTCCGTCGATGATGCGCACCGAGGAGATCATCCGCAACATGCGCAGCCTGCTTCTGCCCCTGTGGCGCGTCGTGCGCGAAGAGATCGGCAAGAGCTTCGACGAACAGGCAAAAACCTGAATCGACACCCCATTTGACACCGTGTGCCCAGCTCATCGAGCGCACCAAAACAGACAGGCCCGCTGATCACCAGCGGGCCTGTCTGTTTGCAAGCGCATGCTGCCGTCGAGTATCAGCCCTTCAGCGCGGCCTTGATCTGATCCAGCGTGCTCGGATCGTCGATGGTCGTTAGGTCGCCCGCATCACGCCCTTCGGCGAGCGCCTGGATGGAGCGGCGCAGCATCTTGCCTGAACGCGTCTTGGGCAGACCACCGATGAAGAGCACCCGCGCCGGACGGGCAATCGCACCCAGGCTGGCGTCGACCTTCTTCATCACTTCCTTTTCCAGCGCGGCGCGTTTTTCAGCCGTATCGACCACGCTGGCGTCCTTCACCACCGCGAACGCCATCGGCATCTGCCCTTTGAGCGCGTCGGCAACCCCGACCACCGCAACCTCGGCGATGGCTGGGTGAGCCTGCACGGCCTCCTCGATCTCGCGCGTGCCGAGACGGTGGCCGGCGACGTTGATGACGTCGTCCATGCGACCAAGGATGCTGTGGTAGCCCTTGTCGTCCTTGATGCCCCAGTCGGACGAGGAGTACACCACCGGATCGGTGAACAGGCTGAAGTAAGTGCTGACGAAACGATCGTCCTGGCCCCAAACGGTCGACAGGCAGCCTGGCGGCAGCGGCGGCATGATGCCGACAATGCCCTTCTCGTTGGCGTCGCACTCGCTGCCGTCCTCGCGGAAGATGCGCAGGTCGTAGCCATACACCGGAAAAGCAGGCGAACCGAGCTTGATCGGGCTGCCGTCCACGCCACGGCAGATGGACAGCATCGGCCAGCCGGTCTCGGTCTGCCAGTAGTTGTCGATGACCGGGATACCCAGCTCTTCCATGATCCACTGATGCGAGGTCTCGTCGAGCGGCTCACCCGCCAGGAACAACTGCCGCAGCGACGACAAATCGTATTTCTTGAGGAAAGCCGGGTCCTGCTTCTTCAGCACACGCACCGCGGTGGGTGCGGAGAACATCACGCTGACCTGATATTTCTCGACGATCTGCCACCAGATGCCTGCATCCGGGCGCAGCGGCGTACCTTCGTACATGATCGTTGCCATGCCACCGATGAGCGGACCGTAGACGATGTAGCTGTGGCCAACCACCCAGCCGATGTCCGAGGTCGCGAACATGGTTTCGCCCGGGTTGCCGGCAAAGATGTGCTTCATCGACGCCGCCAGGGCGACGCAATAACCACCCGTGTCACGCTGCACGCCCTTGGGCTTGCCAGTGGTGCCCGAGGTGTAAAGGATGTAGCTGGGCGCGGACGACTCCATCCACTCGACCGGCACCTGGGCGTCCATGTGCTTCGCGCGCAACTCGGCGTAATCGACGTCACGCCCTGCGACTCTGGAGAAACCCTTGTCGAGGCCACGGTTGACGATCAGCACCCTGGCCGGGGGAAACTCGGCCAGGGTGCAGGCCTCATCCACCAGATGCTTGTAAGGCACCGGCTTGCCGTTGCGCATCCCCGCATCCGAACTCACCATCAGCACCGGCTTTGCATCATCGATACGGGTGGCCAGCGAGCCTGCGGCGAAGCCGCCGAACACCACCGAATGAATCGCGCCAATGCGTGCGCAGGCCAGCATCGCAAAGGCCGCCTCGGCGATCATCGGCATGTAGATCAACACCCGGTCGCCACGCCTGACTCCCAACTCCTGGTAGATCGCGGCCATGCGCTCCACTTCGCGCTGCAGTTCGGCAAAGGAGTACACCTTCTCTTCGTTGGTCTCGGTCGAGATGTACACCAGCGCACGGTCGTCGGGCCGCTGGGCAGCGTGGCGGTCGACCGCGTTGTAGCAAAGATTGGTCTCGCCGCCCTTGAACCATTTCACGAACGGCGGCTGCGAGTAGTCGCAGACCTGCTCGATCGGCTTGTTCCAGTGCACGAGCTGGGCCTGCTCCGCCCAGAATCCATCACGGTCATCGATCGAGCGGCGATAAAACTGCTGGTAGTCGGTCATTGCATCCTCTCCCTGGTTGATTCCCTGTCCTGCAGGTGACGTGCTGCCCGGTCGAAGATGCACGCAAGCGCCTTCGGCATGGGCGGCGGCTTTCGACTCAGACGGTCGTTTGGGTACCCTCTCCGTCGCCACCACCGGTTTCTGCCCCGAGTTGAAATTGTTGGAGTTGCTTGAGAGGCAGTCCGCAGTGGAGTCGCGATTCTATCAACTCAAACAAGGGCATCAGCGTGGCAATGAGCTCGGGCAAACGTGCCTCGACCTCACCCGGCGAGCCCGCGCGCAACTGACGCAGCGCAGCATCCACACTGCACTGCCGCGCAAGCTGGCGCTCGAGCAGCTGCGGGTCCACCCGCCCCCGATCCGCGACCACGCAGTTGCCACCCAGGGCGCGCCCCTGAAGCACACGCTCGGACGCGAGCGCCAGCATCTCGCTGACCTTGATCCGGCCGTCGACTTCCGAACTGGCTACGCCAATGGTGACGGTGACGCGGATGCGCTCCTCACGAAACGCCATCACCAGCTTCTCGAAGCTGCTGCGCAGACGCATGGCAAAGGCGCAGCCTGAAACCAGGCCGATGCCTGGCGACAGCAGCACGAACTGCGAATTGGAGCGTTGCGCGATGTTGTCTTCGGTACGGATACGCGCGGTCACCATCTTCGTGAGCTTGCGCGCGATGAGTTGCATGACGTGCAGGCCGTGGCGCTCCAGCAGGGCGTCATAGCCGTCAAGCTCGATCACCATGGCCGCGACCTCGGTGTGGTAGCGGCGCGCCTCCGCCAGCGCTTGCGCGCCGCGATGCTCGACATAGGCGGGGCTGAGCAAGCCACTGTCGGGGTCCTGCGGGCTCTGGCGTGCCCAGGCTTCGCGTCCACGCTCGAGCTCACCGCGCGTCTGGGAGAGCTCGAGCAGCGCGCTCAGCGTTGCGAGCAACTCGACGCTGCCCGCCCCCTTCGCGACAAAACCGTTTGCCCCCAGCGCCAGTGCACGCGCACGCGCGCGCTCGTCCTCATCACCCGAGATGATGACCACTGGCAGCTCACGCACCCGCGCCACTCTGGACGCCCGGATGCGCTCGAGCAAGGCGAAGCCATCAAGGCGCGGCATGCCGATGTCGGTCAGCACCAGATCGATCGCCGGATCGACCAGCAAGGCCTCCCACCCCGCCTCGCCATCGACCTCTTCGCGCGCCTCGAAACGACCGCGGATGTGCTTGAGGATGGACGCCCGCACCATGCGCGAGTCGTCCACCACCAGAATGCGGGGCAGTCTGTCAGGCGTGCTCATTGCCCCCCCTGTACGGCTTGTGTCCGGGCTCAGCCGCCGATGCGCACGACCGTGCGCCCCTTGACCCGGCCGTGGATGAAGTCGTCGAAGGCGGTGGGCAAGGCGTCGAACCCGATCGTGCGCGTCACCGCCGCGAGCTGGCGGGGCTTGAGGTCGGTGGCCAGACGATCCCAGACGCGCTGGCGTGTGGGAAAGCCCATGTAGCCCGAATCAATGCCCAGTAGACTGACCCCACGCAGGATGAAGGGGAACACCGTGGTGCTGATGTTGAAGCTCGCCGCGTTGCCGATGCTGGCCACGGTGCCAGCCTGCTTCATCGTCGCCAGCACCCAGTGCAGGATCTGCCCGCCGACGTTATCCACTGCCCCCGCCCACTGTGCGGCCTCGAGCGGACGCGTGCTGTCGAAGTCGATCTCGGAGCGCAGTTTGATCTCCGCCGCACCGAGCATCCTCAGGTAATCACCCTCTTCCGCCTTGCCGGTCAGCGCCACGACGTGGTAACCCAGTTGCGCCAGCATGTCGATGGCGAGGCCGCCCACACCACCGGTCGCACCGGTGACGATCACCGGGCCATTGGCCGGCGCCAGTCCGTTGTCTTCCATGCGCACGATGCCGAGCGCGGCTGTGAATCCGGCGGTGCCCAACGCCATGGACTCGAACAGGTCCAGCCCCTCAGGCAAGGCCACCACCCATTGCGCCGGCACGCGCGCATACTCGGCGTAACCGCCGTGATGCGCAACGCCGATGTCGAAACTGGTGGCAATGACCTGGTCACCGGCCTTGAAGCGGGCGTCGGCACTCTCGACCACCTCACCCGCCAGGTCGATGCCGCCCACGCAGGGAAAGCGCCGGATGATCCTGCCCGCGCCAGTGGCGGCGAGCGCGTCCTTGTAGTTGATGCTGGAATAATGCACACGAATCGTGACTTCGCCGGCGTCAAGCTGCTCGGGAGCCAGCGTCGCCATGCTGGCAAGCACTTTTCTGTCCGCATCCTGATTGATCACAAAGGCCTTGAACGGATTCATACGAGCGCTCTCCCTGCGGTGGAATATCACGGAACGTCTGTGCACAATTGGCGATAATTATAGCGCCATAGATGAGTCGCTCTGGCGCATCGCTTCAGTTCGGGCCGCGCCAGCCGATAATCCTGCCACTGGAATTTCGCTGCGTGCGCCCATGAGCCAACTGCTTGCCCCCCTGCCGTCGGTCGAGGCCTACGTCGCCCACTTTTCCCAACAGACACTCCCCGTGCTGCGGCGCACGGTGCACGAACTCGATGCGCTGGGCGTCGACCCGGACCGCGCCGGCAGTCGCCAGATCGCCGCCATCGTGCTCAACGATCCGCTCATGACGATGCGCCTGCTGACTTATCTCGAGACCCACAGACGAAAATCGCAGAACCATGACATCACCACCATCGAGCGCGCGGTGATGATGATCGGCCTTGAGCCTTTCTTTCGTATCTTCAATGACTTGCCCACCGTGGAGGATGCCCTCAAGGAACACCCTCGGGCCTTGGTCGGTGTGCTCAGGACGATCGCGCGCGCGCGGCGAGTGGCCGAACTCGCGCGCGAATTCGCGGTGATGCGGCACGATCTCGATGTGCAGGAAATCACCGTTGCCGCCACCCTGCACGAAGCCACCGAAATCGTGTGCTGGATCCACGCTCCCGCCCTCACCGCGCAGGTCTATGCGCTCCAGGCTGCTGACCTCCGCATGCGCTCGGCCCATGCGCAGCGGCAGGTCTTTGGCGTCACCGCGGGCGAAATCCAGCTCGGCCTGATCCGCGCATGGCGCCTGCCCGGCTTGCTGGTGCAACTGCTTGACGACAGCCTGCAGGATGACCCCCGTGTCCGTACGATAAAGCTGGCTGCACGCATCACCCGTCACCTCGCACGCGGCTGGGATGATCCCGGTGTGCCCGACGACATCGCCGAGCTCGAAGCCCTGCTGCGCGTGCAGCGCGAGACCTTGCTCAAGCGCCTCGGCGCCCCCGAGGACGCCCGCGAACGTCTGCTATCCTCCCCACCCCCGCCTCACCAGGCCTGCGCGCACTGAGCCTTATTCGTATCGCCTGCGTGTGCCTCTGCAGACCATACGGCCCACGAGCGGAGTAACATCAAACATTCGCAATGGAGTCAGACCCATGAGCATCTCTACCGCAGTGCTGCTCGGCCTCGCTGTCGTCGCGCTTGTCTATGGCGTGTTGGTCTACAACGGACTCGTCAATCTGAAGCACGGTGTCGCCAAGGCCTGGGCCAACATCGACGTGCTGCTCAAGCAGCGCCATGACGAACTGCCCAAGCTGGTCGAAGTCTGCCGCCAGTACAAGCACTTCGAACAAGCCACCCTTGCCCGCGTGACCGAGGCGCGTGCGCGCGTGGCCGCGGCACGCGAGGCGCATGATGTCGGCGCACTGGGCGCCGCCGAAAGCATGCTGAGGGCCGGCCTGGGGCAGATCTTCGCGGTTGCCGAGGCCTATCCCGAATTGAAGGCAAACGAACATTTCATGCAGTTGCAAAGCCGCATCACCGCGCTGGAGAACGGCATCGCCGACCGACGCGAGCTCTACAACGAGGCGGTCAACCTGCTCAACGTGCGCATCGAGCAATTCCCCGACCTGATCATCGCCCGCCTGTTCGCCTTCGTCAGCCAACCGCTGCTGCAGTTCTCGAGCGCGGAGAAGGCTGACATCGACCTCAAGGCCCTCTTCAGCGCCTGAGCCTGCGCGACCCAGGGCGACTCTCCCAAGGCATGCTGGTCCGCCTCAAGCACGCCCGACTGGACGCGGCGCTGCCCTTGCTGCAGCTCGGCGTGATCGCTGCCGCGCTGCGTGCAGACACGGCCTGGGGCAGCATCGCCGCCCTCGCCCTGCTGCTGGCCAGCGGACTCTACGGCTGGTTGCGCTCGGTGCAGCACTCCCGCCTGATCCTGGACACACCCACATCCCGCATCGCGTCCGCAGCCCAGGGCTATGTAGAGCTGCGTGGCCGCGCGCGTGCGCTGGCCGGCACTCCGCTTCATTCCCCGGTCGATGGCCTGCCGGTGTTGTGGTACCGGGTCCTCACCGAGCGCCGCCGCGCCGACGGCAAGTGGCACACGGTCGATACCAGCGAAAGCGATGCCTCCTTCCTGCTCGACGATGGCAGCGGCGTGTGCGCGGTGGACCCCGAAGGCGCCGAGATGCTGGTGCGACGGCGTGATGTCAGCACACGTGGCGACACCCGCAGCACGCAGTGGTCACTGATCAATAACGACAGCGTCTACGCCCTGGGCGAATTCATCACGCTGGGCAGCGTCAGTGCCGACTTCGACAGCCGCGCTCAGCTAGGCGAGCTGCTCGCGACCTGGAAGGCGGACAAGGCCCAGCTGCTGCAGCGCTTCGACCTTGACGGCAACGGCGAACTCGATGTGCGCGAATGGGAGCTTGCGCGCATGGCGGCAAAGCGCGAAGTCGGCCGTGTGCGCAACGAGATCCTGGCCGCACCCGAGGCGCACGTGATGCGAAAGCCCCTCCAGCCGCGCCTGTATCTGATCTCTGATCTTGACCCGCACAGGATCGCACGCCGCTATCAGTGGCTGGCGGCCTTCCACCTCGCAGTGTTCCTTGGCGCAGCGGCTGCGAGCGCCTGGTTCAGCCAGCTCGGCGTCTTCTAGCGCCCGCCTTTCTCGCCCCCGCGTCCTGTCCACACCCCGGGCGCCTGAGGCCGCCGTGCTTACGCAGATGCGGCGCGTGCCTCGAGCTCTTCCCAGCGCTGCATCGCAGCGTCGATCTCGGCCTCGAGCTCGCCGAGGCGGGTGTTGATGTGCACCGTTTCCTGCGCCGCCTGCTGCGCCGCCTGCTCGTACAGCGCAGGGTCGGCCATGCGTGCATGGAGGGCAGCCTGCTCGGCCTCCAGGGCAGCGATGCGGTCGGGCAGAGCCTCGAGCTCACGCTTGTCGTTGAATGACATGCGCGCCGCCCGACTGGGGGGCTTGGCCTCCGCCGCGCGCGGCTTGGAGACAGACGATCGCTTGTCCACCGCACGCACGCTGTCCTGCTCGGCACGTGCGGCCTGCACGCGCTGCCAGTCAGCGTAGCCACCCGCATATTCCCCCCAGCGTCCATCGCCTTCGGCGGCAATCACCTGGGTGACGACGTTGTCGAGGAAAGCGCGGTCGTGACTGACGAGGAACAAGGTGCCGTCGTAACGAGTGAGCAAGTCCTCGAGCAAATCCAGGGTCTCGATGTCGAGGTCATTGGTGGGCTCGTCGAGCACCATGAGATTGGCCGGGCGTGCGAACAGACGGGCGAGCAGCAAACGATTGCGCTCCCCGCCCGACAGCGACTTCACCGGCGAACGTGCGCGCTGCGGTGCGAACAGGAAGTCGCCCAGATAGCCGATGACATGCTTGCGCTCACCACCAATCTCGATGAACTCCGAACCCGGACTGATGACCTCGGTGAGCGGCAGCTCGGGGTCAAGCTGTTCACGCATCTGGTCAAAGTAGGCCACGCTTTGACGCGTACCGCGGCGCACCGTGCCTTCATCGGGCTCGATCTCGCCCAGAATGAGCTTGAGCAAGGTGGTCTTGCCGGCGCCATTGGGGCCGATGAAGCCGATACGGTCGCCGCGCATGATGCGCGCGGAGAAGTCGCGCACCACGGTGCGATCGCCGTAATGCTTGCTGACATGGATGAGCTCGGCCACCATCTGACCGCTTTTCTCGCCGCGATCGACGGCCAGGCTGACGTTACCGAGACGATCGCGACGCGCGGCGCGCTCATTGCGCAGCGCTTCGAGACGTCGCACCCGACCCTCTTTGCGGGTGCGTCTGGCCTCCACCCCCTTGCGGATCCACACCTCTTCCAGCGCAAGGAACTTGTCAAAACGCGCCGCCGCCTTGGACTCCGCTTCCAGCTCTTCGGCCTTGCGCCGCAGATAGTCGGAAAAACGCCCGGGGTAGCTGGCCAGCCGGCCACGGTCGAGCTCGATGATGCGGGTGGCAACGCTGTCGAGGAACACGCGGTCGTGGGTGATGACGATGACCGCACCGCGAAAATCCCGGATCAGGCTCTCAAGCCAGACGATGCCGTCGATATCGAGGTGGTTGGTCGGCTCGTCGAGCAGCAGCAGATCAGGCTCGGCAACCAGCGCGCGCGCCAGCGCCACGCGCTTGATCCCGCCGCCCGACAGGCTGGAAACCTTCGCTGCCGCATCGAGCCCGAGACGGGCGAGCATGTGCTCGACACGCTGACTGAGACGCCAGCCGTCGGCGGCCTCGAGCTCATGCTGCAGCGCATCGAGCCGGGCCAGCGCCGTCGGGCTCGCATCCTCGACCACGAGCATCATCGCGGCGTGATAATCGACCAGCAGTTGCGCGGCATTGCCCAGGCCATCGGCCACGGTCGCGAACACGTCGCGCTCGAGGTCGAAATCCGGCTCCTGTGGCACGTAGGCAGTCACCAGACCCACCTCGCGCCACACCAGGCCGTCGTCCAGCGTGGCCTGCCCGGCGATCGCCCGCAGCAGGCTGGACTTGCCCGAGCCGTTGCGGCCGATGAGGGCGACGCGCTCGCCCGCGTCGAGCTGGAAGCTGGCCTTGTCGAGCAGGTCGACATGGCCAAAGGCGAGACAGGCGTTTTCTACGGACAGCAGGGGCATGGCGTGGGGTAGTCCGCAAGGCGGTCATGAAGGCAATATGGGAATTTTAGCCCCCCACTCGCAATCCGGGCGGATTACCCGATAATGCGGTGCACAAATATGAGCGTGTCGCGCATGACCGACATGCAGGAGCCAATAGATGGAAAGCACCCTCAGGCGCTTTGGCCAGGCTGACGAGGATCTGGTAGCCCCCTGGGTGGCTGTGGTCGATCGCCTGCGCCCGCAACAGGCCCACCAGATTGACGAAGCGGCCGAGAACCTGCGCACGCTGATGCATTGTCTCGCGCGCAACCCCGAGCTGCTCACTTCCCTGCGCGCGGCCTTTCTGCGCGTGTTCGCCGAGCGCAAGCAGGTCTCGCTGTATGTGTCATCGGGCTTGCTGCCTTCGACCGGGTTCTTTTCCGAGACCTCGAACCGGATTTCGCATCGCCTGCTACCCGAGGTGCTCGACACCGCCTACCTGAAGGATATGCTGTCGGCGGTCTTTCACCGTCCGGATGACGAGGTCTGGGTCACTGGCGTGTGCGACGCGGTCTGGCTCGAGCTCATCGCCACCCTTGTTGGCGACGAGACGCCCATGGTGGAAGAGGACGCCAGCCCGCTGCCAGCGGCGGTGGGCGAGATCCTCGAGTCCTTGCGCGTGCTGTCCTACCACGTGTCGGCGATTGGCCTCGACCCGGAGCTGGTACGCATCGACCCCAACCTGGAAGAGTACGAGTCACCCTTTCTCGCCCAGAACGCCGAACTGATCAGTTACATCGAGCACTACAGCGACTGGTGGGTCACACCCAAGGCCCTGCTCACCGATGATCGCCACCTGACGGTGATGCTGGCGCAGTGCTACGAGGTCTTGCAGCGCGTACGCAAGCGCGCCACCAAGATCGGCACCAGCCTCACCCTCACCTTCAAGCTCGAACGTCTGCGCCAGCACCTGGACCGCATCGAAGAGCTGATTGCGATGCTCAAGGAGTTGCGCGCACGTCGCGTCGTTGCCGACGTCGCGCCGCGCATCGTGCGCCTGTTCAAGACCCTGGTGCGGGCGGAGTGTCGCAAGAACCATCTCAGCGACTACTGGAGCCAGAACCTCGAAATCCTGTCCTTGCGCATGACCGAGAGCGCAAGCAAGACGGGCGAGAAATACATCACCAGCACCCGCGGCGAATACTTCAGCATCCTCGGCTCGGCGATGCTGGGCGGTCTGATCATCGCGCTCATGGCGGGCATGAAGATCGTGCTCGACAAGCAGGGCATGGCGCCGCTCAATGAGGCCCTGGCCTTTTGCCTCAATTACGGCATTGGCTTTGTGCTCATCCATATCCTCGGCGGCACCGTGGCCACCAAGCAGCCCGCGATGACCGCCAACGCCATCGTCGCCTCGATCGGGGAAGCGCGCGGCAGCACGCGCAACCTCGAAGCCTTGGCCGATCTCATCGCCCGCACGGTACGCAGCCAGCTCGCCGCCATCCTCGGCAACCTCGGCACCGCCATCCCGGCGGCGATCCTGGTCGGGATGGCCATCCACCACTTCACGGCGAGGCACTTCGTCAGCCCGGACAAGGCGCATCAGCTACTGGCGGAAATCGATCCACTCGGCGGCGCGCTGTTCTTTGCCGCCATCGCTGGCGTCTGCCTGTTCCTGTCCGGCTTGATCGCCGGCTATTACGACAACATGTCGGCCTACAATCGCATCCCCGAACGCCTGCTGCAACTACGCTGGCCACGACGCGTGCTGGGCAAGGCGCGCGTGGAACGTATCGCCAGCTACATCGAGAACAATCTGGGCGCCCTGGCGGGCAATCTGTTCTTCGGCTTCATGCTCGGCGGCATGACCGCACTGGGTGTGCTGTTCGGACTGCCGCTCGACATCCGTCACATTGCCTTTTCCTCCGCCTACCTGGGCTATGCCTCGAGCGCGCTCGAATTCAAGCTGAGCACTCAGGCAGTGGTGCTGGCACTGAGCGGTGTGCTGCTGATCGGGCTGGTCAACCTGGCGGTGAGTTTTGCGCTGACATTGAGCGTTGCCATGCGTGCGCGGCGCATCAGCTTCGCCCAGGGGCGCAGCCTTGGCCTGATGCTGATGCGCCGCTTCCTGCGTCGGCCGCAGGATTTCCTGCTGCCGCCACTGCGTAATCCGCCGCCGACCGAAGACGTCAAGGCGGTGTCCGTCAGCAGCGAACGCACGCCGCGCAGCGGCACAACAAAGCCGGTCATCACCACTTCGCCTATTGGTGAGCAGCCCCCGAACGGCTAGAATGCGCGGCTGCAAGTCTCGTCATAGTTCAACGGATAGAACAGGCGCCTCCTAAGCGCCAGATCCAGGTTCGATTCCTGGTGACGAGGCCACCTCGATTGGTGCGTGCTCCCTTGCCTTCAGCGCAGCTGGGCGAGCAACTTGTGCAGATACTCCACCGGAATCGCGTAGCTGATCCCCGACGGATCGGAGAGCACGCTCTCCTTGGTCGACTTCACGAACACCATATTGATCACGCCGATCACTTCACCCGTCTGCGGGTCGAACACCGGGCTGCCGCTGTTGCCGGGATAGGCGGTGGCGTCGAGCTGGTAGACGCGAAACACGTCATTGCTGAGACTGCGGATGAGCGCCGGGTTGAGGTCGCGCGCGTTGGCCTGGGGGATGCTGATCGGGGTAATCGCGGAGACAATGCCGCGGTGGGTGACCGGTGTCATGCCCAGCACGCTGCCGATGGGGAAGCCGGTGAAGGCGATCTCCTGCCCTTCGAGCACGCGTTCGCGTGCGGCAAGCGCCAGCGCGGGCAGGGCTGGCCCGCCGTCAAGGCGCAACAGTGCCAGATCGCGGCTACGCTCGTCGGCAACCCGGCTCACCGCTCTCACCGTACCTTGCTCACCCCCACCAGGAACGACGATGACCAGGGCTTCACGGTTCTCGCTCGCGATCGTGTCCGGCAGCACATGGGCATTGGTTGCGACCAGAAAGCCATCACCGATGACGAAGCCGGTGCCCCGAAACTGGAACGCCGGGCTGCGCGTACGCTGATAAGTCCCTACCGCGACAATCGAAGGCTTGATATGCGGCAGGATGCCGACCAGGTCAGCGCGCACGAGCCCGGACAGACCGACTGTCAGGCCGAGTGCGCAAGCGGCGTGGAGGATGCGGCGACGGTGTGAGGACTGCACTTGCTGCGGGGACTGGTGGTTCATGTCTCTTGGTCTTCCTGCGCGGCCAGACGCAAGCCGCGCAACATCTGGCTGGGCTTGGTCACCGCGCTGTCGAAGGGATGCAGTTCCTGCCCCACATGACGCAGGATGCGATCCACATAAGCTTGCGTCTCGCGGTAGGGGGGGACGCCACGGTAACGATCGACCGCGCCCTCACCGGCGTTGTAGCCGGCCGCGACGAAGGCGATGTCGCCTTCGAAATAGGCCAGCAACCAGCGCAGATAGGCCAGCCCGCCCCGGATGTTCTGTTCCGGGTCGTAGGGACGACTGACATTGAAACGAACTGCGGTTTCGGGGATGAGCTGCATCACCCCCATTGCGTTCTTCGGCGACAGCGCCTGCGGATTCAGGGCCGACTCGGTCAGGCCGATGGCCAGCGCCAGCGCGGGCTCGATGCCGTATTGCGGCGCCAGATCGGCGAGCAGGCGGGCGATCGCCTGACGCTCGGCCGACAGGCGTGCAATGAGGGCGTCGACCGGCCAGCGCTGCTGCAAGATCGCAGCGGGAGTGTGCAGGCAATCCGGCACCGCACCGGTGTAGCTGCCGGTCACACGCTGCATGCGAGCGGCGAGTGCGTCACCTGCGAAGGACGCCATGGCGAACAAGGTGTTGGCATAGGCGTCGTTGCGTTCGATGCCGCGCCCGTTGGCATACATCCAGCCCAGGGAGTACATCGCCTGTGCATCGCCCAGACGCGCGGATTCGCAGTACAGCCGGGCGGCATAGGCTTGGTCACGCGGAACCCCTTCACCGTGTTCGTAGCTCACCGCTTCGGCGGCCAGGTAGCGCGCCTGTTCAGCGAAGGCCTGCGCAATGCGTGCCTCGTCGATCGCCAATGCAGCCGGCGCCGGCAGCACCCACAGCAAGCCGAGCACGCACTTCGCCCGACGCCGAAACACGGCGCAGGCGTTCAAGCAGCAAGATATCGATTTGGACGGTTTTGTCATCTGACGCTCGATCGATCACCTTCCAGGGCGGCACACCAGCGCTGCATGGCCCTGAGAGGCTCCGAGGCCACCGAAATCCGCACCCGACAAATGCGGCCAGGAGCATTGGCCGTGCTGTGACAAGCGCTGGCGAGCACTCAGAGTGAATTCAAGAGTTCAACGGCTTCCTTGTGCAGTGGCGTTCCTTCCTTCAGCTTGGGCAGTAGCGTGTTGAGCTCCTTGCGCGCCTCGTCCTTGCGTGCCAGACGCGCGTAGGACTTCGCCAGGTTCAGTCGCAGCGGGGCCAGCTCTGGACCGAGCGCTACCGCGCGCTCAAGATTGCCCAGACCTTTTTCGGTCTGGCCACGGTCGATCTGGATCATGCCCAGGGTGTCAAGAATGGCCGCATTGTCCGGCGCCAGGCGCTGCGCCTGCTCGGCATACTCGAGGGCCTTCGCATCCTTCACCTGGTTTGCTGCCCACGCCAGGTTGTTGAGCACCAGGGCGTTATTGGGTGAAATTTCGTTCATTCTGGAAAAAATCCCCATGGCCTCGGCGTGGCGCCCCTCGCCCAGCGCACGTTCGGCCAGGTAGCCGCGCATGGTCATGTCCTTGGGCTGTTGACGCAGCCAGTCGGCGGCGAACTTGTCGGCCTCACTCGTGCGCTCGGCACGCATCAGTGCTGCATGCAGGCGAATCCCGACCTCCCCACCCGCCTTGCGCTCGAGCGCCTGGCGGTAGCCGGTGACGGCATCAGCCCAGCGCCCGGCTGCCGCATGAAGCCCTGCCTCCAGCGCATAGCCGGCAGGGTCCGCAGCATGCTGCTTCTGCACCGTCCGTGCGATCTTCAGTGCCCCCTCAAGCTCACCGCGGTCAGCCATCACACCGACCAGACGTTGCTGTACATCGATCGCGTCGGGATCAATCGCAAGTGCCTTGTGCAAAGCCTGCTCTGCCGCGGCGTCGTTCTTGGCACCGCGCTGCACGTCGGCCAGCATGATCAAAGGTAGCGTTGACTGCGGGCGCAAGCTCACCAGCCGGTTGAGGGACGAGATAGCCTGTTGCGTGTCACCGGCCGCGAGCTGAGCGCGCGCGAGGGCATCGATTGAACGCACGTCGTTCGGATAGACCGCAGCGAGTTTTTGTGCCGCTGCAAGAGCCTTCGGTATCTCGCCGTTACGCAGATGATGGTAGATGATCGCCAGCGCCGGCGGAATCGTTCCGGGCGCAGCCGCTTCGGCGCGCTCGAGGGTGGCGAACACCTCGGCGGGCGTTGCCGCGGTCGCGAGTTGCAAGTCAGCCAGCGCAAGGCGGGCCTCCACGCTCTTTTCGTCGCGATCGGCAAGCGCGCGAATGCGCGCAAGCCCTTCGGGAGTCTTGCCCTCGGCGATGTCGAGACGTGCGAGGTTGAGCGCCGCCGCGAGATAGTCCGGATTGAGCGCCAGAGCCTGGTCGAACGCCGCGCGTGCGCCCGGCACGTCGCCCTTGCCAAGCATGACTCCACCGCGCAGGTTGTGTACGAGCGGATTCTGCGGTGCCTTGCGCTCGAGCCGCTCCTGGGCCTGGAGCGCCTTGTCGAATTCGCCACGGCGAAGGTGAGTGGCAACGAGCGCGAGGTCGGCCTGAATGGCGTTGTCATCCATCGCCGAAGCGCTCTCGAAATCGGCAAAGGCGCCTGCGGCATCGCCACCTGCCATGCGCATTGCGCCAAGGCGCACACGCGCCTGGGGGTCTTCAGGTGCCGCCGTGGCGGCACGCTGGAAAAAGTCCTCAGCTTTTTCAAAGTCACCATTGGCCACGTACACCTGCCCCGCCAGTGCAAGCAGCCGCGGATCGGTGAGCGGGCGTTCGAGCAGGGGTTGCAGGAGCTCGAGCGCGCGCGGCGCCTCACCGGCGGCGAGGTGCGAGTTGATGAGCAAGGTACGCGCCAACTCCTGCCCGGGCACACGACTGAGGACCGAGTTGAGGTAAGTGCGTGCCTGCGCCTGATCGTTTAGGCGCAGCAACACGGTGCCGGCCAGCAGTTGCGCGGGCAGGAAGTCCGGGCTTTCCTTGAGAACCTGCATCAGTCCGTCGCGCGCCTCGGGCAGACGATCGGCACGCGCATCTATGAAGGCCTGCAGATAACGGGTGGAGGTGTGGTTCGGCGCCTGTCTCTTCATCTGTTCGAAACGCGCTATGGCCTCCTCGTGGCGCGCGCCACGAAACAGCTGGGATACCAGCGCGTAGTGGTAGGCCGTCACCGAGGGACGCAGGCGCACTGCTTCCTCCAGCGCCTTGATGGCCTCTTCGGGCTTGCCCTGCACCTGCATGACATCTGACAGCGTCGCCTGGGCCTCGCCACTGTCGGGGCTGTGAGCGATGACTGCCCGGATCGCTGCCTCTGCCGCCTCAGGTTCGCGATTGAGGAGCCGGGCGCGTGCCAGACCAATGCCGGCCTCCACATCCTCGGCGCGCACCACCAGCGCTTGTTGATAAGTCTCGATGGCATCGGCCACTTTTGTGGTGCCGAGTTGGGCGTCGGCCACGGCTCCGAGCAGACGCCCTTGAGCCGATGCGTCCTCAAGCTTGACGTCGGCAAAGTCGGCCAGCACGCGCTCGAACTCACCGCCGCGGACGCGCGCCCGGGCTAACAAGGGGACGACTTCTGCCTTCGGGTAGCCGAGATCGAAGGCGCGTTGCAATTCCTTGATCGCGGCAGGTATATCGCCATTTTCAAGATGGATGCGTCCGAGCAGAAACCTGGCCTCGACCAGACTGCCATCTTCCTGCAGGGCATTCTTGAGCTGAATCGAAGCTGCGTTGGAATCATTGCTGGACAAATAGCTCTTGGCCGAGGCGATCATCTGCTCCGGGCTGTCACCACAAGCGCTCAACAAAGCCGCGGAAAGCAGGCTCAGCGCCAGACTCCGTGCGCCCATGCTCCAAGCTGAATCCTGCCTGCCCTTTGTGGTGCCATTCACGATCCACTCTCCTTCTTCAGATCAAAGCGATTCATCAAATCGTAGAGCGAGGGACGGCTGATACCAAGAATTTCGGCCGCCCGCGCAACATTATTGTTGGTGCGCGCCAGAACACGCAGCACAGCCCTACGCTCAGCCTCATCGCGCACGTGTCGCAGGTTGAGTCGTTCGAAGTCTTCCTCGACCGTCTCCAGGCCGAGATCGTCGGCCGTGATGCGATTGCCATCTGCCATGATCACTGCACGTTTGAGGCAGTTTTCGAGCTCTCGCACGTTGCCCGGCCAGGGGTGGGCGTCAATCGCATTGATCGCGTCCTCGGTCAAGGCCATCGACCCACGCCCGTTTTCATGCGCATAGCGCTGAACGAAGGCATGGGCAAGCAATACCGCATCACCTTCACGCTCACTCAAGGGCGGGATTTCAATGACGATTTCGGCGAGACGGTAGTAGAGATCCTCACGAAACAGACCGGCCTTGATCTGTGCTTTCAGATCTCGATGGGTGGCGCAGACGATGCGCACATCGACCGGGATTTCGTCCCTGCCGCCCACGCGCTCGATCACACGCTCCTGCAGGAAGCGCAGCAGCTTGGCCTGCAAGGGCAAGGGCAGATCACCGATTTCGTCGAGGAAAAGTGTGCCCTTGTGAGCCGTTTCTATCTTGCCCAGGGTCTGTTTCACTGCGCCGGTGAACGCGCCCTTCTCGTAGCCGAAGAGCTCGCTCTCGAGCAGCGTGTCGGGAATTGCCGCACAGTTGATGGCGACAAAGCGTTCAGTGACGCGCGGCGACAGCACGTGCAGCGCACGCGCCAGCACTTCCTTGCCCGTTCCGCTATCGCCCAGCAAGGCCACCGTAACGGAGGCGGAGGCGAGCTTCTCGATGGTGCGGCAGATCTTGAGCATGCCGGGATCACGCGTCAGCAGCCCCGACAAGGGGCTGCTGCCCACCGCGGCAAGGCGGGCATTCTCGACCTGCAGGTCATGCATGCGAAAGGCGCGCTCGATGGTGAGCTCAAGCAGCTCCGGCTCAAAGGGTTTGGCAAAGAAGTCATAGGCGCCCAGCCCCACAGCCCGAACCGCGTTTTCGCGATCGTGCTGGCCGGTGAGCACGATGACCTTGGTGTCCGGGGCCAGTGCGAGAATCTCGCGCAGCAGCTGGAAACCCTCGGTGACGTCGTCGGGCGCCGGAGGCAGACCCAGATCCATCGTGACCACGGCGGGCTCGTGGCGGCGCAACTGCGCAATCGCGCTCTCCCGGTCATCGGCCACGATCGTCTCGCGGGTATCGAAGGCCCACCGCATCTGCTTTTGCAGCGCGGGATCATCCTCGACGATCAATAGCGCTCGCTGCTTTTCAGACATGAATCTCACTGGCTCCATCATCAATTTCCGACCGACCACCCATCAGACGCGGCAGCTCGATAGTGACGCGCGTTCCTTGCCCGACCTGGCTGTCGAACTGGAGCTCGCCACCAATCTCGTTCAGGTACTGGCGCGTTTCGAACACGCCGATTCCCATGCCACTGCGTTTCGTTGTCTGAAATGGGCGTGACAGGCGGTCACGAAGAAACTCGGGCGACATTCCACAACCGGTGTCGGTCACCACGATCCTGACTTTGGCCCCATCCAGAAGAAGGAGCTGTGCACTCACCTTACCATCGTCGTTTGTTGCATCCAGTGCATTTTGCACGACATGCCCAAGGATTCTCTCAAGGCGCTCGGGGTGCGCCCTGACCTGCACCTGGAGCGGGACTGGATCCACCAATTCGACCACCGGCAGTTGCCCGTGCCTGGACGCACACACGCGGCGCATGAGTTGGGAAAGGTCGACCGTTCGCGGCGGATCGATCGGACGCTTTTCCTGTAATTGCGTCATCAACCCACGCATGCGCCCCTCCACATGCGCCACGGTGTCGAGCATGTCCTTTTGAAACTCGGGCTTGTGTCCATGGCGCTCGGCGTTCTTGAGCATCAGCGAGAGCTGCGCCACCAGATTCTTCAGGTCGTGCACGATGAAGGCTGACATGCGGTTGAAGGCGTCGAACTTGCGTGCCTCGAGCAAAGCCTCGGCGTCGAGCATGCGTTCGAGATAGCCTGCGGCCTGACGCTGGGCGGTCTTGAGCAGGTCGAGCACCTCCCAGTCCACCTCGAACGGCACCCGCGGAGTCGACAGCACGACGAACCCGAGCAAGGCGTCAGTGGTCTTGAGCGGGATCACCAGCCAAGCGTCCGGCAGGCTTGACAGCCAGTCCGGGAGCACCAGTCCACCATAGGGTTGTGGACGAATGCGATATTCCTCAAGATTGACGATCCATTCACGGTCGCTGAGAAACCGACAGAAATCGGAGTCCGCCGACTCAAGCACCTCGACTGCGGGACGATTCAGTCGGGCGTGAAGCGCAAACTTGCCATAACCGTCACGCAGCCATAGCAGCCCCCCCGAACTCTCCACCAGGTCGGACAGCGCCCTCACCACTGACTGACCGAGGTCCAGCCCCTTGTCTGCAGACGCCAGCGCCTGGGTGAAGCGCAGCCATTCATTGCGATAGTCGTAGCGATAGGAAAAAAAGTGCTTGTTCAGAAACACCTTCAGGCGCGCGCGCTGCGAACCCGAAAAAAGTAGTGCACCGAGAAGCACCAGGCCAGCGAAGAGCAAGGCCATCTGCAGCGCACGACCCCAGTCGCCGCCAAAGTAACGCACGTAATACGCCGCGGCCGCGATCACCAGGAGGTAGATGCCAGCGACCGCGAGTGCGGTGGAGTGAAAAACCATCTCGCGTGACATCGCCATGCGCAGGGTCCATGACGGGCTGCGCGTGCCGGAAAGGCCGATCAGGGGAATGAGCAAGGCATGCGCCACACCCCGTACTGCGAGGACGTCGGCATCGATGCGATTGAACAAGGCCGCATCTGCAAACAGGTAGAGCTCGAAGATATAACCTGCACCCAGCGCAATGCAGAGCGGCTTGATACCCCAGCGCGAAGCACCAGGGAGCGCCCGATAGAGGTGTTCGACGAAGACCAGGCCGACCACCGCATGGGCGAGCCAGGCCACCAGCATGGGCCGCATCGCGAGGGCACCCACAGGCAGAAATATCTCCAGTGCGAGTGCGACAAACTGGCTCGCAACCACTGCACCCGCAAGATAGACCGGCCACTGCACGCGCGCGCCCCACAAAGGGCGCATCAATACGATCAGGAAGGCAAACCAGGCCGCCGCGCGCAGAATGTCCGCGAGCACACCCAGCACTGGCAGCGCCGCTGCAGCGGGGAAGTGCGCCCCGGCGGCCTCGACGCCCGCCCATAGACAGGAGAGGACAACCGCCAGCAGCAGGACGCCCCCAGGAAGCCCCCCACGCCAGGCAAAGAATACGTATAGCGCAAAGACGGAGAAGGTCAGGGCTGCAAAACCATAGCCCCAAAAGGCAAGGTCTGCCACGTCAGGCTTCCCGCGTCAGAGGGCGGCTCATTTCAATGCGCACCCTCTCCAGTCAGCACCACACGCACCGTCTCGAACAGCACGAGCGTATCCAGAATCAGCGTATGGTTCTTGACGTAGTAGAGGTCGTACTGGAGCTTCTCGATCGCATCATCGACGGAGGCACCGTACTGATAACGGACCTGTGCCCATCCGGTCACGCCCGGCTTGACACAGTGCCGAACGTTATAAAAAGGAATTTCGCGTGCGAGCTGATCAACAAAGAAGGGACGCTCAGGGCGTGGCCCGACGAGGCTCATGTCTCCAACCAGCACATTGAACAATTGGGGCAACTCGTCGATCCGCATCTTGCGCAGAACCCGCCCGACGCGCGTCACCCTGTCATCATTGGTGCTCGCCCAGCGTGGCTTGCCGTCCTTCTCCGCGTCACGCCGCATGCTGCGAAACTTGATGACACGGAACACCCGGCCGCCAAGTCCAACACGCTCCTGTCGATAGAAGATCGGCGCACCGTCCTCGACAAGGATCAACAAGCAGGTCACCAGCATGATTGGCAGCGCGACGATCAACAACAAGGCCGCGACCAGAATGTCGAATA
Source organism: Thauera terpenica 58Eu (assembly GCF_000443165.1). Lineage (GTDB taxonomy): Bacteria > Pseudomonadota > Gammaproteobacteria > Burkholderiales > Rhodocyclaceae > Thauera > Thauera terpenica. The sequence goes on along the minus strand of NZ_ATJV01000056.1, from coordinate 1,853 downwards.
CTCGCTTTATGAAGGTCCGCGTCAAGCCCTGGCGGAAGCCGTCACCGTAGATCAGCCAGCTTGCGCGCAAGGACTCCAGTCTGACCTGACCCTGGACCCGCTCGAAGAATGAAGTCAGATCAACCACGCGCACACCGGCCAGCTTGCAGTCGAGCAACTCGCGGATGGGAAGAACGCCACCGCGCCGCTCACGCACCGCAACAATGACTTCGTTGACCTTCATCGCGTGCACCGCCTCAAGCAAGCCTTGAGCGGGAAGCACCTGACGTCCGTCGACCTCCAGCTTCTCATCACCGCCTCCACGCAGGAAGCCGACGACATTCACGCTACGCTGCAAAGGACGGGTCAGATCGCGGTACACCTGCGCAGCATCCCGCCCAGTGCCGAGGATGAGCACGCGAGCGGAAAACAGACTTGAGGCCTGGCGTTGATTCACCAGGCCACGCATCAGCAGCAGGGTCGCAAGCAACAACACCACGCTCAACTGGAAGGAATGTGGTGCCAGCTCGGCCCACGGCAAGAGCCCGGAAATCCCGTAAGCGACCGGAATGCTGACCAGCAAGGACAGGCCCACACGCGCAAAAGCCTGTTTGTGGCTACGCTTCATCACCGGACGATAGAGCCCCATCGCCGTGTTCAAGCCCACCATGGAGAGCGCAAAGACAAGCGCCGACGGAACAAATACCGCCCAATCCGGCACGCTGGGCGAAGCCAGGGAGATCACCGCAACCAGGACGACGAGAAACAGCAACAGGGCATCAAAAAGCACCTGTTGCAGCGTGTGAGACGGGAAATAGTGGACGAAGACCTTCAGCATGCTTTACCCCAGACTGAACTGATCCACTGCGGAACAGACTCAAATGCTGTCCGCACAGGACGCCGACAGACGCACACAGACTATCCGACTAACGCCAGCACCGGCGTTAAACCCGTCACGCCAAGGACACCATGCGATGAATCGAGATCAGCAGCGCAACGATGCGAATCTGAAACACCCGCCAGCGTCGCCAGTTGCCGCTCAGTGTTTCCATGTTAACACGACACCACAGGCGGACACGGAGCGCTGCTTGGCAGCTCCCGGTGTGCCGCTCAAGCTCGCGCAAGATCAAGGCCCAGCAACGCATGTGCAGACAGCTGAGCGGACAGATGGGCTATATTTGGCTCTCCGGGCACCCCTGCTCAGGCGAAAAAAACCCTTTCAACAGGACCTGCAGAATGAGTGAGAGCAAACGCAATTTCAGCGAAATGTACGGCCATCAGTTCGAGGACCTCAGCGTCGGCATGAGCGCAAGTCTGTCTCGCACCGTATCAGAGGCGGATATCCTGATGTTCGCTGGCGTATCCGGTGACAACAACCCGGTGCATATGGACGAAGAGTTCGCCGCCAGTACCATGTTCGGCGGTCGCATTGCACATGGGATGCTCTCTGCCGGCCTGATCTCCGCGGTATTCGGCACACGACTCCCCGGGCCAGGCAGTATCTACCTTTCGCAGAATCTTAAATTCAAGGCTCCAGTGCGGATCGGACAGACGCTGGTGGCGACGGTGACAGTAAAGGAACTGAAGGCAGAGAAACGGCGCGTTGTTTTTTCAACCGTGTGCACCTGTGGCGAAACCGTGGTGATCGATGGTGAAGCTGAATTGATGCTCCCGTTGCGCAGCTAAGCGCGTACTGTTGGAGGGAGGTGCATCGCAGGCCTCTCTTTTTTACCAATGGCTCTTTCACCCACGTATTCTTTCGTTGACGCAAAAACCCCCTTGTACGCATTTTTGCACAAGGGGGTTTTTCATATAATTAGTCTGACGATGACCTACTTTCACGAGGGCGGACCTCACTATCATCGGCGCGTTTG
>NZ_ATJV01000055.1 GCF_000443165.1 Thauera terpenica 58Eu | reverse complement strand
CCTCGTGAAAGTAGGTCATCGTCAGACTAATTATATGAAAAACCCCCTTGTGCAAAAAAATGTACAAGGGGGTTTTTGCGTGGACGAAAGAAATGTTTCCGCCGCGTAACTGAGCACTACAAATCGGATCGTCGGGCGTGACGCCCCTCAGTGCATCCGGCACAATCAAGGCACTTGATACAGTGCAGGAAAGTGGTCAATGAACTTCGACCTCATCGTGGTGGGTGGCGGGCTTGCGGGTGCGGCTCTGGCAGTTGCGCTGCGCCGGACGCCCCTCAAGGTGGCGCTCATCGAAACCGCGGCGCCAGTGATGCCGCTTGAGCTCGATCAGCGCGTCTATGCCTACAGCCCGGCGAGCATCCGTTTCCTCGAGGAGCTCGGCGTCTGGCAACACCTGCAGCGCGAACGCCTGCAGGCCGTCTCCGAAATGCGCATCTTCGGTGATGCGGGAGGCGCACTACGTTTTTCCGCTTACGACAGCGGCTTGCCTGAGCTTGCATGGATCGGCGAGTCGAGTCGCATCCATGGTGAGCTGTGGGAAAGCCTCAAGCGTCAGCACAACGTCACTGTTTTTTGCCCCGCGACCCCCGCAAGCCTGGAGTGCACTTCAGACTCGGCCACCCTGGGCCTGGCGGACGGGCGCAGGCTGCACGCCCGCCTCATCGTTGGCGCAGATGGACGTGAGTCGTGGGTGCGCAAACAGGCTGGAATCGATGCCCACATCTCGCCTTACAACGAGCGCGGCGTGGTTGCGAACCTGAGCTGCACTCAGCCCCACCGCGCGATCGCCTCACAGTGGTTTCGCGATGACGGCATCCTCGCCTGGCTGCCGCTGCCGGGCAATCGGATCTCTATGGTCTGGTCGGCGCCCGACGCGCTTGCCGACGAGCTGATGGAGCTCGACGATGGCGCGTTTTGCGAGCGTGTCGCTGATGCGGGTGCACGCCATCTCGGCGCGTTCGAGTTGATCACGCCTCGCGCCGCCTTTCCCTTGCGCCTGATGCGGGTGAGCACGGTGGTGCAGGCGCGGCTCGCCCTGATTGGCGATGCCGCACATGCGATTCATCCACTGTCCGGGCACGGCATCAACCTCGGTTTCCAGGATGCACGAGCGCTGGCCGGAGTGCTCAGCAAGGTTCCGGCCTGGCGTGATATAGGCGAACTATCGATCCTGCGCGCTTATGCGCGAGAGCGCGCAGAAGAGCCTTTCCTCATGCAGAACCTCACCCACGGGCTGAATCGACTGTTTGTGCCACGCAATCCCTTTCTTTCCGCGCTGCGCAACCTGGGGATGAACCTCACCGGGCGCTTGCCTGTCGTAACCAACGCCCTGACACGCTATGCGGTCAACGGGCGCTTTTGAATGGATCCGGAGAAATTGATGACCTTGACTGCTCACCCTGCTGTTACCCGTCCGCTTGCGCTTGCGCTGGGCCTTGCCCTCGCCGGGCTGGCGCAGGCCTCTGAAGACGAGGTCAAAAAGAGCATGGAGGCCTTCATCGGCTCGCCTGCAGTCGAAACCGTTACGCGCACGCCTTATGCCGGCCTGTACGAAGTTGTGCTGAAGAACGGTCAGCTTGTGTACACCGATGAAAAAGCGGCCTTCATCCTTGACGGTAGCATCATCGACACCAAGACCCGGCGTGATGTGACCCAGGCGCGCATGAACGAACTCTCCGCCATTGATTTCGCCTCCCTGCCGCTGGCGCAGGCGATCAAGCAGGTGAAGGGCAAGGGGACGCGGGTGATCGCGACTTTTGAGGATCCGAACTGCGGCTACTGCAAGCGCCTTGGCAAGGAGCTTGTCGGCATGGATGACGTGACCATCTATACCTTCCTGTACCCCATCCTCAGCCCTGATTCGACCGCCAAGTCGAACAACATCTGGTGTGCAAAAGACAAGGTGCAGGCCTGGAATGGCTGGATCGTGGACGGTAAGGAGCCGGCGGCGAGCGATTGCGATGCAAGCGCAGTGGCCAGGAACGTGGAGCTCGGCCAGAAGCTGCGCATCAGTGGCACGCCGACCATTTTTCTCGCCGACGGTACCCGGATCGGCGGTTACGTCCCTGCGGCCGAGCTGGAGTTGGCGCTTGAGGGCGTCAAGACCAAGTAGGCAGCACTGGTTCTGAACTGAGGAGGTCCCGCGGGCACCCGTGCCACGGGACCTCTCGTCTTCTTAGCGCGGCGGAGAAACGCCCTTGGGCAGCAACAGCCACATCTGTCCCTGCTGGCGCATGCGGCCGGCTTCGCGGCCGGCCTGCTCGCCGAAACCCCAGAAGAAGTCCGCGCGCACCGCTCCCTTGATTGCGCTCCCCGTGTCCTGGGCAAGCATCAGACGATTCAGGGGGCGTGTGCTCAGGGGGTGGGTGGTGGCCAGGAACACCGGCGCGCCCAAGGGCACGTAGCGCGGATCGACGGCAATGCTGCGGCCTTCAGTGAGCGGCACATTGAGCGCGCCAATCGGTCCGGCGTTCGACGCCGGCAGTTCACGGAAGAACACATAGCTGGGGTTCGTGTTCAGCAGTTCGCGCAGGCGATGTGGATTTTCGCGCGCCCAGCGCTTGATGCCGTCCATCGACGCCTGATCCAGGCTGAGCTCGCCCTTGCTCACCAGCCAGCGACCAATCGATTGATAGGGGTGGCCATTCTGGTCGGCATAGCCGACGCGCACATGTTGCCCATCCGGCAGTTGAACCCGCCCCGAGCCCTGCACCTGCAGAAAGAACAGATCGATCGGATCGTCCGCCCACAGCAGGACGGGGTAGGGTACTTGCGCGCCGCGCGCGGACAGCTCTTCCCGGCTCCAGTAGGGCAGGACCTTGTTGCCGACGACGCGCCCGCGCAGGCGAAGCGGCTTGAGCTCGGGATAGATGTCGCCCAGTTCGATGGTCAGCATGTCGCTGGGCACGCCGTGAATCGGCCAGGCGTATTGACTGTTTCGAGTACGACTGCCGCGGATGAGGGGTTCGTAGTAACCGGTCACCAGGCCCTCGCTGCTGGGGCCGCTGTTGAGCAGTTGCCAGGGTACGAAGTGCTGTTCGAAGTAACGCCGCACCTGGGCGCTGGATGGGGCGCTGCCCAGCGTCGAGGCCATATCGCACGCCGGCTTCCATGGGGGCTGGCGTGCCAGCCTGGAGCATGAGGCCAGCAGTGCCGGCCAGGCGGCCGCCGGCTCATCTTCGCTCCAGCCCTTGACCGAGCTCCAGTTGCCTTGCACCGCCGGCGGAGGCTCGGCTGTGGCGTCGGCCGGACGCACGATGGGCGTTGCAGAGGGTGCAGCGGGTGTCGCACACACGGGGCAGGGGGCACAAGGGCCTTGTGGCGGACACTTTGCGTTCACGTCAGGCGCGATGGACGGCGTGGTGCACGCTGCGAGCAAGGAGACGAGGAGCGCCAGGGCGTAGCGCGGAGCGCGAGCAGGAAACGGAATCATGAGGGGTATCATTCAGACTTCAAGACTTTCGGCCATCAGTATACCGGTGCGAACATCCCGATCCGGAGGTTTGCGATGTGGGTGATCTTTCTCGAAGCGGGGCTGGCCCTGTGCCTGCTGCTGATCATCGTCTGGAGCACCTGGCCACGACGACGGGACGAGCCGACTGCGCCCGATGCCAATGACGACAACAAACACGATGACTGAACTCGCAGACCTGCTGAGTCGCGCCGAGCGCGTGCTCGAGCGCCTCGAATCCCTGCTCCCTGGCCCGGCGGCTGCGCCCGACTGGGACGCCGCCGTGGCTTTCCGCTGGCAGCGCCGACATGGGCGTGCAGCGCTCACGCCGGTGCGCATGCGGCACCGCATCCGCCTTGAGGATCTGCAGGATATTGACGAGCAAAAGGCGCGCATCGATCGCAACACGCGCCAGTTCCTGGCCGGACGGCGCGCCAACAACGTGCTCCTGACCGGTGCCCGCGGCACCGGGAAGTCGTCCTTGACCAAGGCCTTGCTCAATGAGTACTGCGCGCAGGGCTTGCGCTTGATCGAGGTCGACAAGACCGATCTCGTCGACCTGCCCGAGATCGTCGAGATGGTGGGCACTCGGCCCGAGCGCTTCATACTGTTCTGCGATGACCTGTCCTTCGAGGAGGGCGAGGATGCCTACAAGGCCCTCAAGAGCGTGCTCGATGGGTCGGTCGCCGCCATGTCGGACAACGTGCTGATCTATGCGACCTCCAACCGTCGCCACCTCATGCCCGAGTATCACGACGAGAACCTGCAGGCTCGCCATGTCGGTGGTGAAATCCATCCCGGCGAAGCGACCGAAGAGAAGATCTCCCTCTCCGAGCGCTTCGGACTGTGGATTTCCTTCTATCCCTTCAGTCAGGCGGAGTACCTGGACATCGTCGCGCACTGGCTGTCGAGCTTCGGCGTGCCCGATGGCGAACTCGCGGCGGTGCGCCAGGAGGCGCTGCAGTGGGCCTTGATGCGCGGCTCACGTTCGGGTCGGGTCGCGTGGCAATTCGCGCGTGACTACGCCGGACAGCGGCAGGACGGTGAGCGCTAGGCCAATGACGCGAAAGCTTGTCGATGTCTCGGCTGCGGTGTTGTTGGCGCCTGACGGTCGTTACCTGCTCGGTCAGCGCGGAGCGGACACGGTCTATGCCGGCTATTGGGAGTTTCCTGGCGGCAAGGTCGAGCGCGGTGAAACGCCCGCCCAGGCACTGTGTCGTGAACTCGAGGAGGAGCTTGGAATCCACGTCACCCAGCTGCGGCCCTGGTTGAGACGTGAGCATGTGTATGAACACGCCCATGTGCGCCTGCATTTTTTCGAGGTCTCGGCCTGGGAGGGCGAACTCAGCGCCAAGGTGCATGCGGCGCTAGACTGGGTGCGCTCCGACGGCCCCGCGCCTGAGCCCATGTTGCCCGCCAATGGGCCCATCCTGAAGGCGCTGCGCCTGCCGCGCCTGATGGGCATCACCCATGCTGCCCAGCTTGGTATCGCGGCCCAGCTTGCCGCGCTCGATGCGGCGCTGGAGGCCGGCTTGCGTCTGGTGCAGGTGCGCGAGGCCGCACTCGATCCGGAGCGCAGGGAGGGCTTCGCCCGTGAGGTGGTGCGGCGGGTGGAGGCTTGCGGCGGGCTGGTGCTCATCAACGATGATCCTGCACTCGCCCGCAGGGTCGGCGCCCATGGCGTGCATCTGCCCACGCGCAGCCTGATGACGCTGCGCGAGCGGCCGGACTGCAGCTGGGTGGGGGCGTCCTGCCACGCGCGCGCGGAACTCGAGCACGCGGCCCGCCTCGGGCTTGACTATGCCTTGCTCGGACCGCTGGCGCCGACGGCAAGTCATCCGGGTGCTGCTGGAATCGGCTGGGCACGCTTCAGCGAGCAGGCCTCAGGCTTGCCGATGCCGGTGCTTGCACTGGGCGGCCTGGCCGCGACCGACATGGACACGGCGCGCAATGCCGGTGCTCATGGCATCGCTGCCATCCGTGGCGCATGGGCGCAAACGCACAACGGCCAGGGGCCAGGGGTGCGCTGAATTCAGTCGCGCTCGACACCCGGTGGCAGGAAGTCCTCGCCGTCGCTGGCGTCGGGCGGGGAGGCGGGCACGCTGTAAGCCTCGGATGCCCACGCGCCCAGATCGATCTGCCGGCAGCGCGCGGAGCAGAAGGGTCGATACTGGCTTTCCGCCACCCAGCTAACGGACGTACCACAGGTGGGGCAGCGGACAGTGCGTGGCTTGTCACTCGTCATCATGTTCACAGACTGCAGAAGGTGAGTTCAAAATTCACGTCGCGTTCGACCTGGCGCGGGCGGGCGACGGTCTCGGGCAGCATGAAGCGAATGTTGAGCGCGTACTTGTTGGCGCTGATCTCGGGGACCACCGCATCTCCATGCGGCACCCGCACGCGTAGCATCAGCGCGCTGCGACCGGCCATGGTGAGCTGGTAAGCGCCACAGCGCGCGAGTTGCGCCTCGGGGCGGCCACTGGCGCGCAGCAGGCGCAGCACGATCTCCAGCCCGGCGCGGATCGGCGTCATCGGCGACATCCACTTGTCGAGGTCGCCACGACGCAGGTCGGGATCGCGGTTCAGCCAGTAATGATAGGAAGGCAGGTCGAACTGGCAGACTCCGCCCGGTATTGCCGCGCGGCTGCGAATGCTCATCAGCCACTCGTTTTCACGCAGGTACTGGCCGATCTTGCCGGCCATCGACAGCAGGCCGGTTGAGGCGTGTTCAATCTCGTACAGCGCCCCGGCAAGGGCGTCTTCGGATATCTCGGGGTTGTTGCGGAAGGACATCAGGATCTGGCGCTGGCGTTCGAGCTCCTGCACCAGATCGACCTTGAGATCAGCACGTCCGGCCACTTCCAGTGTCTCGAAGATGGTCTGCAGCGCGACGTGGTGGTCTTGCGGGGCATCACGATCGGAAAAGTGCGCAACCTTGTCGAACAGGTCCTCGAGACGCAACAAGGTGCGGATGCGCTCGTTGAGAGGATATTCGTAGCTAATCACCGCACATTTTCCGCAAGCACTGCGCCCCTGTCGTCAGTCGCGATGATAGCACAGCGGTTTCGCCCAACTCCTTGAGTGGCGGGCACTTCAGGCGCGCTGGGCGGCAAGCGCCGAGTAGCGCAGATGCAGTGCATCGACCTGCTCGCGCAGGTGTTCGAAGGTGCCGCTGTTGTCGATCACATCGTCGGCGGCGGCAAGGCGCTGCTCGCGGCTGGCCTGCGCCGCCATGATGGCGCGAATCTGCGCCTCATCCAGCGCGCTGCGTGCTCGTACCCGTTCGATCTGTATCTCGGGCGGGACGTCGACCACGCACACGCGATCGCAGCGCGCACGATAGTCGCCGGATTCGATCAGCAAGGGCACCGCCAGAATCACGTAAAGCCCCTGTGCAGCCAGGCGCTGGCGTGCACTCTCGGCGCCAATGAGCGGATGCAGGATGGCCTCGAGCTGCCGGCGCGCGGCGGCGTCGGCAAAGACGCGCGCCCGCATCGCCGCGCGGTCGAGGCTGCCGTCCTCGGCAATGAGCTCAGCCCCGAACTGCGCACGGATCGCGGCCATCGCCGCTCCCCTGGGGGCGGTGAGTGCGTGGGCGATGGCGTCGGTGTCCACCAGGCTGGCGCCAAGCTCGACGAAGCGGTCGGCAGCGGCGCTCTTGCCGCTGCCGATGCCGCCGGTGAGGCCGATGACCAAGGGCGGAGAGGTGCGCGAAGAAGGTGTATTCATGGCTCAGCGCCGGGGGCAGGTGCTGCGATTGCGGTCGATGCCAGGCACGCTGCCCTCGACGCTGCGCAGCATGTCGGTGGGGAGCTCGGCCTGTACGCGATAGCGGGTGGTCATGCGCGCCTCCACGCCGGCGTTGCGCACGCCTTGATTGCGCAACTGGTTGAGCATTACGCGCGCACGGCTCTCGGTCTTGAACACGCCGAGCGAGATGGCGTATTGCGTAGGGCCGGGCTCTTGCACGATGAACAAGTCCTTGACGCCAAGTGCGCGCAGCTCGTCCGCCCGGCGCTCGGCCTGGCTGCGGCTGCCTTGCGCAGGAATGCGGACCCACCATGAATCTGGTATGTCGCTGCGGCTGCGCTCGGGGTCCGCGCCGCTGCGGCGCAGACGACGGCTGAGGGCGTCTGCCTGGGCCTCGCTCAGCGCGCTCCACACGAAGCAGCTTGTGGCAGGCGTTGTCGCGACAACAGGCGCCTCCACCCGCGCCGCAGCAGGCTCTGGCTGCGCTGGCGCGGGCTCTGCGGTGTCCTCCACAGGCGCTGCGGCGGCAGGCGGATCCTCTTCAATAGCCGTGTCGGCCACCATGGCGGCAGCGGTGTCGGCAGTGAGCACCTCAGGCGCCTCGGTGCCCGCGGCCGCCATGGGGGGCGACTGCGGCTGCGCGGGGGCCGCCTCATACGCCGGGCTCGCAGGCTGCAGCGATGCCTGCAGCCCTTGCGCAGGCGAATCAGTGGCAAGCCGGATGTGCTCGGGGTTGAGCTGCATGCTGATGCGCTCGTGCTCGCTCCCGGGTGTGCTCGTGCCCAGCCAGCCCTTGATGCCGGCGAAGGCGAGCGCATTCAAGGCGACGAGTACGAGGAGGGTGACGCGCAACAGGCTCATCGCGAGCGTCCGTGTGCTCGATACGCTGATTCATGCGCTCGCATCGCGGCCTCTCCCTCAGCCCGGCTTCGGCAGGTGGGCCAGCGAAGCCGCAACCGCGTCGGCTGGGTAGTCATAGTTCTCCAGCTTGCCCGCAAAGTAGCGTTCATACGAACTCATGTCGAAATGGCCGTGACCAGTGAGGTTGAACAGGATGGTCTTCGCCTCGCCCGTCTCCTTGCAGCGCAGGGCTTCATCGATTGCGGCGCGGATGGCGTGGCAGGACTCGGGTGCGGGGATGATGCCCTCGGCGCGCGCAAACTGCACGCCGGCATCGAAGGTGGCCAGCTGGGGAACGGCCACGGCCTCGATCAGACCGTCGTGGAACAGCTGCGACACCAGCGGTGAGTCGCCGTGATAGCGCAGGCCGCCAGCGTGAATGCCAGGCGGCATGAAGTCGTGGCCCAGCGTGTACATCTTCATCAGCGGCGTGAAACCCGAGGCATCGCCATAATCGTAGGCGAACTGCCCCTTGGTCAGGGTCGGGCAGGAGCTGGGCTCCACCGCGATGCAGCGCAGCTTCTCGGCGCGCTTGTCGCCGCTGGCCTTGTCGGCAAGGAAGGGGAAGGCGATGCCGGCAAAGCTCGAGCCGCCGCCGCAGGGACCGATCACCAGGTCGGGGTAGAGCCCGATCTTGTCGAATTGCTTCTTTGCCTCCAGGCCGATGATGCTCTGGTGCAGCACGACGTGGTTGAGCACCGAGCCCAGGGTGTAATTGGTATCGGCACGACTCGCGGCCTCTTCCACCGCTTCCGAGATGGCGATGCCCAGCGAGCCTTCATTGTCGGGGTTCTCAGCGAGCAGGCGACGGCCGGTTTCGGTCAGCGGCGAAGGGCTGGCGAAAACCTCCGCGCCCCAGGTCTGCATCATCAGCCGGCGATAAGGCTTTTGATCGTAGCTCACCTTCACCATGTAGACCCGGACATCGAGTCCGAACATCTGGCCCGCAAACGCGATCGATGAGCCCCACTGGCCAGCACCGGTCTCGGTGCTCAGGCGCTTGATGCCCGCCTGCTTGTTGTAATAGGCCTGAGGCACGGCGGAGTTGGGTTTGTGCGAACCCGCGGGGGAAACACCTTCGTACTTGAAGAAGATCTTCGCTGGTGTGCCCAGCGCCCGCTCCAGGCGTACTGCCCGCACCAGCGGGCTGGGGCGCCACAGGCGGTAGATTTCGCGCACTTCCTGCGGGATCTCGATCCAGCGCTGGGCGCTCATCTCCTGTTCGAGGATGGCGCCGGGGAAGATGGCGCCCATCTGCTCGGGCGTGGCGGGTTTGCCGTCCGGTCCCAGCGGCGGCGCCGGGGGTGTGGGCATGTCGGCGACGACGTTGTACCAGTGGGTGGGGATGTCCTTGGCTTCGAGTTCGATGCGGGTGGCTTCCATCGGGTGTCTCCCTGGGGTTCTTGATCGTTGGCGTGTTATTGAGGGTGCGAAGCGGCGAAAACGGCAAGGCCGTGCAGCACCAGGTTGTCAATGCGTTGCAGCGGAATGTCGAGCAGTTCGGCAAACCCATCGGCAGCACCGCCACTGAGCAGGCACAGCGCATCCGGCTGTGTGGCGATCTGGCGGAACATGCGCTCGACCGCGCCGGCTTGCGCCTGCAGGCAGCCCGAGCGGATCGCATCCAGCGTGCACCGTGGTTGCAGCCTGAACTTGCCGCTTGCGGACGGGAGCTGGGCCGTACCCCTGGCAAGCGATTGTTGCATGAGTTCGACGCCCGGCAGGATCAGGCCACCGAGAAAGTCGCCGCTGGCCGAGAGCAGGTCCACCGTGGTGGCGGTGCCGGCCATCACCACCACACTGGCGTACGCATGCACAGCGCGCGCGCCGATGAGCGCTGCCCAGCGATCGGCGCCGAGCTGGAGCGGATGCTCGTAGAGGTTGCGCACACCGCAGGCCTGTTGCCCGGGGCGCAGCCAGTCGATGTGCTCGCCGCCCAGCGCGCGGGCGATGCGCTCGGCGACGGCCGTGCCCGCCACGTTGCTGCCCACGATGCGGGCTGCGCTCAGCGCCTGCGGGCGCAGGCTGGCGAGGCGGTCGATGTCGTCGTGGACGAGCGCGCCTTCGGCCTCCACCCGCCCCTTCGATGCGCACTGCAGCCGCCATTTGATGCGGCTGTTGCCAGCGTCGATGAGCAGGATCATGTGCGCTCTCCACCCAGCGGACGCAAGGAAACGTCACCCGCCAGGATGCGTGTCACACCGTCGCTGGTACGCAGGAGCAGGGCGCCATCCTCATCCACGCCCAGGCAGATGCCGTCGCTCGCGTCGCGCTCGCCGCTGATGCGTACCGGGAGCTCGGCAAAGGCGTTGCGCTGCTCCCATGCGCCCCTGAGGGCGGGAAAGCCTGCAAGCGCATAGGTGTCGAGCAGCGCCTGAAGCTCGGCGAGCAGGCGCGCCAGCAGCGCGGGTCTGGAGGGCGGGGCGTGCTCGAGTGCCCGCATCAGATCGGTGACGCCGGCGTGGTGCTCGATGTGCGCATCCGGGGGCAGCTGCAGATTGATGCCGATGCCGATCACCGCGCTCAGCGAGCGGTCGCGTGCGGGGAGCAGCTCGACCAGAATGCCGGCGAGCTTTTCGCCATTGACCAGCACATCATTGGGCCATTTCAGCTGCACCCCGAGCACCCCCAGTTGCTCTATCGTGCGCGCCACGGCGAGGCCGGCCACCAGCGACAGCCCGGCAGGCACCGGCGCGCCGGGTGCGAAGCGCCACAGCAGGGAAAACGTCAGGCTGCCTTCTGCCCAGGATTGCCACTGTCGCCCGCGCCGGCCGCGCCCCGCGCTCTGGCGCTCCGCAACCAGTACATGCACCTTGCCATCGTCGGCCGGCGGGTGCTCCATCAGGCTGCTGTTGGTCGATGCGCAACTGTCCACCCACTCGATCGCAAAGCGTGCTGCGAGTGGACCCAGCTCGGCCACGGTGGTGGTCAGCGCGCCGGCAGGGGTGGAGGTGTCTGGGGTGGCAGGGGTGGGCACGGTGTGAATTTGCGAACAGCGGATGTGCGCACATTATCCGTCAACCGTGAGTCGCTTACGAGTCGGCCAGTCGGCCGGGCTTCCTGCGTCCGCGCTGCGGCCCACTTCTGTTCACTGGCTGGGGAGCTCAGCTGTCGCCGCCCTCGTCCTTGCCACTGGGCGGAGCGCCCTTGCGCTCGTCCTGCATGCCGAGCTCATGGATCTTGCGGCTGATGGTGTTGCGGCCGATTCCGAGCAGCTGTGCGGCCTCGATCCGACGTCCGCCAGTGGCGGACAGCGCGCGCTCGATCAGGGTGCGTTCGAAGGCGCGCGTGAGCTGCTCGAACACGCGCCCGGGCGCCGCGGCAAGGAGGCGATCGGATTCCATCCTGAGCCCGTCGATCCAGCTTGCGGACAGCTCACGCGCCGGCTGTTCGCGCATCTCCGCCGGCAGGTCGGCAATCTCGATCAGCTGGGCAGGGGCCATCACGGTCAGCCAGTGACACAGATTTTCGAGCTGGCGCACATTGCCCGGGAAGGGCTGGTGCTGCAGGAAGTCCACCGTGGTGTCGGCGACGCGCTTGCACTCCACGCCCAGTTCGTGCGCGCTCTTGCGCAGGAAGTGGCGCAACAGCAAGGGGATGTCCTCGCGCCGTTCGCGCAGCGCGGGCAGGCGCAGGCGGATGACGTTGAGACGGTGGAAGAGATCTTCGCGGAACAGCCCCTGGCGCACGCGTGCGTCCAGATCCTGATGGGTGGCGGCGATCACGCGCACATTGGCGCGCACCGGCTGCTGGCCGCCCACGCGGTAGAAGTGGCCGTCGGAGAGCACACGCAGCAGGCGGGTCTGCAGCTCGGCCGGCATGTCGCCGATCTCGTCGAGAAACAGGGTGCCACCGTCGGCCTGTTCGAAGCGGCCGCGGCGCAGCGTGGTGGCGCCGGTGAATGCACCGCGCTCATGGCCGAAGAGCTCGGACTCGAGCAGATCGCGCGGGATGGCGGCGGTGTTGATGGCGATGAAGGGGGCATCACAGCGCGGACTGTGACGGTGCAGGGCAAGCGCCACGAGCTCCTTGCCAGTGCCGGATTCGCCGTTGATGAGCACCGTGGCATGAGACTGCGCAAGGCGACCAATGGCGCGAAACAGCTCCTGCATGGCAGCGGCCTGACCGAGGATCTCGGGCGCGAGCACCGCCTCCGTCGCCGCACCATTTTGCTGCAGGCCCTGCGCAAGCGCACGTTGGATGAGCGCAAGCGCCTGATCGATATCAAAGGGCTTGGGCAGATATTCGAACGCACCGCCCTGAAAGCTCGACACCGCGCTGTCCAGGTCCGAGAACGCGGTCATGATGATGACCGGCAGCTGTGCATGGCGCAGCTTCATCTTTTGCAGCAGCTCCAGGCCAGAGGCGCCCGGCATGCGGATGTCGGACAGCATCACCGCGGGTGGCTGCGAGCTGTGGTCGAGTTCGGCGAGCGCCTCGGTCGCCGAGTCGAAGCTGCGAAATGGGATGTCCTCGCGGCTGAGTGCCTTTTCGAGCACCCAGCGGATGGAGCGGTCGTCGTCGATGATCCAGACCTTGTTCATTCGGCATGCACCATAAGGGTGCGTGAGCTGGGCTCACACACGGTCGGAAATCGGCAGCAGGATCGTGAAGCAGGTGCGCCCCGGGCGGCTGTCCACTTCGATCATGCCCTGATGTTGTTCGATGAAGCCCTGGGCCAGCGACAGTCCGAGGCCGCTGCCGCCGGCGCGCCCCGACACCAGCGGATAGAAGATCTGCTCGCGGATGTGGGTGGCGATGCCGGGGCCGTTGTCGATCACTTGCAATTCCAGTGCCAGCTTGTAGCGACGCTTTGCCAGGGTGACCTGGCGTGCCACCCGCGTGCGCAGCAGGATCTCGCCTGCGCCCTCCACTGCCTGCGCGGCGTTGCGCACGATGTTGAGAATGGCCTGGATGAGCTGCTCGCGATCGGCGCTGAGCTCGGGCAGGCTGAGGTCATAGTCACCGCGTATGTCGAGCGCGGGGAACTCAGCCAGGATCAGGCGGCGCACGCGCTCGAGCACATCGTGAATATTCAGCGGCGCCGGACGCATCATGCAGTGCGAGCTCAGCAGCCGGCTCATGAGCTCGTTCAGACGGTCGGCCTCGGCGATGATGACGGCGGTGAATTCGCGCAGTTGCGCATCGCCCAGTTCACGCTGCAGCAATTGGGCGGAGCCCCGGATGCCGCCGAGCGGGTTCTTGATTTCGTGCGCGAGATTGCGGATCAGCTCACGGTTGGCCTGTTGCTGCTGGAGCAGCTGCTCTTCGCGCGCAACCCGCAGCTGGGCGTCGATGGGACGGAACTCCAGCACCAGGCGGATGCCTGCGCTGTCGACCGGGCTCACCGTGCAGTCGAGCCGGATCGGATCGGCGTTGGGGTGCGCGACCGTCATGTCCTGGCCGGTATAGCTCCAGTTGCTGTGCAGCGCGTTGTCGAGCGCCGCAGCCAGTCCCGGCGGCTTCCCCAGAAGCAGGCTCAGGGGCATGCCGAGGAGCTTGTGACGGCTGATCGCGAACAGGTTTTCCGCGCTGGGGTTGAGGTGGCGAATGCACAGGTCGGCGTCGACCAGCACCACCGCCGTCGACAGCAGCTCAATCCCGGCGAACAGTCCGTTGTTGATCAAGGGGGTGGATCTGGGTTTGGGCATGGGGGCGTCCCGTTTTGTGTCCAGGATGCCAAGCAAGACGCGCGCCAGTGCTCTACTTCAGGCCGGAGATCTCGCGCCGCAGCGCCTCGATGTTGCGTTTGTGCAGTTCAAGCTTGTCCTTGAAGGGTTGCAGCCGGTCGAGCACTTTCTGGTAGTTGCGCTCGTTGCCGAGCCGGATCGACTCCTGCTCAAGGAGGCTGTGCTCGGCTTCCGCCAGCGCCTTCTCCTCGGTCGCCAGCTCGGACTCCAGCACCTGGCGTCGACCATCGTCGCGTGCGCGCTGGTCGTCTGCGCTGACGCGCGGGAAGGCCGGTGAGGTGGAGGAGGAGCTGCCCGGACTTGCTGCCGGGCGCCGAACCGGAGCCGGCACGGTCGACACCGCCTGGCCTGAGTCGAGCAGCTTGCAGCCACGCGCCAGGCTGGGGTCGTTGGTGTAAGTCACCCTGCCATCGCCATCGATGCATTTGTATACCGCAGCCTGTGCGGGAAGGGCGGTATGCAGCAGCAGGATCAGGGGGAGTGCTCGAAGCGGTCGCATGCTCGTGTCGGTGGGGGCTTTGCCGGAGCGGACGGCAGGCCGGGCGGAAAGAGTCAGTCCGGCGCTGTGCGGGCGCAGTCAAGCTCGATTAGACCCGATAAAAAAAGGACGGGCAATGCCCGTCCTTTGTGCGCTGCGCTTGGAGTCCTGGCTTAGAGGCTGTAATACATGTCGAACTCCACCGGGTGGGTGGTGATGCGCATGCGGTCGACCTCTTCCATCTTCAGGGTGATGTAGGCGTCAATGAAGTCATTGGAGAACACGCCGCCACGGGTCAGGAACTCGCGGTCCTTGTCCAGATGTTCCAGCGCCTGCTCGAGGCTGGTGCACACGGTCGGGATCAGCGCGTCCTCTTCCGGTGGCAGATCGTACAGGTTCTTGTCGGCCGGATCGCCGGGGTGGATCTTGTTCTGGATGCCGTCCAGGCCGGCCATCATCAGCGCCGCGAAGCACAGGTAGGGGTTGGCCAGGGGGTCGGGGAAGCGCGCCTCGACACGGCGCCCCTTCGGGTTGGCGACGTAGGGGATGCGGATCGAGGCCGAGCGGTTGCGCGCCGAGTAAGCGAGCTTGGTCGGGGCTTCGTAGTGCGGCACCAGGCGCTTGTAGGAGTTGGTGCCCGGGTTGGTGATGGCGTTGAGCGCGCGCGCGTGCTTGATGATGCCGCCGATGTAATACAGCGCGGTCTCGGACAGGCCGGCGTAGCCGTTGCCAGCGAACAGGTTCTGGCCGTCCTTCCAGATCGACTGATGGACGTGCATGCCGGAGCCGTTGTCACCGACGATGGGCTTGGGCATGAAGGTGGCGGTCTTGCCGTACTGGTGCGCGACGTTGTGCACGATGTACTTCAGCACCTGGGTCCAGTCAGCGCGCTGGGTGAGCGTGCTGAAGCGGGTGCCGATCTCGCACTGGCCGGCATTGGCGACTTCGTGGTGATGCACTTCGACCGGCACGCCGCAGGCTTCGAGCGCCAGGCACATGGCGGCACGCACGTCGTTCAGGCTGTCGACCGGCGGCACCGGGAAGTAACCGCCCTTGACGCGCGGACGGTGGCCGGTGTTGCCGCCTTCGAACTTCTCGGCGGTGGACCAGGCGGCCTCTTCGGAGATGATCTTGCTGTACACGCCGGACATGTCGATCGACCATTCGACGGCGTCAAAGATGAAGAACTCGGGCTCGGGGCCGAAGTAGGCGGTGTCGCCGATACCGGTGCTCTTCAGATAGGCCTCGGCGCGCTTGGCGATCGAGCGCGGATCGCGGTCGTAGCCCTTGCCGTCCGAGGGTTCGACGACGTCGCAGGTGATGACCAGCGTGGCCTCGTCGAAGAAGGGGTCGAGATAGGCGGTGGACGGCTCCGGCATCAGGATCATGTCCGAGGCCTGGATGCCTTTCCAGCCGGCCAGCGAGGAGCCGTCGAAGGGGTGGCCTTGCTCGAAGTGCTCTTCCTCGAAGGCCGAAACCGGCAGGCCGACGTGGTGTTCCTTGCCGCGGGTATCGGTGAAGCGCAGGTCCACGAAGCGGACTTCGTTTTCCTGGATCATCTTCATGACGTCTTGAGCGTTCATTTTCACTCCTGGTGAGATGAGGCGTTGTGTGCGTTGAGCGGGGCGCGCTCCGGTTCGGTACCGGAGCGCGGAATTTGATGAGTCAGATAAAGCACTAAGTGTGCCAGGCTGGCACATGCATGAAGATCATTGTGCCACACGGGGCCTTGCACGAAAGTCTCGGTCAGTGGGCTTTCGTGATGCACTGCATTGGGGCGAAAGTCAGCATGCATGCACCATCATGGTGCGATCGGCGTGTAAAAGCTGATCGAGCGGTAGTGCGCCTGTTGCGCCAGCCAGTCCTGGGTGCGCCGCCGCAGTGCCTGCGCATCGGCCGCGGCAGGCGCGGTGTCCAGCAAGACGTCGACATCCACGCGCCCGCCCAGGTAATGGATCTGTACGCGTTTGGGCACGGCCACATCGGGGCCGAGCAGGGTGGCGACCGTAGCGAGCACATCCGCGCGTTCGGGTAGTCGCCCGGGCGGCACGGCCTGCAGGCTGTCGTCGTCCTCGGGGTCGATATGCACAAGCACGTCCTGCACTTCGGGATGGGCGGCGCGCACGCGCAGATAGACGCTATCGGACACGCGGTGGCCTTCGGAGACGGTGAGGCGGGGCGCCACCTGCACGTGGGCATCGCAAAGCACGCGGCCGGCCATGCGCCGCGTGCGCATCTCGTGCAGGCCGATGACGCCCGGCGTTTGCTCGATCGTCTGGCGCAGATGTTCAAGCTCCTGCTCGGACACGCCGGTGTCGATCAGTTCGCGGATCGCCGTCCACCCCAGGCGCAGGCCCATGTGCAGGATCAGGAAGCCGACCACGGCTGCGGCCAGCGGCTCGAGGAAGGGGTAGCCCGCCAGGCTGCCGCCGATGCCCACTGCCACCACCAGTGATGAGGCTGCGTCCGAGCGCGCATGCCAGGCGTTGGCTTCGAGCAAAGGCGCCTTCAGTCGGTGCGCGGCAGCGAGGGTGAAGCGGAACAGGCTCTCCTTGGCGATCAGGGTCAGCACCGCCACGCCGAGGGCGACCGGATGCAGATCGGGCAGGGCGTTCATGTTCTGCAGCCGCAAGCCCGAGTTCCACAAAAAGCCCACGCCTACCGCGGCCAGCACGGCGCCGAGCACCATGGTGGTGGCAGTCTCGATGCGACCGTGGCCATAGGGGTGGTTGATGTCGGCGGGGTCGGCGCCATGGCGCGCGGCCAGCAGCACGAGCAGATCAGTGACCAGATCCGACAAGGTGTGCGCGGCATCGGCCACGAGGCTGAAGGCGTTGGCAAACAAGCCGATGACGAACTGGGCGACCGCGAG
This sequence comes from Thauera terpenica 58Eu, assembly GCF_000443165.1. Lineage (GTDB taxonomy): Bacteria > Pseudomonadota > Gammaproteobacteria > Burkholderiales > Rhodocyclaceae > Thauera > Thauera terpenica. Next base: position 29,788 of record NZ_ATJV01000055.1, on the reverse strand, counting down.
CGTGGCGTTGGTGGCGACGGCCACCAGGGTGGTGCGCTGAATGTCGCGCTTGCGGGCATCGTCGTTGTCGGGGTGCGCGCGCGCAGCACGCGGCAGCTGCGGATGAGACAGGGGAGGGGGCATGCGAGGGGCCAGAAAGGACGCGCTATACTTGGCGCAAGACATGATTTTAGACGGATGATCGCATGGGAACCCTGTCCGACCTGCTGGCCCTTGCGCGACAGCGTGCGCTCAAGCTCGGTCTGCCCTATCAGGGCGCACTGACGCCAGCTGAAAGCTGGGAGATCTGGCAACTCGCGCCGGGCGCGAAGCTGGTGGACATCCGCACCCGTGCCGAACTCGATTGGGTCGGTCGCGTGCCTGCTGCAGTCGAGCTCGAATGGTCATCGTGGCCGGGCATGCAGCGCAACCCCAACTTCCTGACCCAGCTCAGGCAGCAGGTCGATACCGAGGCCTTGGTGATGTTCCTGTGTCGCTCGGGCGTGCGCTCGGACGGCGCCGCCCGCCTTGCCGCCGGCGCGGGCTACAGCAATTGCTACAACATTCTCGAAGGCTTCGAGGGTGACAAGGACGGCAAGGGCCAGCGCAATCGCATTGGCGGCTGGCGCCATGCCGGTCTGCCCTGGCACCAGGGCTGACGTTTTATTACAAACCGGGTTTGCGCCGCGCCGGAACCCCTGCCGCCGCCGCAGGGTCCGATGCGCAAGGTCACATCCAGCCACGAACCCACCCTACCCAAAGTCAATGGACGCATTCTCTTCTGACAGGAGCCGGATTCGCCTCATGCAAGTAGCCACCATCAGTTTCGACCGTTTCAACGCGCTCGCCGACGCCGAGGCGCATGAGCGCATCCGTGCCGCCCGCGCCCGCCTTGGCGAGCGCGCAGTGCTGCTGTGCCACCATTACCAGCGCGCCGATGTCTATCAGTACGCCGACCTCACCGGAGATTCGCTCAAGCTCGCGCGCCTCGCCTCGCAGACCGAAGCCGAGTTCATCGTCTTCTGCGGCGTTCATTTCATGGCCGAGGTTGCCGACATCCTGTCCAAGCCCAGCCAGGTCGCCATCCTGCCCGACCTCGCGGCGGGTTGCTCGATGGCCGACATGGCCAACCTGGCCAAGGTCGAGCGCTGCTGGCGCGAACTGGCCGAGGTCCTCGACGCGCCTGATGAGATCATCACGCCGGTGACCTACATCAACTCCGCTGCGGACCTGAAGGCCTTTTGTGGTGAGCATGGCGGCATCGTGTGCACTTCCACCAATGCCCCGACCATTCTCGACTGGGCCTTTGCCAAGCGCGAGAAGGTGCTGTTCTTCCCCGACCAGCACCTCGGGCGCTGGAGCGGTTACAAGAAAGGCATCGCGCTCGAGCAGATGGTGGTGTGGGATCCCGACCTCGAATACGGCGGCCTCACGCCCGAGCAGATCCGCAATGCGAAGATCCTGCTGTGGAAAGGGCACTGTTCGGTGCACCAGATGTTCCAGCCGGCGCACATCGACCGTTGGCGCGAGAAGAATCCGCAGGGCTTCGTCATCTCCCACCCGGAAAGCAGCCTGGAGGTGTGCCAGAAGTCGGATTATGTGGGTTCGACCGAGTACATCATCAACACCATCAGCGCGGGCCCGGCGGGCAGTCACTGGCTGGTCGGCACCGAGCTCAACCTGGTCAGCCGCCTGGCCGAGGAGATGAAGCCGCAGGGCAAGGTCGTGCAGTTCATGGCGCCGACGGTGTGCATGTGTTCGACCATGCAGCGCATCGATCCGCAGCATCTGGCCTGGGCGCTGGAAAATCTTGCCGACGGCAAGATCGTCAACCAGATCAAGGTGCCCGGGCGGGAGGCCGAACTCGCACGCATCGCTCTCGATCGCATGCTGGCTTTATCCTGATCCGCCTTGCGTGGAGAGGCGGTCGATGACGCTGAGGATCTGTTCCTACAATATCCACAAGGGCTTTTCGCAGTTCAACCGCCGTATGGTGGTGCATGAGCTGCGTGATCGCTTGCGCACGCTGGATTCCGATCTGGTGTTCCTGCAGGAGGTGCAGGGCCTGCACCTCGCTCATCCGCAGCGTCATTCGAGCTGGCCAGCGCAGCCGCAACATGAATTTCTGGCTGAGGAGAGCTGGCAGCAGACCGCCTACGGCGGCAATGCGGTCTACGACCACGGCCACCATGGCAATGCCATCCTCAGCCGCCATGCCATCCTCAGTCAGGCCAACCAGGACGTCTCGGCGCACCGCTTCGAGCGCCGCGGGCTGCTGCATTGCGAGATCCAGCTGCCCGGGGTCGCGGCCGCGGTGCATTGCGTCTGCGTGCACCTGGGGCTGACCGGAGGGGGGCGCCGACGGCAGATGGAGGCGCTCGCCGAGCGCATGGAAGATCTGGCACCCGATGGGGCGCCGCTGATCATTGCGGGGGATTTCAACGACTGGCGCAATCGAGCCGACCGCCTGCTCGCCGATCGGCTCGGGCTGGTCGAAGCCTTTGGCGGCGGCATCGGGCGCCCGGCGCGCAGCTACCCGAGCGCGCTGCCGTTTTTCCGTCTCGATCGCATCTATGTGCGTGGCTTTCGCGTGCGTCGTGCCGAGGTGCATTTCGGTGCGCCCTGGGCACAGATCTCCGATCACGCAGCGCTCACGGCCGAACTGGAACCGCTGGCTTGAAGCAGTGCCAGCCCGGCAATGCGGTGCGCTTGCTGGAGAATGGCGAACAGTATTTTCCCGCGCTGGAGGCGGCGGTCGATCGCGCCGAGCGTGAGATATTCCTGCAGGTCTACATCTTCGAGGATGATGAAACCGGGCGCCGCATCGCTGCGGCACTGGAGCGCGCGGCCGCCCGCGGCGTTACGGTAAAAGTCATGGTCGATGGCTTCGGTAGCCGCCGTTTCCTCATGCGGCTGCTGCCGCGCCTGCATGAGCAAGGTGTTCAGGTACTGATCTATCGCCGCGAGGTGCGCAAGTTGTCGCTGCATCGTCACCGCTTGCGCCGCCTGCATCGCAAGGTTGTGGTCATCGACGGGCGCGAAGCCTTTGTCGGCGGCATCAATATCATCGATGACTTCACCGCCGGCGGCCCGCCTCATCCGCGTTACGACTTCGCCGTGCATGTGCGCGGGCCGGTGCTCGCGCCCATCGTCAGCTCGATGAACCGCCTCTGGCGCCTGGTTGCCTGGGCCAGCTTTCGTCGTCGCCAGCAACTCCCCCTGCTGGCACCGGCGCAAGCCGAGCCGGTGGGAGAGATCTGCGCGGCTTACGTCGTACGCGACAACCTGCGCTTTCGCCATGCGATCGAGGATGCCTATCTGGCGGCAATCGACGGCGCCCAGCGTGAGATTGTCATCGCCAGCGCGTATTTCTTTCCTGGCAGGCGCTTCCGCCAGGCTCTGATCGACGCCGCCGAGCGCGGGGTGAGCATCACCTTGTTGTTGCAGGGTATCGCCGACCATCCGCTGCAGCGTTACGCCACGCGGGCGCTCTATCCCTACTTCCTGCGCCAGGGCATCCGCTTGTTCGAGTATCACCGCAGCCACCTGCATGCCAAGGTGGCGGTGGTTGACGGCAGATGGGCGACGGTGGGCTCAAGCAATATCGACGCCTTCAGCCTGCTGCTCGCGCGCGAGGCCAATATCTTCATCGATGACAGCGGCTTTGCCACGCAGCTGCGCGCCCGCCTCGAGCACGCGATCTGCAATGGCGCGAGCGAGTTGCGCGCGACCGATTGGCGCCGTCTGTCGCTGCTGCAGCGCGCCCTCAACTGGGTTTCATACCAGCTCGTCCGCCTCGCGATCGGGCTCGCCGGCTACGGCGACAAGCACTGAGCCGCCAGGCTGAGATCGAGCTCCGCGCTGCTCAGCGTCCGATCAGGACCGCATGCTCGATCTTGGTGCAGCGATCGATCACCACCTTCAGCCCGGCGTCAGCGGCGCGCGCGCTCGCTTCGGGTGCGATCACGCCCAGCTGCAGCCACAGGCTGCGCGCACCGACGGCGATCGCGTCCTCGGCCACCGCCATCACTTCTTCCGACCTGCGAAACACGTCGACCATGTCAATCGGTCCGGGCACGTCACGCAGGCTGGGATAGCACTTTTCGCCCAGCACGTCGGTGCACGCCGGGTTGACCGGGATGATGGTGTAACCGGCTGCGCGCAGGTAGCGCGCGACCTCGTTGCTGGCGCGCTCGGGGCGGGGCGAGAGACCGACGATGGCAATGGTACGGGTGTCCTCGAGTAGGGCACGAAGGGCATTGCGGTCGGCGCTGATGTCATTGCTGTGCATGGAATCCTCAATCGATATCGACTGCCGGCGCGTGGCGGCAGCGGGGGACGGCGCTGAGTTGCCAGTGATGGAGCGCCCACTGCCAGAGCTCGGCGGTATTGGCGCGCCCCAATGCGGCAGGCGGAGCCTGGCCGAGAAAGCGGAGGGCCGCAAGCAGGGCGTGGGCGGGCGGGTGGGTGTCGATGGCACGGGCGAGGGTCTGCTTCGACAGCTTTTCGCCGGCGGCATTGGTGGCTACCGGCAAATGAGCATAGTACGGCGAGGGCAGGCCGAGCAGGCCTTGCAGGTGAATCTGGCGGGCGGTGGAGTCGAGCAGGTCGGCACCGCGCACGACGTGGGTGATGCCGGCGTCGGCATCGTCGACCACCACCGCGAGCTGATAAGCGAACAGGCCGTCGGCACGCAGCACCACGTAATCGCCCGAGTCGGCGGCGAGGTCTTCCTGTTGCCAGCCCTGAACGCCATCCTCGAAGCCCACCACGCCCTGCGCACGCACCCGCCAGGCGCGTGCGCTGCGCCCGGCAGGCAGGCCTTCACGACAGGTGCCGGGGTAGCGCCGTGAGCCATCGCGCGCGAGTCCGGAGTCGGCCATCTCGCGGCGCGTGCACGCGCAGGCAAAGGCGTGACCTGCTGCCTGCAGATGTTCGAGCGCGGCACGGTAGGCTTCGCTGCGCTGGCTTTGCCACACGATGTCGCCGTCCCACTCGAAACCGAAGCGTGCGAGCGTGGCGATGATGTGCTCTGCTGCGCCGGGCACGGTGCGTGGGGTGTCGACGTCCTCGATGCGCAGCAGCCAGCGCCCGCCGTGGGTGCGCGCATCGAGATAGCTGCCCATCGCCGCCGCCAGCGAGCCGAAATGCAGCGCGCCGCTGGGCGAGGGGGCGAAGCGGCCAATGTAGGCGGGGGCTGAGGGGAGCGTGAGTGCGCTCATCGAGGGCTGACAATACCGGGCGTGGGCCGAGCGCGTATCGAGTGCCCGGTCTTGTTGGCGGTGGACCTTGCGCGGGATTCTGCCTCAATCCTCGAACTCTGGCACCATGGTCGGGCGATCGAACTCGCGCCCGCCTGCGACGGAGGTGATTTCGCAGGAATTGATTCCTGTCAATCGTATCGATTTCGCTGTGCGCTAGCATCTCGCCAAGTTCGATGTGGCTCGATGGGTGCTGCATCGCTTGCCCCATACGAACGGAGATTTGTCATGAAAAAAACCCCGCTGATCGTCGCCGCTGTGCTCGCTGGCCTGCTTGCTGCCTGTGGTGGCCAGGACTCCGGCACCCCGGCCGCTTCGACCTCAGCGCCCACAGCCGCCGCGCCTGCCGCGGCACCGGCTGCTGCGCCGGCACCGGTTGCTGCACCCGCGCCTGCACCGGTGGCCGCTGCTCCGGCCAGTGCCGGGGGTGAGAGTGTGTACAAGAAGACCTGCGCGCTGTGCCACGCCTCAGGCGTTGCCGGTGCACCGCTTCCGGGTAACAAGGACGAGTGGGCTCCGCGTATCGCCCAGGGCAAGGACACCTTGTACAAGCACGCGCTCGAGGGCTACACCGGCGAAAAAGGCATGATGCCCGCACGTGGTGGCGCGCCGAACCTGAGCGACGATGAGGTGAAGGCGGCGGTGGACTTCATGGTGGCGAAGTCGGAGTAAGCTCAACACCGGCTTGAAGCGATCACGGAACGGAGGCGCAAGCCTCCGTTTTTCGTTCACGCCCGCTTCGCGCGGGTGGCAGACTGGGCCAGGGCTTCGCTTAGTGGGTGTGCCCGGCGTGGGTCGAACTGCGCAATCCGCCCATCACGCTGCGGTCAAGGTCGACAAAGCCGAGCGTACGACCGCCGTACTCGGTGGCAAAGGCCTGAGCGTCGGCAAGCTTGGCAAAGGCTGGCAGGTCGGGCCCTCGCATCGGCCCCTTGGCGCTGGAGTCGATGACGAAAGTCGCCTGGCGGGCGTCCACCCAGGCGCCACTGCGATGGTCTGCGACATACAACGCAGCCGCGTCTTCCGCCTTGTGGGTGGGGTCGAAGCGCGCAGAGTCCTCCAGGAACATGAAGAGGTCGACCGGCGAGTCGAAGAAGTGCGCCGAACCGTCCTTGAAGATGATCTGTGCTGCCCATTTCGGGAAGCGTGCCGGATACATGCCGCACACAGGACAACGGGCGTCTGCAGGAATCGGGCGGACGTCATACATGCCGAGCCCCGATGCAGGGTCGTAGGGGTGGGCAAGCGACACGCGTGCAGGCGGCACGATGCAGATGTCTTCCTGGGGGGGGGTGAAGTCAGCCCCTCCCCTGCTTGTCGCATACTGCCAGAACAACGCCCCTGCGACCGTCATGCACACGGCCGCGGAGCCAAGCAGGAGGGCGCGGCTGCGCACAGGGGCGGATGTCACGCTTGCGTGCCGAGTTGCGGGTCGTGGGCGAGGGCGGAGACCAGCGCACACACGTTGGCCTCGGGGCTGGCATCGGTGCGCGTGACCGGATCGGGCACGACCGTCCCGTCGGCCAGGTGCAGGTGGTTGGGGTGTGTTGCGAGGTGGGGATGGCTGGGTGCGGTATCGATGCCAAGCTCTGCCATGTCGCTTCCCAGGCCCGTACGCCAGCGCAGCGAGTAGGCGTCGGCGGCGGCGTAGCGTACCGTCAGCATGACCCCATTGCGCAAGCGGATGTCGAGGGCGTCCTGGTTCAGCTGGGGTGCTGCGGCGAGCAGGTCGCCGTGTTCATGTTCGATGCATTCGAGAATGCGTGCATGCAGATCCATCAGCCATTGACCTCGTGCAGAAGCGCCGCCACTGCCTTGCGTGCGGCCTCGTGGGTGTCGGCAAGAATGCGGGCGGCCAAATAGTGCTCATAAGCCGGGTGTTCCCCTATCTCCGCCGCAGCGATGCGCGCCAGCAGGCTGGCTTCGTCGCTCGCGCCAACGGCATCCAGCACCTGGCGGCGGTTTTCGCGTGCTTCATAGACCAGCCGCGAAAGCGGCTCCAGTTCGAGCGCGACCTCGGGTGTCAGGGCGCCGTAAATCGGATTCATGCTGTTACGTCCCTTACATGGATTGGTCGTGCAAGGCGCCGCCGTCGAGGATGACCATGTCGGGCTTGACCTCGTCGAACTTCAACACCTTGCCGCCGTGCTGTGCGGCAAAGGCCTGGGCGTCTGCCTCGCTTGAGAAGGATGCAGCGGTCGGCCCCATCGAGCCCAGTCGCTTCGAGCCGAACACGTAGATGGCCGTCTTCGCATCGATCCAGTTGGCCACGGGTTTGTCCCAGTCCGTCTTGCCCATGTCCTGCACGAACATGCCGGTGACGAGACGTGCCTGCTCGGGGTTCAGGTAGACGTTGAACATCTCCAGCGTGTCGCAGAACCAGTCGGGCTGTGCCAGGCCGCTGTAGTGAACCTGCGCCTTGGGGCCGGGATAGTCGGCGAGCAGCATGCCGTCGAGGGCGCAACTGGTGCTGCGATCGATCTCGAGCGCGGCGACCGCGCCACTACCGTCACTGGATCCGCCGCAAGCGGCGAGCAGGCCGGCGGCGGCGCTGGCGATCAGGAAGCGGCGGCGGTCAAGCGCAGGGTGCTTGCAGCCATGGTGTATGCACATCGGAAGTTCTCCAGTCGCAGTCGATCAGGCGCGGCTCGCGCTGAGCCGGAAGCGCCAGCCCGCGATCGCGAGCGGGGCGATGATCCAGCCCAGCATCACGAGCCCGAGTAGCCAGGGCTTGGCCAGCGCTGGCGGGAAGACGGTGGATAGACCGTACAGGGTGCGTACGTCTTCCAGCGAAAATATGTTGAGGATGCGGAACACGTCCGCCGGGTTCAACAACAGCAGGTAGGGCAAGGCCTCGCCACCCCACTGGCCGGCGGTGACGACCAGTACGGCCAGTAGCAGCAGGTCGAAGATCAGCACGAAGAAGAACCACATCGCGATCGCCAGCCCGGAGGCGCGCGTGCGATCGGACGCGAACACTGAGAGCATCACCGCCAGGCTGAGAAAGGCGCATCCCAGCAGCACTGAACTGAGCATGAAGCCGAAGTAGTGGAATAGGGCGTTGAGGTCTAGCTGTGCCGAGAGCACGAGTCCGACCAGGCCGAAGCCGGCCACGGTGGAAAATGCAAGCGCGCCGGCCAGGCCGAGGTATTTGCCCAGCAGTAACTCGCCGCGAGTGATCGGCATCGACAGCAGCAGGTCGAGCGAGCCGTGTTCGCGCTCGCCGACGATGGCGTCGAAGCCGAGCATCAGCGCGATCAGCGGAATCAGGTAGATGACCAGGCTGACGAGGCTGGCGATGGTGACTTCGATCGAGCGGAAGCCTACCGTGCCCTGTTGCGCTGCGCCGAAGTAGGCGATCGAGAGCGCGAAGGCGGTGAACACCAATGCCACCGCCAGCACCCAGCGGTTGCGGATGCGGTCCCAGAACTCCTTGCTGGCGATGGCGGCAATCTGCGAGAACTCCATGATCCGCCCCTTAGTCCGAAAAGCCGAAGAACACGTCTTCGAGCGAGGGTTCGCGCACGTTGAGATCGCGCACCTTGTCGCCCAGCGTGGCGAGTGCGGCGATCACCGCCATCTTCGTGTCGCGCTTGCACTGCACCGCCACATGGTCGTCGCGTGCCTCGATTGCCGCCACCGGCAGGTGGCCGAGCGCGGCGCGCACGGCCTCGAAGTCCTCCGCTGCCACACGTACGCTGAACCACAGGGGCAGGTCCATCTGCTCGCGCAGTCCCTGCACGGTGCCGGTGGCCTGCACCTTGCCGGCGGCCATGATGGTCAGACGGTCTACCCGCTCCTGGATCTCGGCCAGGATGTGCGAGGTGATGATCATGGTCACGCCTTCGCTCTTCAGCTGTCGCAGGATGGCGTAGAAACCCCGGATCGCCTCCGGATCGAGGCCGGAGGTGGGTTCGTCGAGGAACAGGATACGGGGCGTGCCGAGCAGCGCCTGAGCGAAGCCGAGGCGCTGGCGCATGCCCTTGGAGTATTCGCGCACCCGTCGCTTGGCCGCGTGAGCGAGGCCGACGCGTTCGAGCAGCGTGGCGTTGTCCTTGGGCGAGACGCCCTTCAGCTTGGAGAAGAAGTGCAGAGTCTCGAGGCCGGTAAGGTTGTCGTAGAGCACGACGCTCTCGGGCAGGTAGCCGATCTTGCGCCGCACCGCACGAAAGTCGCCGCCCGCGCTGCCGACGGGCGCACCGTCGATATGGATGTCGCCGGCCGTGACCGGGATGAGGCCGAGCATCATCTTGAACATCGTGCTCTTGCCGGCACCGTTGTGCCCGATCAGGCCGAACAGCTCGCCTTCCTGTACGTCGAGGTCGACGCCGTCGACCGCATGGATGCTGCCGTAATGCTTGTGCACGCCACGGGCGACGATCACCGCGCGTGCTCCGCGCGAAGGTTGATTACTTGGAGCGGGGGAAATATCGGCCACGCCATTGGCTCCAGTCAGGGTTGAACGGCTGCATGCGAGGCTTGGGGTCGACGATGCTCGGGGCACGCAAGAGCGGGAACTGCTGTCCGACCAGGCGTAGCGTCTGCACCGCCGGGCTTGCCAGCAGCAGTTTCATCATCGGGTGGCGCCAGGACAGGCGGTCCACCATGTCGTTGGCCTCGTACTGCACGTCGCCGATGTCGTCGCCGTTGCGGTCCCAGCCGAGGTAGTTGCTCCAGTAGTTGCCTTCCTTCTCACCCCAGATCATGTCGCGCGCAGCGACGTAGCGGATCTGTTCACGGTTGGCGATGAAGTCGTTGGTTTCGACCTGGTTGTTCTTCGAGCCGGCCCACAGGTGAATGCCGACCATGTTGTCGATCACACGGTTGCCCCGAATCTCGTTGTATTCAGCATCGTAGATGAAGAAGCCGCGCTGGTTGCCGGCGACGATGTTGCCCTCGATCACCGAGTCCTGAATGGTGCGCAGCATGATGCCGTGGTCAGAATTGCCCCAGGCGATGTTGTTGCGCACAACCTGGCTGCGCACTTCCATGAGCGCCAGACCACCGCGGTTGTACCAGGTCTCGTTGCCTTCCCACAGATTGCGGTAGGAGGTCATGTAGTGCGTGCCATAGCGGCTGTGGTGCAGCTTGTTGCCACGGAAGATGGCGTCATGCGACACGTCGACGTAGATCGCGTCGCGCACGAAGCTGATGTTGTTGCCGATGATGCGCGCGCGCTGGGTGTTGTACAGCTGGATGCCGTTGCCGCGCCGCGGGGAATCGAAATCGCGCTTGCCGGTGATGAGATTGTTCTCGATCAGCACGTCGTCCGCTTTCTCGATCCACATCCCGAACAGGGTGTAGGAGAAGTCGCAGTTGCGCACCACGGCCTTGTGCGAACCGGGGTAGATGTAGACGCCAGCGTGCTGGTAAAGGGTGTCGCCCCCCGAATTGGCGACGATCAGTCCTTCGACGGTAACGTTTTCCGCCTTCACGCTGATCGTGTTCTCCTTCAACTCGCCATCGATCGTCGGGCGGTTGATGCCACGCAGCGTCAAGGGCTTGTCAACCAGCAGGTGGCCGAAATAGCGAGCACGCTCGATTTCGATGGTGTCGCCGGGTTCGGCGCGGTCGATCGCCACCTGGATGGATTCGCCGGCCTTAACCCGCCACACCGCGGCCGTGGCCGGCGTGGTCAGCCCGGCAAGCAGCGCTGCGGTGCCAAGGGTAATGAGAAGGCGAAGGGAGGGGTGCATTGAACGGTGGGTGCTTGACGATTGCGAGCAGTATGCGACGCAATGTCAGCGCGGTAATTGATCTAGGTGAAGCGCTACGAGCGCCGGCCGTGAGTGAGGAAAACAAGGCGCCGCCCCTAAGGGCGGCGCACAGGGTAAACAGCGTGGGGCGGGGCCTCAGATCTGGATCAGTCCCAGGCTCTTGAGCAGCAGAAACAGCGTGGCACCGATCAGCAGGTTCTTGAAGCCAACATAGCACACCATGTCCATCAGGCTGGCGCGACGGTAGCGATTTCCCCACCACGGGCCGTCCTTGACGTAGGGCTTGGAGCCGAGGCGTACCAGTACTTCGAAGACGCTCCACCCGAACCACCAGCCAATGATGGCGCCAGGCGTCATGCTGCCCATCGCAGCCAGGATCCATGCCACGCTGGCGGCGACGGCCAGCGCCAGACCGGCAGCCTGGATCATGCGCTGACGCTGGAAGCCGTTGCGACTCCACGGCCACAGGTGGTCCCAGACTTCGGCCAGCAGGCGGCTTGCGGCGCCGCTGCTGGCATAGGGCGGCTCAACCGCCTCAGTCAGAATACGTGGATCGACCATGATCGAATCCTCCTTCATTACCGTGTCGGAATCAGGCACGGGGCGCCGCGGGCGCCACGGGCTTGATCGGGATGTAGTAGCCGTCCTTGCCGATCGGTGTCAGCGGCAGTCCGGCCTTGGTGCGACGCTTGCGCTCCTTGGCCAGCGGCGGGCAGGCGTGCTCATCGGTGTACATCACCATGCAGTCCAGGCACAGCATGCACTCGCGATGGTCGATGCGACCCTTGTCGTCGATCGCCAGTGAGCCGCAGCCTACGGCGCAGGCCTTGCAGGTGTCGCACTCCTGCTTGCGCTTGAGGCCGAACCAGCGGAAGGTCGAAGGCATGGCCAGCGCGGCCCCCAGCGGGCACAGGTACTTGCAGAACGGGCGCTCGGTGAAGATGGACAGGCCGAGCAGACCGGCTGCGAACAGGGTGTAGGGCCAGCTGCGATTGAGGAGACCGACCAGGAAGGTAGTCTTGAACGGCTCCACCTCGGCCAGCTTCTCGGCCAGACCCATAGACAGCACCGACACCGCGAGCAGGCCGAAGAACACGAAGTATTTCACCCACTTCAGGCGGTTGTGCCACTTCATCGGCAGCATGAACTGGAAGCGCTTGAGGCCGAGCTTGCTGCCGACCTTGTAGAGCAACTCGGACAAGGAGCCGAAGGGGCACAGCCAGCCGCAGAATAGTCCACGTCCCCACAGGAACACGGTGACGATGATGAAGATCCAGAACAGGAAGATGAAGGGATCGGTCAGGAACAGCTCCCATTTCCACTGGAACAGCAGGGCGTGGAACCAGGTCAGCACCTGAGTGATGGACGGTTGCGCCATCAGGTAGAAGCCGATGAAGAAGATGCTGATGATCCAGGCGGCGTACTTGAAGCCGTCGATTGGCCACTTGTTCTTGCGCGTAGACATCCGCGTCAGGCGGTCACGCATCGCGTACACCGCGCCCACGCCCACGAGCAGGATCGAGAACAGCACGATCTCGACCGCGCGCGTCTTCCACACCCGGACCCAGGGTGCGTCTGGCTTGGTCACCACCGGACGGCCGCCTTCCAGATAGGCGGCGGGCAGCCAGTATTCCCTGTCGAAGTTGAGGAAGGTGCGGGCGCCGGTCTCACGGTCGACGCGGTTGCCGAGGAAGATGAACTTCCATGGAAAGGCGCCGGAGAACGAGGACGAGTGCACGATGAAGATCGCCGACTCGGTGAAGGACGGTGCTCCCTGTGCCTGCACTCCCCAAAGGGGCAGATAGTCGAGGTCGCGGAAGGTGAACACATCCTGGCCCTGGCGCAACTGCACGCGATCGTAGATGCCGCCGCGCACGAAGCCTGAACCCTTGAATGATTCCTTGCCGCCGGCACGGATCACGAACAGCGCATGCTCGCCCTCCTTGATGCGCCCCATCAGGTCGCGCCAGCCGGTGTCGCCCATGATTGCGCGTCCGACTTCGGGGTGGTTCAGGTAACCGAACCACAGATCGATGAACGGTTCCTTGTCGCGCTTGAGGCCGACCTGCTCGGGCTTCACCGTCAGGCGCTGGACCAGGCCTTCCTCGACCAGCGTTGCCCAGTCGAGCGTACGGCCGCGGTCTACGAACGTCGCCTGTGGGCGCACGGTCGCTTCCAGAATGCCGACCTGGCGCCCGACCGCGGCGCCCGACATCATCATGACCTGATTCTGCGCGATCACGGTTACTGTGGCGCCCGAGATGGCGTCAAGGCCGATCATGTCTTCTTCCGGGCGTGAGCGGCCGATTTCAATGTTGGCGCCGACGAACTTGCCCAGGTATTGGTCGTTGAACTCGGTGAGGGCTGACTCGGGGATGCCAAGCAACAAAATGGGTTCAGAGTGCTTGAGGATCTTGATGCCGGCGAAGTTGCCTTCCGGCGTCAGACCGATCAGCGTGATGACCGGCTTTCCGGAATAGGCGGGGGTGTCGGTGACATCGGTGGACAGCACGACGTAGCCGACCAGCTTGCGCTCGCCATTTTCTTCGGAGTAGCCCTCGACGTAGGGCGGCTGACCCTTGCGCTCGGAGAAGCTGGTCGCGCCCGGCAGGACTTCGCTACAGGGTACGTAGTTGCACAGCGCGGGTGCAGTGTTGACCTCGGGCGGCAGGTTTGCCTCGTAGGCGGTTTGCGCGGAGGCGGCCTGCGGCAGGAGGGGCGCGATGGCGAGCAGGGCTGCGAGCGCAACACCCCGCAGGGCAGAGAGGGGCTTCATGATGAGCTCCATAAGTAACTTGCGATGGAGTTTATGCCGCCACACCCTGCGCGTATTTGTCTAGGGTCAAATTGTCGCAGGCTGCCGCCAGAATCGGAGATGAGCAGACGGCGGAAAGCAATCGAGGGGCGCGAGCCCCTCGATCTTCAGACGGCGTCACTCAAGAGTGACACGGTGCAGTCCGAGCTTACGGACGCACGAGCATGCGCGTGCGCATCTCCAGGTGCAAGGCGTGGCAGAAGTGCGTGCAGTAGCACCAGAACACACCCGGCTTGTCGGCCGTGAAGGTGACGGACTTCGTCTCCAGCGGGTTGACGGTGAAGTTGATGTCGTACTTGGGTATCGCCCAGCCGTGGGTGAGGTCTTCGATCTTGTCGAGGTTGGTCAGGATGATCGTCACCTCGTCGCCCAGCTTCACCTCGAACTCGCGCAGACTGTAGGCAGGAGCCTGCGAGGCGATCCTGACCGTGACCTTGTTGCCGTCGCGGAACACGCCGGATTCCTTCGCGTCCTTGAGCGACAGCGGGTGGTCGGCAAGGTTGCCGACCTGCTTGGTCTTGATGATCTCGCGCTTGACGATGACGAAGTCGTGCGGCTCCGGATGCACTGGGTGGTCGGCCAGCAGCACCATCTTCTCGCCACGGATGTCGATCAGTTGTTCGTTTTCCGGGTGCATCGGGCCGACCGGCAGGAAGCGGTCCTTGGAGAACTTGCAACCCACGGCCAGGAACTGGCCGCCGGCTTCCTTGGTCTCGCCCATGTCGGAGCTGATGTGGCCGGGCTGGTAATGCACGTCAATGCGGTCGACCACATACTGGACGTTCTTGTCGCCTTCGTAGAACTTGATCGCGGCGTCGATGTTCCACTTCACGATCTGGCTGTCCAGGAACAGCGTGGTGAAGGCGTTGCCGCGACCGTCGTAGGTGGTGTGCAGGGGGCCGAGGCCAACTTCGACTTCGGAAACCACTGACTTGCGGATGTCGTCGAGCTTGCCGTCAAAGAAGTCGGCAACCTTGCTGACTTCAATGACCGTGCACGTGGGCGACAGCTTGCCCGAGCAGATCATGTACTTGCCGTCCGGGCTGGCATTGACGCCGTGCGGGTTCTTCGGCACTGGCACATAGGCGGTGAGGGCAGTCTTCGGGTCCGTGTTGGCGGCCTTGGTGCCGTCGACAACGGGCACCTTGGAGGTGCCGACAGTGAAGGACTTGCCGTCCTTGATGGCCTGCTCGATGCGAGCGACGTCGAAGAATACGCAGGCGTCCATC
Source organism: Thauera terpenica 58Eu (assembly GCF_000443165.1). Taxonomy (GTDB): domain Bacteria; phylum Pseudomonadota; class Gammaproteobacteria; order Burkholderiales; family Rhodocyclaceae; genus Thauera; species Thauera terpenica. The sequence continues at coordinate 14,787 of NZ_ATJV01000055.1, read as the reverse complement.
TCGGCCGACATCATGTCTTCGTAGCGTGCACCACCCTCGGTGTTGTACTGGTTGGAGCAGGCGAAGCGACCGTCATAGGAGGTGGCGACCAGGTCCATGTTGCCGTCGACCTTGCACTGCCAGCGCACTTGCATGGTATCGGCGTCGACGCAGGTGAACAGGCAGTAGTACAGGGTCGGGTCGTCCAGATCGCGGCCGTCGTTCGGCTGCGGAATGTGGAACTCGTTGCCGCAGAACACGCGGGTGGTGTGGTTGATCGCCGGGTCGACCGGGTCGCGCTTGTCCGAGAAGATGCCGTGGAAGCCCTGGATGTTGGGCAGTTCGGTGATCGCGTCGCACTCGAAGACGTCGCCGCGGATACGACCGAGGCGGCCGTGGATCTTGTCGTTGACCCAGAAGTACTTGCCGTCGTAGGTGCCGTCGGTGTAGGAGCCGTGGATGTGGTGAGTGTCGCCGGTCTTGTACTTCAGCTCACCGTTTGCACGGGTGCCGATGACCTTCTTCGACTCGTTGGTGATGCCCCAGCCGCTCATGCAATCGATGTTGAAGGTCGGGATGCGCTTGATTTCACGGCCAGAGGGCAAGCCGAGAATGCGGCACTCGCCCGAGTGGCCGCCGGACCAGATGCCATAATAGGTGTCGAGTTCGCCCGGTGCCATGTGGAGCTTCAGGTCACTGCCGGAGGCGACTGCCTTGGGTGCGGCTGCGGGGGCGGTGCCGGCGGCAGGGGCAGGGGCAGATTCCTTGTTGCAGGCCGAAAGGCCGACCGACAAGCCGGCACCCGCCAAGCCGGCCAGTGCGGCGGTGTTGAGGAACTTGCGGCGGCTCGGGTCGGGGCTTACTTCGACCTGATTCATCTTGGCGTTTTCATTCATGAGCATGGTGCTCCCGTTCTGGCTTGATCGGTGCCCGTCCAGTCATCCGGGGTTCGTGTGCGGGGCGCAGACGACGCAGATGGCTGTGACAGAATGTCCTGTGGCGTTTTGTCGCAGGTGGACTATAGGTCTGCACACTGGAGTAAACCTTGATTTGGGTTAAAGGAATCTCATTTGGTCCGGTGGTGATTCGCCCTTGCAAACAGAGGAATTCAGTTCAATGAGCCTGCTCCGATCTGAGTCGACAGGATCCAGGCCCGACGCAGGCATGGGGCCTGAGACGTCGCGGGTGGACGGACCCTGGGTGGGCGCAGATGCGTCGATCGCGGCTTTACGCACCGAGCGCGGCCACCTGTTGCAATTCCGTTGGCTGTCCGTTGTCGCCATGATGGTGATGGCGTTGGTCGCATTTCCGTTGCTGGCGCCAGCGCACCCGGCTCAGCCCTTGCTGGGCGTGGCGCTGGTCCTGACCGCTGTCAACCTGGCCCTGATGGCGGGTGTTGCACGCTGGCTCCATGTTCGGGAGGCTGCGTTTCTGCAGCTGCTGATCGACCTGCTGGCATGGGCCGCCTTCCTTTACTTCGGCGGGGGGGTGACAAATCCCGCCATTTCCTTGCTGCTGCCGGTGGTGGCGGTGGGGGCCTCGATTCTGCCCGCCCGTCACGCGTGGACGCTCGCAGCGGTTGCGGTGGGCGTCTATTCGATGCTGTGGGATTTCCACCATCCGGTGCAACTCGCCGATGCGGCGTCGGGCATGCACTGGCATCTCGCCGGCATGTGGCTCAGTTTCGCGCTGGCGGCGGTGACGGTGGTGTGGTTCATCGTGCGTCTCAATGCCGCCCTGGCAAAAGGCGAGGCCGCGCTGCTCGAGTCGCGCGCCGCTCGTGCCCGCGATGCCTATGTCGTTGGTCTTGGTAACCTGGCGGCGAGTGCCGCGCACCGCTTGGGTACACCGCTCGGCACCTTGCGCATCCTGAGCGATGAACTGGCGCGTCTCCAGAGCTTGCCGGATGAGGTGCGCGAGGACCTTGCCCTGATGCGCGAGCAGGTGTCCCACTGCCGCGACATCCTCAACAGTCTGACGCGTGAGGCCGGACAGCAACGTGCAGAAGGAGGGGGGCTGGAGCCTGTCGCGCCGTGGTTGCGCGCGGCGGTGGCAGGCTGGCAGCATTTGCGGCCAGCGGTCACCTTGCAGTTCGAGGTGGCGGCGGAACTGGCCGCGGAGGCCATCGTGGCCGATGCAAGCCTGACAGAGGCCCTGCAGAGCCTGGTCGACAATGCGGCCAATGCCAACCAGGCCGCCGCACGCGGCGATGCCGCAGTGGAGGTGAGCGCGCGGCCCTCCGGCAAGATGTTGTGCATCGAGGTCGCTGATCGCGGGCCAGGCCTGCTTCCCGAGCGCATTGCTGCCGCCCGCCATGCGCCGGGGGCGAGTCATGCCGAAGGGATGGGTGTGGGTCTGATGCTGGCCTTTGCTGCGGTCGAGCATCACGGTGGTGGGCTTGATTTCCGTTTGCGCCCCGGTGGTGGCACCATTGCACGCCTCCTCATTCCCTTGCGAGCGCCTGCTGCATGAGTCCGGAACACGCTCCCACCCTGCTCGTCGTCGATGATGATCCCGCCTTCAATCGCGTCCTGCTACGCGCGCTTAGCCAGCGCGGCTTCGACACCTATGGTGCGACCGACAGCGAAGGGGCGCTGGAGCTGGCGCAGGATCATTCGCCCGAGTTCATCGTGCTCGACCTCAATATTGGCGGCGAATCCGGTCTCAAGCTGATCCGCCCGCTGCTTGAGGCCAGCCCCGGAGTCCGCATCCTGGTGCTCACCGGCTATGCCAGCATTGCCACCGCGGTGGATGCGGTCAAGCTCGGTGCCATCCAGTATCTCGCCAAACCGGCCGAGGTCGATGCCATCATCAAGGCCTTGCGGGCGGATGATGTGATCATCGGCGAACACGTGCCTGATGCGCCGATGTCGGTCGATCGTCTCGAATGGGAGCACATCCAGCGCGTATTGGCTGAGAACGACGGCAATATCTCGGCCACTGCGCGTGCCCTGCAGATGCACCGCCGCACCCTGCAGCGCAAGCTTGCGCGTCCGCCTGGTGGAGCCTGAGCGACTGACTCCCGAATCGCCTCATCCGCTCAAGGCGGACCTGATCCTCGTCGGCGCCACGCTGGTGGCTGCCGCGGGATGGATCTTTTCCAAGGAGTCGCTCGCCGGGCTGCCGCCGCTGCTCTTCGTCGGCGTGCGCTTCCTGCTCGCCGGCGTGGTGTTGATGGCTTTCAGCTGGCGGCAGTTGCGCCTGCTCGATCGTGCCGGCTGGCGCGGCTCCGTGCTCGTCGGGGCGCTGTTCACCCTGGCCATGATGCTGTGGATCAAGGGCCTGGAGCATGCCAGCCATCTCGGTGAAGGCGCTTTCATTTCCAGCCTGGGCGCGGTGCTGGTGCCGGTCGTGGCGCGTCTGTTTTTCGGCGAGCATCCGCCGCGCATCGCCTGGGTGGCGATGCCGGTGGCCATGGTGGGCTTTGCCTTCCTTTCGCTCGAGCACGGTTTTCGCTTCGAACCCGGGCAGTGGCTTTTCCTCGCCGCCGCGCTGGTGTTTGCGGTGCTGATCAATCTCAACGGCCGCGTCGTGCGCCAGGTGCCGCCGCTGGCGCTGAGCGCGGTGCAGGTGAGCATGGTCGGAGTGCTCGTGCTGCCCTCGTCCGCGCTCTACGAGAACTGGCCTGCGGCGGTGTCGCTGCCGGTGCTGGGCTGGGTGCTGGCCAGTGCGCTGATCGCCACCACCCTGCGCTTCTTCATCCAGCTTTACGGCCAGAGCCTGACCACGCCCAGCCACGCCTCGATGATCCTGATGCTGGAGCCGATGTGGACGGCGATGCTGGCCGCCGGCTGGTTCGGTGAGCGCATGAGCGCGCAGCAGTTTGTGGGCTGTGCGCTGATCTTTTCGGCCCTGGTTCTCAGTCGCTGGCGCGTGGTGCGCGATGTGCTGAAGACGCTGGGCGGGCGCTGAGCGAGCAGGGGCAGCGAAGAGCCCGAATCTGGGTGTTTGAACCATGCACAAGAAAGCATATTTGCCTGAAAAACTTTGCCAGCGCTGCGGCCTGCCCTTTGCCTGGCGCAAGAAATGGGAAAAGGTGTGGGCGGAGGTGAAGTACTGCTCCGAGCGCTGCCGCCACGAACGCAAGCGCAGCCCGCGTGCCGGAGGTGAGGCGTGACGACCGTGCTGTACTGGTTTGGCGGTGACCGGCGCGCGGGCGCGGCGTGGTTCGAGTCTCAGCTGCTGGATTACGACGTCCATAGCAAGCAGGGCAACTGTTTGTATATCGCTGGCCGCGGCACGGACCCGCGCGGCGGGCGGCGTTTCAATGTCGCCAAGCAGACTGCCGAACATGACCCGGACGGCGCGTATCGGCGTCTGTGGGCCGCGCCATGACGGCGAGCTGCCACTGCTTGCGCCTGGTGCTGGGCGATCAGCTCAATCCCGCGCATTCATGGTTTCAAACCGTGGATGCGCAGGTGGTCTACGTGCTGATGGAGGTGCGTCAGGAGACCGACTACGTCCTGCACCATGCGCAGAAAATCCTCGCCATCTTTGCCGCCATGCGTGACTTCGCCCGCCATCTGCGCGCCGCCGGACATCGCGTGCGCTATGTGGCGGTGGACGACCCGAGCAACCGGCAGACTATCCCTGACAATCTGACTGCGCTGATGCAGCACTACGATGCCCAGCGCATCGAGTGGCAGGCGCCCGATGAATGGCGACTGGACGAGCAGCTGCGCCAGTGGGCGACGGATCAAGCCTTCGCCAGCGCAAGCGTCGACAGCGAGCATTTTCTGAGCACTCGTCATGAGATAGCCGAGTTCTTCGCCGGGCGCAAACAGTGGCTGATGGAGCACTTCTATCGCCACATGCGTCGTCGTTTCGGGCTGCTGATCGATGCCCAGGGCAAGCCTGAAGGCGGCAAGTGGAACTTCGACCACGATAACCGCAAGCCCTGGCCGGGCACGCCCGCCGAGCCGGTGGATGCGCGCCCGCAACACGACCATCAGGCCTTGTGGCAAAGCGTGCAGCACTGCGGCGTCAATAGCTTTGGTGACGCGCAGGCCGCCCGCCTGCGCTGGCCACTGAACCGTGACGAGGCGCTGGCCTGCCTGCAAGCCTTCATCCAGGATGGGCTACCGCACTTTGGCGACTTTGAAGACGCCATGAGCAGCACGGGCCAGCGCCTGTTCCATTCGCTGCTGTCATTCGCCCTCAACGTGAAAATGCTCCACCCGCTCGAAGTGGTGCAGCGCGCACAAGCGGCTTACTACAGCGGCGCTGCACCACTGGCCGCGGTCGAGGGCTTCATTCGCCAGATCATGGGCTGGCGCGAGTATGTGCGCGGGATCTACTGGGCGCACATGCCGGCTTACGCGCAGCACAATGCGCTCGACCATCATCAGCCTTTGCCGCACTGGTTCTGGAGCGGCGACACCGGCATGCGCTGCCTGCAGCACGCGATCGGACAGTCGCTGCACACGGCGCACGCGCATCACATCCAGCGCCTGATGGTGATAGGCAACTTTGCGCTGCTCGCCGGGCTGGACCCGCAGGCACTACACCGCTGGTATCTGGGCATCTATATCGACGCCTTCGAGTGGGTGGAACTGCCCAACACCCTGGGCATGAGCCAATGGGCCGATGGCGGTCTGATTGCCACCAAGCCCTATGTCAGCAGCGCGGCCTACATCCATCGCATGAGCGACTATTGCCAGGGCTGTCGCTACGATCACAAGCAAAAGCTGGGCGAACGCGCCTGCCCCTTCAATGCCTTGTACTGGGATTTCTTTGATCGCCACCAAGCGCTGCTGAGTGGCAACCATCGCTTGGGGATGGTGTACCGTCAACTGCAAAAAATGCACGGACCCCAGCTTGATGCCTTGAAGGCGCAGGCGCTGCAAATACGCGCGCGGCTGGATACGCTGTAGGCGTGTGCGTGGCGTCGCGCTCAGTGTTGAGCGTTCCGCTCAGGGATGCGCTGCAAGCGGCAACTCATCGTGTCGTATTGCACCAGCGCCTTGGGGCGGGCTCCCTGTGGTGAGCCGCCGGTCAGGGCTGGCTCACGTAGTGGCCAATCTTCACCCCAGCCGCTTTACTGGACGGAGATCTGCTTGATGGCGATTTGCGGCGCGGCGCGCGTTGGCGCTGTTCGACGGCTTGGGCCTGTTCCATCTGGGCGATGGACTGGCGCTTGAGGACGAAGAGCTCGTCCAGTTCAGCGCTGAGGCCCAAGGCTTGCACCACCCGCACCAGGGTTGCGAGAGAACATTGTCCGTCCGACTCCAGCTTGCGCAGTGCGCCCAGTGACAGCCCGGCCATGTGCGCCAGATCGCGCTGCGTCAAACTCTGGGCAAGCCGTTGCTTGCGCAAACGAGTGCCCAGCGCAAATAGCACTTCCTCGGGTAGCGACAAGGCAAAAGCCACGTTAATGCACCTAATCAGCAAAAAAATCGATTAGGGTTCATTGTAGTGGCTTTTAAGCTAATGGGTAGAGAGGCCTGCCGTATAAGAGGAGCACGCCCGATGAGGGCGCCAGCGGCGTGCCAGGCCGCTTTCCGGAGCAATCGGCGGAAATGTCCGTATGCGCTCAGACGTTGAACAGCGATTGTGACTGCAAGTCATTGAATGAAAAGTTAACCATGCTGCTCCATTAAAAAACATACTCATGTTTGTACTCAAGAAACTCAGCATTGAGTATGTTCAACCGTGATCTGGCGCCGTTGCGCCGGCTCGGATTCAGCTTTCCAGGCGCCGGCGACAGGCATCAATGGTGGATTTGATCTGTTGCACCAGCATCTGCCTGATCGGCGCACGCTCCAACCGCTCACCCAATGAGCTTGCCTGCAGCAACATCCGTTCGATGACCTCTTCCGCCCGTTTCCTTGGGACGCCACCTTCCTCCGCCAGACGCAATAAATGCCGGCGTTCGATGGCAGCACCTTCGCCGCAAACGTCCAGGTGATGCTGGCCCATCGGGCCTTCGCTGAAGGTCAGGTCGAATGCCGGAGCCAGACGCCAGCGCCGGTCAGGCCCGAGACGCCACGCGAAATTCTTGGGATGGTCGTCACGGTTGTGGAAAAGCACATTGAAGACGGCTCGTGCGTAGGCTTTCTCCACTTCGCGCTCGTCGCGCGTCAGGAAACGGGTAGCCCGCAGGAAGGCGGTATAGTCGGTGGCACCGGGCAGGCGAAAATCCACTTGCAACAATCCAGCCAGACTGTGCACCGGGACGCGTTGCCCTCCCTCCCGGTCGAAGCGCGCGACGCCGAAGGCGGCCAGTTCGGGGCCAAGGTCGAACCAACGACTTTCGGGCACATCCAGTCCGCAATCCCGAGCCAACTCGGCATAGAGCTGCTCGATGACGCAAACCTCTTTGTGTTCGTTCTGCGCCGGGAACTTGACCAGCCAGGGACTGCCGGGCGCATCCGGACGGGTGCTGACTTGCCCGGTCATTGCGTCGTACTGCACCAAGGCCTTGGGGCGAGCCCCTTGCGGTGAGCCGCCGGTGAGCGCGAGCTCGCGCAGGGCTGCCCCCGCCTCGCCCGCGAGCGCGAGACGGCTTTGCTCGGCCAGCGCCAGCAAGGACCAGTCGGGCTCGTGGGCGCCGGCGTCGCTTGCCGGAACGAAGCGCAACGCGCCCATCGCGCGCTCACCAATGAAGGCCAGCCGGTCCAGTGGCCCGGGATGGCGCAAGCCGTGTTGACGGAACAACCGATCCATCAGCAGCAAACCCCAGCCGTCAGGCAGACTGTCGGCGATCAGGCCCGGAAGGCGATGCAAATGGATCGGAAAACCTCCGTAGGCATCCGCCCGCAGCTTGAGGTGCAAGGGCGACAGTTCCAAGCCTTGAGACAAGGCTTCGGGAGAATATTCGAAGAGCAGGGATTGACCGTCATCGGCCAGGCGTCCCAACGGCCAGTCTTCTCCCCAGCCGCAATAATGCACGGTAAGCAGCTTCATGATGCTCTCTTACGCGGCGCACGCTGGCGGCGGCTCACAAGGTCCACCTGCTCCATCTGGGCGATGGATTGCCGTTTGAGCACGAAGAGATCGTCCAGCGCCTCCAGCAAGCCAAGTGCCTGCGCGACACGGACCAGCGTTTCCAGTGAGCACTGACCGTCGCTTTCGAGTTTGCGCAACGCCCCCAAGGACAGTCCGGCCATTTGCGCCAGTTCACGCTGCGTGAGCGATTGGGCAAGCCGCTGCTCGCGCAGACGAACACCCAGCGCATGCAGGATCTCAGCGGGAGTTGAGAGATGAAAAGTCACTTTTATGACCCTTAACGCGAAAAAAATTGCGTAAGCGCCATTGTAGTGGGCTTTACTTGTTCTTGAAAGCAGATGGCTGCGATAGCTGCCGCGAGCGATCATGCGGAGACCATCGTAACGCTACGATAACGTAGCGCTACGATGTTACGGAGTTGGCTCCTGTCCAGCAGCCGGCGCCTCCAGCAGTACTGAAGGCTCCACCCCCAGTGCCTCGGCCAGCTTGAAGATGTTGAGTAAGGCGATGTTGCGTTGCCCACGCTCAACACCCCCCAGATAGCTGCGCGCCAAGCCACTTTCCAGTGCCAGGCGTTCTTGCGACCACCCTCTGGTCTTTCTGATTTCTATCAGCTTCAAGCCGAAGCGTAGTCGGGGATCAAGGGCCATATTTCTCTCTTCTTAAAGAGAAATGACTCTATGAGTACCCCCTCTATAGGGCTACGCCCGATAGGTGCCCGCACTATAAGTGACAATTTAATTCAAGCGCCATAGAATGACCTCTATGAGTAACAACATGGAGGTGATGACGTATGGCAAGCGTCTGGAAGACTGCTGGGATGGGGGCGGCTGCGGGGCTGGCAGTTCCGGTGGCTGGGCTTTCAGGTCTTGCTGCCACTGCTCTTACGCTGATTCTTGTACTGGCGATGTTCGGCGTGGGGCCTGCGCGCCTGTCACAGACATCGCTTTGGGGACTGTTGACCAGTGAGCTGATGCTCTATCTGCTGATTTCGCTGGCGATCTTCATGCTGTCCTTCCGCTTTCTGGCGCGCTTGCAGGCCCGCTGTCAGGCACTTGTAGCCAAGCTCAACGCTCAGCAGGGGCTGTCATTCGATGCTGGACATCTCTTGGGCTACCCCGCGCCGGCCTTTCTAGTGTTTGACCGGCAGCATCGCAAACTGGCTGTCTGCTCAATCGTGGATGAAGCCTGGCGTATCCACGACTTCTCCTGGCTGCTTGGGTGGCGGATGACCTGGCGCGAGGTCGAGAGCATGGAGATGAACGGCGGTAGCCGTCAGGTCAACGCCAGCGGCATGAGCGTGCCGACCTTCGAGCGCACGGTGCGCGCCAAGGACTTCGCCATCGAGCTGCAAACCGCCGACCCGCAACGACCGCTGCTCAGTTTTCCCATGAGCCGTCGGGCGGCGGAAACCTGGTGCGCCCGGCTCAATACCCTCTTCAACGGATAACCTCGCGAGGAACTGCGATGAAACACTACCGGAGCTTATTGCTTCTGCCTTTTGTATTGACGGGTTGTGCCACAACCGACATGCAGGGGGCGCTGGATTCCCTGAACGGACTAGGACACTCCATTGGAACCAGTCTGTCGCAAGCGGCTACGCCCGCAAGCGCGGCAACCCGAAACAGCTTGCTGGGCACTCCACTGCATAACGCCTTGCGCCAGAATCTGTCTACCGACGGCCGCGCCCCGGAATGGCCCAAGGTGGCGATCAGCAATCTGCAAATTCCGGCTGATCAGATGACGCTGACCCGTAGCCTCACGCTCAAAGCCAGTGATTGTATTCGCTTTGACGCAGTACTCTGGCACGACGCCAAGCGCTCCGAGCGCTTCAGCAATCTGTCGCTCTGCGCGCCGGAGCTGCCGAAACAGTCGAACAATTTCGTGCTGACTTGGAAGAGCTTTTCCATCTCCGGCAAAACCAGTGGTCAGGTTCGCAGTGACGGGCCAACCCCACCGTACAGCAAGTTGCCCGGCGACCCGGCGATGGAGCGCTGGCTGATGAATCAGTTCGGCCTTTACTATGTCGGTTCGCTGCTGACCCTGGTCGGCTACGACCCCAACTTCACGGTCGATGACCGCCGCTTCTGGATCAGGAACATCAAGGGATGAAGGCGTTGCTGCTGGCGGCCATGCCGGTTGTGCTGATGGATGGCAATACGACAGACATCGACCGCTGGTTGCGGATCGAGCCGGCCATTGTCGCCGCCGTGGAATGCCGCCAAGCCTTGCCGATGCGCGTGCTGGAGGGCATTGCGCCCAATGCTCCCGGCAGTTGGGCGCTGACGCCGGCACGCAGCTTCACGGTGTTCGGGTTGCCGGTGAAGCGGATCGAGCTGTTCATCGACCCGGATGGCGAGCTGGGTGCAAGCTATACAGCGGTTATTGAAAAGCGCAGCCTGGAACAGGTGCGCGAGCAACTGAAGCTTGCCAGCCAGCGCGGGCGCATCGGCCAGCTATCGGCAGATCAGCCCAGCGCAGAGGTTTTAGTGAGCTGCACGGAGGTCTGGCAGGGGCAGAATGTGGGGCAATAGCTGTTGAAAGGCGCCTATTGCTAATGAGTGACAACTCTGCGTTGCAACATAGCATAATGATTTTGCATGCCTGAGAACCCAAACTGGATGGGTTGCAACAGTGGGAATGGATGCATGAGCCTGCGTCATCGAAAGCAACGCCCTCCCTTCAGCTCTTTGCCACGGCGTAAGCGAAGCGATGAGGTCATCCGCCTCAAAGGTAAGATGCGTCGCGACGCCGCCGAATATGGCGGGCGATTCACCAGCCATCTCGTGCTAAACGAGCCGGGCCGCCCCGATCTGTACAACCAATGGTTCGACTTTTACTTCCTCGGCATGGATCGATTCACGATCTGGAACGCCGAGATTGTGACGGCACGGCAAGCGTTCTGGGATGCCGCGCACCACGAGGCATCCTCGCGGGCCTACGCAGCACTGGGAGACGCCGGCCTGGACAGGGAATCAAAGCTGGATTTCGAGCCAGCCGATGTCTCGCGCACGGGGAAGGTTCTCACCTATCGGATGGTGAAGCGAGAACCTGTTCGGTACGTACAGTTCGACGGACGGACACTCTCCGAGCAGATCGACCTGCTGGAAACAGCCATCATTCGCGACGAGCCGCCTGTGATCTACGAATCGTTCAAGCTCGACTGGAGCTATGCCTACGGGATTGGCCTTCGTATCGTCCTGGATGTGGAGGTCATCAATCAAGCAGCTATCGAAGCTGCGATTGACCGCTTCCTCGCGATTGGCGAAACCGATTGGGTGTCGTCCGAGGCGGTGCCGCGTGATCACCTGCCATTGGTGCGTGAGCAAGAGGCACTGGCAAGCGTTGACTACCCTTCTGCCCAACTTGGGATGCCAGTTCGATGAAGCCGAAGAAAAAGCCGCTGTTGCCTGTGGACATCAAGTTGCCCGAGCGCGTCTTGCTTGAGGATGGCGTCATGTTTGCCACCCTGCGGACACTCGATGAGCTTGAGCAATTCTGGGAGGAGCACAAGGGCCAATTCGAACTTGCCTGCGAGGGCAAAGGCGTAACCAGCGGACAGACCTTCTTGCGCGAATACGAATGGGTGTTCGGCACGTCGAAGTCTGCCGTCGTGCGAACCGTTATGCGGTGGGGACAGTCGGGCATCGGTTGTGACTTTTACGACTGGGCGAAACACGATCCCAGAATGCACGAATGCTTCTTCCATGACCGTGATGCCTACCGTGGCTCACGGATTGAACGGGGTACATGGTCGGACAAGGATGAGGCCGAGTATCTTGCCGACTGCGCCCGCCGCACGCCTGAGATCTATCGCGGATGGTGGCGCTTTTGCGATCTGCCCAATGGATACGCCCCTGACGACTGGTTCAATCCGGGCATCGACCACGAAGAGCTGTTTGATCCGAAAATGGCTCTTGCCGAGGTCGCGGAAAAACTGCATGAGCAGACCTTCGATGACTGGAAACAGCATGGTGTCTGGGAGGAGATCGAGGCTCACGACAGGGCAAGCATCGACGAGACGATCCGCTATTGGCGGAACGAGCAAGCGGCAGGCGAAAGCTACTACGGCGATGAAAACGAGGCCGCAAGTGTTTCATGACGATGAAAGCCACGTTGCAAGCCGCCATCTCCTCTGGGCAAATCAACACGAAGCAAGAACTGCTTGAGCGTGCAGAAGCTCTCGGCCTGACGGTGACAAGGAATGGGCGTGATTACATCGGGTTGCTTGGGCCTGATGGGAAGCGGTTCCGGATTCGTTTCGCGTTTGCCGGCGGCGCATTTCCTACAAGGCCGGAATGTTCGATTGGCACGGGCGCCGTCCCGGTCATCCGTTCACGCGGATACTGGATTTATGCGCTGACGGCGCATAGCCGGAATGGCGAGCGAAAAGCCTGCTACATCGGGCAGACGGTAAATCTCAAACGTCGATTTCGTGAGCATCTTCGTCGGCATCGCCCCGGCCATGCCTCGTTCGCTCTCTTCGCGTGGGCCGTTCGCGAACAGGCCGAGGTTCGTGCGACCGTTCTCTCATGGGTTGATGGCGACCAGAGTTATGCATCCCGATTTGAGGGTTACTGGCTGAAATTGGCGGTTGAGGCGGGCTTCGAAGCTCCCGATGCCCATAACTGGGGACGGTTGCCGCAGCCAGAAAACCCAACAGGCCAGCCGAATCGCTGGCCTGCAATGGAAGTCTTTGCCGCGTCTCTCCCCCTGCTGGAACTGGTCGAGCGTGGCATCACGCCTGTCGAGTTGTTTGTTGCCAGTCGAACTCCGTTGTGATCGAAGACGAAGGAAGGAAAGCATGATCGGATGGTGGATCGTCATTGCCGCCCAGACGCCCGAGGAGCGGGATACAGGCATTGGTCGAAGGGATGCGGTGCTGGCGAACTGGGAAACCAGTGTCGGCGGAAATGGTTGGGTGCAGCGGCTGGTTGATGAAGGCAAGGCGGTACAACTGCTGTCGGGAGGCTATCCCAACCGTTACACGGCCAAGGCCAGTGATGTCCTGCCGATCATCGAGAGCGGCCCGCCAGCGCGCAACGATCCTGCCGTCATCGGCGACGACCATGTGATGCCCGCCAACCGGGCTCGCGACGTCATCTTGCATCACGGCAAGATTGCTGCCTGTCCGCCCGACAAGGTGCTGACCATCGAAGTCTGGGATCTGTCCTGACACCACTTTCATTCATATTCACCAACAAGAACAGGGAGTTCATGCCTATGTCCAAACAGCTTGCCATCCTCGCCGTACTCGGCACCGTCACGCTCGCCGCTTGTGGTAGCAAAACCGATGCAAACGAAAAGAACTTCGGTGCGGCGCTGAGCCAGTATTTCGAGAAAAAGGGGCAGTTGTGCCTCAACCAGTACCGCGACTTCCCGGTGGCGGTCACCGAAATGGACATGCGTCTTCAGAAGACCATGCAAAGCGGTACAGCCAATCAGATGGCCGCGCTTGAGGCCGCCGGGCTGGTGAAGTGCGAAGCTGCGGACAAGGGACAGCGTTGTTCGCTGACCGATGCCGCCAAACCCTTTGTCCGGGAGAAGGAAGCAACCAGTTGGGGTTTGAACGGTTCCCAGAAGGTGACCCAGACTGATCTGTGCTGGGGACAGAAGAGCCTCGACAAGGTGGTGAAGTGGGAAGGCCCGATGAAGCTCGGTGACTACCAGGAGGCAGGCATCACCTACACCTATAATGTCAACGACCTTGCCGACTGGGCCAAGAAGCCCGAGGTGCAAGCCGCTTTCCCGGTGGTCAAGAGCATTCTCGATGGTGTTGGCAACAAGGAATCCAAGCACGCCGTCAAGCTGACCAGCCAAGGCTGGGAAGCAAAGGGTCTGGATTGATTGGCGTTCTAATGATCATCTCCGGCGGCCAAACCGGCGTAGACCGGGCGGCGCTGGATTTCGCCATTGCCCGGCAGATTCCGCACGGCGGTTGGTGCCCGGCAGGCCGACGGGCCGCTGATGGCGTACTGGATGCTCGCTACCAGTTGCTGGAGACCGAATCCAGCGGCTACCGCCAGCGCACCAAACGCAATGTGCTGGACTCTGATGCCACACTGATCCTTTACCGGGACAGGCTCGAAGGTGGCAGCTTGCTCACTCGCGATCTGGCGACGGGACACGGCAAGCCGCTGCTGCTGTGCGATTTGCATGACCCTACAGAAGAGCTGTTGGCGGCATGGCAAGACTGGCTGGTTGGTCATGCCATCGCTATTCTCAACATTGCTGGCCCGAGTGAAGCACGCAACCCCGGTATTTACCTGCAGGCGAGCACGCTGCTGGGCCTTTTCTGGAGCACGGAACATGAGCCGATCTGATGCCCGTTGCGCGACACCTTATATCTACTCGGGTGAGTTGCAAATCCGTCCCGAAGTGGATGCCGCGCTGGCTGCGCTGAAAGACAAACCCTACACCGCCATCCCCAGCTGGAAAAATGACGGAACCTGGGAGCTATGGACAGTGGAAGGCGACGGCGAAACCGAGCCCTGCATCATCAGCGGCCCATCGACAACCTATGCCAGCGAGGCCGATGCGCTGGCCGCCGGTGCGGCCTGGATCGCCAACCTCAATTCCATCCCTCGCTGACAAAGCCAATGCCACGGCGGCTGATCTCCACCAGCGGCCTGATGTCTTGCACCTGGACGACTCCTCGGTCATCACGAGCTGCCGAGCCCAAGGCCCGCTGCAGAACCAGACGCACACTGCGCGGCGGCAAGGCTTGCAGACGGGACAGGACATCATCATCCAGTCGCTCGGCAAAGGCCGTGCCCCCCCGAGTTCGACAGTTCGCCTCCAAAAAAGCCGTTTTTTGAGAAATCGCGCCAGTGTTCATGCGGGTTTCAAGCCGTTTTCCCA
>NZ_ATJV01000054.1 GCF_000443165.1 Thauera terpenica 58Eu | reverse complement strand
CCTGTCAAGCACCCCGGGAACTCTTTTTAACGAACCGTGCCTCCAACCGCACGACCCGAAACCCCCGAAACACCCAACCCGCCTCACCTCCAGCACCACCGCAAAGACCGGAATCAAACCGCGTCAGCGCCAGGAGAGGCCGAATTATAGACACCAAAAAGCAAAGGTCAAGCTTAAAACGAGCTTGTAGCGAGGATTAGCTCACAACAGCAAAAAGACACTCAAGTGAGCTGATAGGCACGCATGGCGAAACCCACACCGACCAAGGGCAGGTCCAGCGCCCGCAGCCTGAACACTGCCGCCTCTGCCTTGAGAAACAGCAGCCCATCAGCAAGGACATCGGCGCTCGCAGCCATCAAGCGCACGGACTCTCCGCGCGCAGGGCTATCACACAGCAAGACCGTAACGGGCGCGCGCCCATCCTCCAGGGCCGCCGCCGACGCTGCGCGCGCCACAAGCTGTATCCCGCACACCAGACCGCGCGACTCCAGACGCAGCCTCTGGACAATACCGAGCTGACAGCGATCGGCGTCATCGAAGCGAACACCCACCAGCTCGCCAAGGCGCGGCACGTCAAGGTGTGGTGAGGGCAGGACGATTGCCATGCTCGAACGACTCACATCGCAAACGTTCCACGCTGGAAGCTCCTGCTCCGCCGACCCCGATATCAGGCGCAGGCATTCAGCGACTCCGCGCACGATGCGCACCTGCCCCCCTACCGCATGTCGCCTATGGCGACGTACCGGCGCAGCATCGGCCCACAGGCGCCGCAACTGGCGCCATGCAAGCAGGCGACTCGGCGAGGAGGAGGACTCGAGACCGACGTCCCCATCGTCGCCACCAAGCTCGGACTCGATTTCGGCCAGATACTCCCACGCCGTGCGCGTCGAGAAGTGGAAACCACGATGTGTGGATGCCTCGAGACGGCGCCGTGGCACTGCTCCAGCCTGTGGGTCAGCCACATAGTGTGCGGCGCTGAATGGATGTCTCGACATGTTGAGGTAGGGCAGACAACGATCGATCAACTCCATCGCATGCCACACAGCCTCACCATCGAGTCGATCCAGCCCGGCACTCTGATAAGCGAGTGCGCGCAGGTATTGCTTGCCTGCGGAGTCAATGTCGCCCGCAAAAACCGTTGTCTGCGCATCAACATCCGGATCAAGCACGCCACCCAATCTCTGCCATATCTCAGGGTCTGGCGCGTAACGGCCGATCGCATCCCATCTCACGACTTCGACGAGTGCAGCAGCCACAGTGGCACGGGAAACGGTCTGCTCCGACCGCCCGGCAATCTCCTGATACGCGTCAGCAGTCGCGCGACTGGCAAAGCGTGGCGCCTCAACGTCTCCGCCCGCCTGCCGGGCAAGCCCTTGCAGCGCGCCCTCGACTTCGAGGATGGCGCGATGCACAGCGCTCGGGTCAAGGGCTGCAGCGGCCAATTGCCTTCGCAGCGCCGCAGCAAGCTCGTACAGCTCAGCAAAGGCGTCGGCTGGTTCAGAATGGGACGATGACATGACAGCATTCATAAGATACAGATCCACCAGGACACCCGTGCGGAACCTCAGTCTGGCAACTCGATGACGACATCGACTCAATGGGCCGACGGATGGAAATGGTGGGTGGAGAAAATCAGCTTGCCGAGCCTAGCATGACTAGCTCGAAGCGGGCAGGCCAGCATAGCCCTGCACTCACTACGAACACGGCGAGAACGGACCGTGACCACAGTCATCACCCCACCTTCGGTATAAACTTACTCGTTTATCCGTACCGTGCAAACATGCGTCAGTATATTGATCTAATGCGCCACGTGCTTGAGCACGGTGATCGCAAGACAGACCGCACCGGAACCGGGACCTTGTCGGTATTTGGCTGGCAGATGCGCTTCCGCCTGGCGGAAGGCTTCCCGCTCCTGACCACCAAGAAGCTGCACACCCGCTCCATCATTCATGAGCTGCTGTGGTTCCTGCAGGGCGACACCAATATTCGCTACCTTACGGACAACGGCGTCTCCATCTGGGACGACTGGGCGGATGAAAGCGGCGACCTCGGCCCGGTCTATGGCAAACAGTGGCGGCGCTGGGAGAAGCGGGACGGCAGCAGCATCGATCAGATCACGAAGCTGATCGACGGCATACGCCAGAACCCCGACTCGCGCCGGCACATCGTCTCTGCCTGGAACCCGGCAGAGGTGGATACGATGGCACTTCCGCCCTGCCACGCCCTGTTCCAGTTCTACGTAGCCAACGGCCGCCTTTCCTGCCAGCTTTACCAGCGCAGTGCAGACATTTTCCTCGGCGTCCCCTTCAACATCGCCTCTTACGCCTTGCTCAACCACATGGTGGCGCAAGTGTGCGGACTCGAACCCGGCGATTTTGTATGGACGGGGGGAGACTGCCACCTCTACGTCAATCACCTTGAGCAGGCACGCACACAACTTGCGCGCGAACCACGCCCGCTGCCAAGTCTGAAAATGAACCCCACGGTCACCGACATCTTTGCCTTCCGTTTCGAGGACTTCGAGATCGCCGACTACCACCCCCACCCCCACATCAAGGCAGAGGTTGCGGTATGAGGACAAAACCCGAGCTCATCATCGTCGCTGCCATCGCGCGCAACGGTGTGATCGGCGTCGATAACGGCCTGCCCTGGCGGCTGAAGGCTGACCTGCAGCATTTCCGCGCGCTGACCATGGGCCATCCGATCCTGATGGGGCGCAAGACCTGGGAGTCGCTCGGGCGCCCCTTGCCCGGCCGGCGCAACCTCGTGGTCTCACGCGACCCGCAGTTCCAGGCCGAAGGCGCGGAGGTTTTCCAAAATCCCGAGGCCGCCATCGCCGCGGCGGCCGACGCAGACCGCCTGTTCGTGATCGGCGGCGCCCAGCTCTACACCACGCTGCTGCCCTGTGCGGATCGACTTGAGCTCACCGAGGTATGGGCGGATGTGAGCGGTGACGCCCGCTTCCCCCCTTTCGATCGTGCGCATTTCATCGAAGAGCGGCGCGACCCACGGACGGCCGACGCCGACAACGAGTTCGATTTCGATTTCGTCCACTACCGTCGGCGTTGATTGGTGACCACCCTCCACATTGGAAAAATGGCCAGGGCCGCACTTCGCGGCCCTGGCCATTTCTCAGCCCGACAAGGCGGCAGCAGCGATCAATCCTTCACACAATCAACGTGGTAACGGCCGTCCTCGCCCTTCACCAGGCCGTGGATATCGGTTTCGAACCCCGGGAAGCGCGCGTTGAAGTCGCGCGCAAACTTCAGATAGCGCACGATCGTCGCGTTGAAGCGCTCGCCGGGAATGAGCAGCGGAATACCGGGCGGATAAGGCGTGACCAGCATCGCCGTGACCCGCCCTTCCAGTTCATCCAGCGGCAGACGCTCGATGTCACGATGCGCCATTCTCGCCCAGGCGTCAGCCGGCTTCATCGCCGGCACCATGTCTGACAGATACATCTCTGTCGTCAGACGCGCGATGTCGTGCGACGTGTAGAAGCTGTGAATCTGGTTGCACAGGTCCTTCAAGCCCACGCGCTCGTAACGTGGATGCTTGGCGATGAACTCGGGCATCACCCGCCACAAGGGCTGGTTGCGATCGTAATCATCCTTGAACTGCTGCAGCTCGGTCACCATCGTGTTCCAGCGCCCCTTGGTGATGCCGATGGTGAACATGATGAAGAAGGAGTAAAGACCGGTCTTCTCGACGATGATGCCGTGCTCGGCAAGATACTTCGTCACGATCCCCGCCGGAATGCCGGTGTGATCGGCAAAGTCACCATCCATGTTGAGACCCGGGGTGATGATGGTGGCCTTGATCGGGTCGAGCATGTTGAAGCCTTCGGCCAGGTCACCAAAGCCGTGCCAGCTTTCACCGGCCTTCAGCGTCCAATCCTCGCGGCTGCCGATGCCTTCCTCGGCCAGAAACTCCGGCCCCCACACCTTGAACCACCATTCTTCGTCACCAAACTCGGCGTCGACCTTGCGCATCGCACGGCGGAATTCGACCGCCTCGGACAGCGACTCGTTGACCAGGGCCGGACCACCCGGCGGCTCCATCATCGCCGCCGCCACATCGCACGAGGCGATGATCGCGTACTGCGGCGAGGTCGAGGTGTGCATCAGGTAGGCCTCGTTGAAAATGTCGCGATCGAGCTTGCGCGTCTGCGAATCCTGCACCAGGATCTGCGACGCTTGGCTCAGACCAGCCAGCATCTTGTGCGTGGACTGCGTCGAAAACACCATCGACTCGCGGCAACGCGGGCGGTCGGCACCGATCGCATGATAGTCGCCGTAGAAGTCGTGGAAAGCAGCGTGCGGCAACCACGCCTCGTCGAAATGCAGGGTGTCGATCTGGCCGTCGAGCATGTCCTTGATGGTCTCGACGTTGTACACCACGCCATCGTAAGTCGACTGCGTGATCGTCAGGATGCGCGGCTTCTTGCTCCTTGCCTCGTGCGCGAACGGATTCGCGGCGATCTTCTTCTCGATGTTCTCCATCGAGAACTCGCGCAGCGGGATCGGGCCGATGATGCCGTAATGGTTGCGCGTCGGGGTCAGGAACACGGGCACCGCGCCGGTCATGATGATGGAGTGGAGGATGGACTTGTGGCAGTTGCGGTCGACGACGACGATATCGCCGGGCGCGACCGTTGTGTGCCACACCATCTTGTTCGATGTCGAAGTCCCGTTGGTGACAAAGTACAGGTGGTCGCAGTTGAAGATGCGCGCGGCGTTGCGCTCGGACGCCGCCACTGGACCGGTGTGATCAAGCAGCTGACCCAATTCATCGACCGCGTTGCACACGTCGGCGCGCAGCATGTTCTCGCCGAAGAACTGATGGAACATCTGCCCCACCGGGCTCTTCAGGAAGGCGACCCCCCCCGAATGGCCCGGGCAGTGCCACGAATAGGAACTGTCCGCCGCATAGTGCACCAGCGCGCGGAAGAACGGCGGCGCCAGTGACTCCAGATAATGCCTGGCCTCGCGCACAACGTAGCGCGCGATGAATTCGGGCGTGTCCTCGAACATATGGATGAAGCCGTGCATCTCGCGCAGCACGTCATTCGGAATATGCCGCGTGGTGCGCGTCTCGCCGTGCAGGAAGATCGGGATGTCGGCGTTGCGAAAGCGGATCTCCTCGACGAAGGCGCGCAGGTCGGCGACGGCCTTGGCCGAAGCCTCGGGCGAGGAAAACTCCTCATCATCGATAGACAGGATGAAGGCCGAGCCACGGCTCTGCTGCTGCACGAACGAGGTCAGATCACCATAGCTCGTGACCCCTAGCACCTCGATACCCTCCGCTTCGATCGCCTTGGCGAGCGCACGAATCCCCAGCCCCGAAGTGTTCTCCGAGCGAAAGTCTTCGTCGATGATGATGATGGGGAAGTTGAATTTCATCCTGTTCGTCTCCAGCCGATCCCGGCGGGTCAGCGCAACCGGCAGAGCACTCCGGTGCATACGGACCACAATTTACCGAAAGTGGTTCAAAAAGCGCAAAGGGCCGTCAGTCGGCCCCGTGAATACGTCATCACCGCATTGTGGATCAGATCTTCGGCAGCGTGACGCCCGTCTGTCCGAGGTATTTGCCGCCGCGATCCTTATACGAGGTCTCGCACACTTCATCCGCCTCGAAGAACAGCATCTGCGCCACGCCTTCATTGGCATAGATCTTGGCTGGCAGCGGCGTGGTGTTGGAGAACTCAAGCGTGACGTGACCCTCCCATTCCGGCTCCAGCGGTGTCACGTTGACGATGATGCCGCAACGCGCGTAAGTGCTCTTGCCCAGGCACACGGTCAGCACGCTGCGCGGAATACGGAAGTACTCCACGGTGCGCGCAAGCGCGAAGGAATTCGGCGGGATGATGCAGACATCGCCAATGAAATCGACAAAGTTGCGCGCATCGAAGTCTTTCGGATCAACGATGGTGGAATTGATGTTGGTGAAGATCTTGAATTCGTTCGCCACGCGCACATCGTAGCCATAGCTCGAAGTGCCATAGGAGACGATGCGACCGCTGGCGTTGGTCCGCACCAGCTCGGGCTCAAAGGGCTCGATCATGTTGGCCTCTTGGGCCATGCGGCGAATCCACTTGTCGGACTTGATGGACATTGGCGCGAGTTCCAGCGGGTTGCGTTAGGACCGACGAGGCGGCCACAAAAGCTTTCTAGTGTAGGACAAGCGCCGCGGCAGCGAAAGGCCAGGCGAACCAGTGTTGTTTCGCCACCGCATCCGGCCCCGTCCTTCGCTGCCGCGGCGCCTGCTTCGGTTCGCCGCCAGGCTGCGCCCGCCTCAGCTGCTCTTGATGACGATACTGGGAAACTTGTGCGTCATGTCCTTGGATTTTTCGGCGATACGCACGGCCACCTTGCGCGCAATCTGCTTGTAAATCGCGGCGATACGCCCGTCCGGATCGGACACCACCGTGGGCGCCCCACTGTCGGCTTCAGAGCGGATCTGGATGTCGAGCGGCAACGCGCCGAGAAAGGGAATGTTGAAGTCCGTACACATCTTCTCGCCGCCACCCTGGCCGAAGATGTGCTCTTCATGGCCACACTTCGAACAGATGTGGATGCTCATGTTCTCCACCACCCCCAGGATCGGCACACCGACCTTCTCGAACATCTTCAGGCCCTTGCGCGCGTCCAGCAAGGCGATGTCCTGCGGCGTGGTGACGATCACCGCGCCGGTGACCGGCACGCTCTGCGACAGCGTCAGCTGTATGTCGCCCGTGCCCGGCGGCATGTCGATGATGAGGTAATCAAGATCATCCCAGACGGTGTCCTTGAGCATCTGGTTGAGGGCCTGCGTCGCCATCGGCCCGCGCCACACCATCGGCGTGTCCTGCTCGATGAGAAAGCCGATCGACATCGCCTGCAGGCCATAGGCCTCGAGCGGAATCATGGTCTTGCCGTCTTCCGACTTCGGACGCTGACCGCCGATGCCCAGCATCTGCGGCTGCGACGGCCCATAGATGTCCGCATCCAGGATACCCACGCGCGCACCCTCGGCGGACAAGGCCAGCGCCAGGTTGACCGAAGTCGTGCTCTTGCCTACGCCGCCCTTCCCCGATGCGACCGCGATGATGTTGCGCACCCCGGGCAGCAGCTTCACGCCATGCTGCACGGAGTGGGCGACGACCTTGCTGCTGACCTTGATGTCGACGCGACCGATGCCCGGCACCGCTGCCAGCGCATCGGCCAGCAGCGCGCGGATGGGTTCGTGCTGGCTTTTCGCCGGGTAGCCGAGTTCAAGCTCAAAAGCGACATCTGCGCCTTTCACCACCACATTACGCACACTACGGGCGGAGACAAAATCCTTGCCGGTGTTCGGATCGATCACCTGCTTGAGCACGTCGGTTACAGTTTGCTGGTCAAGACTCATCGCGGTTTCCTCGATAATCGATGCACCCACTGCGGGGTGGAGACGGCAGAATGATACCGGAGCCTGTGTAATCACTCACCCGCGCTGTCATCAAGGTTTCCTCACGCGAGACCCCGGACGAGCCTCACAACGCGCTCATGCACGCATTGATCCATCCACCCGCCTGCCACCCCTCGCCCGCACGACACGAGCCGAGGCTGCGCCTCAACCACACGCCACCGCCGATGAACATCCGCCTGCCCGCCCTCTTCAAGACCCCGTTGTTCAGCGCTCCAGTCTGCATTGCCCTGGCTGCAAGCCTGCTGCTCGCGGCCTGCGCAAGCCCTGGAACACCTGCCACCCCGGCCGCCAGCGACCCCATCCACCGCCACGCCCTTGTCCGCCCTGCAAGCCCGGCACCGCAATGGGAGGGCTTGCGCGAACGCATCAGCACCGCCACCGCACCCCTGCCCGGCATCAAGGTGGGGGCGGCTGACGCGCAAGGCGTGCGCATCGAGATCCCGGTCGCAGACGGCTTCAGCTCGGGCAGTACCGCAATCCGCCCCTCCCTTGCGAGCGCACTCGAAGCCATCGCGCCGGCGCTGACGGACGACAACGGCGTCGCCATCAAGGTCATCGGCCACACCGACAGCCAGGGCAGCGAGATGGTCAATCTGCGTCTGTCGATCGAACGCGCCGAAGCTGTCGTGAGCTATCTCAGCGAGCGCGGCATCGCGCTTGAGCGCCTCAGTGCCGACGGTCAGGGCGAAGCCGACCCCCTCACCAGCAACGCCACCGAAGAGGGACGCGCACGCAACCGCAGGGTCGAGCTGCTGCTGCGGGCGATGCCCTGATCGGGTCCAGATCCGCGCCGCAGCTGCCGCTTCAGCCGGGCGCACGGCGGTGAGCGCTGCGCTTTGATAAACTTGCGTCCTTTGAATCGCGCCGAAGCCACCATGCCCCGCAAGATCCTCGTCACCAACGCCCTGCCCTATGCCAACGGCGACATTCACCTCGGCCATCTGGTCGGCTATGTTCAGGCCGACATCTGGGTACGCTACCAGCGCATGCGGGGCCATTCGGTGCACTACGTGTGCGCGGACGACACCCATGGCACGCCCGTCATGCTGCGCGCCGAAAAGGAAGGACTGACGCCTGAGCAGCTCATCGAACGCGTACATGGCGAGCATCTGCGGGACTTCACCGACTTCGGCGTTGGCTTCGACAATTACCACTCGACGCACAGCGCCGAGAACCGCTTCTACGCCGAGGACATCTACGGCAAGCTCAAGGCCGGCGGACTGATCGACACGCGCTCGATCGAGCAGTATTACGACCCAGTCAAAGAGATGTTCCTGCCCGACCGCTTCATCAAGGGCGAATGCCCCAAGTGCAGCGCGGCCGACCAGTACGGCGACAACTGCGAAGCCTGCGGCGCCGCCTATGCTCCGACCGAGCTCAAGAACCCGTACTCGGCGGTGTCCGGTGCCAAGCCGGTGCTGAGAAGCTCGGAACACTACTTCTTCCGCCTCTCGGATGAGCGCGCGGTGGACTTCCTGCGCAGCTGGACGCGCGGCCACAACGCCCTCGGCGAGCGCCGCCTGCAGCCCGAAGCCGCCAACAAGATGAAGGAGTGGCTGGGCGAGGCCGGCGAGAACAAGCTCTCCGACTGGGACATCTCGCGCGACGCGCCCTACTTCGGCTTCGAGATCCCGGGCGCACCTGGCAAGTACTTCTACGTCTGGCTCGATGCACCCATCGGCTACCTCGCCAGCTTTCGCAACCTGGCCGAAAAACGCGCCGCCAGCGCCGAGCCCATCATCGTCGAGGACTACATCGACGCCGATCGCGCCGCAGCAGCCGGCACCGAGATGGTGCACTTCATCGGCAAGGACATCCTCTACTTCCACGCCCTGTTCTGGCCCGCAATGCTCAAGTTCGCCGGCTACGCCACGCCCAGCCAACTGTGCGTGAACGGCTTCCTGACCGTCGACGGCGCCAAGATGAGCAAGAGCCGCGGCACCTTCATCACCGCACACTCCTACATCACACAAAAACTCAATCCCGAGTGGCTGCGCTACTACTTCGCCGGCAAATCGAACGGCAGCATGGAAGACGTCGACCTCAACCTCGACGACATGATCGCCAGGGTCAATTCCGACCTCGTCGGCAAGTTCGTCAACATCGCCAGCCGCTGCGCCGGCTTCATCGGCAAGCGCTTCGACGGCAAACTGGGTGAGATCGATGTCGCCGCCTGTGCCGACTTCGCCGCCGCCTGGACGGATGGCAGGATCGCCGCCGCCTACGACGAACGCGACTACAGCCGTGCGCTGCGCGAGACCATGCGCCTGGCCGACATCGCCAACCAGTACGTGAATGACCACAAGCCCTGGGAACTGGCGAAACAGGAAGGCCAGGAGGCCCACCTGCACATGGTGTGCAGCAGCGCGCTGACCATGTTCCGCGACCTCGCACGCTACCTCAAGCCGGTGTTGCCGACCCTGACCGAGCAAGTCGAGACCTTCCTCTCCGTTCCGGCCATGAACTGGCTGGGCGACTGGGCGCCCCTGCCCTCCGGACACCGCATCGAGCCTTACAGCCACCTGATGACGCGCGTCGAACGCAAGCAGATCGACGCCCTGCTCGAAGCCAACCGTGAATCGCTCGCCCCGACTGCGGCCGCACCCGCCCAGAGCGCTGCAAACGCGAAAGCTGCCGACGCCACCGCCTCGCCGCAACGTCATGCCGAAAAGCAGCAGCACGCGGCACAAGCAGCCGAGACCGCCGCACCGCACATCAGCATCGACGACTTCACCAAGGTCGATCTGCGCATCGCCCGCATCGTCAACGCCGAGCACGTCGACGGCGCCGACAAGTTGATCCGCCTGCAACTGGACATCGGCGAGACCGACGCCGCCGGCGCGCCAAAACCGCGCCAGGTCTTCGCCGGCATCAAATCGGCCTATGACCCGGCGACGCTCATTGGTCGACACACGGTCATGGTCGCCAACCTTGCGCCGCGCAAGATGAAGTTCGGCCTCAGCGAAGGCATGGTACTGGCTGCCTCCGATGCGGACGGCAAGAGCGGTGGCCTCTACATCCTCTCGCCCGATGCCGGCGCCAGCGCAGGCATGCGGGTCAAGTAGACGCGGGACCGCAGAACACACCATGCCGCTGACGCCCTCGAAACGCTGGTTCATCCTGCATCACGCCGGTCGAGGGCGACCGTCTCCGTAGCGCTGCCCGAACGGGCGGCGCTCCAGCCCGCGTTCCCACCCGCAGCGGAGACAGCATGAAAATCCACTTCAGACCCAAGCTCCTCGACACCCTCCCCGGCTACAACCGGACCGGCTTCGTCCAGGACCTCTCTGCCGGCATCACCGTCGGCGTGCTCGCCCTGCCACTGGCGATGGCTTTCGCCATCGCCTCGGGCATGTCTCCCGCCGCCGGCATCTGGACCGCGATTGTCGCCGGCCTGCTGATCGCGCTCCTCGGCGGCTCACGGGTGCAGATCGGCGGCCCCACCGGCGCCTTCATCCCCATCATCTACGCCATCGTCGCTGACTACGGCGTACAGAACCTGCTCATCGCCACCATGATGTCAGGCATCCTGCTGTTCGCCCTGGGGGCGCTGCGCCTGGGCAACATGATCCGCTTCATCCCGCTGTCCGTGGTGATCGGCTTTACCAACGGCATCGCCGTGGTGATCTTCATTTCGCAGATCAAGGACTTCCTCGGCCTGCAGATCGAAAACCTGCCGGGCGAGTTCTTCGCCAAGATGGCGGCGCTGTGGACGGCCCTGCCAAGCATAGACCCGGCAACGGTCGCCGTTGGCGCAGGATCACTGGCCGGGCTGCTGGCCTGGAACCACAAGGCGAAGACCGTCAGCTGGATGGCCCGTCTGCCCGGCCCCCTCGCCGTGCTGATCCTCATGACCGTGGCCAATGCCCTGTTCTCCCTGCCGGTCGACACCATCGGCAGCCGCTTTGGCGGCATCCCGCAGGAGCTCCCTGAGATCGGCCTGCCCGCACTGAGTCTGAGCACACTGGGCAAGCTGGTGAGCCCGGCGATCACCATCGCCCTGCTCGGCGCGATTGAATCGCTGCTCTCGGCCCGCGTCGCCGACAGCATGATCGACGACCGCCACGACCCCAACCAGGAGCTCATGGCACAAGGCATCGCCAACGTCGCCGCGCCGCTGTTCGGCGGCTTTGCCGCCACCGGCGCGATCGCCCGCACCGCCACCAACATCCGCACCGGCGGGCGCACCCCGGTCGCCGGCATCCTGCACGCCCTGGTGTTGCTGGCCATCGTGCTGGTGCTGGCGCCGGCCGCCAGCCACATCCCGCTCGCAACGCTGTCGGCGATCGTGGTCATGGTGTCGGTCAACATGGGCGAGTGGCACGCCTTCGCGCCAAAAGAGCTGATGCGCTATTCGCTGCCCTATCGCACCATCCTGCTCGGCACCTTCTTCGTCACCGTGTTCTTCGACCTGACCCTGGCGGTCGAGCTGGGCATGGTGCTGGCAAGCCTGTTCTTCATCTACCGCATGTCCGACCTCACCCGCATCGAGCGCGTGCCATTGGAAGGGCACTACGGCGCCGCGCAGATGAATCGGGAGGACGGCACGCCGCGCATTCTCGCCTACAGGATGTTCGGCAGCCTGTTCTTCGGCGCCGCCAACAAGCTCGAAAACCTGTTGCTGATGCAGCACGGCCATCCGGATGTGGTCATTCTCGATCTGGACAAGGTGGTCAGCATCGACACCACCGGCCTGGACATCCTGCAGACCCTGCACCGCAATCTGCAAAGGCGAGGCGCCCATCTCATCCTGTGCGGGTTGAACTCGCAGCCGGGCTCCATCGTGTTCCGCTCCGGCTTCATGGACCGGCTCGGCGACGAGAACATCACCGCCACCATCGCCGACGCGCTCTTGCGCGCGCAATGGCTCAGCGCCGGCGAGGGGGAGATCGCCTACACCTGAGCGCCGCCCGTGTGCGGGGCTGGCGCTCAGCTGGGCTCAGTTGGGGTAGATCACCTCGACCGCCTCGGGCGGCAGCCATTCGCGCAGGCTGTCGAGCAGCGCGTCATCCAGGCGCACGCGCCAGCCATCACCAAAGGGCAGCTCGGCTTCGGCTGCCGCATTGCGATAGCGCACCCGCACCGGGCAGCCGCCCTCACGAAAGGGCTCGAGCAAGGTCTGCAGCTTGCCCGCTGCGACCACCGCGCCGCCGCTGGCATCCAGCCCACCCTCGATGCGCAGCTGCAAGGCGCGCGCAAACCGACTGCGGGCCTCACCCAGGGTCAGCAGGCGCTCGGCGATGATGCGCAGCCCGCCGGAGAATTCATCGTTGCTGATCTTGCCCTCGACCACCAGCACCTCGTCGGTGACGATCTTGCCGCGATTGGCTTCCAGCACCTCGGAATACACCATCACCTCGCGCGCCTCGGTGCCGTCGTCCAGCGTCACGAACGCCATCTTGCCGCGCCCGCCCATCTTGGTCCTGGTCTCCATCACCACCCCGGCCAGCATGCTGATGTCGCGCGCGGGCTCGAGCTGCGCCAGGGTACGGCGCACGAAGCGCCGCACCTCGGGGCGGGAGGCATTGAAGGGGTGGCCGGAGAGGAAGAAACCGATTGCCAGCTTCTCTTCCTTCAGGCGCTCACGCTCGGTCCACGGGCGGATACGGACAAAATCCGGGGCCGCACCGGCAGCCTCGGGCAGCATGTCGAACAGACCGCCCTGCATCGCATTCGCCGCCGCCTGTTCGGCCGCCTCCATCGCCAGCGCCACGGTCGCCATCAGCTGCGCGCGATCCAGCCCCTGGTGCGCCTCAAGACCATCCATCGCACCGGCGCGGATCAAGGCCTCGATGACGCGGCGGTTGGCCATGCGCCGGTCAACCCGCGCACAAAAATCAAACAGGTCGCGAAACGCCCCGCCCTGCTCGCGCGCGGCGAGCATTGCCCGCACCGCGGGCTCGCCCACCCCTTTCACTGCGCCCAGACCGTAGCGGATCGTCTTGCGGTCCACCGGCACGAAGCGGTAGTCGGAGGCGTTCACATCCGGCGCCAGCACCGTGATGCCGTTGGCGACCGTATCTTCGTAGAAGATCTTGATCGTGTCGGTGTTGTCCAGGTCGGATGACATGGTCGCCGCCATGAAGGCCGCGCAATGGTGAGCCTTGAGCCAGGCGGTGTGGTAAGTGACCACCGCGTAGGCTGCGGTGTGCGACTTGTTGAAGCCGTACTCCGCAAACTTGGTCATCAGATCGAAGAGCTGTTCGGCCAGCGCCGGGTCGTAACCCTTCGTCTTTGCACCCTCGGCGATGGTGGCACGGTGCTTGGCCATCTCCTCGGCCTTCTTCTTGCCCATCGCGCGCCGCAACATGTCAGCGCCACCCAGGGTGTAGCCGCCGATGATCTGCGAGATCTGCATCACCTGTTCCTGGTACACGATGACGCCGTAGGTGGGCTCCAGGCAGGCCTTGAGGTCGGGATGGAAGTAATCGATGGCCTGCTGACCCTTCTTGCGCAGGATGAAGTCGTCCACCATGCCCGAGCCCAGCGGCCCGGGGCGATAGAGCGCGAGCACCGCGATGATGTCCTCGAAGCGGTCGGGCGCGAGCTTTTTCAGCAGCTTCTTCATGCCGTCCGACTCGACCTGGAAGATCGCCGTGGTGTTGGCGTCCTTCAGGATCTGGTAAGCCGCCGGGTCCTCGAAGCCCAGGCTCATCAAGTCGGGGCGCTCGCCGGTCATGCGCGCGATGTACTCCAGCGCGAGCTCGATGATGGTCAGGTTGCGCAGGCCGAGGAAGTCGAACTTGACCAGCCCCACCGCCTCGACGTCGTCCTTGTCGAACTGCGACACCGGCGTGGCGTCCTCACCGTCGGCGATGTAGAGCGGGCAGAAATCGGTGAGTCTGCCCGGCGCAATGAGCACGCCGCCGGCGTGCATGCCGACGTTGCGCGCCAGGCCTTCGAGCGGCTGCGCCAGCGCCCACAGGGTCTGGACGGCTTCACCATCGTTGCCGTCCTTCATCATCTCGCCGATCTGCGGCTCCATCTCGTAGGCCTTGCTGAGCGAGACGGGCTTGGCGCCTTCGATCGGGATCAGCTTGGACAGCCGGTCGCACAGGCCGTAGGGCAGATCGAGCACACGCCCGACGTCGCGCACCACCGCCTTGGAGGCCATGGTGCCGAAGGTGGCGATCTGGCTCACCGCGTCCTTGCCGTAACGCTCGCGCACGTACTCGATGACGCGGTAGCGGTTGTCCTGGCAGAAGTCGATGTCGAAGTCGGGCATCGACACTCGCTCCGGGTTCAGGAAGCGTTCGAACAGCAAGGCATAGGCGAGCGGGTCGATGTCGGTGATGTCGAGCGCATAGGCCACCAGCGAGCCTGCACCCGAGCCACGGCCCGGCCCCACCGGCACGCCATTGTTCTTTGCCCAGCGGATGAAGTCGGCGACGATGAGGAAGTAGCCCGGAAAGCCCATCTGCACGATGGTGTCGGTCTCGAACTTGAGCCGCTCCTCGTAGCGTGCGCGCTGGCGCTCGCGCTCATCCGCGTCGGGGTAGAGCTGGGCCAGACGGCGCTCAAGTCCTGCGCGCGCCTCATGCACCAGGAAGTCGTCCAGCGTCATGCCTTGCGGCGTCGGGAACAGGGGCAGGAAGTTCTTGCCCAGCTCCACCGTCAGCGAACAGCGGCGCGCAATCTCCACCGCGTTCTCGAGCGCCTCGGGAATGTCGGCGAAAAGCGCGCACATCTCCGCCTGACTCTTGAGGTACTGCTCCTCGGTGAAGTCGCGCGGCCGGCGTTTGTCGGCCAGCACATAGCCCTGGGCGATGCACACCCGCGCCTCGTGCGCCTGGAAGTCTTCACGCTTGAGGAACTGCACCGGGTGGGTCGCCACCACCGGCAGCCCCAGCGCGCTGGCAATCTCCAGCGTCTGGCGGATATAGGCCTCGGTGCCGGGGTGGCCGGCGCGCTGGATTTCGAGGTAGAAGGCGTCAGGAAACAGCCGCGCCCAGTCCGCCGCCAGCTTCGCCGCCTGCTCGGGGTTGCCGGCCGCCAGCGCGGCGCCGATATCCCCGCTCATCGCACCCGACAGGCACAGCAGCTCGCTCGCTGCACCCTCCTCGAACCACTCGCGCCGCATCTCGGCGCGGCTGCGATGCTTGTTCTCCAGATACGCACGCGTGAGCAAGCTGCACAGCTGACCGTAGCCCTCACGGTTCTTGCAGATCAAGAGCACACGACCGGGCTTGTCGCGCTCGAGCTCGTTCTGCACCCAGGCGTCGACGCCGATGATGGGCTTGAGCCCCTTGTCGCGCGCGCCCTTGTAGAACTTGACCATGCCGAACAGGTTGACCAGGTCGGAGATGCCCAGGGCCGGCATGCCGTCGGCAAGCGCGCTGGCAATCGCCTGATCGACCTGGACGATGCCGTCGGTGACCGAATACTCGGAATGCAGTCGAAGATGGACGAAACGCGGCTGGGAAGGTGAAGCGGCGGCGGGCAGGGTGGCAGGATCGTGGGCGTCAGTCATGGCGCGGATTTTACCCGAGCTGAGCCTCGACCGCTCCGCCCCAGGCTCAGGGCAGGAGGATGCTCGAAGCGCTCGTGCGCCGACCTTCGAGATCACGGTGAGCTTGCGCTACGTCCTTGAGCGCATAGCGTTGATTGATTTCGACGCGCAGGGTGCCCGCCACCACCAGGTCGAACAGCTCGCTCGCCATCGCCAGCAGATCGCTGCGCCTGGCGGCGTAGGTAAACAGCGTCGGACGGGTGAGGAACAGCGAGCCCATGCGCGCCAGCACGCCAATGTCCACTAGCGGCACGGCGCCGGAGGCGTTGCCAAAGCTCACCATCAGGCCAAGCGGGCGCAGACAGGCGAGCGAATCCATGAAGGTGTCCTTGCCGATCGAATCGAACACCACCGGCACACCTTCTCCGTCGGTCAGCTCGCGCACGCGCCGGGCGAAATTCTCGCGCGTGTAGACAATCGGATGATCGCAGCCATTGGCCCGCGCCAGCTCGGCCTTGTGCTCCGAGCCCACGGTGCCGATCACCGTCGCGCCCAGCGCTTTCGCCCACTGGCACATGATCGTCCCCACCCCACCGGCCGCGGCATGAACCAGAATGGTGTCGCCCGCCTGCACGCGATAGGTGCGACGCAGCAGATACTGCGCGGTCAGGCCCTGCATCAGCATGGCCGCCCCCTGCTCGAAGGACAGCGCGTCCGGCAAGGGCACGAGCACATCGGCCGGGACATTGCGTGCCTCGGCATAGGCGCCCAGCGGCGCGGTGGCGTAAGCCACACGATCGCCCACCGCCACCTCGCTCACACCCTCGCCGACCGCCTCCACCACGCCGGCCCCCTCCTGCCCCAACCCTGACGGCAAGGGCAAGGGATACAGACCACTGCGGTGATAGGTGTCGATGTAGTTGAGCCCGATCGCATGGTGACGCAGACGTACCTCGCCCGCTGCGGGTGGCGGCAGTGCAATCGATTCCCACTGCATGAGCTCCGGCGCACCGGCCTGATGCAAACGAATTGCATGCGTCATCATTGCTGTCTCCTTGGCTTTGTGATCAGGGTCAAGTGCCGGCTCGGCGCCAGCCATGTTCAACGTACGAGCGAGAAACCGATGCGGACCTGGGGATCGCTGTACTGGTCGTAGTCGAGCAAGGTTTCGCCGTAGCCACTCAGGTATTGCAAATGGGCAAACGCCCCCACACCAGAGAATACGCTGCGCCGCAGCGGGTAGGAGAGATCAAACTGGCGGCGCATCTTGCCGGCCGTGCCGCGGCGAAAGCTCGAGCTCAGCATCAGTCCGTCATCCCTCCCCAGCCTCAGGCCAAGATCGACATAGCCACGGTAGCGCGCAATGTCGGGATTGTCACTGCGGTCCAGATAGGTCCACACCTTGGGTTCGATGCCGAGATAGGTGCGCTCATCATCGAAGTAGTGGCGCCCCTCGATCCTGAGAAACAGGGTATCGATACTGCGCGAGGCCTCATCGTCCTTGCCATTGGACTCGTGCTCGTAGCCCCCGGACAGCGCCACCGAGCTGCCGCCATCAGGGTTGGTGAGTCGCCAGCGGTAAAACAACGAGGGCCTGAAGCTGGAATCACGGAAAGGCTTGGAGTCCGATTGCAGATCCCATACCGAAGTCTGCGTGAAACCAAGGTACAACCCGCGCACGATGGGAAGGGTCTCACCGAGCACGCCGTGGTCATCGAAGACGCGGTAGCGGAAGCTGAACTGAAAGCGCGCCGACACCGGATCCTCACCACCGACAAGAAAGTACATCGGTTCATGAAAACCCAGCGCCGAGGGCGCGACCGGCTCCACAGCAGCAGCGCCGGGCACCAGATCACCCTGCGCCTGTACCGCGCCCAACTGCGCCGTCTGCACTGCGCTGCGCGTGGTCGCACCCGCATCCAGCACGAGCCGGGCCGAGGCCGACTCCTGCAATGCGAGCGTGGCGAAGCCCACCACTTCGCTGGGCCAGCGCGCCATGTAGCGACGCTGCTGTGAGCCCGCATCGGTGGGGCCGCTCGCCACCAGCTCGAGCGCAATGCGTGGGCCGCCATCGGGCAACTCGATCTGCGCCGGCAGGCGCTCGGGCAGCTCAAGCGTAGACCGGGGGGCGATGACGATGACGCTGAAGCTCTGCCCGGGAACGACGCGCGGCTCGGGCGCGGCAAGCAGCCAGCCCGAGGCGTGGACGGGGAGCGCGCACAGCAGGCCGGCAAGAGCGATCAGGCGACAGGCTGCGAGTTGTCTTGTGTGCTTCATGGAAGTGGGGCTGAAAACAAGGCGGGCAGCCATGATAAGGGCTGCCCGCTGCAGTGACGGTGAAGAATCGTGTCGCGCTCCCCGCCCCAGCTCGGAGCGGGGAGCGCGCCGCGTGCTGATCAGCGCCCGGCGCGCGACTCCTTGGCGTCGACGACCGCCAGCGCGGTGATATTCACCAGCCGGCGCACCGTCGCCGACGGCGTCAGGATCTGCACCGCCTTTGCGGCGCCAAGCAAGATGGGGCCGACCGATACGCCGTCACCATTGGCCATCTTCATGAGATTGAAGGAGATGTTGGCTGCATCAAGGTTCGGCATCACCAACAGGTTGGCGTCGCCCTTGAGGCGTGAATCCGGATGCACCTTGTCACGAATTTCCGCCGACAGCGCGGCATCGCCATGCATCTCGCCATCAAAATTCAGATCGGGGCACATCTCGTGCAAGATTTCGCTGGCGCGACGCATCTTGCGTGCAGACGTGGACTCCGAACTGCCGAAGTTGGAGTGCGACAACAATGCAAGACTTGGCTCGATGCCAAAGCGGCGCAACTCTTCGGCCGCCATGCGGGCAATTTCGGCCACATCCTCGGCGCTCGGGTTCTCGTTCACGTAAGTGTCGGTCACCACCAACATGCGCTTGGCCAGCAGCAGCAGGTTCATGGCTGCAAACTGCTTGGCACCCGGCGCCAGCCCGATCACATCCTTGATCTGCTGCAGGTGGTAGCCGAATGTGCCATAGGTGCCACATACCAGCGCATCGGCATCACCACGGCGCAGCAGCATCGCGCCGATCAGCGTGGTGTCGCGGCGGATCTTGGCCTTGGCCAGCTCCGGTGTGATGCCATCGCGACTCATGAGCTGGTAGTACTCGGTCCACAGCTCGCGATAGCGCGGATCGGACTCCGGGTTGACGATCTCGAAGTCACGCCCGGGCTGGAGGCTGAGCCCGATCTTCTTGATCCGCATCTCGATCACGTCCGGGCGCCCGATCAGGATCGGATGTGCAAGCCCCTCGTCCAGCACCACTCGCACCGTGTGCAGCACGCGCTCGTCCTCGCCTTCGGCGTAGACCACGCGCTTTTGCTCCATCGGCACCGATCTGGCCGAGGAGAACATCGGCTTCATGACGATGCCGGACTGATACACGAAGGCATTGAGGCTGGAAACGTAGGCGTCGAAGTCCTCGATCGGCTTGGTCGCCACGCCGGATTCCATCGCGGCGCGCGCCACCGCCGGGGCAATCCTCACAATCAGGCGCGGATCGAAGGGCTTGGGGATGATGTACTCGGGGCCGAAACTCAGCTCCTGGCCGCCGTAGGCGCTGGCAACAATGTCGCTGGCCTCGGCTTGCGCCAGCTCGGCAATCGCATTCACGCACGCCAGCTTCATCTCTTCATTGATCGTGGTCGCACCGACATCGAGCGCACCACGGAAGATGAAGGGAAAGCACAGGACGTTGTTCACCTGGTTCGGAAAGTCGGAACGCCCGGTGGCGATCACGCAGTCCGGACGCACAGCCTTGGCGTCGGCAGGCAGGATTTCAGGGTTCGGATTGGCGAGCGCGAAGATCAGCGGCTTGTCGGCCATCCTTGCCACCATCTCGGCCTTCAGCACCCCCGCGGTCGACAGACCAAGGAAGACGTCGGCGCCCTCGATGACGTCATTGAGCGTACGCGCCTCGGTCTTCTGCGCGTAGCGCGCCTTGGTCGGCTCCATGTTGGCCTCGCGCCCCTCATGGATCACGCCCTTGGAATCGCAGACGTAGATATTCTCGCGCTGCAAACCCACGCTGACCATCATGTCCAGGCAGGCGATCGCCGCCGCACCGGCGCCGGAACACACCAGCTTGACCTTGCCGATGTCCTTGCCCACGACCTTGAGGCCGTTGATCAGACCAGCCGCCGAGATGATCGCGGTGCCATGCTGGTCATCATGGAAGACCGGAATCTTCATGCGCTCGCGCAGCTTCCTCTCGATGTAGAAGCACTCCGGGGCCTTGATGTCCTCAAGGTTGATACCGCCCAGCGTGGGCTCGAGCGCGGCGATGATCTCGATCAGCTTGTCGGGGTCGTTCTCGGCCAGTTCGATGTCGAACACGTCGATGTTGGCAAACTTCTTGAACAGGCAGCCCTTGCCTTCCATCACCGGCTTGGAGGCCAGCGGACCGATGTTGCCCAGCCCCAGCACCGCCGTGCCATTGGTGACCACGCCAACCAGATTGCCACGGCTGGTGAGCTCGAAGGCCTGGGCCGGGTCGGCGACGATGGCATCACAAGCGGCCGCCACCCCCGGCGAGTAGGCCAGTGCGAGATCACGCTGATTGGTCAGTCCCTTGGTCGGGACGACCGAAATCTTCCCCCGCGTCGGGGAGCGGTGATAGTCGAGCGCAGCGGCGATGAAATCCTGATCCATGGTTTCTCCCCTCGTACCAATGAGGCATGTTTAAAGCGTTGGAACGGGCGCAGGGCCCGCGTGCACCGCACATTCCCGGAACGGGTTGCGCGATTCCGATGTTCGGGCAAGTCTGATCTTGTTTTTGGGTTCGCCGTGTCCGCTGCCATGGGCGGCGGCGGGATGGCCACGATTGACCAGCCGGAAGTTTAGCGCAGGCCACAGGCCTTTGGCACGACGCTTTGCTTATGTGGGCGCTGCGCAAAACCCCTTCGGCTGCCGCTTTTTTGGCAGAATGCCCACTCTGACGAAGGGAGCGAAGAATGCGACGCGTGGTGTTCAACCAGAAAGGCGGAGTGGGCAAGTCGACCATCACCTGCAACCTCGCGGCCATCAGCGCGCAGCAGGGCAAGCGCACGCTGGTGGTCGATCTCGACCCTCAGGGCAACTCCACCCAGTACCTGCTCGGCGCCACCGGCGATGAGGTGCAGTCCACGCTCGCCGATTTCTTCGACCAGACGCTGAACTTCAAGCTCAACCCACGCGCGACCGCCGATTTTGTGGTGGCAACGCCCTTCGACCAGCTGTACGTGATGCCCTCGCACCCCCTGCTCGAGGAATTGCAGGGCAAGCTGGAGTCACGCTACAAGATCTACAAGCTGCGCGATGCGCTCAACGAACTGGCGGGAGATTTCGACTGCGTGTTCATCGACACCCCGCCGGCGCTGAACTTCTTCACGCGCTCGGCGCTGATCGCCGCCGACGCCTGCCTGATCCCCTTCGACTGCGACGAGTTCTCGCGCAAGGCGCTGTATTCGCTGCTGGAAAACGTGGAGGAGATCAAATCCGACCACAACCGTGATCTGCGCGTGGAAGGCATTGTCGTCAACCAGTTCCAGCCGCGCGCCAATCTGCCGCAAAAAGTGGTGCAGGAGCTGATCGACGAGGGCCTGCCGGTGCTGCAGCCCTATTTGTCCGCCTCGGTGAAGATCAAGGAATCGCACGAGCAGGCCAGACCCATGATCCACCTCGACCCGAAGCACAAGCTGTCGCAGGAATTCGTCGCGCTCTACAACACCCTGGCGCGCACCTTCGGCGCCTGAGCCTCTTCCGCCGCCCCCCGCCATCCGCCGCAGGGGCACAGGATGCGGGGCGTTTGCGCAGCCGGCGAGGACTGTCTGAGCGAGCGCAGCGAGCGAGTTCCGCAGCCGGCGGAGCAAACACCCCGCGTCCTGCGCCCCGGACCACCCACGACTTGCCTGCCCCCGTCCTGCATCCTGGACCACCCACCGCTGAACTCACCACCTGCGTGTCCTGGGCCTCGCGCGCCCCATATGCGTTCAGATCGCGTTCACCCCACGCTCACACCGCCTCCAGCTTCGCCACCGCCAGCAGCAACCACTTCACCCCCGCCGTCTCGAACTTGATCTGCACCTTGGCATCCGTCCCGCTGCCTTCGGCCGCCACGATCACCCCCTGACCAAACTTTGCATGACTCACCGACTGCCCAATCTTCAAACCATTGGGCAGGGTCGCAAAACTTGGTCGCGGCGCGCGCTCAAGCGGGACCGGGGCGGAAGGCTTGAAATAGCCGCCCCCCACCCCACCCATGGCCCCGCCTGCCGCCGAGCGTGGATTGGGCGGCGTCAGCCACTTCACGAGCTCGGTCGGAATCTCCTCCAGAAAGCGCGAGCGCAGGTTGTAGCGCGTCTGTCCGTGCAGCATCCGGCTCTGCGCGAAGGACAGATACAGGCGCTCACGCGCACGCGTCACCGCCACGTACATCAGACGCCGCTCCTCTTCCAGTCCATCGCTCTCGAGGATGCTGTTCTCGTGCGGAAACAGGCCCTCTTCCAGCCCGGACAGAAAGACCGCGTTGAACTCCAGTCCTTTCGCCGAATGCACGGTCATCAACTGCACCGCATCCGCGCCCTGATCGGCCTGATGGTCGCCGGCTTCGAGCGAGGCATGGGCAAGGAAATCAGCAAGCTGAGCGTGCGCCTGCATACGCGCATCGACCTCGGAGTCGGCATCGGTGCGCGCGTTGACCTGCACCTCGGCAGCGAAATAGGCCGCCGCATTGAGCAGTTCGTCCAGATTCTCCAGGCGCTCGCGCCCGTCCTTGTCAGCCTTGTAATGCGCGCGCAGACCACTGTGGTCGAGGACGTGATCGACCACTTCAGGCAGCGGCAGACCGGCGGTATCGCGGCGCATATCCTCGACCAGGCGCACGAACTGCGCCAGCACGCTGCCCGGCTTGCCACTGAGATGCGGCACGGTCGCGTAGAAGCTGGTGTTGTAGGTGCGCGCCGCGTCGCTCAGCAGCTCCAGCGAACGCGCGCCAATGCCGCGGGTGGGGAAGTTGACCACGCGCGCAAACGAAGTGTCATCGTCTTCATTGGCAATCAGGCGCAGATAGGCGAGCGCATGCTTGATCTCCTGGCGCTCGAAAAAACGCAGCCCGCCATACACGCGGTAGGGAATGGCGGCGGAAAACAGCTGGTGCTCAAGCACGCGTGACTGCGCGTTGGAGCGATACAGCAGCGCGATTTCGCTCCTCAGCGCGCCCTCGCGCACCAGCGCCTGAACTTCCTCAACAATCCAGCGCGCCTCGTCGCCATCGGCGAACGCCTCGTACACACGGATCGGCTCGCCCGCGCCCTGGTCGGTCCACAGGTTCTTGCCCAGGCGCTTGGTGTTGTGGCGGATGACGGCATTGGCCGCATCCAGGATGTTGCTGTGCGAGCGGTAATTCTGCTCCAGCCGGATCACGTTGGGCACGCGAAACTCGCGCTCGAAGTCGAGCATGTTGCCCACCTCCGCGCCCCGGAAGCGGTAGATGCTCTGGTCGTCGTCGCCGACGCAGAACATCGCCGCCCCGCCTTCACGTCCCTCGTCGGCAAACAGCTTCAGCCAGCGGTATTGCAAGCGGTTGGTGTCCTGGAACTCGTCGACCAGAATGTGGCGAAAGCGGCGCTGATAGTGGCGGCGCAGCGGCTCGTTGCGCTCGAGCAGCTCATAGCTGCGCAACAACAACTCGGCAAAATCCACCACCGCTTCGCGCTGGCACTGCGACTCGTATTCCTGATAAAGCTGGACACGTTGCCGCGTGTAATCGTCCCAGGCCTCGACCGCATGCGCCCGGATGCCCGCGTCCTTCTGGCCATTGATGAACTGCTGCAGTTCGCGCGGCGGGAACTTCTCGTCGTCGACATTGAGCGTCTTCAACAGACGCTTGATGGCAGCAAGCTGATCCGCCGAATCCAGGATCTGGAACAACTGCGGCAGCCCGGCATCGCGATGGTGAGCGCGCAACAAGCGGTTGGACAGGCCATGGAAGGTGCCGACCCACATGCCGCGCGTGCTCACCGGCAGCATGGTCGCGAGGCGGGCAAGCATCTCCTTCGCGGACTTGTTGGTGAAGGTCACCGCCAGGATGCCGGCGGGGTCGACCTGACCGGACTGTATCAGCCAGGCGATGCGGGTCGTGAGCACGCGCGTCTTGCCCGAGCCAGCGCCCGCAAGGATGAGGCCGTGCTGCGCAGGCAGGGTGACGGCCTGCAGTTGTTCGGTGTTGAGATTGGCGAGCAGGTTGGACATCAGCGCTCCTTCGTAGGCCGTGCATTGTAATGCCGCCGGCCTGAGCTTCGATTCATGGGTGGCGCGCCGTAGTGGCATGGGTCTGTGCAGAGTCAGATGCAAGACGATGTTGCATTGCAGCACAAATACTTGCCAAACAATCACGCAAGCGCTATTTTCCATTTGTGCATGGCAACATTTTTGCTGTAGATACGGAACCAATTCACAGTATTTCCGACCAAACGTCAATAGAATCAAGCCCACGGAAACGCCGCCGATCAATATTGCGGCACGACAATCGCCACTGAGGCGAGGTCCACGAGACCGGCAGGATCATCGCGCCGAGACCCGGCGCTCAGGAGAAAACATCATGAAAACGCCCAAACTGCTACCTTGGTATGCCCGCAAGGCCGGAGTTTCGACCGCACGCGCAGAAGCCCTGTGGAGCAAGGCGGTGCGCACTGCCACAGCCGAGACCGGCTGGGTCGGCAACGCCGAATACTGGGGCGCCTGCATGGACGCCTTCACCGCCCTGCTGGACCAGGAACGCAACACCTTGTGTGCTCCCCAGGTGCTGCCCTTCGTGCGTAGCCACAGCCGCACCTGGCGCTTGCCGCTGATTGCGATGGAAGACATGTTCACCGCCTTCCACACCAGCTGGCAGCGCAGCGTCGGCGGCTCGTCCCGGGCCCTCTGAAGCAGGCGTGGCCGACGCTCGCATTTGACACCCCGCTGCGGCGGGGTATTTTTTTGTCCGGTCCGCACTGCCCCGGCGACCTGCCGCAGCCCCCGCAGCCACCACGCACGCTTCGCGGTCCGCCCCGGCTTCGCGGTATACTCGCGCGTTTTCAACGCCTTCAGGCTCGCACGCACGCTCATGCAGGACAAATACCAGCCCGCCGCCGTCGAGACGGCCGCCCAGCAGCACTGGGACTCCACCGACGCCTTCCGCGTGACCGAAGACGCGAGCAAGCCCAAGTACTACTGCCTGTCGATGTTCCCCTACCCCTCGGGCAAGCTGCACATGGGGCACGTGCGCAACTACACCATCGGTGACGTGCTCGCACGCTTTCACCGCATGAAGGGCTACAACGTGCTGCAGCCGATGGGCTGGGACGCCTTCGGCATGCCGGCCGAAAACGCCGCGATCCAGAACAACGTGCCACCGGCCAGGTGGACCTATTCCAACATCGAATACATGAAGGGCCAGTTGAAGCGGCTCGGCTTCGCCATCGACTGGTCGCGCGAACTGGCCACGTGCACGCCCGAGTACTACCGCTGGGAGCAGTGGCTGTTCACCCGCCTGTACGAGAAGGGCCTGATCTACAAGCGCCTGGGCGCGGTGAACTGGGACCCGGTGGATGAAACCGTGCTCGCCAACGAGCAGGTCATCGACGGTCGCGGCTGGCGCTCCGGCGCCCTCGTCGAAAAGCGCGAGATCCCCATGTACTACATGAAGATCACCGCCTACGCCGACGAGTTGCTGGCCGCGCTTGACGACCTGCCGGACTGGCCCGAGCAGGTCAAGTTGATGCAGAAGAACTGGATCGGGCGCTCCGAAGGCGTCGAGATCAGCTTCCCGTATGACGTCGCCAGCATCGGCAGCGAGGGCGTGCTGAAGGTGTTCACCACCCGCGCCGACACCCTCATGGGGGCGACTTATGTCGCGGTCGCCGCCGAGCACCCGCTCGCCACCCAGGCCGCGATCAACAACCCGGCGCTGGCCGAGTTCATCGAGGAATGCAAACGCGGCGGCGTCGCCGAAGCCGACATCGCCACGATGGAAAAAAAGGGCATGGCCACCAGCCTCAAGGTGCGCCACCCGTTGAGCGACGAGCCACTCGAGGTCTGGGTCGCCAACTACGTGCTGATGGGCTACGGCGAAGGCGCGGTGATGGCCGTGCCGGCACACGACGAGCGCGACTTCGCCTTTGCCACCCGCTACGCACTGCCGATCCGCATGGTGGTCGGCAGTGAGGCCTACGCCGACACCCTCGCACCCTGGCAGGACGATTACGCCGGCTACGGCAGGCTGGTGAACTCGGGCAAGTACGACGGCCTGGACTTTGCTGGCGCGGTCGATGCGATCGCCGCTGATCTCGCCGCCAAGGGTCTGGGGCAAAAGCGCGTGCAATACCGCCTGCGCGACTGGGGCATCTCGCGCCAGCGCTACTGGGGCTGCCCGATTCCCATGATCCACTGCGCCGACTGCGGCGATGTGTCGGTGCCGGATGAGCAACTGCCGGTGGTGCTGCCCGAGAACGTCGAAGTCACCGGCCGTGGCTCGCCGCTGGCCAAGATGCCCGAGTTCTACAACTGCGACTGCCCCCGGTGCGGCAAGCCCGCCAAGCGCGAAACCGACACGCTGGACACCTTCGTCGAATCGTCCTGGTACTTCCTGCGCTACGCCTGCGCCGACAACAACAGCGCGATGGTGGACGCGCGCGCCAACTACTGGGCGCCGGTGGATCAATACATCGGCGGCATCGAGCATGCCATCCTGCACCTGCTGTATTCGCGCTTCTTCACACGCGCGATGCGTGATTGCGGGCTGGTGGACGTCTCCGAGCCGTTCAAGGCCCTGCTC
Source organism: Thauera terpenica 58Eu (assembly GCF_000443165.1). Lineage (GTDB taxonomy): Bacteria > Pseudomonadota > Gammaproteobacteria > Burkholderiales > Rhodocyclaceae > Thauera > Thauera terpenica. The sequence goes on along the minus strand of NZ_ATJV01000054.1, from coordinate 22,765 downwards.
ACCCAGGGCATGGTGGTGGCAGAGACCTATTACCGCGAACTCGAAGGCGGCAAGAAGCAGTGGATCAACCCCGCCGATGTGCTCGTCGATCGCGACGAACGCGGCCGCATCACCGCCGCCCGACTGCAGGCGGACGGCCTGCCGGTCGTCATCGGCGGCATCGAGAAGATGGCGAAGTCGAAAAATAACGGCGTTGATCCGCAGTCATTGGTGGACCAGTACGGCGCCGACACCGCGCGTCTGTTCATCATCTTCGCCGCCCCACCCGATCAGCAGCTCGAATGGTCGGATGCTGGCGTCGAAGGCGCCTCGCGCTTCCTGCGTCGGGTATGGAGCTACGGCCATGGCTTCGCCTCCACCACCCGCGCCTTGCTGCCCAGCACGCGCAGGCTGAGCGCAAACACCCTGCCTGCCGCCGCCGCCGACACCCGCCGTGAGATTCACACCCATCTCAGGCAGGCGAGCTACGACTTCGGCAAGCACCAGTTCAACACCGTGGTGTCGGCCGCGATGAAGATCCTCAACGCGCTCGAGAAGGCGCAAAAGGACAGCGCCGGCGCCGATGCCGCCGCCCATGCCGAAGTGGCTGAGGAAGGTTTTTCCATCCTGCTGCGCCTGCTCTCGCCCATCACCCCGCACATCTGTCACGCGCTGTGGCAGGACTGCGGCTTTGGCGGCGGCATCATCGGCGCCCGCTGGCCGGAAGTGGACGCAGCTGCGCTCAAGCAGGACGAGGTCGAGCTCGTGCTGCAGGTCAATGGCAAGCTGCGCGGCAGCATCAAGCTCGCTGCCGACGCCCCCAGGGCCGATATCGAGGCGCTCGCCCTGGGATCGGAAGCGGCGCTGAAGTTCATGGAAGGCAAGCCGGCAAGGAAGATCGTCGTCGTGCCCGGTCGCCTGGTCAACATCGTTGTCTGAGGACGCCGCCATGCCCTGCCACCATCACCTCATGACTCCGGACCACCAGGCACGCTCACCCTCCCGCCGCCGCCTGGTGCTGGGCGGCGCGGCCCTCAGCGGCCTGCTGCTGTCGGGCTGCGGCTTCAAGCTGCGCGGCCCGCAACGGCTGGAATTCGCCACGCTGCACGTCAGTGCCAGCGAACTGACCGCACTGGGTGCGAGCCTGCGCCGCCTGATCGCCACTACCGGCAGCACCACCGTGACCGAGGACGCCGCGCAGGCCGACGCCCGCCTGCAGATTCTCGCCAACGAGCGCGGACGCGAGATTCTCAGCCTCACCGGCGCCGGCAAGGTGCGTGAGTATCAGCTCACCCAGACCCTGCGCTTTCAATTGCTGGACAAGACGGGCAAGGCCTTGATCGCCCCCACGTCCATCTCGGCAGCGCGCGAATATACCTTCGACGACTCTCAGGTGCTGGGCAAGGAACAGGAAGAAACGCTGCTCTACAGAGACATGCAGAACGACCTGCTGCAACAGTTGATGCGGCGACTGGCCGCAGCAGCGCCAGCGGCCTGAGGCCCGCCCTGCCGTGAACCTGCGCCCCGACCAGCTCTCCGCTGCGCTCGACAAGCCGCTCGCACCGCTGTGGCTGGTGCACGGCAACGAGGTCTTGCTGGTGCTCGAGGCCGCCGATGCGATCCGGGCCGCGGCGAAACGCCAGGCTTACGACGAACGCGAGACTCTGGTCGTCGGCCAGGGATTCAAGTGGGACGCGCTCACCCTGGCGGCAGGTAATCTGTCCTTGTTCGGCGGCGCCAAGCTGATCGATCTGCGCATCCCCACCGGCAAGCCGGGCCGCGACGGCGGCGATGCGCTGCAGCGTTACGTCGCCGCCCTGCCGGCACAGACGCTGACCCTGATCACGCTGCCCGAACTCGACTGGACGGTGCGCAAGACCAACTGGTTCAAAGCGGTGTCGGAGGCAGCGCACTGCCTCGAGCTCAACGCCCCCGAGCGTGAGCGCCTGCCCGACTGGCTGGGCCGTCGCCTCGCCGCGCAGAAGCAGACCGCCAGCGCCGATGCGCTCGCCTTCATCGCCGAGCACGTCGAAGGCAACCTGCTCGCCGCCCACCAGGAGATCCTCAAGCTCGGCCTGCTTCACCCCGAAGGCGCGCTCAGCCTGGAGCAGGTACAGGATGCGGTGCTCAGCGTCGCCCGCTACGACATCGACAAACTGCGTCAGGCCGTCATCGAAGGCGACCCCGCGCGCTGCGCGCGCCTGCTCGAAGGCCTCAAGGGCGAAGGTGCGGCGCCGCCGCTGGTGCTGTGGGCGCTCGCCCACGAGACCCGCAGCCTGGCCACGCTGTGCCAGGGCCGTGATGACGGCCAGCCCCTGACGGCGCTGTTCAAGGCCGAGCGCATCTTTGACCCCCGCCGCCAGCAGGCGGTGAATCGCGCCCTCGCCCGTCTGAGCATGGGCGCGCTGCGCAGCGCGCTGGTGCACGCCGCCCGCATCGACCGCATGATCAAGGGCCTGCTCGCAGGCGACGTGTGGGACGAATTCCTCCAGCTCGCGCTGCGACTGGCACGCCGCACATAGCCCAGGCCTGCTGTTCGGTGTTTTAATGATCGTTTAGCCCGATCAGCCTGACACCGCGATGGACATCCACACCTACATGCAGACCCTCGGCCGCCAGGCTCGCGCCGCCTCGCGCGTGCTCGCCGCTGCCCCGAGCGCACTCAAGAACACCGCCCTGCTGGCCATGGCCGCCGAAGTTCGCGCGCGCCGCAGCGAGCTGCTCACGGCCAACGCGCAGGACCTCGAGCAGGCCCACGCTGCAGGTCTGGAAGCGGCACTCATCGACCGTCTGACCCTCGACGCCAAGGGCGTGGAAGCCATGGCCGTCGGCCTTGAGCAGGTTGCCGCCCTGCCTGACCCGGTCGGTGAGATGAGCGAGATCAAGCGCCGCCCCTCGGGCATCCAGCTCGGCAAGATGCGCGTGCCGCTGGGTGTCATCGGCATCATCTACGAGGCCCGCCCCAACGTCACCGCCGATGCGGCCGCGCTATGCCTGAAATCGGGCAATGCCGCCATCCTGCGCGGCGGCAAGGAGGCCATCCACGCCAACCGCGCCATCGCCGCTTGCGTGCGCGCCGGGCTGCTTGCTGCCGGGCTGCCCGAACACGCGGTGCAGGTTGTCGACACCACCGACCGCGAGGCGGTGGGCGCGCTCATCACCATGCCCGAATTCGTCGACGTCATCGTGCCGCGCGGCGGCAAGAGCCTGATCGAACGCATCTCGAAGGACGCGCGCGTGCCGGTGATCAAGCACCTCGACGGCAACTGCCACGTCTATATCGACGACGAGGCCGATCCCGCAAAGGTGGTGCCGATCGTGGACAATGCCAAGACGCAGCGCTACGGCACCTGCAACACCGCTGAATCCCTGCTCGTCGCGCGCACCGTGGCCGACATCTATCTGCCCGAGATCGGCCGCACACTGGCCGCCAAGGGCGTCGAGATGCGCTGCTGCGCCGACGCGCTGGCGCTGCTGCGCGACGCCGGCATCAGCACCGACAAGCTTGTGCCCGCCACCGAAGCCGACTGGCGCGAGGAATACCTCGCCCCCATCATCGCGGTGAAGCTGGTGGATGGATTGGACGAGGCCATCGCCCACATCAACACCTTCAGTTCGGGCCACACCGAAGCCATCGTCACCGAAAACTACAGCCACGCCATGCGCTTCCTGCGCGAGGTGGACTCGTCCTCGGTGATGGTCAATGCCTCGACGCGCTTTGCCGACGGCTTCGAGTACGGGCTGGGCGCAGAAATCGGCATCTCCACCGACAAGATCCATGCGCGTGGACCGGTCGGTCTTGAAGGCCTGACCAGCCAGAAATGGATCGTGTTCGGTAACGGTGAAATCCGCCGCTGATCTCTCGCCGCTGATCTCTAACTCCCATTCCAGGAGTGCACACCATGAAGTTCCTCATCTGCCGTCCACTCGCAGCTCTCTTCGTGGCGGCCGCAGTACTGACGGCCAGTCTGGCCCTCGCGAACATCGACGTGGGCGGCGTGGACTTCAAGTCGCAGGACAGCGTGGAGAACACGCGCGTCGAACTCAATGGCGCCGGCCTGCGCACACGCCTGACCTTCAAGGTGTATGCGATGGGGCTCTATCTGCGCCAGCCCACGAGTAGCCCCGCCGCCGTGCTGGACGACGCTGGCGTGAAGCGCATCCGCATCGTCATGATCCGCGACCTCAAGGGCAAGCAGTTCGCCGACGCCTTGCTCGCAGGCCTGGAACGCAACCACGACAGCATCACGCTCGCCGCCTTGAAACCCGCCACCGATGCACTGCTCACGGCGATAATGGGCAGCGGCGAGGCCAAGGCGGGAACCGAGCTCATTCTCGACCAGCTTGCCAGCGGTGCGACCCGCCTGCTGATCAATGGCCAGGTGCAGGGCAGCGACATTGCGGACCCGGCCTTCTATCCTGCGCTCCTGCGCATCTGGCTCGGCGAGGGCCCCGCGGACTCCGCGCTCAAGGCAGACCTGCTCAAACCCGAGCGCTGAGGCGAAAATGTCCTTACTACCGCCTGCGGGCGCAGCCTCTTGCGTCAAGGTGCCTGACTGCGTGAGCGATCTTGACGCCGTGATCGCGCTGCCGTTTGGACCCTTGGGCATTCGCAGCGCCGGTGCGGAACTCAGCGAACTGATCTTCCTGGCGCCGGACAGCACACTGCAAGAACCCGAAAACGACACTGCGCGTGCCGCCGCCGTGGCGCTCCACGCCTGGTTCGACGACCCCGCAGCCGCCCTGGCGCTGCCACTGCGTGCCTGCGGCACGCCTTTCCAGCGCCGCGTCTGGGCCGCGATCAGCGCCATTCCGCCCGGGCAGACGCGCAGTTACGGCGAGCTTGCCAGGCAGCTCGGCAGTGCCGCGCGCGCGGTTGGTCAGGCCTGTGGCGCGAACCCCTTCCCGCTCATCGTGCCCTGTCATCGCGTCACCTCCGCTCAGGGCCTGGGCGGCTTTGCCCACAGCAGTGGTGGCTGGCTGCTCGAGGTCAAGCGCTGGCTGTTGCGCCACGAAGGCGCGACGTGAAGCCACGACCAGGCCCGGCAGAGGCGGCCCTGCCCGCCGCCGCACGCGCCGAACTCGACCGCTTCATCGACAGCCTGTGGCTTGAACACGGGCTTGCCCGTAACACCCTCAGCGGCTACCGCAGTGACCTCGCCTTGTTTGCCGTGTGGCTGAGCGCACGCGCTACCCCACTCGCGCAGGCACAGTCCAGCGATCTCGCCGCCTATCTCGCCGAATTCAGCCTGCGCGCCCGCCCAGCCAGCCAGCGCCGCCTGCTCGCCAGCTGGCGGCGCTACTACCGTCACCTGCTGGCAAACCGCGAGATCAGCATCGATCCGACGCTGATGCTCGATCCACCACTACCGGCTCAGCGCTTCCCCAAGACTCTCAGCGAAGCCCAGGTCGAGGCCCTGCTGGCAGCACCCGACGTGCACACGCCACAAGGCGTGCGCGACCGCTGCATGCTCGAAGTGCTGTATGCAGCCGGACTACGGGTTTCGGAGCTGATCGGGCTCAAGTTGTTTGGCGTCAGCCTTGACCAGGGCGTGCTGCGGGTGATGGGCAAGGGCAGCAAGGAGCGCCTGGTCCCGCTCGGTGAAATCGCCGCGGACTGGATCGTGCGCTACATGCGCGAGGGCCGCCCCACACTGCTCGCGGGCCGCAGCTGCGATGAGGTCTTCGTCACCCGCTTTGGCCGCGGCATGACACGCCAGATGTTCTGGCGCATCATCAAGCAAAACGCGCTCATTGCCGGCATTCCGGCCGAGCGTATCTCGCCGCACACCCTGCGCCATGCCTTTGCGACCCATTTGCTCAATCACGGCGCAGATTTACGCGTAGTGCAGTTGCTGCTCGGTCATGCCGACATTTCGACCACCCAGGTCTACACCCATGTCGCACGTGAGAGACTCAAGCAATTGCATGCCAAGCACCATCCTCGTGCCTGACCGAGACAAGGCGCTGCACATCAACGCGCAAAGCCTCTTCAGCATCTTCCGGAATTCAATCATGAGCCGCCACGACACCCACGCGCCCGAGACCCCCGCAACACGCTTCCTGCGCCAGCACGGCATGGCCTATTCCAGCCACCTCTATGATTATGAGGATCACGGCGGCACCGCCGTTTCAGCCCGCGAACTCAATGTGAATGAACACGCCGTGATCAAGACCTTGATCATGGAAGATGAAAACGCGCAGCCGCTGATCGTGCTCATGCACGGCGACCGCAAGGTCTCGACCAAGGAACTCGCACGCCAGATTGGCTGCAAGCGCATCGAAACCTGCAAGCCCGAAACCGCCAATCGCCACACCGGCTATCTCGTCGGTGGCACCTCACCCTTTGGCACCCGCAAGCCCATGCCGGTGTATATCGAACGCACGGTGCTCGACCTGGCGCTGGTGTACATCAATGGCGGCCGTCGCGGCTATCTGGTCGGCATTCATCCGCACGACCTTTTGCGCGTGCTGCAGGCCAAGCTGGTCGATGTCGCCAACTGAGGCGTTGCAATAGCGCAATGAGCTGACTACATCAGTTCGTAGATTCAAGGGCTTCAATCCGCCTTCCAGTTGCTGGCAAGATTTCCGCTCATGGTTTTCGCGTACGGCCCATGGGCGGGGAAATGAACCCGGGAAATCCATTGACCGCAGGAGTGCGGTATCACCGAGGAAATACCATGGACCTTTCGAGCTATACGCTTCCCGACCTGCGCGAGCTGCTGACGAAAATCGAAGCGGAAATTGATCAGCGCACGGCCACCCCGCAGCGCGCAACGCGCAAAAAAACACCCAAACAGGCGCAAAAACTGCCAGCCCCACACGATGTGATGCCGGATGAGGCGCTCGCAGCGCCGACAAGCCAGGTCGCAAGCACAACGACCGAGGCCGAAGGCAGCGCGCCCCCCGCTGTCAGGAAGGACAAGCCGCCCGCGGTGATCAAATATCGCAACCCGGCCAAACCCGAACAAGGCTGGAGCGGCCACGGTCGTCGTCCACAATGGGTGCTGGACTGGTTGGCACAGGGAAAGCCCATCGAAGACCTGGCGGCATGAGAAGAGCAGTGACTCAGCGCTGAAAGTCCGGGCATTGCCTAGACGCCGGCCGGCGGTGGCTCCACCCCACCTCGGCCGCGCTGGATGAAGACGCCGACGCGGCGCACATCCTTCATCACGCCGATCTTGGCCACGCGCAGCTTGACCCAGGGCGCGTGAAACTCGTCGAACAGCAAGTTGACGACGAATTCGCCCAGGCTCTCGATCAGATTGAAATGACGCAGCCCCAACTCCTCGCGAATGCGCTGGGTGACAACGGCGTAATCGATGGTGTCGGCAATGTCGTCATGCTCGGCAGCGGCGTCGGGAACACCAAAGGTGAGATTGAGCTCGACCGTCTGCTGCCCGGTCTTCTCGCGTTCGTACACGCCGACCCAGGCCTTGACCCGCAGCTCCTCGATGAAGATGAAATCCATGCTGGTTCCCGTTTAGAATCGGTGCGATTCTATCCTGTGCGCGGGCGCTGGCCGGAGCCGCAAATGCTCGTTGTGCCCTCACCCTGACCCTTCCATGCATTCGTTTTCCGTCATGGCGGAAAACGCGGAGCAATGATGTCCCTGTTTTTCCTGTCTTTGATGCTCCTCGCGGCCTATGTACTGGGCTCGATACCCTTTGCCGTTGTCACCAGCAAGTTGTTCGGTCTGGAAGATCCGCGTCGCTACGGCTCGGGCAACCCGGGCGCCACCAACGTGCTGCGCAGCGGCAACAAAGGCGCGGCGGTGTTGACGCTGGTTGGCGACTGCCTGAAGGGCTGGCTGGCGGTGTGGCTGGCGAGCAAGCTCGGCTTCACGCCCCTGGAGGCTGCGTGCGCCGGCCTGTTCGCGCTTCTCGGTCACATTTTCAGCGTCTTCCTGCGCTTCAAGGGCGGCAAGGGCGTCGCCACCGCGCTGGGCGTGATGATCGGCGTGGATGTCCAGCTTGCCGTTCTGTGCGCGCTGGTCTGGCTGACGGTGGCCTTCGTCACGCGCTACTCTTCCGCCGCGGCGCTGGCGGCGGCGGCGGCGGCACCGATTTCGGGCCTGATGTTTCTCGGCCCGCACCCCATCGTGGTGGTGCTGCTGATCATGGCCGGCCTGCTGTTCTGGCGTCACGCGGCCAACATCGCACGCCTGAGCGCCGGCACCGAAGGCAAGATCGGCGGCGGCAAGAAAGCCGACGCACGCTGAAGGATTGCCCATCGCCCGGGCGCTGCCCCTGTCTGCTCCGCAGGCCCGGGGCGCCGGCATCAGCTATCCATCACTGCCTGGCTGACTGTGGCGGCTGCAGCTCAGCCAGCGGCCAGCGCGGCCGGATGCGTACCGCGGGCTCGCCACCCACCACCTCGCCCGCAGCCAGGCGCAGCGCGCCGGCAAAGGCGATCATGGCGCCGTTGTCGGTACACAGCGCAGGCTCCGGGTAGTGGACTCGCCCCCCCTTTTTTTGCAAGGCTTCGTCCAGCACTTGTCGCAAGTGCTGATTGGCCCCCACCCCTCCTGCCACCACCAGCGTCTTCAGCCCGGTCTTCTTCAGGGCGGCCAATGCCTTTGCGCACAAGACCTCGGCCACCGCGTGCTGGAATTCAGCGGCCAGGTCAGCCATGCGTTCCGGGTCCCACTCCGGCCCCGAAACCACATTGAGCACCGCGGTCTTCAAGCCACTGAAGCTGAAATCCAGATCGCCCGAGTGGAGCATCGGTCGCGGCAGACGAAAGCGCCCCGCCACGCCTTGCGTCGCCAGTCGGGCGAGCTGCGGCCCCCCGGGGTAACCCAGGCCGAGCAGCTTGGCGGTCTTGTCGAAGGCCTCACCGGCGGCGTCATCGACCGATTCGCCCAGCAACGCATAGTCGCCCACCCGGCGCACCCGCATCAGTTGCGTGTGCCCGCCCGACACCAGCAGGGCAACGAAGGGAAACTGCGGCGGATCGGCCGATAACAGCGGCGACAACAAGTGACCTTCGAGATGATGCACCGGCAAGGCGGGAATGCCCCGCGCCAGCGCGAAGGACTCGGCCACACTCGCGCCCACAAGCAAGGCGCCGGCCAGGCCAGGCCCTGAGGTATAGGCCACGGCATCGATGTCGGCTGCGTTCAGCCCGGCAAGCTCCAGCGTCTGGGTGAGCAGGATCGGCAGGCGTCGAATATGGTCGCGCGAGGCCAGCTCAGGCACCACGCCGCCATAAGCGGCATGCAGGTCGATCTGCGAGTGCAGGCAATGCGCGAGCAGCCCCTCCTGAGTGTCGTACACCGCCACTCCGGTCTCATCACAGGAGGTCTCGATCCCCAGCACTTTCATGGCTTGCATCCATCTGATTCGATGCGCCATTTTAACCCGCACACGCAGCCGCACACGACGCCTTGCGGTCACGTCGCACTTGCCATGACCTGTCCCGTGGTTTATATTGGCGATCTTTCTGCCCACCAGACACCCAAGGAAGTCCGCAATGCCCGGTATCCGCCTCAAGGAAAACGAGCCGTTTGAAGTTGCGATTCGCCGCTTCAAGCGCACCATCGAGAAGACCGGTGTGCTGACCGAGCTGCGCTCGCGCGAGTTCTACGAGAAGCCCACTGCGGAGCGCAAGCGCAAGCTGGCCGCCGCCGTGAAGCGCAACCACAAGCGCCTGCGCAGCCAGACCCTGCCGCCGAAGATGTACTGATTCTCCGCGCACCCGGTTTTCCGGCTGCTCTTGCGCCGGGTGAAGATCGTCTGATCTTCACCCGGCGTGATGCATTTTACGCGTCTGCAACGGCACGTCGCCGCCAGCCGCAGATCTCGACCACCGGCGCACGATGATCCCTCAGTCCTTCGTCCAGGAGCTGCTGTCGCGCGTCGATATTGTCGACGTCATCGAACGCTACGTCCCGCTCAAGAAGAGCGGCGCGAACTACTTCGCCTGCTGCCCTTTCCACGGCGAAAAATCCGCCTCATTCTCGGTCAGCCCCTCCAAGCAGTTCTATCACTGCTTCGGTTGCGGCGTGCACGGCAGCGCGGTCGGCTTCCTCATGGAATACAGCGGCCTGGGCTTTGTCGACGCGGTGAAGGAGCTGGCGGACCAGGCGGGCCTGCAAGTACCCGACGACGGCCGCAACAGCAGCGCCACGCAGGACGATGGCAGCGAGCGCCTGTACGAGGTCATGAGCCTGGCGGCGCGCTTCTATCGCGAGCAACTGCGTCCCGCGCGCCGCGCCATCGACTATCTGAAGCAACGCGGCCTGTCGGGCGAGATCGCTGCACGCTTCAGCCTGGGTTACGCGCCTGACGACTGGCAGGCGCTGCACAAGGCCGTGCCGGACTACCAGAGCAAGACCCTGGCCGACGCCGGCCTGGTCATCGACAACGACCAGGGCAAGCGCTATGACCGCTTCCGCGACCGCATCATCTTTCCCATCCACGACCGGCGCGGGCGCATCATCGCCTTTGGCGGTCGCGTGCTGGACAAGGGCGAGCCCAAGTACCTGAACTCGCCCGAAACGCCGCTGTTCGAGAAGGGACGCGAGCTCTACGGCCTCTACCTGGCACAGAAGCCGATCCGCGACGAAGGTTTTGCCGTCGTCGTCGAGGGCTACATGGACGTTGTCGCCCTCGCCCAGTTCGGCGTCACCAACGCCGTCGCCACGCTCGGCACGGCAACCACGGCGCAGCATGTGCACGCCTTGCTGCGCCAGACCGACCGTGTCGTGTTCTGCTTCGATGGTGACGCTGCCGGCGGCCGCGCGGCCTGGCGCGCACTGGAAAACGCGCTCGAGTCCCTGCGCGACGACGCCACCCTGGCCTTCCTGTTCCTGCCCCCTGAGCACGACCCCGACTCCTACATTCGCGCCGAGGGCACGGACGCCTTTCGCAAGGCCGCGACCAGCGCCATGCCCCTGGCGCGCTTCCTGATCGAGACCCTGCGCAGTCGTCACGACATGGACGCCGCCGAGGGTCGCGCCGCTTTCGTCCACGAAGCGGCACCGCTCGTCACCCGCATTGCGGCCCCCTTGCTGCGCCTGCAGGTGATCAAGGCGGTGGCCGAGGCCAGCGGACTGACGCAGGGCGAAGTGGAGCACGCCTTCGGGGTGCTCGCCGCCAGTTCGAAACACAAGCGCACACCAGCCCCGCCTGCTGACGCAGCGCTCGAAGTGCCGCTGCGCCCCGCCTTTGCCACCGGCGCACGTGCGCGCGGATCAGCCGCACCGCGCCTGGCGGGTCGGCGCAAACCACCATCCACCGCAGGCACCCTGCTCCGACTCATCATGCAGCATCCAACCTGGGCGGCACGCATGCCGGTCGATCTGGTGCCATCGGGCAGCCCGGAAGGCCTTGCCCTGATCGCCATCATCGACCTGCTCAGCCTGGGCGAAGCGGTGCCAAGCGGAGGGCTGGGCGCCCTCATCGAGCGCTTTCGCGACACGCCTCACGCCGAGACGCTTTCGCGCGTCGCCGCGGAACTCGTGGACGCCGAATTCGACGAAGCCATTGTCGAGACACTTTTTGAGGACAGCCTGCGAAAACTGCAGGGCGACAGCCTCGGTGCCGAGATCGCCACACTGCTTGAACAGAACCGCGAACAAGGGCTCGACGCCAGCGGAAGACAGCGGCTGGCGGAGCTGCTACTGGAGAAGCGCGAGCTCACGAGTGCGCCGAAAGTATCGGATTTATAGTACAATTCTCGGTTTCCCATTTTCTCACACCCTCTACTGAGGAGTGCTATGGCACGCGAAACAGCCAAGGATTCGCCGCGCAAGGCCAGCCCCAAGGGCCGGACCTCCAAAGCGAAAGACAAGGCCGCACCGGTCGTCGAAAGCCCCGTCGCAGCGCCGCTCGATGCTGAAGTGCGCCGCACACGGCTGAAAACCTTGATCACGCTCGGCAAGGAGCGCGGCTATCTTACGTACGCCGAAATCAGCGACCATCTACCCGATGATGTCGCAGACGCCGAACAGATCGAAGGCATCATTGCCACGTTCAACAACATGGGCATCCAGGTCTACGACGCGGCACCCGCCGCCGAAGACATACTCATGTCGGACAACGTCGCCAGCAACGTCGATGAAGACGTCGCCGAGGAAGAGGCCGAACAGGCCTTGTCCTCGGTCGACTCCGAATTTGGCCGCACCACCGACCCTGTGCGCATGTACATGCGCGAGATGGGTACGGTCGAGCTACTGACCCGCGAAGGCGAGATCGAAATCGCCAAGCGCATCGAGGACGGCCTCAAGCACATGGTGCAGGCCATCTCCGCCTGCCCGACCACGATCGCCGAGATTCTGGGCATCGTCGACCGCATCGCGGCGGACGAGGCCAAGATCGAAGATCTGATCGACGGCCTGATCTGCCCCGAGACCGGCAACGAGGAAGTACCGGGCGAGAACATCACCGAAGACGATACCGACACCGCGTCCAGCGGTGACGAAAGCGAAGCGGACGAAGACAGCGACATCGAGGAAGAGACCGACGAGGAAATTGCCGCCCGCGTCAATGCCGCGTCGCTGCTACAGCTCAAGAACGATGCCCTGGCACGCTTCGCGGTCATTCGCGACCTGTACGCACAGAAGATCGACGTACTGGAAAAGCGCGGCTCGCAGGACACCCACTATCTGCTGCTCCAGCAGCAGATCTCGGACGAGCTGCTCAACATCCGCTTTACCGCCAAGTCCATCGAACGCCTGTGTGACTCGGTGCGCCAGATGGTGGAACAGGTCCGCGGTCACGAGCGCCAGATCCTGCGCCTGTGCGTGGATCGGTCGGGCATGCCGCGCGCGCACTTCATCAAGAACTTCCCCACCCGCGAAACCGATCTCAACTGGCTGAAGAAGGAAATCGCTGCCGGCAAGAGCTACGCCGAGAACCTGTCGCGCGCCCACCCTGCGGTGCTCGAGGAGCAGCAAAAGCTGATCGACCTGCAAGAGCACCTGGGCATCCCGCTCAAGGAGCTCAAGGACATCAATCGCCAGATGTCCACCGGTGAAGCCAAGATGCGGCGCGCCAAGCGCGAAATGACCGAGGCCAACCTGCGCCTGGTGATCTCGATCGCGAAGAAATACACCAACCGCGGCCTGCAATTCCTCGACCTCATCCAGGAAGGCAACATCGGTCTGATGAAGGCGGTGGACAAGTTCGAATATCGCCGCGGCTACAAGTTCTCCACTTACGCCACGTGGTGGATCCGCCAGGCCATCACGCGTTCGATCGCCGACCAGGCGCGCACCATCCGCATCCCGGTGCACATGATCGAGACCATCAACAAGATGAACCGCATCAGCCGCCAGATCCTGCAGGAAACCGGCTCCGAGCCGGACCCCGCAACCCTGGCCGAGAAGATGGAGATGCCCGAGGAGAAGATCCGCAAGATCATGAAGATCTCCAAGGAGCCGATCTCCATGGAGACGCCGATCGGTGACGACGACGATTCGCACCTGGGCGACTTCATCGAAGACACCGCCACCCTGGCCCCGGCCGAGGCGGCGATGTACTCGGGCTTGCGCGACGCCACCGGCGAAGTGCTCGATTCGCTCACCCCACGTGAGGCCAAGGTGCTGCGCATGCGCTTCGGTATCGAAATGAACACCGACCACACGCTGGAAGAAGTGGGCAAGCAGTTCGACGTCACCCGCGAGCGCATCCGCCAGATCGAAGCCAAGGCGCTGCGCAAGCTGCGTCACCCGAGCCGCTCGGAGAAGCTGCGCAGCTTCCTCGACAGCGATCAGTAAGGATTTACCGGGCCTTTAGCTCAACGGTTAGAGCAGAGGACTCATAATCCTTTGGTTGCGGGTTCGAATCCCGCAGGGCCCACCAATAAAATCAGGGGCTTAGGAGAAATCCTAAGCCCCTTTTCCATGTTATTCGGTAGCTTAGGTACAATTTCAGTACAGCACGTGTACTGGAGCGCACCATGGCAACGATCGTCAAGACCCCCTCAGGGACCTGGAAAGCCGTCATCCGCAAGACCGGCTGGCCGACAACTGCCAAGACCTTCCGCTTGAAGCGCGACGCCGAGGATTGGGCTCGACGGACCGAAGACGAGATGGTGCGAGGCGTCCACATCCAGCGCTCACCTGCAGAGCGCATGACGGTCAGTCAGGCGCTCGACCGCTACTTGAAGGAAGTCACCCACACCAAGCGCCCTACCACTCAGGTTTCCGAACGACGGCGCGCCGAAGTGCTCCGTAGCGCGCTCGGTGCATACTCCCTCGCGACGCTCACGCCAGAAGTCATTGCCCAGTTCAGAGACAAGCGGCTAGCCGGCGACCCGAACAAAGCCGGCATCCGCATTCCGCGCGCGAACAACACGGTCCGCCTTGAGTTGGCACTGCTCGGGCATCTGTTTACGGTGGCCATCAAAGAGTGGGGCCTTGGCCTACCCTACAACCCCGTTCTTAGTATCCGGCGTCCGGCTCCGGGCGCCGGCCGCGAGCGGCGACTCTCGCCCGACGAAGAGAAACGCATCTTCGACGCCGTTGCAACGTACTCAAATCCGATGCTGCGCTGGATCGCGCGCATCGCTCTCGAGACAGGCATGCGCTCGGCCGAAATCACGACGCTCCGCCGCAGCCAGGTCGATCTCAAACGGCGCATCGTCCGGCTTGTAGAAACGAAAAACACCCTCCCCCGCACGGTACCCCTGACAACCGGTGCGGTCGACGCCCTCCGCGAAGCGCTCGAAAATCCGATCCGCCCGATCGATACCGATCTGATCTTCTTCGGCGAGCCAGGCAAGGATGGACGGCGCCGCCCCTACACCTTCAACAAGGCATGGCTGGAGATCAAAGCCGCCGTCGGCCTGAAAGACTTCCGCTTCCACGACCTGCGGCACGAGGCCGTCAGCCGATTCGTCGAGAAGGGCCTCAGCGACCAGGAGGTGGCAGCCATCAGCGGCCACAAGTCCATGCAAATGCTGAAGCGATACACACACCTGAGGGCAGAAGACTTGGTGGCCAAACTCGACCAGCTGTCTTCCAAGCCCAGAACATAGCGCTGAAATGCTGCGAAAACCATAGCGCAAAACCCACTACACCCCACAAGAGTCAATACTCAGACAACGTCATATTGTAACAGTTTGCTTCAAAACCGCTCGGCGCAAAAATGCTAGCTGCAACCCTATTGCGCCCCCACCTGCGGGAAATTTCTCATAAGTATCAGGCATTAACCGCCGTGCAGCAGTCAAGAAGATTTTGACCGCTATTTACTTTTTATTCAATAACTTAGCCCTTTACTCAAGTCTACGTTCCTTTACTCTTTGCACGTACTCACTACCCACATCTAGTGGCAATTGCCGGCAATCGCCGGATACATGTCCTCCGCCCGGACGACTCAGTACGTGTTCAAGGAGAAGTGAGCGTGACCACCGAAGAAATCCTGCTCCACCGCTACGGGAGCCCGCTACTGACCATCCAGCAGGTCGCCGAGATCCTGAATCGCAGTCCAGAAGGACTGCGTCTCACCCTTGCCGGCGACAACGAGGTTGCGAGAAAGCTTCGCCCTGCCAGACGCAAGATCGGAAGGCGGGTCCTCTTCTGCGTTTCGCAGATCTCGCGAGCCATCGACGAGTCCGCGGCCTAAGCGCCATGAGCATCAAGGCGATGCATTGGGCATGGAACCACCGCCTGCAACCCAGTGCAAAGGTTCTGCTGCTGGCACTCGCCGATATCGCTGACGACCAAGGCTTCTGCTGGCCATCAAACAGGACACTCGCAGAGAAATGCTGCACATCTGAGCGAACGGTGCAGCGAATGCTGAAACAGTTTGAGGACCTCGGACTCATCACCATCGAGCGGCGCTTCACCGAGGCGGGTCGCCAGACATCCAACGGGTACCGACTGGCGCTTGGGCGCACCCCCGACAATTTGTCACCCTCCACCGCGTCGTGTCGGGGAGAGGGTGACAACTCTGACACCCCCGGGGTGACACAGCTATGTCACCCCCGGGGCGTCATAGCTGTGTCACCCCTTGAACCACCACATAACCACCATAAAGAACCACCACTACAACCACAAGCCGCGACAAACCGCAGATCGCTCGAGATTCCACCCAGCGTGAAGGCGGCCGAAAAATCCGCTATCGAGCAACTGCTGACCGAAATGCCCGGAACGCACGCGCAGGAGTTGCTTGATGAACTCGCCTATGCACTCGAGAGCCGACGCATCCAAGGCTCCGCTGTCGCTTGGTTTGCAGGACTTGTCCGGCGAGCAAAGGCGGGGCTGTTCAGTCCTGTCGGCGCGCACGTTATCGATGCCCGGCGGCGTTCTCAAACCGCTGTACAAGGCCAGCATCCGAAAGCTGAACATCCAAGCGACACGGACACGGCTCAGCATTATCTCGCTGGCCTGCAGAAGATCGTCTCGAAGAGAGCCGGACACGGCGGACCTCGCTAGCCTGGCCGGCGCCAATTCGCCTGAATCTTCCCCCAGTCAGCAGGCGCCTCCCGCCATGGCTATCGAGCGCAGAAGACGGGCGCACTGCAGCAGCGACGGGATCCTGGAGCGATCAAGCAACGGCGGGGAGCTGCGGCCAGGATGAATGTCGTTCGACCGCCGGCGCCTGCTGATTGACGCTATTTGACGGCGCCCGTTTTCGGGGCACCGGCCGGCCTCCCGGGTCGGCGCGGCCTCCGGGCACGATTCCCCGGAGTTTTCCACGGATTCTGTGGATAAACCCTGACTCAAATATTATATTTTGTAGTATGTTGTATGATATTACTACTTACTACACGACACCCGGAGGAACCCGGAATGGCAATCACCAAGGAACAGATCTTCGCCGTCGCCGAGGAGCTCGACGCTGCGGGCCAGAATCCCACGCTCGCGGTCGTCCGCAAGGCCATCGGCGGGGGCAGCTTCACCACCATTTCGGAAGCGATGTCGGAATGGCGGAACCGGAAGGCGGCCAGGGAGGCGCCGATCCGCGAACCGGCCCCGCAACTGGTCGTCGACCGCCTGGCGGAGTTCGGTGCCGAAATCTGGGCGGCCGCCCTTGAGCTCGCGAACGCGCGCCTCGCGTCCGAGCGGGAAGGCCTCGAGACCGCCCGTTCCCAGCTCGAGTCCGAGAAGCGCGAAGCCGCCGAGCTCGCGGACCAGGTGAGCGCAGAACTCGAATCCCTGCAGGCCCGAGTGGCCGGGCTCGAAACCTCCGAGAAAGCCGCCAGAGCCGAAGCAGCCGTCCTGTCGGACAAGCTCTCCAAGGCGTCCGAGCGCGCGGCGACCGCCGAAGCGCGGGCCGAGGAGATTTCCAAGCGGGCCGACGACCTGAAGGCCGCCCTCGACGCGGCGCGCGACGCATCCGCCTTGAACGTCGCGGAGCTCAACGCCGAGCTCTCACGAATCAACGCGCAGAACGCAGAACTCGTCCGGGCACTGGCCGACGCGGCCAAGGGCTCCGGCGGGAAGGCCTGACGGGCGGGGAGCACGCCATGGGCTATTTCGAGGACCTGTACTTCGAACGGCGCATCCCCTACCGCCACACCATAGGGACGGCCGAATCCCTCACAATCAAAGGGGCCGGAGGCGCCGAGGGCGGCGGTTTCCGGCTCGCGATCACGACGCCGGCGCCCGTAGGATCGCACGACGTGGCCGAGGCGTTCCTCGACGGCCGGGTGCTCGACGAACTCATCGAAGCGCTTCTTGACCTCCGGGAAGCGAACGAAAGGATCGCCTTCCGGACGGGCCGAAAGGACCCAGTCCGCGACCTGCGTCCCGAAGGGGACTGAAAATCCCCTTCCGCCCGTCCGCCGACAACGTAACACCCACGTCGGTGCGTACTCGTACTCGCGGTCGGCCAGCGGGTCGCGGATCCGAACCGAATTTTCGGCGGTTCCCGCTTATAGGGGTCGCTTCAGAAAACGGATCGCAAAGTACGCTAAGCCGGTTGCAGCGGCCGTACCGGCCTGAACTTGCCCGCGCCGATCTTGACGCTGCTGCGCCAGAGGTAATCGCCAGTCAGGTTGATGTGCTCCCAGCCCAGCGGCGACAGATACTGCAGCAGTGCGGCATCGTGACCGTTCTGGGCCTTCGTGGCCCGCTCCAGGTAGACCGTGTTCCACAGCACGACGGCGGCCGTCACCAGGTTGACGCCGCTGGCCCGGTAGCGCTGCTGCTCGAAACTGCGGTCGCGGATTTCGCCCAGGCGGTTGAAGAACACGGCACGGGCCAGCGCGTTGCGGGCCTCACCCTTGTTCAGTCCGGCATGAACGCGGCGGCGCAGCTCGACGCTTTGCAGCCAGTCCAGGATGAACAGCGTGCGCTCGATGCGCCCGAGCTCGCGCAGGGAGGTCCTCCGCTGACGGCGTATGGGCAGCGGTGCAGCGTTCTCACCTACTCGTTACGGAGGCTGGTGAGGGAGCTGCGCCGATCTGGCCGACTCTTGAGGAGGCAGGCGAGGTCACACCTCCTCCAACGACTGTTTCATGATTCTCAAGCAGTCATCCGCAATCTATTCGTCGTAAGGCGGCAATGGGTCGCTATGCAAATCTCTCCATAGCGACCCAATCCAGTCGGTCGAGCCGTCGGCGGTTAAGCGGCACGTATCCGAGTGGACCAGTCGCACGGCACGGCTACCCAGGGACAGCCCGGTCGGCCTTCGCTATCGACGAACTTTGACCGTGGCGCTTCCGTCAAGCATCTCCCGTCATTCGAATCGCTCATCCCGTCCTCGGTCTTCCTTGGTCTCCCGCTCCCGCTCCCTTGCAACCAATTGCGCAAGTTGCTCCTTGGTTTCGTTTACAAAGGGCATGAGGCTGGGTGGGGCATCTGATTCGAGGCTGTCAAGCAGTCGACCGTTCGCCTCAATTAGCGCGGCGCGCGAGCCCGTCCAGGTCCTCGGGCGGAACCGCTCAACGAACACGGCAAGCACGTTCTTCGGGTCGGGGGCGCCCGCGATAATTGCCTTCGCTTGCTCCGACCAGACCTTCGGACCATCCGGTTCCGTGCGGCGGGCGAACGTGATGATCGAGGCCGCAAGGGGGTAGCGACGTTCGCGATCTGCTTCACACCAAGCAATGAGGGTGTCGCAGCGAATCGCATCAGCTGGGTTTGAACGATGGTCAAATAGGCGTTCAAACAGATACAAGCCCATCTGTTGCTCCTGCTCGTCACCTTCGAACAATGCGTCCAGGACTGCTACTGGCTGGACCCCGATCAGAGCAGTCAGGAGATCGTCGTTATCGAGCGAAGATATCTCGTTGGCCTCCACGGCCTGTTTAATCCGCCTTGCAAGCTCCGCTGCGACCAGAGCGGTATCGGGACCCGTAAAACACGCCTTCGCAATGGCTGCTAACTCGTGATCCCCGCGATGGTCGTGCCTTCGAAACGTGACCCTTGGAAGCAGCTTTCGACCGAGTTCAAGAAGTTCAGGCTCGTACTCCCTCCCGACCGAGCGATCCGAAAATAGACGCATGAACAGAATCTCCAGCGCCACATCCAGCCCGTCTGACTGATTGGCAATTAGCAGGAGAAGATCACTCAGAAGACCTCCAGCCAAGTGATCGGTAGTTCCTCCCCACGCTAGATTCCGATACCTCCGGACCGGCACCTGCCCGCCGCTCACCGCTCGCTTCAGGCGCTCGACGCCCCGCTCATCGAGCTTCACAGCGGTATGTAGTTCGGGAAGGCAGCTCGGCAGGGCTTGCTGATCGAGTGCCGAATCGAGAAGGGTTTGCGCGAGGTGCCTGTCCTGCTCCCACAGCTCGGCCATGAAGCCACAGAGCACATGAACGTTTCGTTGCTCGGGAGCGGTCTGCTCCAGTTCTTTGACCAGCTTTGCCCAAGTAGCACGGCGGTCCGGCGACTCTGCAGCGAGCCCTCGGCCAAATGTCCAAGCCCTGCTCCCGCCGCCGAGGAGGTCAGGCAGGAGTTCGGCGAACGCTTCGTCATCAGCGGCCACTGCCGCGCCAAGTTCGCGAGCGATCGCCTCCATGCGCTCGCTAGCGGTCTCTGTGCCGCCATCGACGTCAATGCATTCCAGATCGAGTCCTCTCGACCTGTTACCCAAGACCATCGCTCGCACGCGATCGGGGAGGTTGGAGGGACTAAGGTCCGCCTCCAGGTCAGACAGTCGCGAAGCGGACTCAGAAGTCTGCTGTTCCCTGTCGAATCGCATTGTGTGCCGGCACGCGGCCCAACCCTCACGCCAGAACCCGTCGGCGGCAAACCCACGGCAAAGCCTTTCGAGCTCGCTGTGCATCCCTGCCTCGGTCCACAATCCGTCGAAGTTCTGAGCCAGCAGGTCGCGCAGCTCGGCTTTGAGCACGCCCTCGGTTAGGGCCAAGCCCTCGATCAACATGAGGGCCGCACCGTACCAATGGGCCACGTCGAAGACGGTACGTGGCGTGTAGCCGAAGTCTCGCGAGCGAGCCCCGAACTCAAACCGATCGCTCGCACCGAAGTGGTTTGTCGCTAGCACCTTATCCAGGGCCGCCAAACCCAGCGTCCGTGCCTTTGCTTCGCCGGATTTGAGATGTTGTTCGATCACGCCGAGACGCTGCTCGATGGTGGCGTGTGTTCCGGAAAGGTGGATCGTGAACAACGAGACGAAGGTGTCCGATGCAGTCTTGGCCTCCTGATCGTCGGCGCTTTCCATCACAGCCCGCGACAGCAATTGGGCACTGCGTTCGAAGAGAAGCGCGTCGTAAGCCAGGGAGCGCAACAATGACAGAAGCCGTCGCCGCGCGAACATGTCGACGTTCGAATAGCCACCGCCGTCTCGCTCTAGCGCCGCTAGCGCAGCTTCCGGTAGCACGGGTGCGACGTTCACAAACATTGCGCGCCGAAGATCGTTGAGCCCTGACACGTTGCCTAGAAGACCATCGGGGGCGAGCCACTGCTTGACGATGGCGACGGCCTTAGGGTGATCGTGCAGAAACGATAGCCGCCGCGAGAAGGACCGGGCTAAGCGCTCATTCCCGCCTTCGATCAACTGTTGGTGGATGAGATCGTAGGGAGTGTCGTCAAGAGCGCGGGCCGCAAGGCGGTTCGCGATCGCGTGCGGTAGCACCGCTCGCCAGACTCCTCGCCGCTGCACGAGATCACGCCGGAGCAGTTCCCCAACGAGACGATAGGTCTCCTGGGCGGTTTGATCCGCGAGCGAGGCTAGGCGGGGCAGCTCA
The DNA here is from genome assembly GCF_000443165.1 of Thauera terpenica 58Eu. GTDB lineage: Bacteria > Pseudomonadota > Gammaproteobacteria > Burkholderiales > Rhodocyclaceae > Thauera > Thauera terpenica. The sequence goes on along the minus strand of NZ_ATJV01000054.1, from coordinate 1,678 downwards.
GCTTCTTCCCCCGCAAAAGCTTCGCCTTCGAATGAGTACACGAGTGAGCACGCTTGGGCCGCGAGGAGTAAGGCGTTATTCGGTTCTTGCCGTTGTCGGAAGAGCCGTTGGAAGAGTTCGTCGTTAGACAGCCCGGCAATCGAATCTGACCGTTCGACTGTTTCGGCGAGGGCAATGGCAATCCGGGCGTTACCCCCAGACGCCTCGGCGATGCCCCCCGCGTCTACCGGCGATATGTGCGGATACCGGCGCCGGATGAGCTTCTCGATCAGCTCGGGTGAGGACGTCTCGAGGGTGATGACCTGAGTTCCCTCCGGCTGATCGTCGCGCACGTCGTATTCCACGGTAAGGACGCTGACAGTGCTGTCCTGCCCGCTGCACAACTCGGAGAGCCTACGGTGAAGATCGGGAGGGCAGTTGTCGACAATTAGGACCGCGCGGGTGCGGTTTGCGATTATATCCGATGCCAGACCGGTTGGCTGGGGGTCTGGGTCGTCCGACAAGTTGGTGTAGACGGCAATGGACGGCGGCAGGGAGCGCAATCCGATCCGATCGTCGAACAAGGCCTGAACGAGGCGGGTCTTCCCAACGCCTGATAGGCCGACCAGGCGCATTATCTTGCCGGCTTGGGCCAGCTCGTCGCGTAGCTCGTCAATGGCGTCGACCACGGATTGCGAGGGCGCGTCACGATGCTTCCCGAGCTGTAGGCGTAGCTTGTCATCGAGCAGGTACTCAGCATCGATGCCCTCGGCTGTGCCGCTCCAGGGGCCATACGGGCGCCAACCGACAAGAGCCCTGCCTACCTTCTCCTTGACCCAGGTGATAAGGCCCGGGTGGCGCCGCACCCAGGTCGCCAAACGGGTGCGGTCGTAGAAGTCGGTGCGGAGCCGGTCCGCGTTGCCCACTCCATCTAGAGCCTCGCGCAAGGCGTTCTGGCGATCACTTAGGGCGCCGTCGGCGGTCGATCCCGTGGAGCTGACAATGACATATGCGCCAGCGTCATCCGCGAGCTGCTGGATAACGGGGCGTATAGTGCCTGTCGGCCGCATCTCCGCGAGGATTTTGCGCCTAGGCATGTCTGGCTTCTTGACCTGAAATCCGGTGGACGGGCGAGGGACGAAGCCTTCGATGGGCGCGTCCGAGGGCAAGGCTACACGCACGTCTAGACCGCCGTCCGGTGCAGTCTGGTTGCCTCCCCACGTGACCGCCGCAGGCGAGAGCCCGCGACTCGCCAGTTCGGCTTCGCAGAGGCGCCCGACCAATTCCCGCAGGTCGATATCGTTCAGCTGATTTATGTCATCGGGTGTGATATCAAACATTGCGCTTCTGCTTCAGTTGAAGGGTCCGAGCATCTTTAGGCTGTCGTAACGACACCACATGCAGAAGTGCTAGCAGCGAAGTGAGCCGTCCGTGTCGGTCTGAGAGGCGCCCGACGGGAAAATGACGCAGCGGCGCCAACTGGACGGCGTCAATCATCTTGGCCGGACAAGATGATTGTCGCGCCCCAGGCTGAGTTGTGAATTGGCCTCCCGGCAGGTTCCGAAGCTCAGAAGTCGTTCGGTTGGCTGCTTTCCGGAATCATCGAACTTCTGGGGGTCAGCTCACGAAACGGAAAAAATCGTACGCTATGCCTTGTCGTGCCAGCCCAGCACAATGATTGACATGCCCAGTAGCGCGA
>NZ_ATJV01000053.1 GCF_000443165.1 Thauera terpenica 58Eu | reverse complement strand
AACAGGTACAGCGCATCGCCGAACGGGTTCAGACCCAATTCCTGCTCGACCAGCGCCGACAGCCCGCCGATGGATTTGCGGAAATCGATGCTCGAGCGATACAGATACACCGCACCGAGGGTGTGTCCCGGATGCATCAACGTCCCCGCTCGCGCAGTGCTGCCGATAAGGTGGCCAGCCAGTCGACGCTGGGCAGCGCGGCACACTCGAGCCGCAACCCGGAATCAATCACCACCGTGCAGCCAGCGCGGGCTGCTATCGAGGGCTCGACCTGGATCGCAGCAAACCCCCCGAGCGGGGTGCGACTGGAGCGAGCCTCGGCCACCCTGCGCTTGCGCCACTGATAGAGGGCTTGCGCCGACAATCCCTCACGCTCGGCATACGCCTTGGTGGTGATGCCCTCGGCTTCAATCGCCGACAGGTGCGACAACCAGAACTCGCTGCGCTCCGACATGCTCGTGCTCCCTGAGAAACGGAAGCCTGAGCATGCCGCCTCACCCGCGGCTATGTAAGGATGGGGTTCGTGGAGCGCTTACTCTCATGCTACTACTACGGCACAGAGCTGTTTTGCCGAGCCAACTCCTGAGGCTCGGCCGCCACTGTCGCTATTGCTTCGCCGTTCTCTGTAGCAAACTCAACAAGGTACGCCTCGCTCGGATGGCTGAATACATGCACGACCGTGCCAACTTGACCAGCTTGAATCCCTTTGTCAGGGAAGCCGAATCGGGCATAGACAACCTCGAGATCAGAAAAAGTCGCCATCTCATGACTCCTTCACGTGGTACTGCTGCTTGGCTTGGCTGCGCCCTATCGCTATCGGAAAAGGTGAATCGTGCTTCCAGTATGCGAGTGGACACATCCTCTGCATCAGCGTACCAGTGCTTGCGCGCGAGCGCGCCGTTTCGCCTGGCGTGAAGCTCGCAGTCGGTGATTGTGACGAGGGGGTAGCAGGACAGGAGAGGGGGTAGGCTTGGCCTGGATCGAATCCGCTGATCGTCGTTTGCTTCGAAGCGAAACTGATTCGGGACTCACGGAGAGGGCAATCATGACAAAAGTCTTCACTGTCTCGTTCTCGGACAATGAGACGACGCCGGAGCACATCGAGGCGAGGGCCGCCGAGTTGGGCATCACGCCCGAGATGCTGATCCGACGCGCCATTGCGGCGCATCTCGGGGAGTACAGACTTCAGGAGGTTCCGCCCGGGACGAATGTCAAGAGCATCACGGACTTTCTGATGCACTCGGGCGTACTCAAACCTGGCACGGAGCAGGATGAGCTATGCCTGAGCTCAAAGTCCCCGAGACCGGGGGCGTTGTAATACGCGCTTTGGACGAAACGGCGTCGACTGTCCAATGTCTCGCACAGCGCGATGGAAGCCTGGAAGGTCCCGCGGGGAAGGAACGGCTGGATCCGACCCAATCCGGCCAGTCAGCTCGCTCCTGAGCGCCCGCTCAGCCAAATCCCGTCTCAGCGAACTGGAACTCTACAAAGCGGCCGTTGGTGACCTCACCCAATCGGCCATGACCTGTCGTTCAAGGTCGCCGATCGAGCGTCGGGAGGAGACTAACTGCGGTCGTTCAAGTTTGGCGGCCGAGTGTCGGCGGGCGGCGAGACCAGTCGTTATCCAGAACTCGCAACTCGTTGCTACCTGTCTCGCAACTGGACTGCCAGTCAGCGGCGCCCTTGCCCAACCGACTCGAATGGTGACCATTAGGCTAGGGTCTTTCCGTCTCCTTCATCTGGCGCGACAAATCAGATAATTTTCCCTCCTGCAACGGGAGCAATGCTCGAAGTTGAATCGAGTACGCTCGACCGAATCGTTACACTGCGAACGACCAACGAAACAAGAGGCGTAAGTCGCTGCTGGGATGCAAACCTCACCCAGCGGTACGCTAACGCCATCTGCTGGAGGAGAGGCTCAGTGGCAATCACAATTGTTGACGTTGAGGATGTCTTGGCTCAGCGTCCGCGCCCGCTTACGCTCGCTACGCTGCAGGCGCTCAATCCCGCGCGGGAACCCTATCGTGCCCTTCTGCTGCAGCCCTCAGGCGTCATCGAGGCAAATGACGTGCGGGTCGGCCACGCGGACGCGAGGATCGGTCACGCTCTTTGCAGCGGCTTTCTCTCCGCTGCAGTTCAAGCTCACGCAGATTTGGTGGTTGCGCCTGAATACTGCACGCCCTGGACAGTCGTAGACGAAATTATTGCGGGACAACATCGCCCGCCGGTAGGCGCTCTCTGGGTTCTCGGTTGTGAGAGCATCCCACCGGTGGAAATCCAGTCACTGGCTGAGCGCTGCAACGCAGGGAATGAGTGCGTGTTTTACCACGAGCTGCTCGACCCGCGGCAGGTGGCGCAACGGCGCTACGTGGACACATTGCTCTACGTTTTCTGGGCCCAAGACGCCAGTGGGCAAAAGGTGCTGTTTCTACTTGCGCAGTTCAAGACCGTCGCGTGCAGGGATTACCGCGATATTGAGCAAACTTCGCTGTGCGTCGGGCAGGCTGTATACGCATTCAATCGTGGCGCCGGCAAAATGAGTCTGTTGTCGATCATCTGTTCAGATGCTTTCGATTTTTCCAGCCACGTCGATCAGGCTCACCTCAACTGCTTGCTCATCCACATCCAGCTCAATCCGAAGCCTGCTCACGCCGACTATGCTGCTTATCGTGCGCGGCTGTGTGCCGTCGGCACCAGCAGCCATGTCGAACTGCTGTGTTTGAACTGGGCCCAGAACGTCAAGGAGGTGAAGGGCGGTGGTAAGGTTGCCGACTGGGAGAACGTCGCCGGGTCCGCTTGGTATGCGCCGCCAGCGAAGTTCGGCGCGGACGATGGCTTGATCGACGAACTGCACCGACGAGGGCTTTACTACAGCGTGTTGGCACAACGATGGCATTCCTTCTTCCTGAACTACGAAGGTCAGATCCTTCAACTGCAAAAGCAGAAGCTGCTCTTTGCAGGCGAGCAAGCCATCGTGCCAAAGAGCTTTGTCGCGGTCGAAGAGCGCTGGACATGGAACTCAGCCATGGACGCCTGGGAAGCCGGCGCGATTGCCCACGACGGATTCGCGGTCGCACTGGCCAGCTATCAGGCCATTGCAGGTCCGCTGCAGCAGACAGCGCAAGCAAGCCCACTTGCCGTAGAGCGAGCCATAGAAATTCTTGTTGGCCCTCGTGGTAATCCAACGACGTGGTACGCAGTCAACGAGCTCGATGCGTTCCAACTGGATAGGGACGAGGAATCGATTCGAAGGGTGACGGTCCATCAGGAGATCGAACCTACGAGACCGGGCGTCGCCTTTCGCAGAAGGCGACTGCAGCGCGCACATGACGCGATCAGACTGACTCAGAATCCTGTGCCATGGCCCGCGCCTGTGCGGGATCTGGCTGACGGCTTCCGCTTTGCATGGCGCCGGGAGGCGCCGCACCACAACGTAGAGCCGTCCGCAGGAGGGCGCGGATCGGCCGCGCTCGTATATCTGGCTGATCAGGCTGACGATGCGGAGGTCGATGTCATTCACCAGAAGCTCACTAAGGCCCTAGTAGACCATGCGCTCAGTGTCGCCATCAGGCAGGGCAAGTACGGCGACGAGCTCACGGATGCGATCGTTCGTGCGCAGGATCGGCTGTGCGTTGTCTTTCGGAGAGATAACGACTATGGCGCTCGCGGGCCGCAAGGTATGAATCTTATCGACATTCCCGCCGGCGCTTCGCCGGTGGATTTCGCGGAAGATAGGTCATGATCAATGCCCAGCAGGTGGAAGCGATCCTCAGGGGTCGATACCCGGATCTCGAAGACGTGAGCCCCGGGGTATTCCGCGGGGTCGATCGTTTCGGCGCGCGCGAGTATGCAATCCGCTACTTCGATCTGAACGATCGGTTGGCGACAACGGCTGCATCTCTCAAGCGCTATCAAGAAGAAGTGCTTTCGCCGATGTACTTCTCCACACAGGTCGCCACGGATCTGCGATGGAGCCACTACCTCTATTTCGTCACGAGCGACGAAGAGGCCGCGCGCGGGGAGTTTGGCCGATTGAAAGCCATAGTTGAGGCTGATCGCGAATACGCCCGCAAACAGGTGGTACGGGAAGGCGATGTACCCACCCTTCTTGGAAAGGGTAGCCCGGCCGCGCCCGCTGGCGCACTGCCAGCGGATCTGGCGACCACTTGGTCGCAAACGCTAGAGCAGCACGGGCTAGGTTTCATTTTGGACGACGAAATCTCGGTACCCGACGCTGTTCGTCGTATCGTTGCTGGCTCAAAGGACAAGGCCGCAAGGCCGGTCTCTCCGATGGCGCTACTGCCGGCAGAAAAGGCGGCGGCCGGCCACTTTCTGAAACGGCTGACCATCAAGGGATTTCGGCCCCAGCCTGAGCAGAAGGACCACCCTTTGGGGCGTGTCAATCTCATTGTCGGCAGCAACGGCGTGGGAAAGACCTCGCTACTCGAAGCGATTGAGTTTGCCTACTGCGGACGAAACCGACGTTCCTCCGTCTTGCTAGACCCGACCGCTGTGACCTTGGAGTTGGGTGGCACAGCAGAGAAGCTCTGCTCCACGGCTGATGCGGCGCGACTGCGAGCGCGCCACTCGAACTGGTATGCGAAGACCGAACTCAAGAAGGTCAGTATTCAGGACAGCTTCGGTAAGTTTAACTTTCTTGATACCGATGCTGCTGTCAATCTCAGCGTATCGGCGAGTTCGGATCAGATCGGCGCCGACGTCACGCGTCTTGTGCTCGGAGCGGCTGCTGAGCACCTGGCCGATCGCCTTCGACGGGTGATGGAACAAGTGCGCGACGAGTTGAAGGGGCTACGCCGCGAGAGCGAGACCTGTCAGCAACTGAAGGCGGCGGCTTCTGCACGTGTCGATACCATCAAGAATGCGCCGAAGCTCTCCGACAGTCTCTTCCTGGAATTGCTTGCCGCTGTGAAGCGGCTGGGATGGCTACAGCCCCCGGAAGACAAAGGCGGTATCGCTGCCTTGCGCGAGATGTTGCAAGAGGCGGTCTCAGCAACAGAACTACTTCGTCATTCGTCAGTCGATGTCCTGCATAGCGATCCGCAAAGCGCGCTGCAGCTCTTGGCGAACCTGAACGAGGAGGCCAGCAAGGCCTCGGCGTTGGATGCACGCGCCAAGGCTGCCAGACTGGAGCAATCCAAGGCCCAGCGCGCCACGCAGACGGCGGCGGACCGTATCGCTGCGGTCGAGGCGCTGTTGCCATACGGGCGCACGGATTTTGCGCAGTTGGCCAAGCAAGTGCGGGAGAGGCAAGACAGCTTCCGCACACGAGCGGCAAAACTAGCGCCCGTAGCCAGCGACAGGTGCGCGAACGTCGCGGAGCACCTGCTGGACCAGAGCGTCGAGGTAGCCCTTTCGTCAGTCCGGGCGCGCGCGCAGGAGCTTCAACGTCAGGCAACCGCAGCCCGAGCGTCTCTTCAGCGCTTAGAGAGAACCCAGAGCAGCCTGACGGTGCTCATGCAGCGCCTGCGTGCGACAGCCCAAGACATCTTGCAGCGCGTCCCAAATCCCGACCACTGCCCGATTTGCCACACGGAGTTCGAGAGCGGTCAGTTGCTCATCCGGATGATGTCCGAGGTCGACAGCAACACGTCATCGCAGGCGGCGCTGCTCCAAACGGAAATTGCGCGGGCAGAGGAGGAACTGGTCGTTGTCCATTCGGCCCAGTCGGCACTCGATCCTATTCGGGCATTCCTGGGTGACGGCACTCGATCGACAGTAGTTCGTGAAGCGCTCGCACAGATCGATCAGGAGAAAGCACTGCTAGACCGCGAACGGGCAAGCCTTGAGACGGTACAGAGGCAGATCCAGCAGTTGCAGGCCGATGGCCTCTCTGCAGAAGATCTCTCCAACAGGTTGCTAGCAGCGGGACTGGCTGAGCTGCCATCGCTCGATGATTTGCACCTTGCGCAAGCGGAGCACAAGAAAGCGCTTTCGATTTCTCAAGAAGCGTCTAGGAACGCCCTGCAGGAATCGGCTGATATCGAGCGGGAATGCGAAGATTTGGCCGAACGGCTATCGATCGAGCTTCCCGACGGTGCCGACGCGCTCGCGAAGGCGGCTCAAAAGCAGGTCTCCAACGTGGAAGCCGCGCTCAGCGCTCGGCAAGCGCTCGCGTCGATGATGGCGATCGGCGCAAATATGACCGCCAACGAACTTGCGGTTGATCTTTCCATGACCCAGCAGCTTGTGGCAAGGGTCGCTACTGCCATCGCACAGGAAGGGTCGAACGATGCAGCACTCGAGAAGGAATCCAAGGCAGTCGCAGAGCATGTTGACAAGATCACGGTGTGCGCTACGAAGATTACGCGGCTGGTGGATGCCGAGGGCGTTCTGATTTCCTTGACGCAACAAAGCTCAGGCGGAGAACTGACCAACCAGATTCTTGCCGAGAACGCGCAGGAGATTGCGCGCACGTTCGCTAGCATACACATGCCCAATGAGTTTGAACTGAAGGTCGACGGTGGCGCCCTGGCTATCGTCCGCCGCAAGTCGGGCGGCAAGGTGGAACTCGATCAAATGAGCACCGGACAGCGGGCCGCCTTTGCACTTTCACTTTTCCTGGCGATGAACGGCCGCCTTCGCTCCGGCCCGCCAGTATTGCTCTTCGACGATCCGGTTGCACACGTGGATGACATCAACGTCCTGTCGTTCCTGGACCATCTGCGCCACTTGGCGATCAATGGGTCTCGACAGATCTTCTTTGCGACCGCGGATACCAAGCTCGCTGGACTTTTCCGTCACAAGTTTCGGTTCCTTGGCGAAGAATTCAAAGAATTGCCGCTGTCGCGGACATGACGTGAGATCGCGACAGTACGCTACGCAAAGACGTCCCGCTCTACAGTGCCAACGGTAGCGACAGCGGTTGGCAAGGGCAGCAATCGCTGCACTCCGGTCATTGGGGCGAAAAGGCCGAACGGCTGTTGAGGGTCGGTAGTTCCCGTTGGCAGGACGGAGAAGCCGCCGTTCGCTGTCGCCCGACGCTCGAACGGCAGGTGACCAACACATTGCTGCCTGATCACGCCATCAAGCCACCGGCAGCAAAGGCCGACAAGCACCCGTTGGCAGAGTACAGTCCGTGTCGTACCTTGAAGCCTCCCCTTGATAGCATTCGATCACTAGTCAGTTGCTGAAACGTCGGCGGCAGAATCAGTCCGGCGCAACTATTCTGTGATGACTGTAGGCAATTTCCGACTATTGTGTGACGGTTTGTGGAGCGCTTACTGATGCCTTCGGGGTCGAGCCGATCTGCAAGCAATTGCAGATCGCCCCGTCCGGCTACCGGCGCCATGTCGCCCTGCAGCGCAATCCTGAACAACGCAGCCTGAGAGTGCAGCGTGACGAGGCCTTGATGCCCGAGCTCGAACGGGTCTGGCAGGTAAACTTGCAGGTCTATGGTGCCGACAAAGTCTGGCGGCAGCTGAACCGGGAAGGTGTCGCGGTGGCCCGCTGCACAGTCGAGCGGCTTATGCGTCGTCAGGGGCTGCGGGGCGTCGTGCGAGGCAAGGTTGTGCGCACCACGATCAGCGATAGCAAGGCGGCGTGCCCACTGAATCGGGTCAATCGGCAGTTCAAGGCCGAGCGACCCAACCAGTTGTGGGTCTCGGACTTCACCTACGTCTCGACCTGGCAAGGCTGGCTTTATGTGGCCTTCGTCATCGACGTCTTTGCCCGACGCATTGTGGGCTGGCGCGTGAGCAGTTCCATGCACACGGACTTCGTGCTCGATGCGCTGGAGCAGGCACTGTACGCCCGCCAGCCAAGTCCTGAGGAAGCCTTGATCCACCACTCGTACGTCTCGATCCGCTACAGCGAGCGGCTGGCCGAAGCAGGCATCGAGCCGTCAGTCGGCAGCAAGGGCGACAGCTACGACAACGCCTTGGCAGAAACGATTAATGGTTTGTACAAGGCGGAGATGATCCACCGGCGAGCGCCCTGGAAAACCAAGGAATCCGTCGAGCTGGCAACGCTGGAATGGGTGTCCTGGTTTAACCACCACAGGCTCCTTGAACCCATCGGCTATATCCCGCCCGCAGAGGCTGAGGCAAACTACTACAAGCAACTCTCCAGTCAGGCCACCGCCATGGCCTGACTTAAACCAACCAGCCTCCACGGAACCCGGGGCGATTCACTGGCCAGATCGCCCGCAATGATCACGCGAACGCCGCCGTAGCCAGCTTCCTTGCGGATCTCCTCGACCGTGACGGAGGCTGGGTCGAACACGATGCCGTCGTCGACCGGTACAGCTGCGATGTCCCGGAATACTTGGGCCACTGACTCCAGATCACTGGCACCGAAACCCAACAGATCGGCGTCGCGTGTGGCCCGGTGTGGCATGTCGTACCAGAGCGTGAACAGCAGCGCACCTTTGAGCAGAAAGCGGTCCGCGTGCGGCGACTGGGTCAGCCGGTAGAGGATGCGCTCCAAGGCGAAGCGCACCAGCACCTGATTGAAATCGACGCCTTGCGCCTTGGCGACATTGAGCAGACGCGCATGGACGGATGCCGCGACATTTGGGGTGGCCGCACTCATCCGACGCTCTCCAGGTAGGGGCGCATCACATTGGCCACGCGGCATATCTTGGCGAAACGCCAGATGTCGTCGACGGAGGCCTTGCTGCGCGCCCGGGCGTCCTTCAGGGCCTCCAGCGCCACATCCAGCCCGATCTTGTTGCGGTGCTTGAAGCAGTCCGCCACGGTCTTGGCCACGCTGTACACCCGGAGCCGGACACCGTCGCGTTCGACTTCCTCAATCCCTGCCGAATAGGCATCGCCCGTGAACTGCACCATCTTGACGGGCGGGTAGTCGACACGGGGCGGGTGGCTGCCCCGAGGCATGGCGATCCAGATCTGACGCGGCAGTTGCGTGGTCAGCTCATGAAACTGCAGCGCCGTAAGCAGGCAGAACACCGCTTGAGGTACCTTGGTGGCGATGGTGCCAAGGCTCTCGAATTCCGAAACCTGTGCATCCGGCAGACGGTACAGGCCACGCCCCACCTTCTCTAGTAGACCCGCAGCGGTCAGGCGCGTCAGAACGACCCGCGGCGCACTGATGGCGTCCAGATCGCTGGCGCGCAGTAGCCCCTTCTGGCTGGCCAGATCGAGGACGCGTTGATTGTGGGTACTGGAGAGCATGGGTGGAGTATGTTCCATATTTTCGTCTAAAGAAACAATTCGACGAAAAATAGGAACACGTGACGGGAATTCTCGACCTGTAGGTGCGGCGGCCAGCCTCGCCCCCCCCTTCCTCTCAGGTGGCAGGTGGGTGCCCCCGCTGTTCTTTGACATCAATGCCCCTGTCGACCGGGTATCGGCATGGGCGTAGGTGATGCATCTCCCAGAGGAAGATCTCCTCGATGCTGAAGCGGATGACGTCACCGTTTGCGATTCGGTAGAAAGGAATGCCGAGCCGCAGGCGTTCCTGATTCTGGTGAATCCAGTAACCGGGCAAGCCAGTGATGTCGACCACGTCCTTGGCGGAGTAAAAAACCTGATCGCGGCGTGTGGCCCGCTTCTGCATCATCTGCTTGATGGCGTCTTCGCGTGCTGTGGGTGACGATTCGGACAAAGGGCGTCCGGTTGGGGATTTCCAAGTGACCCGAGCCTTGCGCTCGAAGGCCTCGACCTCCATCAGAAGGTAACGGATTGATCTGTTCATAGGTGACGATCTCATCCACTGGGTAGCGGACGGCCTTTGAGAGCTTGATATACGGCGGGCCGCGTTCTTCACTGCGCCAGCGTTGCAGGGTCTTGATGCTGACGTTCCACCGATGTGCAAGCTCCGTTTCGGTGAAGGCGGGTTCGGTTTGCATGGCATTTCCTTTCGTCGTTCGTGCCGGGCATTACGGCGACAAACGAGAGGAAAGCCAAGTTGCAGCCCCCAGATTCCCTGGCAGTTGCGGCAACAGCGAGTGCCAATCGGCCTCTCTGAACTTACAATCATGGGCATGTGCGGTTGCGCGAAATCCTTCCCCGGAATCGCGCGAGGGTCTCAAGGCTTCCGACCGGGGCTGAGAGACTGCTGATATGCGGGTTCGGCGTATCCGTGTTCTTGGCCTGGGTGTGCAGTGCCCTTGATCGCGCACGATCATCAGCAAAACAGGATCAGCTTCGTATGGCAACTGCAGCACGATCAAGTCTTGGCGATATCGATCGGCTCGATACCTGGACACGGTATCGCAATGGCTTGTGCACTCATTGTTCAGCCAACTGCTGCACGATGCCCCGTGGAAGTCGGGCTTGCGGATCTGGTGCGCCTTGCGCTCGTTGAGCCCTTCGAAGCCGAGCACGAAGCGCCCAAGCAGATCGCTCGACGCCTGAGCAAGGCGGGTCTGATCGAGCATTTCAACTTCAAACACAGCCGCTTCACGCTGGCGCGTCGGGCAAGCGGGGATTGTCGCTTCCTTGATGCGCTCACGCGCCGCTGCAGCGTTTATGAGCAGCGCCCCGAGACTTGTCGCCGGCATCCTCAGCGCGGCCCGCGACCGGGTTACTGCGCGTACGCGGAGCGTGCCCCGCGCGCCTGATGAAGTGGCTGATTCCGCTCAATTTTTGAGCCCCGATCGGGGTGCTATAATGCGCGCCCGCCCATCGCAGTGCGCTCACTGACCTGATCCCGAATGCAGCTTTATGCCCTTGGCCTGAATCACCACACAGCGCCGCTCGCCATTCGCGAACGCGTTGCGTTTCAGCCTGAGAAGCTGGCGCTGGCCTTGTACGATCTGGCGCATGCCGAATCGGTACGCGAGGCAGCCATCCTGTCCACCTGCAACCGTACCGAACTCTATTTTGCTGCCGAGCAGCCGCAGCATGCGGCTGATTGGCTGGCGCGCTTTCATCATGTCGCGCTCAACGACGTCTCGCCCTACCTTTATGCCTATCCGCAGCGCGACGCGATTCGTCACGTGTTTCGGGTTGCCAGCGGGCTGGACTCGATGGTCATCGGTGAGCCGCAGATCCTGGGGCAGGTAAAGGATGCGGTGCGCCACGCCGAGCAGGCGGGTACGATGGGCACGCTGCTGCACAAGCTGTTCCAGAACACCTTTGCGGTGGCAAAGGAAGTGCGATCGACCACCGCGATCGGCGCCAATACGGTGTCGATGGCGGCAGCGGCGGTCAACCTGACCGCGCGCATCTTCGAACGTGTGGCCGATCAGCATGTGCTCTTCATCGGCGCGGGCGAGATGATCGAATTGTGCGCCGCACACTTTGCCGGGGCGCAGCCAAAGTCGATGACGGTCGCCAACCGCACCGAAGAACGCGCACTCGCACTGGCCTCGCGCTTCGGCGCGCAGACCATGCGCATCGATCAGATCGGTGACGCTCTGGCGCGCTTCGATGTGGTCGTGTCCTGTACGGCAGCGCCCCTGCCCATCGTCGGCCTGGGCATGGTCGAGCGCGCGGTGAAGGTCCGCCGTCACCGCCCGATCGTGATGGTCGACCTGGCTGTGCCGCGCGACATCGAGCCCGAAGTCGGCGAACTTGACGACATCTTCCTGTACACGGTAGACGATCTCGCGCAGGTGGTCGATGCCGGCATGGAGTCGCGTCAGCAGGCGGTGATCGAGGCCGAGCAGATCATCAGCACGCGGGTGGATGGTTTCCTGCACTGGATGTCTGCACGCCAGACCGTGCCCGCCATCCGCGCCCTGCGCGAACACGCCGAGGTGCTGCGCCGGACCGAACTCGAGCGCGCCATGCGCTTGCTGGCCAAGGGCGACGATCCCTGCAAGGTGCTCGAGGCGCTCTCGCACGGCCTCGCCAACAAGCTCCTGCACGGACCGACGCGCTACCTCAGCCAAGCCGATGACGAGCACAAGGCCGAAGTCGGCCAGCTCGTGCACCAGCTCTTCAATCTCCCCCGCCAAGGCTAGCGCAGCGCGCCGGTCTGCGCGCCTGCATGTGGGGCGAGCACCGGCACTGCCTCATTCATGAAACAAAGTATCCGCGACAAACTGGAACACCTCGACCGGCGTCTGGAAGAGCTCGACCGCATGCTCGCTGCCGAGGACGCGGCGCACGACATGAACGCGTTTCGCGACCTGTCGCGCGAACGCGCCGAGATCGAGCCGGTGGTCGCTCTCTACCTGTCGTTCCGGCAGGCTGAGGCCGACTGCGCGACTGCGCGCGAGATGCTCGCTGATGCAGAGATGCGCGAGCTGGGCGAGCTCGAGCTCGAGGCCGGCGAGGCGCGTATCGATGCGCTGGAAGATGAGTTGCAGCGCGCGCTGCTGCCGCGTGACCCCAACGACGGGCGCAACCTCTTTCTCGAGATCCGTGCCGGCACCGGCGGCGACGAAGCGGCGCTGTTTGCCGGCGACCTGCTGCGCATGTACGCGCGCTATGCGGAGCAGCACGGCTGGCGAGTCGAGCTGGTGTCGGTGAGCGCGTCCGATCTGGGTGGCTACAAGGAAGTGATCGCCCGCGTCAGCGGTAGTGGTGCCTTTTCTAGGCTCAAGTTCGAGTCTGGCGGCCATCGTGTGCAGCGTGTGCCGGTGACCGAGACCCAGGGCCGTATCCACACTTCGGCGTGCACCGTCGCGGTGTTGCCGGAGGCCGATGAGGTGACGGCGGTGGACATCAACCCGGCCGATCTGCGCATCGACACCTTCCGCGCTTCGGGGGCGGGCGGGCAGCATATCAACAAGACCGATTCGGCGGTGCGCATCACCCACATCCCCTCCGGCATCGTGGTGGAGTGTCAGGACGATCGCTCACAGCATCGCAACAAGGCGCAGGCGCTGGCGGTGCTGGCGGCGCGCCTCTACGATGCCAAGGTGCACGCCCAGCACAGCGCGGAGGCCGCGCAGCGCAAGACCCTCATCGGCAGCGGTGACCGCTCCGCGCGCATCCGCACCTACAATTTCCCTCAGGGGCGGGTGACCGATCACCGCATCAACCTCACGCTGTACAAGCTCGATGACGTCATGCAGGGCGATCTGGACGAACTCATCGACGCGCTGACGCTGGAGCATCAGGCCGAGCTGCTCGCCGCACTGGGGGACGACTGATGAGCGCCAATGAGCCAACGCAGGCCCCCGGCAGCGTGGACATCGCCGGCGCACTGGGATGGGCGCGCACGCGCATCGAGCTCATGGACGCGCGCGTGCTGTTGCGCTTTGTGCTGCAGTGTCCTGCGGCGCGGCTGGTGGCCTGGCCGGAGCAGCGACTGGACGGCGAGGACTGGAGCGCCTATCGCGCGCTCGTCGAGCGCCGCATGGCGGGCGAGCCGGTTGCCTATCTCACGGGTGAGCGCGAGTTTTTCGGGCGCGAGTTCATGGTCACGCCGGCGGTGCTGATTCCGCGTCCCGACACCGAGCTGCTGGTGGAACTGGCGCTCGCCCATTTTGCGGGCCGCAAGGACATGCGCGTGCTCGACATGGGGACAGGCAGCGGCGCTCTGGCGGTGACGCTGGCGCTGGAGCTGGACGATGCGGATGTGATTGCGCTGGATCGCTCACGCGAGGCGCTGTGGGTGGCGATGGCCAACGCCGCACGCCTGGGCGCCAGCGTGTCCTTCGTCCACAGTGACTGGTTCGCCGCCTTGGGTGAAGAGCGCTTCCATCTCATCGTGGCCAATCCGCCTTACGTTGCGGCGGGTGATCCACACCTCGAACAGGGCGATGTGCGCTTCGAGCCGCCCGGGGCGCTCGCTGCCGGCCCGGCGGGCCTGGACGATCTCGCCGAAATCGTCATGCAGGCACCGGCGCGGCTGGAGCCGGATGGTTGGTTGTTTCTCGAGCACGGCTACGATCAGGCCGTTGCCGTTCGCGGCCTGCTGGCCGATGGCGGCTTCGCTGCCATCGCCTCGTGGAAGGATATCGCCGGCATCGAGCGTGTCTCCGGTGGACGCTGGCTGGGACGGGTCTGAGCCCCGGTCCGGATGCCGACCAGCCTGTGGCCATGCGCTGGCTGTGTTTTGGCCAAAACTGATATTGACGCTGGGCAGCCGTATCCCTAGAATTACCCGACTATTAAACTCAACTTTTAAGGCGACAATCATGAGCGTTCAAGACGTCATCCGCGACCAGGTCACCAATAACGACGTGGTGCTTTACATGAAGGGTTCGCCGCAGTTCCCGCAGTGCGGCTTCTCCTCTGCCGCCGTCCAGATCCTGAAGGGCTGTGGTGTGCAGGAGGTGCTCGCGGTCAACGTGCTCTCCGATGATGAGATCCGCCAGGGCATCAAGGCTTTTTCCAACTGGCCCACCATCCCGCAGCTCTACGTCAAGGGCGAGTTCGTCGGCGGTAGCGACATCATGCGCGAGATGTATGAGAACGGTGAGCTGCAGCAGCTGCTGAAGGACGCCGGCGCCGCCGCTTAAGGTCGTCGCGGCCTCCCGGCCGTGGATGTCGCAGCGCCTGCCAGGGGTTCCTGGCGGCGCGGGGCGGCCGGGTCCGCGAGCAGGTTGCTGCGCATCAGCGCCTTGCGCAGCAGGTGCGGCAGCAGCAGCCTGGGCGGCATCCTGAGGGCATGGCCCCTGATATACAGGGCTGTTCTGGCGAGCCCGGAGAGTCTGTCGTCGCAGCTTCCGTGCTTGGGCAGCAGGCCGCGCCCGAATACGCTGTCCTGCACGCCGACGCCGAGCTTTCCAGGCTCGTTCCGGCGCAGGACGGTGTGCACGGCATGCGGAATGTTCACCCTTAGCGTGCGCTGCAGATAGCGAAGCGCGTAATGGAGGGGCTGTGACAGTTTCAGCTCCTCGGCGCGCGCGATGAGTGCGCGCCAGCGGTCCTCATCCGTGATGAAGTGCGCGACCAGGTCGCGAATGTCGAACAGGTCGCGCAGGGCGTGATCGAATTCGCCATCGTGGAAGAGATGGACTGCGCTGTGCAGAATCATGTCCTTGCCACACAGCACGCGGACTTCAGGCCGGTGGGCGCAGGGCACCGAGGCTGCCAGCAGCCGTTCCGGATCAGGGCGCAGGCGGGCCGTGTCGGGTATCAGGTTGTGATGCACGTCGATCACGCTTTGGCGCAGGATGTGGCGCATCGGCGGCAGTTCGTGCATCCAGGTCCGGTAGTAGCGCTGGTCGTACTCGTTCTGGTCCGCCGAGGACCAGCCGTGCATCATCAGGATGGTCTCGATGCGCTCGAGCTGATCGCGCCTGACGAGGACATCGAAGTCACTGAACATCCGGCATCGCCCCGGTGGCAACTCGGCCACGGCGTAGGCTGCGCCCTTGAGCAAGACCAGTGGTATCTCGGCCTGCCTGAATGCCAGCATCAGGTGCTCCACCTCCCAGCGTACCGCCTGCAGCTGGCGCTGGTGCAGGCGCAGGCTGCTTTCCAGATGGCGCCGTGGCGCGGGCGGGATATCCTGCAACAGGCTTTGTTCTCGCAGTAGCGTTGCCAGCCGGATCAGCAGCTGGGAGGCGCGTGCCTGGCCGATGAGGGTCTCCCATTCGGCCATCGTCAGCACTGGCGCGCGCTCGGGTGCGAGCAGGGTCTCGATCAGCAGGCAGGCGGGCAGACTCATCGCGCGACCTCTGCGGCCACCAGCGCATCCAGGCGCGCGATGATGTCGTCCAGTGCGCTGTATTCGGCGTCCAGGCCCTGCACACGGTCGATCACCCGGGCCAGTGTCCGGAAGCCGAGGGTGCCGAGCAAGGTGTAGTTGAACGCGTTGTCCACCAGGCGCATGAAGGTGTCTGCCCGAGACAGCGGCGAGATCTGCGTTGCGCTGTGTTCACGGTAGCGCGGAAACACCACCCGCCAGGGCAGGGCGTGGTCCTGAATGCCGGCGAAGCTCGTTGCGCTTGGCCGCATGTGTGCCACCGTGCCCTTGGAGGTGTCCGGGATGGGGGCGGTGATGAGGGCGTCGGGTGCGAAGGCGCGCATGACATCGATCGAGCGGTTCTTGAGGCTGACCGGGCGGCACAGGGAGTGGATCTCGGCCGTCTCAGGGTCGATCAGGATGAGCTCGTCCGACAGCAGCCGCCAGCCGCGGCACATCAGGGCTGCGCACAGGGTGCTCTTGCCGGAGCCTGAGGGGGCGGGCAGCAGGATGGCACGGCCGTGTTTTTCCAGCACAGCACCATGGATGATCAGGAACTGGTGGGCATGGCTGTAGATGCACCAGTTCATGCCCCACTCGAGCAGGGCGAAAGCCTGCTTGCCGGGCAAGGGCTTGAAGGGCTCGATGCCGTCCAGATCAAAGATGGATTGCGGCCGCAGTACACGCCGCAGACCAGAGGAAATGCGGATGCGCACATGAAAATCGGCAAAGGCGTCGGGTTCTGCGAGCGGGAAGGCGTCGTAGAGCAGATGGAGGCTTTCAGCGACCTTGGGCAGAGGGGAGTTGATGCGGAACACGAAGGGTCCGGTCTGCAGGCGCAAGCCGTTTCCGCGCAGGCAGCTCGAGAGCTGATCGTGAGTCAGGTCGCCAAGTAACAAGTCAGGAAGGGGCCAGGACGCCCAGGTCGATCAACAGCGTCAGAGTCTGCTCGAAAGCACCTCGATCGAGCGCATGTGCGCTTGAACAGGTCTCGTACAGTGCAAGGGGTGAGAGTCGTTCAGCGCGGCTCAGAGCGTCGATGATGAGCCCGGCCGGGTGAAGCAGGCGATGCGTGTTTCCGCTCTGACTGTCATAGAGCACCACATCTCCATCCCAGATCCGGAACTCGCGAAAATCCGCATCAAGCTGCAGGTCTTGATCAGGTGTCGCGCTCAATCCCAAGGCTTTGCCGTGGTCGCATCATACGTGTTGTTCGCAATATCAAGCGTGTCTTTCAGGGTTATGAAAGCAGGCTTGGTCCCGTGGTCGAGCAGGCCGTAGGCATTGACAATCTGCTGTGCGGTATACGCATACCCTGGTGCCCCGCCGCCGCTTGGGAAAGCAAGCGCATTGAGGTAGGCGCCAATCAAGATGAATGCCAGGTTGCCGGGATCTTCGCCAGTAAAGGCTCCATCAATGACGTCACCGAGCGTAGTCGGACCACCGAACGTGTTCAGCTCGTGGATGATGATGTTGTTGTACCGGATCTTTGGAAAGATGGAGTGAAACGCAGTGTTGGAGGGCGTTGGCCACCAGTTCTTTTTTGTTTTCCAGAATCCCGCCGAGATGCCGCAGCCGGTGAAGCCATGCTGTCCCGACAGGTTTGCAGACGCCAGTGCCGAAGGCGTGCACATCCCGCCCTGGGCCCAGACCGGACGGCTCGCGACGCTCAGCAGCAAGGGGCTGGCCGCCACTCCGCCCAGCAGTTTGCGGCGGCGCACACTCAGCCCGGAGGCTTGTTCGTTCGCGGCATCGCTATCGGAAGCGTTTTTTACTTGAGTCTGGGTCATCGCATCACCAACAAGGTGCACCTATCTTGAGGATTAAAATAGCACGCCATTTCTCCATCCGCCGTGAAAACCGGACGGATCGTGACAGAGTAGACATAAGCAAGAATCGTGCAAGGTTCTTTGAGTGGCAGTGGTGGCGGGCTGTTGTGCACGATGCTGTGCGTTCCGGGGCTCCATTCAGCGTGTTTCTTGCGTGACATGTAAAAAAACCCGACAGGTGCTGTGGGCGTTGTGGCCTGGAACGGGGCGCTGCATTTGCCTGCGCTGATCAAATCCTTTGCATGGACAGATGCGTGTTGAGCCGCGTCGCCAGACGCAGCGTCTCTCTCAGATACCCTCGTCCGAACAGGTTCAGATGGTTGAGCAGGTGATACAGGCTGTAGAGCAGCTTGCGCTCTTCGTAGCCTTCCGCCAGCGGCCAGAGGCGACGGTATTCAGCGTAGAAGCGCCCCGGAAAGCCGCCGAACAATTCGCTCATGGCCAGATCCGCTTCGCGGTCACCGTAATGCACCGCGGGGTCGAAGATTGCGGGCGTACCGTCGGCGAGCATGGCCGCGTTGCCGTGCCAGAGATCGCCGTGCACCAGGCTTGCGCGCGGGCGATAGTCCAGGAACAGGGCCGGTACTCGAGCGAACAGGCGCTCGCCCTGTTTTTGCAGTTCGCCGCTGAAGCCGTTTGCGCGTGCGAGGGCGAACTGCGGGCGCAGCCTATGCTCGATGAAGAACAGCGCCCAGTTGTCGGTGGGGGTGTTGAGCTGTGGCGTGCTGCCGAGATGGTTGTCGCGTCGCCAGCCAAATTGCGCGCCGGTGTTCTGATGCAGCTGCGTCAGCGCCTGCGCGAAGCGGGCACCGTCTTCGTCGGATTGCAAGGGCTGTAGTTCGAGATACTCGAGCACCAGAAAGGCGTGCTCCATATCGTCGCCGCAGGCGATCGGCACTGGCGTGCGCATGCAGCCCGTCGCCGCCAGCGCCAGCAGGCCGTCGACTTCGGCCTCGTACATGGGCAGGCGCTCGGCCTTGCCCAGCTTGACGAAATAGTGCTCCGCCCCATCGGCGACGACCACGGTGTCGTTGATGTCGCCGCCGCTCACCGCGCGCGTGCTGCGAATGCTGAACTGGTGGCCGACGCGCTCGCGGATGGCGTGTTCGATCAGGGGCAGGGCAGGGTGGTTCATAGGTTGGCGAGGCGGGCGCTGGCGTGCGACAGACGGGTCGCCAGCACCTCGAGGAAGGCCTTGTAGAAATGCATGCGGCAGACGTTGCTGGCGCGGCGCAGGGCGTGGGCGCGCAGGGTCAGCAGCCGGGTTTCGGTGGCGGCTTCGACCGAGGCCGAGCGCACACCCGCCGCGGCCGAGAACACCGCCACTTCACCGAAGCACTCGCCCGCGCTCAGTACATGCAGCAAGCGCCCGCGCTTCTTCACGCGCGCCTCGCCATCGATGATGAAGCAGATCGAATCGCCGCCCTCATCCTCCTTCATGATCAGCGTGCCAGCCTGCACCCGGCTGAACTGTGACACGCGGATCACTTCCCACAGCTCGGCGTCGGAGAACTCCTGAAAGAACTGCATCGTGCGCAGGGTGTCGAAGCGCTCTGCTTCCGGCACCGAGTCGCGGCCGATCTCGACGCTGTGATTGCGGAACGCCAGGGCGAGGTCGTGGGAGAACTCGGCCCAGTCCTGGTAGCGGTGCTCGATGTCGGACTCGGTGGCGCGACGAACGATGCGGTCGAGCGCTTCGGGTACGTCCGGGCGCAGGTCCGACGGCAGCGGCAAGGTCTCGTTGGCGATGCGGTAGAGCAGGCTGTAGTTGTTGTCGCTCTCGAAGGGCAGGCGGCCGGTGAGCAGCTCGAACATCACCACGCCGAGCGAATAGATGTCGGTGCGATGGTCCAGCGGCACTTCGCGCACCTGTTGTGGCGACATGTAGGCGGGTGAGCCGACGCCGGAGATCTGCGTGGTCTCGCGCGCCGTATTGAGCGCGGCGCCAAAGTCCGAGATGCGGATGTCGCTGCCTTCCGGGCTCATCAGCAGGATGTTCGCGGGTTTGATGTCGCGGTGCGTGACCCCCTGGTGAAAGGCATAATCCAGCGCCCGTGTCGCCTTGAACACGATCTCGATGACGCGCTCGAAGCTGGGCAGTGAGCCGGCGCGGGTGAGGCGCTCGAGCGTGCCCCCGGGCACGTAGTCCATGACCACGTAGGCGGTGTCGTCATCCACCATTGCATCGTGGATCTGCACGATGTGGGGGTGGAGCAGCCGCCCGGAGAAGGCGGCTTCATTGGCGAACAGCTGGCGATACAGGCGACCGCGCTCGCGGTCCTTGAGCACTTCGGGGCGCAGCTGCTTGATCGCCACCTCACGCAGATTGAAGGGGTCCCAGGCCAGGAAGACGATGCTGGTGGCCCCTTCGCCGAGCGGGCGGCGAATCTCGTACTTGCCAATGCGCTCCGCGCTCATCGGGTGCCTGTTCAGCCGAGCTGAGCGCGTGCACGCGCGATCGCCGCACGCACCTGAACGGGCGCGGTGCCGCCGATGTGTTTGCGTGATGCCAGCGAGCCTTCGACCGTGAGCACGGCAAACACTTCATCATCCAGGCGCTGGGCTGCACCCGCTACCGGCGCCATGGCGACGCGCAGTTCATCGAGCGAAAACTGCGGCAGGTCGCAGCCCTTGACCTCGGCCGCGCGCACGGCCAGCGCCACCGCCTCGTGGGCGTCGCGAAAGGGCAGGCCCTTCTTCACCAGATAGTCGGCAAGATCGGTGGCAGTGGCATAGCCTTGTGACAGCGCATCGCGCATGGCATCGGCCTTGACCTTGATGCCGGTGATCATGTCGGCATAGATGCGCAAGGTGTCGATCACCGTGTCGGCGGTGTCGAACAGCGGCTCCTTGTCTTCCTGGTTGTCCTTGTTATAGGCCAGTGGCTGCCCCTTCATCAGGGTCAGCAGGGCGATCAGGCTGCCATTGACACGGCCGGTCTTGCCGCGCACCAGCTCGGGGACATCGGGGTTCTTCTTCTGCGGCATGATCGAGCTGCCGGTACAGAAGCGGTCGGCGAGGTCGATGAAGCCCACACGCGGGCTCATCCACAGCACCAGCTCTTCCGACAGGCGCGACAGGTGCGTCATCAGCAGCGCCGCGGCCGCACAGAACTCGATCGCAAAGTCGCGGTCGCTGACGGCGTCGAGCGAGTTGGCACAGACCTCGTCGAAGCCGAGCTCGGCGGCGACGAACTCGCGGTCGATGGGGAAGCTGGTGCCGGCCAGCGCCGCGCTGCCCAGCGGCAGGCGATTGGTGCGCTTGCGGCAGTCCTTGAAACGCTCGGCGTCGCGCCGGCTCATCTCGTAATAGGCCATCAGGTGATGGCCGAAGGTGACCGGCTGCGCGACCTGCAGGTGGGTGAAACCGGGCATCGGGGTGTCGGCATTGGCTTCGGCGACGTCGAGCAGATTCTTCTGGAAGTCGACGACGAGCGCGAGGATCTGGTCGATCGCGTCGCGCAGCCACAGGCGGATGTCGGTGGCGACCTGGTCGTTGCGGCTGCGGCCGGTGTGCAGGCGTTTGCCGGCATCGCCCACGAGCGCGGTGAGGCGTTTTTCGATGTTGAGGTGGACGTCTTCGTCGTCCAGGCTCCAGGCGAATTCGCCGCGTTCGATCTCGCCCTGGATCTGCGCCATGCCGCGCTCGATGTCGGCGAGGTCGGATGCGGCGATGATGCCTTGACGCGCCAGCATCTTCGCGTGCGCGAGCGAGCCGCGGATATCCTGCGCAGCCATGCGCTGGTCGAAAAGCACCGACGCGGTGTAGCGCTTGACGAGTTCGGAGACGGGTTCGGTGAAGCGGCCGGACCAGGCTTTGGCAGCGTCGTGTGCAGGCGGGTGGGCACCGGCAGCCGGAGTCGGGGTGTCTGTCATAATGCGTTTCGGGAAAGAGTGTCGGCCGGCCCGGTGCGACAGGCCATGCATGAGGGGGTTCCGCCGCCGTTGCGGCACGGAAGTGCGATGGAAAGTCGATGGAAAGTATAAAGCAAAAATCCGCGGCACTTGGCGCACCGGCGACGCTGCCGGATTTCCGCAATCTCGGTGTCATCCTGCGCCTGTTGGTGGTGGTCAATCTGTTCGCGCTCGCCACCTTGCTGGTACGTGTGGATGAAGGCGGGCGCCTGCTCGCTGAGGCGGCCTTGATGGCGGGGCGCGTCGAGCTGCCGCTGCTGTTCATCGTGCTGCTGCTTTATCTGGCATCGCCCTGGCTGCGGGCGTGGCCAGCGCAGCTTGCGCAGGCCGGGGTGCTGGCGCTGGTGGTGCTGGCGGTGGTGCTCAGTTATCCCCTCATCGACGGTGGCAGCCTGTTCCGCCATCTGGCCTGGGCGCTGGCGGCGGCCTTGTTGTGCCTGTTCTATTTCGACTACCGCAACCGGCGCTATTCGCCGGCACTGGCCGAGGCACGTCTGCAGGCGCTGAGCGCCCGCATTCGCCCGCACTTTCTGTTCAACAGCCTCAATGGCGTGCTGGGCGTGATTCGCAGCGATCCGCGCCGTGCCGAGCGTGCGCTGGAAGAACTCGCCGACCTGTTTCGTGTATTGATGCGTGAAAACCGGGAGCTGGTCCCGCTCGGCGATGAAATGGCGCTGTGCGAGCGCTATATCGACCTCGAGCGCCTGCGCCTGGGAGAGCGTCTGGCGGTGCGCTGGGACTTGCCCGTTTCCGGCACGCCCGAGCACGCCGCATTGATGCGCGCCCAGGTGCCCGCGCTGTTGTTGCAGCCCTTGCTCGAAAACGCGGTGTATCACGGCATCGAACCGTCGGCCGAAAGTGGCGAGGTGCGCGTGCGCATCGAGCGCCGCGGCGATGAGTTGCGCCTCGAGGTGGACAACCCGGTGTCCGGGGTCGCACGCCATCCAGAGGGTAACCGCATGGCGCTGGACAACATCCGCGAGCGCCTGATGCTGTTCTTCGATCTCGAGGCCGGACTCGACAACGCCTGTAGCAACGGACGCTATCGTGTCCGCATCCGTCTGCCCTATCGGACCTCGCCGCCATGAACATCCCTGCCCAGCTGCCGGGCGCGCTGCGCGTGCTGATCGTCGATGATGAGGCGCCTGCGCGCGCCCGTCTGCGCGATCTGCTCGGCGACATCGCCGCCACCTGCCCCAGCGTCGTCGTCGGCATGGCCGCCAACGGCATCGAAGCCCTGCGCCTGCTCGAAACCGCTTGCGCTGACGTGGTGCTGGCCGACATTCGCATGCCGGCCATGGACGGGGTCGAGCTCGCGCGTCATCTCGCGCGCCTGCCTGCGCCCGTGCCGGTGATCTTCGTTACCGCCTATGACCAGTACGCGGTCGAAGCTTTCGAGCTTGCGGCGATCGACTACCTGCTCAAACCTGTGCGGGCCGAACGTCTGGCGATGGCGCTGGCCAAGCTGGGCAGTGCGCAGGCGCTCAGCGACCAGGGGCTTGCCGCGCTGGCGCCGGGTGAGCGTCGACATTTCAGCATCAGCGAGCGCGGCCGCATCTTGCTGCTGGCGATCGAGGAGGTGCTCTACCTGAAGGCCGAGCTGAAGTACGTCACCGCGCGCACGCTAGCGCGCGACTATGTGCTCGATGAATCCCTCGTCCAGCTCGAGCAGGAGTTCCCCCAGCGCCTGCTGCGCCTGCATCGCAACTGCCTGGTCGCGCGCGCGGCGGTGCAGGGCGTGGAGCGCGTCGGCGAGCCTGAGGCCGAGGGCCACTGGGAGGTGCTGCTCAAGGGCGTCGATGAGCGCCTGCCGGTGAGCCGCCGCCAGTGGCCGGCGGTACGGCAGGCGCTGCGCTTGTGATCAGCCGCTGTTGCGCAGCCCGGCGGCAATGCCGTTGATGGAGATGTGGATGCCGTTGCGGATGCGCACGTCCTCGCCGTGCTCGCGGTGGCGGCGCAGCAGTTCGACCTGCACGTGGTTGAGCGGATCGAGATAGGGGAAGCGGTTGCGGATCGAGCGCTTGAGCAGCGGGTTGCCCTCGAGCAGCTCGGTCTGGCCGGTGATCTGCAGCAAGACCTGCACCGTGCTCTGGTGCTCGGCACGAATGCGCCCGAACACCGCCTCGCGCAGGCTCACGTCCTTGACCAGATCGGCGTAGCGGCTGGCGATTGCGAGGTCGCTCTTGGCCAGCACCATGTCCATGTTGGACAGCAGCGTGGCGAAGAAGGACCACTCGCGCGCCATGCGCTGCAGGAGCGCGAGCCCGTCCTCGGGGTGCTGCGCGAGGAAGGCCTGCACCGCGCTGCCGAAACCGTACCAGCCCGGCAGCATCACCCGGCATTGCGACCAGCTGAACACCCAGGGAATCGCGCGCAGGTCTTCGATTGCGGTGCTCTTCTTGCGTGAGGCCGGGCGGCTGCCGATGTTGAGCGCCGCGATCTCGCTGATCACGGTCGACTCCCAGAAGTAGCGTTCGAAGCCCTCGGTTTCGTACACCAGGCCGCGGTAGGCGGTGCAGGCCGCATCCGAGAGTGCCTGCATGGCGGCCACGAAGGCCGGTGGGGTGGGCGCATCGCCGGCTGGGCGCAGGCTGGTTTCCAGGGTCGCCGCCACCAGCACCTCGAGGTTGCGGCGGCCCACTTCGGGGTTGCCATACTTGGCGCCGATCACCTCACCCTGCTCGGTGAGCCGGATCTGGCCCTGCACCGCGCCGTCGGGCTGGGCGAGTATGGCCTGATAGCTCGGCCCACCACCGCGGCCTACCGAGCCGCCGCGGCCGTGGAACAGGCGCAGGCGCACGCCATGGCGGGCGAAGGTGGTGACGAGCTCGCTTTCGGCCTTGTACAGCGCCCAGCCTGAGGTGAGAAAGCCGCCGTCCTTGTTGCTGTCCGAATAGCCCAGCATCACTTCCTGTGTGTGCTTGCGCGCGCCCAGCAGTGCGCGATAGATCGGCAGCGAAAACAGGCGCTCCATGACGCCAGCGGCGTTCTCGAGGTCATCGATGGTCTCGAACAGCGGGACGATGTTGACGTCGAGCGCATTCTCGAGCGGGCGCAGCAGGCCGGCTTCCTTGAGCAAGACCGCCAGTTCGAGCAGGTCGGAGACGTCGTCGGTCTTGGAGATGATGCAGTTCTGGATCGCCGACGTGCCATAGCGCAGATGGGCGCGACGTGCGCTGCGAAAGATCGCCAGCTCGCCCTCGCTCTCTTCCGAATATTTCACGTGCGGCGAGGCCAGTGGGCGCGCGGTGGCGAGCTCCTCGAGCAGCAGTGCGCAGCGGCCGGCCTCGTCCTGGGCGCGATAGTCGGTGCCAGGGCAGGCGATCTCGAGCAGTTCGGCGATGACGCGTTCGTGCACGTCCGAGTTCTGGCGCAGGTCGATGGGCGCGAGGTGAAAGCCGAACACCTTGGCTGCGCGCCGCAACTGGCGCAGGCGGCCACGGCTCAGCGTCGCCGCGCCGTTGGCAACGAGCGAGTGGTGCACGGTATCGAGGTCGGCTACCAGAGCGGCGGCGTCGGCATAGGGTTCGGCGCTGGCCACCGCATGGCGGGGTGGCGCGGTGCCGAGAAGTTCTCGATAGGTGGCGGCGAGACGGGCGTAGACGCCGGACACCGCGCGCCGATAAGGTTCGTCACGGCGGTGCGCAGAGGTGTCGGGCGAGCGCTCGGCCAGCGCCTGCAGCGCATCCGAGGCGCTGACCAGCCCCTGGCTCATCGACAACTGCGAACCCAGGGAATGCAACTCGTTGAGGTAATACTCGAGTACCACCGTGGCCTGCATCGCCAGGGCCTTGTCAAGCACCTCGGCGGTGACGAAGGGGTTGCCGTCGCGATCGCCACCGATCCAGCTCCCAACCTGAAGAAAGGGCGCGAGTTCGGTGCCGCCCAGCCCCGGGGAGGCGGCGGCAAGACGATCTTCGAGGGCGGCGTAGAGGCGCGGTAGTTCGCGCAGGAAGGTGGTGTCGAAGTAGGACAGGCCGTTGGTGATCTCGTCGATCACCGACAGCTTGGCGGTGCGCAGAACACGCGTCTGCCACAGGGTGAGCACCGCGCGGCGCAGGGCCTCGAGCGTGGCCTCGGCTTCGTCGGGGGTCAGCAGCATGCGGTCACGCTCGTCGAGCAGACGGGCGATCACGGTTTCGCAGTTGAGGATGCTCTTGCGCTGCACCTCGGTGGGGTGGGCGGTGAGCACGGGCGACACCAGCGCGCTGTCGAAGAATGCCATCAGCGCAGCGGAGTCGGCCGTGCCGCTGCCGAGCACGGCCTCGATGGCGTGCGCCAGACTGCCTTCACGCGGCGCTGAGCCGGCGATCAGGTGCGCGCGCGAGCGACGAATGTGGTGCTGGTCCTCGGCGATGTTGGCGAGGTGCGAGAAGTAGCTGAAGGCGCGCACGACCTGGATCGTCTGCTCGCGCGACAGGGCGTCGAGCAGATCCTCGAGTTCGCGGCGAGCCGCGCTGTCGTCGTCGCGGTGAAAGCGCACCGAGTTCTGGCGGATGCGTTCGATGAGTTCGAATGCGGCTGCGCCTTGCTGGTCGCGCACGGTGTCGCCGAGCAGGCGGCCGAGCAGGCGGATGTCTTCGCGCAGCGGCGCGTCTTTGTCGTGGGTCATCTCGAGAGGAGCTAAAAGGGTTGCAGGTTGCGCGCGGCCGATCAGGCTTTGTGCGCGGGGTTCGTATGCTCAGTCACTGGCGCCCATGTGGCGACGTGCTTGTGCGATCGCGTTGTCGACATACAGGCCATAGAAGTCCTCCAGCCGCAGTCCGACGATGTCCTCGCCAATGGCGCGGCCGTCAGCGTCGAACAGCCTCACCGTGGGCGTGAAGCTCGCCTTCTGTGCCTTTGCCACGGCGCGATGGCTTGACTGCGTGCCCGAGAAATCCACCAGCCCGGCATCGGAGTCGATGTCGATCTGACGGAAGAGGACATGCCGGCCTCTGATCTCGGCCGCCGCCATCGGCGCCAGATAACTACGCGCGGTTGCGCAAAAATGACAGCCGTGCTGGCTGTAAAGCACCAGCATCGGCATGCGTTTTTCGCGCATCGTCGCCGCATCACGTGCGAGGTTGGTCGCCTGCGGCAAGGTCTCCATCGCCTTGGGCTGCATGGGCGGTGCCGCTGAGAGCGCCATCGGCACGCATGCTAGAATCGCAGCCACCTTGCGCACCATTGGTGCGAACCCTGATGCTGCGGTGCGGCGAAAGTCGAGCATCCCTAGCATGACCGAATCCTGTTCTTGAGTGATCCCAATCGTGAGCCTAGCGAACCCCGAGCGTATCGTCATCGCCACCCGTGAAAGTCGTCTTGCCCTGTGGCAGGCAGAGCATATCAAGGCCCGCCTCGAGGGATTGTATCCCGCCTGTCGCGTCGAACTGCTGGGCATGACCACGCGTGGCGACCAGATCCTCGACCGACCGCTGGCCAAGGTCGGCGGCAAGGGACTGTTCGTCAAGGAACTCGAGAACGCGCTGCTCGACGGCCGTGCCGACATCGCCGTGCATTCGATGAAGGACGTGCCGATGCTGATGGGTGAGGAGTTCGCCCTGCCCTGCATCACCGCGCGCGAAAGCCCGCTCGACGCCTTTGTCTCCAACCGCTACGAAAGCCTCGCCGACATGCCGCCAGGCGCGGTGGTGGGCACCTCCTCGCTGCGTCGCGAATCGCAGATCCATGCGCAATATCCCTTTCTGGGCGTGACCAGCCTGCGTGGCAATCTCGACACCCGTCTGCGCAAGCTCGACGAAGGCCAGTACGACGCCATCATCCTCGCTGCTGCCGGCCTTACCCGGCTCGGGATGGGTGAGCGCATCCGCTCGGTGATGCCGGCCGAGGTGTCGCTGCCATCAGCCGGCCAGGGCGCGCTGGGCATCGAATGCCTGGCGGCGCGCAAGGACATCATCGGCTGGCTGCAGCCCCTGGTTGACGCCGACACCACTGCCTGCGTACTCGCCGAACGTGCGGTGGCGCGCGCGCTGGCCGGCAGCTGCGAGGTGCCGCTGGGCGCCTATGCGCTGATGCGCGAGGGCAGGATCTGGCTGCGCGGCTTTGTCGCCCGCCCGGATGGCAGCGAAATCGTGCGTGCCCAGAGCGAGGGCGCGGCGGCCGCGGCCGAGGCGCTGGGCAAGGCTCTGGCCGAGGATCTGCGTGCGCAGGGCGCGGAAGCGATTCTTGCGGACATTGGCTGAGTTGCACATGTCGACTGAGTCCACGCAGGCGCCGCTGGCAGGCCGCACGCTGGTCGTGACGCGACCCCTGGAGCAGGCCGACTCCCTGTGCCGACGCATAG
Source organism: Thauera terpenica 58Eu (assembly GCF_000443165.1). Classification (GTDB taxonomy): domain Bacteria; phylum Pseudomonadota; class Gammaproteobacteria; order Burkholderiales; family Rhodocyclaceae; genus Thauera; species Thauera terpenica. The sequence continues at coordinate 31,591 of NZ_ATJV01000053.1, read as the reverse complement.
AGGCGGGCGGTGGACGCGCAATCCGCTTTCCCGTGCTGGCGATCGCTCCGGCGCCCGATACTGCCGAGCTCGAGGCCATCGTGCCGCGTCTGGACGAGTTTGACTTCGCCTTTTTCGTCAGCCCCAATGCCATTCATCATGCGCTCGAGTTTGTCGGCGCGCGCCGCACCTGGCCGTCCGGACTGCGTGTGGCGACCGTGGGCAAGGGCAGCGAGAAGGTGCTGATCGAGCGTGGTTTCAGTGATGCGGTGGTGCCGCAGGACGGCTTCGATAGCGAGTCGGTACTGGCCTTGCCCGAGTTCTCTGCGGCGGCCATGGGTGGGCGCAAGGTGCTGATCTTTCGTGGCGATGGCGGGCGCGACCTGATTCGGGACACGCTGCGCACGCGTGGCGCCGAGGTGGAATACGTCACCTGCTACCAGCGCTCCTGTCCGCAGCTTGACCCGGCGCTGCTGCTCGAGCCGGCGGCGCGTGGCGAACTCGATGCGCTGTTGTTGACCAGCAGCGAGGGCGTACGCAACCTGAAGGTGATGCTGGGTGAGCACGCAATGCACGCCTTGCGCGAAGTCGTGGTGTTCGCCTCGCACGCGCGCATCGGCACCGAAGCGCGCGCCGCTGGCTTTGTCAACGTCATCGAGACCGAGGCCGGTGACGACGGTCTGCTGCAGGCATTGACGAAGCACTTTGGTTAAACTGCAACCATGAACGAAGAAATTCCCGCACTGACCCTGCCGCCGGGCGCCGCCCAATCATCCCGCAAGGACGCCTCCATGCCCGAACAATCGACACCGACGAGCCAGCCCGGCGCCGCCGAAACCGTGTCAGCGCGCCAGACCATCGCCTGGTGGGCCTTGCTGGTGGCGCTCACAGCGGGTGGCGCGGCCGCTTGGTCCGTGTGGCAGGCGCGCGACACGCACACCCAGTCCGCCCAGCTGCGTGAAACGCTGGCCAGCCGCCTCGCCGAGAGCGAGAGCCTGGCCAGCGAGGCGCGCGGCATCGTGCGTCAGCAGCAGGAGACCATGGCCTCCTTGCAGGGCAAGCTGGGTGCGCTCGAATCCAAGGTTGAAGCGACCGAGGGTCAGGCCGCCGCGCTCGAGGCGCTGTATCAGGAATTTTCCCGCTCGCGCGAAGACGGCGTGGTGGCGGAGGTCGAGCAGGCGGTTGCCCTGGCGGCCCAGCAACTCCAGCTCGCCGGCAACGTGGAGGCGGCACTGATTGCGCTCAATCAGGCCGATGCCCGGCTGGCGACGCACGACCGCGGCCAGTACGCCCCGCTGCGGCGGGCGCTTGCGCATGACATCGAGGCGCTGAAATTACAGCCCGTTGTCGATGTGTCTGGTCTGGGTCTGCGCCTGGAGCGACTTCTCGAGCGTGCCGATGCCATGCCGCTGGCCTACGAGGGTCAGTTGCCAGCGCCTGCCATGGCGGCAGCCACGGCCGATGCCGATGCTGCCGCAGGGGGCGACTGGATGACGAAAGGAATCGGCCTCGCACGTGAGCTGGCCGACGATGTGTGGCGCGAAGTGCGCGGTCTGGTGCGCATGGAGCGTCTCGACCAGGACGACCCGGTGCTGCTGGCGCCGGCGCAGAATGCTTTCCTGCGTGAAAACCTCAAGATCAGGCTGCTCACCGCGCGTCTGGCGCTGCTCGCCCGCGACGCTCGCACCTATGGTGCCGATCTCGCGCAGGCACGGGTCTGGATCGAGCGCTTCTTCGACCAGCGCGACGAGCGCGTGAAGATGGCGTTGCAGGAGCTCAGCGCGCTCGAGGCCGTGGCCATCCGGACCGAGTTGCCCACACTCACCGAGAGTTTTACCGCGCTGCGCATCATGCAGGTGCGGGGCGGGGCGGCGCAGCTCGGTTCGATGCCGGACGCGGCAGCTGAGCTGTCGTCTCAGGAGCGAGTCGAGGAGTCTCCTGAGCTCGCTTCGCAAGCTGCCGCAAACGCCGACGAGACCGTTTCGCCGCCTGCTGCCGACGCCGAGCCGGACGCGCCCGCCGCGTCCGCGGCACAGTGAGGGGGCCGCGATGCGTACTCTGATCTGGCTGATTGGCATCTTCGCCATTGCCGTCGGTGTGGCGATGGTGGCCGGCCTCAACGATGGTTACGTTCTGCTGGTGATGCCGCCCTGGCGCGTGCAGTTGTCGCTGAATCTGCTCGTGGTCATCGTGGTCGTGGGCTCTGCCCTTGGGTACGCGCTCATGCGTCTGATCAGCCGAACCCTGCAACTGCCGACCCGGGTCGCACAGTGGCGCGAGCGACGCCGGCGTGAACGCGCAGGCCGCGCGCTGACCGATTCCATCCATGCGCTGTTTGAAGGTCGCTTCGCACAATCGCTCAAGTCGGCGTCACGCGCCTACGAAATCGGTGATGAGGCATCAGTGGCCGCGCTCGTTGCCGCGCGTGCCGCCCACGCCTTGCACGATGAGCAGCGATATCGCGAATGGCTCGGGCATGCCGCCGAGCAGAGCGCGAAGCAAGGCGCCAGGGACGATGTCGCACTCTTGATGACCGAAGCCGAGCTTGCCGTCGAGGGGCGTCGTTTCGACGAGGCGGGGGCGCGTCTGGCGAGCTTGCGCGAGGCTGGGCATAGGCATATTGCCATGCTGCGCCTCGAGGCCAGCGTGGCCTCGGCGCTGGGGCGCTGGGAGGAACTGGTCGCCACCGTTCGACAATTGCGCAAGCACAAGGCGCTGACTGAAGAGCAGGCGGCGCCGATGTTGCGCCGTGCTCACGTCGAGCGCATGCGCGAGCTCGCGGGCGACGGCGCAGCGCTGGGCGCGTACTGGAAGCAGATTCCGACCAATGAGCTGCAGGACCGTGGCTTGATCGAGCGCGTGTTGCCGCTGCTGGCGCGCGTGGGCCATGGTGAGCTTGCGCGCAAGCAGGTCGAGCGCCTGCTCGACGAGCGCTGGGACTCTGACCTTGCGCGTCAGTACGCGTGGTGTGCGGTAGGCGAGGGCGACATCCGTGCCTGCCTGCAAAAGGCCGAGAGCTGGTTGCCGCAGCAGGCGCGTGATGCGGGCTTGCTGTTTTCTCTGGGCCAGTTGTGCATCAATGCCCAACTGTGGGGCAAGGCGCAGAGCTACCTCGAGTCTTCCATCCAGCATGGCGCCACAGTCGAGGCCTATCTCGCGCTTGCCCACCTGCTGGAGAGTCTCGAACGCAGGGACGAGGCGCAAGGCCACTACCGCGCAGCCGCTGAGCTCGTGGCGGGCGGGCAGAAATCCCGCCTGGCCCTGCTGCCCGCCTGAGCGGAGTCTTGTTGTTGTGTGCTGGGCGCAGCTGCGTTCAGTAACACAGCACGCCCTTCAGCCCGACGGGGCGCGTACTCAGGCCCAGTCGCGCGGCCTGAGGTAGTCCTCGTAAAGCCGGGCTTCGGCTGAGCCGGGCTCGGGATGCCAGTCGTAGCGCCACTTCACCATCGGCGGCATCGACATCAGGATGGACTCGGTGCGTCCGCCCGACTGCAGGCCGAACAAGGTGCCGCGGTCGAAGACCAGATTGAACTCCACGTAGCGCCCGCGCCGGTAGGCCTGGAAGTCGCGTTCGCGCTCATCAAAAGCAAGGTCCTTGCGGCGTTCGATGATGGGCAGGTAAGCGGGAAGGAAGGCATTGCCCACTGACTGGGTAAGACCGAAGGCGGTGTCGAAGTCGGTCTGGCCGTCGGCACCGAGATCGTCGAAGAACAGCCCGCCGACGCCACGGGGTTCATTGCGATGCTTGAGGAAGAAGTAGCGGTCGCACCAGTCCTTCAGGCGCGCGTACTCGGCTTCGCCGCCGAAGGGCAGGATGGCGGCCTTGCAGGTGGCGTGGAAGTGGCGCACGTCTTCTTCGAGCGGATAGTAGGGCGTCAGATCCATGCCGCCGCCGAACCACCACACCGGCGCCTTGCCTTCGGCCAGGGCGAGGAAGCAGCGCACGTTCATGTGCACCGTCGGGCAATGCGGATTGCGCGGGTGAAGCACCAGCGACACGCCCATGGCCTCGAAGCGGCGACCTGCGAGTTCGGGGCGATGCGCGGTGGCTGAGGCCGGCATGGCCTCACCCATTACATGGGAAAAATTCACCCCGCCGCGCTCGAAGAAATTGCCCTCCTCGATGACGCGGGTCAGCCCGCCACCACCGCCAGGCCTCTCCCAGCTGTCAGTCTGGAAAAGCTTGCCATCAAAGGCTTCCAGGTGGCTGACGATGGTCTGCTGCAGCGTGCTGAACCAGGGCTTGAGGGTGGCGGGATTCATCGCGCTTCAGCTCGCACGTGCCAGGCCGCGGTGGCCAATGTCGCGGCGATACTGGCAGCCGTCGAAATGGATGGCGGCGGCGAGCGCGTAGGCGCGCTGCTGTGCCGCGTGCACGTCCTCGCCCAGTGCGGTCACGCACAGCACGCGCCCGCCGGCGGTCACGACCTGGCCATCCTGTTCGGCCGTGCCGGCATGGAACACGTGCGCATCTGCGAGCGCATGCGTGGGCAGGCCGGTGATCGGGTCACCCTTGCGCGGACTGTCCGGATAGCCCGCAGCTGCGAGCACGACGCCAAGGGCGAAACGCGGGTCCCATTCGGCTTTGCTCTGATCGAGTGTGCCGGCAATCGCTGCTTCGACCAGATCGGCGAGATCACTCTTGAGCCGCATCAGGATGGGCTGCGTTTCCGGGTCGCCCAGGCGGCAGTTGAACTCCACCACGCGCGGACTGCCCTCGCCATCGATCATCAGGCCGGCGTACAGAAAGCCGGTGTAGGGCAGGCCTTCGGCGGCCATGCCGGCCAGCGTGGGCTGGATGACCTCGCGCATCACGCGCGCGTGCACCTCGGGCGTGACCACCGGCGCGGGCGAGTAGGCGCCCATGCCGCCGGTGTTCGGCCCCCGGTCGCCGTCCAGCAGGCGCTTGTGGTCCTGGCTGGTGGCCAGCGCGAGCGCATTCCTGCCGTCGGCCATGACGATGAAGCTGGCTTCCTCGCCCTCCATGAACTCTTCGATGACCACGCGTGCGCCCGCATCGCCCATCTTGTTGTCGAGCAGCATCATGTTGATTGCGGCGTGAGCCTCGTCCGCGCTCATCGCCACCACCACGCCCTTGCCTGCCGCCAGGCCGTCGGCCTTGATCACGATCGGTGCGCCTTCGCGTTCGATGTAGGCATGGGCCACCGCCGCGTCCGAGAAAGTCTCGTATTTCGCCGTAGGGATGTTGTGACGGACGAGGAACTGCTTGGCGAAATCCTTCGAGCTCTCGAGCTGGGCCGCGGCCCGGGTCGGGCCGAAGATCGGCAGTTGGGCAGCACGGAAGGCATCGACCACGCCGGCGGCGAGCGGCGCCTCGGGGCCGACCACGGTGAAGCCCACTTGCTCGCGCTGCGCCAGTTCGACCAGATCGGCCACCGCGCTCGGTGCCAGGTTGCGCAGCTTGGGCTCGCGCGCCGTGCCGGGATTGCCTGGCGCCACCAGCACCTCGGTGATCCTGGGCGATTGCGCGAGTTTCCAGGCGATCGCATGTTCGCGGCCGCCGGCGCCGATGACGAGGACTTTCATGAAATGCTCCGGATCAGTGGCGGAAGTGGCGAAAGCCGGTGAACACCATGGCGATATCGTGCTCGTCGGCGGCAGCGATCACCTCCTCGTCACGCATCGAGCCACCGGGCTGGATCACTGCGGTGGCGCCGGCCTGAGCCAGCACGTCCAGGCCGTCGCGGAAGGGGAAGAAGGCGTCGGAGGCGACCACACAGCCCGCGATGTTCAGCCCGGCGTTCTCGGCCTTGATCCTGGCGATGCGGGCGGAGTCGACGCGGCTCATCTGGCCTGCGCCAACGCCGACAGTCATGCCGTCCTTGCAGTACACGATGGCGTTGGACTTGACGTATTTGGCCACACGCCAGGCGAACAGCAGGTCGCGCAGCTCGCTCTCTGACGGCGCGCGACGGGTGAGCACCTTGAGGTCAGCGAGCTGGATGCGGGCGTCGTCCGCGCTCTGCACCAGCAGGCCACCGCCCACGCGCTTGTAGTCGAAGGCGCTGGTGGGCTCGCCGAGCGCGCAGGTGAGCACGCGCACGTTCTTCTTGCTGGCGAGCAGCTCGAGCGCGTCGGCGCTGTAGGAGGGCGCGATCAGCACTTCGAGGAACTGCGCCGACACCGCCTCCGCCGTGCTGCGGTCGACTTCGCCATTGAAGGCGATGATGCCGCCGAAGGCCGAGGTCGGGTCGGTGGAGAAGGCCTTGGTATAGGCTTCCAGGGCGCTCGCGCCCACTGCCACGCCACAGGGGTTGGCGTGCTTGACGATGACACAGGCCGCGGCTGCGCCGTCGTGCTCGAAGGCCTTCACACACTCCCAGGCCGCATCGGCGTCGGCGATGTTGTTGTAGGACAATTCCTTGCCCTGCAGCTGCGTATAGCCGGCAACCCCACCTTCGGCGGCGCCGGGCTGGCGGTAGAAGGCTGCGCTCTGGTGCGGGTTCTCGCCGTAGCGCAGGTCCTGCACCTTGTCGAAGGCCAGTTGCAGGCGCTCGGGGTAGCTCTGCAGCGACACGTCACCGGCGTCGTTGGTGACCAGCGCGGTGAGGTAGTTGGAGATCGCCGAGTCGTAGCGTGCGGTGTGGGTGAAGGCTTTCACCGCGAGCGCGAAGCGCGTCTTGTGGCTGAGCTTGCTGCCATTGGACTGGAGTTCGCTGACGATGGCCGCATAGTCCTCGGGGTCGGTGACGATGCCCACCCCGCCTTCTTCATTGCCATGGTTCTTGGCCGCAGCGCGCACCATGGTCGGGCCGCCGATGTCGATGTTCTCGATCGCGTCCTCCAGGGTGCAGTCGGGCTTGGCCACGGTCTGCTGGAAGGGGTAGAGATTCACCACCACGAGGTCGATGCGGCCGATGTCGTGCGCGGCAATCGTGTCCATGTGTTCGGTCAGGTCGCGGCGCGCGAGGATGCCGCCATGCACCTTGGGGTGCAGGGTCTTGACGCGGCCGTCGAGCATCTCCGGGAAGCCGGTGTGCTCGGAGACGTCGGTGACCGTGAGGCCGGCTTCGCGCAGCATGCTGGCGGTGCCGCCGGTCGATAGCAGTTTGACGCCGAGCGTGGCGAGTTCGCGGGCGAAATCGAGCACGCCGCGTTTGTCGGAAACACTGATCAGGGCTTGAGTGACTTTCATCGTGGGACCGGAAGCGAGGATTGAAAAACAGGTGGAATCGAGGCGCCGGGCTTGAGCACGGCGCGCGATCCGGCGGTGGCTGTGCGCCTACAGCAGATCGTAGTCGGTGAGCTTGCGCCGCAGCGTGTTGCGGTTGATGCCAAGCATGTCGGCGGCGACGGTCTGATTGCCCTTGGCCTGCTGGAGGATGAACTCCAGCATCGGGCGCTCGACGTTGCGGATCACCATGTCATGAATGGCGGCCGGTTTTTCGCCGTCGAGGTCGCGGAAGTATTGATCCAGCGTGCGGACGACGGCGTCCGCGATCTCGTTGCTGCGGGCATTCATGCTGCGAGTTCCTGCGCGGGTTCGGTCTCGTAGCTCAGGCGGAGATCGGCTTCGGCGAGACGACCGAAAAATTCATCCACTGCGGCGAGCTGCGCGGGGATGTCGGGAATCTGGTTCATGGTGCGGCGAAAGGCGGCTGAGCCGACAAGGCCCTTGGTGTACCAGGAAATGTGCTTGCGCGCGATCTTGACCCCACGTTCGTCGCCATAGAAGGCATACAGATCGGTGAGGTGTTCGCGGCACACCTGATTGATCTCGCTGACCAGCGGCGGCGGGAGCACTTCGCCCGTCGCAAGGAAGTGTTCGATCTCACGAAAGATCCACGGTCGGCCCTGCGCCGCGCGGCCGATCATGATGCCGTCCGCGCCGGTGTACTCGAGCACCTGCCTGGCTTTCTGCGGCGTGGTGATGTCGCCATTGGCAATCACCGGGATGCGCACCAGGGTCTTGACGTGAGCGATGGTGTCGTATTCGGCGTCGCCCCGATACTGGTCAGCGCGCGTGCGGCCATGGATGGCAATGGCCTGGATGCCGCAATCTTCGGCGATGCGCGCGATCACCGGGGCGTTGCGGTTGTCCTGATTCCAGCCGGTGCGAAACTTGAGCGTGACCGGCGTGTGCGGCACGGCCTTGACCACCGCGTTGAGGATGCGGGCGACCAGCGCCTCGTCCTGCATCAGCGCCGAGCCCGCCATCACGTTGCACACCTTCTTGGCTGGGCAGCCCATGTTGATGTCGATGATCTGTGCGCCGCGGTCGGCGTTGTGGCGCGCGGCCTCGGCCATCATGGCCGGGTCTGCGCCCGCGATCTGCACCGAGATGGGATCGACCTCGCCCTCATGATTGGCACGGCGCTGGGTCTTCTCGCTGCCGTAGAGCAGGGAGTTGGAGGTGACCATCTCGGACACGGCGACGCCGGCGCCGAGTTTCTTGCACAACTGGCGGAAAGGACGGTCCGTCACTCCGGCCATCGGAGCGACGAAAAGATTGTTGCGCAAGGTGAAACCGGCAAACTGCATGTGTCTGGTCAGGCGGCAAAAAGCGGGATTTTAACCGATGACGGCGCCGCCTGCCGCCCCGCGCCACTTGAGGATGCCGAAATTACACTCCCACAGGGGGTTTGCCCGCCTGCGTGGCCCGCCCAGCGCAGCGAGGTTCAGGGCCAGGCGCGAGCACCGAACATCATGCGGCGGGCGATGAAGTGGCGCAGGGGTGGGCACACATCGAGCGCGAACAACGCGGCGCCGCGGGCGTGACGCAAGGGCGCGATGTCGTTGCTGAAAACACGCGCCAGGGTGTCGGTGAAACGTATCGTACCCAGGCGGTCGAGCCCGCGGCGGCGGGCATAGTCGCTGAGCACGCGGGTGTTGCCGGGGTCGCGCCGGGCGCCGGGCGCAGCCTCGCTGCAATGACGCAGCAGTGTGTCGGCGAGCGCCCACACGTCGCGCAGCGCGAGGTTGAAGCCTTGCCCTGCGACCGGGTGCAGGGTCTGCGCGGCGTTGCCCAGCCACACCGTGCGCTGGCCGATCGCGGATTTGCGGTAGCGCAGCACGAGCGCATAGCGCAGCCGCTTGCTCACGTTGGTGAGGCGCGCGCGATTGCCGATGTGGGCCTGCAGGCGAGCCAGGTAGGCCGCATCGTCGAGCGCGAGGAGCGCGTCCGCGCTGTCTGGGCGCACCACATGGACGAGCGCGTAGCCCCCGTCCTTGGGCAGCAAGGCAAGCGGGCCTTCGTCGGTGAAGCGCTCGAAAGCGGTGCTGCGGTGGCCGCCGGCGACGCCGAGCTGAGCGATCAGGGCGTGCTGCTGGTAGTCGTGCTCGATCACGTTCGGGTCGCCGGCGCGCAAGCCACCCTCGGCGCACACGGCCAGACGCGCGCTCAGGGTGGTGGCCGGGCGCCCCGGTCCGCCCAGGCTGGCGATGATGTCGTCGGCACCGGGTGCCAGATTGAGGACTTCGGTTTCGTCCATGACCGCAATGCCGGCCGCGTCCACCGCCGCACGCAAGGCGGCGGTGAGCCCGCCTGCCGATACGACGTAGCCCAGCGCGGGCAGCTCGTGTTCGGCGGCGTCGAGAAGCGTGCGTCCGAAGCCGCCTTGCTGCGAGATGTGGATGTGTTCAATGGCCGTGGTGGCGATGGCATCCCACACGCCCAGGCGCTGCAGCGTGAGGCGGCTGCCGTGGGCGAGCGCGAGGTCGCGCGGGTCTGCGCTCACCACCGTACGCGGGCGGGCATCGGCGAGCACGATGTCGAGCCCTGCGTCCTTGAGCGCCAGCGCCAGTGCCAGGCCGACCGGGCCGGCGCCTATGATCAGCAGGTCGTGCGTGCTGCGCGTGCCTTCGTTAGACATGAGGCGTCTCCCGCATCAAGGCTTCGATGTCGGCGATGGTCTTGGGCACGTCCGCGGTGATGAGCTCGCAGCCCTTGGCGGTCACCACGGCATCATCTTCGATGCGGATGCCGATGTTCCACAAGTGTTCGGGCACGTCGGCGGCGGCGCGGATGTAGCAGCCGGGTTCGATCGTCAGCACCATGCCCTCCTGCAGCGCACGCCACTCGCCGTCGAGCTTGTATTCGCCCGCGTCATGCACGTCCATGCCCAGCCAGTGGCCGGTGCGATGCATGTAGAAGCGGCGATAGTCGCCGTTCTCCAGCACGCCATCGAGGCTGCCCTTGATCAGCCCGAGGTCGAGCATGCCCTGGGCGAGCACCTTCACCGCGGCGTCGTGGGGCTCGTTCCAGTGCGCGCCCGGGCGGGTGGCCTCACGGGCGGCATCCTGTGCGGCCAGCACCATTTCGTACACTTCGCGTTGCGCGCCGCTGAAGCGGCCGTTGACCGGGAAAGTGCGGGTGATGTCCGAGGCGTAACCGTCCAGTTCGCAGCCGGCGTCGATGAGCAGCAGCTCGCCGTCGTGCAGAAGGTGGTCGTTGTCGACGTAGTGCAGCACGCAGGCGTTGGCCCCGCCGGCCACGATCGAGGTGTAGGCGGGGGCCTGGCTTCCCGCGCGGCGAAAGCTGTGCAGCAGCTCGGCCTCGATCTCGTACTCGAAGCGGCCGGCCCGTGTCGCCTGCATCGCGCGGCAGTGGGCGGCGGCGGAGATGCGTGCGGCGCGGCGCATCGTGGCCAGCTCGGAGGCGTCCTTGATGAGGCGCATCTCGTCGAGCTCGGCACGCAGGTCACGCACCGAGTGCGGCGGCGTGAGGCCGCTGCGGGCCTTGTCGCGCACCGCGTTGAGGGCGCCGAGGACCTTGGCGTCCCAGGTGTTGTCGTAGCCCAGGCCGGTCCACAGCAGCGGCTGGTCAGCGAGGTAGTCGGGCAGGCGTTTTTCCAGATCGCCGATGGTCCATGCTTCGTCAAAACCGAAGATCTCGCGCGCCGCTGCAGGGCCGTAGCGAAAACCGTCCCAGACCTCGCGCTCTTCGTCCTTCTCGCGGCAAAAGAGGATCTGCTTCGTGTCCTCGCCCGCGACCAGCACGATGACGGCCTCGGGTTCGCGAAACGCGGTGAGGTAATAGAAGTAGCTGTCGTGGCGGTAGGGGTAGTGGGCGTCACGGTTGCGGATGCGCTCGGGCGCGGTGTGCAGGATGGCGACGCCACCGCCCTTGGCCTTCATGCGCGCGAGCAGGCGCTCACGGCGGGCACGAAAAGGGGCGAGGTCGAGGGCGGGGTGGAGCTCGGGCGTGGTCGGTGCGTTCATGGCGATGGATTATGGCATGGGCTGATCGGCTGCATTCGGGGCGGGACACAGCGCGGGACGCGTGTGCGCTGTGACTGCGGGTCGGTCCACAAGTGCGTCAGTGTGCGCCGCGCAGGGTGCGCAAGCCGGCCTTTTCCGCTGCGACCCGCTCGGCGTTCAAGGCTGCGTCCAGCGCCGCGAGCCGGGCCGGTGTGCCGACGTCGACCCAGCGCCCGCCGTGGTGAGCGCCGCTGACCCGGCCCGCGTCCATGGCGGTGCGCAGCAGCGGCGCAAGCCTGGCAGCGTTGCCGTCGGCGAGCTCGGCGAAGAGCGCGGGATGATAGGCGCCCAGGCCGGAGAAGGTGAGGCGCGGGCTGCCCTCAGCGTGCAAGTGTGCGCCGGCGTCGAGGTGGAAGTCGCCCGCAGGGTGATGCTCGGGGTTGTCCACCATCAGCAGGTGGGCGAGCTCGCCCTGGGTGAGGCCGGGGCCCGCGCCCAGGGCTTGAGCGGCGCGGCACAACGCCCCCAGGTCGGCATCGCAAAACACGTCGCCATTGACAACGATGAAGGGGGCCTCGCCCAGAAGCGGCAGTGCGTGGCGGATGCCGCCGGCGGTTTCCAGTGCAAGCGGCTCGGCTGACCAGCAGAGGCGCACCCCCAGCGCGTGGCCGTCACCGAGCGCGTCTATCAGGCGGTGGCCAAGATGGGCGTGATTGATGACGATTTCGGTCACGCCTGCGGCGCGCAGGCCTTCGATGTGCCACACGATGAGGGGCTTGCCACCGACTGAGAGCAGGGGCTTGGGCGTGTGATCGGTGAGGGGGCGCATGCGCTCGCCGCGGCCGGCGGCAAGGATCATGGCTTTGGGAGGAGTGGTCAAAATACGGATTTCAAAATACGGGCGTCAGAAGGTATAGCCGACGCGGGTGTCTTCGGGGTCGATGCGGTTGAGCAGCTTCAGCAGCGGCCCGAGTTCGCGGTAGCGCTTGCAGGCGCGACGCAGGTAGTCCATCACCAGGGGCATGTCGGCCAGGTAGCCGTCCTTGCCATCGCGGTGGTGGAGGCGGGCGAAGATGCCGAGCACCTTGAGGTGACGTTGCACGCCCATCCACTCGAAGTCCCGAAAGAAATCGCTGAACTCTGCGCGCACCGGCAGACCGAGCTTTCTTGCCGTTTCCCAGTAGCGCACCAGCAGGTCGAGGATGAAGTCTTCGTCCCAGCGGATGTAGGCGTCCTTGAACAGGGAGGCCAAGTCGTAGGTGATGGGGCCGTACACCGCGTCCTGGAAGTCGATGATGCCCGGGTTGGCGCCGAGGCCGGCGGCGGGCTCGAGCAGCATCAGATTGCGCGAGTGATAGTCGCGATGCACGAACACCTTGGGTTCGTCGAGGTTCACCGCGAGGATGCGCTCGAACACGGCGTGAAGCGTCGCCGTGTCGGCATCGCTCAGCGTCACCCCCTTGTGGCGGCTGAGGTACCACTCGGGAAACAGCATCATCTCGCGCAGGAGCAGGCTGCGATCGTAGTCGGGCAGCACACCGGGGCGGCTCGCACACTGGATGGCGGCGAGGGTGCCGAGGGCGTCGGCATAGAGGTTGGCGGCGTGTTGCAGATGGGCCGTGTGCTGCAATTCATTCGTCGGCGACTCGCTGCCCCTGAGGGCGGTGAGATAAGTCGTCGAGCCAAGGTCGGACAGCAGCAGGAAGCCGCGCTCGACATCCGTAGCCAGCACCTCGGGAACGTGGGCGCCGGCGCTGCGGAGCAGTTCGGCGACCTGCAGCCAGGGGCGGCTGTCTTCCTTCTCGGGCGGGGCGTCCATGACGATGCGTGAGGGGCTGCCGTCGGCAAAGCTGACGCGGAAATAGCGGCGGAAGCTGGCGTCGGCCGAGGCCGGGGCGAGCGTGAAGGCCTGGTCGGGCAGGGCGGACGCGAGCCAGCTTCGCAGTTCTTCGAGACGTTGCAAACAAGTTCTCCACGGGTGTTCGTGTACAATCCGCGAGTTTATCAACACGGTCGTGCGACGGGGGATTGCCCTGCGAACGACAGGAAAAGCTAGCCTGTCATGCCCCTCAATACCCGCCTGCGTCTGATTCCCCTTTTGCTGTGCTGGATGTCCGGCACCGCCATCGCTGCCGGCTTGCCGCCGCTGCTGGTGTCGCCCGATCTTGTGCCCGAGGCCAAACGAACCGCCAGGCCAGCACCGCTGCCACCGGCTGCGCGCACGCCCAAACCAGGTGCGGCGTCGGCTGCAAGCCCCAAGGTGGCGCCTGCGGCAGACGCCGTTTCGCCAGCACCCGGTTCACCCGCGCAGGCGCGCGTGTCCGTCACCCAGCCCGTGCCTGCGCTCGCCCTGCCCGCGGGCAGTACTTCGGTGAAGGCCCTGCGCATCGTCGGCGCGCGCACGATCGAGCTCGTCGCCGAGGGTGAGGCCGAACTGCAGCGTGACGACACCATCCTCACCGCCGACCGTGTCACCTACCGCGAACCGACCGATGAGGCCTTGGCGGAAGGCAACGTGGAGCTGCGCCAGGGCGATGACACCATCGTCGGCCCGAAGGCCACGCTGGTGATCGGCCAGAGCACCGGCAGCTTCGAGTCGCCCGTCTATCAGCTCTCACGTCAGCGTCAGCCCAACCTCAGCGGCGAGGAATCCCGCATCGTGGCCGGCAGCGGCAAGGCCGACGAGTTGCGACTGGAAGGCGAGAATCAGTACCGGCTCAAGAACGCCACCTGGACCACCTGCGAGGCCAGCAATCCGGACTGGTACATCAAGGCGCGCGAACTCGAACTCGACTACGACCGCGAGGTGGGCACCGCCCACGGTGGCTCGATCGTGTTCATGGATACGCCTATCTTCTGGATGCCGTGGGCGGAGTTCCCGCTCACCGGGCAGCGCCAGTCCGGCCTCTTGCCGCCGACCTTCGGTTCGTCGAACAAGACCGGGGTCGATCTCACCGCGCCTTATTACTGGAACATCGCGCCCAACTACGACGCCACCATCGCGCCGCGCATCATGGGCCGGCGCGGGCTCCAGCTCGGCGGCGAGTTCCGTTACATGGCCGACGACTACCGCGGCACGGTGCAGACCGAGTGGATGGGGAAGGATCGCGAGAGCGGCGAGCGGCGTACCCTGGCGTCGGTGCAGCATCAGCAGCGCATCACGCCCAGCCTGTATGGCGCGATCGATTACAACTCGGTTTCGGATGATGCCTACTTCGAGGACCTGTCCTCGCGTGTCGGCGTGGCCTCGCAGGTGAACCTGCTCCGCCAGGGGCAGCTCGTGTATCACGGTTCAAGCTGGTGGACGGCCTCCCTGCTGGCGCAGAGCTACCAGACCCTGAGCCCCGACCCCGACTCGCGCAACATCTCGCCTTATCGTCGACTGCCGCAGCTGAAGGTGTCAGGTGCGCGTCCCGACCTGCCCGCCGGGCTGGTCGCGGACTTCGATAGCGAACTGGTCAGGTTTGCCCACGAGGATGCCGACCTGAACAAGGACGAGGGCACGCGTTTCGTCGTCTACCCTCAGCTGTCCTTGCCGCTCGCCGGCGCCGCCTGGTTCTTCACCCCCAAGGTGGGTGTGCACTACTCGCGCTACGATCTCGACCGCTCGCCGCTCACGCCGAACGGGCGTGAAGCCATCACCCGTTCCCTGCCCATCATGTCCGCCGACACCGGGCTTTTCTTCGAGCGTGACACCTTCATCTTCGGTGGGCAGTATCTGCAGACGCTGGAGCCGCGGCTTTACTATCTGCGCGTGCCCTCGCGTGACCAGAAAGATATCCCGCTCTTCGACGCCAGCCGCTTCGATGTGGGCTTCGCGCAGATGTTTGCGGAGAATCGTTTTTCCGGCACCGACCGCATCGGCGACGCCAACGACCTCACGGCGGCGGTGACCACCCGCCTCATCGATGCCGAGAGCGGCGTCGAACGCCTGCGCGCCATGCTCGGCCAGCGCTATTATTTTTCCGATCAAGAGGTCTATCTTTACAGCGCGGATGAGCTGCGTGACGCCGGCCGCGGCACCGAACTGCTTGCCGGACTGGGTGGGCGTATCTCGAAGGAGTTTTCGGTCAGCTCCTACGTGCAGTACAACACCGAGACGACGCGGACGGACCGCGTCAACGCCAGCGTGCGCTATCAGCCCGACTACGCCAAGGTGCTCAACCTGAGCTACCGCTATGCGCCCAACCTGCGTATCGCCGAGAACCTTGTCGGTCTGGAGGACGTCGACGTGTCCGGGCAATGGCCGCTGGGTCGTGGCTGGTACGGCGTGGGCCGGGTGACGCACTCCCTGCTTGACGATCGCGTCACCGAAGCCATCGGTGGCCTGGAGTACGACGGCGGCTGCTGGGTGTTCCGCGTCGCCATGCACCGCTTCGCGATCGAGCGTGACGATGTCTCCAAGGCCATTTACGTCCAGCTCGAACTCAACGACCTCGCCGGCATTGGCTCCAATCCGCTCAGCCTGATCACGCGCAGCGTGCCTGGCTATGGCAAGATCAACGACTCTTCGGCGGATCGCGTGTTCGGTTTCGACTGACTGCGTCCGAGCCTCATCACCCCTGGATACCATGAACCGCTCCCTGTCCCGTACCCGTCTTCTGCTGGCAGCCGGCCTCGCCTGTGCTGCGCTCAGCCTGCCCGCGCATGCGGCGTCCAGATCCGTCGAGGTCGATCGCATCGTTGCGGTGGTCAACGACGAAGTCATTACCTCCTTGCAGCTGCGTGCCCGTGTCGATCAGACGGTACGCCAGTTGCAGCGCCAGAACGTCGAATTGCCGCCGACCGAGGTGCTCGAACGCCAGCTGCTCGAACGTCTCATCGTCGAGCGTGCCCAGCTCCAGCTCGCGCGCGAGACCTCGCTGCGGGTGGACGACGCCACGCTCGAGCGCGCCATCGACCGCATCGCCGCCAACAACAAACTCAGCATGGATCAGCTGCGCGCCACGCTGGACAGGGACGGCGTGTCGTGGACGCGCTTCCGCGACGAGATTCGCACCGAGATCCTGCTGACCCGCCTGCGCGAGCGCGAGGTGGATAGCAAGGTTGTCGTCTCCGATGCCGAGATCGACAACTTTCTCGCCAACAACCCGGATGCCTTTTCCGGCCAGGAGTTCGAGGTCGCACACATCCTGCTGGGCGCCCCGGAAAGTGCATCACCGCAACAGATCGAGGCCCTGCGTGCGCGCGCCGAGCGCGTGATGGTTCGCCTGCGCTCGGGTGAAGATTTTGCCCGCGTGGCGGCTGAGGTGTCGGACGCTCCCGATGGTCTGTCAGGGGGCAGCCTGGGCTGGCGGCCGCTCGACCGTCTGCCGGCGCTGTTTGCCGAAGCCGTGCGCAACATGCGGCCGGGCGAGACTTCGCCGGTGCTGCGCAGCGCCTCCGGCCTGCATATCGTGCGACTGGTGGATCGACGCGGCGGCGGCGATGCCGCGGTGCAGAAGCTCGAACAGACCCATGCCCGCCACATCCTGATCAAGACCTCGGAAGTGCTGAGTGATGCCGATGTAGAGGCGCGCTTGCGCGGGATTCGCGAGCGCATCGTCAATGGCGGCGACTTCGCTGAGCTGGCCAAGGCCAACTCGTCCGACCTGTCGGCGGCCAAGGGCGGTGACCTGGGCTGGTTGAGCGCGGGCGACACGGTGCCCGAGTTCGAGCGCGCGATGAACGCACTGCAGCCGGGCGAGATCAGTCCGCCGGTGCAGTCGCCTTTCGGCTGGCACCTCATCCAGGTGGTGCAGCGTCGCTTGCAGGACGTCACCGACGAGCGCAAGCGCAACGCTGCTCGCGCAGCACTGCGCGAGCGTAAGGGCGACGAGGCCTACGACGACTGGCTGCGCCAGTTGCGTGACAGCACCTATGTTGATGTGCGCCTGGAGCGCGAGTGAGCGCTGACAAGAGGCCGAAGCCGGCCCTTGCCATCACCAGCGGCGAGCCCGCCGGCATCGGGCCGGAGTTGTGCGCCCGCCTGGCGGAGCGTGACTGGCCGCTGCGCCCCGTCGTCCTGGGCGACATCGATCTGCTGCGTGAACGTGGCGCGCGCGCGGGTTTTACGACACGGTTCGAGCCCTGGAACGCGCACGCCGAGCCCGGCTCCGGCGTACTTGAAGTGCTGCACCTGCCTCTGGCCACACCGTCGCGGCCAGGCGTGCTCGATGCAGCAAATGGCCGTTACGTGCTCGACCTGCTCGACCGTGCGATCGCCGGCTGCAAGCGCGGCGAGTTTGCCGCCATGGTCACCGCGCCAGTGCACAAAGGGGTGATCTGCGAAAGCCTGGGTGCGGCCGCTGCCATGCCTTTCAGCGGTCACACCGAATACCTCGCCGAGCACACCGCGACCCCACGTGTGGTGATGATGCTGGTCGGTGGCGGCTTGCGGGTCGCGCTCGTCACCACCCACCTGCCGCTGTCCCAGGTGCCGGCGGCGATCACGCCGCAGGCGCTGGAAGAGACCCTGCGCATCGTTCATGCGGCGCTCATCACCGACTTCGGCATTGCCCAGCCGCGCATCCTGGTGGCGGGGCTCAACCCGCACGCCGGCGAAGGCGGGCACATGGGGCGCGAGGAGATCGAGGTCATCGAACCGGTGCTCGAACGCCTGCGCGGCGAGGGCATGCAGCTCATCGGCCCCTTGCCGGCCGACACCTTGTTCGTGCCCCATACCCTGGAAAAGGGTGATGTGGCGCTGGCGATGTATCACGACCAGGGTCTGCCGGTACTCAAGCACGCCAGCTTCGGTGGCGGCGTGAACGTCACGCTGGGTCTGCCCATCATCCGTACTTCAGTCGACCATGGCACCGCGCTCGAGCTTGCCGGCAGCGGTCGCGCCGACCCCGGCAGCCTGTTCGCTGCAATCGATCTGGCGGCGATGATGGTGATCGCACGCGCCGCCCATGCCACCACCTCAGCGTCGTAACACAGCGCTGTAAGCGCGCACGGCAACAAGGATTCCCATGCAAGACCGCGAGACCGACGGCCACCGCGCACGCAAGCGCTTTGGTCAGAACTTCCTGTCCGACCCCAACATCATCCGCAAGATTGTCGACGCCATCCGCCCCCAGCCGGGCGAACTGCTGGTCGAGATCGGCCCTGGCCTGGGCGCGATGACCGCGCCCCTGATCGAGCGCCTCGGGCATCTGCATGTGGTCGAGATCGATCGCGACCTGATCGCCCGCCTGCATGAACGCTACACGCCGGAGCAGATCACGGTGCACGCGGGCGACGCGCTGAAGTTCGATTTTTCCAGCCTGACGGCAATGCCGGATGGCAGCCCGAGTGCAGACCGCGAGCCCGCGCTGCGCATCGTCGGCAATCTGCCCTACAACATCTCCACGCCCATCCTTTTTCATCTCGCCGACTTCGCCGACCAGGTGAAGGACATGACCTTCATGCTGCAGAAAGAGGTGGTGATGCGCATGGTGGCCGAGCCCGGCACCGAGGAATACGGCCGCCTGTCGGTGATGCTGCAGTACCGCTTTCGCATGGGGCGGATGTTTGATGTGCCGCCCGGTGCCTTTCGACCGGCGCCCAAGGTCATGTCCAGCATCGTGCGCATGGCCCCCTTGCCCAAGGACCAGCTGGGGGCGAAGGACTCGGTGCTGTTCGGGCAGATCGTCACCGCCGCCTTCGGTCAGCGCCGCAAGACCTTGAAGAACACCCTGCGCAGCTTCATGACCGACAGCGACTTCGAGGCGCTGGGCATCGATGCTGGCCTGCGTGGTGAAAGGCTGTCGCTCGAGCAGTTTGTCGCCATCGCCAACCATTGCAGCGCGCGCGCGCAGAATTGATCGGGCATGCGCTACAGCCTGAAAACCAAAGCAAAAAAGCCGGCTCTGAGCCGGCTTTTTCTTGGTGCTGCGGGGACTTACTTCTTCTTCAGCGGGCAGGTGTTCATGCCCAGCAGCGTGTAGGCCGGGCACCAGCCCATGGCGCCGGTGAGTAGCGGCAGAATGCCGATCCACGCCCAAACCGGACCACCCATCAGCGCCCAGGCGATCAGACCGAGGCCGACCAGGATGCGCAAAATCTTGTCGATGCCGCCAACGTTTGTCTTCATGGGGTTCTCCTAACAGGTAACAAGTAACAGAAACGGGACAGTGAGGTGATTGGATCACGTCGGCATGTCCTGCGTCTGTAACCATGGTTACATAGCCCGTCAAGAGCGTGCGCTCAGGGCTTGCTCGAGCCCTCTGCTGACAGCTTGCGCAGTCCTGCCGGGTCGAGGATCTCCACCTGCTCGCGCGCCAGGCGCACCAGCCCCTGATCGGCCAGATTCTTGAGCAGGCGGCTGACGATCTCGCGCACGCTGCCGAGCTCATCGGCAAGCTGCTGGTGGGTCACGTGCAGCAGGCGGCCCTTGCCCAGCAGCAAGGTCGCGAGGCGCTGATCGAGTTTGCGGAAGGCCACCTCCTCGATGAGCTGCATGAGGTCGGCAATGCGCTCGGCAAACAGATGAAAGATGAATTCGCGGAAGGGGCGCTCGCCCAGCATTTCATCGAACACCGGCTTGGGCAGCATCATCAGCAAGGTGTCAGCTTCGGTGACGCCGCGCGCGTTGTAGTCCTCATGGCCCAGCAGGCAGGACGAGGAAATGATGCAGGTCTCGCCCGGGCCAACGCGGTACAGCGGCAGCTCGCGCCCGCTCGGCGCGCACTTGCTGACGCGCACCGAGCCCTCGATGACGAAGGGAAAGCCCTCGCAGCTTTGCAGGTCGTCGAACAGCATCGCCCCGGACGGCACGCGCATCCACTGCGCCGCGCGCAGCAGACGCTCGCGTGCGGGGGCGGAAAGCGCGGCCAGCACCGGGTAGCAATCCTCCAGGCGTTCGCTGTCGGTGCTCGGGGTGCTGGGCGTGCTGGGGGAGTCTGGGTGCGTTGTCATCGGTCCATTGTCAGTCATTCGGCGATGGCCGTCACGCCCCCATATCCAGTTCCAGCACTACCGGCGCGTGGTCAGACGGCCGTTCCAGCCGGCGCGGTTCCTTGTCCACCGTGCAACTGCGACAGGCTTCGCGCAGCGCGGGCGACACCAGCAGGTGATCGATGCGCAGGCCGAAATTGCGCCGGAAGGCCAGCATGCGGTAGTCCCACCACGAAAACACCCGCTCGGGCTGCTCGAACAGGCGAAAGCTATCGATCAGGCCGAGGTCCTGCAGCGCGCGGAAGGCGGCGCGCTCGGGCTCGGAGACGTGGATCTCGTCCTTCCAGTCGGGGTGGGCGTCGCGGTCTTCGGGCGCGATGTTGAAGTCGCCCGCCAGCACCAGGCGCTCGTGCGTCTTCAGCTCCGTGGCCAGCCAGTCGGTGAGCGCGGCAAGCCACTTCAGCTTGTATTCGAACTTGTCCGAGCCCACCGCCTGGCCGTTGGGGAAGTAGCCGCACACCACGCGCACGCCGTCGATCGTCGCCGCAATGAGGCGCTTTTGCTCGTCCTCGAAGCCGGGGATGTTGCGCACCACCGTGGCTTCGTCGATCGGCTGCGGGCTGAGGATGGCGACGCCGTTATAGGTCTTCTGGCCGATGAAGACGGCGTGGTAGCCCGCCGCTTCGATCTCCGCGCGCGGAAAGACCTTGTCCTCGAGCTTGAGCTCCTGCAGGCAGAGCGCGTCCGGCTTGTGCGCGGCGAGCCAGTCGAGGACCTGGGGCAGGCGGACCTTGAGCGAGTTGACGTTCCAGGTGACAAGTTTCATTGGTTTTTAACCTATTGGGATTATTGGGAAATTCTTCAGCGTGTAGAGCGTGCAAGTGCTGGGGCAGGTGAGTGAATCATGCCGATCTGAATCAGCTTGGTCGCGGCAGGGGGCTTGAGAGCTGATCACGCGTCAGTTGGGCGACAAATCTTGCGAACGGTTCGATCTCGCCGTAGGAACTGGCTTGCTCCAGCACCTCCATATAGGTCTGTCGCTGCTGCACTGGAATGACGGTCCACACATAGCCACCGGTGACGAGCATTGCGTTCATCAAGAAACGCGCCAGGCGACCATTGCCATCCATGTAAGGGTGAATGAAGACGAACAGGAAGTGCCCAAGAATGGCCCGTGCAGCGGGGTGTGGCTCGCTTTCGATGAGTTCGAACAGTACGGGCATGGCTTCGCGCACAGCTTCCTTGGCCGGTGGCACGTGCAGCGCACCGCGGATCAACACCTGGCTGTTGCGCCAGCCGGCGAGATCCGAAGGTTTGAGCAGGCCAGCTTGCACGCTGGGGCTGAATAGCGCCAGATACCAGGTGTTCATCGCCTCGCGTAAACTCTGTGGCGCGACCGCTTGTGCTGGTTCTCGCATCGTTTTGAGGATGAAATCCCGCACGAGCTTGTAGGCCTCGAAATAGCCCTTGGCGGCCATGGCGTCGCGCTGCTGGCGGTCAGGGCCTTCCGAATCCCAGACGCCGTTGCGCACTTTCTCGATCAGATCCGCGCTTACGTGGTAACCCTCGATCGACAACGAGTGGTAGGCGTCCGCCAGGTAGCGCTCCTCGATGTCCCGGAGGGCTTGCATCGGGTCGGTCGGTGGGGGCTTGGGTGGCGGGAATGCGGCGATGACAGCGTCGCGCATCGCCGCCCAGTTCAGGCGCAGGCGTTGCACGTGGGGTGACACGGCTTGGCCAGCACGCAGCAGCAGCGGTGGCAGGTCGAACGGTGAAACCTCCTGAACCGTGTAGCCGGCACTGCGCATGGTTTGGGTGATGTTGTTTGCGAAGTCAGCACGGCCTACCGCCCGAAACGCAGCCGCCAGCCGTCCGGCGATGACGGAGTGGGAGCCGTCGAGCAAGCGTTGCAACAGCTCTGCGGTGTCGTCGACCATCCCCAGTGCCACGCGCGCAGCCAGTGGCTGCTGAATAAAGAAAGCTGCTGACACGGCCGTGAGCGCAGCCGCCAGCGTTACGAGGCGGATGCCTTGATCTTCGGCATGCGGTTCGGCGGGCAGCAGTGCGGGTGCCCGGTAGATAAACAAGGAGCAAGCGTGGGGCAAGGACACCAACTGGTTATTACCGGCGCTAGACCAGACCTGCAGTTGCCGTGGCAAGCTGCGCTCACCGGAGCGCAGCAGCAGGGATTGGTCCGGGCTCAGGTGCCAGCTTTCGCCGAACCGGTCCTCGCAGTAGCCGGCGACAAAGTCGCGCATGCCGGCGAACCAGGCGGCTGTGCTGCCTTCGAGACTGGCGCTGGATACTTCCGGTCGGGCGGGCAAATACCAGCCTTTGATGACCTCCTGCAGATAGCCCGCCCTGCTCAGACGCTCGCGGTGCGTGCGCGACAGGGCTGCGCTGCGAATGACGCGCAGCCCTTTGTATTGAAGCGTCTTGAGCTCTTCCAGCGATGCGGCAAGCTTCTCGTTGGGAGTGGCCATCTCAGCATCATCGCACTAATATCGTGCTTAATGATTGCACTACTATTGTGCTTTGTCAAAAGACTGATTTTCATTCCTGCGCCACCATCCCGCTGTGACGCAGCAGTGCGTCCGGCCTCGGTTCGCGGCCGCGGAAGGCCTTGAAGGATTCCAGTGCCGGGCGGCTGCCGCCGACGGCGAGGATCTCGCGCCAGAAGCGCGCGCCGGTTTCGGGGTCGAGCAGGCTGCCGCGGCCGGCGCCGGCTTCTTCGAAAGCTTCGAAGGCGTCGGCGGACAGCACTTCTGCCCACTTGTAGCTGTAGTAACCCGCCGCGTAGCCGCCGGCAAAGATGTGCGCGAAGCTGTGCGGGAAACGGTGCCAGGCGGGCGGAATCATCACCGCCACTTCCTTGCGCACTTCGTCGAGCACGGCCATCACGCGTTCGATCGGCACCGGCGCCGCGCCGGCATCCCCGCTTTCATCTGCGCTGGCGCCCAACTCGCCGTGCAGGCGCAGGTCGAACATCGAGAACTCGAGCTGGCGCACGGTCTGCATGCCGCTCTGGAAGTTCTTGGCGGCGATCATCTTGTCGTACAGCGCACGCGGCAGCGGCGCGCCGGTGTCGACATGGGCGGTCATGCCTTGCAGCACGTCCCATTCCCAGCAGAAGTTTTCCATGAACTGGCTGGGCAGCTCGACCGCGTCCCATTCCACGCCGTGGATGCCGGAGACCGCGAGCTCATCCACCTTGGTGAGCAGGTGATGCAGGCCGTGGCCGCACTCGTGGAACAGCGTGAGCACGTCGTCGTGGGTGAAGGTGGCGGGTTTGCCACCCACCGGTCCGGGGAAGTTGCACACCAGATAGGCCACCGGGCTGTCGCTGCCCCAGGTGTTGCGATGGCGGCTGCGGGCCGAATCCATCCACGCGCCGCCGCGCTTGGTGCTGCGCGCGTGCAGGTCGAGGTAGAAGTGGCCGACGAGTTCGTTGCCCCTTTCACCATCCTTCTCGATGCGAAAGAAGCGCACGTCCGGGTCCCACTTCGGCGCCTCGTCGGGCAGGATGTCAACGCCGTACAGTGCGCGGATCACCCCGAACAGGCCGTCGAGCACCTTGGGCTCGGGGAAGTACTGCTTCACCTCCTGGTCAGAGTAGGCGTAGCGCGCCTGGCGCAGTTTTTCGGAGGCGTAGCCCAGATCCCAGGGCTCGAGGCGGTCGATGCCGAGCTCCGCCTTGGCGAAAGCCTGCAGCTCTTCCAGATCCTTCTCGGCAAAGGGCTTGGCCTTGGCGGCGAGATCGTGCAGGAAGCCCAGCACCTGCTCGGGCGTGTCGGCCATCTTGGGCACCAGCGACACTTCGGCGTAGTTGCGGTAGCCGAGCATGCGCGCCTCTTCATGACGCAGGGCGAGGATGCGGCCGATCAGCGGGCCGTTGTCGAGCTCCGGATTGCCGAGCTCGGAAGCGCGGGTGGCGTTGGCGCGGTACATGCGTGCGCGCAGCTCGCGGTCGTCGGCGTATTGCAGCACCGGCAGGTAGGACGGCATCTGCAGGGTGAACTTCCAGCCCGGCTTGGCCTCGGCTTGGGCCGCTTCGCGTGCGGCTGCGCGCGCATCCTCAGGGATGCCGGCCAGCCCGGCCTCATCGCTGACCCACTCGGCGTGGGCGTTGGTGGCGTCGAGCAGGTTCTCGGAGAACTTGGCGGCGAGCTGCGATTGTTCTTCCTGGATGGCCTGGAAGCGCGGCTTGAGTTCGTCGGCCAGTTCGGCGCCGGACAGGCGGAAGTCGCGCAGGGCGTGCTCGAGGATGCGCTGGCGCACCGGCGACAGGGTGGCGAATTCCGCGCTGTCGTGCAGCGCCTTGTACTTCTCGAACAGCGCCAGGTTCTGTCCCACTTCGGCAAAGAAGCGCGAGATGTCGGGCAGCATGGCGTTGTAGGCCTCGCGCCATTCGGGCACGTCGAACACGCTGTGCAGATGGCCGACCACGCCCCAGGCGCGACCGAGGCGTTCGCCGGCCTCATCCATCGGGCTGACGAAGTCGTCCCAGGTCGGCGTGGCGGTTTCGGCGGTGAGGCGTTCGATGAGGGCGCGGTTCTCGTCGATCAGGCCGCGGATGGCGGGTTCGACGTGTTCCGGCTTGATATCGGCAAAGCGCGGCATGCCCGAAAAGTCGAGCAAGGGATTGGCGACGGTAGCGTTCATGTGCGGGGGGCTCTCTTATATGAATAGGGGGCTGTGCGAAGGCTGGGACCGTTCAGCGCAGCAATCGTGCCCCGATCGGCCCTCCCGTGCCGCGCACGCAAGCCGGCCGCTCAGGCCAGGGCCTGGCCGGTCAGGCGCTCGTAGGCTTCGCGGTACTTGCCTGCGGTGTGCTCGATCACCTCGGCCGGCAGCTTGGGGCCGGGCGCGGTCTTGTTCCAGTCGAGCGTTTCCAGGTAGTCACGCACGAACTGCTTGTCGAAGGACGGCGGACTGATGCCTTCGCGGTAGCTGTCGGCGGGCCAGAAACGCGAGGAATCGGGCGTGAGCGCCTCGTCGATCAGGTGCAGCGTGCCGGCCGCGTCGATGCCGAACTCGAACTTGGTGTCGGCGATGAGGATGCCGCGGCCTGCGGCGTAATCGGCGGCCGCGGAATACAGCGCAATCGCCGCCGTGCGGGCCTCTTCGGCCAACTGGGCGCCCGTCTTGCCGGTGCCGGCGAGCGCGTCCTTGAGCATCGTCGTGCAGCGTGCCTGGGCTTGTTCAAACGAGATGTTCTCGTCGTGCTCGCCCATGTCGGCCTTGGACGAAGGCGTGAAGATCGGCGCCGGCAGCTTCGCCGCCTGCTGCAAGCCGGCGGGCAGGGCAATGCCGCAGATGGCGCCAGTGGCCTGGTAATCCTTCCACCCCGAACCGATCACATAGCCCCGCACCACCGCCTCGATCGGCAGCGGCGTCAGGCGCTTCACCACCAGCGCGCGCCCGCGCACCTGGTCGCGCTCGTCGGCGGCGACCACGGTTTCGGGGTCGATGCCGGTGAGCTGGTTGGGCAGGATGTGGCCGAGCTTGTCGAACCAGAAATTCGCCAGCGCCACCAGCACGCGGCCCTTGTCCGGAATCGGATCGGGCAGGATCACGTCAAAGGCCGACAAGCGGTCGCTGGTCACGATCAGCAGCGTCGCGTCGTCGACGGCATAGATGTCGCGCACCTTGCCGCGGCCAAGCAGCGGCAAGCTCTTGATGGAAGTCTCGAAAAGGGGCGTCGCCACGGTAGGGCCTCGGGTTGCTGGCAAAGGCGGAATTATAGGGGAGGGGCGGGTACTTTCGAGCGGGCGGGGGCGAATGGAAACGCGTGAAAGGCATCGCCCCGGGGGGACGTCGGCGGAAGTTGGAAGCCGGCGAGAGTTCGCGACGATACTGATTTCCTTGTGCGGCCGGTCATAGTCGGTCGAATGGGGACACAACGCCTCGGCCACCGCGGTTGAGTACATGCGTGTAGATCATCGTGGTCGAAACATCGGCATGGCCGAGCAGTTCCTGCACGGTGCGGATATCGTAACCACCCTCGAGCAAGTGCGTGGCGAACGAGTGGCGCAGCGTGTGGACCGTGACATGACGCGCGATGCCGGCCTTCTGGACCGCTTGACGCAGCGCCCGCTGCAAGCGCTCTTCATATAGATGATGGCGTCTGCGCACGCCCGAGCGCGGATCGACCGACAAGGTGGGCGAGGGCCACACCCAGAACCAGGGCCAGGACTCGGCTGCGCGCGGATACTTGCGCATGAGCGACTCCGACATCTCCACCCCCGGAACCCCGTCCGCACGATCCTGCGCCCACAGCAGATGCGCTCGTCGCAGTTGTTCGCGCAGGGCATTCTCGCAACGGTCGGGCAACATCACCACGCGATCTTTGTTGCCCTTGCCCTCGCGCACCACGATCAGTCTGCGCTGGAAGTCGACATCCTTGACGCGCAGGCGCAGCGCTTCCATCAGGCGCATCCCTGTCCCATACACCAGACCAGCGAGATCGCCCACCGGACCCTCGATCGCGTTCAGTAGCGCGCTGACTTCTTCGCGGGACAGCACCGTCGGAAGACGAACCGGCGTCTTCGGGCGCTCGAATTGCGACAGCCAAGGCAGATCGACGCCCAGGACGCTACGATAGAGAAACAGCAACGCGGCCAGCGCCTGCTTGTGAGTGGACACCGCCACCTTGCGCTCCACGGCGAGCCAACTCAGGAACTGCTCTACCTCGGGTGCGCCCATCTCGCGAGGGTGGCGCAGCGCGTGGAAGCGGACGAACGCACGTACCCAATAAACGTATTGCTGCTCAGTCCGCAAACTGTAATGCTTGTACCGAATTCGCTCCCGTACCTGGTCGAGCAGCCGCACAGCCGTCAGCGGCGGGGCGGGTGGTTCGCTCCGAGGGCTGCGGGGTTTGCCGGCTGGGTTAGGGCTGTACATAAATACAGAATAACTCTGAAATGCGATTGACATCAAGCACTTCGTCTTGCGGGTTTCGACCGGATA
Source organism: Thauera terpenica 58Eu (assembly GCF_000443165.1). GTDB lineage: Bacteria > Pseudomonadota > Gammaproteobacteria > Burkholderiales > Rhodocyclaceae > Thauera > Thauera terpenica. The sequence continues at coordinate 4,624 of NZ_ATJV01000053.1, read as the reverse complement.
TACCGCAGGGTTCCGCACAACCCCGCAGAACTGCGGGCTAAAACACGTTATATTCCAAAGGATATTGTGTGAGCAATCAACCATTAAACAGCAGCGACCAAAGTAAAATATTAATATTTGGATTGCTTATGCTTCCATCTATAGGGTTTCTTGTAGGGGTAATTCCCACTTTATTTTTAGCATTTGGGATATTCATGATGAAAAAGAATGAAGATTTTTCCCATGTAACCACAGCAACTAGAAACTTTCGTGGATATGTCTCTCTCATTTTGGTGGGTTGCATTATCTCTGCAGCTTACTGCGCAACCACTTTGAATGCAGAAGACCGATGGGATCGTCTGGGCGAAGAGCTGATCATTTCTCTAGTGTTCGCTGGAATTTGTATAGCATATTTGGTTTTTGTGAAACATCTCTTTATCAATCCACTTTCTAACCATAGCGAATGGATCGAAGTCAACGGAATTTTTGCAACTAAACCTAAAAACCCATCGAATACAGTGGCTTTAGGTGAGGTGGATATCATAAAGGGAGAAAAGCTCAAACAATACTCCGTTGCAGATGAGCTTATTAAATGGGCAAAGCTTAAGGAAGATGGTCATATATCAGAGGAGGAGTTTAACGAGGCTAGGAGAAAACTTCTAAAGCGGGCATGACGATTTATGGATGCATATGAAAAGCAATTTGAATTGCGGCAAGGCACCTCTGCATATTGGCACAGTAAGTCGCATGATCTGTTGGTGTCCGCTAGAACCCTATGGGTTGCAATGCAAGAAAACCGTAATCTTGAGGTGAATTGCTGGGCAACCTATAAAATGTTGATTGGAATGTCATTCGAGCTGATTTTCAAGGCTCATTGTGTTGCTCGAAAAACTGAATTTAGCAAAAATCACAAGCTTGTTGATCTCGCTGCGACAGCAGGCCTATCAATAACAGATGAGGAAGAATCTCTATTCAATATTTTGGCAGAGTATATTATTTGGGATGGTCGGTATCCCACGCCAAAGAAGCCTAAACACCTTAAAGATCATTGGCAGAACCAGAGCGAGGTGCTTACGGACGAAGTCCAGTTGGGCAGTATGAAAGGCGGAATATCCAATGGGAAATTGGATTTTGAAAACCTTCAGCCAATTTGGCGTAGATTCTCTGACGCTTATCTTGCTGCATACAGTTAAAATATAACAAGGCGCTGCACTGGACGGCTATTCCGCTACGCTCCATAGCCGCCAGTGAGCTTGGTCGTTAGGTACGCTGTTAAAAATGAGAGTTCCACAAGAATGAAAGGAAAAATAGTTTCATGGAAGGATGATAAAGGCTTCGGCTTCATCAGTCCTGAAGGTAAAAACGAACAGGTTTTCTTCCACATCTCAAGCGTCAAAAAGGCAACTCGCAAGCCTGAAGTTGGTGACGCCGTCATTTTTGAAGTTGCCAAAGACTCCCAAGGTCGCCTCAAAGCAACGCACGTGCTGCTTGAAGGTGTATCACTTTCCAACTCAGGGAGCTCTAAAAGAATAATCACAGAGCCCGTCAAGAAAGATGGGCTAGATTATTTTGCTTACTTTGCTCTGGCTGTACTTCTTGCTATCTCATTAGGTCTATTCATAAAAACAGGCGCACCAGAGTCAGCCTTGGTGCCTGGCGCAATTTTTCTACTAGTTATTTTCTTCATATCAAGCAGAAAGAAGCAGCCTGCAAACAAACTGTTCTCATGCTCAAAGTGCCGAGCGGTCTCCAGTCACGACGAGAGAACAGTCCTTGCCTGGAATAGAGGACTGAATAGGCTATATTGCAAATCCTGTCACCAGGCATGGCTGCGCGAACAACCTAAAGAGCAACAAGAAAGCCGGAGCTCTTATTCATCATCCAATTCAGGTTGCCTTGGTCTATTTTTGGTTATTGCGTCCGTTCCGATCATTTGTGTCGTCGGTGCAGTCACATGGTTTGTGTAAGCTAAACCTAACAAGTGGTTCAAGTCGCTCGCTTCGCTCACTCGGGACCGGCTAAAGCCGGCCCCTTAACCAAACGTTGAGCGGCAGAGACAGCGAGTGCTAGAACGTACCGAGCTTGATACAACCAGCTACTGATCGAACGGGGAACATGGGGGATTTATTGTGCTTGTTTACGCAAATGAAATTGAGCTGGTTGGGGAAAATCCAGCGCTTCAAGTGCTCCGAGGCATATCAGGCTGGTTATCTGAAAAATTGGGGGAACGCGTAGTCATTCGAGACATAACAATTCCCGGAGAACGTACAGGCGGAACTCCAAAAGCTTATTTGAGGACGGATAGAGCAATTGCGGATAACTTCAGGCTGTATTCGTGGGTGCTTAAGCATTCTGACCCGAACGTCACAGGTAGGCAGTGGGTTACGGAACTTGGACTGAAAGACGAAGATGGTGGACCAGCCCATTTCTCGTGCGTCGTTTATACGGAAGAGCAAAGCATTCTCGTTTCCGACCCCGTTCAGGCGAGCCGACCTCGCGTTGTAAAGTTCATTTTTTCGAACGTGCAAGATGAGCCAAACGTTCAATTCTCACCTGGCAGTATCGGATCGGCCGTAAAGTGGGTGGGGGACGGCTTGGATTCGTACCGTGGCCTCTTGGCGGACATTAACAATTCATCGCGTAATTACCCGCTGGTAATTGTTAGCCCCGACAATGACGGTAGGTACACCGTTGATCCGCAAAGGCTGCAAAACATGTTGTTTGGCTTGGCACAGGTTGTCGGTGCCACCAAAGATTTCAACAGCTACGACATGGCGGAGGTTCTTGGCCGCGAATACTCTGCATGGTCAGGTGCGGTCAATATCATTCGCGTGCCGCACAGAGATGGCAGGGTTTTTGCTTACAGAATCCTACCCAGAGACATTCCCGCCGAGTTAGATACTCCACATAAAATAGAGTGCTTCATCTTGGGGCGCGTCAGTCACAACACCAATATCCCAAGGCAACGAAACCGAATAAGGCCCGAGGGCGTAAGAAATCTGTCGGCTAAGTTGAGGCTTGAAAGACGTATCGCCGACTTGGCTGAAAAACCAGATGATGCGTTACGAGATGAACTCGGGATGGTCTACGAAGAACTATCCCAACTCAGTGCTGACCTCGATCAAGCACAGCAACAAAAAGAGAGCTTGGAGTTCACGTTGCTGGAAAGTGAGGAGAAAGTTCAAGACCTCGAAAAACAGATCAAGCAAAGCGCATACATCAACAGCCAGAGAAGCGAAGTCGCGGTAGATTTGCCTGAAGATGAGGAAATCGTCAGAGACTTAATCGAGGTCGCGGCCGACTCGAAAGGTCCAAGCCCTGAGGAGTGCTTGAGTTTACTTGCTAAGGTGTACCCAAAACGTCTCGTAGTTCTGCCTTCTGCCGTGGAAAGCGCAAGGGAGGTCGGTTCGTTTGCCCAAAATCGGCGGCTCTTGGACATGTTGAACCGGCTAGTAACCGAATATCTACCCGCCTATCTCAAAGGGGGGGACACTGACGCCCGTGCGACTTTTACTAATAATGAATTTGCCGCGAGAGAATCCGATACGGTTGCCAACAACAAACAATATTCGGCCTATCGCAAGTTTGATTTTGATGGGCGGGAGGTCGAAATGCTTAAGCATCTAAAGGTCGGCGTCGCGGATGATCCAAAATCTACTATTCGCGTGCATTTTGAGGTCGACCAAGCATCAAGGCGCGTATTAATAGGTCACTGCGGTAAACACCTCCCTCTGCCCGGTAGGTAAGCGAGGTGAAGCTGCCGCCCAACAAATCGCTGCAGGTGACGTTTGACCCGCCACCCACTTTTGCTGTCGCAAAAGCAGGCGTCTCCTCAAACGCACCTGAGCTCAGGCGTTATAACGCTCTGGTTGCAAGCTTCGGTACAACTCTATAAGAAGGAAAGAAAATGGATGATTTGATTGATGACGAGTTGTTCTTGCAAGTAGAGGAACACTTGAAGTGTAGTGAGCAAAGTTGGCTATTGGGTGCAGGAATAAGTTTCGATGCTAAATTACCGTTAATGTACCCTTTAACGAATAAAGTTAAGAAGGATATAGAAGCTAGTCATAAGAAGTTATATGACGATATTATCACTCCACTGTTTGAAGAGCTGCCAGAGCAGTGCCATATAGAGCATGTTCTTAGTCATCTTGGCGACTATGCTGCATTAGCTGAAAGAAATAAAGAAAAGAAAACTGTAATTCGTGGGGTGGAAGTTGATTTAGCAACCCTAGAGGATGTACATAATAAAATTCTTGAGTCTATCTCAAATGTTATCCGGTGTGGCTATGTTGAGGACAAGGATGGAAATACAGTTGAAGAAGGCTCTTTGTCTAAACCAATTGTAGACATCGAAGCACATTTAGAATTTGTTGACACTCTATTTAATCACGCATCCGCTGGTGTTCATGAGCGAAGAAAAGCTGTCAATATTTTCACAACCAACTATGACACTCTTTTAGAAGATGCATTAGCACTAAATAAAATTCCTTATTGGGATGGGTTTGATGGTGGTGCTATAGCCTATCGAAAACAAAAGTATGGAGAACCCATTCCAGCGGCGTTGGTGCACTATTAACAAACGCTTATATAACAATGGCCTAGATTCTGAGATTTTGGCATGATTCGCCCCTTTCCCCCGTCC
>NZ_ATJV01000052.1 GCF_000443165.1 Thauera terpenica 58Eu | reverse complement strand
GATTGTTCAAGTTTTTAAAGATTCGCCGCAGAACCTGCAGCAAAGAAGCGAGATTATGAACACTGCCACAACCCCTGTCAAGCACCTCGGGAACTCTTTTTAACGAACCGCGCTTCCAAACGCACGACCCGAAATCCCCGAAACACCCAACCCGCCTCATCCCCAGCACCACCGCAAAGACCGGAGTCAGACCGCGTCAGCGCCAGGAGAGGCCGAATTATAGACACCAAAAAACAAAGGTCAAGATCCGCGCACGCTTAAAGATTTCTATGCGCGCATGAGCCCTCTCCAGCCGCCACGGCTGTTCGCCTTGTCGGTTCGGCAACATGCCCCGACCCCGCAACTGGCGCAGCAACTTGCCCACCAGCCATGGGACCGTATGTTATCTTTCGCGCATCACGCGGGAGAGAACTCCCCCACTCGGAGTCGCCGAAGGCGCAACCCCCGGAACCGCTCAGGCAAAAGGACCGCGTGCAAAGTACAAATCTGGAGAGTGGTGCGGGCATTGTTTGCAGCGCACCCACCGAAGGGGCACTCGTTCCCCGTCGCTCGCAAGCTGGTCAGCGCTGCGAGGACGCGAGACGAAATCTCTCAGGTACAAGGGACAGATGGGGCGAGTCCGGCACTATGCTCGGGCTCGCCCCATTTCGTTCACTACCGGAGCCAGGTCTCGATGAGTACGCCTTCCAAACACACCCCGCTTCACGCCGCCCACGTCGCGGCCGGCGCCCGTCTGGTTGACTTTGCCGGCTGGGACATGCCTGTTAACTATGGTTCGCAGATCGAGGAGCATCACGCTGTCCGCACTGATGCGGGAATGTTCGACGTCTCGCACATGTTGTCGCTCGATCTCAGCGGTCCGGACGCGACGCCTTTCCTGCGCGGCTTGCTCGCCAATGACGTATCCAAGCTCAGCGCGTCGGGCAAGGCGCTCTACGCCTGCATGCTCAACCCGCAAGGCGGCGTCATTGATGATCTGATCGTCTATCGTTTCAACGCCAACGAATACCGCCTTGTGGTCAATGCCGGCACGGCCGACAAGGATCTCGCCTGGATGCGTGCGCGCGTGGCGGCAAGCGGCGCAAATGTCACCCTGGACGGTCGGCGCGACCTGGCGATGATCGCGATCCAGGGGCCACGCGCGATCGAACGCGCCAGCGCTGCAATCCCCGAACTCTCCACCGCAGGTGGCATCCCCTCCCCCTTCAGCGCAGTACGCGCCGCCGACTTGCTTATCGCACGCACCGGCTACACCGGCGAGGACGGTCTCGAGATCACCGTTCCCGCACGCCGCGTCGAGGCGATGTGGAACGCCCTTCTGGCAGCCGGGGTAAAGCCTTGCGGTCTCGGTGCGCGCGACACCTTGCGCCTTGAAGCAGGCATGAATCTGTACGGTCAGGACATGGATGAAACCGTCTCGCCGCTCGACTCCGGACTGTCCTGGTCGGTTGACCTCAAGGACGACAGCCGCAATTTTGTCGGGCGCACCGCACTCGAAGCCAAGCCCCCAAGCCAGCGCCTGCTTGGCCTGATTCTCGAAGACAAGGGGGTGCTACGTTCGCACATGAAGGTTTTCACCGCTGCAGGTGAAGGCGAAACCACCAGCGGCAGCTTTTCACCCACCCTTGAACGCTCGATTGGCCTCGCCCGCCTCCCATTGGCCACACAGGCCAACGAAGCGGTCGAGATCGAAATCCGCGGTAAACGGCTGAAGGCGCGCACCATCAAGCTGCCGTTTGTCCGCAATGGCAAGGCGCTCGTCTGAGCCTTTGCACCCCAGCGCGATGGCTCGACCAATCGCACAAGCCCTACTCCCGATTCATACAGCCTGGAGAACTCCATGAGCACGCTTCCCGCCAACCTCAAGTACACCAAGTCCCACGAATGGGTCCGTAGCGAAGAAGACGGCAGCCTGACGATCGGGATCACCGATCACGCACAGCAAGCACTGGGCGACATCGTCTTCCTCGAACTGCCTGAAACCGGTCGCACGCTGAGCGCGGGCGAGACCTGTGCGGTGGTCGAGTCGGTCAAGGCCGCGTCCGACCTCTACGCGCCGGTCGCGGGGGAAGTTGTCGCCGTCAATCAGGACATCGTGGACACACCCGATGCCGTCAACGCTGACGCCTACGCCAACTGGCTGTTCAAGCTGCAGCCCACCAACGCGGCCGATGTCGCGACGCTGCTTGATGCTGCCGGCTACGCCGCCGAAATCGCCCAGGCCTGAGCGCCGCTGCCCGAGACCTCGCCGAAGACCATGACCGACTCCCTTCTTTTCGCCCCGCTCTCCCAACTGGAGCAGCGTGACGCCTTCGTCCATCGCCATCTTGGCCCCAACGCTGACGAGATCGCACGCATGTGTGCTGCGCTTGGCGTTGCCGATGTCGACGCGCTGATCGAACAAACCGTGCCCGCAGACATCCGGCTCGAGTCGCCCCTGCCGCTCGCGGCCGCGATGCCGGAACACGAAGCACTCGCCAAACTGAAGTCGATCGCCGCGTTCAACGTGATCAAGAAGTCGATGATCGGCATGGGTTACTACGGCACCCACACCCCCGCCGTGATCCTGCGTAACGTGCTGGAGAACCCGGGTTGGTATACCGCCTACACGCCTTATCAGGCCGAGATCGCCCAGGGTCGCCTTGAAGCCCTGTTGAACTATCAGCAGATGGTGACTGATCTCACCGGCCTGGAGCTCGCCAATGCCTCGCTGCTTGACGAGGCAACGGCCGCCGCTGAAGCAATGACCATGGCGCGGCGCGTGTCGAAGTCGACATCAAACGTGTACTTCGTCGATGAAGCCTGCTTCCCGCAGACCATCGACGTCGTGCGCACGCGGGCGCACTTCTTCGGCTATGAGCTGGTGTTCGGCAAGGCTGAAGAGGCCGGCACGCACGAAGTCTTCGGTGCCCTGCTGCAGTATCCGAACGCGCGCGGCGAGGTGATGGACCTGAGCGCAGCCATCGCCGCGCTGAAGGCACAGGGCGCGATCGTGGCCCTCGCCTCCGACCTGATGGCGCTGGTGCTGCTCAAGAGCCCGGGCGCCATGGGTGCAGACATCGCGCTGGGTTCGGCGCAACGCTTCGGCGTACCGATGGGTTTCGGTGGCCCGCACGCGGCCTTCTTCGCCACCCGCGAAGCCTACGTGCGCTCGATGCCCGGCCGCATCATCGGTGTGTCGCGTGACGCACGCGGCAAGACCGCGCTGCGCATGGCGCTGCAAACGCGCGAACAACACATCCGCCGCGAGAAAGCGAACTCCAATATCTGCACCTCGCAGGTCCTGCTCGCAAACATGTCCGGCTTCTATGCCGTGTATCACGGCCCGCAAGGCTTGCGCACGATTGCCGCGCGCATTCACCGCCTCAGCGCCCTTCTCGCCGCCGGCCTGCGTGATGCCGGCCTCGAGCTCAGCACAGCAGCCTTCTTCGACACCCTCGAGGTCGAACTCGGCGCGCGCGCCGCGAGCGTGATCGAGGCGGCCGCGGCGGCGGGTTACAACCTGCGCCAGGTCTCCGCCACCCGCCTTGGCCTGTCGGTCGATGAAACCACCACGCGCGATGACATCGCCGCTGTTCTCGCTTGTTTCGGCGTCAGCAGCCCGATCGAGGCACTCGATGCGCGCGTGAGCGCAAGCGGTGGTGCACTGCCCGCAGCACTGCTGCGCACCGACGCCATTCTGTCGCACCCCGTGTTCAACACCCACCACACCGAACACGAGATGCTGCGCTACCTGAAGAAGCTGCAGAACCGCGATCTGGCCCTCGACCACTCGATGATTGCGCTGGGCTCGTGCACCATGAAGCTCAACGCCACCAGCGAAATGATCCCCGTGAGCTGGCCCGAGTTTGCCAATCTGCACCCCTTCGTCCCTCGCGAGCAGGCCGCCGGACATCTGGAGATGATCGAGGGACTGGCGCATTACCTGCGCGCCATCACCGGCTTCCCCGCGATCTGCATGCAGCCCAACTCGGGCGCTCAGGGCGAGTACGCCGGCCTGGTGGCGATCGCGCGCTATCACGCCAGTCGCGGCGACGCACAGCGCAAGATCTGCCTCATCCCCAGATCCGCCCACGGCACCAACCCCGCCACCGCGCAGATGTGCGGCATGCAGGTAGTGGTGGTGGACTGCGACGACAACGGCAACGTGGATGTCGAGGACTTGAGACGCAAGGCCGAAAAGCACGCCGCCGAGCTTGCCGCGCTGATGATCACCTACCCGTCCACCCACGGCGTGTTCGAGGAATCCATTCGCGAACTGTGCGCAATCGTGCATGCACACGGCGGCCAGGTGTACATGGATGGCGCCAACCTCAACGCCCAGGTCGGCCTGAGCTCGCCTGCGCGCATCGGCGCCGACGTCTCGCACATGAACCTGCACAAGACCTTCTGCATCCCACACGGCGGCGGCGGTCCCGGCATGGGCCCGATTGGTCTTGCCGCCCACCTCGCGCCCTTCATGGCCGACCACGTCGTCCAGCCGACCGGCGACGCCGATCGTCCCAACCGCGGCCAGGGCGCGGTCGCGGCCGCACCCTTCGGCTCGGCCAGCATCCTGCCGATCTCGTGGATGTACATCACGATGATGGGCGGCGATGGGCTCAAGCGTGCGACCGAAGTGGCCATCCTCAACGCCAACTTCCTCGCCCAACGCCTGCACGAGCACTACCCGGTGCTGTACACAGGCAAGCAGGGGCGCGTCGCCCACGAGTGCATCCTCGACATCCGCCCGATCAAGGCGGCGACGGGCGTCTCCGAGGTCGATATCGCCAAGCGCCTGATGGATTACGGCTTTCATGCACCGACGATGTCCTTCCCTGTGCCTGGCACGATCATGGTCGAGCCCACCGAGTCGGAAGACCTCGCCGAACTCGAGCGTTTTGTCGGCGCGATGATCGCCATCCGCAACGAGATCCACGAGATCGAGAACGGCAACTGGCCGGCTGACGACAATCCGCTCAAGAACGCCCCTCATACCCAGGCCGACTTCCTTGGCGACTGGTCACGTCCCTACACACGTGCGCAGGCGGCGTTTCCGCTACCCTGGGTGGCCGAAAACAAGTTCTGGCCGAGCGTCAATCGCGTCGATGATGTTCACGGCGACCGCAAGCTGTTCTGCGGTTGTGTACCGATGAGCGACTACGAAGCCTGAGTCCGCTAGAATTCGTCCGCTTCACAGTGAAGCCACGTCGATACGGCGTGGCTTCTTTTTTGCGGCCCGGTATCTGCCGGGCAAGCCCTACAAGTCTACAAGAGCACGCTAGATGTCCACGCTTCGCGACAAATCCAGGCCGCTCTGGCTCAGCGTGCTGCTCAGCCAACTGGCGCTTTTGATCGGCCTCTTCGTATGGCTCGCGGGGGAGATGCGCCCGGTATACATGCATGACCTGCAACTGTCGGCAGGTGAAAAGCTCAAATGCGTCTCCTACGCACCCTACCACCACCCCGGCCAGACGCCCTTCGACGCACAACTGCGCATCTCGCCCGAACAGATCAGCACCGACCTCCGTGCCCTGGCCAGGATCACCGATTGCGTGCGCCTGTATTCAGTAGACCAGGGGCTCGAACAGGTGCCGGAGATCGCGCGCAGCGTCGGCATCAAGGTGCTGCTCGGTGCCTGGATCGGCTACGACGTCGACAAGAACGCCGCCGAACTCGATCGCGCCATCGCACTGGCCAACGCCAACGCCGATGTGGTGCGCGCGCTCATCGTCGGCAACGAAGTGCTGCTGCGACGCGAGCGCACCGAGGACGAGATGCGCGCCCTGATCCGCAGCGCGAAGGCGCGCACCACGGTACCGGTCACCTATGCCGACGTGTGGGAATTCTGGACCCGGCACGACAGCCTGGCACAGGAAGTCGACTTCGTCACCGTGCACATCCTGCCGTTCTGGGAAGACGACCCGGTCGACATCGAACACGCGCTCGAGCACGTCATCGCCACCCGCAGCCATGTCGGCGAGCACTTCGCCGGCAAGCCCATCCTGATCGGCGAAACCGGCTGGCCGAGCGCAGGACGGCAACGTCAGGCTTCGCGCCCGGCGCTGGTCAATCAGGCGCGCTACGTCAGGGAGTTCGTGCATCAGGCGCACGCCCGCGGCTGGGATTACAACCTCATCGAAGCGATCGATCAGCCCTGGAAGCGCGCCCTCGAAGGCACGGTAGGCGGGTTCTGGGGCATGCTCGACGCCAGCACCCTGGCGCCCAAGTTTGCGCTCGCAGGGCCGGTCGCCGAACGCACAAACCTGCGAGGGCTGGTCGTCGGCGCCGTCGTCGGCGCATTGCTGGGCCTGGTCCTTGGCATGCGCCGCGCCAGCGGCGGCCTGCTGCGACGGGCCGCACTCGTCATGCTTGGCGCCAGCAGCGGCCTGATCGCCGTGCTCCACGCCGAACACGCCCAGCTCGCCTACCGCAACGCCCTCGAATGGAGCGTGCTCGGCTCGGTCGCCGTACTCAGCGTACTGCTGGCAGTCGGTTTTGCACTCTGGCGCGGAGAGCCGATCCCTGACGCGGCAAGCGCGTGGTCAGAGCTGCGCAAGCGCGATGCACAGCTCAGCATGGCCCAAGTTCTGGGCTTGCTGCGCGGACTCATCCTGTTCGCCGCTGCAATCGCAGCCGTGCTGCTGCTGGTCGACTCGCGCTACCGCGACTTCCCCGTCCTGCTCTACCTCAGCCCGGCGGTAGTGCTCGGCGTGCTGGGCTGGATGGAGGCGACGCGGGGTCGCGCCGAGCGCATCTGCGCAGCCCTGATCGCCATGGCAGTGCTCGGGCGCTACCTACCCGAGCCCGCGAACCCGCAAGCCATCGCCTGGCTGCTCACCGGTCTGGTCCTCGCCCTGCCCGTGCTGCTTGCGCGGGCGCGCAAGCACGAAAAGTGACAACAGACCACCCACCGCCGCCGGGTCGTAACTGTAGAACACCAGCCCCGCCAGGCCACTCAGCCAGCCCGCCCACGCCAGTCGGCGGCAGCCCAAGGCAAACGCACACAGCCCGCAGGCCAGGCTGAACCAACCCACTCTTTGCTGCAGGAAGCTTTCCACCAGCACCGTCTTGAACACACACAGCCCGCGGTGCGCCTCGGCCAGGCTGCAATCACGCGGCAGCACGCCGCTTTCGAGCAAGCCATGACGCACTGCAAAGGCCGCACCCAGCACGACGATTGCTGAAACGATGATTGCCGCGACGCCATATTTGCCCGAACTATTTCGCCTCATTTCGCCTTTCCCTTGTAAATCAGCACTTCAGCCAGCATCGCAGACAGTGTTGCAAATTGGCACGGAATGTGGCTCGTAAGCAGCTGAAATCGTGCATAGAATGCCGGACTGCAGGTCCTGCGCCCGAGCGCGCGATTGTGTCACATCGCCATCAGCGCAGGAATTTGCGCAATGCAATATCAAGCGCATGCTGGTAAAACCACGCACTGGCACACGCTGGGCAGCTTCTCCCGCTCTTCGGCACCTATCCGCCACGCCTCTCAGGATTCGACATGAAACAGGCCGCCACGCTCATCTACCGTCTCGCGATCGCGCTCGCCATCGCTGCGGGGGTCGCGTTCATCCAGTACTGGATCTGGCAACAATTCAATCACGGTGCGGAATTCATCAGCACCAACCAGAGCATCAAGGGTTTCGCCTATAACGGCTTTCAGCGTGACCAAAGCCCGCTCAAGCAGAGCTACCCGACACGCGAACAGCTCGCAGGCGATCTCGATCTGCTGGCGCGCATCTCCGACGGCCTGCGCACCTACGGCATGACCGACATGCCCGAGTTGCTCGATCTGGCTGGCGAGCGCGAGATGAACGTCACCGCCGGCGCCTGGCTGGACCCTGACGTGGAGAAGAACGAGCGCGAAATCACCGCGGTGATCGATGCAGCACGCAAGATGCGTCACGTCGAGCGCCTGATGGTCGGCAACGAAGCCATCCTGCGCGGCGACCTCAAGCCTGACGAGCTCATCGTCTATCTCGACCGCGTGCGCAAGGCGGTGCGCAAACCGGTGTCGAGCGCCGAGCCCTGGCACGTCTGGCTGCGCTATCCGGAGCTCGCCCAGCACGTCGATTACATCACCGTCCATCTCCTGCCTTATCACGAAGGCGTGCCGGTCGAAGCCGCTGTTGATTATGCCTTCCAGCGCTATGACGAGCTCGTCAAAGCCTTCCCGCGCAAGAAGATCGTGGTGGGTGAAATCGGCTGGCCGAGCAAGGGCCCGACCCTGGGCGCGGCCGTGCCCTCGCTGGACAACGAAGCGCGCTTCATCCGCGAGTTCCTGTCCAACCCGCGCACCGCGCGCATCGACTATTTCCTCATGGAAGCGATCGACCAGCCCTGGAAAGTGGACGTGGAAGGCTGGGCCGGACCCTACTGGGGCATGTACAACGCCGATCGCGAGCAGAAATTTGCCCTCGAAGGCATCATCGAACGTGATCCGCACTGGTCGAAAAAAGCCATCAACGCGGCGGCGCTGGCCTTCCTGCCGATGCTGCTGATGGCGTTCTTCCTCTCCGACTGGAGCGTCTCGGGCCGCGTATTCCTTGCCGGCCTGATCCAGGCCTGCGTATCCACGCTGATCGTCGGCCTCAACGTGCCGGTCGATTACTACCTCACCCAGCGCGACCTGGTCGGCCTCGGCCTGCTCATCGGCGCCACCATGCTCACCGCGGCGGTGCTGCTGTCGCACGGCTTCGAATTTGGCGAAATGCTGTTCAAGAAGAAGTGGCGCCGCCGCTTCCTGCCGCTGCCACCCCATGCCGCTGAGCAGCAGCCCTTCGTCTCGGTGCACCTGGCCTGCTACAACGAACCGCCGGAGATGGTCATCGCCACCATCGACAGCCTGGCGAAGATGAACTACCAGAACTTCGAGGTACTCATTCTCGACAACAACACCCGTGACGAAGCCCTGTGGAAGCCGCTGGAGAAGCGCTGCGCCGAGCTCGGTCCGCGTTTCCGCTTCTTCCACCTCGCCAACTGGCCCGGCTTCAAGGCCGGCGCCTTGAACTACGGGCTCAAGGTCACCGACCCCCGCGCCGAGGTCGTGGGCGTGGTGGACGCCGACTATGTCGTCGACCCTGAGTGGCTCTCCGGCCTCATCCCCCACTTCGACAAAGCCGACGTCGCCGTCGTGCAGGCGCCACAGGCCCATCGCGACTGGGAGCGACAGCCCTTCAAGCGCATGTGCAACTGGGAGTTCGATGGTTTCTTCCGCATCGGCATGCACCACCGCAATGAACGCAATGCCCTCATCCAGCACGGCACCATGACGCTGGTGCGCCGCCTCGCACTCGAAGAGGTCGGCGGCTGGTCGGAGTGGTGCATCTGTGAAGATACCGAACTCGGCCTGCGCCTGATCGAAAAAGGCTACGACACGCGCTATGTCGACCACATCCTCGGCCGCGGCCTGACCCCTTCAGGTTTTGCCGCGATCAAGAGCCAGCGTTTTCGCTGGGCCTTCGGTGCCATGCAGATCCTGAAAGCGCACCTGCCGCAGATGATAGGGCGCAGCAATCTCAATCTCGCCCAGCGCTATCACTTCCTGACCGGCTGGTTCGCCTGGCTGGGCGACGCCTTGCAACTCGTATTTGCCTTTGGCAGCCTGGCCTGGACCCTGGGCATCTTGCTGTTTCCCAAGGCATTCGGCCTGCCGGTAACGGCGCTCGCGCTCCCCATCCTCGGCTTCATGGCGTTCAAGGCAGCGCTCGGACCCATCCTCTATCGGCGCACCATGGACTGTCCGTGGAAGGACATCCTGGGCGCCTCCATCCTGTCGGTCGGCCTCGCACACGCCATCGCACGCGGCGTGTTTGCCGGCCTGGTGAAGAAGAAAGGCGTGTTCGTGGTCACACCGAAAGGCTGGCACAGCGGTGGCGCACTGGCCTTCTTCAACCCGATCCGTGAAGAGGTCGGCATGCTGATCGCCTTGCTCATGGGCGCGATCACCCTCGTGGCCCAACGCGGCGCCGACAATCTGGAAACACAGCTGTGGGTTGGCATTCTGTGCCTGCAGTGCATCCCCTACGTCGCCGCCATCCTGTGCCAGGTCGCGGCCTACATGCCCGAGCGCCCGGAGGCGCTTGGCAGCGAGGAGGCACTGCCCGTCAGCGCCTGAGCCCGAACTCATGGCATCACGGCTGCAGCTGGCTCAATGGAAAGCCAAGGCCAGCGCGCCGGCGGCAAACAGCACGGGATAGACGAACATCGTCACCCATGCTCCACCATAGATCATGGCCCGTTGCGGCACGCGCCCCGAGCCGAAGACGATCGCATTGGGCGGTGTCGCCACGGGCAGCAGGAAGGCGCAGGAGGTACCGACAGCGACCAGCACCGCCAGTGGTGTGCCGTTGATCTGCGGCGCAAGGCCCAGGAAGAGCGGAATGAGCAAGGCCGCGCTCGCGGTGTTGCTGGTGAATTCGGTCAGGATGAGGGCAAACAAGACCATCAGCCCCAGACACACCACCACTGGCAGGGTCGCCAGTGGCCCACCGAGCTGGGCGGCGAGCCATGCTGCCGCGCCGCTCTGGGCCAGGACATCGCTCAGGGTCAGGCCGCCGCCAAACAACAGCAACACACCCCAGTCCGTGCCTTTCTCGATATCTCGCCAGCTTGCCAGGCGCAAGGCATGCAGCAACACCAGCGCAAGCACCGCGACGGCGGCGTCATAGCCGGTCTTGAAACCCAGGGCAGCACCGAAGGGTGCGCCAAACACCCACAGCAACACGACGCCGCAAAACAGCACGATCATTCGCGTCTGTCCCGCACCCCAGCTCACGACGCCTTGCGCCGGCAATACGGCAAAGTCCAGCTGCGGCTTCAGCGCCCGGCGCAAGGCGATCTCCATCAGCGGCATCAACACCAGCACAAGCGGAATCCCCCACAGCAGCCAGCCAGCAAAGCTGATACCCACGTTGCTTGCCGCGATTGCATTGGGCGGACTGCCTACCAGGGTGCCGATGCCGCCGATATTGGCCGAAAACGCGATGCCGAGCAGGACATAGGTGTAGGTCGCGCGATTGCGCTCGATCGACACCGAACTCAGCAGGCCCAGCGCCAGCGGCAGCATCATCGCCGCCGTCGCCGTGTTGCTGATCCACATCGACAGGAAAGCCGTCAGCCAGAACAGCTACAGCACCGCACGACGAAAATCACTGCCGGCGCGCCGCAGCACCTGATTCGCCATCCATCGATCCAGCCCCTGTCGCTGCAGCCCGGCCGCAAGCGCGAAACCACCGACGAAAAGGAAGATGACCGGATCGGCAAAATTCAGCAGCGCCTGATTGAAGGCCATGACGCCGCCAAGCCCGGCGAGCAAGGGCACAAGCAAGGCCGTCACGCTGACATGCAGCGCCTCCGAGATCCACAGCCAGGCAATCGTCGCCAGCACTGCCAGCCCGGCAGCGGCGTCGCCGAGCTCATCGCCGAATACCTGCGTGATGCTGAAATAAAGACCTGCCGCGATCAGCAGCTTGATGCTGGCTAGCACGACGGACGCGCTCCCTTGGCGCGGGGAGCAGACGGCAGCGCGCGCATGCCCCTCACTTCAGCCAGGCGGGCAGGCGGCGCTCGATCAAGTGCAGGGGAAAGGCGCCGTAATCCGGAAGCCCCCCCTTGGTCGGCTGCACGATCTCGCCCTCGATCAGGGGCCGAATGTAGTCGCACGCCAGGGAGCTCACATGCAGACCATCCTCGCGCACGAACTCAGGCGGCAGCGTGCGCTCCAGGTTGGCGACGCGGGCGGCATCCTCGATGCCGACATCCCAGCGATAAGGGGCCTCAGCCAGGCGACGGATGGTCGGAAAACACGCGTTGCGCCCCGCGAGCGCCAGATCAACTGCGGCCTCGCCGACTGCGATCGCCTGCGCGTGATCGGTCGCGGACAGCCAATGTCCGCCGGCGCGCTGCAGGTAATCGGGGATGGCCCAGTGATGCTTGTAGCCCAGGTTTTCGTGGATCATGCGTGCGATCGCCGACCCGGCGCCGCCAAGCTGAACGTAGCCGCCATCACGGGATTTCTCCATGATCAGGCCACCGTCGGGCCGCTTGATGCCCTCACCCACCGTGATCGCGCAATAGCCCAGGCGCTCGGTGACGCGTCGGACTTCAGCGAGGAAGGCGGTCTCATCGAATTTCGCCTCCGGCACCAGCACGATGTGGGGCGGGGCATCGGCATTGCCGCCCGCGGCCAGCGCGGTCGCTGCCGCCAGCCAGCCCGTGTTGCGTCCCATCACCTCCATCACGAACACGCTGCCCCGGCTGCCGACCATCGACGCGATGTCCAGGCCAGCCTCCAGCATCGAGGTGGCAAGATACTTGGCCGCAGAACCAAAGCCCGGACAGCAGTCGGTGCCCACGATGTCGTTGTCCACCGTCTTCGGAACCCCCACGCAAACCAGTGGATAGCCACGCTCAGCCGCGGCCTCGCCCATGCGGGCCACCGCATCCATCGAGCCATTGCCGCCGTTATAGGCGAAGTAGCCGATCCGGTGTGCGGCAAAGACCTCGAACAAGCGGTCCATCACCCGCCTGGCCTCGCTTGGCGGCAGATCGAAGCGGCACGAGCCGAACACTCCGCCCGGCCTTAGCGACAGCCGCTGCAGCGCCGCCTCGTCAAGCACGGAGGTATCGATCAGGTCTTCAGCCAGCACGCCGAGGATGCCACGGTGGGCGGCGAAGACCTTCCCGATCCGATCCGGGCGCGCACGCGCGGCCTGGATGACCGCCACCGCCGTGGCGTTGATGACAGCGGTGACCCCACCTGAGTGAGCGTAGAGAAGGTTGGCTTGCGTCATGTGTGTATTCAAGGCCTCGTGCTGACTTGATCTTGATCGTGGAAGGTCTGCCAGGACACAGCATGCGACAGAAAGCAAAGCGGCCGAGCCCTTTCCAGGGTCGGCCGCACAGGCGCGAAGCGTGAGCTTACTTCAGCGCATCGAACGCGCGTGCGGTGATCTCTTCGACTGCACCGAGACCGGCGATCTTGCGTACCTTGGGCGCCTTCGCATCGCCGGATGCCGCCCAGGAACTGTAATACTCGACCAAGGGCTTGGTCTGCGAATGATAGACGTCGAGACGCTTCTTGACCGTCTCTTCCTTGTCATCATCGCGCTGCACCAGATCTTCACCGGTAAGATCGTCCTTGCCTTCGACCTTGGGCGGGTTGTATTTGACGTGATAAGTCCGACCCGAAGGCAGATGGGCACGCCGACCACTCATGCGCTCGACGATCTCGCTGTCGGGCACGTCGATCTCGAGCACGAAGTCGAGCGCCACGCCGGCCTCCTTCATCGCATCGGCCTGCGGGATGGTGCGCGGGAAGCCGTCGAACATGTAGCCGCTCCTGCAATCGTCCTGCTGCAGCCTGTCCCTGACCAGGCCGATGATGATGTCGTCCGACACCAGGCCACCGGCATCCATCACCTTCTTGGCTTCGATGCCGAGCGGAGTGCCGGCCTTGACCGCGGAGCGCAACATGTCGCCGGTCGAGATCTGCGGAATGCCGAATTTCTCCTTGATGAAGTTGGCCTGCGTGCCCTTGCCCGCGCCCGGCGGCCCCAACAGAATCAGTCGCATACATCCTCCCGATGAATTTCGGCCGTGAAGCATGACCGTTTGTTTGTGCAAAATTTTGTGGAACTTAACCGACGCGAGGCTGGCGGTCAAACGCCTTTGATGCAAAACGACTGCCTGACGCGTTCGAGATCTTCGGGCGTATCCACGCCGGCCGCCGGCGCACTGGCCAGGTCGAGCACCTGGATGCGATAACCGTGCCACAGCGCACGCAACTGCTCGAGCGCCTCCCAGTGTTCCAGCGGCGACGGCGCAAGCTCGGCGTAGCGACGCAGGAAGCTCACCCGATAAGCATAAAGACCAACATGACGACGCATCGCCAGGCCCGCAGGCAGCAGGTCGCGGCACGCGCCAAAGGCGTCGCGCGCCCAGGGAATCGGCGCGCGCGAGAAGTACAGCGCACGACCGGCCGCGTCGCACACCACCTTCACCACGTTCGGATTGAAGGCTTCGTCCACGCTGGTCAGCGCGTGCGCCGCCGTGGCAATCGCGGCCTCGGGGTCGGCCGCCAGCGCCGCCGCCACCGCGGTGATGATCTCCGGGTCGATCAGGGGTTCATCGCCTTGAACATTGACCACGATGTCCTCATCGGCCCATCCGCGCGCGATCGCGACTTCGGCCAGCCGATCGGTACCGCTCGGATGGTCGGCGCGCGTCATCACCACTTCGCCCCCGGCCCCAAGCACGACATCGCGCACCCCCTCGTGATCGGTCGCCACGCACACCTCCAGCGCAGCGGCGGCGCGCACGCGCTCGAGCACTCGGACGATCATCGGCTTGCCACAGATATCGGCCAGCGGCTTGCCCGGCAAGCGCACGGAGGCATGGCGCGCCGGGATCACGATGCGAAATGCCACGCCGCTGTCAGCCACGGGCGCGGTCACGTGCGCAGGGCATCGACTTCTTCGGCGCTCATGGTGCGCGCCTCCTCGTCCAGCATCACCGGAATACCGTCCCGCACCGGAAAGGCCAGCCGATCGCCCTTGCACACCAACTCCTGCTTGTCCTTCAAGTAGTTCAACGGCCCCTTGCACAGCGGGCAGACGAGGATTTCAAGCAGTCGTGCGTCCATTTCTCAGTTTCTCCAGGATGCGTTCGGCGGCGCCCGAACCGATCTGCGCCTGGACCGGGAACTCCCAACTGTCGTCAGGCGCAAAAGCGCTGCATTTTACCGCATCCTTTGCCGTCATCAGAATGGGCGCAGGCTCGGAAAACACCAGATCCTGCGCCTTGAAATCGTGATGATCGGGAAAGGGATGACGCAGGACCTCAAGCCCCGCCGCCTCGAGCTGCGCAAAGAAGCGCTGCGGGCGACCGATACCGGCCACCGCATGCACGCGCCGACCACGCCAGGATTCGAGCGTCACGCTGTGCTGCGGATCGCGCAGCGAGCGCAGAATCTCACCTCGCAAGCGCATCGAAAACACCGGCACGCTGCCGATCGCCGCCTGCAGCCCAGCATCCAGCGCGCCGTGCGCCAGCACCAGGTCCACCTCGCGCAGTCGCGCCAGCGGTTCGCGCAGCGGTCCGGCCGGCAACAGCCAGCCATTGCCCAGGGTGAGCGGATCGAGCACCGCGATCTCCAGCTCACGCCCCAGGCGGTAATGCTGCATGCCGTCATCGGCGACAATCACGTCGCACTCGGGGTGCTGACGCAGCAGCTCGCGCGCCGCCGCCGGCCGATCGCGACCGATGACGAGCGGACAGGCACAGGAGGCAGCAAGCAGCACGGGTTCGTCGCCATACAGCGCCGCATCCCCATTGCCAGGCACAGTGGCCACACCCTTGATCCGCGCACCGTGGCCACGGCTGACGATGCCGGGGCAGTAGCCCGCGGCGCGCAGCTGCGCCACCAGCCACTGCACCACCGGCGTCTTGCCGCTGCCCCCCACCGCGATGTTGCCGACGACGATGACCGGCACCGGCAGGGTCTGGACGCGCGCGCGCCGCCGCCGGCGTCGGGCCAGCACCCCGAACAACAGCGCGAGCGGAAACAGCAGCCTGGCCGGCAGCCCGCGCTTGCGCCAGAAGGCTGGCGCCTGGGCTGACATCTCAGGCCCTCACTGCGCCGGCGCGGGCGCCTGGGTCGCGAAGGTGACGTGATTGAAACCGGCGCGCTGCGCCGCCTGCATCACGTCGATCACGCTCTGATGCGCGGCCTTGGCGTCGGCATTGATGACGATGACGGGCTCGCCCCCGCCACTGGGCGCGGCCTTGCCCAGCGCCGCGGCGAGCGCGTCGATGTTGCGCTCGGCCAGCACCTGATTGTTGACCAGCACCTCGCCGGTGGCGGTGACGGCGACGACGATCTCGTTCGCCATCGCCTCTGCGCCCTCGGACTCGGCCGCAGGCAGGTTGATCTCAAGCCCGGACACCTTGGAAAAGGTGGTCGTCAGCATCAGGAAAATGATGATGACCAGGACCACATCGATCAAGGGGATGAGATTGATCTCGGGCTCTTCACTGCGGTTGTCGCGACGAAAGTTCATGGCTCAGTCGCGACGCTCGCCGTGTGCCACCTCGACGAGCTTGATCGCCTGTTGCTCCATGTCGATGACGAAGCTGTCGATCAGCGCACGGAAATGGCGCCAGAAGATCATCGACGGGATCGCGATGATCAGGCCCAGCCCGGTTGTATACAGCGCAATCGAGATGCCCTGCGCAAGCTGCGCCGGATTGGCACCATCAACCCCTTGCGAGGCGAAGATGTCGATCATGCCGATGATGGTGCCAAGCAG
Organism: Thauera terpenica 58Eu; assembly: GCF_000443165.1. Taxonomy (GTDB): domain Bacteria; phylum Pseudomonadota; class Gammaproteobacteria; order Burkholderiales; family Rhodocyclaceae; genus Thauera; species Thauera terpenica. The sequence continues at coordinate 43,932 of NZ_ATJV01000052.1, read as the reverse complement.
ACCCATCAGGGGGCTGATGGCCGCAATGGTGCCAAGCGTGGTCAGGAAGCGTTCAAGCTCGTGCACGACGGCGCGGCCGGTTTCCTCGATCGACTCCTTCATGATCTCGCGCGGACTGCTGACGTTGCGCAAGCCCGCGGCCAGCACCCGGCCGAAGGGCGAGTGCGCACCCACGCGCTCTATCATCGCCAACGACACCCCATGCTGACGCAGATCGTCAAGCACCTTGTCGAGCAGGCCGGCGGGCACCACGCGTGCCCGACGCAAGGAGATCGAGCGCTCGATGACCAGCGCCAGCGCCACGACCGAAGCCAGAATCAAAGGCCAGATTGGCCAACCCACTGCCTGGATGATCGCGAACACGCTGAAGGGTCTCCCATCGGTAAAGGCCGAACTGTAGCGCCCGCAAGCCGGCATCGACAAGCGACATGCAACGAATGTGGAAGCACAGCCCCACACCAGCCTGGATCTCGTCGCCCGGCTGCGGCGACGCCTCCATCGCACATCGACGTCATTTCAGCCGAAATATTGATCCGCCTGAGACAAGGGACACAGCGCCACACTGATGCCTGGCCTGTGTTCTGCTCGATCTGTGGTCATAATGGAAAGCGATAGCCTGCAGCTACCAACTTGCTCGGCACCCCGGGGCTCTGAGCGCAGGTGGCGACGGTCAGCGCAGGCCATTTTTTCCGGATGAATCTGGGGCAAGCATGAGTTCGGACAGCGAAACCAAGCAGCACGCAAGAAGCTCGATCAGCGCGCCCGGCAGCCAGTGGCGCACGGTGATATTGCCACTGCTGCTGCTCGCCTTCGCGTTTGCCCTCATCGGTGCGCTTGCCTACGGCGTCGCCCGGCAAGCGGTGACGCAGTCGGCGGCCATGGAAATGCGCTCGATCGCCAGACTCAAGCAAGCCCAGATCGAACAATGGCTGCATGAGCGTCAGGACGAGCTGCGCCTGATCATCACCTCGCAGCTCGCGCTTGGACTGAAGCAATGGCTGGACGGCGGCATGCACGACGAGAAGCTGCGCGCCGGCCTGCACAATCACCTGGTCTATCTAGGCAGCCAGGCTGAGCGCGCGCTGGTCCTGCGCTCGGCTACGGATGGTCGCCAACTGCTGGGCACCACGCCCTATCAGGACCTGCCGCAGGTGCGCGCACTCGCGCTTGAAGCTGCCAGCCGTTGCGAGCTGACGCTGGAGGACATTCACGTCGCCGAGGGCAAGACTTCATCGGGATTTGAAGTCGGCCTGTTCGGGCCGGTGTGCGATCCAGGCAGTACAGATCGGGACAGATCACTGGCCGTAATCCAGCTTTCGTTCGATCCGGGCGAGCGCCTGTTCCCGCTTCTGCAGATGTGGCCGGGCAGCAGCCCATCCGCAGAAACCCAGGTCGTCCGGGTGGAAGGTGAGGCGCTGGTCTTCCTCAACCCTCTGCGCCATGCCGCTCAGCCGCCCTTGGCGCTGCGTCTGCCACGGAGCAGCGAAAACCTCATCGCCGCGCGACTGCTGCGGGAAGGAGAAGGTTTTTTCGAAGCCAATGATTACCGTGGCGTGCCGTCCTTTGCCCATGGCCTTCCGATTCCGGGAACGCCCTGGTACCTCATTGCCAAGATCGACTGCAGCGAAGTCTTTCACGTCCTCGATCAATCCGCAGTGCTTTGCGCCGTCCTGCTCGGCGTGCTGTGGATGATCTGCGCCTGGTGGTTGATCGAGCGCCGGCGAGCGGATGAGGCCTTGCGAACCGCCTTGGCCGAGGCCGAAGACCTCTATCAGAACGCACCCTGCGGATACCACTCGCTGAGCCGAAGCGGTCTCATCACCCAGATCAACGACACCGAGTTGAAACTGCTCGGTTACGAGCGCGATGAAGTCGTCAGCAAGAAGAAACTGCATGAATTGTTGACCGTGGCGAGCCAGCTCAGGCTCCAGGAAAACTGCCCACGCTTCATGAGCGAAGGGGTGGTCACCGAGACCGAGCTTGAGTTCCTGCGCAAGGATGGAGAAGTCGTCCCCGTCCACGTCACTGCGACCGCAGTCCGGGACAAGGATGGTCGTTATGTGATGAGCCGGGCCGTGGTCACCGACATTACAGAGCGCAAGCGCGCGCAAAACAAGAAGCAGCGGCTCGATCGCGCATGGCGGCTGTGGAATGCGTGCCACACTGAAACGCTACGTGCTGACGAGGAGTCCGCTTTGCTCCAGACGGTCTGCCGCCACATCGTCGAAACCGGCAACTACCCGATGGCCTGGATAGGGCTTCCCGAGGACGACGCCGACAAGTCGATACGGGTCGCCTGCAGCTTCGGCGACGAGCACGACGACTTGAGTGGCGTGCGGCTGACGTGGGCTGACAACGAACTCGGCTGTGGCCTCGCCAGCACTGCGATAAGAGAAGGAAGCACGCAGGTCGCCCAGGACCTCAGAACCCATCCCGCCATGGCGCCATGGAAGGAGGCCATACGAGCCCAGCGTGCTTATCATTCCGCCATCGCCCTGCCCCTGAAAAGCAATCAGAGTGTGCTCGGGGTGTTGATGATCTATTCCATGAACACCACCTCTTTTGCCGGCGAAGAGATTCCTTTACTGGAAAAGATAAGCGTTGACCTGGGCTCAGGCATTGAATCCCTGCGTCTTCGTGCCGCGCAGGAGAGAGCGAAAACCGCCTTGCGTGAGCACGAGGCGCTCCTGCATCATGTCCTGGAGATGCTGCCGGTCGGTGTTTTTATCGCGAACCAGGATGGCGTCATCGTGCATGGCAATCCAGCAGGCAAAAGGATATGGGCTGGCATCCGCTACGTCGGCCCGAATGAGTTCGGCGAGTACAGGGGATGGCGGGTCGCGGACGAGCAAGCCATCGCACCGCAACAATGGGCACTCGCGCGCGCAATCACCAAGGGCGAAACCACCCTCGACGAAGTGATCAGCATCGAAGACTTCGACGGTGTCACCAAGACCTTACTGAACTCTGCGCTCCCATTGCGCGATGCCGCTGGATCAATCATCGGCGCCATTGTCGTCATGCAGGATGTTTCCGAAACCAAGCGCATTGAACAGGAATTGCGCAGCTCACGCGAGAAGCTGCGAAAAATGGCGATCCATGAGCTGGACGTCCGCGAGATCGAGCGCAAGCGTATTGCCCGTGAGCTCCATGACGAACTTGGTCAGATGCTCACCGGGCTGAAGATGGAGCTCTCCTCCCTGCTGCGCACTTCTCCGCCCTCAGAGCGCGTCACGACAAACATCCTGGGCATGAATCGACTGATTGACGAAGTGCTGCGCTCCGTGCGCCGAATCTCTGCGGACTTGCGCCCCATCATGCTCGATGAGCTTGGACTGAAAGCGGCGCTTGAATGGATGTCGGAAGAATTCGAAAAACGCCATGGCGAGATTTCGTGCATGCTTTGGCTGGATTTCGAGGACGATCGCCTCCACCCGGAGATTTCAATTGCAACCTACCGCATCATTCAGGAATGCCTGACCAATGTGGCGCGACACTCAAGTGCTGACCAGGTCAGCATTTCAATCGTCTGCAGCAACGACGATTGGCTCCTGATTCGAGTCCAGGACAACGGGACCGGCATATCTACCGAGGAACAGGAAGGCAGATTTGGATTGACGGGAATGGCCGAGCGCGCCCGTGCCCTGGGGGGAAGCTTCACTCTATACAACCCACCGGGCGAAGGCGTATTGGTGGAGGTACGCATACCGCTTGAACGCAACGACACTGAGGGAGGGCCAGCTCGATGATCCGCGTCGCAATTGCTGACGATCACGCGGTGGTACGCGAGGGACTCAAGAGGATCATTGACAACGAAGCCAGGCTCGAGCTTGTCGGCGAGGCCGCCGACGGCCATGAAGCACTGAAGATGTTGCAGGCCGGGAACCTTGATGTACTCATCCTTGACATGTCGATGCCTGGCCGCAGTGGCATCGAACTCATCAGCCTGATCAAGCGTGAGTCACCCAGGCTGCCCATCCTGGTGCTGAGCATGCACAGCGAGGAGCAGTTCGCGGTGCGCGCCATCCGGGCCGGTGCACTCGGCTATCTGAGCAAGGGCTGCGAATCGGAAGAACTGGTGCGCGCCATCGAAAAGGTCTTCGCTGGCCAGCCCTACATTACCGCCACCGTCGCCGAGCGCCTGGCGCTGGAAGTGGGAAGACCAGCGAACCAGAGCACCGAGCCTCACAGCCTGCTTTCTGAACGTGAATTCCAGATCTTCAGATTATTGGTCGATGGTCATGGCATTGGCGAAATCGCCGACAAGCTCAGCCTGAGCAGCCGAACGGTCAGCACCTACAAGGCGCGCGTTCTGGAAAAGATGCAACTGGGTACGACCAGCGATCTGGTCCGCTACGCAATCAGGCACGGACTGTCAGATCTACGCTGAGCGCGCCAGCACCGGCGTACTCGCGCCCCTGTAGGGCTCGCACTACAGGCCGCTTCCGATTGCACCACGACGCATTATCGGCAAGCTCTGATATTGCGCCATCAGCGTTTCTCTTACCATCGAGCCGGCCCAGAGGAAAAACTGGCCCTGATGGAAAATACGCGGAATTGGCGTTCGAGCGTTTCTGAGCACGATTCATCATGACAGATCAAATGCAGACATCCGTCATGTCACGAGCGCGCCGTCAGCAGCCCCCACAACAAACGCTTGTTGCCGCCCGTCAGCTGATCTCAGCGGGTGGAGCCGATCAATATCCAGGCTTTGTGTCAGGCGGCAGAATATATGTTTATAGCATTTTCAGTATCCATAAAATCATCGAAATCAGCCGTCTCACCGAAGCCCCTATGATGCCTGCCTCCGTCCGCAGCGTGATCAAGCCGCACACTGTGGCGGTGCCGGTCATCGACTTGAGGCCGACACTGGCGACGGTCGGACTACATGCTGGTGGCGAGATGGCAGCCAGCAGCTGATGATCCACCGGCACAGCCCACCGCCGCCCACCGACCACCGCCCGCCCGCCCCTGTTTTGGCGCGCGCGACGCGCGACGCGCCGTGCGCGGAGGACGTGCAAGCTTCAAGCAAAGTGCCGTGGATGATTTTTCTTGCGCTCACGGTCGCGATCGCGCTGGTGAGCATCGCGGGCTTCCGCTGGTATCAGCTCGACGTACAGCGCGCCGTGCAGCAGAACCTGCTGAGCATCACTGAGGCGAAGGTGAACCACTTTCTCGCCTGGCGCGAGGAGCGCCGCGAGAATGGCAAGGCGCTGGTGAATGATCCGGGCTTCCGCGCCGAGTTTCAACGCTGGATCGCAGCTGGTGCGACCGACAAGGCGGAGGAGGAGCGCCTTCGGCAACGCCTGCTGGCAATACGCGACGCTTACGCCTACGAGGACATTCTGCTGTTCGATGGCGAGCTGCGACAAGTGCTCAGCACCCGCCGGGACGCCGCGCCGCCCGCCGCCGAGGCCATGAAGCAGGCCGCCGAAGTGCTGCACAGCGGCGCCATCGAATACTCGGACATCACCTACCTGCGCAGCGGCAGCCGCGAGCATGCGCGCATCAACATCCTGGCGCCGGTCCGCCCCCCGGGAACGCAGGCCGGCGCGGCGATCGGCCTGGTGCTGCTGCGCGCCGACCCGACCCTGAAGCTGTTTGCCACGCTGAGCACCTGGCCCATGCCGAGCGAAAGCGGCGAGACCTTTCTCGCCCGGCGCGATGGCGAGGTGATCACCTATCTGAGCGCGGTACGACAGCCGAGCGCCAATGGCGCAGCGCTTCAGTTTTCGATGCAGGAAAAGGAGCTGCTCTCCGCCCAGACCGCACGCGGAGCGGAAGGCTTCCTGGAGGGCACTGACTACCGTGAAGTGCGGGTGTTCGGTGCATCACGGAGCATTCCCGACACGAGCTGGATCATCGTCTCCAAGATCGACAAGGCGGAGATCGAAGAACCGATCCGGCGTATCGCCTGGCTGGTCAGCGTGGTGACACTGCTTTTCATAGGGGGCGCGGGGGCGGCGACGACGATCTGGTGGCGCAATCAGCGCAGCTCGCTACTGGCCGACGTGTACCGCGCGCGGTGGCAGGAACAGGCATCGCGGCAGCGCCTGGAAAACATCACCAAATATGCCAACGATATAATTCTGCTGCTCGATGAGCACCACCACATCGTCGAAGCCAACGAGCGCGCGGTCGAGGCCTACGGCTATGCGCTGGCCGAATTGCGCGGCATGCACACAATAGAGTTGCGCGATGCGACGGCTCGCGGGCGCTTTGAGGACGACCGGAATTACTGGACGACCGCAGGCAGTACCTACGAAACGGTGCAGCGCCACCGCAGCGGCAAAGCCTTCGCGGTGGAAGTGAGCGGGCGCGTCGTTGCGCTCGATGGACAGCGCTACCATCTGGCGATCATCCGCGACATCTCGGAACGCAAGCGAGCCGAGGCGACGATCCGCGACCGTGAGGAGCAGCTCGACCTGTACGCCAAAGTTTTCGAGCACAGCGGCGAGGGCATCATGATCTGCGATTCGAAAAACCGGATCGTAGCCATCAACTCTGGCTTTACTCGCCTTACGGGTTATTGCATCGACGACTTGCAGGGCAAGAACCCCAGCGTGCTCGCCTCCGGGGAAACCCCACGCGACACCTACCGGGAGCTCTGGTCATCCATAAAGCGGGACGACTACTGGCAGGGCGAGGTCTTGAACCGCCGCAAGGACGGCACCTTGCTACCCGAGTGGTTGAACATCTCGGTGGTACGCAACGATAAGGGCAAGCTCAGTCACTTCATCGCCGCCTTCACCGACATCAGCGAGCGCAAGGCCGCTGAGTCGGAGATCCGTCACCTGGCTCACCATGATGTGTTGACCGGCCTGCTCAATCGCTACAGCCTGCAAAGCCGGCTGGAACAAGCCTTGTCCACGGTTCGCCGCGAGCAGCAGATGCTGGCCGTTCTGTTACTGGATCTGGATCAGTTCAAGAGCATCAACGATACCCTGGGTCATGCCATGGGCGACAAGCTGCTGAAACTGGTGGCGCAGCGTCTGCACGACAGCGTGCGCGACAGCGACATCGTGTCCCGTCTTGGTGGCGATGAATTCGTCATCGTGCTCACCGACCTGGGCGGCGCAAGTGCAAGTGCAGCCTTACGCGTGGCCGACAAGATCAGGCGCGCCCTGGCGCAGCCCTACTTCATCGACACCGAAGTGCTGCACATCACACCAAGCATAGGCCTGGCGGTTTACCCCAGTGACGGCGGCGACTGCGAAACGCTGGTGAAAAATGCGGATGTCGCGATGTATCACGCCAAGGCGCAGGGCCGCAACAACATCCAGTTCTTCAACCCGCAGATGAACCAGGCGGCCATGGAGCGTTCGCGAATGAGCCAGGCCTTGCGCGTAGCCCTGGACGAAGGCCAGTTCGAACTGCATTACCAGGCTCAACTGGATACGCGCTCCAGGGCCGTGGTCGGCTTCGAGGCCTTGATACGCTGGCGACACCCAGTCGAGGGCTTGATTTCACCGCAGGAATTCATTCCGGTCGCGGAGGACACGAGCCTGATCCTGCCTCTGGGTGAATGGGTGCTGGACGAGGCCTGCCGGCAATTGCGCGAGTGGCAGGATGCCGGGATGAACGGGGTGACGATGGCGATCAACCTCTCTGCCCATCAATTGCGCTCGCCAAAGCTGGTGAGCCATGTGGCAGCAACCCTGGAAAAGCACCGTCTGCAGGGGGCAGATATAGAGCTCGAGATCACGGAGTCGGTGGCGATGCACAATCCGGAGGCGAGCATCAAGCAGCTGCAAGCCTTGCGCAACCTTGGGCTACGGCTTTCGATCGATGACTTCGGCACGGGTTATTCCTCACTCAGCTATCTCAAGCTGCTGCCGATTCAAACCTTGAAACTCGACCGCAGCTTTGTGCGTGACATCGAGACCGACGTCAATAACGTGATCATCTGCACCACCACCATCGCGCTCGCGCACAGTCTCGGACTCAAGGTGGTCGGCGAAGGCGTGGAAACCACCGCACAACACAATCTGCTGAAAGCGCATGGATGCGACCTCGTACAGGGCTTCCTGTTCTCGAAGCCGCTCACGGCCGCTCTGGTGCCAGGTTTCGTGGATGAAAACCTGGCAAGCAGGATGCAGATCGTTTACGCCTGAGAGGGCGACTGCTAAGCCGCTGGCCTCTCAGGCGTACCAAGCAATCCACAAAAGCTGTGGATAAGTTTGTGGGTTGTTTTGGGATGTCGGCTCCAAGCCCGCTGACAGCAAGGCTTCAGACACTCCGATGCAAAATTGTGCAACATGATTTACTTAACAATAACAATGACTTAACAATTCACCCCTTGCAGATCAAGGACTTGCGAGAAGGCCTCTTGACAGGTCGTTCGCACTGTGGATTCCGTTACAATCCACCCATGCCCAACACCCCGTTTCCTGGCGCCGACCCGAGGCCGGCCCCCAGCACAATGCAGCTTGCTCCGATACTTACGGTGTCCGCACTCAACCGTCTCGCGCGCGAGACCCTGGAGGCAGCCCTGCCCCTGATGTGGATAGGCGGCGAGATCTCCAACCTCACCCGCGCCGCTTCCGGACACCTCTACTTCACCCTCAAGGACGGCAGCGCTCAGGTGCGTTGCACCATGTGGCGCAATCGCGCACAGCTGCTCGCCTTTCGACCACAAAATGGCATGCAGGTGGAGGCGCGCGCGCTCGTCACCCTGTATGAGGCGCGTGGCGACTTCCAGCTCAGCGTCGAGGCGGTGCGCCCGGCCGGCATGGGTGACCTGTTCGAGGCCTTCAAGCGCCTCAAGGACAAGCTGGCCGCCGAAGGGCTGTTCGATGCCGAAGCAAAGCGCGCCCTACCGCGTTTCCCGCGTGCCATCGGCCTCATCACCTCGCCGGCCGCCGCCGCCCTGCGCGACGTGCTGGTCACCCTGGAGCGTCGCGCACCACAGCTCTCCATCGTGCTCTACCCGGTGCCGGTGCAAGGCGCAGACGCGGCGGCACGCCTCACCGACGCGGTCCGCCGCGCGAGCGCTCGGGCGCACCAGGACGGCATCGAGGCGCTGGTGCTGGTGCGCGGCGGTGGCAGCCTGGAAGACCTGTGGTCCTTCAACGATGAGGCGCTCGCCCGTGCGCTGCGCCACTGCAGCGTGCCGGTGATCAGTGGGGTGGGGCACGAAACCGACTTCACCATCGCCGACTTCGCCGCCGACCTGCGCGCACCGACGCCCACCGGTGCGGCCGAGTTGGTCAGCGCGGGCTGGTACGCCGCACGCCACGAGCTCGCCAGCCTGGGTCCGCAGCTGGAGCGCAGCTTTCAGCGCCGGCTCGAAGCCCTCGCCCAGCGCCTTGACCGCGCCTCGCTACGGCTCGTCCACCCGCGCGCGCGCCTGCGCCAGGCACGCGCAGACCTGGATGCGAGCGGCAGCCGACTGCAGCGCGCCATGCAGCGCCAGCTCGAGCGCGCACACTTGCGTCAGGCCACGCTCGACGCCCATATCGCCCGCCTGCGGCCGGACCTGGGCGCAGCACGGCTGCGTGTCAGCGAGCTCGGTCGCCGCCTGCAACAAGCGAGCGTCGCCCACATCAGCCAGCGCCAACTGCAGCTCGACACGCTGGCCGCCCACCTTCAGCATCTGGGGCCTGACGCCGTGCTCGCACGCGGCTACGCCATCGCCCGCGACGCACACGGCCGTGTTCTACGCTCGGCCGCAGAAGTCACGACAGAGGCGGTGGTCGAGGTCCAGCTCGCCGCGGGCAGGCTGCAGACGCAGGTCACCGCGCGCTTGCTGCCCGAGGCCTGAACACACAGGCCAGACCCCAGGCCGACGCCCGACAACAAGGGCCGTCGGCATCATTCGGCTTACGCCGCGCGCGTGGAGCGCTTATCATGTCGGCTGCGGGGATTGTCATCGAGCCGCAATCCTGACTAAAATAGTCCGGCTTTGATGACAATTTCCAAGAACCTGCAACAAGGAGAGACACGCATGGAACATACCCTTCCCGCCCTGCCCTACGCCAAGGACGCCCTGGCTCCGCACATTTCGGCCGAGACGCTGGAGTTCCACCACGGCAAGCACCATCAGGCCTATGTCACCAACCTGAACAACCTGATCAAGGGCACCGAGTACGAGAACCTCGACCTTGAAGCCATCATCAAGAAGGCACCAGCAGGTGGTGTGTATAACAACTCCGCCCAGGTCTGGAACCACACCTTCTTCTGGAGCAGCATGAAACCCAACGGCGGCGGCGAGGCCACCGGCGCGCTGGCTGACGCCATCAAGGCCAAGTGGGGCTCCTTCGACGACTTCAAGAAAGCCTTCCAGGCATCTGCAGTCGGCAACTTCGGCTCGGGCTGGACCTGGCTGGTGAAGAAGGCCGACGGCTCGGTGGACATCGTGAACATGGGCGCAGCCGGCACCCCGCTGACCACCGGCGACACCGCACTGCTCTGTGTGGACGTGTGGGAGCACGCCTATTACATCGATTACCGCAACCGTCGTCCGGACTTTGTCGCCACCTTCCTCGACAAGCTGGCAAACTGGGATTTTGCCGCACAGAACTTCGCCTGATGCTGACGGCCCGGCTCAGGCCGGGCAAGGCAGATCACGAAAGCGACCTTGAGGGTCGCTTTCGTTTTTTCTGCATGCCTCATGCTCGCTGCAACTCCCGCCATGCGCTGCAGGCTCACCCACCAGGCCGACCTCCATGCTCGACATCCTTTATCGCGATCCGTGGCTGATTGCGGTCGCAAAGCCGTCCGGCCTGCTTGTACATCGCAGCCTGATCGCGGCACAGGACGAACGCTTTGCCGTCCAACTGCTGCGCGACCAGATCGGCCAGCGCGTCTATCCGGCCCATCGCCTCGACCGCGGCACCTCCGGTGTGCTGCTGTTCGCGCTTGATCGCCACACGGCCGCCACACTCGGTGGACAGTTCGAATCGCGAGCGGTGGACAAACGCTACCTGGCCATCGTCCGCGGCCACCCCGCAGAGAGCGGCAGCATCGAGCATGCGCTCGTGCGCCGGCTCGATCCCATCGAGCGCAGTCGCGGACGCGGCGCGGGCAGGCGCGACGCCACAGCCGACAGTGAGGACAGGGACGAGGACCTGGACCCCGAGTCCGATCACGATCACGACGGCCTGCATGACGGCCTCGCTCACAACGACGCCGAAGCCGCCGCGGTGAGCGCAACGCAAGCCGCCCAGCCCGCCCTCACCCACTTTCGCCGCCTGGCGACGGTTGAGCTGCCGCACGCGGTGGATCGCTACCCCAGCAGCCGCTATGCGCTCGTCGCACTGCACCCGGAAAGCGGACGCCGCCACCAGCTGCGCCGCCATCTGAAACACATCTCACACCCCATCATCGGCGACGCAACCTATGGCAAGGGCCGTCACAACCGACTCTTCCAGACCCTGTTCGGCAGCCAGCGCCTGCTCCTGGCGTGCACGCAGCTGAGCCTCACGCATCCGGTCACTCGCAGCCCCTTGACGCTGCACGCGCCCCCGTCCAGGGATTTTCGCCTGGTGATGCAGGCCCTGGGCTGGCATGACAACGTACTGGACTGAGGTCCTCTGGCCTCGAGCGAGGTTTTCAGGGCACAATCGGCACGCACTGTCCGAAAGCGCCCACGGCCGCGAAGCAGCCCGGCGAAGCAGCCTTTTTCACCCCCCCTTTCCACCCCTCATGCACACCAGGACTATCGATGAATCCGTTGCTCCAGGTCAGCCAGCACGGCCAGCAAATCTGGCTCGACAACCTTTCCCGCACCCTGCTCAGGGATGGCCATCTCGCGCGTTTTATCGCTGAGGACGGCGTCGCCGGGGTCACCACCAACCCGGCGATCTTTCACAAGGCGATCGCGGGCGGGCGCTACTACGAGGACGAGCTCGCCGCGCTGAAAAAGACCCCGCTGAGCGCCGAAGCACGCTACGAAGCCCTGGTCATTCCCGACGTCCAGCAGGCCTGCGATCTGCTGTTGCCGCAGTACCGGCAAAGCGGCGGCCGCACGGGCTACGTCAGCCTGGAGGTCTCGCCCGCACTGGCGCACGACGCGGCAGGCACGCTCGCCGCGGGTCTGCGACTGAAAGCGGCGGTGGACAGGCCCAATGTGCTCATCAAGGTGCCGGCCACTGGCGCCGGCATCGACGCGATCGCGCAGCTCATCGAGGCCGGGGTCAGCGTCAACGTCACACTCATCTTCTCCCTCGCCCAGGCCGATGCCGTGGCCCAGGCCTACCTGCGCGGTCTCGAGCGCCGGCATGCCGCCGGCGGCGACGTGAGGCCGATCATGTCGGTCGCCAGCCTGTTCCTGTCGCGCCTCGACACCTTGATCGATACCCAGCTCGAGGAACTGGGCGGCGAGGCGCTGAGCTTGCGTGGCAAGAGCGCCGTCGCCACCGCCAAACTCGCCTATCAGCGCTATTGCGAGCGCTTTCATGGAGAGGAATTCGCGACCTTGCGCGACCTCGGGGCACGCCCGCAGTTCCTGCTGTGGGCCAGCACCGGCACCAAGAACCCAGCCTACAGCGACCTGCTTTACGTGGAAGCGCTGATCGGCACGGAGACCATCAACACCCTGCCTGATGGAACGCTGGACGCCTTGCGCGATCACGGCCGCGTGGAAGCCAGTCTGGCCGCCGATGTCGACAAGGCGGCGGCGCAATACGCAGCGCTGGAGCGCCATGGAATTGATCTTGAGCGCGTCGGCGAGCGTCTGCAGCACGAAGGCCTGCAGCAGTTCGAGCAGGCCTTTGCCGCCCTCCTGCAGCTGACCGCCTGAAAGCGGGATACCCTTGAAACGCAGCAGCCCTCGGCGCCTGGATCGGCGGCGAGGGCTGCTGCGGCGAATTGTGCGCGGAAATCAGCTCAGCGCAAGAACTTCGGTCTTGCGCATCAGCGATGCACGCGACACGCCACGCTGCTCGCCGAGGCCGCCGAGCAGCTCCTTCATGTCGAGAATGAGCACGATCTGGCCGTTCGACAGCGTGGTCACGCCGGCCACCCCCTTGGGACGGAAATCATCGAGTGACTTGATCACCGCGTCTTCGCGACCTGCAAAGCTGTCGATGGCGAGGATGAATGACAGCTCTGCCGCCTGCATCAGCACGCCGTACTGCGGCTCCCTCTCCTGTGGCCAGCCCAGCAGGGAGGACAGGGGCAGAATCTGCAGCACCTCACCGCGCACGACCATGGTCGCCTTGCCGCCGACCTCCTGAATCAGGGCGGGGTCGATGGGCAGGATCTCGCGCACCATCGACAGCGGCACCGCGAACGGCTGCTCTCCCAGGCGCACCAGCAGCACGGGCAGGATGGCGAGCGTCAGCGGCAGGCTGATGATGAGGGTCGTGCCCTTGCCCTGTTGCGAGCGGATATCGATCGTACCATTGAGCTTCTGGATGTTGGTCCGCACCACATCCATGCCCACGCCGCGCCCCGACACGTCCGAAACCTGCTCTGCCATCGAAAAGCCAGGGTGGAAGATCAGGTTGTAGCTCTGCCTGTCGTCCATGGTGCTGGCCTCCTCATCGCTGATGAGGCCCTTGGCCACCGCCTTGCTGCGCAGTCGCTCGGCGTCCATGCCACGGCCGTCATCAGCCACGAGGATGACGATGTGATCACCCTCCTGGCGGGCCTCAAGGCGAACATTCGATTTTTCCGGCTTGCCGGCTGCCAGGCGTCCAGCCCTGTCCTCCACCCCATGGTCCACCGCGTTGCGAATCAGATGGATGATGGGATCGGACAGGTCCTCGATCATCGTCTTGTCGATCTCGGTGTCCTCACCCACCAGCACCAGCTCGACGTCCTTGCCGAGGTTGCGGGCGAGATCACGCGCAATGCGAGGGTATTTCTGGAACAGGCGGCCGATCGGCTGCATGCGGGTTTTCATCACCGCGTTCTGCAGATCGGAAACGAGCAGATCGAGCTGGCTCACTGCCAGATCCAGTGCATGCAGGGTCTCGGTGTCATTGCGGCCGCTGAGAATATCGCTGCGCAGCGCATTGAGACGATTCTTGGTGAGCCCGATCTCGCCGGAGAGATTGAGCACCTGATCCAGGCGGGCGGTATCGACGCGAATCGAGTTGTCGCGCTGACGCTCACCCTCGCGCCGCCCGATCGGTCCGTTCCCTCCCGGCGCATCGATCGAACGACGGCCGACTGCCGCCTTGATGAGGGCCTCCGGCGAGCCTGGCGCGGGCGCGGCCGGCACCGGAATGGGCGACGAGGCCTGCGCTGCATTTGCCGCACCATGAACGCGGGGCGCCGGTGAAGTGCTCACCGGCTTGCCTGTCACCGCAGCGTGGAGCAGCTCCCAGTCGGGCTCGCCCGGGCGCGGCAGTTGAACACCTGAGCCTGCAACAGCCGAGGGCGCCACTGGCGCACCTGCGAGCGTTGCCCGCAAGCCCTCGATCAAGGCCGGATCAGCCGCAGGCGGCTGAGTGCGGTGCTCGAGATAGCCAAACATTTCACGCACCGCGGAGGTGGCGCCCAGGATCACGTCCATGGCCTCGGCGCTGATCGAAAGCTCACCATTGCGCAGCTTGTCGAACAAGCTCTCGGTCAGATGGCACAGGGTGACGAGTTCGGTGGCATTGAGAAATCCCGCCCCACCCTTGATCGTATGAAAGCCACGGAAAATGTCGTTGAGCAGACCGCGGTCGTCGGGCGAGCGCTCCAGATCGACAAGCTTGTTGTCCACCCCGGACAGCATATCCCCGGCTTCGACGAGGAAATCCTGCAGCAGGTCTTCCATCCCCCCGAACTCACTCATGACTTTCCAGCTCCCTAGTTTTCATCTGCACGCCCCAAAGGATGCTCGCATCGCGCCAGGCGGCACTACGCCGATCGGGATCAGAACCCCAGACTTTCAAGCAAGTCGTCGACCTGCCCCTGGCTGGTGACGACGTCGTCACGGGCCTTGCCGTCAATGACCGGCCCGTTCATCAGACTGCCTGCACGCTCCGCCCTGACGCCTGGAGGCGCTGTCTCGAGCAGGACTTGAAGCAGCTGCGCCTCCAGCGACTGCGCTGCACTCAGCAGGCGCTTGATGACCTGGCCGGTCAGATCCTGGAAATCCTGCGCCATCATGATCGCCATCAGCTGCGCGTTGATGGCACGACTGTCGCCCTCGGTCTGCGCGAGAAAATCACGCGTCTCGGCACTCAACAGCCGAAATTCATCGACCGAGACCTCTCCGGCGAACAGCTGGTCCCAACGCGCGCGCAGGGCCTGCGCGCCGTGCTGCACCCTGTCCTGCAAGGGACGGGCGATATCGGTGGCATTGAGGACACGGCTGGCCGCCTGTTCGGTCATGAGCGCGACATAGTCGAGGCGCTCACGCGCGTCAGGCATCGCCTGCACCGCGTCCTGCAGCGCCGCATCGAGCCCGAGTTCGCGCAAGGTGTCATGGAGCTGGCGCGTCATCTGCCCCAGGCGGTTGTACATCGCAGCACCCTCGTCCAACTCGGCGGCCGGACTAGCCGCGGCGGCAGTCGGGGCAGGGGTCACGGTCGGGGCGGGAGCCGTACTGTGCTCATGCGCGACGGGCTCCATCTCGGCGGCGACAGCGTCAAACAATGCCTGCAACTCATCATTGTCTGCATTCTCATCGGCGGCGGCGTTGACGAGCTCCGCTGGCACTGCACCAGCGGGCGACGCTTCCGCAGCCGGCTGTGACGCAATGCTGTCGAACAGCGCCTGCAGGTCATCCGAGTCGGCAGACTCGTCTGCTTTCGGCCGTTTACTCATGTTCAGGCTCCGTGCTTGTGGGGACTCCAGCGCTCAGGCGGTGCGTCCCATCTTCTCGAAAATCTTCTGCAACTTCTCGGCCAGCGTCACCGCGGTGAAGGGCTTGACCACATAGCCGCTCGCGCCCGCCTGCGCCGCCGCGATGATGTTCTCCTTCTTGGCCTCGGCGGTGATCATCAGCACCGGCAGGTGCTTGAGCTGGGGCGTACGCCGGATGGTCTGCAACAAGGTCAAGCCGTCCATGTTCGGCATGTTCCAGTCGGTGACGACGAAATCGAAGCTTCCGGAGTTCAGCTTCTGCAAGGCAATCGCACCGTCTTCAGCCTCATCGACATTGGTGTAGCCCAACTCCTTGAGCAGATTGCGGACAATCCGGCGCATGGTGGAAAAGTCATCCACCACGAGAAATTTGAGTTTGGGGTCGGACATTCAGGGCTCTCCTTTTTATTCCTGCTCGACGCGTTCAAGCCACACGGCGAGCGCGCTCGAGCAGCGGGCGCAGGGTTTCAGCAAGTACGTCAGCGTCGAATTTTGCCACGTAGGCGTCCACACCCACCTGCTTGCCCATCGCACGGTTCGCCTCGGACGACAGCGAGGAGTGCATCACCACCGGGATGCCGCCAAAGCGGGGGTCGCTCTTGATGTTGCGGGTCAGCACGTAGCCGTCCATCTCGGGCATTTCCGCATCGACCATGATGAGGTCGATGTCCTCTGCAAGGGGGCGGCCCGCCTGCTCGGCGTGATCGGCGATGCTGGCCAGACGGGTCCAGGCCTCCAGGCCGTTCTGTGCGTATTTGTGCCGCACCCCGAGCTTGTCCAGCACCTCGGTGATCTTGCGGCGAGCAACGGCAGAATCGTCGGCAAAGAAGACGTTCACCTCATGGCCATTGCCGATGGGATTGATCTGGCCGATCACGGCCTCGCCGAAGGTGTTGGCCAGAATGCTCTCGACGTCGAGGATCGACACCAGACGACCATCGCGGAGCTGGGTGATGGCGCTGATGTAGGCGTGGCTGCCACCGGCCAGGTTCTCGGGGGTACGCACCTTTTCCCAGTCAACCCGGATGATGCGATCGACCTCCTGAACCAGGAAGCCGAGCGTGCGCTTGCTGTACTCGGTGACCATCATCGCGCCCTCCTTGTGCGTCCCGGGCGGGGCGATGCCAAGAATGCTGGCCAGGGAGAGCACAGGGATCACGTTCCCACGCAGGGAGATCAAACCCTCGACGCCGGTGGGCATGTTGGGCGTGCGTGTGATGAAAGGGGTTTTCGAGACCTCGCGCACCTTGAACACATTGATGCCGAAGTGTTCGGCCGTGCCCAGGGAAAAGAGCAGGATCTCCATGCAGTTGGAGCCCGCGAGCTGGGTGTGATTATCGATGGAGTCGGGCAGGTCGGAATCGCCCAGTGCACGTTCGAGCATGATGTGTCCTCAATCCTGAGCGCGCGCAGCCGGGCCTTCCAGCAACAGGCGGCTCAGCGTCTGCGCCAGACGCTGGGGTTCAAACTTGGGCACGTATTCATCCACCCCGACCGACAGGCCTAGCTGCTGGTTGGAGTTCCCCGACAAGGAGGAATGCATGATCACCGGGATGCCCGCAAAACGACGGTCGGACTTGATGTGCTTGGTCAGGATGTAGCCGTCCATTTCCGGCATCTCCACATCGGTGAGCACGAGGCTGACCAGATCGCTGAGCTTGCGCTTGCTCGCCTCGGCATGTGCGGCGACCTTTTTCAGCTCTTCCCAGGCCTGACGCCCATTGACCGCCGCCACATAGCGCACACCCATGGCTTCGAGCGTTTGCTGGATCTGCTTGCGCGCCACCGAGGAGTCGTCAGCGAAATACACCACATGCTCGTCGGCGGCTGGCAGCTGGACGATATCCTTGAAAAGAAAATCGTTGTCATAACGCGTGGTCTCGGACAACACTTTTTCAACGTCGAGCATCATCACCAGCTTGTCACCGGGTAACTCGGTGACCGCGGTGACCAGTCCGCCCATGTTGGCGGTGAGCATTTCCGGCGGCACGCGCATCTGCGCCCAGTCCAGACGCAGAATCGTATCGACCGCCTCGACCAGAAAGCCCTGCGTGTGGCCGTTGTACTCGGTGACGATCATGATGTCGCGCGGCGTGTCGGTGCCTATGCCGACATAGGATGCGAGATCGACCACCGGCACCAATGCGCCGCGCAGGCTGACCATGCCGACGACCGAGGGCGGCATTTCCGGTGCAGCGGTGATCTTCGGCGTGCGCATCACCTCGCGCACCTTGAAGACGTTGATACCGAAGGCTTCGCGCCGACCCGTGTGCGGATCGACACCGAGCGTAAACAGCAGGATCTCGAGCTTGTTGGTACCGGCGAGCCGGGTGCGTGCATCAATGGTGTTGAAAAGATCGGACATTTTTTCCCCTACCTGGGGTAAAGAAGCGCCCGTCGCGAAGGCGAGGGCTCGAAAGGGATATCGGCGCGCGCTGCGCAGACTTGAGCCAGCCCCTCAGCGCGGGGGCGGAAGCGGCAGGCCCTGGATCACGCCTCCCACCCCACCAAAGGCGGGCGATGGCAGCGCTGGAGGCGCAACCGAAGCATTGCCCTGAAGCTGTGCGCCGATCTCCGTACTGCTGTCGCCGGCTTGCACCTCGACCCCGGCAGTGCTGCTCTGGCTGCGAATTGCCTCCTCCGTCGATTTATTCAGCACGATGATGCTGATGCGGCGATTGATCGGATTGAAGGGGTCGTCGCCATCGAGCGGAATGGTGTCGGCAAGCCCCACCACCCGCACCATCTTCCCCGCCTCCAGCCCGCCCGCGACCAGCTCACGTCGCGACGCATTGGCCCGATTCGACGACAACTCCCAGTTCGAGAAGCCACGCTCACCACCGCCATACTGCGACGCGTCCGTGTGGCCTGACAGGCTGAGGCGGTTATCGACATCATTAAGCGCACGCGCGATCTCGCGCAGCAAGTCGCGCGTATAGGGCCGCAGCTCGGCGCTGGAGGACTGGAACATCGGCCGGTTCTGCTCATCGACGAGCTGGATGCGCAGACCCTCGGTGGTGATGTCCATCAGGATCTGATTCTTGAACTGACGCAGGGTCGGACTCGCCTCTATCACTGCCTCCAGCCGCCCCTTGAGGTCGATCAACTTCGAGCGCTCCTTGCGCGCAGCGAGCTTCTCGGCACTGAGCTCGGCGTCGCTCTTGCGCTTTCCGCCTGCTGCATCCATGTTGAGCGAGCGCGTGCTCTCCACATCCCCGCGCTTGACCTGGCCCACCGAGCGCGTGAGGTCCTGGCCACCGCCGGGAATGACGCTCGAACTATCGCCCGAACCCTCACCCCCGGCCATCGACACCTTGATCGGATTCTGGAAGTAGTCGGAGATGCCTTCGAGGTCGCCCTGGGCGGTTGATCCGAGCAGCCACATCAACAGAAAGAAGGCCATCATGGCGGTGACGAAGTCCGCGTAAGCGATCTTCCACGCGCCGCCGTGGTGGCCACCCCCGCCCTTCTTGATGCGCTTGACGACGATGGGCTGCTGGCTGTCGTCGCTCACGCCGCGCTCCACTCGAATCGTTCGCTAGCCTGCGTTCGCATCGCTCAGCCCTTGCGGTTCTTGATTTCCTGCTCGAGCTCGGCAAAGCCCGGGCGATCGGTGGAATACAGGACCTTGCGCCCGAACTCGATCGCAACCTGTGGCGCATAGCCGTTCATGCTCGCCAGCAGCACCACCTTCATGCACTGATAGATCTTGCCACTCTCCTCGACCTTCTGCTCGAGCTGGCCAGCGACCGGCGCAACGAAACCATAGGACACCAGAATACCGAGGAAGGTGCCGACGAGCGCGCCACCAATCATCTTGCCCAGCACTGCGGGAGGCTGACCCACCGAACCCATCACGTTCACCACGCCCATCACCGCCACCACGATACCGAAGGCCGGCACCGCATCGGCCACCTTGGCGACGACGTGCGGTGCCTGATGGGCCTCGGTGTGATGGGTTTCGATCTCCATGTCCATCAGGTTCTCGATTTCGAATGCGTTCAGATTGCCTCCCACCATCATGCGCAGGTAATCGGTCATGAACTCCACCGCGTGGTGGTCGGCCGCGACGCTGGGATACTTGGAGAAGATCGGGCTTGAATCCGGGTTCTCGATGTCGCCTTCGATCGACATCAAGCCTTCCTTGCGCACCTTGGCGAGGATCTCGTAGAGCAGGGACAGCAGATCCACATACATGGCCTTGTTGTACCTCGAGGCCTTGAAGATCCCCGGCAAGGCAGCGATCGTCGCCTTGATGGCCTTGGGCCCATTGCCCGCCACGAAGCCACCGATCGTCAGACCGAAAATGGCGAGGTACTCCATCGGCACCCATAGCGCGGCAAGACTGCCATGCACTGCATAGGTACCGAGCGAGGCCGCAAGGATGATGACGTAGCCAATGATGAGAAACACTGGTCACTCCAGGAGAAAGGGGGCTGCAACAGAGCCTAACCGCAAGAGAATATGCAGCGCGTGACTTTTATCGGCCCTCCCCGGAAAAACTTGAATCAAAGGGATGGCTACAGCAAAAACGCAAAAACAAGGGCTGCCCCAGCCTGCGGGCAGCCCTTGTCACGCGACGCACGCCCGGACAGGGCGGGCCGACGCCCTGGTCAGGCAGTTACAGCAATCGACTTGGCAACCGACTTGCGCTTCGCCACCGCGCGCGGCTTTGCCACGCGCGCCTTGGTCGTGCGCGTCTTGCCAGCTCGCGAAGGCATGTTGCACAAGCCGCAGACATAGCCTTGCACGGGATCATGCGCATGCGTGACGAACTGCCCGCCGCACGAGGTGCACGCCGTCATCTGCAGCAGGTCCGCATCAAAAAAACGCACCAACGTCCACGCTCGCGTCAGACTCAGGGCCGGCTCGACCGTGCTCGTCTCGATGTGATCCAGATAGAGGTGATAAGCCTTGATGATCGCCTCAAGCCCGGTGAGTGCGGCGCGCTGCATGTAAAAACGGTACAAGCCCATGAACAGCGAGGAGTGCACGTTGGGCTGCCAGGTCATGAACCAGTCGGTCGAGAACGGCAGCATGCCCTTGGGCGGCGACACTCCGCGCACTTCCTTGTAGATGCGCAGCAGCTTCTCGCGGCTCAGGCTGGTCTCGACCTCAAGCATCTGCATGCGCGCACCGAGCTGGACCATCTCCACCGCACGACGAATATCATCCGCCTCGGCAATGACGCTTTTAACTTTCATCTCAAGCTCCTCAGACCTCACCCCCGCCCGCCTTGCCCGCCGCGAGGATTGCCGCGTGCAGACCGGCACTGACGACATCGCGGCCCTCGCCTGCCATCAGGCGCGCGAGCTGGGCATCATCAAAACGGAAACAGGGTATCAACATCTGGCTGCCGGCCATTCTCACGAGCTTGGCCGCAGTCAGGGCCTCGATCACATCGGCCAGCTCATCACCCACACCAAGCCGGAACATCGCGGTCGCCCGATCATGACGCAGCATGTTTTGCGCCAGCATCAGGTAGGCAAGGTTCAGTTCACGTATTTCGGCCTGAAAGTCGGGTCGATCCATGATTTCCAATCCCTTTCAGGGACTAACGCGCCCAAAGTTAAAGTAAATCCTCAGTAGCAGCAAGTTACAAAGTCACATTGTGGCCGGCCAGGGCCCGCTCCGGCGTTGCCGTAAAACAACAGGCGGCAATGATCAGGCAGCCGGACTGCGTCACTGCGAAGCCACCACGCGATTGCGTCCCTGTCCCTTGGCCAGGAAGGCGGCACGATCGGCAAGCTTGATCAGCTCGGCCATGGTGGTGAGCGATGGATCGTAGGTCGCGACCCCGACGCTGACCGAAACATCGAGCTCAGGGCCACCCGTTTCGACCCTCAACTCGTCTGCCGCTGCGCGCAGGCGCTCAGCGCAGGCAATCGCTTGGGGCAGATCGGAGTCGGGGCAAATGACCAGAAACTCGTCGCCGCCCGTACGGCAAACGACATCCTGCGCACGCAAGACCTTGCGCAACGCATCGGCAAGCTGGCGCAACACCATGTCGCCAATGTCATGCCCGTGCAAGTCATTGACGACCTTGAAATTGTCCAGGTCGACAACCATCACCGACAAGGGCCGATCGTGGCGCTTGCACGCGGCCCACTCCATCTCCATGCGATCCATCGCATAACGACGATTCGGCAGCCCCGTCAAAGGGTCGGTCATGGCCGCTTCCGCCAGGCGTCGATTCGAGATCGACAGTTCGGCGGCGAAATGTCGCAACTCCTCGCGCTCGTACTCCAGCTGGCGCTGCAGGCCTAGCGTTCGTCGCCCGGCGCGCAGGCGTACGGTCACGGCGTTGCGCTGCAGGGGGCGGACGAGGACATCATCGACGCCTGCAGCTGTTGCCTCCAGCAAAAGCCCCTCGTCGTCGCGGTCGAGCAGCCCGAGCACGTAAATGGAACGCCCGAAACGAGCGCTGCGCAAAGCCTGGATAAAAGTTTGCCCGCAGTGCTCACAGCCCCAATTGAGCACCATCAACTGCGGCTGCAAGTCGATCACGCGGTCGACGGCCAGGCTGCAGTCCGGCTCTTCCAGAACGACAAACTCACTTGGATCAAGCGCCTCGCAGACAAGCGCCCGCTCCGCGCCGGTGACGCCGACGACCAACAAGCGCATCGGCTCGTCCGCAGGCGCGCCCTGTGCAGTGCCCGCCAAGGGCATGGCAGGCAAGGGCGCTGGAGTCGCACCAGCCCCTTGTCGGGTCTCGCCTTCAGCTGCCAGGACCGCAGGCACCGTTTCTTCCTCGGCAACAAGGGCGGTAAACGTGGGCAGCCGCCCGCCATCGAGCTGCAGCAATTTGGCCCATTCACCCCAGTCACGCCCAACGCGCTCACACAACATCACGAATTCGCCACGCTCCAGACCGAGCCGACTTGAAAGCCTCAACATCGGCACGATCAAGCGGGCATGCTCGGACTCGGGGGCGAGACACAGCTGCGCGATCGCGCGTGACAGGACCAGGCACTGCATCAAGCCCGCCTCGCGCGAGCCCTCGGCGAAGCCGGCGTACTCGGGCATTTCAAAAAAGCGCACTGGATTGTACAGCTGCGCCGGGATGCCCCAGTCCGACAGCATCGCCGCGCCCAGCTCACAGTGGGTCAGCGCAAAGGCCGCCTGCTCGAGGTCGAGCTGGCGTGCGTCGGGGGAGGCGGCGACCTTGCGCAACACCAGCCCGAAATCGGCAGGATAAATGGTCGCCAGCGCAAGCTCGCCGATGCGCGCCAGCAGACCGACACTGAAGGCATCGTCGGCGGGGATCACGCGCAAACGTCGAGCCAATGCCTGCATGGACAAGGCCATCAACACGGATGAAGTCCAGAAGCGCGCGTAATCGAAGGCCGCGCAGGCCCCCTTGCGATAGTTGGATAACAGGGAAAAGCCCAGCGCCATGGCGCGCACGGCCGGCAAGCCCAGCACCATGAGCGCATCCTGCACCGATACCACCGAGCGGCCGTTCTCCCCCACCACGCCGTTGGCCGCCTTGATCAGACGCCCGACGAAAGCAGGGTCGCCCTTGATCACGCGGCCAAGCTCACCCATCGACACATCGGGAGACTGCGCAAGTCGAATGATCGCGATCGCCACGCCGCGCGGTGATGGCAACTCACTCGCCGCCTTGAGTTGCTCGAAACGCTTCATGTCAATCGGCTGCGGCATGGCTTCCTCGAAAGATGTTCGACCGTCCATTCGGCACAATCGCGCACAGCTCCACGCCGTGCTGGCACGGCTGCTCAGGGTGTGCCCATGAATTATACAGAAGGGATTTCACGTAAAAGGGTAGCTTGCCTGTACGCCTGAACCCGAGTCAGAAAGCACGTTAGAATCCAGAAAACGCTCCTCAAGACTTATTTCATGAATTTTTGCTCTAATTGCGGCGCCGCTGTCGAACTTCGCATTCCGCCCGGCGACACGCTTCCGCGCTATGTCTGTCGTCAGTGCACCACCGTTCATTACCAGAACCCGAAACTGGTGGTGGGCGCGCTGGCGCAGTGGGAAGACCGCATTCTCCTTTGCCGTCGTGCCATCGAGCCACGTCACGGCTTCTGGACGCTGCCTGCCGGCTTCATGGAAAACGACGAAACCACCGCCCAGGCCGCAGCGCGGGAAACCGCCGAAGAGGCGCGTGCGCGCATCGAGGTGGGCGAGCTGTACACGATGATCGACGTGCCCTACATCAGCCAGGTACACCTCGTATATCGTGCCCGCCTGCTCGACCTGGACTTCAGTGCCGGCGAAGAGTCACTCGAAGTCGCCCTCCTGCGCGAAGATGAAATCCCCTGGGACCAGATCGCCTTTCGCACCATCGGCATGACCTTGCGCTACTTCTTCGAAGATCGCCGCCGTGGCAACTGGCCGTTTCACTGCACCAGCCTGGCGCTTCCACCGCCCGCCCCCTGAAGCGCTGCGGCGCCTATCATGGCGTGCGCAAGATAAGCCTATAAGCGCATCAGGGTTGAGTGGGCCGGCGCTGCGGGCGATAATCGTCCGATTATTCCCCCGTTCGGCGGATCATGAGCAGCTACCTTTTCGTCGTCATCGGCGCGGTCCTGGTGAACAACGTCGTCTTCGTCCGCATCCTGGGCCTGTGCCCGTTCATGGGTGTGTCGAAGAAGCTCGAGACCGCGATCGGCATGGGCGCGGCGACGACCTTCGTGCTCACGCTCGGTTCAGGCTCGAGCTACCTGATCGACCACTACCTGCTCCAGCCTTTCGACCTCGCCTACCTGCGCACGCTGTCATTCATCGTCGTCATCGCTGCAATCGTACAGCTCACCGAGCTCGTCATCCAGAAGACCAGCCCCTTGCTGCATCAGGTGCTGGGTATTTACCTGCCACTCATCACCACCAACTGCGCGGTCCTCGGCGTGCCCCTGCTCAACGTCGGCATGAAGCACAACCTGCTCGAATCCTTGCTGTTCGGCTTCGGCTCCTCCCTTGGCTTCACGCTTGCGCTGGTGCTGTTTGCCGGCATCCGCGAACGCCTTGAAGGGGCAGACGTTCCGCTGCCCTTCAAGGGTACGGCCATCGCCATGATCACCGCCGGGCTGATGAGCCTGGCCTTCATGGGCTTCGCCGGGCTTGATCGCTTCCACTGATGCCTCAACACCACAGCCCCCGCCCCGTACTCAAAAGACCCCACGCATGCTGACCGCCCTTCTCGTCATGACCGGCATCGCCCTCGTGCTCGGCGCGGCACTGGGCTATGCCGCGATCCGCTTCAAGGTCGAAGGCGATCCGCTGGTCGAGAAGATCGACGCCATCTTGCCGCAGACGCAGTGCGGCCAGTGCGGCTATCCCGGCTGCAAGCCCTATGCCGAAGCCATCGCCAAGGGCGAGGCCGAGATCAACCAGTGCCCCCCGGGTGGCGAGGAGGGCATCCGCAAGCTCGCCGACCTGCTCGGTCGCGAGTTCAAGCCACTGTCCGAAGAGCACGGCGTGGAGAAGCCGAAGTCGGTCGCCGTCATCGACGAGAACACCTGCATCGGCTGCACCCTGTGCATTCAGGCCTGCCCGGTCGACGCCATCGTCGGCGCCGCCAAGCAGATGCACACCGTGGTCGAGCCGCTATGCACCGGCTGTGAGTTGTGCGTCGCGCCCTGCCCGGTCGATTGCATCACGATGGAGGTGGTCGCCGACACCGTCCAGACCTGGAAGTGGAAATACCCGGTGGTTGAAATCAGGGAAGTGTCATGATCGGACGCCTGTTCAAGTTCCACGGTGGCATCAAACCCGACGCCCACAAGCATGAATCGGCCAGCGTAGCCATAGAGCGCGCACCGCTACCCTCGCGGCTTGTCGTGCCCTTGCGCCAGAGCACCCGCGCCAGCGCACGCTGCATCGTCGAGGTCGGCCAGAAAGTGCTCAAGGGGCAGCGCATCGGCGAGCCCGAAGGCATGCTCGGCACTGCGGTGCACGCCCCCACCTCCGGCACGGTGATCGACTTCGGGCGCTACACGATGGCGCACGCCTCGGGGCTGGAGACGCGCTGCGTCGTCATCGAACCCGATGGCGAGGAGCGCTGGGTGGAACACGCCGCGTTCGATGCCGAGCGCGCCGGTCGCGACGCGTCGCTGGCCTGGCTGCGCGACTGCGGCCTGGTCGGTCTGGGCGGCGCCACCTTCCCCAGCCATGTGAAGCTCGGCAAGGGCTCGGGCGTCGACACCCTGATCCTCAACGGCGCCGAATGCGAACCCTGGATCACCTGCGACGATCGCCTGATGCGCGAGCGCGCCGACGGCATCCTGGCGGGCGCGCGCATCCTGTTCCGCCTCATTGGCGCACGCGAGCTCGTGATCGGCATCGAGGACAACAAGCCCGAAGCCATCGCCGCCATGCGCGCCGCGGCGCAGCGCGTGGATGATCCGGTGCGCATCCAGCCTGTGCCCTCGCTCTATCCCGCGGGCGGCGAAAAGCAACTCATCCGCGTGCTCACCGGCATCGAGATTCCCTACGGCAAGCTCAGCGCCGACTACGCCGTGCAGTGCTTCAATGTCGGCACCGCCTACGCGGTGTATCGCGCCATCGCCCACGGTGAACCGGTGCTGAGCCGTATCGTCACCCTCACCGGCAACGTCGCCCGCCCCGGCAACTGGGAAGTGTTGATCGGCACACCGATCGACGAGCTCCTGCCGCTGGCGCAGCCAAAGGCGGACACCAACCGTTACCTGATGGGTGGCCCGATGATGGGCTTTGCCCTGCCGCGGCTCGATGTCCCGATCGTCAAAGGCAGCAACTGCATCATTGCCAGCTCACCGACGCTGCTGCCGCCCCCTCCGCCCGAACAGCCCTGCATCCGCTGTGGAGAATGCGCACGCGCCTGCCCTGCGGAGCTCCAGCCCTTCGAGCTGTATTGGCACAGCCGCGCACGCAATTTCGGCAAGGCGCAGGAATACAAGCTCTTCGACTGCATCGAATGCGGCTGCTGTGCCTATGTGTGTCCGTCACACATCCCGCTCGTCGATTACTTCCGTTTCGCCAAGAGTGAAATCTGGGCGCGCGAACGTGACAACACTGCAGCCGACCAGGCCCGCGAACGCTTCGAGTTTCGCAACTACCGTCAGGAACGCGAAAAGGAAGAAAAAGCCGCCAAGCTCGCCGCCAAGGCGGCCGAAACGCGCGCCAAGCTCGCCACCGACACCACTGCGGTCAAAGCGGAAGCCAGCACTGCCACTGCCGAAGACCCCAAGAAGGCCTTGATCGCCGCCGCGCTCGCTCGTGCCCAGGCGCAGAAGGCCAGCACTGAGGTGCGCAACACCGAAGACTTGAGCGCCGAAACCAAAGCCGACATCGCTGAGATCGAGGCCAGGCGAAAAGCCCTCAACCTGACCGCAGCCCCGCCCCCTGCGCTCGCACCCAAGGCTGGCGACCCCCGGCCTGACGAGGCTCCGGCAGTCGAAGCCGAAGGCTCACCCCAATCGTGAACCCATGATCCACTCCCCCTACATCCGCAAACCCGCGAGCGTCCAGCGTGTCATGGGCCTGGTGTTGCTCGCCCTGGTGCCAGGCATCACCGCCTACGCGCTCAAGGTCAGTGCGGGCATCCTGGTCAATCTCGCGCTCGCCAGCCTCACCGCCGTCGCCGCCGAGGCGCTGATGCTGGCGCTGCGCAAGCGCCCGATAGCGATCGCGGTCACCGACCTGTCGGCGATCGTCACCGCCTGGCTGGTGGCGCTGTGCTTTCCGCCCATCGTGCCGTGGTGGCTGACGATGCTCGCGGTGCTGGTCGCCATCATCGTCGCCAAACACCTCTACGGCGGGCTTGGCCAGAACCCCTTCAACCCGGCGATGGTGGCCTACTGCTCGATGATCGTCGCCTACCCGGCGCTGATGTCGCAGTGGCCAGCTGCCGGCTCCCTGAGCTTCGATACCCAGCTCGGACTCATCCTGGGTGGCGCACGCGACCTCGACGGCATGACCGGCGCCACCGCACTCGACGCCCTGCGCACCGGCCTGCGCAGCGGGGCAAGTTCGGTCGAGGCCGTCCTGCAGGGCTCGGCCTTCGGCTTTTTCGGCGGCCGCGGCTGGGAGTGGGTTTCGCTTGGCTACCTTGGCGGCGGTCTTCTCCTGCTCGCCACCCGCATCATCACCTGGCACATGCCCGCCGCCTTCATCGCTGCGCTGT
Organism: Thauera terpenica 58Eu; assembly: GCF_000443165.1. Lineage (GTDB taxonomy): Bacteria > Pseudomonadota > Gammaproteobacteria > Burkholderiales > Rhodocyclaceae > Thauera > Thauera terpenica. Next base: position 16,055 of record NZ_ATJV01000052.1, on the reverse strand, counting down.
CGCTGATTTCAGGCACGTTCTGGCTGTTCGACCCCACCCGCTTCGCCTCACCGCTGTTTCACCTCGCCAGCGGCGGCGCCATGCTCGCCGCCTTCTTCATCGTCACCGATCCCGTGTCGGGCGCCACCACGCCGCGCGGCAAGCTCATCTTCGCAGCCGGCATCGCCCTCATCGCCTGGCTCATCCGCAGTTTTGGTGCCTATCCAGAGGGCATCGCGTTCGGCGTGCTGCTGATGAACATCTGCGTACCGCTGATCGACAAGAAGACACAGCCTCGCGTCTTCGGTCACCGCCGTCGGGATGAAGGAGGCTGGCGATGAGCGCGCGCTACAGTGCACTGCGCACCGCGCTGCGCGCCGCCGGCATCATGCTGGTGTTCACACTGGTGTTTACCGCCATGATGGCGTCCACCTACCGCTTCACGCGCCCGGCGATCGAAGCCTCGATGCAGGAGGCGCAGATGCGCCTGATCGACGAGGTGCTGGCGCCGGGCAGCTACGACAACGAGCTCCTTGAAGACCTCGTGCGCATCGGCCCCACACCGGCCCTCGGCCTCGATGACGGCGGCCGCATCTGGCGCGCCCGCCTCGGCAATCAACCGGTCGCCCTCATCGTCGAAACCGCAACCACCGATGGCTACGCAGGCCGTATCGCGATGGTGGTGGCGATCAATACCAATGGCCTGCTGTCCGGCGTACGCGTCACCGCACACAAGGAAACGCCTGGCCTGGGCGACTACATCGACCCCAAGAAGGACCGCCGCAAGGACATGCCCTGGATCGGCCAGTTCTCCATCGCCAGCTGGAAGGACGTCAACACCGCCGAATGGGCCTTGCGCAAGGACGGCGGCAGCTTCGGCTACCGCACCGGCGCGACGATCAGCGCGCGCGCCGTGGTCGGCGCCGTGGGTCGCGCCACGGCCTGGGCGAGCGCGCGCCAGGATGACTTGTTCTCCGCCCCCGCCGGCAGCACCCTGGGAGTACAACCATGAGCCCGCAACAGTTTCGCGACATCTCCTATAACGGCCTGTGGAAGCAGAACGCTGGCCTCGCGCAGTTGCTCGGCCTGTGTCCCATCCTCGCCATCAGCACCAGCATGGTCAACGCCGTCAGTCTGGGCCTGGCCACCATCCTGGTGATGGCACTGGCCAACCTGGCGGTGTCTGCGCTACGCAATTTCATCCCTTACGAAATCCGCATCCCTGTCTTCGTCCTCATCATCGCCGCGCTCGTGACCGTGGTCGATCTTTCGTTCAACGCCTACTTCCACGATCTCTATCTGGTGCTCGGCATCTTCATTCCGCTCATCGTCACCAACTGCATCGTGCTCGCTCGCGTCGAGGCCTACGCGGCCAAGAACGACCCCCTGAGCTCCACCTTCGACGGCGTGATGATGGGCCTGGGCCTGGTGTGGGTGCTCGGTCTGCTCGGCGCCATCCGCGAACTGCTGGGTGCAGGCACCTTGTTCTCCGGCATCGAGATGATTTTCCCCAGCCTGTCGGCATGGAACGTGTTCGGTGAGGATTACCCCGGCTTCCTGATCGCCATCCTGCCACCGGGCGCATTCTTTGCGCTCGGCTGCCTGATTGCGGCCTTCAACGCCATCAACACCCATCTGGCTGCGCGCACCCACAAGCGCCCGCCGGCCGCAGCAACGACGACGTCACAGACCACCCCCGCTGAGCGCGCTGAGCCCGCCGAGCCCGCTCCGGCAGGCTGAAGCGATGGCGATGATGACGCGTGAGGCGATCAGGGAGTTCTTCCGCCGCCTGCACGAAGCCAACCCCCATCCACAGACCGAACTCGAGTACGACTCGCCCTACCAGCTGCTGGTGGCGGTCGTGCTGTCGGCCCAGGCCACTGATCGCAGTGTCAACATCGCCACGCGCAAGCTCTTCGCCGCGGCACCCACGCCCGAGGCCATGGTGACACTCGGCGAAGAGGGCATCGCCGAGCACATCAAGACCATCGGCCTGTTCCGCAACAAGGCAAGGAACACCCTCGCGCTCTCACGCCTGCTGCTCGAACGCCACGGCGGCGAAGTACCGGCCAATCGCGAAGCACTCGAGGCCCTGCCCGGCGTCGGCCGCAAGACCGCCAATGTGGTGCTCAACACCGTTTTCCGCCAGCCGGTGATGGCGGTCGACACGCACATCTTCCGCGTTGGCAATCGCACCGGGCTCGCACCGGGCAAGGACGTCCTCGAGGTGGAAAAGAGGCTCATGCGTCGCGTGCCCAAGGACTACCTGCTCGACGCCCATCATTGGCTGATCCTGCACGGCCGCTATGTGTGCACCGCGCGCAGTCCCAAATGCGGCATCTGCAGCGTGCGTGACCTGTGCCTGTCCCGCGACAAGACCGACTGAGAGCCGCCGCCGCCCGAGGGTCAAGGTCCAAGACCGAACGCCCGACGAGCCTTCGCCCCAGCATACTGAGACCCTTACAACCCTCACCCCTTGGTGGAAGCCGACATGTTCAATCCCAGCCGCGAGCAGGTGCGCAGCTTTTTCATCGACACCTGGCGCAAGCATAGGGCGCGCGAGCTGCTGAGCGCGATGGAATCCATCGCCGCCGACATCATCAGCCAGCACCCCGAATACCATGCCATCGTCGAGAACCCCGACTCGCTGGAGCGTGACTTCAGCCCCGAGGATGGCGCCATCAACCCCTTCCTGCATCTGTCCCTGCATCTGGCCATCGAGGAGCAGTTGTCGATCAACCAGCCGCCGGGCATCCGCGCCGCCTTCGAGGCCGCCTGCGCGCAGCGCGGCGAGCGCCACGCCGCCTTGCACGATGCGCTGGAATGCCTGGGCGAGATGATGTTCAACGCCCAGCGCAATGGCACCCCGCCCGACGCCCTCGCTTATGTGGGCTGTCTGAAGCGGAAGGCCGGTATCGGCTGAGGACGGCGCGGGTTTTCAGTTTCGATTCAGGCGCGGGGCGCGATACTGCACACGTCCCCAACGGACTCCAGAAACAGTCGAGGAACTCATCATGAAGACCCGCCAAGCCATCACCGCCGCAGTTCTCGGTCTCAGCATCGCGACGATCGCCGGCCTCAGCCTGCAGCCCCTGAGCGCACACGCAAGCGACGACCGCGCCCGCAGCAGCGAAGTACGCCAGCTACGCGAAAGCGGCCAGATCCTGGCCATGGAAGACATCCTCAAGCGCAGCCAGGCTGCACAGCCCGGCCAGGTCGTCGAGGTCGAACTTGATCGCGAAGGTGGAAAATACGTGTACGAGGTCAAGATCATCGACGCCGCCGACGCGGTGCACAAGCTCGAGATCGACGCCGCCAGCGGCGAGATCCTGCGGCGCAAGGTGAAGTAAGGCCATGCGCATACTCGTCGTCGAAGACGATTCGGAGCTGAGCGAGCGCCTGCGCACACGGCTCGAGCAGGAAGGCTACGCCGTGGATGTCGCCGCCAACGGCATCGACGGCGGCCATCTGGGCAGCACCGAGCCTTACGACGCCGTCGTGCTCGATCTGGGTCTGCCAGGCAAGCCGGGGCTGGAAGTACTGAAGACCTGGCGCGCAGCCGGCAGCCGCCTGCCGGTGCTGATCCTCACCGCGCGCGACGGCTGGGCCGAGCGCGTGGAAGGTCTGCAGGCAGGCGCCGACGACTACCTCGGCAAGCCCTTTCACGTCGAGGAATTGCTCGCGCGCCTGCAAGCCCTGTTGCGCCGCAGCGCCACCACGCCCACGCTCGAACTGCGCGCCGGACCGTGGCGTCTGGACGAGGCGCGGCAATGCCTGAGCGGCGACGATGGCAGCGAACGATCACTCACCGCCACCGAATTTCGCCTGCTGCGCTACCTCATGCGCCACCCTGCTCAGGTCCTGTCGAAGACGCAGCTCTACGAACACGTCTACGACTACGACGCCGAACACGACAGCAACGTCATCGAAGTCTATGTCCGGCGCCTGCGTCTGCTCATCGGCACACAGCACATCGAGACCCATCGCGGACAAGGCTATGTGTTTCTGCCCTGAGTCTGGCTGCCCTGAGTCTGTCTGCCCTGGATCGGCCAGCCAAGCGGCACGACCAGGATCGCGCATGAAGCCGCACAGCGGTTAAGCGATGAAATCGCTGCTCAGTCGCCTCTCGCTTGCCATGGCCCTGGTGCTGATCGGGGCCGGTCTGCTGCTCGCCTTCGCGCTGCAGGACTTCCCCCGACGCCTGGTCGAGGACTACGTGGTCTCGCGCCTGCAGCACGACGCCGATCTGATCTACGTCCGCGTCCTCGACGCGCTCGATCCCGAGGCCGCAGCGCAGGGGGCGGCGGGCACGGTCTATGATCTGCCGCTGTCGGGCCACTACTTCCTGATCCGCATGGGCGACGGCCCCTGGCTGCGCTCGCGCTCGCTATGGGACGAAGAACTCGCCGTACCGCTGCCCGATGCGCGCGGCGAGAGCACTTTCCATCTCGACGGCCCGGCGCGGCAAAAGCTCCTCGGCTACGCCAAGCGCTACCCCTCGACTGAAGGCGGCATCGTCATCGTCGTCACCGAGGACGTTGCGCGCGTGGCCGACGCCATCACCCACTTCAGCCAGCGCATGGCGGCCGGTCTGTTCATCGCGCTGCTGCTGCTGCTGGTGCTGCAACGACGTCTGCTGCTGCGCGGCCTGGCGCCCCTGCAGGACGCCGTCGCCGCCTGCCGCCAGATCGAACGTGGCGAACCCGCCAGCCTGGGCACACAGGCTCCACGCGAGGTGCAGCCGATGCTGGACGCGGTGGACCGTCTGGCCCGACATCACGCCCAGCGCCTGGGTCGCATCCGCCACGCGGTCGGCAATCTGTCGCATGCCCTGAAGACCCCGCTCGCCGTTCTGCAGCACCGCGCCGACGAGCTCGCCCAGGCGGGCAGCAGCGACGCTGCGCGCGCCGTCCAGGGCCAGATCGACATCATGCGCAATACGATAGAACGCGAACTGCGCCGCGCCCGCCTCGCCGGCGCCGGCCCCACGCGCGAGGGCTTCGAGGCCCGCACGCAGTTACAGACGCTTGCCCGGGCCTTGCGCCAGCTGCATGCCGAGCGCACGCTCGAGATCGTGCTCGATGTACCCGAACGCCGCTTCCCGCTTGACCGCGAAGACATGCTCGAGCTGTTCGGCAACCTGCTCGACAACGCCTGCAAGTGGGCGGCTGCACGCATCGTGCTGCACATCGACGACGTGGCCGACGCCCCGGATGCCCTGGTGTGCACGATCGAGGACGACGGCCCCGGCGTGCCGCCGGACTTCCTCGGCCGGCTCGGCACCGCCGGCCTGCGCAGCGACGAACAGCGACCGGGCCACGGCATCGGTCTGGTGATCGTCGGCGACATCGTGGCGCAGTACGGCGGCAGCATCGACTACGCGCCCTCGGCGGCCCTGGGTGGCCTGCGCGTCTGCCTGCGCCTGCCGCTGTAGTTGCCCCCTTGCGGCGCCCCACTCTCGGTGGCCCTGCAGTGCCCCTCGGCGGCGCTGCCCATCGTGCCCGCGCAGCCGCTACAATCGACCGGCTTGGGGGCCACTTGCCCGCCACTCATCCGCGAAGCAGCGCACTGCGCGCGTCGCGGCCAACCGATCAAGATGGAGATGACCATGTCCGGACTGCTGCCCGACGTCGACCCCGATGGCCTGCTCGAATACTCGGTGGTGTTCACCGATCGCTCCCTGAACCACATGTCGCAAGCCTTCCAGGGCGTGATGCGCGACATCTCGGCAATGCTGAAGAAGGTCTACAACGCCCAGGCCGTTGCCATCGTCCCCGGTGGCGGCACCTTCGGCATGGAGGCGGTGGCGCGTCAGCTCGCGACCGGCAAGAAGGCGCTGGTGTTGCGCAACGGCTGGTTCAGCTACCGCTGGACGCAGATCTTCGACATGGGCAGCATCCCGGCCGAATCGGTGGTATTGAAGGCGCGTCAACTCGCGGCCGGCCCCCAGGAGCCCTTCGCCCCGGCGCCGATCGAGGAGGTGATCGCAGCGATCCGCCAGCACCGCCCCGACCTGGTGTTCGCGCCCCATGTCGAGACCTCCTCCGGCATGATCCTGCCCGACGACTACCTGCGCGCGGTGGCCGACGCCGTGCATGAGGTGGGCGGGCTGTTCGTGCTCGACTGCATCGCCTCGGGCACGATCTGGGTCGACATGCAGGCCTGCGGCATCGACGTCCTCATCAGTGCGCCGCAAAAAGGCTGGACGAGCTGGCCGGGCGCCGCGATGGTGATGATGAGCGCCACCGCGCGCGAACGCGTCAACGCCACCACCAGCACCAGCTTTGCCGCCGATCTGAAGAAATGGCTGCAGATCATGGAAGCCTACGAGGCCGGCGGCCATGCCTACCATGCCACCCTGCCCACGGACTCGCTCGCACGCCTGCACGAGGTGATGAAGGAGACCGAGGCCTACGGCTTTGACAAGGTGAAGGCGGAGCAACTCGAACTCGGGCGCCGCGTGCGTGCCTTGCTTGAAGCGCGCGGCATGCGCAGCGTCGCCGCCGAAGGCTTCAAGGCACCGGGCGTGGTCGTCAGCTACACCACGGACGAGGGCGTCAAGAGCGGCGCGAAGTTCGCCGCCGCTGGCCTGCAGACCGCAGCCGGCGTGCCGCTGCAGTGCGACGAACCCGCCGACTTCAAGACCTTTCGCATCGGCTTGTTCGGTCTCGACAAGCTGCATGCGATCGAGCGCACGGTGGCCAACCTGGAGCGCGCACTCGACACCCTCGACTGAGGCCGATGCAGCACGACGGGCGCAGTCAATCTGCATTCAGCCTGCGTTCAGCCAGCCCCACGCATGATGGCACCACGGTCCAAGTCAGACCGCGGATCTTCCAAGGAGAAACCATCATGCGTGCCACCACTCTCATCGCCACCCTCGCCCTCACCGGCGGCATCCTCGGCGCCAGTGCGGCGCTCGTCCCGGCCTTTGCCCAGTCCGCTGCGGTGAACCAGGCATCCCAGCAGCAGACGCTGACGATGCAGCAGGTGCTGAGCAAGCTCGAAGCCGCCGGCTACCGCGACTTCGAGAAAATCGACCGCGAGCGCAACAAGTACGAAGTCAAGGCCACCGACGCGCAAGGTCAGCGCGTCGAACTCGACCTCGACCCGATCACGGGCGACATCCTCAAGACGGAAGTCAAACGCAACAAGTAAGGCCCTGACGCAGGGGCGCCGGCCACGCTGGCGCCCCTTTTTTACATCGTACCCAGGAGCCCGCGCCGTGATCCCCCTCCTCTCCGCCTTCCTCGCCGTCCTCACCCTTGCCTGGGGAGTGAACGCCGTCAGCCTCGACGCCAGCCAGACCACGCTGCCATGGCTGATCCGCGAACAAGGTCTCTATCTCAGCGGCCTGCTGTCCATCGGTCTGATGTCGCTGGCCATGGTGCTGGCCACGCGGCCGGTGATCCTCGAACGCCCGCTCGGCGGCATGGACCGCATCTTCCGCGTACATAAGTGGGCGGGTATTCTCGCCGCCGTGTTCGCCGCCCTGCACTGGCTGATCGAGATGTCCGACGACCTCATCAAGGCCGTGTATGGGCGTGCTGGACGGCCACCGAAAATGGAGTTCGGCAGTGTGTATGAAGCCCTGCGTGATGCGGGCGAGGCGCTGGGCGAGTTCGCCATCTATGTGGTGCTGGCCATGATCGTGCTGAGCCTGTGGAAGCGCTTCCCGTACAAATTCTGGCGCCTGCTCCACCGCGCCATGCCGGCGCTCTACCTGGTGCTGGCGTTTCACGCCGCGGTGCTGGCACCGCCCGACTACTGGTCGCAGCCGGTGGGAGTCTTGCTGGCAGTACTGCTGGCGGCGGGTGTGGTCGCCGCGGTGATCACGCTCAGCGGACGCATCGGCCACGATCGTCGTGTGCACGGCGTGGTCACCGCCGTGTCTTCACCGGCAGCGGACATCACCGAGGTGGTGTGTCGTCTCGGCGGTGAATGGCGTGGCCATCGCGCCGGACAATTCGCCTTCGTCAGCTTCGTCGGCCTCGATCATCTCGAAGGCGCCCATCCCTTCACCATCGCCAGTGCCGATCACGGCGACCGCTTGCTGAGCTTCCAGATCAAGGCCTTGGGTGACCATACGCGCCGGGTCGCGCATCAAGTTCAGGTCGGGCAGGCGGTGACGGTCGAAGGCCCTTACGGACGCTTCGTGCTCGAACGCCGCAACCGCAAGGCCCGTCAGATCTGGGTTGCCGGCGGCATCGGCGTGACGCCCTTCCTTGCCTGGCTGGACGAGTTGCGTGCAAACACCGAGCCTGCAAGCTGCGCGGCAACGCCTGTGGATCTGCATTACGGCACGCGCAGCGCCGCGCAAGACCCCTTCGTCGGCCGCCTGCAGGCTCTATGCGCAGCGCTGCCCGCAGTGCGCCTGCACATCCATGACAGTGCGACCGGGGCACGTCTGACGGCGGATACCCTGGCCAGCACTCAGAGCGATGGCGGGCACACGGAAGTCTGGTTCTGCGGCCCGCCCAGCCTGGGCGATCAGCTCAAAGCCGGTCTGAAGCAACTGTGGCGACGGCGCGTACGCTTTCACCGTGAGGCCTTCGAGATGCGCTGAGGCGGTGACACCAGAGATCGAGGCCAGCCGTCGCATGGGGAACTGTGCGGCGGCACTTCAATCTACAGCTCACGACTGAGCGCCGTGGCGCATCTGCGGCGCACAGGCCCGAGCCCCTTTCTTCCACTCTCGAGAGATTTTCCATGTTTGCTACCCCCAACGCCCTGCGCACCCTGCTCGCTGCCGGCCTGCTCAGCGTGGCCACCTTCGGCCCCGCACTGGCCGCCGACGACGAGCTCACCATGTTCAAGGACCCGAACTGTGGCTGCTGCGGCAAATGGGCCGAACACATGCGCGCCAACGGTTTCCGCGTCAAGGAGGTCGCGACGCGCGAGATGGATGCGGTCAAGCACGAGGCCGGCGTGCCGCAGGCGCTGGCTTCGTGTCACACGGCGAAGGTCGGTGGCTACATCGTCGAAGGCCATGTACCGGCAGCCGACGTCAAGCGCATGCTGGCGCAAAAGCCGGCAATCACCGGCCTGTCCGCACCCGGCATGCCGCTCGGTTCGCCCGGCATGGAGGGCCCCTATGCGGCCGAGCGATACGATGTCGTGAGCTTCGACAGCGCAGGCAAGCGCGCGGTCTTCGCCCGCCACTGAGCCACAAAGCACGCGCAGCGCGGGTAGTCACAGCGCTCAGGACAACGCACGACTCTCCCGTCCGCGCCAGGCCAGGCGCCTGGCGAGCGCCGTCAAGGGTGCGGCGCTGAGCTGCCTGCAGGCTGTGCGTCGCGCTCGACGAGCCGACGTTCGCGCGCGACGAAGCCGATCTTGATCTCACGCGCGCGCAGCTGCCCGCAGCCCGCGTCCACATCCTGCCCGGCCGAATGTCTCAGCTTGGTCAGGATGTGGTGCTGGTGCAGCCAGCGCGCAATCGCGGCCGCCTTGTCCCAGCTCGGACGGCGGAATTCCAGGCCTTCGACCGGGTTGAACGGAATCATGTTCATCACCGCGTACTTGCCGGCCAGCAGGCGCACGATGCCTTCGAGCTCTTCGGCGCTGTCATTGACCCCTTCGATCAGCGTCCACTGGTACTGGATGGGGTAGCCGGTGGCGCGTGCGTAGGCCTCGCCGAGCTCGACCAGCTCCTCGGGATCGATGCGCGGTGCACGTGGCAGCAACTGCAGGCGCAAGTCCGCACGGGTGGTGTGCAGCGACAGGGCGAGCGCAGGCTTCACACGCAGTTGGGGCAGGCACTCGAACACGCGCCGATCGCCGACGGTGGAAAACACCAGGTTCTTGTGCGGGATGGTGCCGTCCGTGCCCAGGGTCTCGATCGCCTCGACGACGTTGTCGAGGTTGTGCGCGGGCTCGCCCATGCCCATGAACACCACCTTGTGCACCCGGCGCAGGCTACGCGCCAGCGCCACCTGGGCGACGATCTCGGCGCTGCCGAGCTGGCGCAGCAGGCCGTCCTTGCCCGTCATGCAGAACACGCAGCCCACCGCGCAGCCCACCTGGGTGGACACACACAGGCCGTCGCGCGGCAAGAGCACGCTCTCCACCGTCTGGCCGTCAGCCAGCTCGACGAGCAGGCGGGACGAGCCGTCCTCGCCAGGGTGCTGCGAGCGCAAGCGCGCCAAGGCGTCGAATTCGGCCTTGAGTGCGGGCAAGGCCGCGCGCACCGCCAAGGGCAGGAAGTGTTGCTGCGGACGCGGGCCGCCATCGAGCGCCAGACGCTGCAGCCAGGCACGCATCAGGCGGTCTTCGTGGCAGGGTTTGGCGCCCAGGTCTTGCAGGCGGGCACGGAAAGTTTCGATGCGCATGGGGCCAGCATGCTAGCACCGACGCGCAGCGCCGTCAGCGCTTCACGTAGAGCCCCTGCTGCGCACCAAACCAGGCGGCAAGATCGCTCATGTCCTGCTTCGACAAGGCTTCAACCTGTGCCGCCATGATGGGGTTCTTGCGCTTGCCGGCTTTGTAATCGAACAGCGCCTGCAACAGGTAATCGGGATGCTGGCCGGCGATGCGTGGAAAGGCGGGCGTGGGGCTGTTGCCGTCGGCACCGTGACACGCTGCGCAGATCTGCGACTTTTCCTCGCCGCGCTGCTTGTCGCCCGCAGCCTGGGCAGGTACAAGCACGACACTGGCCGCGACCACCGCGATCAGGCGCAGGGCCGGGGCAATGGAGTGTGAGCTCATGGCGCGTCTCCCTCAGCGTGCAGCGGAATAGTAGGCGGCAAGGTCGGCCATGTCCTGCTCGGACAAGCCAGCGGCGACGCTGCGCATGGTGGGATGGCTGCGCTCACCCGCCTTGTAGGCCTGGAGTGCGGCGACGATGTATTCGGGATACTGGCCACCCAGCTTGGGGACGGGGTACACCTCGGGGAAGCTGGTGCGATAGCCTTCGATGCCGTGGCAGCCAATGCACATCGAGATCTTGGCTTTCGCCGCCTCGGCGTCGCCTTCGAGCGCGCGCGCCGGCAAGGCGATCACCAGCAGCGCCAAGCCACAAACCAGAAAACGTCCCTGCATGGTGGGTCCTCCGTTGGGGGAGATGCTGCATCAACTCTTGTCGATCGCCTGCAGCTCGAAGTGGGCAGTCCGCACCACATGGACAAGCCCGCGCCGCAGACGCCTCGCCGGTTTTCCGTAACGCTAGCCGTATAATCGTTTGGAAATAATCAGAGGAATCCCGCATGTCCATGCCGCGCTTTGAAGGCTCACGCGATTACGTCGCCACCCCAGACCTCATGCTGGCCGTCAACGCCGCCATCCGCCTGCAACGGCCGCTGCTGATCAAGGGCGAACCCGGCACCGGCAAGACCATGCTCGCCGAAGAGGTCGCAGCCGCACTCGGCCTGCCCTTGCTGCAGTGGCACATCAAGTCCACCACCAAGGCCCAGCAAGGCCTGTACGAATACGACGCGGTCTCGCGCCTGCGCGATTCACAGCTGGGCAGCGACCGCGTCAAGGACATCGCCAACTACATCGTCAAGGGCGTGCTGTGGCAGGCCTTCGAGGCCGACGAGCCGACCGTGGTGCTGATCGACGAGATCGACAAGGCCGACATCGAATTCCCCAACGATCTGCTGCGCGAACTCGACCGCATGGAGTTCCATGTGTACGAGACGCGCGAGACCGTGCGTGCGCGCCACCGTCCCATCGTCTTCATCACCTCGAACAACGAAAAGGAACTGCCCGACGCCTTCCTGCGCCGCTGCTTCTTCCACTACATCCGCTTTCCCGATCGCGACACCATGCAGCGCATCGTCGATGTGCACTTCCCGGGCATCCGCAAGCAGTTGCTGAGCGAGGCGCTCGAGGTGTTCTTTGGCCTGCGCGAGGTTCCGGGGCTGAAGAAGAAGCCCTCCACCTCCGAGCTTCTGGACTGGCTCAAGCTGCTCGTGGCCGAAGACATCCCGGCCGAGGCCCTGCGTAGTCAGGACAGCACGATGGTGATGCCACCCCTGCACGGTGCACTGCTGAAGAACGAACAGGACATGCATCTGTTCGAACGCCTGGTGATGATGGCGCGCAAGCATCGCTGAACGGACGGACAAAAAATGTTGAAAGCCTTCTTCGACTGGCTGTTCCGGCGCCAGCAAGCGACTCCGCCAGCGTCCCCCCGGCTTACGAACCCGCAGGATTTCGCCCAGCTCAACCGTGATGCGCCGCTGCGCGCAGGGGGCAGCGCGGGCACGGCTCCAGGCCTGCCCGCCAGGACGGCAAGCAGCGCAACGGACGACAGCACCGACGGCACAGACCACACGCCAGCGATGGTCACCTATCTGTGCCGCGAAGCCGTGCTGGGGCGGGACCAGCGCATTGCCGGCTACCAGTTCATGCTGCACGAGGGCACGCGCAACCGCATCCGCAACAGCAGTCGTCGCGTGCATCACCTGTATGCCGAAATACTGGTGCGCAATCTCGTACGCGCAGACATCGGTCGCCTGCTGGGGCATCGCTTTGCCGCCATTGAGGTTCCTGACTCCTTCCTGTCTCACCCCTGCCTCGCTAACCTCCCGGCACGCAATATCGTGCTGATCCCGACGCCACACTCCGAGGCCAGCGGCCCGGATCCAACCGAGCTGGCACAAACGGTGGCTCGCCTACGCCAGGCCGGGTTTCGTCTCGGGCTTCTTGATCCAATGCTCATTGACGACTTCTCAGCCCTGCTGCCGCAGGCAGACATGGTCATCGTACGCTCGCCGGCCCTGGACGCAGCCCTCGGCCTGCGGCTCACGCGCTTCGTTGCCGATGCCAGCCCGCAGGCACGCCTGCTGGTGCGCGACCTGCCCTCGCTGGAGGACTTCCGCTTCGCCTACAAGATGGGCGCCAGTCTGTTCCAGGGCCCATTCATCACTGGTCGCGAGGACTGGAGCGAGCGTGATCTGGGGCCGAACACCCTGCGCATCGCCACCCTGATCGGACGCCTGCGCAGCAACGGCGATGCACGTGAAATCGCGGCCTTGCTCAAGGAAGACGGCGCCCTGTCGCTGCGCTTGCTGCGTTACGTCAACTCGGCGGCCAACGCCCAGACCAAACCGATTGCCTCCATCGAGCACGCCTTCGCCCTGCTGGGCGAGGAGCGCCTCTACCGCTGGCTGGTGCTGCTGGCCTGCAGCACCGACGGCAACAGCGGGCGCGCCGCCGCGGCGCTGGAGACCGCGCTGGTGCGCGCACGCATGATGGAATTGCTGGCGGCAGAAAAAAGCACGACCGAGCGCGAGTCGCTGTTCCTGCTCGGTCTGCTTTCGCTCGCCGACGTGATCATGCAGGTGCCGCTCGACAAGGCGCTCGCGCCGCTGGCATTGACCACCGAGGTGCGCGCCGCATTACAAGAAGGTGAAGGCCCGCTCTACCCTTTGCTGGAACTCGCCATCGCCTGCGAACGCGGCGACCTCGAACCGGAGCGCATGCAGCAAGCTGCCGAGCGCTGCGCGGTCAGCGCCGAGCAGGCCTCCCTCAGCCACATGCAGGCCTTGTCCTGGGCCCTGGAAGTGCAGCAGTGAGGCCCTGCGCCGCGCTTGAACCCTCACGGAGATCGCCGCGATGCTGATCGACTTTTTCCTGCACCTGAAGGCACGCAAGCTGCCGGTGTCGACGCGCGAGTTCCTGACCTTGCTCGAAGGCCTGCGCGAGCACGTGTGCGAACCCTCGCTAGACGACTTCTATGTGTTCTCGCGCGCCTGCCTGGTCAAGGACGAATCACTCTATGACCGCTTCGACCAGGCTTTCGGCGAATACTTCAAGGGCGTCACCGCCCTCCCCGGACTGGACGTGGACCTGCCCGAGGACTGGCTGCGTGCAATGGCGAAGAAGCACCTCACGCCCGAAGAGCGCGCCAAGCTTGAAAAGCTCGGCTGGGACAAGCTGATGGACGAGTTCCGCAAGCGTCTTGCCGAACAGAAGGGCCGTCACGAGGGCGGCAACAAGTGGATAGGCACCGGCGGCAGCTCACCCTTCGGCAACCACGGCACCCACCCCGAAGGCATCCGCATCGGCGGCGATTCGGCCGGCAATCGCACCGCAATCAAGGTCTGGGACAAGCGCGAGTTTCGCAATCTCGACGATTCGGTGGAGCTGGGCACGCGCAACATCAAGGTCGCGCTGCGCCGCTTGCGCCGTTTTGCGCGCCAGGGTGCGGCCGACGAACTGGATCTCGATGGCACCATCACCGCCACCGCACGCAACGCGGGCTGGCTGGACCTGATGATGCGGCCCGAGCGCCACAACGCGGTCAAGGTGCTGCTGTTTCTCGACGTTGGCGGCTCGATGGACGACCACATCAAGGTGTGCGAAGAGCTCTTTTCCGCCTGTCGGCTGGAATTCAAGCACCTCGAATATTTCTACTTCCACAACTGCGTCTACGAAGGCGTGTGGCGCGACAACGACCGTCGCCACACCGAGCGCATGCCGCTACTCGACGTCATCCATAAATACCCTTCCGACTACAAGCTGATCTTTGTCGGTGACGCCACCATGAGCCCCTACGAGATCCTGCACCCGCAGGGCTCGGTCGAGCACATGAACGCCGAAGCCGGCGCCGTGTGGCTGCGCCGCCTGCTCGACGCCTATCCGGCCGCGGCCTGGCTGAACCCCGAACCCGAGCCCCTGTGGGAATACCGCCAGTCCATCGGACTCATCCGCCAGATCATGCACCAGCGCATGTATCCGCTGACCTTGGACGGTCTGTCACGCGCGATGCAGGGGCTGTCGAAGAAGCACTGAGCGCAAATGAGCGTGCTTCGGACGCTTTCTGGGCATTGCGCCAAACAACGTCCCCGCCTCGCCCAGGTGACACGGGGACCGACAATACCCCGCCCTTCATCCCGGCTATCGGCGTTTAAGGAACGGAAAGCTCGATGTCGCCAAGCCCTGGGGACACGAACTGCGGCTCTGCGTGTTGAAAACTTTGCAAAATCATGCCGTCGTAGATGGCAAGACCGAAGAACGAGGCGCTACATGAAGTACCTGACGGCAGTGTTGATGAGTTTCATTTTTTTATTTTCGAGTGGAGTCACCCTGGCCGCAACCGCTCAATCGGAAAATACAGCGGCCAGCCCGCCAGCGTCTGAAAACCAGGGAAACACCA
The DNA here is from genome assembly GCF_000443165.1 of Thauera terpenica 58Eu. Taxonomy (GTDB): domain Bacteria; phylum Pseudomonadota; class Gammaproteobacteria; order Burkholderiales; family Rhodocyclaceae; genus Thauera; species Thauera terpenica. The sequence continues at coordinate 973 of NZ_ATJV01000052.1, read as the reverse complement.
CAGGGAAAGAAATCAAGAGCACGAATGCGACGCAGCCGGACACCAGCAATAGAGCTTCAATGCTTTATATACTTCTGGTTGCCGGAGTGATGATTGTAGTGGTGAATCTTGTCGTCTCTTACGCAAAAAAGAAGATGGAAGAAGAAGCCAAAGCTGAGAAGTCGGGCTCTGAGCCACCGAATCCGAAATCCTAAGCGGGCGTATTCAACAGCCAGACTGGGGCTCGCTCAGGACTCCGAGCAAAGCTCGACGATCGAACCCGAGGTGTCATCCGCCATGTGATGGAAAAGGATGGCCTCGGATCCGGCGCCAGAACCCTTGGTCCACCACTCAAACCCACCTCCAACATAACGCGCGCCACTGGCAGAAACTGCAATCTGCATGCTGTAGTCACTACCCTTGTAGTTGATCGTAGCTGAGTCGGTGGATGGATAGGTGGCAGCAATCATTTCACCGCTCTTGCACTGATACTTATGTACTGAGGCCGCTGCCGCCGCAGGCACCCTGTCGTCCCCACTCACCTGCGGAGCACTTGAACAGGCGGAAACGAGCAGGGCTGAAGCGAACATCAGGGGAAAGACGATTTTCATTTTTAACTCCGTACTGTCAGACCTGTTGATACTATCGGCACAGCTTACCTGACTGGGGCCCTGATGGTGCTACCAAGCTTGTCAGGTCTTGGAAACCTTGCGTACTCTTTTTCTATTGACTGCAAGCGCTGAAGAACATCTTCAGGGAATGGTGATACTCGCCTGGTTTCCAGGTCTATATGAACATCAAGATGCTCACCCGCTGCCGCTCGATATCCCTTATTTGTGCAATATATTTCATGAAAAGTATGCAGGCGCTTTTCATCAACTGACAAAAGCCAGGAAACGACTTCGATTTGGCGTTGGTGCAATAAAATGTCATCCATCCCGGCGGCGCCGGACTTCCTGACGGTTTGAGGTCGAGCATGGCAGCGCGAGCGAAG
>NZ_ATJV01000051.1 GCF_000443165.1 Thauera terpenica 58Eu | reverse complement strand
GTGTCGCGCATGATCAGCGGCGGCTCGGCCGGGTTGAGGATGATGATGGCCTTGCCCTGTTTGGCGCCGCCCACCTTCTCCACCGCACCGGCGGTGGTGCGGGTGAATTCGTCGATGTTCTTGCGTGTGCCCGGGCCGGCCGACTTGCTCGACACCGTGGCGACGATCTCGCCGTAGCTCACCGCCTGCACACGTGACACCGCCGCCACCATCGGGATCGTGGCCTGGCCACCGCAGGTGACCATGTTCACGTTCATCTCGCCCTTGCCCACATGCTCGACCAGATTGACCGGCGGCACGCAGAAGGGGCCGACCGCGGCCGGGGTGAGATCGATCATCAGCACGCCCAGCTCATTGAGCTTGCGGCTGTTCTCGGCATGCACGTAGGCGCTGGTGGCGTCGAAGGCGATCTGCACGCCGTCGGCCTTGACGTGCGCCAGCAGCCCATCGACGCCGTCGGCGGTGGTCTTGAGGCCCATCTCGCGCGCACGCGCCAGACCCTCGGAAGTGGCGTCGATGCCCACCATCCACACCGGCTCGAGCACCGCGCTACGCTTCAGTTTGTACAGCAGGTCGGTACCGATGTTGCCCGGACCGATGAGGGCACATTTGATCTTGTTCATAGGGAGTTTTTCTCAACGACAGAAAGTTCAAAAATCAGACAAGACGCAGCGCGCGGCTACCCGCGGCGCCCAGCCCAGCGCTACTCGACGCTGTGGATCGCTTTCATGCGCTGCTCTCTTACGCTGGATCCTGATCAGCACCGATCGCACTCAGCCCAGCCTGTGCGCAGAGGCCATCCTGCTCTTCCGAGGCACCCGATACACCGATGCCGCCGATCAGTGCGCCGCCGCTACGAATGGGCAGACCGCCACCAAAGACGATGAGCCGGGGCTGGGCCGAGAAGCCGAGTTTCATGCCTTCGTTGTCGCCGAACACCTTCATCCAGTCGGCAGTCGGAAAACCGAAACCGCCCGCGGTGTAGGCCTTGTCGATGGCGATCGCGATCGACTGCGGGAAGGCGCCCGGCATACGCAGGAAGGCCACCAGATTCCCGGCGCTATCGGCGACGGCCACGTTGATGCGTACATCGAGTCGGCTCGCCTCCTGGACCGCGGCCTCGACGGCGGTATGTGCGGCTTCCCAACTGATCGTGGATTGAGCGATCGCGAGCTTCATTGTGTGGACTCCTTGCTGCACAGTGGCACTGAACACGCATCAAGTTAGATCATCATTATTTCGAGGTCAAGATCATTTCTCGAGATTTTTTAGCAATCTTCAAAATGACCCGCCTTCAGCTAAAATGCATTGAGCCCACTCCAAGAGCCCTGCTCCACCATGAGCGAAATCATCCTGCGCCAAACACTGCCATCCGAAGCCCAGGAGCCCAAGACACTTGTCGAAGGCGCCTACCAGCGTCTGCGCCGCGACATCATCGAAGGCACGCATGCTCCGGGTGACAAGCTGCGCGTTGAACACCTCAAGGAACACTATGACGTTGGCGCCGGCACCTTGCGTGAGGCCTTGCTCATGCTGGTCACCGATGCTCTCGTGGTGGCACAGGGACAACGCGGTTTTCGCGTCGCCCCCATTTCACTCGCCGATTTCGAGGACATCACACGCACTCGCGTACTGCTGGAAACCGAAGCGCTGAGGCAGTCGATCGCGGCCGGCGGAGAAGAGTGGGAGGCGGCCATAGTGGCCGCCTTTCACCGTCTTTCGCGCGCCGAACAGCGCCTTGCCGATCATGAGCAGGGGATAAGCGAGGAGTGGGAGATGCGCAACCGTGCCTTTCATGAAGCCCTCATCTCCGCCTCCGCCTCACGCTGGATTCGACATTTCCAGCACATTCTCTATCAGCAGTCCGAACGCTACCGCCGCATCAGCCTGTTCCGCCAGCCCATTGCACGCGACATCCATGCCGAACATCAGGCCCTGTTCGAGGCCAGCCTCGCGCGCGACGCGACGCGCGCGACCTCAATCCTGACCGAACATCTCCTGCGCACCCTCGATGCCGTCAGGCGCATGCCCGCAGACTTCTTCAACGGCAAGGGCACGGGCAAGCCCTGACCACGGCAGGAGGTTGGCACCCTTGCAGTTTGTGACCACGGCTTCAGGCCGCCGTGGTCACAGCAGGCTCAGGTCACCACGCTCAGGAAACGCTCGTTGAGCTTGCGGTCGTGATAGAAGATGCCGGTGCCGACCTCGTCCCAGGTCCAACTGACAGGCTTCCAGTCCGGATAACACTGGTAGCCGCCACAGAAGGTCTCAAAACGATTGCCCGACGGATCGAAGGCGTAGATCGTGGTGCCGCGGGTGATGCCATGGCGGGTCGGGCCGATGTCGATCGAGACCTTGTTCATCGACATGATGTCGGCCGCACGCAACACCTTTTCCCAGCTTTCGAGCAGGAAGGAAACGTGGTGCAGCTTGCCCGGTTCGGCATGACGGACAAAGGCGATGTCGTGGGCCTTGATCGAGCAGGACAGCCAGATCGCCAGATCGGTCTCGCCGTCCTCCATGATCACCCGCTCGACAAGGTAGAAACCGAGCACCTTGATGAAGATGTCCTGCACCTTCTCGATATCGGGGCCGTACAGCAGGCAATGGTCGAGTCGGATCGGCGCAATACCGTGCTCGGCTTCGGCGGTCCACGGCGGCGGGTTGGTGTAGGTGTCGTCGTTGCCGTAATCGGCCTTTTCCCAGTACAGCTCGATCAGGTGACCCGAGGGTACTTCGAAGCGGACGCGCTCACCGGTCTCAAGCAGATCACCAGCGGGGATGCGCTCGGTCTTCAGGCCGTAGGCCTGCAGGTCGCGGTCCAGCTTGTCCAGCGTGGCCTGGTCGGCAACCTTGAACCCAAAGAAGTCGATACCCGCGCTGTCGGCCTCACGCAGGATCAGACTGTGATGGTCGCGCTCATCCCAGGCCTTGAAGTACACCCGCCCCTGGCTGTCACGCCCGGTCTCGACCAGGCCGAGCACCTTGCCGTAGTGATTGATTCCTTCCTCGAGGTCCAGCACGCGAAGCTGGGCGTGGCCCGGACGCAGAACACCAGTCATTGCCATGATTGTCTCTTCTCCATGTTTATTGCCGGGGGCGGTTTCCCACGGCGGTTCTGAATCGTCTTGCAAGAGGCCGGCGATGCGAACAGCCACCGCCGGCCGACACTAGATGCGCTTGAACAAGGGACTGCGCACCTGCTGCACATCCGCGGCGGAGAAGAACTTCTCCATGTAGATGTCGCGCTCGAACAGACGCCCCTGCATCAGCGCATTGATACAGGCATCGATCATCAGCGGCGGGCCACACAGGTAGGCCTTGTGCCCCCGGAAATCACCCTTGAAGTGCGCCGCGGCGGCCTCATGCACATGGCCGCGGAAGCCCGTCCACGCCGAACCCGCCGGCTCGTCCGACAGGGTCGGCACATAGCGGAGGTTGGGGTGACGCTCGGCCAGGGCGAGGAAGGCCTCGTGGTAATACAGCTCGCTGCGATTGCGCTGCCCATACACCAGGGTCATGGGCCGCAGATCTCCCGCTTCGAGCAGATCGAGGATCATCGAGCGTGGACTCGACAAGCCCGAACCACCGGCCATGAACAGCAGCGACTCGGGCATCGACTTGCGCACGAAGAAACGACCGTAGGGTCCGGACAGGCGCACACGCTCGCCGACCTTCAGCTGCTCGTGGACCCAGGTGGTGCCGCGCCCGCCCGCTACGATACGGATGTTGAGCTCGAGCTCGCGCCCGCTAGCGGGCGGGTTCGCCAGTGAGAACGCGCGGCTGTATTCACCGCCTTCGAGGAAGAAGTTCACATACTGCCCGGCCTGGAAGTGCAGCGCCTCATCGGTCTCGACAAACACCGCCTTGATCGTCGGTGTCAGCGCCTCGATGCGGGTGACGGTGCCCGGGAAGTCGCGCACCGGAATGGACTCGGCATCAGGCTCTTCCTCGATCTCAGCCTCGATCGTGAGGTCGGACTCCAGCCGTGCGCAGCAGGCGAGCGTCTTACCCTCGTCGCGCTCGAAGTCCATCAAGGCAAAGCTGGAGGCCTCGCCATGATCGACCTCGCCATCGACGATCTGCACCTTGCACGTCGCGCACAGGCCATGGCAACAGGCGTGGGGCAGCCAGATGCCGGCGCGCAGCGCGGCGTCCAGGATGGTCTGGTCGTCTTCGACCTCGATGGTCTGGCCGATGGGTTCAATGGTCAGCTCGTAGCTCATCGTTCGTATCCGTGTTTCCGTTGGAGGCGGTGCAGGCGCGACACGCGGCGAAGCGCGCCGCAGCCCACGCTCAGCTGCAGGAGCCCTTGATGCCGTTCAGGCCCGGGGTGCGAAAGCGGATCACGTCCTTGTGCCTGAGACCGTTTTCGGCAAGCGACTTGTCGAAGTCGGGGGCGAAGGGCTTGCCCGACTTCAACCACTCCACCTTCGCCCAGTCGATCTGTGCGAAATCGGGGTGGTAGCCGAACGCGGCCTGCATAGGGCCGGCGACCACGTCACCGAAGCGCATCGCCGGCGGGAAGGGAAAGGCGAAGGGCGCACAGAACAGCAGGTGGTCTTCCCAGCCGATGAAGAGCAACTGGGCGCCGTGGAACTTGTCCTGTGAATCGGCAGCGGCGAATTCGTATTTCGAAACAGCAGCAACAGCCATGTCTTGTCTCCTTGCAAACTCTTGATCGCCACGGGTGCCTGAGCACCCGCAGCCTGCAGCGCTCAGATGTTCTTGGTCGCCTGGCCGCGCCATTCGGCGAAGTTCTTCTTGTCCTCGGAAATGTCGAAGTCGAGGTTGTCGCGACCGTTCTCGAGGTTGTAGTACTTGAGCACGGCAGCCAGCGCATCGAAACCTTCGACGGTCGGGTCGGTGCCCTCGGGGAAGCAGTTGCCCTGGTAGATCTGCTGCACCGGCAGCCAGGCCTGGATGTACTTCTCCGGCTCGTGCTCGAAGATCTGCTTGCAGGGGTCCGAGCAGAAGTGGTACTTGTCGCCCTTGTAATCGACCTCGCGGTAACAGATCTTGGTCGGCTCGCCAGGCTCGGTAAACACCATCGGGATCTGGCAGGTCTGGCACAACATGGGCAGCGTCTTGCTGTAGAAGCGGTTGCCCTTGGCGGCCTGCTCGCGCCAGAACTCGTAACGTGGGCGATACAGCTTGTCGAAGCTCTCCGGGTACTTGCTCGACAGCCAGGTCATTTCATCCTCGTCCGGCATCCAGGTGTGGAAATTGGCGGCGGCGGCGTAGTTGTAGAAAGTGCTCCAGGCCTGGTGCGACAGGTGGTCCTTTTCGAGGGCGATCTGCTCGGCGCACTTGGGCATGGTGATGCCGTAGCGGGCGAGGTCCTTGAACAGCGCACCGCCGTTCTCCTCGAAATACACCTCCCAGGCCTCCTTCCAGCTCATCGTGCGCTTGGGCAGCATGTAGTCCATCATCATCGCCACCAGGGTCAGCACGCGATAACCACGCCAGGTCCACTTGTCGATCCAGCGCTGGACGATGGGCACGTTGGCGGGATCCTGCTCGAGGATGAACTTGATCACCTCCAGGCCCAGCGTCATGTGACGCGCCTCGTCGGACTGCGCCGAGAAGCCGAAGGTCATCGTGCCCATGTCGCCGTTGTAGGCTGCACCCGAGACAAAGGGCACAAACAGCAGATTGGTCAGCACGTATTCGAACGAGAATCCGATCGACACCATGAACTCGAACGGGCCCGCGGTAATGGCGTCGTCGAAGAAGCTCTTGGGCACCGACAGGAACCACACCCGGTCATGCATGTGATGGAAATCATGCATGCCGTTGTAGTACTTGTTGTAGTTCGAGATCGCGTGCACCTGCGTCTGCGCATGACGGATCTCGTCCAGCGACTGCATCAGGCAGGCGACGCGTGGCCCGGCGCCGGGGAAGGCCCGACCGGCGTGAGCGAAACCACGGTGCGCGACGTACTCGAGCGGGCTGATGCCGCTGATGAACAGCTTGAGCGTGTTGATGTAGCGCGCGTCGGTGACGTTGAGGTGGCCGTTGTTCTGGGCAAAGGCGTCAATGATCGCGTACAGCTTGCGTTCCTTCTCGGCCTGGTATTTCCAGTAGGAGTCCATGGTCAGGCGGAAGGGGTCCTCCCACTTGTCCCAGTCATGGATCTTGATCCCTTCGTAAGCCATGTACGGATAGATGTCTTCCATCTTCTGGTACGACGGGGTCCAGTCCAGACCGCGCGTCATCACCGCATAACGCTCTTTCAGGCCGAGCTTCTTCTTGGCAACTTGCATGTCCATTTTCGTGTCTCCTCAGGGTCTCAGGACTTCCAGAACAAGGTGATTTCGTCGTCGGTCTGATCGAGATTGCCGGACATCGTGATCATGTTGACCTGCAGCTCCTGCAGGTCGTAAGCACGGCCGATGATCTCCTCTATCGTTTCGCGGCGCACCACCAGGCGGCCGTCGGCATTGATCTTGACCATGGCCGGCTGCTCGTCACACACGGCGCCCGGGTTGTCCTGCAGGATCGCCTCGATGATGGGGCGGGTTTCTTCGTTGGTTTGCAGCGCAAGAAATACTGTCGACATGGAAACTCCGCTCAGATCGCGACGCCGGCCTTGGCCATGCGTGCGTTGAATTGCAGGACAATCTCGCCCATCACTTCGTCGGTCTGGTCGGCCAGGCCGATGCGTGCGACCGGCAGCAGCGCGGCAGCGGCACGGTCGCGCCAAGCGCTCAGCCAGGCCGCGAGGACTTCCTTGTTCGCAGGCGACTCGGCCGCAGCGATCTTCACCGTCGCATCGACCCATTTCCGGGTTTCGGCGTACCAGTCGGTCATGAACTGGGTGAGCATGGCCACTGGCGTACCGCCCTGCGACGACAGCACCTCGTCGATGATGGTGTCGTACACCAGCGGGTACATCAGGCCATCCAGCACCACGTTCTGCACCACGAAGAGCTCGAAGGGGTCCTTGATCACGAAGGAGTCCTCGACGAAGCGGCGCAAACCCTGCCAGGTGTCATCCTCCATCCACGCGCGCTTGGCCTCGTCAAGTGCGTCGACGTCCCCCAGCACCAGACCCACGCGAGTGATGTATTGCGCGATACCGAGCTGATCCATCGCCTGGTAGATGTGTGGTTGCGAAAAGCCGGTGCCGTAGCTGTAGGCACAGACGCTCGCGTTGTTCATGTTCGAGCCCCAGGCCACATGGCGCAGCGGCAGCAGCAGCTTCAGTACGGTGTCGCGCAAGGGCTCGGGCAACGTCGCCGCAAGGCCGCGGTTCTCGACGAAGTCGAAATTGGACTCCGCAGTGTCCTGCTGCCTGGCGCGCGTCAGCGTGTAGGCGCCGTAGTAGAACTGGCGCGGGTCCTTGAAGGCATACCAGTCGGCCATCACGATCGCGCTGCGAGAGGCGTCGTAGATGGCATGCTCCGGATCCCAGGTAGGCCGGTAATGGAAGTTGGCCGTCTGCTGCATGTCCAGGGTGCCTTCCTGGTAGCGCGAAGCGGGCTTGTCACTGCCAATGCGGCGGGCGACATTGTCGAAGGTGTGCCGCAAGGGCTTGATGGACACCGTACGCAAATCGATATGCATGAATTCTCCTCCTTCTGTTTATTGGCCCAGGCTCAGCGGAAACGCTGCTGCGTGGCTTGATGCAGGTTCCAGTTCCAGTCTCCAGCTTCCTCGTCGCCAGCCGGATCACGGGGCTCGAGGAATGTCACAGCGTTGACCTGACAGAACGACTCGTAGGCCGCGGCGGGAAGCAACATCTCCACGTACAGCTCGGGCTCGCCGATGGCGAACTCAAACTCCACGAATCCGTCCGTCCTGCGCTCAACCAGACGCACGAACTTGCGACTGACATCGATCGCCGGTTCCGCATTTTTCATGCCCCACCCTCCATTCCTTTGATCAACACGGGCTTGCTAGCGGAGGGATACACACAAATTTCGTGCCAGCTCCGAACAAAAGCCCTGATCACCAGCAATTCCGGGTTTTATCGATATTTTTAAACAATACTGCCTGACGCTTCGAGTTCATCAAATGATCAATTCACTGTTTCCGCTTATCATTTGATCAGTCGTTTTTATTGCGATGCAATATACGCACTGCAAGCGCCCAGCACGCGCGCGCCGTCAATTGGCACGGTCACCCGCCTCGGCACAAATGGCTTGCACCATCCCTCCCGCACTTTCATCGTCACCGCGAAGCCCTGCCGCATTGCTGTGCTCACCTTCATTGCCATGCCTGCCGTCAGTGCAGTGATCAATTGCGGTGCTCAGCTGACGAATACGCAGCACAAGCAAAAAATCATGTTGCTGACATTTTTTCTCGAGATTTATACCGTAATTGGTACGCAGCAGCGGCCGCTGCGCTAAGCTTGAAGCCTGGTGTGGGTGCGCAGAGCTCATGAGCGCCCTGCCACAGCGTGAATGCGACGTGAACCCGGAGGAGACCCATGAGCACGATCCAATATCCCGAGAGCGCCGACCTGCGCAGCTTGCTCAGATTTGCGCCCGAGGATGGACACATCTGGCTCGGCGAGCACCGCATGTTGCTTCTGCACGCCGGAGCCATGTCCGAGCTGCGCAAGGAGCTGATCACCTCGGTGGGCCAGCAACAGGCACGACGCATCCTCACCCGCATGGGCTTTGCTTCCGGCATGAGGGACGCCGAGCTGGCGCGCAAGGCGCGCGGGACGAGCGAACCGTCGGACGCCTTCGTCGTCGGGCCTCAACTCCACATGCTCGAAGGCTGCGCCAAAGTGCTGCCGATTCGCCTCGAATTCAGCTACGCCGACCGTGCCTTTGACGGGGAATTCCTGTGGGAGAACGCGTGGGAGGCCGAAGCCCATGTGCAGGCCTTCGGTGAGGTTGAGCACCCCGTGTGCTGGATGATGATTGGTTACGCCTCGGGCTACACCAGCGCCTTCATGGGCCGCTTCATCCTCTTCAAGGAGGTCGAATGTGCTGCAACGGGCTGCGAACATTGCCGGATCATTGGCAAGCCGGCCGAAGACTGGCCCGACGCAGACGAACTCACGCCATATTACGAAGCAGACTCGATCGTCGGCCGGCTACTCGAATTACGCGACGAGATCGAGGCCATGCGCACCACGATCGCCTGCCCGCATCGCACGGCCAACCTCATCGGCAACTCCAGCGCTTTCCTGCACGCCTACGATCTGATCAGTCGCGCCGCCTCCACCAATGTGTCAGTCCTGCTCCTCGGCGAAACCGGTGTCGGCAAGGAGCGCTTCGCCCGCACACTGCATGAATTGAGCGCACGCAAGGAACAGCCCTTCATCGCCGTCAATTGTGCGGCGTTGCCGGGCGAACTCATCGAGTCCGAACTCTTCGGCGTGGAACGCGGCGCATTCACCGGCGCGCACACATCTCGCGCCGGCAAATTCGAACGCGCACACGGCGGCACCCTGTTCCTCGACGAGGTGGGCGAGCTCCCGCTCGCGGCACAGGCCAAGCTGCTGCGGGTCCTGCAGGAAGGAGAAATCGAGCGCCTGGGCGATGAGCGAACACGCAAGGTCAATGTCAGGCTCGTCGCCGCGACCAATGTCGACCTGCAGAAAGCCGTCAGTGACGGACTCTTTCGCCGTGATCTGTTTTATCGCCTCAACGTGTACCCGGTCACGATTCCGCCGCTACGAAACCGCACCGGGGATATCCCGGCACTGGTCGACGCCATGATCCGCCGCTTCGCGACCCTTCACGGCAAGCGCGTCGCGGGAGTCAGTGACAAGGCGATGCATGCGCTGAAATTGCACAGCTGGCCCGGCAACGTGCGCGAACTGGAGAACGTCCTCGAGCGTGGAGTGATCCTCGTGCCCCCCAACCGTCCGATCGAGATCGAGCACTTGTTCATAGGCAGCGTCAGTGAGCCTTCGCAGCAGCACCTGCTCGGCGAGGGAGGCGAACTCGAGTGCGCGCAGCGAGCTGGCCGGGATCTGGCGTTGGCAGTGCTCGATAGCGGGCGATCACTTGACGAATTCGAGCAGGACCTGCTGCGATCTGCGGTGGAGAGGGCCGATGGCAATCTCGCTGCCGCTGCCCGCCTGCTGGGCATGACGCGGCCGCAACTCCACTACCGGCTCAAGAAACAAGCGGACTGACTCAGGCTTGGCGCCGGACACGGCACAGGCGGAGCGCCGTGCTGGTGACGAGAGAGTTGGGGGCACAAGGAGGCACGCCCAACCGACTCGGACATGAAAAAAGCCCTTGATCATGAATTGAAGAAGGGCTTTTATTTTGGCGGAGTGGACGGGACTCGAACCCGCGACCCCCGGCGTGACAGGCCGGTATTCTAACCAACTGAACTACCACTCCGCATCCATCAGTTCGCCAGCCTGCGCTGCCGAACTCGGTTTGAGCTTGTTGCGCCAAACCTGTGTATGGCGTCCCCACGGGGATTCGAACCCCGGTTATCGCCGTGAAAGGGCGGTGTCCTAGGCCTCTAGACGATGGGGACTTGGGCACTTCTGATACTTCAAACTTCTTGGTGGAGGTAAGCGGGATCGAACCGCTGACCTCTTGCATGCCATGCAAGCGCTCTCCCAGCTGAGCTATACCCCCACGACCAGCCGGAAACTATAACCACTGGCTGAGCTCTTTGCAAGAGCTTCGAACATCTTGCAGAACTATGGCCCGACTTAAAACTTGGCGGAGTGGACGGGACTCGAACCCGCGACCCCCGGCGTGACAGGCCGGTATTCTAACCAACTGAACTACCACTCCGCACCAGACTGCACCGACACCATTGTGCCGGCCCTGCGCTCCAGCGACTGCGTGCTGGATCGCCTTGAATTGGCGTCCCCACGGGGATTCGAACCCCGGTTATCGCCGTGAAAGGGCGGTGTCCTAGGCCTCTAGACGATGGGGACTTGGGTACTGCAAACTGTACTACATCTTCGTTTTTGGTGGAGGTAAGCGGGATCGAACCGCTGACCTCTTGCATGCCATGCAAGCGCTCTCCCAGCTGAGCTATACCCCCGTCACCGAAGAGCGCGCATTATAGGATCCCGATCAGCCGCTGTAAACACCTATTTTTCACACCTATTTTTCAGCCCTGAAGAGGCCTGAGGGCGCGCACGCCACCGCGCCCAGGACCTTGCCCGGATTCATCAGCCCCGCAGGGTCAAGCGCGTGCTTGACCGCCCGCATCATCTCCATCTCGACATCCGACTTGTAGCGTACGAGCTCATCGCGCTTGAGCTGACCGAGACCGTGTTCGGCCGAGATCGAGCCCCCCAGCGCCGCCACCAGATCATGCACCTTGCGATTGAGCTCGGGCGTGCGCGCGATGAAGTCCTCATTTTCCAGCTTCTCTGGCTTGGACAGGTTGTAGTGCAGGTTGCCGTCGCCGATGTGGCCAAAGGCGACGATGCGAACATCCGGCCAGGCCTCCAGGAGCATCGTCTGCGCACGCTCGAGGAACTCCGGAATGCGACTCACCGGCACGGCGATGTCGTGCTTGATGCTGATGCCTTCGATGCGCTGCGCCTCGGAGATGTTTTCACGCAGTGACCACAAGGCTTGCGCCTGAGCGAGACTGCGGGCGATCACCGCGTCATCGACCAGGTCTTGCGCCATGGCTTGTGTCAGCGCAGCCTCAAGCTCGGCAGCAAGATCCGCCGTACCCGCGCTGTCCGACAGCTCGATCAGCACACTCCAGTCCGCACCACCCACGAGCGGCGCGCGTGCGCCGGGAATATGCCGCAGCACCAGGTCGAGCGCAGAGCGCCCAATGATCTCGAACGCGGTGATGCGCTCGCCGCACAGACTGCGCATGAGGCCGAGCAGGCGAATGGCTGCAGCGGGATCGGGCACCGCAAGCCAGGCGGTGGCCCTTTGTCCGATCGCAGGAAAGAGCTTCAGCACCGCAGCAGTGATGATGCCCAGCGTCCCCTCGGCGCCAATGAAGAGCTGCTTGAGGTCGTAACCGGTGTTGTCCTTGCGCAGCCCGCGCAGCCCATCCCAGATGCGGCCGTCGGCCAGCACCACTTCGAGCCCGAGCGTCAGTTCGCGCATGTTGCCGTAGCGCAGCACCTGCACGCCGCCAGCATTGGTCGACAGATTGCCGCCAACACGACAACTGCCTTCGGAGGCAAGCGAGAGCGGAAACAGGCGACCCGCATCCAGCGCAGCCTGCTGCAGCGCCGCCAGCGTACACCCGGCCTCCACGGTGATGGTGTTGTTGTCGCCATCGACGGCGCGGATGCGGTTCATGCGCTCCAGGCTGAGGACGATGGCGCGCCCATCCTCGGCGGGTGTCGCACCGCCACACAGACCGGTATTGCCGCCCTGCGCCACGATCGGCACGCCGTCCGCCGCACACGCCCGGACGACGCCCGCCAGCTCCTGCGTTGATCCCGGGCGCACCACTGCACGCGCCTTGCCCTGGTAACGGCCTCGCCAGTCGCTGAGGTAAGGCGCCATATCCGTTGGCGCGGTGAGCACATGCTGCGTGCCGACGGCATCGCACAAGGCTTGAAAGAATGCGTCCATGCTCTACTCTCCTTCGCTTGCGCAAGGTTGGACACGAAGACTGCGACGACGATCAGCCGGGATCGCGGCCGAGCGCATAGTGCAGCAACGGCAGCATCCGCGCCACGGCGGCCTCGCCTTCGGCAACCGCCTCGGCCGCACGGTGATAGTCCATCAGGCCCAGATGGCCGACCCGCGGTGAAATCAGGACATCTGCCGGCTCGCCGGCAAGGCGGCTGCGTGCGATGCGCACCTGCATGATGTTGATGCTGGAGCTGATGACGGACACCAGTGAAGGCAGCGCCTCCCTGGGCGACGCCGCGGGCGGCGCCGCAAGCTCGCGTCCGTTGTTGCCAAACCCGAATCGCGCCAGCACACGTTCGGTCCAGCCCGCCTCGACTTCCTCGGGCGGATGTGGCTCAGCCTGTCGGGAGCGCGGCATGCGCGCCACCATGTCCGCACCCACATCAACCGCGATGACGATGTCAGCCCCCATCGCACGACACAGCGAAACCGGGACCGGATTGACCAAACCCCCATCGACCAGCAGGCGGCCATTGTGCACGACCGGCGTCATCAGTCCGGGAACCGCAATGGAAGCGCGCACCGCCGCCGATACACTGCCCTCCTGCAGCCAGATTTCGCGGCCGGTGGTGAGCTCGGTGGCGACGCAGGCGAAGCGCGTCTCAAGCTCCGAAAAGTCGCGGTCAATGAAGTTGCGTTCGAAAAAGTCGATGAGCTTGTCGCCCTTGATGAGGCCGCTGCGCAGGGAGACATCAAGCAAGGAGACCACGTCCTGCCACTTGAGCTTTTTGGCCCATTGTGCAAGCTTTTCGAGATCACCCGACGCCGCCGCTGCGCCGACGAAGGCACCGATCGAGCAGCCACAAATGATCTGCGGCACCACGCCTTCTTGCGCCAGCGCCTGCAATACACCCAGATGCGCCCAGCCTCGGGCGGCACCGCTACCCAGGGCAAGACCAATCACCGGCTCTCCACCCTCACCCCGCACAGGTCCCTGGGCAAGCGGCAACGCAACACCGGTCTCAGCCGACATGATCTCTCCCCTACCCAGCGGACAGCGAAAAACTCAATCGAGGCGCTCGGCGTAGAGGTCGTGCACATCGCAATCGGTGATGCGCACGCGCACGAAATCACCAGCCGCCAGGCCCTCGGCGTCAGGAATGACGACCAGGCCGTCAATCTCGGGCGCATCGCCTGGCGAGCGCGCGAGCGCGCCCTCCTCGTCGATGTCGTCGACCAGCACCGTCATCTCGCGGCCAATCCTGGCCTCAAGACGCTGCGTGGAAATATCTTCCTGAAAATCCATCAGGCGTGCGCGTCGCTCCTCGCGCACCTCGTCGGGGACCGCATCGGCGAGCTCATTGGCCGCCGCCCCCGCCACCGGAGAGTAGGCAAAGGCGCCAACGCGGTCGAGCTGGGCTTCGTCGAGGAAGTTCAGCAGCAGCTCGAAGTCCTCCTCGGTTTCACCGGGAAAGCCGGTGATGAAGGTCGAGCGGATCGTCAGCTCGGGGCAGATGCTGCGCCACTTGCGCACGCGCGCAAGCACATTTTCGGCATTCGCAGGCCGCTTCATGGCCTTCAGGATGCGCGGGCTGGCGTGCTGAAAGGGCACGTCCAGGTAAGGCAGGATCTTGCCCTCGGCCATCAGCGGAATCAATTCATCAACGCTTGGGTACGGATACACGTAGTGCATGCGAATCCAGATGCCGAGCTCACCCAGGGCGCTGGCGAGCTCGAGCAGGCGCGTCCTGATCGGCCGCCCGTTCCAGAAACCGGTGCGGTACTTGACGTCCACCCCGTAGGCCGAGGTGTCCTGCGAGATCACCAGCAGTTCCTTCACCCCGGCCGCGGCCAGCGCTTCGGCCTCACGCATGATGTCGTGAATCGGCCGACTGACCAGGTCGCCACGCATCGAGGGGATGATGCAGAAAGTGCAGCGGTGATTGCAGCCTTCGGAAATCTTCAGGTACGCGTAATGCTGCGGCGTCAGACGGATGCCCTGCGGCGGAACCAGATCGGTGAAGGGGTCATGCGGCTTGGGCAGATGCCGATGCACCGCATGCATGACCTCGTCAGTGGCGTTGGGGCCGGTCACGGCCAGCACCTGCGGGTGGGCACTCAGCACCACGCCATCCTTTGCGCCCAGACAGCCGGTCACGATGACCTTGCCGTTTTCGTTCAGCGCCTCGCCGATGGCGTCGAGTGACTCTTCCACCGCAGCGTCGATGAAGCCGCAGGTATTGACCACGACGAGATCAGCGTCGTCATACGAGCCGGTGATCTCATAGCCCTCAGCCCGCAAGCGGGTCAGGATGTGCTCGGAATCCACCGTTGCCTTGGGGCAGCCAAGTGAAACGAAGCCGACACGCGGCAGGTCCGGGGTCTTGATGATGCTCATGCGCTGGATGCTCGGTCGAGGTCGGAGTGGTCAGGAAGGGGTGGTCGGAAACGCAGACCGGGAAAATCGGGATCAGCGTCCAGCGTGGCGCGACGATCGCGTCCAGGACAGCCATCAGCGCCCGTCTGAGACGCCTACTTGTTCTTGTCGGTGCTCGGCCTGGAAGGAGCAGCTTTGTCGGCAGACGGCTTGTCGGCGGACGGCTTGGCTGGAACCGGGGCATCCTCACCGCTTGCGCCATAGCTGGGGAGCTTGAAGCCCGTGAACATGTTGCGCGTGTGGCCTTCGAGCTGCTCTTCCATCTGCTCGAACATCTTCTTCGACTGGTCAACATAAGCACCCATCATGCTTTGCAGTGCGGGGCCCTGGAAGTTGAGAAACTGAGCCCACAAATCCTGACCGACCGGGCTGTTCTCACCGTAGATCGAACGCGTCTGATCCTGCAACTTGCCCTGCATGTCGGTGAAAGCCTTGATGTTGCTTTCGAGATACTTGCCCATCATGCCCTGCATCGCGTTGCCGTAAAAACGGATCATGTGCGACAGCAGATCGCTGGTGAACATGGGCGCGCCACCCGCCTCTTCCTCAAGAATGATCTGCAGCAAGATGCTGCGCGTCAGGTCTTCCGAGGTCTTTGCATCCAGGACCTGAAACTGTTCATGACTGAGGACAAGTTCCTTGACGTCGGCAAGCGTGATGTACGAACTGGTACGCGTGTCGTAGAGACGACGGTTCGGATACTTCTTGATCAAGCGTGCGTGTTCAGGCATTTCCCCATCTCCTCGGCGGCGGTAAATCCGCTCTTGAATGTCAAGCTCAATTATATCGTGCCGCGAAAACGAAACCCCGCCATTCGACGGGGTTTCGTGATTTCGCACATGGCACGGTGCCGATCAGCACATGTGCAGACCGCCATTGATGTTGATGGTCGCACCGGTGATGTAGCCCGCCTTGTCCGAGGACAGATAGGCGCACAGGTCACCGATTTCGTCCGGGCGGCCGAGACGCTTCATCGGCACGGAGTCGATGATGCCCTGGCGAATGTCATCACGGATCGCCATCACCATGTCGGTACCCACATAGCCCGGGGCGATGGCATTGACGGTCACGCCCTTGGTGGCGAGTTCGCTCGCGAGCGATTTGGTGAAGCCCAGCACGCCAGCCTTCGCGGTGGAGTAGTTGGTCTGTCCGGCCTGACCCTTGACGCCGTTGACCGAGGAGATATTGACGATCCGCCCCCAGCCGCGCTCGGCCATCTTGGCCGACACATGATGGGTGACGTTGAACAGGCTGTTGAGATTGGTGTTGATCACTGCATCCCACTGCCCCTTCTCCATCTTCGGGAAGAACTTGTCGCGGGTGATGCCAGCGTTGTTCACCAGAATGTCGATGGGCCCCACTTCGGCTTCGATCTGCGCAACCATCGCGGCGCAGGACTCGTAATTGGAGACGTCACCTTCGGCGGCAACGAAATCGAAACCCAGCTCGCGTTGAGCGGCGAGCCAGCCTTCCTTCTGATCAAAATCGGGCAGGCAGTTCGCAACAACCTTCATGCCATCCTTGGCCAGCGACTGACAGACCGCGGTGCCGAGTCCACCCATGGCGCCGGTGACGAGAGCGATTTTCTGCGACATCTTGAAATCCTTCTGGAGCTATTTTCGATACCGAGAAACCATCGCCAACCCAGGGTTCGGATGGGAATTCCGGCGTTTTTGCGGCAGCGCAACTGCTGCCTTGCTCCATCATTATAACGATTGCTGAAAAAATCTGCTGCAACGCAATAACACCACTGCCAGGATGTTGCGTGGACGCAAAGCGGCGCGCCCGTTACCGGGCGCGCCGCTCAATCCTGATGCGTGATGAACGCAATCAGGACATGTGCTGACCACCGTTGATGGAGATGTTGGCACCGGTCACGAACGCAGCCTCTTCCGAGGACAGGTAGGCGACAAGGCCGGCGATCTCTTCAGGCTTGCCCAGACGGGACACCGGAATCTGCGGCAGGATCTTCGAGTCGAGAATTTCCTGCGGGATCGCCATCACCATCTTGGTACCGATATACCCCGGGGAGATGGTGTTGACGGTCACACCGTTACGCGCCACTTCCAGCGCCAGCGCCTTGGTGAAGCCGTGCATGCCGGCCTTGGCGGCGGCGTAGTTGGTCTGACCAAAAGCACCCTTCTGGCCGTTGACCGACGACACGTTGATGACGCGCCCCCACTTGCGCTCCGCCATGCCCTCCATGACCTGCTTGGTCATGTTGAACACCGAGTCGAGGTTGGTGCTGATGACCGCATCCCAATCGGCCTTGTTCATCTTCTTGAAGGTCATGTCGCGGGTGATGCCGGCGTTATTGACCAGCACATCGACCGGACCCACCTCCTTCGTCACCTGCTCGACGCAGGCCTTCGCCGACTCGAAATCAGCAACATCGCACGGATAAGCCTTGAATCCGTAGCCCATGTTGTTCATCGACTGCAGCCATTCACCCACCTTGCTGTTGTTGGGCGAATGGGTGGTGACGACCTTGTAGCCCAAGGCTGCGAGCTTGATGCAGATCGCCTCACCCAGACCACCCATACCACCCGTAACCAGTGCAACTCTCGACATAAACTTCTCCTCTCCCTAATGGGTTCTTATGGGGGTGGGTTTGACATGGACCCGCAGCGCCCTCCCCACTCACTGCGGTCCGCTGGATCGTTGAAGCCTCGTTGCGCTCAGGCACGCTCCTTGACGTAGCGACCTGGTGCCGGCTCGATCGGCTCGTACTTGGCACTGCCCAGACGACCCCGCGCGGCGACCTGCTTTCCGCTCTGCCCGCCCAGCCACTCTATCCAGTGCAGCCACCAGCTGCCCTTGTGCTCCTCGGCCTGCTCCAGCCATTCTTCAGGGTCGGTGGGCTTGACGCTCGCCGTCCAGTAACTGCGACGATTCTTGGAGGCCGGGTTGATCGCGCCCGCAATGTGCCCACTGGCTCCAAGCGCAAATGTGGTCTCGCCACCGAGCAGATTGCGCGCCAGATAGGCACTCTTCCACGGCACGATGTGGTCCTCACGTGCTGCCATCAGATAGGCCGGCATATCGAGTTTACCCAGATCCACTTTCTCGCCCAGCATCTTGAGTCTGCCCGGCACACGCAGGTTGTTCTCCAGGTACATGTTACGCAGATACCAGGTGAGGAAGGGGCCAGGCAGGTTGGTGGAGTCCGAATTCCAGTACAGCAGATCGAAGGCCTGCGGCTTGTTGCCCTTGAGGTAATTGCCAACGACATATTGCCAGACCAGGTCGTTCGCGCGCAGGGACGAAAACACGTTCGCCAGTTCCTGCCCGCGTAGCACGCCACCCTTGCCAATTGCCGCCTCACGTGCCGCCACGCTCGCCTCATCGACCAGGCAGCCCAGTTCGCCCGCATCGGCAAAATCCAGCAGCGTGGTCATCAGGGTCAGACTGGCGACCGGATCTTCGCCGCGCGCCCGCGCCACCGCGAGGGCAGAGCTCAGCAGCGTGCCGCCAACACAGAAGCCGAGCACGTTCGGCTTCTTCACCCGCGTCACCGCACGCACCACCTCGAGCGCCTTCAACGGCCCGTGCTCAAGGTAATCATCCCAGCCGTAATGCCCGTCACTGTCGGGACGCGGATTCTTCCACGACACCAGGAAGACGGTGAAACCCTGCTCCACAATGAAGCGCACCAGGGAGTTCTCAGGCTGCAGATCCATGATGTAGAACTTGTTGATGCAGGGCGGCACGATCAACAGCGGCGCCTGCGCGACCTTGTCGGTCAGCGGCGCATACTGGATCAGCTGCATCAGTTCGTTTTCGAAAATGACCGCCCCGGGCGTGAGCGCCAGATTGCGCCCGACCTCGAAAGCGGCCTCATCGGTCATCGAGATGCGGCCCTTCTCCAGGTCGCCGAGCAGATTGCGCAGACCACGCGAAATGCTCTCACCCTTGGTCTCGAGCGCGGTCTTGATGAACTCCGGGTTGGTCGCCGCGAAATTGGTGGGCGCCAGGGCCTCGATGTACTGACGGGTGAGGAACTGCATGCGTGACTTTGCCCGCCCATCCTCGATCGGCAGGGCATCCGAGATGTCCTTGAGCAAGCCGGCGTTGAGCAGGTAGGCCTGGCGCACATAATCGAACATCGGGCTTTCGGACCACTCCGGGGCAGTGAAGCGGCGATCGCCCGCCTCGACCTTCACCACCGGCTCGACCACGTCGCCCGGCTTGCGCCCCAGCATCGACGACCACAGCGCCACATGCTTCTCCGCAAAGGCCCGCTGCATGCGCAGCATCTCGTCGGATTCGGGCAAGGGCAATTTGGGCGCAGCGGCCCCGGACGAGTCCTGCATGGCGACATGCTGACGTGCCAAGGCATCAAAAAAATTCTGCGCCATGGCCTGGCCGGCGGCCAACATCGCCTGCACCGCTACTGCCGACTGCTTGCCATCAGACTCCGACATCACTACCTCCTATCGACGGGTCGAGGAAGCGACCGCGCCCGGGTTTGCCTTGTTCATTCGCCATCGACCGCCCGGAATGCTCCGGAAGGTAGAATCGACCTCATGTACCTGATCGCTATTGCCTGGCTCTACGTCGCGCTGCTTGCTGCCGTTACCGACAACTCGGTGGTGGGCGGTGTGTTGACCTTCGTTTTTTACGGCCTCGCCCCGATGACCTTGTTCTTGTGGCTGTTCGGTACACCAACCCGCCGCCGGCGCCAGCGCCAGCGCGAAGCCAATGACCTCAACGATAGAGCCGAAACAGACGGCGATCAATAGCGACGCCCGTTTCCATCATCCACCCTCGCCTGCCGCGCTGGCCATGGACGGCGCCAGGCACGGCTCGAGCCACACCATCGAGGCAAAACGTCCGGTCCGTCCGTCGCGTCGGTAGGAATAGAAACGCCTGTCATCCGTATAGGTGCACACTCCCCCGCCCTCGATGTGAGTGACGCCGGCCCGTAACAAGCGCTGGCGCGCGAGGATGAACAGATCCGCCCACCATTTTCCCGCCATCGCCGCTCCACCCGTGCCCATGCACTCACCTGCAGTCGGCCGGAACGCCAGCGCAGCAAGCGGATCGGCGCGCACGAACGCAGCACGCACCTCCTCACCGACCTCAAAGTGATCCGGCCCGATCGCCGGTCCCAGCCAGGCACGCAGCCGGCCGGGCGCAACCCCCATGCGCGCGATCGTGGCCTCAAGCACACCGTCGGCCAGTCCGCGCCAGCCCGCATGCGCAGCCCCGACCACCGTGCCATCGACGTCGCACAACAACACGGGCAGACAGTCTGCCGTCATCACCACGCACACCCGACCTGGCGCGCGCGCAACGATGGCATCGGCCACCGGTACCACAGCAGACTTGCCATCGGCGTCTGCCTCTAGGTCGGCCGCATCGGCGACCTCGACGCCATGCACCTGTGACAGCCAGATGGGCTCGGCAGGCAGGTGCCCACGCAGCGCGGCGCGATTGCGCGCCACCGCAGCCGGCGTATCGCCAACATGGGAGCCGAGGTTCAAGCCGTCGTAGGGCGGCAGGCTGTAACCGCCCACGCGTGTGGTCAGCAGCGCACGCACATTGGCAGGGGTGGTCCAGTCGGGCGTGATCACACCCACATGCTCATCATCGGCCGCGCCACCATTGAGCGCCCGGCTCATGGCGCCGCCCTCACCCGCTGCAGCAGGGCGATGAAATCCTCCGCCATCGGCACCTCCCACTGCATGAACTCGGCGCTGGCCGGATGCACCAGGCCCAAACAAAGAGCGTGCAAGGCCTGGCGGCTGAAACCTTCGCACCCGGGCGGCGGCACGCGCCGCCCGCCATAGACCGGGTCGCCCACCAAGGGATGTCCGAGCTGGGCCATATGCACCCGGATCTGGTGCGTGCGTCCGGTTTCGAGCCGGCATTCGAGCAGTGTTGTCTGCGCGAAGCGCTCCATGATGCCGTAATGGGTCAGCGCGGGCCGCCCATCCGCCACCACCGCCATGCGTGTGCGCCGGGTCGGGTGGCGGCCTATGCTGGCATCCACCGTGCCGCCCGCCTGCAGCTTGCCGTGCACCAATGCGCGGTACACCCGCTTCACACTGCGCGCCTGCATCTGCTCGATGAGATTTACTTGTGCCGGCACTGTCCTGGCGACCACCAGCAAGCCGCTGGTGTCCTTGTCCAGCCTGTGCACGATTCCGGCCCGCGGCACCTCTGCCAGCTCGGGCGCATGGTGCAACAAGGCGTTGAGCAAGGTCCCGCTCCAGTTGCCGTTCCCGGGATGCACGACCAGGCCCGCCGGCTTGTTGATGACCAACAGGTGCTCGTCCTCGAACACCACCTGCAGCGGGATGTCCTCAGGCAGCTGAGCACTGTCCTCGGCTGCGGGTGCGCTGACAAGCTCGACCTGCTCGCCACCCCGGACCTTGCGCCGAGCGTCCGGCGAGGCACCGTCGACCTGGATGCGGCCATCCCGCAACCAGGCCTGCAGGCGGCTGCGCGAGTACGCGGGGAAAAGCCGCGCCAGCGCCTGGTCGAGGCGCAAGCCAGCCAGATCGTGAGGAATCATCATCACGACGGGCGAGTTCGGCGCGTCGCCTGCTATATAATCGGCGCGTTCATTCACGCGAGTTTTTTCGATGGCCAGGTTCACCCTTGGAAGTTTAGCGGGAAAAGCGGCACTGATCGGCGCGCTGGTGCTCGGCGGCTGTGGCCTGTTGCCCGAACAGGCCGACGAAACGAGCGGCTGGAATGCCCAGAAGCTCTACTCCGAGGCCAAGCTGTCGATGTCTGAGGGCGGCTACGATCGCGCCATCCAGATGTTCGAGAAGCTCGAGGCACGCTACCCCTACGGGCGCTTCGCCCAGCAGGCCCAGATCGAGGTCGCCTACGCTTACTACAAGCAGGGCGAACAGGCGCTTGCGCTCGCCGCCGCCGACCGCTTCATCAAGCTCCACCCCAACCACCCCAACGTCGACTACGTCTATTATCTGAAGGGCCTGGTCAACTTCAACGAAGACCTCGGCCTGCTCGCAGCCCTGTCGCGTCAGGATCTCTCCGAACGCGACCCCAAGGGCGCCCGCGAGGCCTTTGACAGCTTCCGCGAACTCGTCACCCGCTTTCCGGAAAGCCGCTACGCCAGTGATTCGCGTGCACGCATGCAGTACCTGGTGAACTCACTGGCGGCGCACGAAGTGCATGTCTCGCGCTACTACTACAACCGCGGTGCGTATGTGGCCGCGATCAACCGCGCCCAGACTGCGGTGACCAATTTCCCGCAGGCACCAGCCAACGAGGAGGCGCTGTTCCTGCTCGTCAAGAGCTACGACGCACTCGGCATGACTCAGTTGCGTGATGATGCCGAGCGCGTGATGCGCATGAACTTCCCCTCGAGCGTCTATTTCTCCGGCGGCCCCGAGAGCGACAAGCCCTGGTGGCAGCTCTGGTAGGCCAGCACGCCTGGCAAGGCACAGAACGAGGCGCTCGCTTGTGAGCGCCTCTTTTTTTGCTGCGCCCCGCATGGCCGCCGCAAAAAAAAGAGCGGCCCCAAGGCCGCTCAAGCTGCTGTCCGCATCCGGGCATGAAGAACCCCGGACACAGGAAAAATCATTCGGTAAATGGCAGAGGCTGCATGCCGAAACCTTCGTCGAGGTCGCGAATCTGCAACAAGACTCCGTCCAGTTCGCCCTGCAGGCGGTTCAAGGCCCCCGGGTCAAGCAGGCGAAGCGCTTCAGGCAAGACACCACGGGCCGGCGACGGCGCCCGTCCCAGCATGGCCACACCCTCATCGGTCAGGTACAGACGCACCACACGCTGATCGACGCTGCTGCGCTCCTTGCGAATCAGACCACCGGTCTCGAGCCGATCCACCATGTTCGACGCGGTCGATTGATGAAGCGCCATGCGGTTGGCCAACTCGCCCACCCTCAAACCCGGCACTTCGCTCAATTCCTGCAAGGCCCAAAGCTGCGCGCCCGTGACACCACTCTGGCGCTCTATCCACTGCGAATGGCGCTGAGCGGTGCGGATGAGCACCCTGAAGCGCTGCAGGACCGACAAGGGCGTCGCCGGAGGCGCTGGCTTTTTCACCTTTTGCTGCGTTTCCACCATTTCCATCAGGCTCCAACTATATTTGCTTGAATCAATATTGTCAAAAATACATCACAGCTACTCATGCGGTGCATGGTAGCGGTATCGTTGACCTTCCGCATGGTGTGTATGGTGCACAGCCACATCATGTTGCCTGCACGCAACTCGGCCGCCCCTCATGGAATCCCCCAAGCCCAAGCCCCCTTCTGCCTCTGCTGGCTCATCCACACGCCGCGCGTTCAGACGGCTTGCTCGCCGTGGTCGACGCTACGCCCTGCCATGGCTTTCGATCGGGCGCTGGCACAAGCGCCTGCTGCTGGGCGGTGCGGCGCTACTGGCCGGACTGATCTGCATTGCATTTGCGATCGGCGCCGAACTGGCCATCGGAACTCACGCAAGCATCATGCACGAGCGGCCGTGGCTGACCTTGTTCGTGGCACCGGCCGGATTTGCCTTCCTGGCCTGGATCTCGCGCAAGTTCTTCCCCGCGACCGAAGGCAGCGGCATTCCTCAGGCAATCGCCGCCTCGCTCTCCGAAGACGGCAACGTGCGCAAGCAGTTCCTATCACTACGCATCGCCCTGGCCAAGGTGGTGCTGACCCTGGGCGGACTGCTGTCGGGTGCCGCGATCGGCCGCGAGGGTCCCTCGGTACAGATCGGTGCCTCGGTGATGCATATGCTCGCGGGGCGCAAACGCGGGCGCATCGCGTCCAGCCGCGACCTCATCATCGCGGGCAGCGGAGCCGGCATTGCCGCGGCCTTCAACACGCCGCTGGGCGGCATCATGTTCGCGATTGAGGAGATGTGCCGCCATCGCGCCTTTCGCGCCAACAGCATGACGCTGACCGCGGTCATCTTCGCCGGCCTGATGTCACTGGCCGTACTGGGCAACTACACATATTTCGGTCGCACGCCGGCGGCGCTGGCATGGCCAACCGGCCTCTGGCCGGTGCTGATCTGTGGCATCAGCGGCGGGCTTCTGGGCGGCGGTTTCTCGCGCCTGCTGGTGGCCTCGGCACGTGGCCTGCCCGGCAAGCTGGGTGTCTTCGCCCTGTCCCGGCCGGTGGCGTTTGCAGCAGCTTGCGGGCTGGTGACCGGCCTCATCGGCCTGTTGAGCGGAGGCCTCACCTACGGCACCGGCTACGGCGAATCCAAGGCTGCCCTCGAAGGCCTGGCAAGCCTGCCGGTCGTGTTCATGTTCGCCAAGCTGGCCGTCATCTGGCTCGCCTTCGTATCACGCATCCCCGGCGGCATATTCGCCCCGGCACTGGCCGTCGGCGCCGGCCTCGGCGCCGACGTCGCCCTGCTGCTGCCCGGAGAGGCCGACGCCAGCGCCGCCATTCTGGTGCTGGGCATGGTGGCCTTCCTCGCGGCGATGACGCAGTCCCCCATCACCTCCTTCGTCATAGTCATGGAGATGACGGCCAACCACGAGATGCTGCTGCCGCTGATGGCGACCGCCGTGATCGCGAACGGCATCTCGCGCTCAGTCGCGCCCGTACCGCTTTACCATGCGCTCGCCTTCCCGGCGCTGCGCCGCGCCGAGGGTCGGCTGCATTCAGCCCGCCCCAGCTCAAAACCGCCCGCCCTGCTCCCCGACGCCAAGACCGGATCAGCGGATGCCGGCACGGTGGATCAGCGCCTGTAGCTCGCCGACGATGCCGCGGCGGAACAGCAGCACGCAGACCACAAAGATCACCCCCATGATCACCGTCACCCATGAGCCCACGCTATCGGCGAGCTCGGTCTGCAGCGACACGATGGTGGCGGCCCCGACCAGCGGGCCGAGCACGGTGCCAAGGCCACCGAGCAGCGTCATCAGCACCACCTCTCCGGAGGTGTGCCAGTGCACATCGGTCAGCGAGGCGAGCTGGAACACCAGGGTCTTGGTCGCCCCCGCCATGCCGGCGAGCGCGGCCGACAGCACGAAGGCCAGCAGCTTGAACTTGGCGACGTCGTAACCGAGCGACATCGCACGCGGCTCGTTCTCCCGGATCGCCTTGAGGATCTGGCCGAAGGGCGAATGGATCGCGCGATAGATGATGAAGAAGCCGATGCAGAACACCGCGAACACCAGGTAATACATCGCGATGTTGTCAGACAGGTCGATGATGCCGAACAGGTGGCCGCGCGGCACACCCTGCAGACCGTCCTCGCCGCCGGTCGCCTTCCACTGCAGCACGACGAAATACACCATCTGCGACAGCGCCAGCGTGATCATCGCGAAGTAGATGCCGGTACGGCGGATCGCCAGCATGCCGAACAGCCAGCCGAGCGCACCGGCGGCGAGCGTGCCGCCAATGATGCCCACCTCGGGCGTGACGCCGACATCGCGCACCAGCATGCCGCACACGTAGCCGGCGCTGCCGAGGAAGGCGGCATGACCGAAGGACAGCAGGCCGGCGAAGCCGAGCAGCAGGTTGAACGCGCACGCGAACAAACCGAAGCACAGGATCTTCATGAGGAAGGTGGGATACACCGCGAACGGTGCCACCAGCCCGATCAGGAACAGCACACCGAACAGGATCGGCAGGGCGCGGGCAAACATCGAATTCGGGTTGTTCATCAGTCTGATTCCTTTCGCCGCCTTCAGGCCTTGCCGAACAGACCGGCGGGCCGCACCAGCAGCACGATCACCATGATCACGAACACCACCACCGCCGAGGCTTCAGGGTAGAACACGCGGGTCAGGCCCTCGATCAGGCCGAGGCCAAGACCGGTCAGGATGGACCCCATGATCGAGCCCATGCCACCGATCACCACCACGGCGAACACGACGATGATCAGGTTCGAACCCATCAGCGGGCTGACCTGATAGATCGGTGCGGCGAGCACGCCGGCGAAGGCCGCGAGCGCAACGCCAAAGCCATAGGTGAAGGTGATCAGCAGCGGCACGTTGATGCCGAGCGCCTGCACCATCTGTGGATTCTCGGTGCCGGCGCGCAGGTAGGCGCCGAGCTTGGTCTTCTCGATGATGAACCAGGTCGCAAAACACACCGTCAGCGCAGCCACCACCACCCAGGCGCGGTAAATCGGCAGGAACATGAAGCCTATGTTCACCCCGCCCTGCAGCAACTCAGGCACAGGATAGGACTGACCGGAGATGCCGTACTGGTCGCGGAACACGCCCTCGAAGATCAACGCCAGGCCGAAGGTCAGCAGCAGGCCGTAAAGATGGTCGAGCTTGTACAGTTTGCGCAGCATCGTGCGCTCGATCACCACGCCCAGCGCGCCGATGACGATCGGCGCGAACAGCAGCGCCACCCAGTAGTTGACGCCCAGCTTGTTGAGCGCGATCCACGCCACGAAGGCGCCCATCATGTACTGGGCGCCGTGGCTGAAGTTGATGATGTTGAGCAGGCCGAAGATGATGGCCAGGCCCAGACTCAGGATCGCGTAGAACGAACCGTTGATCAGGCCGACCAGCAACTGGCTGCCGAGCAGTGCGCCCGGGACACCGAAAATTTCCATATGCGACTCCCGCATGGAGGCGGCCGCGCCGCCCCCACGCGTCGTGAAGTGCGGAAGACTCCGCGATCAGATCACTTCTTGACCAGCGGGCACCTCGACTGCGCCAGCGGCTGGAAGGCCTCTTCCGCGGGAATGGTCTGGCGGATGTTGTAGTAGTCCCACGGGTACTTGGACTCGGCGGGTGTCTTCACCTGCGCCAGATACATGTCGTGCACCATGCGCCCGTCCTCGCGGATGCGGCCGTTCTTGCCGAAGAAGTCCTTGATCGGGGTGGCCTTCATGTGCGCCATGACCTTGCCCGCCTCGTCAGTGCCAGTCGCCTGCACCGCGCGCAGGTAATGCAGCACCGAGGAATACTGGCCCGCCTGCACCATGGTCGGCATGCGCTTCTGCTTCTCGAAGAAGCGCTTGGACCAGGCGCGGGTATCGTCGTCGAGATCCCAGTAGAAGCCGGTGGTCAGGTACATGCCCTGGGTGGCCTGCAGCCCGAGCGAATGCACGTCGGAGATGAACATCAACAGCCCGGCCAGCGACTGTTTGGGGGTGATGCCGAACTCGGCCGCCTGCTTGATCGCGTTGGTGGTGTCGGCGCCGGCGTTGGCCAGGCCGATGATCTTGGCGCCCGAGGCCTGGGCCTGGAGCAGGAAGGACGAGAAGTCCGCGGCCGGGAAGGGGTGGCGCACTGAACCCAGCACCTTGCCGCCATTGGCGATGACCACCGCGGACGAGTCCTTCTCCAGCGCCTGGCCGAAGGCATAGTCGGCGGTCAGGAAGAACCAGGTGTCGCCGCCCTGCTGGGTCACCGCCTTGGCGGTGCCGTTGGCGAGCGCATAGGTGTCGTAGGTGTAGTGCACGGTGACGTCGTTGCACTGCTCGTTGGTGATTGGCGTCGAGGCGGGGCCGCTCATCAGCGCGACACGGTTCATCTCCTTGGCGACCTTCATCACCGCGAGCGCAGTCGAGGTGGTGACGAGTTCCGTGGCGGTGTCGACACCCTCGCGCTCGAACCATTCGCGCGCCTTGTTGGAGGCGATATCGGCCTTGTTCTGGTGGTCGGCGGAGACCATCTCGACCTTGAACGCGGGCTTGGCCTCGGCGATGAAGTCCGCGATCGCCATCTCGGTGGCGAGCACGGCGCCGGCGCCGGCGAGGTCGGAATAGGTGCCCGACATATCGGTGAGCACGCCGACCTTGACCGTATTGTCCGAGATCTGCGCACTTGCCGCGCCCGACAGCGTGGCAAAGGCGGCCGCGCAGGCCAGGGTGCTGAGTTTCTTCATCTGCATCGTGTGTCTCCGTCTCGTTCGTATGGTTGTCACGCGAGCGCTGAGCGGCCGTGCCGCTCAGACCCCCAGCGTCTGGTGCAGCCAGTCCATCTTCCCCGGCAACTCGTCGGCGTTGATGGTGGCGATGATCTCGCCGTGCTCGAGCACGTAGTGGCGGTCGGCCAGCGGCGCGGCGAAGCGGAAGTTCTGCTCCACCAGCACAATGGTGAAACCGCGCGATTTCAGTTCGACAATGATTTCACCGAGCTTCTTGACGATCACCGGCGCCAGGCCCTCGGTGATCTCATCGAGCAGCAGCAGCTTGGCCCCGGTGCGCAGCACGCGCGCCATCGCCAGCATCTGCTGCTCGCCGCCCGACAGCTTGGAACCCGGACTGCTGCGGCGCTCGTAGAGGTTGGGGAACATGCCGTAGATCTCATCCACCGACATTGCCCCGCTCGCCACCTGCGGCGGCAACATCAGGTTCTCCTCGGTGCTGAGTGAAGCGAAGATGGCGCGCTCCTCGGGCACGTAGCCGATGCCGTAGTGCGCCATGCGGTGTGTCGGCTCGGTGATGACCTCGCGGCCATTGACCATGATCGAGCCAGTGCGCCGGCTCACCAGACCAAGCACCGACTTGAGCGTGGTCGAACGCCCCGCGCCGTTGCGCCCGAGCAGCGTCACACACTCACCGCGCGCAACCTTGAGGTTGATGCCGTGCAGGATGTGGGACTCGCCATAGTAGGCGTGAAGGTCCTGGATCCGGAGCATTTCCGGACGGGGGGTGAAGGCACTGGTCATGGCTGGCGGTCGCGGGGAATCAATGGTGGGCGTCGCTCATGTCGTCGGAACCCACATAGGCCTCGAGCACCTTGGGGTTCTTCGACACCTCGGCGTAGCTGCCCTCGGCGAGCACGCTGCCGTGGGTGAGCACGGTGATACGGTCGCACAGGTTGGCGACCACCGACAGGTTGTGCTCGACCATCAGGATGCTGCGCTTGGCCGACACCTTGCGGATGAGCTCGACCACGCGCGCGATGTCCTCGTTGCCCATGCCTTGGGTGGGTTCATCGAGCAGCAGCATGGTCGGGTCGAGCGCGAGCGTGGTGGCGATCTCGAGCGCACGCTTGCGGCCATACGGCATCTCGGCGGTGACGGTGTCAGCGAACTGGGTCAGGTCCACCGCCTCGAGCAGCGCCATCGCCTCGTCGTCAAGCACATTGAGCGATTTCACCGAACGCCAGAAATGGAACTCGGTACCGAGCTTGCGCTGCAGGCCGATACGCACGTTCTCGCGCACGGTGAGGTTGGGAAAGGTGGCCGAGATCTGGAACGAGCGCACCATACCGCGGCGTGCCGTAAGCGCCGGCGCCTCGCGGGTGATGTCTCGCCCCTCGAACAGGATGGACCCCGAGGTCGGTGGCAAGAACTTGGTCAGCAGATTGAATACGGTCGTCTTGCCGGCGCCGTTGGGGCCGATCAGGGCGTGGATGTGCCCCTTCTCCACCTTCAGGTCGACGCCGGATACTGCGACAAAACCCTTGAACTCCTTCGTGAGTCCACGGGTCTCGAGGATGTACTCGCTCAAGGGTGTCTCCCCAGCCATCGTTGTGTTTTTGTAGCGGTGGAGTGTTCCGGCTGGGGTGAGGGGCGTCAACCTATGGTTTGCCCCTATTGGCACCGCGCCGCTACCCGGCGTTGACGAATACCAGGCGGCGTGAGCTGTCTTGTTGCAGGGCAGGTTTCGGCGTACCGAGGGTGACAGCGCGCGACGATGGGACAAGCGCGTTCGTCCTTATCGCAGCGCTGAAAATTGAAACGGGCGGCCGCCCTTCGGCGCACCGCCCGTTTGATTCACGGCCCAGGTGTGGGTCGCTCAGTTCGCGCTCATCGCCATCATCAACTGGTTGATGCGCTTGACGAAGGTGGCCGGGTCGTCGAGCGTGCCGCCTTCGGCCAGCAGCGCCTGCTCGAACAGCACCACCGCCCAGTCGTCAAAGCTCTGGTCCTCGTGCTTCAGGCGCAGCACCGCCGGATGCTTGGGGTTGATCTCGAGGATGGGCTTGGACTCGGGCGCATTCTGCCCCGCCGCCTTCAGGATGCGTGCCAGGTTCATGCCGACATCGTGCTCGTCCGCGACCAGGCAGGCTGGCGAGTCGGTCAGGCGCAGGGTCACCTTCACGTCCTTCACGCGCTCACCCAGGCTCGCCTTCATCTTGTCGAGCAACTCCTTGTACTCGTCAGCGGCTTTTTCCGCTTCCTGCTTCTCGGCCTCGTCTTCCAGCGCCCCCAGATCCAGCCCGCCCCTGGCCACGGACACCAGCTGCTTGCCATCGAACTCGGTCAGATTGCCGGTCACCCACTCGTCGACACGGTCGGTGAGCAGCAGGACCTCGATGCCCTTCTTGCGGAAGACCTCGAGGTGAGGGCTGTTCTTGGCCGCGTTGAAGGATTCGGCGGTGACGAAGTAGATCTTGTCCTGGCCTTCCTTCATGCGCCCGATGTAGTCGGCGAGCGACACCGTCTCATCGCTGCTGTCGGCCAGCGTAGACGCAAAGCGCAGCAGGCCGGCGATCTTCTCCTTGTTGGCGAAGTCCTCGCCCACACCTTCCTTGAGCACCTTGCCGAAGGCTTTCCAGAAGGTGGCGTACTTCTCCTTGTCCGCCGCCTCATCGCTGTTGGCCAGGCTCTCGAGCAGGGTCAGCACCTTCTTCGTGCACCCCGAACGGATGGTGTCGACGTCCTTCGACTCCTGCAGGATCTCGCGCGACACGTTCAGCGGCAGATCGGCCGAATCGACCACACCGCGCACGAAGCGCAGGTAGCTCGGCATCAGCTTTTCGGCGTCGTCCATGATGAACACCCGCTTCACATAGAGCTTGATGCCATGACGGGCGTTGCGGTCCCACAGATCGAAGGGCGGGTTCTTCGGGATGTAGAGCAGGTTGGTGTATTCGTGCCGGCCCTCGACACGCGAGTGAGTCCACGCCAGCGGGTCCTCGAAGTCGTGCGAGACGTGCTTGTAAAAGCCCTTGTACTCGTCCTCGCTGATGTCGTTCTTGGCGCGCGCCCACAAGGCATTGGCCTGGTTGACCGTCTCATCCTCGTCGGTCACCACCTGGGCCTTCTTGTCCTCGTCCCACTCCTCCTTCTTCATCACGATCGGCTGCATGATGTGGTCGGAGTACTTGCGCACAAGGCTCTTCAGCTTCCACGACGACAGCAGGTCTTCCTGTCCTTCGCGCAGGTGCAGGGTGATCTCGGTGCCGCGGCCAGGCTTTTCAATCTGTTCCACGGTGTAGGCGCCGGCCTCATCGCCCGCCATCGAGCACTCCCACTTCACGCCCTCGCTCGTGGGCAGCCCCGCACGGCGGGTCAGCACGGTGACGCGATCGGCGACCAGGAAGGCGGAATAAAAGCCCACCCCGAACTGACCGATGAGGTTGGCGTCCTTCTTCTGGTCACCGGTGAGCTGACCGAAGAATTCCCTGGTGCCCGACTTGGCGATCGTACCCAGATGGGTAATGGCCTCGTCGCGGCTCATGCCGATGCCGTTGTCGGCGATGGTGATGGTCTTCGCCTCGGCGTCGAAGCCGATGCGGATTTTCAGCTCGGAGTCGTTCTCATACAGGCTGCCCGTATCCAGCGCCTCGAAACGCAGCTTGTCGCAGGCGTCGGACGCGTTTGAAACCAGCTCGCGCAGGAAAATCTCGCGGTTGGAATACAGCGAATGGATCATCAGGTGAAGCAGCTGCTTCACCTCGGCCTGGAAATTCAGCGTCTGGGAAGAGGCGGTTTGAGCTTCGGACATAGGGCTAAGGCTCCGTCGGGTTTGATGTGAACGGAGCAGCACTTGGGGGCGGGCGACGCAGATTTCAAGTCCGCAGCGAAGCACAGCGCATTCACAGGTAGCGCACGTCCACCACCTCGATCTCGCGCATCCCGGCCGGACTCTGGAAGCGCACCACGTCGCCCACCTTCGCCTTCAGCACGGCACGCGCCAGCGGCGAAATCCAGCTGATGCGGCCGTGTGCAGCGTCGGCCTCGTCCACACCGACAATCTGCCAGGTCTGCTCCTCCTCCGTATCCAGGTCACAGAAACTGACCGTGGCACCGAAGAAGACCTGTTCCAGCCCCTGCTGGCGCTCGGGGTCGACGACCTCGGCGCTCTCCACACGCTTGATCAGGAAACGGATGCGGCGATCGATCTCGCGCAAGCGCTTCTTGCCATAGATGTAGTCGCCGTTCTCGGAGCGATCTCCATTGCCCGCCGCCCAGGCCACGGTCTCGACCATCTGCGGGCGTTCGATGCGCACGAGCTGGTCGAGCTCGACACGCAGCGCGTCATAGCCGCGCCGTGTCATGTAGTTCTTGCTGCCCGCCGGCAGGCGCAAGGTCGGCACGAGCTCGTCGTCGTCCTCGTCATCGCCGTCACGCTCTTTCACAAAGGCCTTGTTCACTGCAATCTTCTCCAGCGCATGCATCAAAAGAGTGATGATAGGAAACAGCCGGCCCGGTCGTCACCCTCGGTTGTCATTCATTGACGCGGCGCATACCATCGCAGCAGCAGCCGGCTTGTCACGCACAGCCCGAGCTCCCGGCCTTCAGCCCCACCCCATTGCCCAAACCCACACCTCAGCCTGTCCTGGCAGGCTGCCCCAACCCACTGCTTTCAGCCCGGTCACCATGAACGAAGACATCTTCGATGAAGAAGCCACCAACCTGCGCATTCGGCTCCAGGAGCTGCGGACCGAACACCAGGACCTGGACGAGGCGATCGCTCGTCTGTCGCTCGTTCCCGTCGCAGACGAACTGATCGTACGCCGACTCAAGAAACGCAAGCTGCTGCTCAAGGACCGCCTTGTCGCCATCGAGCGCCTGCTCGATCCCAACGAGCTCGCCTGAGCCTGCGCCCGTGCCTGCTGGCCACCTCTCTGGAGTGACCATGAAATACATCGAAATCCACGGCCAGACAGTGGCCATGGCCGAATTCCTGCCCGCTCAGGCCAGCAGCAACCCGCCGTGGATCCTCATTCACGGCGCCGGCCACGACCACGGCGTGTGGACCGAGCTCGCCCAGGGCCTGTCGGCTGCAGGCGACCATCTCATCGCCCCCGACCTTCCCGGCCATGGCCACTCCGCCGGCGCACCGATCGCCGACATCGCCGGCATGGCCGCCTGGGTGCTGGCGCTGGCCGAGGCACTCGGCCATGCGCAGCTGCGCCTGTGCGGCCACAGCATGGGCTCGCTGGTCGCGCTTGCCGCAGCAGGCATGGCACCGGAGCGCGTGCGTCAGCTCGCGCTGGTCGGCACCGCGCTGCCCATGCGGGTATCACCCCTCCTGCTCGATCTCGCGCAAAACGACCCCGATCAAGCCTACGCGCTGATCAACAAGTACTCGTTCGCGCCGGCAGAGGTGCTTGGCGAGTCACGCCGTCAGGCGCTCCAGGCCGCCAACCTGCAGCGCATGCAGCAACAGGGCGGAGCAACCCTGGCGAGCGACCTCTCAGCCTGCAATACCTGGCAGGATGGCCTGAGCGCAGCAGCGCAGGTGCGCTGCCCCACTGTCGTCATCAGCGGGGAACTCGATCAGATGACGCCCGTCGACGCGGTGATATCCCTGCTCGACACGCTCGAAAAAGCCTGCGGCGACACGCGCATGCTTGTGCTCGCCGGCAGCAGCCACTCGATAATGCAGGAAGTGCCCGAGGCACTGCTCGAAGCCCTGAGGGAGCCCTCGTAAAGCACGACAGACGCGCCCCTCAGTGAACGCTTAGCTGCCCCTTGGTTGCCAGAACAACAAACCCGACAGGAGAGAGACATGGCGCAGCCCAGTGACACCCCACCCCCGCCTGCCCCCGCCAGGGAGGAGCCTGGCCCACCCTTTCCGGTCGTGCGCGTGGTTTCGATCGGTGCGCCCTTGCGCTGGATCGCACGCGGCGCCAGCGACCTCAAGGCGTGCGCGATTCCCAGCCTGTTTTACGGCTTCTGCTTTGCCGCCATGGGCCTGTTGCTCACCGTCATCTTCCGCCACGCCTACCAATACACCTCTGCGCTGACCTCGGGCTTCCTGCTGCTGGGTCCCTTCCTGGCCATGGGCACCTACGAACTCAGCCGTCGGCGCGAACGCGGCGAACCCTGCGCCTTGCTGCCCACGCTCACCGTGTGGCGCCGCAACGCCAGCAACATCGGAGTGTTCGCGGTGGTGCTGGGGGTCATATTCCTGGTCTGGGCGCGCGCCTCACTGGTGATCTTCGCCCTCTTCTACACCGGCGAAATGCCCAGCCTGGCGGGATTCGTCGCCCAGATCGTGAGCATGCAGAACCTCGACTTCCTCGCCGCCTATTTCGGCGTCGGTCTGATCTTCGCCTTCGTCGCCTTTGCCGCCAGTGTGGTGTCCATCCCACTCATGCTCGACCGCAACCAGGACGCGGTCAGCTCGATGATCGCCAGCTTCGCCGCCCTGCTGCGCAACCCGGGCGCGATGCTGGTGTGGGCCGCGCTGATCGTGTCACTGACCCTGATCGGCTTTCTCACCTTTCATGTCGGCCTCGTCGTCATGATGCCCCTCATCGGCCACGCCACCTGGCATGCCTATCGCGACCTGGTCGAGCCTCTGGCGCAGAAATAGGCCCGGACTGCACCCTCAGTCCATCAGCTCCAGCACCACTGGCTGGTGGTCGGAGGCCGCAGTCGCGGCCAGCACCTCGACCATGGTCACGCGCGGCGCCAGGTCCGCGCTGACAAAGAAGTAATCGCAACAATAAGCCCGCGCCGGCCACTCCGCCCCGTGCAGGCCCACGCTGGGCGCATGGGGCCGCTGTGGATGACGGACTGCCCAGGCATCGCGCCACCCCGGAACCCGATCTGCGAACGGCGTCTGCAGCAGCGCGTATTCATCCGCCTCCGGCTCGAAATTGAAATCCCCGCACAGAATCGCCGACGCCGGTCGTGGCCTCTGTGCAAAGCTTGAGGTGGAGCCTGCCATCGGCACCGCCGGCCCTGCTGCAGCCTGGGCGCAGGCCTCGCGCTGCAAGTCACGCAGCGCCGCGACCTGAGCGCGACGCTGACGCTGCGAGTAGTACTCGAGATGGGAGCTCAACACCCGCAGCGGCCCGCGCGCCCCACTCAGCACCGCCTCCACACAAACGCGCTGCATCGAGTTCACGCCGGGGTCGGCCGGCGCTGGCAGCATGTGGCGGAAAACCTGCCCCACCGCCAGGCGCGACAGCAACAGGTTGCCAAACAGCGCACGCGCGCCGCCACCATCCGGCACATCCAGGGCCGCAGCAAAGACCGGCGTGTAGTCTGGAAACGCGGCCGCGAAGAAGGCCAGTTCGTCCTCGCACGCACCGCCGGCCAGACCGGCGAAATTGCACGCCACCTCCTGCAGGCAGATCACGTCGAGCTCGCCCGCAGCGCGAATCGCGTTCGCAGTGCGCTGCAGATCGACACGACCATCGGCCCCCCGTCCCCACTGGATGTTCCAACTCAACAGCCTCATCATTCCCCCCGCTCAACCTGGCCGGCTTGACGCCCACCACACAAAAGACGATTTTGCACCCATGTCGCTACCAAGCGCTCCTCTCGCTGCCCTGCTTGCCTGCATGCTTTCGCTTTGCCTGCCGCAGCCCGCGGCTGCCCAGGCCGAGATCCGCATCGGGGTGCTGGATTTTCTCGGCGCGGAAGCGACCGTGGACGAATGGTCGCCGCTGCTGCACCACCTCGAACGCAGTCTGCCCGGACACCCGCTCAGCCTGCTCCAGCTCGACCACGCGCGCATGCGCGCGGCGGTGATCGCGGGCGAGCTCGACTTCGTCATCACCAACCCTGGCCACTACGTCGAGCTCGAGGCCGAATTGGGCGCGAGCCGCATCCTCACCCTCGATGGTGGCGGCGGACGCTCGCCGGAGCGCGCCCTCGGTTCAGCCGTCATCGTGCGCGCCGAGCGCGCCGAGCTGGGCACACTAAAGGATTTGCGCGGCCAGCGTGTCGCCATTGTAGGGCGCGAAGGCTTCGGTGGCTTTCAACTGTTCTGGGGCGCACTCACCGCAGTCGGTCTTTCGCCCGACGACGATCTCGCCGCGCTGCACGCCGTGGGTTTTCCCATGAACCGCGTGCTCGAAGCGGTTGCCAGCGGCCGCGCCGATGCCGGCGTCGTACGCACCTGCGTGCTCGAGAGCCTGGGCGCAGGCGCAGCCGCCTTTCGCGTGCTGGCGCCACGCAACGAACCCGGCTTCCCCTGCGCCACCAGCACGCCGCTGTACCCCGACTGGCCGCTCGCCAGCCTGCCCCACACCGCGCCCGCGCTGGCCAAGGCGGTGGCGATCGCGTTGTTGTCGATGGAGGGCGGACGCGACGGCCTGGCGTGGGCCGTGCCCGCCGACTACCAAGCAGTGCACGAACTCTTCCGCAGGCTGGAAATCGGGCCCTACGCCTACCTGCGCGAGCCCACCTTGAGAGTCATGGCGCAGCGCTACTGGCCCTGGGTGGGCGGCTTTGCACTGCTCATGCTGGGTTGGATCCTGTACACCGTGCGCGTCGAATACCTGGTGCAGAAGCGCACCGCCGCGCTCAGCGCGGCGCTGACCGAGCGCGACCGGCTAGAAGCAAGTGCGCGGGCGGCACAGGAGCAAGCCGACCACCTCGCCCGCCTGTCAGTGCTGGGCGAACTCTCGGGCACGCTCGCGCATGAGCTCAACCAGCCCCTTGCCACCATCACCAACTACGCCAGCAGCGTGATCCGCCGCGCCGACAACGGCCGCCTCACCGACGCCGCCTTGCGCGAGGCCACCGCCGAAATCGCCGCTCAGGCTGAGCGTGCCTCCGCCATCCTGGGTCGTATCCGCGCCTTCGCGCGCAAGCGCACCGCCGCCCGCGAAGGCGTCGAACCCCGCGAGCTCGCCACCGAGGCCATCGCCCTGTTCCGCGGCATGATGGCGCGTGCGCCCCAGGTCAGCCTGGTCGACACCCTGCCCGCGGGCGCACGCATCGCCGTGGACCGTCTGCAGATCCAGCAGGTGTTGCTGAACCTGCTCAAGAATGGCTACGACGCCAGCCGCGAACAGCCGCCCGCGCGCCAGGCGCTCGAAGTCCGCCTTGCGAGCACTGACGGCAAGCTCGACATCAGCGTACGCGACTACGGCAGCGGACTCGACGCCACCGCCCAGCAACATCTGTTCGAAGCCTTTTTCACCACCAAGACCGACGGCCTCGGGCTGGGGCTGTCGATCTGTCGCAGCATCGCCGAAGCCCATGGCGGGCGCCTCATCGCCACCTCGCCTGCGGCCGCCCCCGACTCCGACTCAGGCCCTGGCACCTGCTTTACCCTGAGCCTGCCCGGGCTCACCTGCGACCACGCTCATGACTGAACTCGAAGACCTCTGCATCCACATCGTCGATGACGACGCCGCCTTTCGCCGCTCGCTGGTGTTCCTGTTCGAATCGGTGGGCTGGCAGGTTGCCACCCATGCCTCGGCCGAGGACTTCCTCTCCACTGCCCCCACCACCGACACCATCGCCTGCCTGGTGCTCGACATCCGCATGCCGATGATGAGCGGACTGGAGCTGCAGCAAGTGCTGCGCAGCCGCGGCTGGGCGGTGCCGGTGGTGTTCATCACCGGTCATGGCGACGTCGAACTGGCCGTGCACGCGATGAAGCACGGCGCCTGCGATTTTCTCGAAAAGCCGTTCAAGGACCAGGCCTTGCTCGACGCCGTCGGCCGCGCGGTGAAGCTGGGAGGTGAAGCGCGTGAGCAGGCCTTGCGTTGCGAGGAAGCGCAAGGTCTGCTCGATCGCCTGTCGCCGCGCGAACGCGAAGTGGCGCGCCTGGTGGCGCAAGGCCTGCCCAACAAGCTCGTCGGCCGCGAGCTCGACATCAGCGAAAAGACGGTGCACGTGCACCGTCACAAGGTGATGGAAAAAACCTGCGTCAGCAGTGCCGCCGAGCTCACGCGCCTGATGCTGCGCGCGGACCCGGCGGCACTGGACTGAACGCTCTGCGCGTCAGCGCACAGGGCGTTCAGTGCTCAGGCCGCGACCAGGCGTGCCGGCAGCCCCTGACGCACCGCGGTCCCCGACACCGAATCCACCCAGATCACCGCCCCGCCCCGGGTCGGGTCATACAGCCCGAGGTCGTTGAGGTTGATCCCCGCGCGCAGGTCGGGACGCTGCGGCTGGGTGTGTTCGCCGATGCGGTGCGCGCGCGCACCCAGTTCGCGGTGGCCGTAGCCGTGCTCGATCGCCATCACGCCTTCCATCACACCCTCGTGCACGATCACCGTGCATGCCGCCTCGCCACCCGGGGTCTGGATACGCGCGCTGTCGCCACTTTGCAGACCGGCACGCGCCGCGTCGGCCGGGTGCACGATCACCGGGTTGTCAGGGTGCAGACCGGTGATGCGGGTGGCGATGCTGTAGGAATTCTGCAGCGCCGACTTGAAACTCACCACCTGCAACGGCCAGTCGGCCTCGGGGTGGAGCTCGCGCATCGGTGTGCCATCGAAGAAGGCCGGCGGCGCCCAGGTGGCACAGCCGCTGCGGCGCGCGCCGGTGAGCGTGTTGCGCGCGGTGCCGATGTTCTCGTTCCACAGCCACAAGGGCTTGGTGAAGCGCTTGGTCTGCCATTCAGGATTAGTGGCGTCCTGCGCCTCGCCCGCCGCCTGATAGCGCCCGCCGCGGGTGTAGACCGTCGCCACCTTGCGCCACTCTTCGGGCTTGAGCGTGCTTTCCATCAGCCCACGGATGCGATCCACACCAGTCAGACTCATGTCCTCGTCGCTGGCGTCGCCCACTGCCGCCTTGCCGGCAAAAGCCACGTTGGCCGCGCCACGCAGATACCAGTCTTCGGCGCGCTCGAGCGGGTAGCGCTTGCCCTCCATGTCGGCGATGGCCTCGGCACCGAAGCCGGGCAGGCCCATCGCCTTGGCGAGCGCGATGTAGAAGGTCTCCATGCCGATGCGCACGCCGTCTGCGGTCTGCTCGGCCTTCGGCTCCACCACCGGCCAGCGCGCGGTCGTGGCCTGGGTCGGAATGCCCGCCCACGGCGCCGGAAAGCCCCAGCTCTCGTACATGATCGAGTCCGGCACGATGTAGTCGGCAAAGGCATTGCTCTCGTTGATGAGCGGGTCGACCGCGATGATCAGCGGCAGTTGCTTGGGGTCAGCAAGGCCTTTCTCGATCAGCGGGCGGATACCCGGAATGCCGTAGATCGGGTTGCAACTCCACAGCACCAGCGCCTTCAGCGTGTAGGGGTAGCCGCGCAGCGCGCCGGTGAACCATTCGGTGCCCAGGCCAGGCGCATTCGGGAACCAGGCATCGGTAGCCGGATAAGGCTCGCCCTCGGCCTGGCGACGCTTGAATTCGGCCGATTTCTCATAGGCCACGTTGCGCCCGATCGGTGTACCCCTGGGCTTGACCTGCCCGGGGAAGGTCTCGAGGTCGTAGCGCGGGCCAGCGCCATTGTCCTTGAAGCCGCCGCCATTGATGATGAAGCCGCCCTTCCAGTTCAGGTTGCCGATCAAGGCATTGAGGGTCACCACCGAATAGGCGTTGTTGAAACCATTGCCCGCCATCATGCCGCCGTGCGCCACTGCGCTCGCCTTGCGTCCGTGGCGGGTGAATTCGTCAGCCAGGCCGATGATGACTTCTTCCGGCACACCACAGAGCGCGGAATACTCGGCGATGTCGAAGCGCCGCGCCGACGCGCGCAACATCTCGAAGGGCGTCTTCACCGTCACCGGCTTGCCATCAAGCTCGATCACTCGTGAGGCATCCAGCACCGCCGGCACCATGGCGCTGCCTGCGGCGACCAGTTCGCCGGCGGCGGTGGCGATCACATACGGGTCAGCGTCCTTGTACTGTTCCTCGCTTGCGACCTCGATGCCGATGTCCGAGCCACGCAGGAAGCGACCCTGGCGCGGGTGGCCATCCTGGGTAATAAGCAGCCAGCCGGCGTTGGTGAAGGACGGCTCACCGGCGGCGTGCGCAGCCTTCAGGTTGGGCCAGGCCAGGTAGTCAGCGTTGACCTTATTGTTGTCGAACATCCAGCGCATGATGCCCATCACCAGCGCACCGTCGGTGCCCGGACGAATCGGCACCCAGCGTCCACGATCGGCCGCAGCGAGATTGTTCGAATTGTTCAACACCGGATCGACCACCACGTAGTCCAGCCGCCCGTCCGCGCGCCCCTTGGCGAGCTTGGAGCCGAAGATCTTGAACGGGTTGCCGGCGTTGCCCGGCGCGGTGCCGATGAAGAGCACGAATTCGGCATTGGACAGATCCGGCTTGGCATGCGGCATCTTCTTCAGATCACCGAACAGCGCCCCCGAACCGGAGCGATAGGCACCACCGCAGTAAGAGCCGTGGCCGACGTGGTTGAGGGTGCCGAAGGACTGGTTCCAGAAGCGGCGGCTGAAGTTCTCGCGCCCATCATTGACGCTGGTGAGCACGCCCACCTGGTTCACCCGTGCGCCGAGTTCGGGCGCCTCGGGGTCGATCGGGGTGCTGAAATCGCGCAGCGTCGCCAGGCCATCCACATGGCCCTCGCCGAACAGATCGCCGCCTTCCACCACTTCCTTCACCAGCTGCTCGAAGGAGATCGGCTGCCACTGGCCGGAATTGCGCGCACCGACGCGCTTCATCGGGGTGAGCACGCGAAACGGCGAGTTCATCTGGTCCATCGCCGCATTGCCCCGCCCACAGGCAGTGGAGCGCCCCGCCAGGCCCTGGTCCTGGAAACGCGACAGCGCGATCAGGCTTTCCTTCACCGAGGTCTTCATCGGCAGGTGGGGCTCGGTCGACAAAGGGCTGTAGGGGTTGCCGGTGACGCGCAGCACCTCGCCGGTGGTCTTGTCCACCCGCACGCGCACGCCGCACTGCGTGGTGCAGCCCAGGCAGGCGGTGTAGCTGATCTGCTGATTGGGGTTGGGGGTGAAGGCACCGCTGACGGGGTCGACGGTGTATTCCGGCTCGATAGAGCGCCCGTGGATGTGGCGGCCGTCGGCAATCTTCGGCTGCTCTTCCGCACCGGTGAAGTTGGACACCACACGGCCCAGGGTCTGCGAGAAGCCGGCAGCAAAGGCAGCCAGGCCGCCGGCGGCGATGATTTCACGACGTTCGATTTTCATGATCTGCTCCTTGGTCGCGGGCGCTCAGGCGCCGGCTTTGGTCGGGGAGCCAGCTGCGAGGCTGGGCGAGCCCGCCGCGAGACGCTCTAGCGGCAGCAAGGTGGTGATGAGGACGAAGAGGAAGACCCACAGTCCGGCGGTGCCGACGATGCCGAGCAGACCTTCCGGGCCCAGGGGCAGTGAGTAGCTGTAGTAACCGGCGCCGGTCTTGGGCACCTCCTGGCCGCCGATGAAGATGCTCCAGCGCATCATCCACGCCGAATGCAGCGCCAGCAGCCCGATCAGCAGGCCCGCGCCGGGGCGCTTCCACGCCAGCACGCCGGTGAGCACGGTGGCCGCCACCGCCCACGCGGCAGACAGCTGCCAGTTGGCCGAGGGGCCGACTTCGGCCAGGGCCTGGGCGTGGGTCGCCGACAGGCCACTCAGCCCCAGCGCCAGCCACAGCGCTCCGATGCCCAGCGCAAGGAACTGACTCGCCGCCAGCACCCGCGCCAGGGTATGGGTGACCGCCGTATTGCGCGCGCTGAAGTAGTTGAACACCAGCGCCAGGCCAGCGGCACCGGCAAAGGCGGTGACGATGAACTGCAGCGGCAGCAAGGAGGTATTCCACAACGGACGGGCGCGCACCACCGCCACTTCAGCACCGGTGTACACCGCGACCAGCACCGCACCAACCAGGCCCAGCAGCGCCGCCGCCTTCAGTGCGCCGCGGCTTTCGTGCCCGCCATAAGCCAGCACCCCGGCGAGCCTGGCGAGCTTGCCACCGCTGGCGGCATGACGCGCCAGATCGGGGCGGAAGGCGAGCCAGGCAAAGCTCAGCAGCCCGCCCAGGTACACCGGAATGAAGAAGGCGCCCCAGGACATCCACGAAGTGGGCGTGAAGTAGGCGTAGAAGTGCCAGAAGCGCCCCGGCTGGTGCAGGTCGGCGAGCAGCGCCACCGGCGCCGACAGTCCGCACACCAGCGCGCCGAGCAAGGCCAGGCGCGACACGCTGTCCCAACCCGGGCGGCGGAAGACGATGCCCGGCAGCGCCAGCACGAAGGCGCCGTAGGACAGGCCGATGAGGAAGAAATACTGCACCGCCCACGGCAGCCAGGCGACTTCGCGAGCGACGTTGAGGGTTTCGACGATATTCGGGTTCATGATCGGATCTCCTTGCCGGCTCAGCCGTGCGCACTCGATTGCAGGTTGCGGGGCTTCCACAGCGTGCCGCCGCCTTCGACCTTGCCGCTGAAGCGCTCGTCCAGGCCGATGTAGAACACGCGCGGCGCGGTGTCGAGCTCAGGCTTGAGCACCTTCAGTTGCGGCTGCGAGGCCTTCAGCAGCCGTGCGAACTCGCCCTCCACATCATTGACATCACCGAACATGCGCGCACCACCCACGCAGGTCTCGACGCAGGCGGGCAGCAGGCCCACATCCACACGGTGAGCGCAAAAGGTGCACTTGTCGGCCTTGTTGGTCTCGTGATTGATGAAGCGCGCGTCGTAAGGGCAGGCCTGCACGCAATAGGCGCAGCCCACGCAGCGGTCGCCA
The DNA here is from genome assembly GCF_000443165.1 of Thauera terpenica 58Eu. Classification (GTDB taxonomy): domain Bacteria; phylum Pseudomonadota; class Gammaproteobacteria; order Burkholderiales; family Rhodocyclaceae; genus Thauera; species Thauera terpenica. Next base: position 23,698 of record NZ_ATJV01000051.1, on the reverse strand, counting down.
TCGACGACGACGATGCCGTCCTCGCGCTTGTAGGTGGCGCTGACCGGACACACCGGGATGCAGGGCGGGTTGTCGCAGTGATTGCACAGGCGCGGCAACACATAGGTGCCGGCAGGCTGTGCGGAGTCGGTGAGCTTGACGCTGTAGGTCGACACCACGGTGCGAAAGCTGCCTTCGGGCACCGCGTTTTCCTGGATACAGGACACGGTGCAGGCCTGGCAGCCGATGCACTTGCGCACATCGATCAGCATCGCCCATTGCTGCTTGCCGGTGCTGGCGATGGCCGGCGTCGGCGCCATCGCCGCCGCCGCAGTGAGCGCTGGCGCAGTGCGCAGAAAAGCGCGGCGAGAGGTGGAAACGGAGGAATCGGAACAGGACTTCATGACGGGACTCCAGGGGCCATTGGCGTTGCTGTCACTCTAGGAGGGCAATGCCCCTGCGCAAATCAGGGGGATAAGGCAGCGCACTAGATGGTTTTACCTATTGCGCGGCTCGAGCTGCTGCGTGATGCCGGCGCATCACGCCAGCTTTCCCGCATACGCCGCATAATCTCGGCATTGATCTCTCAGCGCTCTCTCATGCCCCACAGCCCCACACCCGAGCACGATCACAAGGCCGGTCACGCACACGCGGCGCACAAGCCTCGGTCTGATCACGCTCACAACCATGGTCACCAACACGACCACGGTCACGGTCACGGCCACGGCCACCACCACGACCACTCCGCCAGCCGCTACCTGCCGCTGGCGCTGCTGCTGACGCTGGGCTTTGCCGGCGTCGAAGCGGTGGCGGGCTGGTGGTCGGGTTCGCTGGCGCTGCTCGGCGACGCCGGCCACATGGTCACCGACGCCTTCTCGCTTGGCCTCGCCGCGATCGCGGCCCGCGTCGCCTTGCGCCCGGCCAGTGCCCGCCACTCCTATGGATTGCGCCGCGTCGAAGCTCTCACCGCGCTCACCAACAGCCTCTTCATGCTCGCCATCGTTGCCCTGCTGCTGTGGCATGCGGTGCTGCGCCTGCTCGAGCCGCGCGAGATCGCCGGCCAGACCGTCACCCTGGTGGCCCTGGGCGGGCTGCTCATCAACATCGTCGTCGCCTGGCTGCTGACCCGCGGTGAAGGCGACCTCAACACCCGCGCGGCGCTGCTGCACGTGATCGGCGATTTGCTGGGCTCGGTGGCGGCGCTGGCTTCGGGGCTGGTGATCCAGTTCACCAACTGGACACCGATCGACCCCCTGCTGACCATGCTGATCTGCGGCCTGATCCTGTTCTCCACCCTGTCGCTGTTGCGCAAGGTGTTGCACACCCTGCTCGAGGGCGTGCCCGAGGGCCTGTCGCTGCCCGAGGTGGGGCGCGCCATGGCCGGCGTGCCAGGCGTGCGCTCGGTGCATGACCTCCACATCTGGAGCCTGGACTCACGCCGCGCCGCCCTATCGGCCCACATCGTGCTCAGTGATGCGCAGCACTGGCCCGCCATCCTCGAAGCCGAGCGCCATCTGCTGCACGAACGCTTCGGCATAGACCACATCACACTGCAACCCGAACTTCCCGCCGCCGAACCCATGGTGTTCGTGCCGTCGCGCTCCGCTGCGGCCACCGATCGCCGATAATCCGGGCAGGCCCCACGGAGCACGACATGCATTCAGCACAGGAACTGACCAGCCAGATTGATGCCTTGACCTCGCTGCCTACGGTCTATGAGCGCATCCGCGAACAACTGCAATCACCCCAAGGCTCGGTGTTCGAGGTCGCGCGCCTGGTCGCGGCCGACCCTGCACTCACCGCGCGCCTGCTGCGCCTGGTCAACAGCGCCATGTACGGCCACCGCGGCGAGATCGACAACGTGGTGCGCGCGGTGCAGATCCTTGGCCTGCAACAAGTCCATGACCTGGTGCTGGCGATGTCGCTGCATGCGATGTTTGCCGGCATCAAACCCGCGCAGCTGGACATGAACGAATTCTGGCGCAACAGCGTGCTGTGCGCGCTGGCCGCACGCGCCATCGCGCAGCTCACCCGCCACCCCGGACAGGAGCGGGTGTTCGTGATCGGCCTGCTCGCCGACATCGGCCACCTGGTGTTGTTTCAGACCACGCCGGTGCTGGCCGATGAGGCACGGCAAATCGCCAGCCAGACGAACGAAGCCCTGCACCTGGTCGAGCGCCGCATCATCGGCTGCGACTTCGCCGAAGTCGGGGCGACGCTGATGGATCAGTGGCGCGTACCGAGCTCCTTTGCCACCGCGATCGGCACCCAGACCCTGCCCCGGCTCGGGGGCGAGCACGCCGGCGACGCCGCCATCCTCAACCTCGCGCGTCACATCGTCGAAGCCGACGCCCGCGGCGAAACAAGCAAGCAGACCGCCGCGCGCGTCGAAACTTCGGTGTGGGGTTTGCTCGATATCGACCCCGATCGCTTCGCCGCCATCCGCGAAGAAGCCGAGCTCAACCTCGCCGCCTACCTGTCCTTGTTCTTTCCGTCGCAGAGGCCCTGAAAAGCGCCCTGAAAGCAGCAAAAACCTTCTGTTTTCAGCACCTTCCGAGCGAAACTGAAGACTGAACCGCATACTACATCTAGTATTTGAATTTTCAATGCAATACAAGCAAATTCATTAAGCCATTGTTTATAAACAGTTTTTGTTTTTTGCCCTAAACCGCTTTATGAGCTATTCTCCAGTCCGTTCCCAGAACCACCTACGGATGAAGAAAAAGACCATGAGCGAGACCACCAAAGCGCCCAAGAACGCGCCCAGCCAGAGCACCGTCAAGCCCACCGCCGCCAATCTGGCGATGCAGGAAATCTCGGGCGAAGTCCTCATCGAGAAATACGCCAAGGGCGGCGAGACCTCGGTTGCCGAGCTGCGCCAGCGTGTCGCCCGCGCCCTCGCCACGGTGGAGAACGAAGACAAGCGTGCACATTGGGAAGCACGCTTTCTCGAAGCCCAGGAAAACGGTTTCATCCCCGCCGGCCGCATCAACAGCGCCGCGGGCACGACCCTGGCCGCCACCCTGATCAACTGCTTCGTGCAACCGGTGGGTGATTCGGTCACCGAATCGGTCGATGGCCGCCCCGGCATCTACACCGCACTCGCCCAGGCCGCCGAGACCATGCGCCGCGGTGGCGGTGTGGGCTACGACTTCTCCTCCATCCGCCCCAAGGGCGCGCTGGTCAAGGGCACGGCTTCCAACGCTTCCGGCCCGGTGTCCTACATGCGCGTGTTCGACCGCTCGTGCGAGACGGTGGAATCGGCCGGCGCCCGCCGTGGTGCGCAGATGGGCGTGCTGCGCTGCGACCACCCGGACATCGAGGACTTCATCCACGCCAAGGACCACGGCGACCTCACCAACTTCAACATCTCGGTCGGCGTCACCGACCCCTTCATGCAGGCGGTCGAGGCCGACGGCTTTGTCGAACTCGTGCACAAGGCCGAGCCCACCACCGAGCTCAAGGAAGGCGGCGCCTACCAGCGTGACGATGGTCTGTGGGTGTATCGCAAGCTGCAGGCGCGCGAGCTGTGGGAGCAGGTGATGCGCTCCACCTACGACCACGCCGAGCCCGGCATCCTCTTCCTCGACCGCATGAACCAGGACAATAACCTGTACTACTGCGAGACCATCGAGGCCACCAACCCCTGCGCCGAACAGCCGCTGCCGCCCTATGGCTGCTGCTGCCTGGGCTCGATCAACCTGACGCCCTTCGTCAGGAACCCGTTCACCGACAAGGCCGAGTTCGACTACGCCGGCTTTGGCAAGGTCGTCGACGTGTCCATCCGCATGCTCGACAACGTGCTCGAAGTCACCCACTGGCCGCTCGAGCAGCAAAAGAACGAGGCCGACTCCAAGCGTCGCGTGGGCCTGGGCTTCACCGGGCTGGGCGACGCGCTCATCATGCTGGGCAAGCGTTACGACACGCCGGAAGCACGCGAAGAAGGCCGCAAGATCTCCGAGTACATGCGCAACCGCGCCTATCTCGCCTCGTCCGAGCTGGCGCGTGAACGCGGCGCCTTCCCGCTCTTCAACGCCGATCTCTACCTGTCGGGCGGCAACTTCGCCTCGCGTCTGCCGGCCGAGGTCAAGGACAAGATCCGCAAGCACGGCATCCGCAACTCGCACCTGCTGTCCATCGCCCCCACCGGCACCATCAGCCTGGCCTTCGCCGACAACGCCTCCAACGGCATCGAACCGCCCTTCTCCTACACCTACACCCGGCGCAAGCGCATGGCCGACGGCACCTTCAAGGAATACGCCGTCGAGGACTACGCCTGGCGCCTGTACCGCCACCTCGGCGGCGATGTCGACAACCTGCCGCCCTCCTTCGTCACCGCCCTGGAAATCTCCGCCCAGGCGCACAAGGACATGGTCGCGGTGGTCGCGCCCTATATCGACACCTCGATCTCGAAGACGGTGAACGTGCCCGAGGACTACCCCTACAGCGAATTCGAGGATCTCTACCTCACCGCGTGGAAGGACGGCCTCAAGGGCTTGGCCACCTATCGCCCCAACGCCGTGCTGGGTTCGGTGCTGTCGGTCACGCCGGCCACCGACAAGAAGCAACCGCACGACGTCGAGATCTCGGACGCCAACAAGCGCCTGTCGATCAAGACCCTGCCCGCGCCCGTGCTGTCCAGCCTGCGCTGGCCGGGGCGTCCCGAAATGCCGGACGGCAACATGGCATGGACCTACATGCTCAACACCCCGAGCGGTGACTTCGCCCTCTTCGTCGGCCAGATCGGCAACAACGGCGGCAGCTTCCCGTTCGAAGTCTGGGTCAACGGTGCCGACCAGCCGCGCGGCCTGGGTGCGGTGGCCAAGACCCTGTCGATGGACATGCGCGCCAACGACCGCGGCTGGCTCAAGTTGAAGCTCGACACCCTGGCCCGCACCGTGGGCGAGCGCTCGTTCGAGATGCCCTTCCCGCCGCACGGCGAAAAGAAGCTGGTGCCCGGCATGGTGGCGGCCTTCGCCCAGGCGGTGAACTACCGCTGCGAAAAGCTCGGCGTGTTCGACAAGGAAGACGAGAGCAACGCGGTGCTCGACACCTTGTTCAGCCTTGACGAACCCAAGACCGGCACCGACGGCACGCTGTCATGGACGGTGGACATCTACAACCCCGCCACCGGCGAAGACTTCGTCCTCGGCCTGAAGGAAATCACCCTGCCGCCGCTGGATGGCTACGCCGCGGGCGTCACCCGCCCCTACTCGGTGTGGCTGTCGGGCAACTACCCGCGCGCGCTGGACGGCCTCACCCGCATCCTGTCGCTCGACATGCGCGTCATGGACCCGGCCTGGATCGGCATGAAGCTGCGCAAGCTGCTCGACTACCCCGAGCCCCTGGGCGACTTCATGGCCTTCGTGCCCGGCACCCGCCGTCAGCAGAACTACCCCAGCACCGTCGCCTACCTCGCCCAGCTCATCATCCACCGCTACGCCATGCTCGGCGTGCTGGACGAAAAAGGCTTCCCCACGCGCGAGATGGGCATGCTCGAAGTTCCACGCGACGAGAATGAGCCCAAGCTGATGCAGGGCGCGCTGTGCACCGAATGCGGCAACCACACGGTCATCCGCAAGGATGGCTGCGACTTCTGCACGGCATGCGGAGCGGTGGGGACCTGCGGTTGATGGCAGGGGGTGGATAGGCAGGCAAAGGGCTGGAAGGCTCAGACTGCTTGGCGTGATATCAAAAATGCCCACGTCTTTGGATGTGGGCATTTTTACTTTCTGAGCTGCCGATGTGGCACGAGCCAAGCACGACCTTGAGCTCAAGCGTCGAGATGCTCAAGCAGTTCAGCCTCCCGCAGCGCAAGGATGCCCCCTCCCGAGCAGTAACAGGACGAGCGCACCCCGCCGAACCGGCCCTCGCCCGGCTTTTTGTGCCTGCAAAAAGGCACCTGCCCCCTCTGGCTGAGCAGCCCTGGCGGAGCTGGCGGACCGGATCCAGTTTGCGGGGGTTTTCGGGTCGGTGGCGCGCGGGACGCAAACCAGCCATTCCGACGTCGATGTACTGGTGGTGGGAGAGGTCGACTTCACCGAAGTGGTCATGGCGCTGCATCCTTGCCAGGACACGCTGGCGCGCGAGCTCAATCCCGTGGTGTATTCCGAGGCGGAGTGGCGCGCGCGCGTTGCCCGTGACGATTCATTCGCCCGGGATGTCTTGCAGAATCCGGTCTTGGTATTGCTTGGGGCAATAGATGACGCTCGATAAGCCGCCGACTATCCACAAGTTGGCACGCCAGGCACCAAAGTCAATCGACGCTCACGCCGACCCAATCGCCCGAAACTCGCCCTTGGCATCGGTGGCGAGGCTGACGACGACGATGGCAAGCATCGCCAGGAGGAAGCCGGGGATCATTTCGTAGACGCCCGGACCGCCCAGGAAGCTCGAATTCCAGCCCATTGCGATCCAGACGATCACGGTCAGGGCGCCGGTGACGAGCCCGGCGACGGCACCGATTCCGGTCATGCGCTGCCATGTCAGGGCCAGGATCATCAGCGGACCGAATGCAGCGCCGAAGCCGGCCCACGCATTGGAGACCAGCCCGAGCACCTCGCTGTCCGGATCGCCCGCGATAAGGGCGGCGACCGCACCGACGGCCACCACCGCGATGCGGCCGACGGTCACGATCGTGCTATCGCTCGCCTTCTTGTTGACCAGGAGCCGGTAGAAGTCCTCCGCCAGCGACGACGAGGACACCAGCAACTGGCTTGAAACGGTGGACATGATCGCGGCCAGCAGCGCGGCGAACAGGAAGCCGGTGATGAGCGCGGGAAACAGCGTCTCGGCGAGCAGGATGAAGATCGTCTCGGGGTCCGCCAGGGTGATGCCGCTGCGCTCGACATAGGCGCGGCCGAAGATGCCGACGCCGATCGCTCCGATCAGCGAGATGGCCATCCAGCTCATCGCGTAGTTGCGCGCGGTCGACACCTCGGCGACGCTCCTGACCGCCATGAAGCGCACGATGATATGCGGTTGGCCGAAGTAGCCCAGCCCCCATGCCATCAAGGACAGCCAGCCGATGAGGCTCATGTCCTCGTTCCACCACGAAAGGGTGAAGCCCTCGACACCCGATAAGGTCTGGCCCGCTTGCGCAAAGCCGCCGCCGTCACCGGTGTAGAGCACGACGACCGGCATGATGATCAGCGCCAGCATCATGATGCAGCCCTGCACGAAGTCGGTGAGGCAGACCGCGAGAAAGCCACCGATCACCGTGTAGGCAAGGACGATGCCCAGGGTCAGCCAGACACCGGTCTGATAGCCGCCGTCAAAGGCCGTGGAGAACAGCTTGCCGCCGGCAACCAGGCCGGAGGCGGTGTAGACCGCGAAGAACACCACGATGATCAACGCCGAGACCAGGCGCAGCGCGCTTGCCTGCGTCGGGAAGCGCTTGCCGAGGAATTCCGGGATGGTCAGGGCGTTTTCATAGCGCTCGGTCTGCTCGCGCAGCCTCGGGGCGACGACGATCCAGTTGACCAGCGCACCGACGAAAAGTCCGACCCCGATCCAGGCCTCAACCAGACCGCTGACGTAGAGCGCACCGGGCAGGCCGAGAAGCAGCCAGCCCGACATGTCCGATGCACCGGCTGACAGCGCCGCCACCGCAGGGGGCAGGTTGCGCCCACCCAGGATGTATTGCTCGGAATTGCCGGTCGATGTCCGGTAGGCATAGAACCCGATGCCCAGCATCACGGCAAAGTAGATGGTCAGGCTGATCCAGACTCCTGTTTGCATGATGTCCCTCGCTTTCTCAATTGTTGAGGCGGCTAGGCCTCGGCGGCGAGCAAGCTGGTATTGCCCCCGGCGGCGGTCGTATCGATGCAGATGTGGCGTTCGGCGTAGTAGCGCTCGGGGCAGATCAGCTCGGTCTCGAGCAGCACGATGCGGCCCTCGCGGCCGGCAAGCGCCTGCCTGAGCGCGCGCGTCCAGTCGGAATCGCCCGCCGCGGCCACGGTGACGAATCCCTCTGCCTTCGCCAGCTCTGCGGGGGGCACGGTGCCGTCGATGCCTGCGACCGGCGCGCCGGCCTTGATGAGTTGCGCGACCGCCGCCCTGGCCCCGGGGGCGACCACCAGCACCGCGCATCCAGCGGCGAGCGCCTGGGCGGCCTGCGCGAGCGCGGCCCCCGTCTCCGGTCCCATACACAGGACGGGGCCCTTGGGCGGCATGATCATCCGGTTCGACTCACCGGTCGGCCCCGGAAGCCGGAACGGCCCGCTGTCGAGACTCGCGGCGGCGTTGACCGCCCGTCGCACCACCTGCCCCTTGCCGTCGAGCGCGCGGCGCAAGACCTGCACGCGGTCGACGCGTGCCGACCAGGCGCTTGAGTCCAGCGCCGCGAAGGCATCGCCGACCTGGCTCGCTGCAACCGCATCGCCTTCGGGAGCGGGATGCACTGTCGACTCCTCGGTGCGGCGGAAGCGGTTGACATAGTGTGGTCCGCCCGCCTTCGGTCCGGTGCCCGAGAGCCCCTCACCACCGAAAGGCTGACTGCCGACGATGGCGCCGATCTGGTTGCGGTTGACGTAGATGTTGCCGACGTGGATGCGGTCGACCACTTGCTGCACGCGATCGTCGATGCGGGTATGCAGCCCGAAGGTGAGCCCGAAACCGCGCTCGTTGATCGCGTCGACCACCTTGTCGAGGTCCTTGGCCTTGAAGGAGGCAAGGTGAAGCACAGGGCCGAAGATCTCGCGTTCGAGATCCTGAATGCCATCGACCTCGACCAGCGCGGCGCCAACGAAGGTGCCGTCCTTGGGTGCGGCGAGACGCTTGAGCAGGCGGCCCTTCTTGTCCTGCGCGTCGACGTAGGCGGAGATGTCGGCTTGCGCCTCGGCGTCGATGACTGGCGCCACGTCAGTGTCGATCGACCACGGGTCGCCGGTCACCAGGGTGTCCATCGCACCCATCAGCATCTCGACCACCCTGTCCTTGGTGTCTTCCTGGACGTAGAGCATGCGCAGCGCCGAGCAGCGCTGCCCCGCCGACTGGAATGACGAGGCGACGATATCGTCCACCGCCTGCTCGGGCAGCGCGGTGGAATCCACGATCATCGCGTTCAGGCCGCCAGTCTCCGCGATCAGCACGGCGTGCGCGGACGCATTGGCCGCCAATGCCTGGTGGATGCGCTGCGCGGTCGCGGTCGAGCCGGTGAAGCACACGCCGGCGATGCGCGGGTCAGCGCTGAGCGGGCCACCCACGCTCGGGCCGTCACCGGGCAGCAGTTGAAAGGCGGCCGCGGGCACGCCGGCCTGGCGGAACATCTGCGCCGCCCGCCACGCGATGATGGGCGTCTGTTCGGCCGGCTTGGCCAGCACCGCGTTGCCGGCTGCAAGGGCCGCGGCGATCTGGCCGGTGAAGATCGCCAGCGGGAAGTTCCACGGGCTGATGCAGACGAAGATGCCGCGCGCACTGCCCGGATCCTCGGCTTCCAGGCGCTCGGCCTCACAGGCGTAATAGCGCAGGAAATCGACCGCCTCGCGCACCTCGGCCACCCCGTCGACCAGGATTTTTCCCGCCTCGCGGGCGGCGATGGCGCAGAACTCGCCCATGTTCTGCTCGTAGAGGTCGGCGATGCGGCGCAAGCTCGCCGCGCGAGTCGCGACCGGAGTCTGCGACCACTGATCGAATCCGACCTGGGCGGCGTCGAGCGCCCGCGCCACCTCATCGGCCGTCGCCTCATGAACCTGGCCGACGACGCTGCCGTCGGCCGGAGAGATGACGTCTTTCGCCACACCCTGGGGCGCGGCATCGTCGGCGAGGACCGGCCCCACCGTCCATTGCGTGTGCGCGAAGCGATCACGCGCCTCGATCAGCGGCAGCACGCTCGCCGGCTCCTCGATCCGGCAGCCCTTGGAATTCTCGCGCCCGGGCTTGAACAGGTCACGCGGCAGACAGATGCCCGGATTCTGGATCGGATCGGTCGCCAGCGCCTTATCCACCGGGTCGGCGGCGATGCTCGCGGGCGAAATGTCCTCGTTCACGATCTGGTTGACGAAGCTCGAATTGGCGCCGTTCTCCAGCAGGCGCCGCACCAGGTAGGCCAGCAAGTCCTTGTGCGGCCCGCAGGGGGCGTAGATCCGGCAGTGCGCCCCGGTCTGCTGGCGCACGATCTCGTGCAGCGACTCTCCCATGCCGTGCAGGCGCTGGAATTCGAAGCTGTCGCGATCGCTGCCGCCCATCTCGAGCACGGCGGCGCAGGTGTGGGCGTTATGGGTCGCGAACTGCGGATAGATGCGATCGCGCATGTCCAGCAGCAGCTTTGCGCACGCCATGTAGGACACGTCGGTATTGACCTTGCGCGTGAACACCGGGAAGGAGGCCGCGCCCAGTTCCTGCGCGAGCTTGATCTCGGTGTCCCAGTAGGCGCCCTTCACCAGGCGCACCATGATCTTGCGGTCCAGCCGCTCGGCGAGCGCGTACAGGTGCTGCAGCACCATGGGCGCGCGCTTGCCATAGGCCTGCACGACGACACCAAAACCGTCCCAGCCCTTGAGGCTTTCGTCCGCCAGCACGGCGTCGACCACGTCCAGGGAGACATCGAGCCGGTCCTGCTCTTCGGCGTCGATGTTGAACCCGACCTTCGCCTGCGCTGCCATCTGCGCCAGCTTCAGGCAACGCGGGATCACCTCTTCATTGATCGCTGTGCGCTGCGTGCTCAGGTAGCGCGGCGAGAGCGCCGAAAGCTTGACCGAGATTCCGGGGTTGGCACGCACGTCTCCCTTGGCGACCTTGGCGATTTCGCTGATGGCGTGGGCATAGCTGGCGTAGAAGGCCTGCGCGTCCGCAGCGGTTCGTGCGCCCTCGCCGAGCATGTCGTAGGAATAGGTGTAACCCTTGGCGCGCAGCTTGTCGGCACGCTTGATGCCGTCCTCTATGGTCTGGCCAAGGACGAATTGCTGCCCCAGGATCTTCATGGCCTGGCCGACGGCAGTGCGCACCAGGGGTTCGCCCAGGCGCTTGATCAGCCGGCGTGCACCTGCAGCCGGCTTGGAGGGGTCGGAGCCGAGCACGCGCCCGGTCAGCATCAGCGCCCAGGTCGAAGCATTGACCAGCGGCGAAAAGGAGTTTCCGAGATGCGCGCTCCAGTTCGACGGCGCGATCTTGTCTTCGATCAGGTCATCGATCGTTTCAGCGTCGGGGACACGCAGAAGCGCTTCGGCGAGGCACATCAGCCCGACGCCCTCGTCCGTCGACAGGCCGTATTCGTCGAGAAACGCCTCGATCATGGTCGGATTGGTGTCGTCCCTGACGCGCTGGATGAGCTGCGCAGCCGCACCGCAAACGGCCTGGCGGCGCGCGGCCGAAAGGCCCAGAAGCTCCGCCAGCTCACGCACAGCCTGGGCTTCATCGAGCGCATACGCGGACCGAATCGCGGCTCGGGTCGCGCTGCTGGCAGCCAATATCGAATGCGCCTTCGCGTTCATTGCTCTCCCCCTGTCGTTTGCCACCGCCCTGTCGTGAAGGGTAGTCCGTGTCTGCGGGTAATTAAACCAGGGGTTCGATATCGGTCATCAGTGTTTACCCCATGAAGGCCTACCTTTCCTTCAGCAAGTTTTTCTGCCGACGAAGTTTTTCATGAAGCGCCTCCCGACTCGAAACGAGCTCTATCGGTCTATCGCAGCGTCACCCCGCTCAGACAGCATCACGCCTCCATCCGGCCAGAGAAATCCCACGAATTGATGATCGAAGGCCTTATTTTCAAAACATATTCGCTGTCCGCCCTGCTCATCAACCAGGACGCCAGCTTTGAGTTTTTCTCGTCCAGATACTTTTCTATCAACTGCGCCAGAACATTATCTGCATTCAGCTTCGACAGCTCCACTTCCGCCTTGCCTCTTACGCCCTTGTAGGGATATTCGTTTGTGGATATTTCAAATGAAACCTTGCTGTTATTCTTGAGCTGATTCACGACATACGCATTTTGATGAGATGCAGACCACAATGAATCGTCGATGAACTTGAACCATAAGGAACAGATCATCGGCTCACCATTCTTGTTCATGAAAGACAAACGCATTGGAATCGTGGCATTGTTCAGAAAGCGTCGGATTTCACTTTCATCCCACTGGCTCTTGGAACTTATTTTCATTTTTCAAGCATCCGGAACACGTTGAAAAAATAGGACCACCAGACATTGGAAGCAAGGACACTGCGCCTGCGATGTCAGTTCCACGCATCGTCCCTGCTCGGGAAATCTGGCCGTCCTGCCAGACCCTCTGCGCGCTCTTACTTGTCGGTGACCGCGCCTTCGGCGGCGCTGGAAACCAGCTTTGCGTACTTGGCCAGCACACCACGCGTGTACAAGGGCTTGGGCGGCGTCCAGCGCGCACGGCGCGCGGCAAGCACCGCCTCCGACACCCCCAGGCTGATCTCGCGCGTTTCCGCATCGATGGTGATGGCGTCGCCATCCTCGACCAGCGCAATCGGGCCGCCATCGAAGGCTTCGGGCGTGATGTGACCGACCACGAAGCCGTGCGAACCGCCGGAGAAGCGACCATCGGTGATGAGCGCGACCGCCTTGCCCAGGCCCTTGCCCATCACGGCCGAGGTCGGCGACAGCATCTCGCGCATGCCCGGACCGCCCTTCGGGCCTTCGTAGCGGATCACGATGACTTCGCCAGCCACCTCCTCGCCATTGAGGATGCCCGCCAGCGCTGCTTCCTCGCCGTGATAGACACGCGCACGGCCGGCGAAACGCAGGCCTTCCTTGCCGGTGATCTTGGCGACCGCGCCGGTGGGCGACAGGTTGCCGTGCAGGATGACCAGGTGTGAGTCCTTCTTGATCGGCGCCTCGAAGGCACGAATGATGTCCTGACCCACCGGGTAGTCGGCGACATTGGCCAGATTCTCCGCCAGCGTCTTGCCGGTGACGGTGAGCACGTCGCCATGCAGCAGGCCGGCATCGAGCATGCGTTTCATCAGCGGCTGGATGCCGCCGATGGCGACCAGCTCGGACATCATGTATTTACCGCTCGGGCGCAGGTCGGCGAGCACCGGCGTGGTCTTGCCGATCTCGGTGAAGTCGTCCAGGGTCAGCTCCACATCGACCGCGTGCGCCATCGCCAGCAGATGCAGCACGGCGTTGGTGGAACCGGCGAGCGCGATGACCACGCGGATTGCATTCTCGAAGGCCTTGCGCGTCATGATGTCGCGCGGCTTGATGTCGCGTGCCAGCAGTTCCAGCACCTGCTGGCCGGCGCGGTAGCAGTCCGAGGCCTTGTCGGCCGAGATCGCATCCTGCGCCGACGAACCCGGCAGCGACATGCCCAGCGCTTCAATGGCCGAGGCCATGGTGTTGGCGGTGTACATGCCCCCGCAGGAGCCTGGGCCCGGGATGGCGCTGTCCTCGATCTTCTTCACCTGGATCAGGCTGAGTTCGCCAGCGGCGTGGCGGCCGACGGCCTCGAACACCGAGATGATGTCGGTGTGTCCGGCGCCAGGCTTGATGGTGCCGCCATAGACAAAGATGGAGGGGCGGTTCAGGCGTGCCATGCCGATCAGGCAACCGGGCATGTTCTTGTCGCAGCCTCCCACCGCGATGAGGCCATCGAAGCCTTCGCAGCCGGCCACGACTTCGATGGAGTCAGCGATGACTTCACGCGACACCAGCGAATACTTCATGCCCTCGGTGCCATTGGCGATGCCGTCGGAGACGGTGATGGTGTTGAAGATGACCGCCTTGCCGCCGGCCGCGTTAGCGCCCTTCTCGGCTTCTTCGGCGAGCTTGTCGATGTGCATGTTGCAGGGCGTGACATTGGCCCAGGTCGAGGCGATGCCGATCTGCGGCTTCTTGAAATCCGCGTCGGTGAAGCCGACCGCGTGCAGCATGGCCCGCGCCGGCGCGGCCTCGATGCCGTCGACGACCTGGGAGGAATACTTACGCATGTTGTCAGTGATGTCGGTCATGTCGAAGACTCTTGAAGTGGTTGGAGCGAACGCGAGACACCGTCTTGGACAGCAGACGAACCCGCATCGTGCCCTTGCAGGCCTTGCCAGTACGCGCATCCGTGACCGTGTTGAACACGTCCGGCATCAGTATGCACCGCCTCATTCAGCCCCATGCACTCCTGGCCCCGTCCACTCAATGTCCCGGCCAGCGCGTTATCGCCTGAACCCGGGAACACTCAAAGCCCCACGCTACACCTCACGCCAGCAGCCAGTTGGCCAAGCCCCCCGTCAGCACCAGGTGCAGAAACAGCACCCCGCCCAGCACCAGCGACTTCAGCCCGGCGCGCCCGATGCGCTTCAGCTGCGAATCGATCCCAAGCGCCGCCATCGCCGCGGTCAGGCACAACGTCGCGGTTTGCCGCAGCATGCCCACCAGGCCATCGAGCAAGCAGCCCAGCGAGTTGATTGCCGCGCAGAGAACGAAGCAGAGCGCAAACCAGGGGATGGTGATCGCGCCGCGTTCGCCGCTGGAGTCCCGCCGGGCCAGCACGAAACTCACCGCCAGGAGGAAGGGCACCAGCATCATGACGCGGATCATCTTGGTGACGATCGCGGCGTTGGCAACCTCCTCGTTGAGCATGCCGCCGATGGCGACCACCTGCCCCACCTCATGCACGGTAGAGCCGACGTAGATACCGAAATCAGCGACGGCGCTACCCAGAAAGCTGTAGATGGCGGGATAAAGAACCATCGCCAGCGTGCCATACAGCACCACGGTGGCCACTGCGGCCGCACTCTTGTCGAGCGCCTCGTGTTCACTCATCTTCAGTGTCGGCATGGTGGCGAGCACGGCGGCGGCACCACAGAAGGCACTGCCGGCAGAGGTGAGCAATACGGTCTGGGGGTCGAGCCGCAGCAGGCGGCGACCGATCACCCAGCCCAGAGCCAGCGTCGTCGAGGCGACAAAAAGATCGATCAGGATTGCGCGCCCGCCGACCTGGGCAATCTGCTGAACGTCGAGGTTGAAGCCGTACAGGGCGACACCGATGCGCAGCAGATGCCGTTGGGCGATCGTCAGGCCGCCCCGAAACACGCCGTGACCCTGTTGCGGCAGGCCATTGCTGGCGATCGCGCCGATCAGGATGGCAAGCGTGATGGCGCCAAGGCCAAAGCGCATCGCCAGCTCCGTGCCCGCCAGGGCAAACGCCAGGGTGCCCACCAAGGCCACCAGCAGCGCGCCGGGCGCCACCCCCATCCAGGTATTCCGGTTCATAACGCTCTCCATCAGTAGGGAGAGCGTAGGGGATGGACCTATAATCTGTAAAACAGATATTTCAGATCAATTTAATCAGCATTACTGATGAAAATCACACTCCGTCAGCTTCAGGTCTTCGTCGCCATCGCCACGCAGGGCCACGCCAGCCGCGCCGCCGACACCATCGGCATGACCCAGTCGGCCGCCAGCATGGCGCTGGCCGACCTTGAGCGCCAGCTCGGGAGTCAGCTCTTCAACCGCGCCGGGCGCCAGCTGCGCCTGAACGATCTCGGGCGCCAGCTGCTCGGGCAGGCGGTTGAGGTGCTCGACCGCGTCGCTGCGATCGAAGCGGCGGCACGCGGCGACACGATTGGTTTCGACCTTCATCTGGGCTACAGCGTCACCATCGGCAACCACCTGATCCCGCACATCATCGCCAGACTCAAGCAGCGCTTTCCCAAGGCCCAGCTGCGCCTGTCCCGGCTCAACACCGAGCATGTGTTCGAGCAGGTCGAGCACTACAAGATTGACCTCGGCTTTGTCGAAGGCCCGGGCGACAGTCGCATGGTGAGGCGCATCCCCTGGAAAACGGACCAGTTGGTCATTTTCTGCGCGCCCGATCATCCCTTGGCGCAGCTGACCATCACCCCCGAACACCTCGCCGCAGCCGAGTGGATCATGCGCGAACCCGGCTCGGGCACACGTGAGGTGATGGCGCACGCCCTTCACACCAGCGACATCACACCCAATATTGCGTTCGAACTCGAGCAGCCCGAGGCGATCCGCCGCTGCGTGAGGGCGGGGCTGGGGATTGGCTGTCTGTCCGAACTGGAACTGGAAGAGGCCTTTCGCGCCGGAACCTTGATCCCCTTGGCGACGCCCTTTCTGGACATGAAGCGCAACCTGGATGTGATCATTCATCGCAACAAGGCCCTGACCGGGGGCGTCTCGGCATTGCTGGAAGCAGCCGACATTCGCTTGCCTCCATCTGTGTGAAACCGCACCCAGCGCGCATAAAGGGGCACAGACAGCCACGCAAGCGAACCAAAGCGGGGTATCAAATTATTGAAATTTGACGGAAATTGCCCGAAAATCCTCTGTAACAGGCTATTTCGCCAGCCCGCAACCCCAGCCCCAACCGGGGAAGTACTGGTCGCCCTGCGTCCCGAATCACCCGCATAGGTTTCAATCATGGGCGCCCGCGTCGCCACCCCCTGCCCCAAGTGCGCGTCGACACGCTGTCGCGAATCGCGCTGGAGCTCGCATGGAGAGAAGGCCGACAACCCCGGCATGTACCCCTATCGCTGCACCGTCTGCTCGCACCGCTTCATTGCCCCCGCGGGCGCAGCACACAGCAGCGCGGGAGGTCGCCATCCCCTTCTGACTGCGGTGGCCGCGGCCGTCGTCATCGGCGTGGTGGCCGGCATCATCGGCCTGCTGTGGCCCGAAGCTCAGCAGGCCGAGCAAGTCATCGCCCCCGTTGCCACGCCCGACGCACCGGCTGATGGCGCACATCCGAGCGTGGAGGCTGCACGCGCGGGCGATCCGGAGGCACAGTACCGCGTCGGCCGCGCCGCCCTGAATGACATCGCGCGCGGCAAGGAAGCCACGAGCGAAGGCCTCGCCTGGCTGACCCAGGCCGCCGAGGGCGGGCACAGCGCTGCCATGCTGAAGCTGGGCAAGCTCTACCGTAACGGCGTGGGCGTGCCACAGAACTACGAATTTGCCGAAAAATGGGTGCGCGCCGCGGCCGAGGCGGGCAACAGCGAGGCCATGGTGGAGCTGGGCCGCTTTTATCGTGCCGGTGTCGGCATCAAGGCGGATGCGGTGAAAGCCTATGTCTGGTTCAACCGCGCGGCGGCGGCGATGAACATGGAAGGCGTGCACGAGCGCGACATCATCGGGCTGAAGTTGAGCGCCGAAGACCTCAAGGCGGCCCAGGCCGAATCCCTCGCCGCCGAGCTTGAGTCGCCTGCCACAGCAAGGGAAGCACTCGCGTCCGATTGAGGGCCCAGGCCCGGACTTGATGCACAATGCGGGCCCATACGCACAACCCGATCATCCCGACGCTGTCGTGGATGCACCGACCATGAGCCAGCGCAGCGTCCCCTCCGCCGCCTCCGCCCCGCCCGCCCTGCATCACGCTGGTCCAGACCCTGGCGCGCCGCCGCGCCTGCAGCTCAAGGGCATCAGTAAGGTCTATCCGACCGTGGTCGCCAACGACCGCGTCGATCTGGCAGTGCGTCCGGGCGAGATCCGCGCCATCCTGGGCGAGAACGGCGCCGGCAAATCCACGCTCATGAAGATCATCTACGGCGTCACGCACGCGAGCGCCGGACAGATGCTGTGGGAAGGCCGCGAAGTACAGGTGGCCAACCCTGCCCACGCCCGCCGCCTGGGCATAGGCATGGTGTTCCAGCACTTCTCGCTGTTCGAGACCCTGAGCGTGGTCGAGAACGTGGCGCTGGCCCTGCCCGGCAGGCCGGCGCTGGGCGAACTCGCGCAGCGCATCAGCGAAGTATCCGAGCGCTACGGCCTGCCCATCGACCCGCGCCGCCACGTGCATGCGCTGTCGGTGGGCGAGCGCCAGCGCGTGGAGATCATCCGCTGCCTGCTGCAGAACCCGCGCCTGCTGATCATGGACGAACCCACCTCGGTGCTGACCCCGCAGGCGGTCAAGAAGCTGTTCGAGACCCTGCGCCAGCTCGCGGCCGAGGGTTGCTCCATCCTCTACATCAGCCACAAGCTCGACGAAATCCAGGCCCTGTGCCACACCGCCACCGTGTTGCGCGGCGGCAAGCTCAGCGGCGAATGCATCCCGGCCGAGGAGACGCCGCAGTCGATGGCGCGCCTGATGATCGGCAAGGAGCTGCCGCACTGCGAGCACAGCGCGGCGCAAGCCGGCGGCGAAGTCCGACTGAGTCTGGCGGGCCTGTCGCATGCATCGCTAACCCCCTTCGGTACCGACCTCAAGGACATCCATCTCGACGTGCGCGCAGGCGAAATCGTCGGCATTGCGGGCGTGTCCGGCAACGGCCAGCAGGAATTGCTGCGCGTCATCTCGGGCGAGGAGACTCTGGCGGAGAAATTCCCGGTGCACATCTGCGGCGTCGAGGCCGGCAGCCTGCGCCCCGGGGCGCGGCGCAGGCTGGGACTGACCTTCGTGCCCGAGGAGCGCCTCGGCCGCGGCGCCGTGCCCGACCTGTCCCTCACTGACAACGCGCTGCTCACCGCCGCGCGCGGTCAGCAGCTGGTGACCGGCGGCTTTGTGCGATTCGGGCGTGCGCGCGCGTTTGCCGAGCGCTGCATCGCCGCCTTCAACGTCAAGTGCGGCGGCCCGGGCGCGGCGGCCAAGTCCTTGTCGGGCGGCAACCTGCAGAAATTCATCGTCGGCCGCGAGATCCTGCAGGCACCCAGGCTGTTCGTCTGTGCGCAACCCACCTGGGGCGTGGATGTGGGCGCGGCGGCCTTCATCCGCCAGTCCATCATCGACCTGCGCGACCGCGGCTGTGCGGTGCTGGTGATCTCCGAAGAGCTCGACGAACTGTTCGAGATCTGCGACCGCATCGCGGTCATCGCCAAGGGCCGCCTCTCACCGAGCCGCCCTGCCGGCGAAACCAGCGTGGAAGACATCGGCGTGTGGATGAGCGGCCTGTGGCCAGGCAGTGCGCTGATGCAAGCCGCCACACCGGCATACGCGGAGCCCCTGGATGTTTGAACTCGAAGCGCGCGCCGAACCCTCGCGCCTGATGTCCTGGCTGTCACCGCTGCTGGCGGTGATGCTGATGCTGGGCGGGGGCGTGCTGGTGTTCTGGGCGCTGGGCAAGGACCCGGTCGAGGGCTTTCGCGTCTTCTTCCTCAATCCGCTCAAGGACTTCTACAGCCTCTCCGAGTTGCTGCTCAAGGCCACGCCGCTGATGCTGTGCGCGATCGGCCTGGCAATCGGTTTTCGCGCCAATGTATGGAACATCGGCGCCGAAGGCCAGTTCATGCTCGGCGCAGCCGCAGCCACCGGAGTGGCGCTGTATTTCGACGGCAGCGACAGCAGCTTGTTGCTGCCCGTCATGATCGTCGCCGGGGCTCTGGGGGGCGCGGCCTGGGCGGCGATTCCAGCGCTGTTGCGCACGCGCTTCAACGCCAACGAAATCCTGGTGTCGCTGATGCTGGTGTACGTGGCCCAGCTGTTCGTATCCTGGCTGGTATTCGGGCCGTGGAAGGACCCGGACGGATTCAACTTTCCGCAGACCCGGATGTTCGGCGACGCGGCGCTGATGCCGGCGCTGCTCGAGGGCACCCGTCTGCACTATGGCTTCCTGTTGGCGATCGCAGTGCTGATCGCGGGCCATGCCTTCATGAACCGCAGCTTCGCCGGCTTTCGCATGCGGGTCGCGGGCGCCGCGCCCGATGCCGCGCGCTACGCCGGCTTTTCGGCCGCGCGCATGATCTGGGTTGGTCTGTTGCTGGGCGGCGCGGCCGCCGGCATGGCGGGCATGGCCGAAGTCGCCGGGCCGATGGGCCAACTCACTGACAAGGTCGGCAGTGGCTATGGCTTTGCCGCGATCATCGTCGCCTTCGTCGGCCGCCTCAACGCCTTCGGCATCTTCCTCGCCAGCCTGCTGATGGCGCTGCTCTACATCGGCGGCGAGCAGGCGCAGCAATACCTCAACCTGCCCAGTTCGATCTCGATGGTGTTCCAGGGCATGCTGCTGTTCTTTCTGCTCGGCGCCGACGTGTTCATCAACTATCGCCTGCGCCTGCGTCGCCGCGCGCCGCGAAGCCACTGAGGGTCGCGCACATGGACGCTGGCCTGATCACTTCGATGCTGTTCGCCACCGTGGTGGCCGGAACACCGCTGATCATCGTCGCCCTCGGCCTGCTGGTGAGCGAAAAGGCCGGCGTGCTCAACCTGGGCGCGGAAGGCATGATGGCGATGGGCGCGGTCGCCGCCTTCGCCGTCACCCATCACAGCGGCAGCGCCTGGCTGGGCGTGCTGGCCGGAATGGGCGCCGGCATGGCGATGGCGCTCATCTTCGGCGTGCTCACCCTGAGCCTGCTCGCCAACCAGGTGGCGTCCGGCCTGGCGCTGGCCATCTTCGGCGTGGGGCTGGCAGCCTTTGTCGGCAAGCCCTACGAGGCGGTCGCGCTGCAGACGGTGCCGCCGATCCGCATCCCCTTCATTGCCGATCTGCCCATCGTCGGCGAAGCGCTCTACAACCAACAGGCGCTGGTGTATTTCTCCTGGGCCTTGTTCTGGGGGCTGCTGTGGTTCCTCTACCGCAGTCGCGCCGGCCTGGTGCTGCGCGCGGTGGGCGAATCACCCTCCTCGGCGCACGCCATTGGCTATGCGGTGATCCGCATCCGCTATCTGGCGGTGCTGTTCGGCGGCGCCATGGCCGGCATCAGCGGCGCTTTTCTGTCGGTGTTCTACACCCCGATGTGGGCCGAAGGCATGGTCGCCGGACGCGGCTGGATTGCGCTGGCGCTGGTGGTGTTCGCCACCTGGCGGCCGCTGCGGGTGATGATGGGCGCCTACCTGTTTGGCGGCGTGATGATCACTCAGCTCTTCATCCAGGGCTCGGGGCTGCAGATCGACTTCCCCTCCCAGCTGCTGTCCTCCTTGCCATACTGGGCGACCATCGTGGTGCTGGTGATCATCTCGCGCAACGCCAACACCATCCGCCTCAATTCACCGCTGTCGCTCGGCAAGCCGTATCGGCCAGACGCCTGACGCACTGCCGGCGCCTCGCTTGCATGCGCAGCACACGAGCATGAACACGTTTGCGTTCTCGCATTAATCTGCCCTTGCCTGCAGGCATCACCTTTACAATCGAGGGCTCCGCCCAAGGCGGCTGAAAGTGCCGCTGTCATCATGCGTAACTCATACATCGAGGCCGGTTGAGCCATGCCTGCACCCGTAGACATCTTCCCGTGGAATGCCAATTTCGAAACCGGTATCGCAATCATCGACACGCAACACCAGAAGCTGGTCGGTCTGCTGAACCGCCTCGTGGGCCACATTGCCTATCAGTCGGACACGCTCACGCTCAACACCGTGTTTGCACAGCTGCGCGACTATGTCGAGATGCATTTCACCACCGAGGAAGCGATCTGGCAGCGCCACCTGGCAGACGACACCTGGTGCGCGCAGCATCGTGACGCCCACACCAACTTCGTCGACGAAGTGCTGCGTCTGAAAGGCGAAGAGACGATCAAGCCCTTCGAGACCGTCCTTGAGAACATCGTCAAGTTCCTCACGCGCTGGCTCGCACTGCACATCCTCGAGGCGGATCGCCGCATGGCGCTGACCGTGCAAGCCCTGGAGCGCGGCCTGACACTGGGCGAGGCCAAGCAATCCGCCGACGAGACCATGTCAGGCGCCATGCGCACGCTCATCGAAGCCGTGCTGACGATGTACGACAAGCTCGCCAACCGCACCGTGCAGATGACGCGCGAGATCTACCTCAGGCGCAAGGCCGAACAAAAGCTGCAGCTCGCGTATGAAGCGCTGACGCGCGCAAAAGAGAACGCCGAGAGCATGAGCAAGGCCAAATCGAGCTTCCTCACCAACATGAGTCACGAGATCCGCACGCCGATCGGCACCATCCTCGGCATGGTCGACCTGATGCAGCAAGAGCAGCTGTCCCCCGCTCAGGGCCAGCGTCTGCGCCACATCGAGGATGCGGGCCACCACCTGCTCGGGGTCATCAACAGCATTCTTGACCTATCCAAGATCGAAGCCGGCAAACTCAGCCTGGAAGAATTCACGCTTGACCCGCACCAGCTCATCAACGAGGCGATTGCCATGCTGGCCCACCAGGCGCAGGCCAAGGGGCTGAGCCTGCACGGCGAAATAGACCTTCAGCCCACAGCGCTGATCGGCGACGTGACGCGACTGCGCCAGGCCCTGATCAATTACCTGACAAACGCAGTTAAATTCACCACACATGGCGGCATCACCCTGCGCTGCCGGCTCATCGATCAAGACGACGAATTCGTCTGCCTGCGCTTCGAGGTGGAAGACACCGGCCCTGGCCTTACGGCTGCCGAACTTGAGCGTCTGTTCGAACCCTTCGAACAACGCCACAACACGGGCACACAGCGAGGCACCGGCCTGGGCCTTACCGTCACCGCGCGACTGGCAGAATTGATGGGCGGCAAAGCGGGGGTGGAGAGCGAACCAGGCCGTGGCAGCTGTTTCTGGTTCACCGCCAGGCTGCGCAAGGCCCGCGAGGCGACGCTCGCCCCTGCCGTGCTTGATGTACAAGCGCTGTGCGCCGCACTCGAGAGCCGCCACGCCAACAGCGTCATCCTGCTGGCCGAGGACGACCTCATCAATGCGGCGATTGCCCAGGCCATGCTGACGCGGGTCGGGCTGCTTGCCCACTGCGCCGCCGACGGCAATGAAGCCACCATCCTCGCCGAACTCAAGGCGCCAGCGCTGATCCTGATGGACATGCAGATGCCGGTATGCGATGGCCTTGAGGCGACGCGCCAGATCCGCGCCCAGCCCTGGGGACGGGAAGTCCCCATCATCGCGCTCACCGCCAATGCCTTCGCCGAGGACCGTGCGCGATGCCTGGAGGCCGGGATGAACGACTTTGTCACCAAACCCATCACGCCCGTAGTGCTCTACGCCAAATTGCTGCACTGGCTTGATGACAAAAAGGCCTCAGCCCCCGAGAGCTGAGCACTGCGGCGTCGTGAGGCCAGACTCACGGATACTGCTTACGGACACGATCCACAGTCGGGCACTCTGGCGCGCAGTGATACGGTCGCGCCACTTCTGCAGCGCGATCTCCCCCGCGCCCTTGCTACCCTCACTGGGCGAGCAGACGGCATCCGTCATGTTTTCCGCTCCCACACGACTGAAGGCTCAAGGAGCCGCACACCGCCTCGAGCACTCCTTCGAGCTGAAATCTCGGCCCTTGTGGACCAGAATGAATTTCTCATGGGAGAGGAGCATCAATGAGCGCGCATTCAAAAGGCCGACGGGGACAGGCCGACGCCCTCACCGATCACACGCAGCCGCACATCAAGAAGCACTACTACAACATCTTCGACGATGCGCTTGCGGTGATGCTGATCGTCGACCCCAAGAGCGGCCAGATCGTCGATGCGAACCTTGCCGCCGAGCGCTTCTATGGCTGGTCGAGAGCACGCTTGCGGCAAATGCACATCAGCGAGATCAACACCCTGCCGCTTGATCAGCTGCGTGCCCAGCTGGAGGCAGCACATCGGGCGCACCGCACGCAGCTCGAATTCCGACACCGCCGCGCCGACGGTTCGACCTGCGATGTCGAGGCGGCCACCGGGTGGACCCATGATGGTGATCGCGCGCTGGTGTACTCGATCGTGCACGACATCAGCGCGCGCAAGGCCGCCGAGGAGGAGCTACGCAAACTGTCGCGCGCCGTCGAGGAAAGCCCGGAGAGCATCGTCATCACCGACACCCGGGCGCAAATCGAATACGTCAACCAGGCCTCCCGAGTTCGACAGTTCGCCTTCCAAAAAGCCGTTTTTTGAGAAATCGCGCTAGTGTTCATGCGGGTTACAGGCCGTTTTCCCAAA
>NZ_ATJV01000050.1 GCF_000443165.1 Thauera terpenica 58Eu | reverse complement strand
GGACGGGGGAAAGGGGCGAATCATGCCAAAATCTCAGAATCTAGGCCATTGTTATATAAGCGTTTGTTAATAGTGCACCAACGCCATTGTGCGGCCTTTGCCTGGAGGACTGGAATTTGTTCAGGGCCTTGGCGCTGAGCCTGGATTCGCCGCGACTCGGCTGATATTGTTGGTAGCAGCGATGAGATGATGCTTGAACATCCCCCTCATCGTGTTTGATTGGATAGGAGTTCTTCCTGGGTGATGGGGCTGGGGTTTTTTAGCGATCAAGGCTCACGCTCAGGAAGCCTTACTAGGGACACATCGTGTGAGCAGCAGCATTCCCGGCCCGCAGCAGCTGGAGGAACTCCGGCGCGTGCTTGGGCAACCCAGAACCAGGCTCGTGAGTGGCGACTTTCCTGAGGTCGGCTTCGAGGGTGCGCACACGCCTGCGGCGGTTCTGGTTCCATTGGTCGTGAGCTCGGACGGGGCGTCGGTCTTGCTGACCAAGCGTACCGATCATCTTCGTCACCATCCTGGGCAAATCAGTTTTCCTGGCGGTCGGGTGGAGGCTGCGGATAAGTCGACGCTGGAAACGGCGCTGCGTGAGACCGAAGAGGAAGTTGGTCTCAATCGGCGACACGTCGAGATCCTGGGCTCCTTGCCCGACTATTACACCGGGACGGGGTTTTGCATTACCCCCTTGATAGGGCTGGTTCATCGTCCTTTCAAACTCACGCTTGATGCCTTCGAAGTGGCCGAGGCTTTCGAGGTGCCGCTCACGCATTTTCTCAATCCCGCCAATCATCAACGCCATAGCATGGAGTTTCAGGGGCGAATGGTCGATTTTCATGCGATGCCTTATGACAGGCATTACATCTGGGGCGCGACCGCGGGGATCATCATGTCGCTCTATCGACTGATGCATG
This sequence comes from Thauera terpenica 58Eu, assembly GCF_000443165.1. Classification (GTDB taxonomy): domain Bacteria; phylum Pseudomonadota; class Gammaproteobacteria; order Burkholderiales; family Rhodocyclaceae; genus Thauera; species Thauera terpenica. The sequence goes on along the minus strand of NZ_ATJV01000050.1, from coordinate 66,249 downwards.
GCGAGCCGCCGGCGGGCGGCTAGCGCTGCCAGCATCCTCAGCCTGCGGCCCACCTGGGGCTTTGTGCTTTTTTTCCTCGCACGCGGTGCACGCGGCCCTTTCAACGTTTGTCCTGACTTCCGCATGACTCTTTTTTCGCTGATTTTTGCGCTGCTCGCCGAGCAGTTGCGTCCGCTTTCGGCCCATTGTTTGCTGCTGGGGCCCTTGCGCAAGCTGTCCACCGTCCTGCTGTCCCGCTTCAGCAATGGGCCGGCCGGCATGGGGCGTCTGAGTTGGGTGCTGGTGGTGATGGCTGCCGGCTTCGTCACCGCACTGGCCTCCTACCTGTTGTGGGAGCTGCAGCCGGTACTTGCCTTCGCATTCAACGTCGTGGTGCTCTATCTCAGCATGGGCTTTCGCCATGAGAGCCAGTATTTCAGCGACATTCACCTGGCCTTGCGCATGGGTGAGATCGAGCGCGCACGCGGGCTGCTGGGTGAATGGCGTGGTGCGCAGTACCTGCGTGCCACCCCGAGCGAGGTGGCGCGGCTGGCAATCGAACAGGCTCTGGTGGAGGCGCATCGCACGGTATTCGGCGTGGCATTCTGGTTCGTCATTCTGCCGGGGCCGAGTGGGGCAGTGATGTACCGTCTGGCGCGCTTCTTTGCCGATGACTGGGGGTGTCGGCCGGAACCCAGGCTGGCCGACGCCGGGCGCTTCGCAAAGCGTGCGTTTCAGTTGATCGACTGGTTGCCGGTGCGACTGACTGCCGCCTCGTTTTCAGTGGTCGGTGATTTCGAGGACGCCATTTATTGCTGGCGTACGCAGGCGGTGCTGTGGCCGGAGAAGTCGTCCGCTATACTGATCGCAAGTGGAGGCGGCGCGCTGGGCGTCAGGCTTGGCATGCCGATTCATGAGTCCGGTGAGTTCCTTACCCGGCCCGAAATGGGGCAGGGTGACGAGGCGAGTGCCGACCATATGCAAAGTACGGTAGGCCTGATCTGGCGGGCGCTGCTGGTGTGTTTGTTCCTGCTTACCCTGGTCAGTCTGGCTGGCTGGTGAGCAGGTCATTGTTCGATTTCCTAGGAGGGAGTTCGCATGGCAAATCGTGAAGTCGTTGTTCTGAGTGCTGTTCGTTCCGCGGTCGGTGGTTTTGGTGGCTCGCTGAAGGACATGGAGCCGTCCGATCTCGGCGCGGTGGTGATCAAGGAAGCCATCGCGCGTGCAGGCGTTGATCCGCACGCGGTGTCGTTTGCCTCCGTGGGTCACTGCATTCCGACCGACGCCCGCTACGCCTATGTTTCACGCGTTGCCACCATCAATGCCGGCATGTCGATGGATTCGGTTGCGTTCCAGGTCAGCCGTCTGTGCGGTTCCGCGCAGCAGGCCATCATCAGCTCGGCGCAGGCGATCATGCTCGGTGACGCCGACTATGCCATTGGTGGCGGTGTTGAAGTGATGTCGCGTGGCGCCTACCTGATGCCCGCCCTGCGCAACGGTGCGCGCATGGGCGACACCAAGGCCATCGACTCCATGGTTGCAGTGCTGACCGACCCGTTCGGCGTCGGTCACATGGGCATTACCGCTGAAAATCTGTGCACCAAGCACGGCATCACGCGTGAGGATCAGGACGCGTTCGCGCTCGAGTCGCAAAAGCGCGCCGCAGCGGCCATCGCCGAAGGTCGTTTCAAGAGCCAGATCGTCCCCATCACCTTCGAGACGCGCAAGGGCACCGTGGTGTTCGACACTGACGAGCACCCGCGCATGAGCACCCTGGAAGCGCTGGGCAAGATGAAGCCGGCGTTCAAGAAGGATGGCTCAGTCACCGCCGGCAATGCATCGGGCATCAACGACGCCGCTGCCTTCCTGGTGCTGGCCGATGCCGCCAAGGCGGCCTCCGCCGGGCAGAAGCCGATCGCGCGTCTGGTGTCTTACGCGATTTCGGGTGTGCCCAACGAGATCATGGGCGAAGGCCCGATCCCGGCGACCAAGCTTGCGCTGCAACGCGCCGGCCTGAAGCTGGATCAGATCGATGTGATCGAATCCAACGAAGCCTTTGCTGCGCAGTCGATCACGGTCAATCGTGGGCTGGGTCTGGACACCGCCAAGGTGAACCCGAACGGCGGCGCCATTGCGCTCGGCCACCCGGTGGGCGCGACGGGCTCGGTGATCATCACCAAGCTGCTCCATGAGCTGATCCGTACCAACGGGCGTTACGGCGTTGCCACCATGTGCATCGGTGGCGGCCAGGGCATCACCACGGTGTGGGAACGCGTGTAAGCGCAGTCTCCATCCCAACAAAAAAACCCGCGCGGCCGAAAGGCTGGCGCGGGTTTTTTTTTCTTCGGAGCGGGCGGAAAGGCTTGGGAGTCCAATCCTCCCGAGTTTTACTCTGCGTCCTTTTGCAGATCGACCGATGCGGAATTGATGCAGTAGCGCAGACCGGTGGGTTGGGGGCCATCTTCGAAGACGTGCCCGAGGTGGGCGCCACATTGCTTGCACATTACCTCGGTGCGCACCATGAAATGACTGCGATCGGTCTCGGTGTCGATGTTGTCGGGTTCGGCTGCGCTGGAAAAGCTGGGCCAGCCGCAGCCGGCGTCGAACTTGTCTTCGGAGCGGAACAGAGGCGCGCCGCAGCACACGCAGTTGTACGCGCCCTTGTCCCAGGTGTCCCAGTACTGACCGCTGAAGGCGCGTTCGGTGCCTTTCTCGCGGGTCACGTGGTATTGCGTGTCGCTTAACTGGGCGCGCCAGTCGGCGTCGGGCTTTTCGATGCTGCGGCTCATGGTTGTCCGTCCGGGTAATGAGGATGCAAGCGCTTAGTGCAGATGGCGCGGCATTTGTTCCATGTGCTCTTCGGGCATTTCGGCATGGATGAGCTCACCCTCGGGTGAGGGGTACATCGGCGCACCGCAGTCGTCGCAGTACTCGAGCGGGAAGTGGTGTTCGAGATGAAGTACGTCGTTGATGCCCGATTCGCGCAATACCGCCTCGATCTGTGAGCTGCCGTCGGCTTCCTCATCCTCCGCACCCAGCAAGGGCCAGACCACGCCGTGCAGGACCTGGTCGCTGTCGTGGGTGGTGAAGCCGATGCGGTATTCCTCCAGCTCGCGGTCCCAGAAGGAGGCGATGACGGCGCGCAGGTTGGCCGCCGGAGTCTCGAGCGCTGTGCCCAGATAGGCCACCGAGGCGCGCACCGAGTAGGGGCGGCTGTCCTTGTCCGCGGCCCTGCTCGCCGCAAAATAGGATTCCGGCAGCACCAGTTCGACGGCACAGCCCGGCAGCAGGGGCGCCAGGCAGGCACCGCCTTGCCGCCGCCATTGCTCCCGTGCGCTATCGCGGCTGCCACCTTCCTCTTGCCAATGAAAGAGGGCGGAGCCACGTGGCACGGCGACCGCAGCCAGCAGGTAACGGGTGTCGGACAGGAAGTGGGTGGTTTCGGGCATGCCCGTGGTGTCGATGCGCAGGTCGTGGTCGCCCATCGCCGCCGCGCCCAGCACCTTGGAGAACTCAGCGGTGGCGCAGTAACCCTGAGGCAGCTGATCGGGGCTGAAGAGGAAGTCTGCGACCGCCAGACGAGCACCTTGTGCCAGCACATGGGCGCGCAGGTGGACACGCAGATTGGCAAGTACGGCGGGCGGCACGACCGCCGCCGGGATACGGTAGCGCGACCAGGCCAGAATGGGGGCGGCGATGAGGACGACGTCGTGCTCGGGGAAGGCGCCGGCGGCGCACTCGGCACGTGACTCGATGGAGTCGGCGAGTTCGTCGTAGGCGCGCGCTTCGGTGCTGTACAGATGATCGAGCGCGGCGTTGAGCGCTTCTTCGTCGTTTGTGGCGAGATGCTGGTCAAGGACGCCGCCCAGCTTCATTTCCCAGTAACGGTCCTCGACCCGGCTGCCCGATTCGGCGACGCTGCTGGCGAGCCAGGCCAGTTGTTCTGCGACACGTCCGAGGCCGCCACGGCGCTTGAGGCGCGTTCTTTTCATTGCGAGCTCCTGTTGCTCTGTTCGGTAGCGCCTGCTCCGGAAGGGCGGGCGCATCAAGCCGTATTCTAGCCGAACGGGCTCGCCTCGCCGCTGATGCGCGCGTGAGGGGCTGATTACGGCCTGGCAGGGGGTTCAGAAGCCGGGACGATCGACGCGCACGGTCTGCAGGATGGTGGCGGAGATTTCTTCGATCGATTTGGTTGTCGACTCGAGCCAGCGGATGTTCTCGCGTCGCATCAGCTTTTGTGCAGAGTCGATTTCATAGCGGCAGTTTTCCAGTGATGCGTAGCGACTGTTCGGGCGGCGCTCCTGGCGGATCTGCGACAGGCGCTCTGGGGCGATGGTGAGGCCGAACAGCTTGTCACGGTACTTGTGCAGCTCCCCTGGCAGCTTGTTGCGCTCGAAGTCTTCGGGGATGAGCGGATAATTCGCCGCCTTGACGCCGAACTGCATTGCCAGATAAAGACTGGTAGGGGTCTTGCCCGAACGTGATACGCCGACGAGGACGACGTCCGCCTCTGCCAGTTCGCCGACATTCGAGACGCCGTCATCGTGGGCCATGGCGAAATTGATCGCCTCGATGCGGTTTTTGTAGTTCATGCTGTCGGCGATGCCGTGAAAACGGCCAACCGCGTGCGTCGAGCGCTGGCCGAGTTCGGCCTCGAGGGGGCCGATGAAGCGGTCAAACAGGTCCAGAAACAAGGCGTCAGCCTTGTGCAATGCAGCAACCGTGGTCTCATTGACCAGGGTGCTGAACACGATCGGGCGTATGCCGTCGGCCGCAGTGGCTTCACGAATGTGTGCGGCGCAGTCGATGGCCTTGTCGATATTGTCGATGAATGGGGCGCGCACCTGCCTGAATTTTCCTTCCGGAAACTGGGCAAGCAGGCTGTGGCCAAGGGTTTCGGCGGTAATTCCGGTGCCGTCCGAGACAAAGAATACAGTGCGGATGGGTGCTTCACTCATGATGTGTACCTGTGATCGCCGGCCACCTGGCCGGGCGAGTATTGGGGCAAACCCTGTCGTGCGGCAGAGCACAATAAAACGTTAAAATCAGATTTTGCTTTCTATCTCCCTCTTTGCGGAAGCTCATCCATGACTCGCTATGTGATCCCATTCAACGAACTGCGCATGACCGACGTCGACAAGGTCGGCGGCAAGAACGCCTCGCTTGGCGAGATGATCAGCCAGCTGCCTTCCAACGTGCGTGTGCCGGGCGGCTTTGCGACCACCGCAGATGCCTACCGTGAGTTCCTGGCTCACAATGGCCTCGCCGATCGTATCAACGCCGCGCTTGATGCGCTCGATGTCGATGATGTCGATGCCCTGGTCAAAACCGGTGCGCAGATTCGTGAATGGATCATCGAGCTGCCTTTCCCGGACCGGCTTGCAGCCGAAATAAAGACCGCTTACGACAAGATTACCGCAGAAGGCGAGGGCAGTTTCGCCGTGCGCTCGTCGGCCACCGCCGAAGACCTGCCTGACGCCTCCTTTGCTGGCCAGCAGGAGACTTTCCTCAACATCCACGGCTACGAGAACATCCTGCATGCGATGAAGGAGGTGTTTGCGTCGCTGTACAACGACAGGGCCATCGCTTACCGCGTGCACAAGGACTTCGCCCATGCCGACGTCGCGCTCTCGGCCGGCGTGCAGCGCATGGTGCGTTCGGACTCCGGGGCCTCGGGGGTGATGTTCTCGATCGATACCGAGTCCGGCTTCGATCAGGTGGTGTTCATCACCGCCTCTTTCGGTCTGGGCGAGACCGTGGTGCAGGGCGCGGTCAACCCGGACGAGTTCTACGTACACAAGCCCACGCTGGCGCTGGGCAAACCGGCGATCATCCGCCGCAACCTGGGCTCCAAGCTGATCAAGATGATCTTCACCGACAAGGCTGTGGCGGGCAAGTCCGTGCGCACCGTCGACGTGCCCGAGGCCGACCGCAACCGTTTCTCGCTCAGCGACGAGGATGTGCTCGAGCTCGCCCGCTACGCGGTCGTCATCGAGCAGCACTACGGCCGCCCGATGGACATCGAGTGGGGCAAGGATGGCGACGACGGCAAGCTCTACATCCTGCAGGCGCGTCCGGAGACCGTGAAGAGTCAGAACACCGGTCTGGTGATGGAAAAGTACCGTCTCAAGCAGTACGGCAAGGCCATGACCCACGGGCGTGCCATCGGCCAGAAGATCGGTGCCGGCGTGGTGCGCGTGGTCAGTGACGCTTCCGAGATGAACCGCGTGCAGCCGGGCGACGTGCTCGTCACCGACATGACCGATCCCAACTGGGAGCCGGTGATGAAGCGTGCCGCCGCCATCGTCACCAACCGTGGCGGGCGCACCTGCCACGCTGCCATCATCGCGCGCGAGCTGGGCATTCCGGCGATCGTGGGTTGCGGCAATGCGACCGACGTCCTGCATGAGGGTGAATCGGTCACCGTGTCCTGCGCCGAAGGCGACACCGGCTATGTGTACCGCGGCAAGCTGGAGTTCGAGGTCATCACCACCGACATGGGCAATCTGCCCGAGATTCCGGTCAAGATCATGATGAACGTGGGCAACCCCGAGCTCGCCTTCGAGTTCGCACAGATCCCCAACGAGGGTGTGGGTCTCGCGCGTCTCGAGTTCGTCATCAACAACATGATCGGCATCCATCCGAAGGCGATCCTCGACCTCGGCCAGGTGCCGGCCAGCCTGCGTGACGAGATCAATCGCCGTTCGCGTGGTTACGCAACACCGAAGCAGTTCTTCATCGAGAAGCTGGTCGAAGGCGTGGCCACCATTGCCGCAGCCTTCTACCCCAAGCCCGTCATCGTGCGCATGTCGGACTTCAAGTCGAACGAATATCGCAAGCTGCTGGGCGGGGAAATCTACGAGCCCGAAGAAGAGAACCCGATGCTCGGTTTCCGCGGCGCCTCGCGTTACATTGCCCACACCTTCCGTGATTGCTTCGAGATGGAAGTGGCGGCGATGAAGAAGGTGCGTAACGAGCTCGGGCTGACCAACGTCCAGATCATGATTCCCTTCGTGCGCAACCTCGAAGAAGCGGCGGGCGTCGTCGATCTACTCGCCCAGCACGGCCTCAAGCGTGGCGCAAACGATCTGAAGCTGATCATGATGTGCGAAATTCCGTCCAATGCCCTGCTCGCCGAGCAGTTCCTGCAGTATTTCGACGGCTTCTCGATCGGCTCGAACGACCTGACCCAGCTCACCCTTGGCCTGGACCGTGACTCCGGCCTGGTGGCACATGCCTTCGACGAGCGCGATCCGGCGGTCAAGCAGTTGCTGTCAATGGCAATCAAGGCCGCCAACAAGCTCGACAAATACGTGGGGATCTGTGGCCAGGGCCCGTCCGACCACGCCGACTTCGCCGAATGGCTGATGGATGAAGGCATCCAGACCATTTCGCTGAATCCGGATACGGTGGTCGACACCTGGCTGCAGCTCGCTGCACACCGCGCTGTCTGACGACAAGCACTGCCTTCACCGCCAGAGGGGGCGCGCCGCGAATGCGGTCGCGCCCCTTTTTAGTTCTGTAAACCAGCTTGCTCCCATCTTTTCGCGACATGGCGACGGTATAGTTCACGCTACGAACAAGGTCTGGAGAGAGCGGTGTCGATACCCGAACGGCAATCCGTTCTAGCTGCTGATTTGCCGGGCTTGGATGCTGCAGACGCAGGCTCGATGGCCGCGCATGAGCCTGTTGAAAGACTCGCCTGGCGCTTGCAGCGGCAGACCGCGATGCTGTCCATGCTCGCCCGTTTGCAGGAGGGCTTTCTCGTCGGCGGGCCGGCTCACAGCACCTTCGAGGCGATGCTCGGTCACCTGCTGGTGCTGTCGGAGAGCGAGTACGGCTTCATCAGCGAGGTCCTGACTGACGACAAGGGCCTGCCTTTCCTGCGCATGCATGGCCTGAGCAATGTCGCCTGGAGCAAGGAGTCGAACGCGGTGCACGAGCGCGTCAGCGCAGGGGGCTTCGAGTTCCATAACCTTGATACGCTGTTCGGCAGCGTCGTGCGTAGCGGCGCGCCGGTCATTTCCAACGCGCCTGGCACTGATCCGCGCCGTGGCGGGCTTCCCCCCGGGCACCCGCCCTTGCCTGCGTTTCTGGGTCTGCCGCTGTTCCATGGTGGCGAGCTGGTAGGCATGGTCGGGCTGGCAAACGCGGCCAAGGGCTACGAACAGAGCTTGATTGACGAGCTCGAGCCCATGCTGGTCATCTGTGCCGGCATGGTGATGGCCTTGCGCATCGAAAAGGAGCGTAACGACGCGCAGCAAGCCTTGCGCGACAGTGAGCAGCATTTCCGCACGCTGGCAAACGCGTCCTCGGCACTGATCTGTGCCTGTGCTGCCGACATGAGCTGCGACTACTTCAATGATTCGTGGCTGCGCTTCACTGGCCGCAGCCTTGAGCAGGAGTTGGGTAGCGGCTGGCGCGAAGGGGTGCACCCGGATGACCGCCAGCGTTGCAAGGATGTCTTCGCCACCGCGTTTGCGACGCAGCAAGGCTTTACCCTGGAATACCGTCTGCGCAATGCCACGGGCAGCTATTGCTGGTTGCTGCATGAGGGCAGTCCGCGCTTCGATAGCGAGGGTCGCTTCATTGGCTACATCTGCTACAGCACCCATATTTGCGCGCGCAAGCGGGTGGAGGTGGCGCTGGAGGCGCTCGCAGCCCGCTTCGCAACGCTGTCCGGGAACGCCTTTTTTGAAGCCGTGAGTCGTCACCTCGTCGAGGCCCTCGATCTCGATCTGGCCTTTGTCGGCGAACTCGTACCCAACAAGGCGCTGCTGAAGGTCCGCGCCGGCTGGGCCGAAGGCAAAGCGCTGCCCGCCTTTGAGTACGCCTTGAATACTGCCCCCTGCAGCGGCTTTGACTCGCGCGAAATGTGCCTCCTTGCCGACAGCGCCAGCCGGCTTTTTCCCCACGATCGCTTGCTCTCTGAATGGGGTGCCGAAACCTACTGCGCCGTTCCCTTGCTGGCCAAGGATGGAAGCGGGCTTGGCATGATGATCGCCATCAAGCGTGAGCGCGTGCACGATTGTGCCGCCTTGCGGGTGCTGATGGATGTGTTCGATGACCGGGTCAGTGCGGAAATTGAGCGTGAGCGCGCAGAGGAGGGCCGCCGGCTGGCGGCAAGTGTGTTCACCCACGCCAACGAAGGCATCGTGATCACCGATGCCCATGGGGTGGTGCTCGATGTGAACGCGGCATTCTGTCGTATCACCGCATACCCGCGCGAAGCAGTGATTGGACGCAATCTGCGCCTGCTTTCGTCGGAGCAACATGATGCAGCCTTCTATGCGGCAATGTGGCGCGCGCTACGTGCCGAAGGCCAGTGGCAGGGTGAGATCTGGAGTCGGCGGTATTCCGGCGAAGAGTTCGCGGCATGGTTGACGGTGAGCGCGCTGCGTGACGAGGATGGGCAGATCGAGCAATTCGTCGGGCTGTTTTCCGACATCACGGCGCAGAAAGCGCACAAGATGCAGCTTGAGTACATCGCGCACTACGATGCCCTCACCGGTTTGCCCAATCGGGTGCTGCTGCACGATCGGCTTGGCCAGGGCATGGCGCAGGCGCGCCGCCGTGGGGGGCATCTGGCCGTGGCCTACATCGACCTTGATGGTTTCAAGGAGGTCAATGACGGCTATGGCCATGACATGGGCGATCGCCTGCTGGTCGAGCTCGCGCTGCGCATGAAGGCCGGCCTGCGCGAGGGCGACAGCATGTCGCGCCTTGGTGGGGACGAGTTCGTCGCGGTGCTCGGGGACCTGGATGGGGAGTCGCGCGCAGTGCAGCTCGTGCAGCGCCTGCTTGCCACCCTGGCAATGCCCGTGCGCTGCGGTGCGGAGAAGCTGCAGGTGTCCGCCAGTATCGGGCTGACGCTCTATCCCCAGCTCGAAGACGTCGATGCAGATCAATTGCTGCGTCAGGCCGATCTTGCGATGTATCAGGCCAAGCTCACCGGCAAGAATCGCTACCATTTGTTCGACATTGCACAGGATCGCAAGCTGCGCGGGCGACACCGTAGTCTGACGCGAATTGGCAGGGCGCTCGGCGCGCAGGAGTTTGTGCTCCATTACCAGCCGAAGGTGAACATGCGCAGCGGCGTGGTGGTCGGTGTCGAGGCGCTGATTCGATGGCAGCACCCGCACGATGGCCTGGTCGGCCCCGGGGTGTTCCTGCCGGTGATCGAGCATCACGCGCTCGCGATCGAGCTCGGAGAATGGGTCATCGACACCGCCTTGTGCCAGATCGAGGTCTGGCAGCGCGCGGGCTTGCCCCTCCCGGTCAGCGTCAACATTGGCGCCCATCACCTGCAGTCGCAGATATTCATGGATCGGCTGCGGGGTCTGCTCGCGACTCACCCCGAGGTTTCACCCTCGATGCTCGAGCTGGAAGTGCTCGAAACCAGCGCACTCGAGAACATCACCCACGTCGCACGCATCGTCGAGTCCTGCGCCGAGCTGGGGGTCTCCTTCGCGCTGGACGATTTCGGCACGGGTTACTGTTCGCTTGCCTACCTCAAGCGCTTGCCCCACGCCCGCCTCAAGATCGACCAGCTCTTCGTGCGCGACATGTTGATCGACCCTGAGGACCGCGCCATTCTCGAGGCGGTCGTTGGCTTGGCGAAGGCGTTTCGCCGTGGTGTGGTGGCCGAGGGGGTGGAGACGGCGGAGCAGGGCTCGGCCTTGCTCGAGCTCGGCTGTGAAGTGGCGCAGGGCTTCGGCATTGCGCGGCCGATGCCCGCTGAGCATGTTCCGCTCTGGCTCTCACGCTGGCAGCCTCCTGCCGCCTGGAGCGGGGCGGCGTAAGCGCAGCGGACTTTCAAAGAGGCAAAAAACGCCCGGACCGCGTTCACGGCCGGGCGCGGGAGTCCACAGGCGGGCGTGTGGCTCAGGCCACCGTGACCGGAATGCGGCCAATCTTTGCCTGCCACTCCTTGGGGCCGGTGTTGTGCACGCTGCTGCCCTGAGCGTCGACGGCGACCGTCACCGGCATGTCCTGCACGGTGAATTCGTAGATCGCCTCCATGCCCAGGTCGGCAAAGCCCACCACCTTGGCCTCCTTGATCGCCTTCGACACCAGGTAGGCCGAGCCGCCGACCGCCATCAGATAGGCCGACTTGTTGTCCCTGATGGCGTCGATTGCGACCGGACCACGCTCGGACTTGCCGATCATCGAGATCAGGCCGGTGTGCTCGAGCATCATGCGCGTGAACTTGTCCATGCGCGTTGCGGTGGTGGGGCCTGCGGGGCCGACGACTTCGTCGCGTACCGGGTCGACCGGACCGACGTAGTAGATGACGCGATTGGTGAAGTCGACCGGCAGCTTCTCGCCTTTCTCCAGCATGTCGGCGATGCGCTTGTGCGCGGCATCACGGCCGGTGAGCATCTTGCCGTTGAGCAGCAGGGTCTGGCCGGGTTTCCAGGCGGCGACTTCTTCCTTGGTCAGGGTGTCGAGGTTCACCCGGGTGGCGACATTGGTGTCGGCCTTCCAGGTGACTTGTGGCCAGTCTTCCAGCTTGGGCGGCTCAAGCTTTGCCGGGCCGGAACCGTCGAGGTGGAAGTGCACGTGGCGGGTGGCCGCACAGTTCGGGATCATCGCCACCGGCAGCGAAGCGGCGTGCGTGGGGTAGTCCATGATCTTGACATCGAGCACGGTGGTGAGACCGCCCAGGCCCTGGGCGCCGATGCCCAGCGCATTGACCTTGTCCATCAGTTCGAGGCGCAATTCCTCGACTCGGCTCAGTGCCGCACCGGAGGCGGCCTTGTCGCGCAGTTCGTGGATGTTGACCGGATCCATCAAGGATTCCTTGGCCAGCAGCATCGCCTTTTCGGGCGTGCCGCCGATGCCGATGCCAAGAATGCCCGGCGGGCACCAGCCCGCGCCCATGGCCGGCACGGTCTTGATCACCCAGTCGACGATGGAGTCGGAGGGGTTGAGCATGGCCATCTTGGTCTTGTTCTCGGAGCCGCCGCCCTTTGCCGCACAGATGATGTCGACCTGGTCGCCGGGCACGATCTCGTAATGCACCACGGCAGGGGTGTTGTCCTTGCTGTTCTGGCGCTTGCCGGCGGGGTCGAGCAGCACGGAGGCACGCAATTTGTTGTCCGCGTTGTTGTAGGCGCGGCGCACGCCCTCATTGACCATGTCCTGGACGCTCATCCTTGCGTCCCACTGCACGTTCATGCCGACCTTGAGGAAAACCACGGCAATGCCCGTGTCCTGACAGATCGGGCGGTGGCCTTCGGCGCACATGCGCGAGTTGGTCAGGATCTGCGCGATCGCGTCCCTGGCGGCGGTGCTTTGCTCGCGCTCATAGGCTTCGCCAAGCGCCTGGATGAAGTCCAGCGGGTGGTAGTAGCTGATGTACTGGAACGCATCCGCAATCGACTGAATGAGGTCTTCTTCGCGAATAATCGTCATGGCGCTTGGTCTCCGGGATGACATGGGGGCAGAATGCGAAAGTTGGATCGTGAGGCGATCAACCGCGCGATTTTAGCATTGCCGACCAGTCGCGTGCCTGATGAGCGGATAGGGCCTGTGTAAGTCCTGTGTAAGATACATGTTCTTAAATACACCGCATTCAGCGGCAGCCGAGCGCCTGGCGGTTGCAACGAATTTCAAGGCTGGAACCAACCGGCCGAAGGCCCGCAATGGGTCTGCTTCAACCATCAGATCAGTTGAGGAGAGGTGAGCATGTCCAACGAGCAACAAGTCCACTATTACTACCCCCCGGAAGAGCTGGTGAAGAACGCCGCGGTATCCGGAATGGACGCATACCACGCGTTGTGCAAGGAAGCAGAGGACGACTACGAGGGTTTCTGGGGTCGCCGCGCCAAGGCGCTGCTCGACTGGAAGGAGCCCTTCACCCAGGTACTCGATGAAAGTAATGCACCGTTTTTCAAGTGGTTCGCCGACGGCAAGCTCAACGTCTCCTACAACTGTCTCGATCGCAACGTCAATAAGGGCCTCGGTGACAAGGTCGCGCTGATCTTCGAAGCCGACAATGGCGAAGTCACCCGCGTGAGCTACAAGGATCTGCTGGCGCGTGTCAACAGGTTCGCCAACGCCCTGCGCGGCATGGGCGTCAAGAAGGGTGATCGTGTCGTCATCTATCTGCCGATGTCGATCGAGGGCGTGGTTGCGATGCAGGCATGCGCCCGCATCGGCGCCACCCACTCGATCGTTTTTGGTGGCTTCTCCTCCCAGGCCCTGCGTGACCGTATCGAGGACGCGGCCGCGGTCGCGCTGATCACTTCCGATGGTCAGCATCGCGGCGGCAAGGCCCTGCCGCTGAAGCCGATCGCCGACGAGGCGCTGACCCTGGGTGGTTGCGACACCATCAAGAACGTCATCGTGGTCAAGCGTACCGGCGTCGACTGCAACATGGTGGCGGGACGTGACACCTGGTTCCATGATGCCTGCGCTGATCAATCGGACGTGTGCGAGCCGGAGTGGGTCGAAGCCGAGCACCCGCTGTTCATCCTCTACACCTCGGGCTCCACGGGCAAGCCCAAGGGCGTGCAGCATTCGTCCGGTGGTTATCTGCTGCAGGCGATGATGTCGATGCAGTTCTCCTTCGACATCAAGCCGAGCGACGTTTTCTGGTGCACCGCCGACATCGGCTGGGTCACCGGTCATACCTTCATCGCTTATGGACCGCTGGCCTGCGGTGCGACCGAGATCGTGTTTGAAGGCGTGCCGACCTATCCGGACGGCGGCCGTTTCTGGCGCATGATCCAGGATCACAAGGTCACGGTGTTCTACACCGCACCGACCGCGATCCGCTCGCTGATCAAGACCGCCGACAACAACCCGTCCGTCCATCCCCGGCAGTACGACCTGTCCAGCCTGCGCCTGCTGGGCTCGGTTGGCGAGCCGATCAACCCTGCCGCCTGGGAGTGGTATTACGAGCATATCGGCGGTGGCCGCTGCCCGATCGTCGACACCTTCTGGCAGACCGAGACCGGTGCGCACGTGATCACGCCCATGCCGGGCGCCACGCCCATGGTGCCGGGTTCGTGCACCCTGCCTTTCCCGGGCATCCAGGCCGCGGTGGTCGATGAGACCGGCACCGAAGTGCCTTGGGGCCAGGGCGGCATCCTGGTGATCAAGCGCCCGTGGCCGGCGATGATCCGCACCATCTGGAACGACCCCGAGCGTTTCAAGAAGTCCTACTTTCCGGACGACTTCCAGGGCAAGCTCTACCTCGCAGGTGATGGCGCGATCCGTGACGTTGACACCGGTTACTTCACCATCACCGGCCGTATCGACGACGTCCTGAACGTGTCTGGCCACCGCATGGGGACGATGGAGATCGAATCGGCGCTGGTCGCGCACGAGAAGGTTGCCGAAGCCGCTGTGGTGGGGCGCCCGGATGATCTGACCGGCGAGGCGATCGTGGCCTTCGTGGTGCTCAAGGGCCCGCGCCCGACCGGCGACGAAGCGGCGGCGATCATCAAGGAACTGCAGAACTGGGTGGGCCGCGAAATCGGGCCGATCGCCAAGCCGAAGGACATCCGTTTCGGCGAGAACCTGCCCAAGACGCGTTCGGGCAAGATCATGCGCCGTCTGCTGCGTCAGCTGGCCAAGGGCGACGATGTCATCCAGGACATCTCCACGCTCGAGAACCCGCAGATTCTCGAGCAGCTCAAGGGCTGAACAACCTGCGCCGGTTCGCAAGACCTGGCGCGGCAACGAACGACAGGGGAAGGCCCGGCCGCGAGGCCGGGCGGGGGAGAGGAGTCCGGCGCGCTCAAGGCGTGCCACCTGTACGTGCGGTGCGCCCAACCTGCCAGCAAGAGCGGGGGGCGCATTTGTTTTTCTGGCGCTGCGGACATCATGGGAGAGTCATGATGCGCAAAGGACTTGCCGGGCAACGCTTGGTCGCTGTATTCATCGCGGGCGTCCTGCTGCTCAATTTTCCACTGCTTTCGCTGTTTGATCGGCCGCTACGCATCTTCGGAGTGCCCTTGCTCCACCTCTACCTGTTCGTGGTCTGGGGTGGCCTGATCGTGGCCGTAGGCTGGATTGCCGAGCGCGGCGCGCGCTGAGGACACTGGAATGATTCCAGGCTGGCTCATCATCGGCGCCTCCTTCGCCTACCTGCTGGTCCTGTTCGCAGTGGCGTACTTTGGCGACCGCCGCGCCGACGAAGGACGTTCGATCATCGCGAACGCCTGGACTTACGGTCTGTCGCTGGCGGTGTACTGCACGGCGTGGACGTATTTTGGCAGCGTCGGTCGCGCTGCTTCGGGAGGAATCTGGTTCCTGCCGACCTATCTCGGGCCGACGCTGGGCATGGCACTGGCGTGGCTGGTGGTGCTGAAGATGATCCGCATCGCGCGCAGCCACCGCATCACATCGATCGCTGACTTCATCGCCTCGCGTTACGGCAAGAGCCATCTGCTCGGTGGCCTGGTCACGGTGATCGCCGTGATCGGCATCGTTCCCTATATTGCCCTGCAGCTCAAGGCGGTCTCGACTGCGTATGCGCTGCTGGTCTCGGATCCCGATGTGCTGGCGCAGGCGGGCGCCGCCGCGGGCTGGTGGCAGGACAGTACGCTCTACATCGCGCTCACCCTGGCGGCGTTCACCGTGCTCTTCGGCACCCGTCATCTGGACACCACCGAACGCCATGAAGGCATGGTGGCGGCGATTGCCTTCGAGTCCGTGGTCAAGCTGCTCGCTTTCCTCGCGGTCGGCATTTACGTCACCTTCTGGCTCTATGACGGCTTTGGTGATCTCTATGCGCGCGCGCTGCAGCACCCTGAGCTCGCCAGCCTGCTGGTGTTTGACGGCACCGGGCGTATCGGCTACGGGGGCTGGTTCGCCCACGTGCTGCTCGCAATGCTCTCGGTCATCTTCCTGCCGCGTCAGTTTCAGATTGCGGTGGTGGAGAACGTCAACGAACAACACCTGCGCCGCGCCACCTGGGTTTTTCCCGCCTATCTTCTGGCGATCAACCTGTTCGTGATTCCGATCGCACTGGGGGGATTGCTGCATTTCGGCAAGGGGACGGTCGACCCCGATACCTTCGTGCTGACCTTGCCGCTGGCGCACGACAACGCCGCGCTCGCGTTGTTCGTGTTCATTGGCGGGCTGTCGGCGGCGACCGGCATGGTGATCGTCGAAGCGATCGCGCTGTCGACGATGGTCTGCAACGATCTGGTGATGCCAATCCTGCTGCACAGCCGTCGTCTGGGTTTGTCGGCGCAGCGCGATCTGACGCGCCTGCTGCTCGGCATCCGGCGTGGCGCGATTGTCGGCGTGCTGCTGCTGGGCTACGTCTATTTCCGCCTCGCCGGGGAGGCCTATGCGCTCGTCAGCATCGGCCTCATCAGCTTTGCCGCGGTGGCCCAGTTTGCACCGGCAATGCTGGGCGGCATGTACTGGCGCAGCGGCACGCGTGATGGTGCACTTGCTGGCCTGCTCGCAGGTTTCTTCGTGTGGGCTTACACCTTGCTGCTGCCGTCCTTCGCCAAGTCGGGCTGGCTTGATCCGACTTTCCTGCAGCTCGGCCTGTTCGGGCTGGAGTGGCTGCGGCCCGAGCAGCTGTTCGGGCTGAGTGGCCTGGACAACATCAGCCATGCCGTGTTCTGGAGTCTGCTGGCCAATATCGGCTGTTACGTGTTCGTCTCGCTGCTGCGAGTGCCAACCGGCGCCGAGGCCAGTCAGGGCACGATTTTTGTGGACGTTTTCCGCAGGGGCGACAGTCCGCCCACGAGCTTCTGGCGCGGCCGCGCCGAGATCGAGGATCTGTTGCCCCTGGTTGCCCGCTTCCTCGGCCAACGCCGCACCGAGGAGGCCTTCGGCGCCTATGCGCGCGCCAACGGGCTGGAGAACATCGGGCGGCTGAAGGCCGATCCCGAGCTGATCCACTTTGCCGAGTCGCTGCTTGCGGGAGCGATCGGCAGCGCCTCGGCCCGTGTGATGGTGGCAACGGTGGTGCAGGAAGAGCCACTTGGCCTGGGCGAGGTCATGGATATCCTTGATGAGGCCTCACAGGTGCGCGCGTATTCGCATGAGCTCGAGGAAAAATCGCACGCGCTCGAGGAGGCCACGGCCGAGCTGCGGGCGGTAAACGAAAAGTTGAAGGAGCTTGACCGCCTGAAGGATGACTTCATGTCCTCGGTCACCCATGAGTTGCGCACGCCGCTGACCTCCATCCGTGCCCTGTCCGAGATGATGCTCGATGACTCGGAAATCGATGTTGCTGACCGTCAGCGCTTTCTCGGCATCATTGTGTCGGAGACGGTGCGCCTGACCCGGCTCGTCAACCAGGTGCTGGACCTGGCCAAGATTGAATCCGGCCATGCCGAGTGGCACAACACCGACGTCGACATGCGCGAACTTGTCACCCACGCGGTGGACGCCACCCTGCAGCTCTTCCGTGATCGTGATGCACGGGTCGAGCTGGATCTGCCCGAGACGGTGCCGGTGCTGCGCGCCGATCATGACCGCCTGCTGCAGGTGATGCTCAATCTGTTGTCGAACGCCTCCAAGTTCGTGCCGCTGCAGGATGGATGCGTGAAGGTGAGGCTGGTTGCAGAGGAGGGCTTCATTCGCGTTGAGGTCAGCGACAACGGGCCGGGGATCGCGCCGGATCTCGAGCCGGCGATATTCCAGAAGTTCAGGCAGGGGGGAGACGAGCATTCGCGCCCGCAGGGAACGGGCCTGGGGCTGCCGATCAGCCGTCAGATCGTGGAGCATTTCGGTGGCCGCTTATGGCTGGAGTCGGTGCCAGGGGAGGGGGCGACCTTCTCTTTTGAATTGCCCCTGGCGCCTGCTGCAGGCAGCGAATGACATAGAATGATGTGGTAGGGAGGAGAGGCGCATGGCGAAAAAAATACTGATCGCGGACGACGAGCAAAATATTGTCATATCCCTGGAGTTCCTCATGAAAAGGGAGGGTTTCGAGGTGTTGATCGCGAACGACGGCGAAGAGGCGGTAAGGCGCATTCGCAGCGACCCCCCTGATCTGGTCTTGCTTGATGTGATGATGCCGAAGAAGAGCGGATTCGAGGTCTGCCAGGAGATCAAGGCAGATCCGGCGCTCGCTGCAGTACGCATCCTGATGCTGACCGCAAAGGGACGTGACACGGAGGTGGCAAAAGGTCTCGCCCTGGGGGCGGATGCCTACATGACCAAGCCGTTCTCGACCAAGGAGTTGGTGGAAAAAGTACGCAGCATGCTGGGGGACTGAGCGATGTCGGCGCGCTTGCGATTTGCCCTGGCAATCGTCGTCCTCGGTCTGCTGATGACCGGGCCCTTCATTCTGACTGCCCTCATCGTCTGGTTCGAAACCCAGGGCGAGGCGCGCGAGCAGCTGATCGCCGTGCTCGTGCCCCACCTCGGTGTGGGTACCATGCTGACCGCCGTGGGTTTTGCCGCCGGTGTCGGCGTGCTGCGCGTCCTGTTTCGTCAGTACGTTCAGGGGCTATTGCGGATGGCAGAGAACCTGCGTCTGATGCTCGGTGCCAACCGCGGCTTCCGCATTCAGCTCGAAGGCCCGCCCGAGGTCCAGATGCTGGCCGGTGCCGGCAATGAGCTCGCAAGCCAGCGTGACGCCTTGCTCGGCGACGTGGAGGCGCAGATCGCGCGCGCGAAGGACTCGGTTGAACAGGAGAAGAATCGCCTTGCGGCCCTGATGTCCGAACTCACGCAAAGTGTCGTGGTGTGCAATCTGGACGGCCGCATCCTGCTCTACAACAGCCGCGCACGCCAACAGTTCCGGGCCTTGTCGGATGCGCCCGGGGTGGCGGGAGGGGGCGAGCTGATTGGTCTGGGGCGTTCGATCTATGCCGTGTTCGAGCGCAACCTGATTGCGCATGCGCTTGAAACCATCCAGCAACGCCTCAAGCGTGGCGTCGCCCAGCCGCAGGCCAACTTCGTCACCACCACCCGCGCCGGGCAGTTGTTGCGCGTGCAGATGGCGCCCGTGCTCTCGGTGGTGAAGTCGATGGCCGAGTCCACTTCCGGGTCCCCACCGGCGCATGAACTCGCCGCAGACACCGAAGTGGGCGGGGAAGCCCAGGCGCGGCCGGTCGAGGCCGAGCGCACGCAGACCGGCTTCATCCTGATGCTCGACAACATCACCCGCAACTTCGAGACCGAGTCGCGTCGCGACCAGATGCTGCACAACCTGACCGAGGGTAACCGGGCAGCGCTGGCCAACGTGCGTGCCGCAGCCGAGATGCTCGAATACGGCGACCTGCCCGATGACATGCGCGTGCGCTTTCGCAGCGTGATCCGTGATGAAGTGCAAGGCATGAGCCAGCGCCTGAACGAGACCGCCGATGAGTTCGCCGACTCCCTGAAGGTGCGCTGGCCGCTGGAAGAAATGCTCGGCGCCGACCTCGTGGCGGCGGTGCAACGCCGTATCGAGCAGCGCATCGGTTTGCGCACCAAGCTCGAGGAGGTCGACGAGAGCCTGTGGATCAAGGTTGACAGCTTCTCCCTGATTCAGGCGCTGACCTATCTGGCCATGCGCTTGTCCGATGAGTTCGAGGTGCGCGAGCTGCGCTTCCGTCTCGCCGCCGTCGGGCGTCTGGTCCACCTCGATCTGATCTGGTCGGGGCAGGCGATGAGTACCGAGACGGTGATGAGCTGGGAGCTCGAGCCGATGAAGTTCGAGGACGAGAGTAGCCCGCTCAACGTGCGTGACGTCATCGATCGCCATAGTGGCGAGATGTGGCTGGAGCGCGAGAAAGTGCGACATCGCGCCTTCTTCCGCATCGTGCTGCCGGCGGCCATACCACAGGAGCAGGCTGAGGCCGAGCTCTTCCTGCGCGGTGACAGCCGCCCTGAGTATTACGATTTCGACCTCTTCGCGTGGTCGGAGAGGTCGCTCGAAATTGAGGATAGGCCGCTCACCGAGCTCACGTTCACGGTGTTCGACACTGAAACCACCGGCCTCAACCCCTCGCAGGGTGACGAGATCATCCAGATCGGCGCCACCCGCATCCTCAACGGCAAGCTGTTGCGCAACGAGTCCTTCGAGCAGCTCATCGATCCGCGACGGCCGCTTGCGCCCGAGTCGGCGAAGATCCATGGCATCACTGAAGACATGCTCAAGGGCCAGCCGCAGATCGGTTCGGTCCTGCCCGCCTTCCATGCCTTTGCCGCGGATACCGTGCTCATCGCCCACAACGCGGCCTTCGACATGCGCTTCCTGCAGTTGAAGGAAGAGGAAAGCGGGCTGCGCTTCGATAATCCGGTGATCGACACCTTGCTGCTGTCGGCCGTCGTGCATCCCAACCAGGAGTCGCATCGCCTGGAAGCCATTGCCGAGCGCCTGGGCCTGACCATCGTCGGTCGGCATACCGCGCTCGGTGATGCGATCGTGACCGCGGAGGTCTTCCTCAAGCTCGTGCCCTTGCTGGCAGAGCAGGGCATTCGCACGCTGCGCGAAGCACGTGAGGCCGCGGAGAAGACCTACTACGCGCGGATAAAGTATTGATGCTGCGCTGGGCGGCGGACCTTATTGTCCAGGATCGGGCGTGAGCGCCCAGTCCGCGTTCGCCCACCGCCTCAAGCGATATTACGGCTGGTACTCGGTCACTTTCGTGCTGTTCGTGGTGGGGCTGGCGGTCGGCGAGCACTTCGGCCTGTCGCAGCGCATGATCGGCCACGTTTTCCTGTTCGTCACGATCGCGATCTATGCCGGCATCGGCGTCATGAGCCGGACCTCGGACGTCTCCGAGTATTACGTCGCCGGCCGCCGTGTTCCTGCCTTTTTCAATGGCATGGCGACAGCGGCCGACTGGATGAGCGCCGCTTCATTCATCGGCCTTGCCGGCACGCTGTATTTTTCCGGCTTCGAGGGGCTCGCCTTTGTCACCGGCTGGACGGGTGGCTTCGTGCTCGTGGCGCTGCTGCTTGCGCCCTATCTGCGCAAGTTCGGCCAATACACCATTCCCGACTTTCTGGGCGCTCGTTACCAGGGCAATCTTGCACGCCTGGTCGGGCTGGCGGCCACCGTGCTGGCCAGCTTCGTCTATCTGGTGGCACAGATCTACGGCGTGGGTCTGATCACCAGCCGTTTCGTCAGCGTCGAGTTCGAGATCGGGCTCTTCGTCGGCCTCGCCGGCATCCTCGTGTGCTCCTTTCTCGGCGGCATGCGGGCGGTCACCTGGACTCAGGTCGCGCAGTACGTGATCCTGATCATCGCCTATCTGGTGCCGGTGGTGATCCTGTCCTACAAGCTCACCGGCATCCCGATTCCGCAGGCGGTCTATGGCACGGTGTTGCAGCAGATCAGTGAACGCGAGGAGCAATTGTTCGATGCGCCGGCCGAGCTTGAGGTGCGTGCGATGTTCGGCGCGCGTGCGCAGGCCTATGCCGAGAAGATCGAGGGGCTGCCGGATTCGCTGGAGACTGAGCGACGCGCCATGATCGAGCGCCTCAATCTGCTGCGCGCTGACGACGCCTCGGCACGCGAGATCGCCTTCTCCGAACGCAGCCTCAGAGACCTGCCCCACACCCCTGCCGAAGCGCAGGTGCAATGGGAGAAAGCGCGCCTCGATGCGCTCGAGCGCGCCCGGCCTCCGCCGCGCCATGCGGCTGCACACCCCGGGCGCACGCCCGCAGAGTCGAACATCGCGCGCAATAATTTTCTCGCGCTCATGTTCGTGCTGATGGTTGGCACTGCTGCGCTGCCCCACATCCTGATGCGCTACTACACCACGCCCGGGGTGCAGGACGCGCGCAAGTCGGTGGCGTGGTCGATGTTCTTCATTTTCCTGCTCTACGTCACCGCGCCCGCCTACGCGGTGTTCGCCAAGTGGGAGGTGTACCACAACCTCGTCGGCTCCAGCCTGGACATCCTGCCCGACTGGGTGGCGTCGTGGGGCAAGGTCGGGATGGTGCACATCGATGACTTGAATACCGACGGCATCCTGCAGCTGGCAGAGCTCACGCTCAACACCGACGTCATCGTGCTCGCCACGCCCGAGATCGCCGGGCTGCCCTACGTGGTGTCTGGCCTGGTGGCCGCGGGTGGGCTCGCCGCCGCGCTGTCGACCGCCGACGGGCTGTTGCTGACCATCTCCAACGCGCTCTCGCACGACCTGTACTACAAGGTGATCAACCCCGCGGCCTCGACCCACCGCCGTCTGCTGATCTCGAAGTCACAGCTGCTCATCGTGGCGGTGGTGGCGGCCTGGGTGGCCTCGCTGCGGCCGGACAACATCCTGTTCATGGTCGGGCTGGCATTCTCGATCGGGGCGTCTGCTTTCTTCCCGGCGCTGGTGCTGGGCATCTTCTGGAAGCGGGCGAACCGTGCGGGCGCAGTCGCCGGCATGGTGGTGGGCCTGGCGGTGACGCTGTTTTACGTGGTGCAGACGCACAGCTTCTTCGGCGGCTCGATGAGCGAGGCCTGGTTCCACATCAATTCGATTTCAGCGGGGGTGTTCGGCGTGCCGCTGGGGTTTGTCACCATCATCATCGTCAGCCTGCTCACCAGACCGCCCCCGCAGGAGATTCAGGATCTCGTCGACTACGTGCGTTATCCCCAACTGCCAGCGTCCGGGTCGCGGCCGCATTGAATCCGCGCGTGGCCGAAGTGCTGGCGACTGTGCGAGCGCTTCACACGCTGTGGCTGCGGATGAAGCGGCGGTCTATCCAGTCTTTCCAGCGCCATACCCAGCGACCCTGTGCCGACCAGCGCCCCCAGGATGCGATCGCCCAGCGTGGACCGCAGGCGATCAGATAGAGTGAATGCCGGCGCGGGGTGTAGTGCCGCAAGGCTTCGCCGCGCGCGTGCGCCAGCAGGTTGTGGGCCAGCACCGGCCCGGCATGCACCGCATGCACGCCCGAGCGCGCAAAGCGGGGGTCGAGCCGGGTGCAACAGTCGCCCGCGGCGAAGACCTCGGGGTGGGACAGGCTCTGGTGTGTGTCGCCGACTTCGATCCAACCGTCGTCACTGCAGGCCAGGCCGCTGCGCTCGAGCCAGGGCAGGGCGCGTGCGCCGGTGGCGGCGATCACGCAATCCGCTGGATACAAGCGGCCGTCAGCGAGACGCAATCCATCAGTGCCAGAATGCGCGCGCTGCGGTACGACGAGGATGCCGCTATCGGCAAGACGTCGCGTCACTCGTGCCCGTACGCCCTGCGCGTGCCCTGGCAACAGCGCTGCGGCCGGGGCGAGCACACTGACGCGTATGCCGGCGTGGCCTGTGCCTGCCGCAGCCTTGAGTGCATGGGCGGCGGCCAGCGCCAGTTCGACGCCCGCGGCGCCGCCGCCGACGATGCACAGCTGGTAGGTGGATGCGGCAAGGGCGCGGGCCTGGAGTTGCGGCCAAAGGGCAAAGAAGTGCGCCAGTGGCTTGACCGCGAGCACGTGCTCGGCGGCCCACGGGTCTGCGAGGGGGGCGCCCGCGACGGGCGGCGCGAGCGTATCGAGGTCCGTCGCACTGCCGGGGTCGAGTGAGAGCAGATCATAGTCAAGGCCGCTGCCCTCCGCGAGCCTCAGCTGGCGCTCATCGGCAGCCAGTTCGACGGCTTGTCCCAACTGCAGGCGCACGCCTGCCGCCTTTGCCAGCGGGCGCAGGTCGATGCGGCAGTCGGCCTCGGCGTAGTGTCCGGCGATGAATCCGGGCAACATGCCCGAGTAGTACTGCCAGGGCGAGGGCGTCACCAGCACCGCATCGATGTCCGCTGCGCGCTGCCGTGCCAGCGCCTGCAGCACTGCGAGCTGGGCATGACCACCACCGACGAGGACGAGTTTCTTCATGCTCACTTCCTGTTATGGAACCCCTGCTGTGCAGGCTTTTCTTACTCGCGCGCGGCGAAGGATTCGCCGCGGCCGTGCCCATGCTGAGGGCAGCGTCAAACATTTCAGAGGAAGCGCATGCACGCCACATTACCGCTACTGCAAGTCAGCGATTTTCCCGCCCTGAGGCGCGCTGCAGTCACGACCTTGCAGGTGAACCTGGGTTACCGGTGCAATCAGTCCTGCCTGCACTGCCACGTCAACGCCGGGCCGAATCGAACCGAGATGATGGACGAGGCCACGATGGCGCTGATTGTCGAGGTCTTGCGCGCGCGCGGCATCGCCACGCTGGATCTGACCGGCGGTGCGCCGGAACTGCACCCGGGGTTTCGCGTGCTGGTGCAGCAGGCGCGCGCGCTGGGCGTGCGGGTCATCGACCGCTGCAACCTCACCATTGTGCATGAACCGGGGCAGCAAGGTCTGGCCGCATTCCTGGCCGACAACGAAGTCGAGATCGTGGCGTCGCTGCCGTGCTATTCCATCGCCAATGTGGATCGCCAGCGTGGTCAGGGCGTTTTTGACAAGAGCATCAGCGCGCTGCAACAGCTCAATGCCCTGGGCTACGGTCAGCCCGGCAGCGGCCGCGTGCTCAATCTGGTGTACAACCCCCAGGGGGCGGTGTTGCCGCCCGACCAGCAAGGGCTGGAAGCTGACTACAAGCGCGTGCTGGAGGCGGAGTTCGGCATCGTGTTCAACACCTTGTTTGCACTGGCCAACATGCCGATCCAGCGCTTCGGCTCGACCTTGATCTCGAAAGGGAAGTTCAATTCCTACCTGCAGCTGCTGAAAGACAATCATCGTGAGCAGAATCTGAGCAACGTGATGTGCCGCACGCTCATCAGTGTGGATTGGCAAGGTAGGCTCTACGACTGCGATTTCAACCAGCTGCTCGATCTGCCCGCCACGCTCTCGAGCCTGGCGGGGCAGCAGGCAGTGCCCCGGTACGGCGCGCCACTGCAGCGCCCGCATCTGCGTGATCTGCTGCAACACGACCCTCGCGGCAGTGCGATCCGGGTCGCTGCGCATTGCTATGGCTGCACCGCGGGCAAGGGCTCGAGCTGTGGCGGCGCACTCGAGCACTGAGATGCATCAGGAGGCCGCCGCCGCAGCGCGCTGCCCCGGCACGCCGGCGCTGTCCATCGTGGTGCCGATGCTCAACGAGGCCGCAAATCTGCCTGCGCTGATCGCGCATCTGTCGATCTGGCGTGCGCGTGCGTGCGAGGTCGTGCTGGTCGACGGCGGCAGCGACGATGGTAGCGTGGAGCTGGCGCGTGCGGCCGGGCTGCGGGTCATCGACAGCGCGCGCGGGCGGGCGCTGCAGATGAACGCCGGCGCGGCCCTCTGTGGTGGCGAGATCCTGCTGTTTCTGCACGCTGACACCCGCCTGCCCGACGCTGCCGACGTCGCCGTATGCCACGCGCTGGCGAGTCCCGCGCGCCACTGGGGGCGCTTCGATGTGCGTATCGAGGGCAGGCCGGCGATGCTGCGTGTGGTGGCGGCGGCGATGAACCTGCGCTCGCGCCTGAGCGGCATTGCCACCGGCGATCAGGCCATCTTCGTGCGCCGTGCGCTGTTCGAGGCCGTCGGCGGCTTTCCTGAGCTGGCGCTGATGGAGGACATCGCCTTGAGTGCGCGGCTGCGCAGGCAGTGGCGCCCGGTCTGTCTGCGACAGCGGGTGCGCACCTGCGGCAGACGCTGGGAGCAGCGTGGCGTATGGCGCACCATCGTGCTGATGTGGCGCCTGCGCTGGGCGTACTGGCGTGGTGTGCCCGCCGAGCGTCTGGCCGAGGCCTACAAATGAATGGACTGCGTAATGGACTGTGCATCGTCGTGTTCGCCAAGGCGCCGCTCCCCGGCGAGGTCAAAACCCGGCTCATTCCGGTGCTGGGGGCTCGAGCCGCGGCGGCGCTTGCGCGGCGCATGCTGCATGAGACGTTGGCGCAGGCTGTGGCAGCGGATTGTGCCCGCGTCGAGCTGTGCGCCAGCCCCGCGCCTGGCAGCGCGGCCTGGGCCGGCGTGGAGATCGCCCCGGCGGTGGGCTGGACGGAGCAGGGCGAGGGTGACCTGGGTGCGCGCATGGCGCGCGCGGCGCAGCGTGTGCTTGCGGCGGGAGACGCCGTGGTGCTGATCGGCACCGATTGCCCTGCGCTGGATGCAGGCGTGCTGAGGCAGGCTGCGGCCGCCTTGCGCAGCAGCGATGCGGTGATGGTGCCCAGCGCTGATGGCGGCTATGCCCTGCTGGGGCTGCGGCGCTTTCATCCCAGCCTGTTCGAGGGCATCGTGTGGAGCACCCCCAGCGTCGCCGCCGTGACCCGCGCTCGACTGGCGGCGCTGGGATGGGCCACGCAGCTGCTCGCCCCGCTGCATGATATCGACGAAGCCGCCGACCTGTGCTGGCTGCCCGCAGCCTGGGGCGATTTCAGTGCGCGTGGAACCCGTTCCCCAGGGATTGATGAAGACAAGGAGGCAAGCGAGCGATGATCAAGGCAATCGTGACCGGCCATAGCCGGGGTCTGGGCGAGGCGCTGGCGGCGGCGCTGCTGCAGCGTGGAGTCGCCGTGCTGGGGCTGAGCCGACAGGGTAATGCGGCTCTGGCGGCGCGCCATGGCGGCGCACTCAGTGAGCTCGCGCTCGATCTGGGTGAGGGCGGGGGGGCGGCGCTGGTGAGCTGGCTTGACAGCGGCGCGCTGGCGCGCTGGCTCGATGGGGGCGAGGGCACGGAGGCCGCCATCCTGGTGAACAATGCCGGCACGCTGGCGCCTATGGGCTTGCTCGGCATGCACGGCGCGCGCGAGATCGCGCAGGGCGTGATGCTCAACCTGAGCGCACCATTGATGTTGAGCGACGCCTTCTGCCGCGCCACCTGCGACTTGTCCGACCGTCGCATCCTGCATGTGTCCAGCGGCGCTGCGCGCACCCCCTACCCCGGCTGGAGCGTGTATTGCGCCACCAAGGCCGCGCTCGACCACCATGCGCGCGCGGTCGCGGCAGAAGCCCATCCTGGCCTGCGCATTGCCAGTGTGGCGCCCGGGGTGCTCGATACGGCGATGCAGGCCGAGATCCGCTCCAGCAGCGTGCAGCGCTTTCCGCAGCGTGCGCGGTTTGATGAGCTCTACCGCCACGGCGGCCTGAGCGCGCCCGAGCACGCTGGCGCGCGTCTGGTGGACTACCTGCTCGGTGAGCACTTTGGCAGCGCGACAACGACCGATCTGCGCGATTTGCCCGTGTCCTGAGTCCCATCGGGCTTGCAGGGCTGCGGTGCTTGACGTGTGCCCCCTCTTGAAGCAGGGACAATGCACCCCACATAGTGTTCAGTCCAACATTCCCCGAGGAGACGGTCCATGCGTTTCGACAAGCTCACCACCAAATTCCAGCAGGCCTTGCAGGACGCGCAGAGCATTGCGCTGGGCAATGACCAGCAGTTCATCGAGGCGCTGCATCTGCTCCAGGCCCTGCTCGAGCAGGACGACGGCGGCACCGTGTCCCTGCTGCAGCGCGCCGGCGTGAACGTGCCGCCGCTCAAGGTGGCCGTGGGCCGGGCCATCGAGCGCCTGCCCAAGGTCGAGGGTCACGGTGGCGAGGTCAGCATCGGCCGCGACCTGAGCAACCTGCTCAATGTCACCGATCGCGAGGCGCAAAAGCGCGGTGACCAGTTCATCGCCAGCGAGATCTTCCTGCTCGCGCTGACCGAGGACAAGGGCGAAGCCGGCCGCCTGATGAAGGAGCACGGCCTTGCGCGCAAGGCGCTGGAGGCGGCGATCGAAATGGTGCGCGGTGGTGCGGGCGTGAGCAGCCAGGACGCCGAAGGCCAGCGCGAGTCGCTGAACAAATACTGCATGGATCTCACCGAGCGCGCACGCAGCGGCAAGCTCGATCCGGTGATCGGGCGCGACGACGAGATTCGTCGTGCGATGCAGATCCTGCAGCGTCGCACCAAGAACAATCCGGTGCTGATCGGTGAGCCGGGGGTGGGCAAGACCGCCATCGTCGAAGGCCTCGCCCAGCGCATCGTCAATGGCGAGGTGCCCGAGACCCTGAAGGGCAAGCGCGTGCTCTCGCTCGATATGGCCGCCCTGCTCGCAGGGGCGAAGTACCGCGGCGAGTTCGAGGAGCGCCTGAAGGCGGTGCTCAAGGAGCTCGCGCAGGAGGAGGGGCAGGTCATCCTCTTCATCGACGAGCTCCACACCATGGTGGGCGCCGGCAAGGCCGAAGGCGCGATGGACGCGGGCAACATGCTCAAGCCCGCGCTCGCTCGCGGTGAGCTGCACTGCGTCGGCGCCACCACCCTGGACGAATACCGCAAGTACATCGAGAAGGACGCCGCGCTCGAGCGCCGCTTCCAGAAGGTGATGGTCGAGGAGCCGACGATGGAGGCGACCATCGCCATCCTGCGTGGCCTGCAGGAAAAGTACGAGATCCACCACGGCGTGGAGATCACCGACCCGGCCATCGTCGCCGCCGCTGAGTTGTCCAGCCGCTACATCACCGATCGCTTCCTGCCCGACAAGGCCATCGACCTCATCGACGAGGCGGCCGCGCGCATCAAGATGGAGATCGACTCCAAGCCCGAGGTCATGGACAGGCTTGACCGCCGTGTGATCCAGCTCAAGATCGAGCGCGAGGCGGTGATCAAGGAAAAGGATGAGGCCTCGCAGAAGCGGCTGACGCTGATCGAGGAAGAGCTCGCCAAGCTCCAGCGCGAATACAACGACCTCGAGGAAATCTGGAAGAGCGAGAAGTCGCGTGCTGCGGGTTCGGCCCACATCAAGGAAGAGATCGACCACATGCGTGCGCAGATGGCCGACTTCCAGCGCAAGGGTCAGCTCGACAAGGTCGCCGAGTTGCAATACGGCAAGCTGCCGCAACTCGAGGCGCAGTTGAAGATGGCGGAGCAGGCGGGTGAGAACGGTGCACCCAACAAGCTGCTGCGGACCCGGGTCGGTGCCGAGGAAATCGCCGAGGTGGTGTCGCGTGCCACCGGCATCCCGGTGAGCAAGATGATGCAGGGCGAGCGCGAGAAGCTGCTGCAGATGGAGGACAAGCTGCACGAGCGCGTGGTCGGTCAGGACGAGGCCGTGCGCCTGGTGGCGGACGCGATCCGCCGTTCGCGCGCCGGGCTGTCGGACGAGAACCGCCCCTATGGCTCCTTCCTCTTCCTCGGGCCCACCGGCGTGGGCAAGACCGAGCTGTGCAAGGCGCTGGCGAGCTTCCTGTTCGACTCGGAAGACCACCTGATCCGTATCGACATGAGCGAGTTCATGGAGAAGCACTCGGTCGCGCGTTTGATCGGCGCGCCTCCGGGCTATGTCGGTTACGAGGAGGGCGGCTACCTGACCGAACAGGTGCGGCGCAAGCCCTACAGCGTGATCCTCTTCGACGAGGTCGAGAAGGCCCATCCGGACGTGTTCAACGTGCTGCTGCAGGTGCTCGATGATGGACGCATGACCGATGGTCAGGGGCGCACGGTGGACTTCAAGAATACCGTGATCGTGATGACCTCCAACCTTGGCAGCCAGATGATCCAGACCATGGCCGGGGATGACTACGGGGTGATCAAGCTGGCGGTGATGGCGGAGGTGAAGACCTACTTCCGTCCCGAGTTCGTCAACCGCATCGACGAAATGGTGGTGTTCCACTCGCTCGACGAGAAGCACATTGCCGGTATCGCGAAGATCCAGTTGCGCTACCTGGAGAAGCGTCTGGCGCGGCTGGAGATGGGGCTGGAGGTCAGCGACGCGGCGCTCGCCGAGCTGGCGGAGGCCGGCTTCGACCCGGTGTTCGGTGCGCGCCCGCTCAAGCGCGCGATCCAGGATCGCATCGAGAACCCGCTATCGAAGGCCATCCTCAAAGGTGAGTTCGGTCCAAAGGATGTGATCCGGGTCGATGTGCGCGCGCACGAGCTGGTGTTCGCACGCGCCTGATCAGCACGCCAGGCCTGCGCCGGGCCGCTGTCAGGGCGCGGTGCAGGTCTGGCGTGGAAGGCGCTTGCGGTCCTGTTCAGGACTTGTTCGCGCCCCGCACCCAGCTTGTGAAGCTTGCGGCGTCCAGTGGTCTGGAGAACAGATAGCCTTGCATCAGGGTGCACTTGCGCTCGGTAAGGAAGGCGCGCTGCGCGGCGGTCTCCACACCCTCGGCCACCACCTCCATGCCGAGGTCATGGGCCAGTGACAGTGCGGCGGAGACGACGGCGGCATCTTCCGTGTTACCCGGCAGATCGGTGACGAAGGAGCGGTCGATCTTGATCCGCGACAGCGGCAGGCGCTTGAGGTAGGCAAGGCAGGAGTAGCCCGTGCCAAAGTCATCGAGCGCCAGCGTCAGGCCCAGATCCACCAGCTTCTGCAGGCGCGCGGACAGGACCGGACCCGGCTGCATGAGGGCGCTCTCGGTGATCTCGAGTTCGATTGCGGTCGGATCGGCGCCGGTCTCGGCGAGGATGGACTGTACCGTTTCCGGGAAGCTCTCGCGCTGGAACTGGATCGCGGAGATGTTGATTGCGAGTGTCAGCCCGCCCAGGCCCTGGTTGCGCCATTCGGCCTGCTGCCGACAGGCCTCACGCAGCACCCAGTCCCCGATCGGCACGATCATCCCGGAGTCTTCAGCGACCGGGATGAAGGTGTCGGGCGCCACCATGCCGCGCTGCGGGTGATGCCAGCGCAGTAGCGCCTCACAGCCCACCACCTGCCCGGAGGCGGTGTCGATCTGTGCCTGATAGTGCAGGCTGAGCTGATTGCCGCCCAGCGCGCGGCGCAGGGCGCTCTCCAGTTGCAGGCGCTCGTTTGCACGCTGGTTCATTTCCGCTACGAAGAACTGGAAATTGTTGCGCCCGGCTGCTTTGGCACCGTACATGGCGGTGTCGGCATGCTTGAGCAAGATATCGATCGTGTTGCCGTCTTCCGGGTAGGTGGCGATGCCGATGCTGACCGAGGGCCGCAGCTCGTGCTCGTCGATGCGCACCGGTTCGCCCAGCACCTCCAGCATCTTCTGCGCCGCGACGGCGCCGTCCTCGGCGTGATCCAGGCGCGGCAGGAGCGCGACGAACTCGTCGCCGCCGAGCCGTGCCAGGCGGTCGCTGCCGCGCAGGCAGGCGCTCAGCCGACGCGCGACCGAGGCCAGCAGGCGATCACCAACAGGGTGGCCGAGCGAGTCATTGATGGTCTTGAAGTTGTCGAGATCGAGAAACAGCACGGCCATGCGATCGCCATGACGCTCGGCGGCAGCCAGGGCCTCCCGTGCGTGCTTGATCCATGCCGTGCGGTTGGGCAAGCCGGTCAAGGTGTCGAAGTGAGCCAGAAACTGGATGTGAGCATCAGCTTCGCGTGCCTCGGTCACGTCCTGCACCGTACCGCGCAGGCGTAAAAGGGTGCCCTCATGCCACTCGCTCTCGATCTGGAAGTGCACGATGTGCGCGGGTGTTGTATCGGT
Organism: Thauera terpenica 58Eu; assembly: GCF_000443165.1. Lineage (GTDB taxonomy): Bacteria > Pseudomonadota > Gammaproteobacteria > Burkholderiales > Rhodocyclaceae > Thauera > Thauera terpenica. The sequence goes on along the minus strand of NZ_ATJV01000050.1, from coordinate 35,082 downwards.
GTGGCAGTCCAGGCTGGCCTGGCCAGGCGCGAGCGACAACTGATCAAGACGCGACTGCAGCAGCGGTCGGTCTTCGGCGCGGATGCTGGCGAGGATGTCGCCCAGGGAGGTGAGCCTGCGCTCATCGCAATCGAGCAACTGATGGAGCTCGCGTGAGCAATGCAGACCACGGCGTCCGTCGCGCGTCTCCCAGCTCCCCATTCGAGCGATGCGCATCGCCTGCGCCAGCGCTTGTTGTTTCTCGCGCAGGGACGCGGTGGTGGTCTGCAGTTCGCGCGTGCGGCGTTCCACCAGCGCGGCAATGCGGCGCGTATTTCCGGTCGTGATGAGCAAGAAGGCCCCGAGCAGGCCGACACCGAACAGCCCGGTTGCGACCGTGGTCCAGGCCGCCCAGCTGCGCTGCGACTGGATATAGGCGGCGGTGGCACGCAGGCGCAGTTGCCAGGGGCGGCTGGCAAAGGGGAGGTCGATCCTTTGCGTGATGCCCTCGGCCAGCCAGTCGTCCAGCTCGCAGCCTGCCGGGCCACTCAGCCGCGCGCGCGCTGGATCGGCCTTCAGGTCGACGAGGCAGAGCTCGATGCCGGCGGCGGTGGCATCGCTGCGAGCGGCGGCCAGCGCCTCATCCATACGAAACGCCGTGGAGATGATGCCGGCCTCCGGGAACTGGGCTTGCGGGTCGCTGCTCTCCACCGCCAGATACACCACCACACCACTCTGGCTGTCCGTCTCCTGTACGAGGCGAAACGGCGCAGCCGCAACCGGCAGGCGGCTGAGTCGGGTCTCGTCTATGGCTTCCACCGCGGGCGCGAGGGAGAGTGGGTTGACGCCGAGTGCGCGCAGGTTGGCTTCGAGCGGTTCAATATAGGTGATGGGTAGGTACTCGGCGCTTGCGCGTGCGGGATAGACCCTACCGTCCAGGCTGCGGTCGACGATGTGGAAGTCAGGCTGTCCGCTTGCGCGCAGTGCGCGCTCGAATTCGTCCCGGTTTGCGTGGTGAATGAGGGGGTTCCAGGTGAAGTTCTGCGTGCCAGGGTAGCGTTTGAGCCATGGTGCGACAAAGCTGTGGAATTCCGCCCGTGTCACTTCCTCGCTGGCCACCATCAGGCCCTTGATTGCCAGCACGGTGTCGAGTTGGGCATCGAGCCGTTTGCTGATCAGGCTCGCAATATGCCCGGTGTCGCGTTTGAATTGCCCCTCCACGCGCATCTCCTCCCACGCGATGACGCGGTGAAAGGCGAAGATGAGGATGGTTAGTGCGAGCGCGAGTGGAACAGCCACGCCTATGCGGCGTCCGCGCCAGTCCTTGGCAGGTTGGCCAAAGAACACGAACATCAAGGGCGCGGCAGCGATGATGCCGAGGCTGTCTCCCAGCCACCAGTTCCACCAGTTGAAGGTCCAGTTATTGGCCGACAGGACGCCGAGTGAGCTCAGGATGGGGGTCGCGATCGAGGCTGCGATGAGGGCGCTGAGCGGGGCCACCACCATGATGAAGCGCACGATGGGGCCGGGGGCATCAAGCCGATTCGGGAAGCCGATCAAGCGCTGTGCCAGCCAGGCTCCCGCAATCGCCTGTATGGTGGAGGCGCTGGCCAGCATGCAGACAAGAACAGGTGACAGCTGTGCGGTGCCAATCGTGAGGCTTGCCAGAACATGAACGATCAGCGAGCCGGCGAACACGGCGGGCCAGACGCGGAGTCCGAAGATCAGCACTGCGGACAAGGCCACGCCCGCAGCGGGAAATGCGGGCGAGGCGTAGCCTGGCGGCACTGCCAGTTTGAGCGATAGCCAACCCAGCGCGGCGTAGCCAAGAGTGAGCGAGATCAGAAGCGTCAGGTAGCGGGCAGCAATCCTCATTTGCATTGGCGGAGTATACCGGGTGAAAACTCCTCACATTGGGGACTTTCGAAGCCCTGTTGTGCAGGACGGCAGATTTTGCGTCGAATGCGCTAAACTGCCGCGCTGACAAGCGAGCGCGGCCGCCGCCCCTGTGCGATGTCGCGCTTCGTCGTGTTCAATCCCCCCAGGCTTCCTACGGAAATCCAGATGCTCGAGGCTGTTCGCAGCAACAAGCGCATTGCGCAAATCATTTTGGCGATCCTCATCGTGCCGTTCGCATTCTTCGGCATGGACTCGTACTTCAAGGATGCGCCCGGTGGCAATGAAGTTGCCACCGTCGCCGGCTCGTCGATCGGCGTCACCGAGTTCGAAGAGGCGCTGCGTGACCAGCAGGACCGACTGCGTGCAGCAGCGGGTGGCCAGATCGATCGTGCCGTGCTCGAATCCGAGCAGCTGCGGCGCTCGGTGCTGGACAACCTGATCAATCGCCGGGTGCTGGCGATCTATGCCGCGGAGAATCGCTTCACGGTGACTCCGCAGGAGCTGCAGGCAAGCATCGCTGCGGTGTCGGCCTTTCAGGAAGATGGCCGTTTTTCACTGCAGCGCTATGAAACCATGCTGCGCGCGCAAGGCATGTCGCCCGCCATGTTTGAGTCGCGTCTGGCACAGGATGTGCGAATTCAGCAGCTTTCGCTGGCGGTGGGCGACGCCGGATTCGTGCCTGCCGCCGCTGTGCGCCGCTTTCTGGCCGCGCAGCTCGAAGAACGCACGGTCAGCGAGTTGCGTCTGTCCGGCGCACAACTTGCTGCCGACCTGAGCCTCAGCGACGAAGAGATCGGCGCCTACTACACGGCCAATGCTGCGCGTTTCCAGCGCCCCGCGCGGGTGCAAGCGCAGTACGTCGTGTTTGACCGCGAGGCGGTGGAGAAGCAGGTTGCGGTCAGCGACGAGCAGGTGCGGGCCTTCTACGAGGGCAACCCGGATCGATTCGGTGTTGCCGAGGAGCGCGAGGCGCGTCATATCCTGCTGCCGCTGGCGGCCGATGCCGGACAGGCCGAGGTCGATCGTGTGATGGCTGAGGCGAATGCGCTGGTGGCGCAGCTTCGTGCCGATCCTTCCAGCTTTGCTGCCGTCGCGAAGGCAAAGTCGCAGGACAGTGGCACTGCTGCGCGCGGCGGTGACCTGGGTTTCTTCGGCCGTGGGATGTTGACCGGCGCCTTCGAGGACGCTGCGTTCTCGCAGCAGAAGGATGCGATCGGAGAACCGGTGCGCAGCGACTTCGGCGTGCACATCATTCAGGTCACCGCGATCAAGGCCGCATCAAAGCAGGAATTCAGCGCGGTCAAGGACGAGATCGCCGGCGAATTGCGCACGCAGGCGGCAGGCCGCTTGTTTGCCGAGCAGGCCGAGCAGTTCGCCAACATGGTGTACGAGCAGGCAGACAGCCTGGAGCCAGTGGCCAGGGAGCTGGGCCTGGAGCTTCGCAGCACGGACTGGATCGCGCGTGCGGACGGTCGCGTGGGCGAGTACAGCAATGAGCGCTTGCTCAATGCGCTGTTCTCCGATGACGCAATCAAGAGCGCGCGCAACACCGAGGCGGTGGAGGTGGCGTCCAATGTGCTGGTGTCGGCGCGGGTGAAGGCGTTCGAGCCCGCCGTGCAGCTGCCGCTCGACGAAGTCCGGGCGCAGATCGTGGCTGAGCTGCGACGCGAGGCGGGCGCAGCGCGCGCCAGCGAGCAGGGCAGCGCCATGCTGGCCGCGCTGACCAAGGGCGAGACGGTCGCGGCCAGCTTTGGCGGGCAACGTGAATTGCTGCGTTCAGCGCCTGGTCTGCCTGCGGCTGCGATGCAAGCGGTTTTCTCCGCTTCGGTGGCGACCCTGCCAGCCTATGTGGGCCTGAGCGAGGGGCAAGGCGATTACCTCATCTACCGCATCGACGCGGTCGAGCGTCCGCAGATCGCCGATGATGATGCGCGTCTGAAGGGCGTCAGCGAGCAGTACGGCCAGCTTCTGGCCGAGCGCGATTTCGCTGCCTTCATCGCCGACTTGCGCCAGCGCTACGAGGTTGAGGTCAAGCTCGCACCCGTCCAGGCGCAGCAGTAAGCTCGGTGAGCTTCCTCGCGGGCCGGCCCGTGGCTCGCCCGTACGCGGTGCCGTGAAACACAAGCGGCGATCAGAAACCCCCCAGGCGAAGTTTCCGGCTGGGGGGTTTTTCAATGCAGGTGTGCGCTGGCGCTGGCTCGTGTGCGGCGGTTCGTCCGCCCTCAATCCCGCCTTCAGTCCATTGGCGCGGGGTTGCCAAGGGCGGTGATGTTGAAGCCTGCATCGACGTAAAGGGTCTCGCCGGTGATGCCGCTGGCAAGGTCGGAGCACATGAAGGCGGCCGCATTGCCGACTTCCTCGATGGTGATGTTGCGACGCAGCGGCGCGTTGTGCTCGTTGAATGCGAGCAGCTTGCCGAAGCTGCCTATGCCGGCGGCCGCCAGGGTCTTGATCGGCCCTGCGGAGATGGCATTGGCGCGTGTCCCTTCCGGGCCGAGGCTGACCGCCAGGTAGCGCACCGACGCCTCCAGGCTGGCCTTGGCCAGGCCCATGATGTTGTAGTTGGGCATGGTGCGCTCGGCACCCAGGTAGGACAGCGTCAGCAGGGCGCCGTTACGCCCTTTCATCATCGGCCGCGCGGCCTTGGCAAGCGCGGGAAAGCTGTAGGCGCTGACCTCCTGAGAGATGCGAAAGGCGTCGCGTGTGAGGCCGTCGAGGAAATCGCCGTCGAGCGCATCGCTTGGCGCATAGGCGATCGAATGCACAAGTGCGTCCAGCCCGTCCCAGTGCTGGCCGAGCTCATCGAACAAGGCCGTGATCTGTCGGTCATCCTGGACATCGAGCGGAAACAGCAGTGTGCTGCTGAACTCGCTTGCCAGCTTTGCCACACGCTCGAGGAAGCGCTCGTTCTGGTAAGTGAACGCGAGCTCGGCGCCTTCGCGATGCATGGCCTTGGCAATGCCGTATGCAATCGAGCGGTTGCTCAGCAGACCAGTGATCAGGATTCGCTTGCCGACGAGAAAGCCCATTGATCCAACTCCGAGTAACAAGCGCAGGATTATAGCCAAAAGCCTGGCGGGCACTGTGGTCTTCTGAGCCTTGCATTATGGATGTTGCAGAGCAACAGTGCGCAGCCACACGACGCGGAAAGCGCCGGGCTTGTCTGCGCATCGAGTCCGTGCGCTGTGATCGCGGTCAAAACCTGCCAGAATCGCGGCTGCTCCTGAATGGTCTTTGTGTCCAGATTGCCTGTGTCTCCTCCTCTTTCCGCTTGCATCACCGCTTTGTCTTCCTTGCGGCCTGTCCTTGGCAGGGTGCTGGCCGTGGCCTGCGCCGGGCTGTTGTACGCTTGCGCAACCGAGCTCAACGACCCCTACCCGATGGCCGAGCGCGGGCAGAACATCTTTTACGGCGCATTCACCGAGCGCCCCAAACATCTGGACCCGGTTCAATCCTATAGCGAGGACGAGGCCAGCTTCCTGTATCAGATCGTCGAGCCACCGCTGCAGTATCACTACCTCAAGCGCCCCTATGTGCTGGAGCCGGCCACCGCGCTCGAGATGCCGCGCGTGCGCCGCTATGGCCGCGACGGACGCGAGCTGCGGGCCGACGCCGACCCCGCCGCGGTGACGCAGACGGTGGTGGAGATCCGCATCCGGCCGGGCATCCTGTATCAACCCCATCCCGCATTTGCACGAAAGGAAGACGGTTCGCCGCGCTACCTGGGGTTGAGCGCGGACGATCTGCGCGCTGTGCGTGGCCTGGGAGATTTTGCCGACAGCGGCACGCGTGAGTTGCTGGCGGCCGACTATGTGCACCAGATCAAGCGTCTCGCCCATCCGCGCCTGCATTCGCCCATCTTCGAGCTCATGGCGGAGTACATTCCCGGGCTCAAGACCTTGCACGCGCAACTGCTGGCGGCGCAGCAGGCAGCAAGCGCGGACGGTGGCGCCGAGCTCGATCTTGAGCGCTTCGAGCTGCCCGGGGTCGAGGTCATCGACCGTTTCAGCTATCGCATCACCTTGCAGGGGGCCTACCCACAGTTCCTGTACTGGCTGTCGATGCCCTTCTTCAGCCCGGTGCCGCCCGAGGTCGATCGCTTCTTTGCCCAGCCTGGCATGGCCGAGCGCAACCTGACGCTGGATTGGTGGCCGATCGGCACCGGACCCTACATGCTGGTCGAGAACAATCCGAACGCGCGCATGGTGCTGGCGCGCAACCCGAATTACCGTGGCGATGCTTATCCATGCGAGGGCGAGGCCGGTGACACCGAGGCCGGGCTGCTGGCCGACTGCGGCCAGCCCATGCCCTTCATCGACCGCCTGGTGTTTTCACGCGAGCGCGAAGGCATTCCCTACTGGAACAAGTTCCTGCAAGGTTATTACGACGCCTCCGGAGTGTCCTCGGACAACTTCGACCAGGCGGTGAGCTTGAGCAGTCAGGGTGAGGTGGCCCTGTCCGAGGACATGGAGGCTAAGGGCATTCGCCTGCTGACCTCGATCTCACCCTCGATCTTCTACCTCGGCTTCAACATGCTCGATCCGGTGCTGGGTGGCGGGCCGAGCAAGGCGGAGAAGGACAAGGCGCGCAAGCTGCGCCAGGCGATCTCGATCGCACTCGACATGGAAGAGTTCGTGTCGATCTTTCTCAATGGTCGCGGCCTGCCGGGCATGAGCCCGATACCGCCGGGCATCTTCGGCGCCCACGAGGGGCGCGCCGGCATCAATCCGGTGGTCTACGAATGGCGGGGTGGCGAAACGGCCGCGGGTGGTCATGCGCAGCGCCGCAGCCGGGATGAGGCGGCGCGTCTGCTTGCCGAGGCGGGCTGGCCCAATGGGCGCAATGCCCAGACTGGCGAGCCGCTCGTCATCAACCTTGACACCACGCCGGGCGGTCTGGGCGACAAGGCGCGCTCGGACTGGCTGGCCAAGCAGTTCCGGGCGCTGGGTGTGCAGTTCGTGGTGCGCCCGACGGATTTCAATCGTTTCCAGGACAAGATCCGCCAGGGCAATGCGCAGCTGTTCTTCTTTGGCTGGAACGCCGATTACCCCGACCCGGAGAACCTGCTCTTCCTGCTCCATGGCCCACAAGGCAAGGTGAAGTTCAACGGCCAGAACGCAGCCAATTACGCCAATCCGGAGTACGACCGCTTGTTCGAACGCATGAAGGCCATGCCTGACGGTGCTGCCCGCCAGCAGATCATCGATCGCATGGTGGCGATGCTGCAACAGGACGCGCCGTGGATCTTTGCCTTCCACCCCAAGGCCTATTCCCTCCAGCACGGCTGGGTGCTGAACCGCAAGCCGGGCTCCATGGTGCGCAACAACATGAAGTATCAACGTCTCGACATTGCGCGCCGGGCTGAAGCGCGTGCGGCATGGAACGAGCCCGTGCTGTGGCCCTTGGCGCTGGTGGCGCTGCTGATCGCGGGCCTGATCGCGCCGGCGCTTCTGCACTGGCGGCGGCGCGAACGCGCGACGGCGGCTGCGGGAGTGGGCGAGAGCGGAGGCCGAAGCTGATGTTCGCCTATCTGATTCGCCGCGCGATGTATGCGATCCCCATCCTGATCGGGGTCAACTTGCTGACCTTCGTGCTGTTCTTCGTGGTCAACTCGCCTGACGACGTGGCGCGCATGCAAATCGGTGTCAAGCGCGCCACGCCCGAGGCGATCGAGCGCTGGAAGCTCGAGCGTGGCTACGACAAGCCCATGTTCATCAACACCGAGGCCACCGGCAGCGCACGTTTCAGCGAGACCATCTTCTTCGACAAGTCGCTGCGCATGTTTGCGCTGGACTTCGGTCGGGCTGATGACGGCCGCGACATTGGCCAGGAAATCCGCGACCGCATGGGGCCCTCGCTGGCGATCGCCTTGCCGACTTTCATCCTCAGTCTGGGCGTGTCGATCAGCTTCGCCCTGCTGCTGGTGTTCTTTCGCGCCACCTATCTCGATTTCTGGGGGGTGGTGCTGTGCGTGGCGATGATGTCGATCTCCAGCCTGTTCTACATCATTGGTGGGCAGTGGCTGGTGTCCAAGCTGTGGGCGCTGGTGCCGATCTCGGGTTACGCCTCGGGTCTGGATGCGGGCCGCTTCCTCATCCTGCCGGTGATGATCAGCGTTCTCGCCGGCATTGGTTCAAGTGCGCGCTGGTATCGCACGATCTTTCTCGAGGAAATATCCAAGGACTATGTGCGCACCGCACGCGCCAAGGGTCTGTCCGAGCTCGCGGTGCTGTTCCGCCACGTGCTGCGCAACGCGTTGATCCCCATCCTCACCGGTGTGGTGGTGGTGATCCCGCTCTTGTTCATGGGCAGCTTGCTGGTGGAGTCCTTCTTCGCCATTCCCGGTCTGGGTAGCTACACCATCGACGCCATCAATGCGCAGGACTTCGCCGTGGTGCGCGCGATGGTCTTCATCGGCTCGGTGCTCTACATCATCGGCCTGATCCTCACCGACCTCTCCTACACCCTGGTCGATCCGCGGGTGAGTCTGCAATGAGCGCCGCGATGAGCTTCCAGCCCGTGCTGCTGTGGACCGATCTGCTGCTGTTCCTGCTGTTGGGCAGCGCCGTGCTCGCGACCCTGCATGTGCGCGCCAACCCGCCTCTGCGTGAGGCCTGGCGACGGGTTGGCAAACGCCCGACGGGCATGGCGGCGGCCACGATCCTGCTGGCTTTCGTCGCCGTGGGCGTGCTCGACAGCCTGCACTTCCGGCCATTGTTGCCTGCGTTTGAAGCCAGCAGCGCCGATGTCACGCCCAGCGGTGCTGCCGAGGCGGCAGCAGCAGAGGCCATGTATTCGACCGAAGTGCTGTCGCTGCTGGACCATCTGCTCGCCCCCTTGCGCCTGCACACCGAGAAGACTTACTCCGCCCCATTTGCGGCGCAGCTCTTCCAGCGTGAGGCGATGGAGTTGCCCGATGGTCGTCAGCTTCGAGGCTACCCCCGCCTTGTCCACGGCGCCGCGCACCTGCAGCAGCCTGAGTCCGAGCAGGCAGCCGATATCGCGCAGCGTCTGGCGCGTGCGGCCGGGCAGGCCTTGCTTGCCTGGCTGGTGATCTTCGCCGTGCTCGCGAGCCTCGTCTGGCGCGGAAGTGGCCTGCGCTGGGGCGAGATTGCACGCGCCATGCTGAGCGCGCGCACGGTGCTGGCATGGCGCGCGGCCTTGCTGACCCTGGGCGCGGTCGTGCTCATCGTGGCGATATGCCTGGAGCTTGCGCCGCTGTATCACGTGTTCGGCACCGACAAGGTGGGGCAGGATGTGCTCTACCTGTCGCTCAAGAGCGTGCGCACCGCACTGGTGATCGGCACCATCACGACCTTGGTGATGATGCCTTTCGCCGTTGCGCTGGGGATTGCCGCGGGCTATCTGGGCGGCTGGGTGGATGACGCCGTGCAGTACCTGTACACCGTGCTCAATGCGATTCCAGGCGTGCTGCTGATTGCTGCCGCGGTGTTGATGATGCAGGTGGTGATCGACACCAACCCGCAGTGGTTCGATACCGCCGCCGAGCGCTCCGACGCGCGTCTGCTGGCGCTGTGTTTCATTCTCGGCATCACGAGCTGGACCGGGCTGGCGCGGCTGTTGCGCGGTGAGACGCTGAAGCTGCGAGAGTTGGACTATGTGCAGGCGGCGCGGGCGTTCGGGGTGAAGACGCCGGCCATCCTGCGTCGGCACATCCTGCCCAATGTGATGCATCTGGTGATGATTGCGCTGGTGATGGATTTCTCCGGCTTGGTGCTGGCAGAGGCGGTGCTGTCCTACGTGGGTATCGGGGTGGATCCGACCACGATCAGCTTTGGCACGATGATCAACATGGCGCGCGCCGAACTTGCGCGCGAGCCCATGGTCTGGTGGTCACTGGCTGCGGCGTTTGCTTTCATGTTCGTGCTGGTGCTGGCGGCGAATCTGTTTGCAGACGTGGTGCGGGACGCATTCGATCCAAGGCGTTCATGAGGGTAGAGTCCGAAGCACAAACTTGATCCGAACTTCGTCTGCGGCAAGGGCCGGAGCAGACAAGACAGCCTCGCAGTCTTTTTGGCAGTTTTTTACTCGACGTGCACGAGCAAGGCTGACCGGAGTGTGGGGTGTTTCTGAAGCGGGCGAGGACTGTCTGAGCCCGAAGGGCGAGTTCCGCAGCCCGCGGAAGAAATACCCCGCGATCCGGTCAAGTCACCCCTGCCGTCCAACATGTGGTTTTGCCGGACCTTAACGCTTTTTGAAAATCGCGCCTCCGGTGCAACCTTGACAGCTGCGCGGGGTGTCTGTGTCCGCTGCTGCGGAACTCGCCCTGCGGGCTCAGACAGTCCTCGCAGCTCCCCCAGACACCCCACACAGCTGTCAGCTTGGTTGCGCGCTTGACGGACAGGGAAAACGAAAATTCATGAAAAATCTACAGTTCGATAACCGTTTTGTTCGCGAGCTTCCGGCTGATCCTGAAACTGGCCGGCAGGTACGTCAGGTGCATGGCGCGTGCTATTCACGCGTCGAGCCGACGCCGGTGCGTGCGCCCAAACTGCTGGCGTGGTCGGCCGAGGTGGCGGAGTTGCTCGGCTTCAACGAGGCGGACATGCTCGATCCGCGCTTTGCCGAAGTGTTTGGCGGCAATGCCTTGCTGCCGGGCATGGAGCCTTATGCCGCGTGTTACGGCGGGCACCAGTTCGGCAACTGGGCAGGGCAACTGGGTGACGGGCGTGCGATCACCCTGGGCGAATCGATCAACGCGCAAGGACAACGCTGGGAACTGCAGCTCAAGGGCGCGGGCCCCACACCGTATTCACGCCGCGCCGACGGGCGTGCCGTGCTGCGCTCGTCGATTCGCGAATTCATCTGCAGTGAAGCGATGCATCACCTTGGCGTGCCCACCACCCGTGCACTCAGCCTGGTGGGCACCGGCGAGCAGGTGGTGCGCGACATGTTCTACGACGGCCACGCTCGCCCCGAACCGGGCGCGATCGTTTGTCGTGTGGCGCCGTCCTTCATCCGTTTCGGCAACTTCGAGATTTTTGCCGCGCGCGGCGAAGAACCGCTGTTGCAGCAACTCATCGATTTCACCATTGACCGCGACTTCCCCGAACTCGTGCTGGCCGAGCCCGACCCCGCCCAGCGCCACATCCGCTGGTTTGAAGAAGTCTGCCGCCGCAGCGCGGTGATGGTGGCGCACTGGATGCGGGTCGGTTTCGTGCATGGGGTGATGAACACCGACAACATGTCCATCCTCGGACTCACCATCGACTATGGCCCCTACGGCTGGGTCGACAACTACGATCCCGACTGGACGCCCAACACCACCGACGCGTCAGGCCGCCGCTACCGCTTCGGCAACCAGCCCCACATCGCGCACTGGAACCTGTGGCAACTGGCCAACGCGATCTATCCGGTCGTGCAGGACAGCGCAGCGCTTGAACGCGGCCTGGCCATTTACGCGCAGACTCAGGAGGCCGAGTACCAGCGCATGATGCAGGCCAAGCTCGGGCTGGCGCAGTGGCGGCCGGGAGAGGCGGGTGATGACGCGCTGTTGACCCGCTTGCTGGGGCTCCTGACGGCGGGAGAGGTCGACATGACGCTCTTCTTCCGGCGACTGGCGGACATCGATCCCGCTGCGCCAACGCTGGATCCGCTTGAGGACGTGTTCTATGACCCGGCGCGGCGTGCTGCGGTGGAGCCCGAGCTGCTGGGCTGGCTCAGGGAGCATGGGGCCAGGGTTTGCGCCGAAGGCTTGCCGGCCGGAGCGCGCCGAGCCGGGATGAACCGCACCAACCCGCTCTACGTTGCGCGCAACTACCTCGCCCAGCAGGCCATTGATGCGGCCGAGGCGGGCGATCTGTCCGAGCTCCAGGCCTTGCACGACGTTCTTCGCCGCCCCTACGACGCGCAGCCCGGCTGCGAGCGTTTTGCCGCACGGCGGCCAGAGTGGGCGCGCAATCGCGCCGGTTGCTCCATGCTTTCCTGCAGCTCCTGAGGCGCTGCAGGTCTTTTTTCACCGTGCCGCGCTGATGTCGGGCAGGTGCAGCCCAGCCTGTTGGTGACGCCTGCTGACTGCAGATGAGGCCGGTCTGGCGCAGCTGATGCCGAATCCTTTTCTCCTGCCAATAGTTCCAAAGTACTAGCCTGTTTTGCCAGCCCATGGCCTGCCGCCTATGCTTTTGGCGAATGGTGCGCGGCGCCCGTCCTCCTTATCCTGATCGTCGAAAGTGTGACTGTGCAGGATCTTTCGAGGATTCAGGGCAAGATGGCTTCACGCAAATTCCAGCAATTGTCAGTGCTCGTCATGAGCACCGCGGCGTTCACCATGTGCTTTGCGGCATGGATGCTGTTTGCCGTGATCGGTATCCCGATCAAGGAAATTCTGGCGCTGAACGAAACCCAGTTCGGTCTGCTGGCGGCCACGCCGGTGCTCACCGGTTCGTTGGTCCGGCTGCCGCTGGGCATGCTCACCGACCGCTACGGTGGGCGCATCGTGTTCTTCGTGTTGATGCTGTGCACGGTGCTGCCGATCTGGATGATCGGGGAGGCCACGGCGTACTGGCAGTTCCTGGTCGCGGGGTTGTTCGTGGGGTTTGCCGGGGGCTCGTTCTCGGTGGGTATTGCCTACTGCGCGCGCTGGTTCGAGCGCTCGAACCAGGGCTTTGCGATGGGGGTGTTCGGCGCCGGCAACTCGGGTGCGGCGATGACCAAGTTCATTGCGCCCACGCTGGTGGTGATGTTCGGCTGGCAGATGGTGCCGCAGGTGTATGCCGCGGCGATGCTGATCACCGCGCTGGCGTTCTGGTTCTTCACCTATGAAGACCCCACGCACCGGGTTCATTCCTCGATCACCTTCCGCGACCAGCTCCGTGTGCTGAAGGACCCTCGGGTGTGGAAGTACTGCCAGTACTACTCGATCGTGTTCGGTGGCTATGTCGGGCTGTCGCTGTGGATGACCAAGTACTACGTCAATGAGTTCGGCATGGGTCTGCAGACGGCGGCGCTGCTGGCGGCCTGTTTCTCCTTGCCGGGCGGCGTGCTGCGCGCGGTCGGCGGCTGGCTGTCCGATCGCTACGGTGCGCACAAGGTCACCTGGTGGGTGATGTGGGTGTCGTGGGTGTGTCTGTTCCTGCTCTCCTATCCGCACACCGAATTCACCGTGCGCACGGTCGACGGCCCGCGCACCTTCAGCATTCACCTCAACGTGTGGACCTTCACCACGCTGATGTTCATCGTCGGCGTGGCCTGGGCCTTCGGCAAGGCCTCGGTGTTCAAGTACATCTCGAACGAGTTTCCGGAAGAGATCGGCGCGGTGTCGGGCATCGTCGGCCTGGTGGGCGGCCTGGGTGGCTTCTTGCTGCCGATCATGTTCGGTGCGCTGCTCGACCTGACCGGGGTGCGCTCGAGTGCCTTCATGCTGCTCTACGGCGTCACCTGGGTGTCGCTGATCTGGATGTACCTGACCGAAGTACGCCGCACTGATCTGCTCGACGGCCACGAGGTCGGCGCACGCACAGACGCAGGTTCGGCCAAGGCCTGATTCACACGACAACGAGGAGTCGGTTTCATGCAAGCAGCAAAGACCGTGGCGCCCAGCCCGACGATCACCAGCAGCGTCGATATCGTCGACTGGCGCCCGGAAGACCCCACGTTCTGGAAAGACCAGGGCGCGCGCATCGCCAACCGCAACCTGTGGATCTCCATCCCCAGCCTGCTGTGCGGCTTCGCCGTGTGGCTGATGTGGGGGATCATCACGGTGCAGATGGCCAACGCGGGCTTTCCCTTCGCCCCCGACCAGCTCTTCTCGCTGGCCGCGATCGCCGGCCTGGCGGGTGCGACGACGCGCATCCCGGCCTCCTTCTTCATCCGCATCTGCGGCGGACGCAACACGGTGTGGCTGACCACCGCGCTGCTGATGATCCCGGCTGCGGGCACCGGCATCGCGCTGCAGAGCCTCGAGACGCCGCTGTGGGTGTTCCAGCTCATGGCGCTGCTGTCGGGCATCGGTGGGGGCAACTTCGCCTGCTCGATGGCCAACATCTCCACCTTCTTCCCCAAGCGCCTGCAGGGTACCGCGCTGGGTCTCAATGCCGGGTTGGGCAACTTTGGCGTCACTACTTCGCAGCTGCTGATCCCGGCGGTGATGACCGTTGGCCTGTTCGGTGCGCTCGGCGGCGACGCCATCCCGCTCGTCAAGGACTCGGCCACGCTGATCGGCAAGATCGCCGCTGGCACGCCGACTTTCGTGCAGAACGCCGGTTTCGTGTGGCTGCTGCTGCTGCTGCCACTGGCGGTGATCGGCTGGTTCGGCATGAACAACCTGCTCACCGTGTCACCCAGCATCGGTTCGACCCGCGCGGCACTGGGCAAGATCATCCTGTTCTATGGCATCGCCCTGGTGGTGTCGGCGATCGGCCTCTACCTCTATCTGCCCAGCGGGCTCGGCGTGCTGTCGGGCAACGGCATGTGGATCGTGCTGGCGCTGGTGATCTTCGGCACGCTGTACGGCATGAAGTTCGCCGCCAGCGGCGAGATGAAGGCCAGCCTGAACAAGCAGTTCGGGATCTTCCGCAACAAGCACACCTGGTCGATGACCGCACTCTATGTGGTCACCTTCGGCTCCTTCATCGGCTTCTCGATGGCGCTGCCGCTGTCGATCACGGTGATCTTCGGCAACACCCACGTGTTCGACACGGCCGCCCAGGCCTGGGTGCATACGAAGAACCCGAACGCCCCGTCGGCGCTGATGTACGCCTGGATCGGCCCCTTCGTCGGCGCCCTGATCCGCCCGGTGGGGGGCTGGATCTCGGACAAGCTGGGTGGATCGATCGTCACCCAGTGGATCTCGATCGTGCTCGTGATCGCCTCCACGGCGACCGGCTACGTGATGTTGCTGGCCTACAAGTCGGCCACGCCCGAAGATTACTTCTTCGTGTTCATGGCGCTGTTCGTGCTGTTGTTTGCTGCCTCGGGTATCGGCAACGGCTCGACCTTCCGCACCGTTGGTTTCGTGTTCGACAAGGATGAGCGCGGCCCCGTGCTGGGCTGGACCTCGGCGGTCGCCGCCTATGGTTCGTTCATTGCGCCGGTGGTGATCGGCGGCCAGATCAAGGCCGGCACGCCCGAGAACGCGATGTACGGCTTTGCGGTGTTCTACGCCCTGTGCGTGGTCCTGAACTGGTGGTTCTACCTGCGCAAGGGCGCTTACATCAAGAACCCCTGATTCCCACTCGGCCTACGGATTTCCCCTTTTAACCAGACTTTTACCGATCGCGCTTGACGAACGAAGCGACGACTTGACAGGAGCAAACCATGAGTCATTTTCTCGATCGCCTGAGATTCTTCGATAAGGTCAAGGAAACCTTCTCGAACGGGCACGGCATCGTCACCAACGAGGACCGCAACTGGGAGGATGCTTACCGCAACCGGTGGCGTCACGACAAGGTGGTGCGATCCACCCACGGTGTTAACTGCACGGGCGGCTGTTCGTGGAGGATCTTCGTCAAGAACGGCCTGGTCTCGTTCGAGATGCAGCAGACCGACTACCCGCGCACCCGCGAGGATCTGCCGAACCACGAGCCGCGCGGCTGTCAGCGGGGTGCCTCGTTCTCGTGGTACCTGTATTCGCCGCACCGCATCAAGTACCCGATGATTCGTGGCCGCCTGCTCGAGCTCTACCGCGCCGAGCGCAAGGCTGGTCGTGATCCGGTTGAAGCCTGGGAGGCGATCCAGAAGGATCCAGCCAAGCGCAAGCGCTATGTGGCAGTGCGTGGCCTGGGTGGTTTCGTGCGCACGAATTGGGAAGAGGTCACGGAAATCATCGCCGCGGCCAACGTCTATACGATCAAGAAGTGGGGTCCGGACCGCATCTATGGCTTCTCGCCGATTCCGGCGATGTCGATGATCTCGTATGCGGCGGGCTCGCGCTATCTGTCGCTGATCGGCGGCGTCTGTGGCTCGTTCTACGACTGGTACTGCGATCTGCCGGCTGCTTCGCCGCAGACCTGGGGTGAGCAGACCGACGTGCCGGAAGCGGCTGACTGGTACAACTCGACCTATCTGATCATCACCGGCGCCAACCTGCCGATGACGCGTACGCCGGACGCCCACTTTGCCACTGAGGTGCGTTACAAGGGCACGAAGATCGTGTCGATGGCGCCGGACTATGCCGAGTACGTCAAATTTGCCGATCTGTGGATGCCGGTCAAGCAGGGCACCGACGCCGCGGCCTTCCTTGCCATGGGCCATGTCGCGCTGAAGGAATTCTTCATCGACCGGCAGGACCCGTACTTCACCGAGTACGCGCGCAAGTACACCGACCTGCCGATGCAGGTGCTGCTGCGCCAGCACGGCGAAGGCTACGTCTCCGACCGCAACCTGCGTGCCTCCGACTTCGACAGCAACCTTGGCGAAGCCAACAACCCCGAGTGGAAGACCATCGTCTTTGATCGCAAGAGCGGTCGCTTCATCGCGCCCAACGGCACGATCGGTTTCCGCTGGGGTGAGGAGGGCAAATGGAACCTGCTCGAGCAGGCCGGCGAAGCGCAGGCCGAGACCGAGGCGGAGTTGACCTGCATCGACAGTCGTGACGAAGTCGTCTCCGTCGGCTTCCCGCACTTCGTGCCCGGTGAGAAGGCGCTGCTGTACCGCAATGTGCCGGTGCGTCGCCTGAAGCTCGCCAGCGGCGAAGAGGTGTTCGTGACCTCGGTGTTCGACATGCAGATCGCGCAGTACGGCATCGACCGTGGTCTCGGTGGCGGCAACGTGGCGAAGTCCTACGACGACGCCAGCGTCGCCTACACCCCGGCCTGGGCTGCGAAGCAGACCGGTGTGAAGGCGGCCGACCTTGAGCGTACGGGCCGCGAGTTTGCCGACAACGCCTCCAAGACCCGTGGCAAGTCGATGGTGATCATGGGGGCGGCGATCAACCACTGGTACCACAACGACCTCGCCTACCGCGCGATCATGAACCTGCTGCACATGTGCGGCTGTGTCGGTCAGACCGGCGGCGGCTGGGCGCACTACGTGGGTCAGGAAAAGCTGCGTCCGCAGGCGGGCTGGGCACCGATCGCCTTCGCGCTTGACTGGCAGCGTCCGCCGCGTCACATGAACTCGACCTCGTTCTGGTATTTCCATACCGACCAGTGGCGCTACGAGACCATCGACGCCGACGCGCTGTTGTCGCCGGCCGGGCCCAACCGCAACAAGGGCCTGTCGCTTGCCGACTATAACGTCAAGGCAACACGCATGGGCTGGCTGCCGTCGGCACCGCACTTCAACCGCAACCCGATCGAGCTCGCCGAGGAAGCCGCCCGTGCAGGCGCGACGGACGAGGCGGGGGTGTCGAAGTACGTGGTCGACCAGCTCAAGTCGGGAGCGCTCGATGTGTCCTTTGCCGACCCGGACGCCGAGGAAAACTGGCCGCGCAACCTGATCGTGTGGCGCGCGAACCTGATCGGCTCATCGGCCAAGGGGCACGAGTACTTCCTCAAGCACCTGCTGGGTGCGCAGAACGGTGTGATGCAGGAAGGCGGCGCCGGCAACAACTGCAAGGAGGTCAAGTGGCACGAGAACGGCCCGACCGGCAAGCTCGACCTGATGGTGGATATCAACTTCCGCCTCAACTCGACCGGCGCCTATTCGGACATCATCCTGCCGACCGCGACCTGGTACGAGAAGAACGACCTCAACACCACCGACATGCACCCCTTCATCCACCCGCTGGGTGAGGCGGTGACCCCAGGCTGGGAGTCGAAGTCCGACTGGCAGATCTTCCGCACCCTGGCGGCGGCATTCAGCAGTCTCTCGGCCAAGCACCTGGGCGTGCGCAAGGACGTCGTCGCACTGCCGATGCAGCACGACTCGCCGACGGAACTGGCCACCCCGATGGGTGTGGGCAAGGACTGGAAGCACGGCGAGTGCGAGCCGATTCCGGGCAAGACGATGCCGATGCTCAAGCTCGTCGAGCGCGATTTCGCCCAGACCTACAACAAGTACATCGCGCTTGGCCCGCTCATGGTTGAGCTGGGGAACAACATCAAGGGCATCGACTGGGATACCACCCAGGAGTACGAAGAGCTCAAGAAGTGCAACTACCCGGTGCAGGTCGAAGGTGTCTCCAAGGGCATGCCCTCACTCGAGGAGGACATCTACGTCTGTGACTCGGTGATGCGCATGGCGCCGGAGACCAACGGCGAGGTGGCGCACAAGTCGTGGAGCGCGCTGTCGAAGAAGACCGGCATCGACCACCACCATCTTTACGCCGGCCGTCACGAGGAGAAGATCACCTTCCGCGACATCGTCGCCCAGCCGCGCAAGATCATCACTGCGCCGACCTGGTCCGGCATCGAGTCGGAGACCGTGTCCTACACCGCGGGCTATACCAACATCCACGAGCACATCCCGTTCCGCACCCTGACCGGTCGTGCTCACTTCTACCAGGATCACGAGTGGTTCCTCGACTTTGGTGAGGGTTTCTGCGCCTACAAGCCGCCGATCGACCTGAAGGCACACGAGAACGTGCCCGACAGCGTGAGGAAGAAGCCGCACCTGACCTTGTCGTGGATCACGCCGCACTCGAAGTGGGGCATCCACTCCAGCTACCAGGACAACCTGCGCATGCTGAATCTGTTCCGTGGCGGCCCCTACGTCTGGCTGTCGGAGGAAGAGGCTGCGACCATCGGCATTCGCGACAACGACTGGGTCGAGGCGATCAACGCCAACGGCGCCACCGTGTGTCGTGCGGTGGTGTCGCAGCGCGTGCCGCGAGGCATGGCGCTGATGTACCACGCCCAGGAGAAGAACGTGAACGTGCCCGGCTCGAACACCACCGGCAAGCGTGGCGGCATCCTGAACTCGGTTACCCGCGTCATCGTCAAGCCCACCAACATGGTCGGCGGCTATGCGCAGCTGGCTTACAGCTTCAACTACTACGGCACCGTGGGGTGTCAGCGCGACGAAGTGGTGGTGATCCACAAGATCGAGGATCAGGACATCGACTGGCTGGAGCGTCCGCTGACACCGGAGCGCGAGGCTGCCCTCAACCCGCCAGGCATCGGCCCGCGCTGAGCGGCAGCTGACGAACGAGGGGCGCAAGCGGACGCAGGTCTGCTGGCGCCCGGGGCGGCAGCGGGCGAGACGACTCGCCCGCGCCGCTACAAAGACAAGGATTCGGAGATCAAGATGAAAATCCGTGCGCAGTTTGCAATGGTGTTCAACCTCGATAAGTGCATTGGTTGCCACACCTGCTCGGTGACCTGCAAGAACGTGTGGACCAACCGCAAGGGCGTTGAGTACGCCTGGTTCAACAACGTCGAGTCAAAGCCTGGTATCGGCTACCCGAAGGAATGGGAGAACCAGGAGAAGTGGAAGGGCGGCTGGGAGAAGGTCAATGGCAAGCTCGAGCTCAAGGCGGGCGGACGGGTCAAGAAGATCGTGCAGATCTTCGCCAACCCCAACCTGCCGCAGATCGATGACTACTATGAGCCGTTCACGTACGACTACGCGCGGCTGCAGAACGCGCCCTTGTCCGAAGCAGCGCCCACTGCCCGGCCGGTGTCGCAGATCACCGGCGAGCGCATGGAAAAGGTGACCTGGGGGCCGAACTGGGAGGACGACCTCGCCGGGGAGTTCGCCTCACGCGCCCGCGACAAGAACTTCTCCAACATGGAGAAGGAGATGTACAAGCAGTTCGAAAACACCTTCCACATGTATCTGCCGCGGATCTGCAACCATTGCATCAACCCGGCATGCGTGGCGTCCTGTCCTTCGGGTGCGCTGTACAAGCGCGAGGAAGACGGCATCGTGCTGGCCGACCAGGACCGCTGCCGCGGCTGGCGCATGTGCATCTCCGGCTGCCCCTACAAGAAGGTGTTCTTCAACTGGGAGTCGTCGAAGGCGGAAAAGTGCGTGGGCTGCTACCCGCGCGTCGAGAACGGTCTGCCGACGGTCTGCTCCGAGACCTGCGTCGGGCGCATCCGCTACAACGGCATCATCCTGTATGACGCCGACAAGATTTCCGCCGCAGCCAGCGCCGACGATGTTCAGGATCTGTATCAGGACCATCTTGACATCTTCGTCGACCCCTTCGACCCCGCGGTCATCGCGCAGGCGAAGAAGGATGGCATCACCGACGACTGGATCCTTGCTGCGCAAAAATCGCCGATCTACAAGATGGCCGTGCAGTGGAAGATCGCATTTCCGCTGCACCCCGAGTACCGCACCCTGCCGATGATCTGGTACGTGCCACCGCTGTCGCCGGTGCAGTCGCAGATCGACCAGAAGACGCTGCCGACCGAATCCGACGGCGTGATTCCGAAGGCCTCGGCGATGCGCCTGCCGGTGCAGTACCTCGCCAACATGCTGACTGCCGGCAAGGAGCAGCCGATTGTCGATGCCCTCAACCGCATGATCGCGATGCGCTCCTACCAGCGTTCGGTGCACGTCGAAGGTAAGGCCGACCTGCGTCCGCTCGAAGCTGTGGGCATGAGCGAGGACATGGCCAAGGAGATGTATCGCTATCTGGCGATCGCGAACTACGAGGACCGCTTCGTCATCCCGACCTCCAAGGAAGAAATGCGCCTCGAGGACTACCACGGCTTCCAGGGCCAGGCCGGCTTCAGCTTCGGCAGCGCGTCCTCGGTCGGCATCTCGCCGAATTCCCTGTTCCCCGAGCGTCGTCTGGAGTCGATGGAGCCGCGTAAGCTGGCACCGCACGCTGACGACCTGCACGACATCACCGGCGAACGTTACTGAGGAGTCTGAATCATGCTGACTTACAAGCTGCTTGCGGTGCTACTCGATTATCCGGGTAGCGAGATCGTGGATGACCTGCGCTCGGCAGTCGCCGAGGAGGGTGGGGCGCTTGGTTTGCTGCGTTCGGTGGATACCGATGAAGTGTTCTCCGAAGCCGAGCACATCGGCATCGCCGGTTTCATCGACTGGATGCTGGCGCAGGAGCAGACCGAGCTCGAGGGGGGGTATGTCAAGACCTTTGACCTCACCCCCGAGCACAGCCTGCATCTGACGCACCACGTGTTTGGCGACGACAAGAACCGCGGTCCGGCCCTGATCGATCTTTCCGAGTTCTACAAGTCCTACGGGCTGCAGCACGACGAACGCGAGATCCCGGACTATCTGCCGATGATGCTGGAGTTCGTGTCGCAACTCGAGCAGACCGAGGCGCGCGTGTTCCTGACCGATGCGGTGAAGGTGTTCAACGTGCTCGCGATCAATCTGGAGAAAGTGCAGAGCCCCTATGCGGTGCTCGTTCGCGCGATCGAAAACCACAGCTCGCTGGCGCGCCTGGCCGCCTGAGGAGAAAAAGATGTATTTGACGAAACTGATTTTTGGGATCTATCCCTACATCGCGCTGACCGTGTTCGTGATCGGCAGCTGGATTCGCTTCGACAACGAGCAGTACACCTGGAAAACGGACTCGTCGCAGTTGCTGTCGAAGTCCGGCATGATGATCGCCAGCAACCTGTTCCACGTCGGCATCATCATGATCTTCTTCGGCCACTTCGCCGGGCTGGTACTGCCGCACGCGTTGTGGCTGGGCTTGGGCATCTCCGATCTTGCCCACCAGTGGGTCGCGATCATCGCTGGTCTCATCTTTGGTGTGATGTGCCTGATCGGTGGCAGCATGCTGTGGTATCGACGCATGTACAACCCGCGCGTGCGCATCAACAGCCGGCGCAGCGACGTGTTCATCATCACCTGGCTGATGCTGACCCTGATTCTCGGTCTGATCACGGTGCCGTTCTCCATTGGTCACGCCAACAAGGGTGATCCAGCGGTGATGCTGGCCTTGGCCGAGTGGGTGAAGAGCATCCTGTTGTTCAGCCCGCGCCCCGAGCTGATGGATCAGGTCGACCCGATCTTCCGTGCCCACATCTTCTTCGGCATGACGGTGTTCCTGGTATTCCCCTTCACCCGTCTGGTGCATATCCTGACTGCGCCCTTCAACTATCTGGGGCGTGCCTACCAGATCGTGCGCACCAAGCGTCGCACGGCTTGAGCCCGGGATGAAGGGCAGGACCGACGGCGTTACCACGCTGTCGGTCT
The DNA here is from genome assembly GCF_000443165.1 of Thauera terpenica 58Eu. GTDB lineage: Bacteria > Pseudomonadota > Gammaproteobacteria > Burkholderiales > Rhodocyclaceae > Thauera > Thauera terpenica. The sequence goes on along the minus strand of NZ_ATJV01000050.1, from coordinate 13,176 downwards.
TGCCTTTCTGCTTTTTTGTCCTTAGCTTGCGCGGATGCGCAACAAGGTACCGGTTCTCATGTTCATCCGCAGTTCGGGTCTGTCGGTCAAGATCACCGGCATGTTGCTCGGCTTTTTCCTCGTGGCACTCGCCGCGATCGCCACCACCTTGTTCATCTCCTGGCATCTCGAAGGCGCAGCGGCTGCGATCAACGATGCCGGCAGCCTGCGGATGAGGGTCTACAGCCTTGCACACCGTCTTGCCCGAGCCGAGCTTGACACCGTAGACCGTGCCGCCTTTACGGCCGACCTGACCCTGAGGGTGGCGGAGTTCGACGAGGTGCTCGGAGTTTTGCGCCGCGGCGACGCGACGCGCCCGCTTGCCGTTCCGCGCGAGGAAGGGATTCGGGAGGCGCTGGACCACCTCGCCGATGAGTGGGTGCACCGCCTGCGGCCTATCCTGATCGAGGCTGCGAACGCTCCTGACCCTGTTGGGCTGCACCGAAGTGCTCTAGAGTTCGATGGCACGGTGCAGGCTTACGTGGGCGCGCTGAACGACTTCGTGTCGCGCATGGAACACAGCTACGCGCGCAACACCAACGTTTTGCGCACATCACAGGTTCTGCTCATCGCCCTTGCCGTGATCGGCACCATCTTGCTGCTGCGGTTTTTTTTCCTGACTGTGGTCCGGCCGGTGTTCGAACTGCACGAAGGCGTCAAGCGCATGGGGCAGGAGGATTTCGACACGCGCGTGCCAGTGCTCTCGGATGACGAGTTCGGCGAGCTGTCCGCAGGTTTCAATCGCATGGCCGTGCACTTGCAGAACGTGTACGACACGCTGGAGGAGCGCGTCGCACTCAAGACGCGCAATCTTGAGGAAAAGAACCGCGAGCTCGAGATTCTCTATGACGTCGCTGCCTTTCTCCGCGAACCCAATGATGTCGATTCGCTGTGCAAGGGTTTCCTCGAGCGCGTGCAGAAGGCCATGAACGCGAGCGCAGGTTCGGCGCGGCTGCTCGACCTCGAGTCACGAAACCTGTGCATGATCGTGCATGACGGCCTGGGCGAAGACTTCCTCGAGAGCGAGGAGGTGCTGGCCTGTGGTGAATGTGTGTGCGGAGAGGCTGCACAGGGGAGCGGCCGCTCGCTGATGCTGGACGTGCGCAACGCGAATTTCGATGTGACGCGGGATACCTGCATGCGCGCCGGCTTCCAGACCGTGTCGGCAACCTCGATCACGTCGAACAAGCGCGCGCTCGGTGTGTTCAACCTGTATTTCAACCAGGCCCAGGAGATTGACGCCGCCGATCGCCAGGTGCTGGAAACGCTTGGCCAGCAACTTGGCATCGCGATCGAGAACCAGCGCCTGCACGCGCGTGAGCGTGAGTTGGCCGTGTCCGAAGAGCGCAATTTGCTCGCGCGCGAACTGCACGACTCGATCGCGCAGGGGCTCGCTTTCCTCAATCTGCAGGTGCAGATGCTTCAGCGTGCGCTGGACGAGGGTCGCGCCGGGGATGCGCAGACAACCGTGGACATGCTGCGCCGTGGCATCGAGGAAAGCTACGAGGATGTGCGCGAGCTACTGGTGCATTTTCGCACCCGGGTCAAGCAGCAGGATCTGGACGCGGCCATTGCCGCGGCGCTGCGCCGGCTTGCCGAACAAACCGGAGTGGCGACCGATCTGGACGTGCAGGGCGATGGTGCGCCGCTTGACCCCGAGGCCGAGACCCAGGTGCTCTATATTGTCCAGGAGGCGCTGTCCAATGTGCGCAAGCACGCGGGCGCGAGCACGGTGTCGGTGAGCGTGCGCCGTGGCCGCGGCGGTCTGGCGGTGACCGTGCGCGACGACGGCGTGGGATTCGTCGAGGAACGTGAGGCAACAGACAATGAGGCCCACATCGGCCTGCATATCATGCGCGAGCGCGCGCTGCGCATCGGAGGGCAGTTCGCCGCACGCTCATCGCCCGGGCGCGGTACCGAGATCCGCCTGCAGCTGCCGCGAACACTTAGGGTGGAAACCTGATGTCAGAAAAGAACATTCGTATATTGCTGGTCGATGATCATGCCTTGTTCCGCAGCGGCATCCGTTCCCTGTTGCAGACCTATCCCTGCTTCGAGATCATCGGCGAGGCGGGTGACGGTCGCGAGGGAATCCGGCTTGCCGGCCAGCTGCGGCCCGATGTCGTCCTCCTGGACAACAACATGCCCGGTCTGTCGGGGCGTGAGGCCGCTCGACTGATGCTCGAGGAGGCCCCGGAAGCGCGGGTGCTGATGCTGACTGTCTCCGAGGATTCGGACGATCTGATCGAGACGCTGCGCGCCGGTGCATGTGGCTATCTGCTGAAGAATATTCAGGCCGAAGCGCTCGTGGCCGCGATCAAGGCCGCAGCGCAGGGGGAGTCGGTCGTTTCGCCGCAGATGATGGGCAAGCTGCTCAGCGGTGTGCGCGATGGTGCGGGGCGTGCGAGTGCTGAGGACGGGGCTGCGTCGTGGCCGGCCCGGGTCGGCGCAGCCAGGACCTCCTCGGCCAGTGTCGGAGAGGGGGGCGACGCGGACCGCCTTTCGCCGCGTGAACGTGAAATGCTGCACTTCATCGCACGTGGGCAGAGCAACAAGGAAATTGCACGCACACTCGAACTCGCCGAGAGCACGGTCAAGATCCACGTCCAGAACATGCTGCGCAAGCTCAACCTGAGCAGCCGCGTGCAGGCAGCGGTGTTCGCGGTTGAGAATGGTCTGGGCCAGGGGCCCGATGCCTGAAGCCTGCGCTGGTCGCCCTGTGCGGGTCGCCCCGTGCGCGGCGATCAGCGCAGGTGGGTGGCGAGCTCGCGGAACACGCCACCGAGCAGTTTGACCTCCTCGCGATGGTGCAGGGCAATCGATTCGGTCAGGCTTTCGCCGGTCGCGGTCAGATGGACCTCGACCGCGCGGCGATCCTCCCGACCCGGACGACGTTCGACCAGACCCAGCTTTTCGCAGCGCGACACCAGGGACACGACCCCGTGCTGGTGCGCCTGCAGTCGTTCGGCGAGCTCGCCGACGAGAGCCCAGTCACGTCCGGGAAAGCCCTTGATCTGAAGCAGCAGCAAGTACTGTAGATTGGTGATGCCGTGTCGCCGGGTGAGCAGCTCCGAGAAGCGCATGAAGCGGCGCAACTGGTAGCGGAAGTCGGCCAAGGCCTCGAATTCGGATTTATCGACTGGAGTGTTCATGGTCTGACATTTTATCGCCATCAGGCGTGGTGCTGGCCACAGGTGGCGGAGGCGGCCTTGCAATCTTTGGAATTCGGATTAATATCATGTTGTGATGTAAATTCAAATCGTCACTACTAACGGTCGCGCCCAATCAGGCCCGACCCCGGAAAGGAGACAGGGTCATGAACGTACTGCAATTTCCCCGCATGGTGATATCCAGCCACGAAGGCTGGGATACGGTCGAACGACTGCGTCCGCCGATGGATCAGGTTTTTCTTCGTCTTGTGCTGCCTCTATCCCTGCTGCCGCCATTGATGATTCTGATCGCTGCGCGCGGTGTGGGAGCCGAGGTTTTTCCCCATGTCGGTTTCGCAAACTGGCTGATCGCTGCCACCATCTTCTTTGTCGCCGAGCATTTCAGTGTTCCCATCCTGGCGAACTCGATACGCCTGGCCTCGATCGCCAAGGGCGGCAGCAACAACCTGCACGACGCATACGCGGTAGCCGCGATCGCGCCGGTGCCGTTGTGGCTTTCCTCGATCGCGGTGCTGTCGGGTAGCGTCTGGGTGACGGTGGTGGTCGGTGTGTTGGCCATGGGGGCGTCAGCGATGCTGATCCGCCACGGTGTCGATCGTCTGCTTGGCGTCGAAGAGGACGTCGAGGCAAGCGAGGTCGCGGTTCAGGTGATCAGCTTCGGCGTGCTGACCTGGCTCGCCTTGATTGGTGTGGCCTTGGCCTGTCTGCTGTTGTTGTAAGCGCCCCCGGATCCTTGCCTCAGGCCTTTTCCCGCATCAGGCGCTGCTTCTCGCGATCCCAGTCCTTCTTCTTTTCGTCCTCGCGCTTGTCGTGTTGTTTCTTGCCCTTGGCGAGTCCGATCTCGAGCTTGATGCGACCTTTGAGGAAATGCAGGTTGAGGGGCACCAGGGTGTAGCCTGCGCGCTCCACCTTGCCGATCAGGCGTGAAATCTCTTTCTTGTGCATCAGCAGCTTGCGCGTGCGCACCGGGTCCGCGTGGACGTGGGTGGACGCGCTTGGGAGCGGGGAGATGTGCATGCCGAAGAGGAAGAGCTCTTCATCGCGCACGATCACATAGGCCTCCTTGATGTTCGAGCGTCCGGCGCGGATCGCCTTCACCTCCCAGCCCTCAAGGATGATTCCGGCCTCGTGCCTTTCCTCGATGAAGAAGTCGTGAAAGGCCTTGCGGTTTTCGATGATGCTCATTGCTTGGTAGTCCTTCAGTGGCGTGTTGCCGACGCCATGCACGACAAACGGGCTCGCCCGCATGCGGTAGAATCGCGCATTTTAACAGCACAGCGCCTGCCCGGTTTCGCGTTGAGCTCTATCCCCTATTGTTCATGGCCGACGTCAAGAAGCTCGTTCTGATTGAATTCACTCCCGCGCAGATGTTCGAGCTCGTCGACCGTTGCGAGGACTACCCGCAGTTTCTGCCCTGGTGTGGCGGGACTGAGGTGCATTTGCGCACGGACACCATCACTGCGGCCACCATCCACATCAACTATCACGGCATCAAGGCGCAGTTCAGTACCGAAAACACCAAGCGCTGGCCCAACGACATGAAGCTGCGCCTGACCGAGGGGCCATTCACCCGCCTTGATGGGCATTGGCGGTTCACCCCGCTCGGGGAGACGGCGTGCAAGGTTGAGTTCAGCCTGCACTATCAGTTTTCAAGCAAGCTGCTGGAAAAGGTGCTGGGGCCGGTCTTCAATCACATCGCCAACACCTTCGTCGATTCCTTCGTGAAGCGTGCCGGGCAGGTCTACGCAAAGGGCTGAAGATGGCAGCGGCTATTCAGGTGGAAGTGGTCTACGCGCTGCCGCAGCGCCAGGAGATCGTCACGGTCACCCTTCCGGAAGGGGCAACTGTGCGGCAGGCCGTGGAAGCGTCTGGCTTGCTGCAGAAATTTCCGGACATCGAGCTCGATGGCGCCAACAAGCTGGGCGTCTTCGCCAAGCTGAGCAAGGCCGATACGGTGCTGCGCGACCGCGACCGGGTGGAGATCTACCGACCGCTGATTGCCGACCCCAAGGCTGTGCGCAAGAAGCGCGCGGATGATGGCAAGCTCATGAAAAAGGGCGGTGGGCCGGTCGAAGAAAGCGTCTGATTGCTTCGAGCTGATTTCGTCCTGCCGCCTTGCCCTGGCGGTGAACGGGGAAAGTCCGGAGCCGGCGCTGCTGGCTCAGTTGCAGTTCTGTCCGATCTGCTGCTCCAGGCGGGCGATCTCCTCGCTGCGCGCCGCATCGTCCAGGAATTCACGTTCGCCGTCGGCGTTCATGCGCGCGATGCGTTGCCCGGACTGGAGCGCGACCAACTGGCTCCGTGCCTGGGTACAGAAGCGCTGACGCTCGATCTCTTTGGCTTCGTCCGCCGTGGCCTTGGCTGCGGCATTCGCTTCGGCCGTACGGCGTTCGCGAAACGGGGTCTGTGGATCGACGATCTCCACCGCTGTCTGTCCCTCTTCACCGTCGCTGGCTTCGTCCTCTGCGGCTGCGGTTGCCGCCCGGGTCGGGCCGCGCAGCACTTTCACTTCGCCCGTCGGTGGCGGCAAGTCAGCGTAGTGGACCCTTCCTTCCTTGTCGGTCCAGCTATAAATCTGGGCGGTCGCAGGAAGCGTGAGCATGAGGGCGAGCATGAGGGCAGCGGGGCGAATCATCAGGGTCTCCGGAAGGCAACGCTTACAAGCGGCCTGAGCGGTCTGTATAATACGGATTTGGTCGAAAGGATATAAGCCATGCGAGTGATTCAGAAGGCGCTGACGTTCGATGACGTCCTTCTTGTTCCTGCCCACTCCACGGTCCTCCCGCGCGATGTGAGCCTGCAAAGCCAGGTCACCCGGCGCATCCGTCTCAATATTCCGCTCGTGTCCGCAGCGATGGACACCGTCACCGAAAGCCGCCTGGCGATCGCGCTGGCGCAAGAGGGCGGAATCGGTGTTGTGCACAAGAACTTCACGCCCGCTGAACAAGCGGCCGAGGTGCACAGGGTCAAGCGGCACGAGTCCGGCATCCTGAAGGATCCGATCACCATTCCGCCGACAATGACCGTCGGCGAGGTCATCGCCATTCAGCGTGAGAATCGCTTCTCGGGTGTGCCCGTGATCGATCGTGGCAGGGTCGTGGGCATCGTCACCAACCGCGACACACGCTTCGAGACCAATCTCGATCAGCCGGTTTCGCAGATCATGACGCCGCAGGCGCGGCTGGTCACGGTGCGCGAGGGCGCCACCCTTGAAGAGGCGCGCGAGTTGCTGCGCGTGCATCGTCTCGAGCGTGTGCTGGTGATGAATGAGGCGGGCGAGATGCGCGGCCTCATCACCGTCAAGGACATGATGAAGGCGACCGAGCATCCCTTCGCCGCCAAGGACGAACAGGGTCGGCTGCGGGTCGGCGCGGCGATCGGCGTCGGCGCCGGGACCGAAGAGCGCGCCGAGCGCCTGGCCGAGGCGGGGGTGGACATGATCGTCGTCGACACCGCGCATGGCCATTCGCAAGGGGTGCTCGATCGCGTCAACTGGGTCAAGAAGAACTTCCCGCAGATCGAAGTCGTCGGCGGCAACATCGCCACCGCCGAGGCCGCGCGCGCCCTGGTCGATATGGGCGCGGACGGTGTCAAGGTCGGTATCGGCCCTGGCTCCATCTGCACGACACGTATCGTCGCCGGAGTCGGTGTGCCGCAGATCACTGCGGTCGATAACGTCGCCAAGGCGCTGGCGGGCACGGGTGTGCCGATGATCGCCGATGGTGGCATTCGCTTCTCGGGCGACATTTCCAAGGCCATCGCGGCGGGCGCCAACGTCGTCATGTTGGGCGGACTGTTCGCCGGCACCGAAGAAGCGCCGGGGGAGACCGTGCTGTTCCAGGGTCGCACCTACAAGGCTTACCGCGGCATGGGTTCGCTCGGTGCGATGGAGAAGGGGGCGGCGGACCGCTACTTCCAGGACGACAACTCGGGCAACATCGACAAGCTCGTGCCCGAGGGCATCGAAGGCCGTGTGCCCTACAAGGGCGCGGTGGGGATCGTCATTCACCAGCTCATCGGCGGCCTGCGTGCTTCGATGGGGTATCTCGGCTGCGAGGACATTCCCGCCCTGCACGATCGCGCGCAGTTCGTGGAGATCAGCTCGGCCGGCATGCGTGAATCGCACGTTCACGACGTGCAGATCACCAAGGAAGCGCCGAACTACCAGATCAGCTGATCACGCTTTGCAAACCACCCAGGCGGCTGACAAGCCGCCTTTCCTTTTTTGACGCTCGAGACGTTCGCGCCATGGCTCATCAGAAAATCCTCATCCTCGACTTCGGCTCCCAGGTTTCCCAGCTCATCGCGCGCCGTGTGCGCGAACAGCAGGTGTACTGCGAATTGCATCCCTTCGACGTCTCCGATCAATTCGTGCGCGACTTCGGCGCCGATGGCGTGATCCTGTCGGGCGGTCCGAACTCGGTCTACCAGGACGAGCAATGGCGCGCGCCGCAAGCCGTGTTCGAGCTGGGAGTGCCGGTGCTGGGCATCTGCTACGGCATGCAGACCATGGCCAGCCAGCTTGGCGGCGCCGTCGAGGGCTCGAGCAAACGCGAATTCGGCTACGCCGAGATGCGCGCGCGCGGCCACTCGCGCTTGTTCGAAGGCATTGAAGACCGAACCAACGCCGAAGGCCACGGCCTGCTCGACGTGTGGATGAGCCATGGCGACAAGGTCACCGAACTGCCGCCCGGGTTCAAGCTCATCGGCAGCAACGAATCGACCCCGATTGCCGCGATGGCCGACGAGACGCGCGGCTTCTACGGCGTGCAGTTCCACCCTGAGGTGACGCACACCCTCAAGGGCAAGGAAATGATCGGCCGCTTCGTGCACGACATCTGCGGCTGCGGCCACGACTGGAACATGCCCGACTACATCGAAGAGGCCGTCAAGCGCATCCGCGAGCAAGTCGGCGATGAAGAAGTCATCCTCGGCCTGTCGGGCGGGGTGGACTCCTCGGTGGCGGCGGCGCTGATCCACCGCGCCATCGGCGACCAGCTCACCTGCGTGTTCGTCGACCACGGCCTGCTGCGCCTGAACGAAGGCAAGCTGGTGATGGAGATGTTCGCTGGTCGGCTGCACGCCAGGGTGGTGCATGTCGACGCTGTCGATCAGTTCATGGGCCACCTCAAGGGTGTCACCGACCCCGAGCAAAAGCGCAAGATCATCGGCCGCGAGTTCGTCGAGGTGTTCCAGACCGAAGCCAGGAAGCTGCGCGTGGGCGGCACCGAAGCCAAGTGGCTGGCGCAGGGCACGATCTATCCGGACGTGATCGAATCCGGTGGCGCCAAGAACAAGAAGGCGCACACCATCAAGAGCCACCACAACGTCGGTGGCCTGCCCGAAACGCTCGGCCTCAAGCTGCTCGAGCCCTTGCGCGACCTGTTCAAGGACGAAGTGCGCGAACTCGGCGTGGCTCTCGGTCTGCCGCACGACATGGTCTATCGCCACCCCTTCCCCGGCCCGGGCCTGGGCGTGCGCATCCTCGGCGAAGTGCGCCAGGACTTCGCCGACCTGCTACGTCGTGCCGACGCCATCTTCATCGACGAGCTGCGCGCCGCCGACTGGTACGACAAGACCAGCCAGGCTTTCGCGGTCTTCCTGCCGGTGAAGAGCGTAGGCGTGATGGGCGACGGTCGCACCTACGAATACGTCGTGGCACTGCGCGCCGTACAGACGCAAGACTTCATGACCGCGCACTGGGCCGAGCTGCCGCACAGCCTGCTGGGCAAGGTCAGCAACCGCATCATCAATGAAGTGCGGGGTATCAACCGCGTGGTCTACGACATCTCGGGCAAGCCGCCGGCGACAATCGAATGGGAGTGATCAACCAAGCCTAACGCCTGAAAACGTTAGGCTTTTTTGTACCTGCCACTATGACGGGCTTGCCGACACCCTTGCACGACTGACGACCTTAAGTGTTCAGCCTGTCCAAGCATTTTGGACAAATCTTGGACAGGATTTGGACAAGCCGTACCCCGACCAAGAACCACTAGTGCGAACCGCACTATGCATAATCCTACCGGGAACACTGGGACGGTGCAGCCATCACTGTTGCCCGGATGATAGCTATAGACTAAGACGGGGTATCTTTATTTGCGATGAGATTAATGATCGCGCAGACACCCCTCTTCAAGATGCGGGCGGGTTGTTGAAACTTTTTGATCTGGGCTCTTCAGACAGGCGCCATTCAGCTAGGATGTGTCAGGCGACTATGACACTACGGGCTGACTATGCGTGATGTGGGTTTTCTTTATGTACTAGCGAACAGTGCAATGCAAGGGATGGTCAAGGTAGGCAAGACCACCCGCAGCCCTGCAGAGCGTGCGGCAGAGTTGTCAGCGGCAACAGGATTGCCAACCCCTTTTATTGTTGTCTATGAGCAGTTGTTCGAAGACTGCACGGAGGCGGAAGCCTTCGTCCATGCACTTCTTGCAAGTAAAGGCTTCAGGGTTGCCGAAAATCGAGAGTTTTTCAGCGCCCCTGCCAACGAGGTAGTTCGCGCGATCGCATTGGCTCCTGGTGCGATTGATGTGGACATCAATCAAGAAGGCGGGGAAGGCGCCGGCCTTATACCAACCGCCGTAACTGGCGGAGCCTTAGCCAACCTAAAGCCCCCTGTAACACCAAGCCCCGAGCCTTGGAGAGCCCTCTATGAAGAGGCAGAGAATCATTATGGTGGTTTTGGTGACTACCTCAAAGACTACGAGGAGGCACTACGCTTGTACAAGCAGGCAGCTATCCTAGGGTGCCTTGATGCCTACCTTCGTCTTGGCCAGATGCACCACTTGGGGGAAGGTGTCCGCGCGGACACCAATGCGGCGCTTAAGTACTACAAAGAGGGAGCCCGAAAGGGTCTTCTATATTGTTATTGGAAAATGGGTGAGATCTACCTTTATACCGAAGCCATCAAGGGGTCTGAAGGCAATGAAGGCATTTCTAAGACAGAGAAATGCTTTGAGCTGTATATGAAGGCGTGTAGGACTCAGCTAGGCGATAAAAACGAGTGTGTCTTAAAATTCGATCTTTTGGTGTTAGATGCAATATTTATATTGAGTAACGATGCTCCCTGGCGGAAATTTAAAGACTCAAAAGATATTCTAGAGATAATGAATAAAATATGGAGGTTTTTTATAGAGTTTAGAGAGCCTCTGATTAGAGAGTGTGAGCGTAGAATTCAATTGGATGAAGATATGTATAAAGATTTAGAAGAGCTTGGGCACGGGGATATGAGAACGCCGGGAGATGTCTCAATCTATCAGCAACTAGCTGAGATCTTGAGGTCAAAAGGAGCCAAGCCCAATAATGCCAGCCAGCCATCAACGTACATTGCAGGTACCGAGTAAAGCCTCCACACTTGCCAACCACTCGCGCAAAGCCCTTGCCCCCGCCCCCGACATCGAGCCGTAGCCCTCAGGACCAAGGTTTGACCAAGCGTGCCCGCTGATGTCGGGATAACGCTCTGCAAGCTCTCGTCGCCGTGCAGCCATAGCGGCTTCAGCCTTCCATTCCCGGCGAGCCTCTAGGCTTCGATACGAGACCTTACGGAGCGGCTTCGATGGCGTTTCCATTTCGCCGGTCCTCGGTAACACGGTGCAGGGCACCCAGTACTTGCACAAGCGTCGAGCTTGCCCGGATCGCCACGCCGGCAAGCTGTCGGGCGTCGTCTTTGTGGCGGGCCACCGCGGCTTGGTAGCTGAAGCCTGCGACCACGGCTTCCAGGATGGCGACCTGATCGGCGAGGGCTTCGCGGATCGCGTCCTCGCCCCCGTCCAGAAGCTCACGATTCCGCGCGGCAAGGGCGTCGAAGGCATCACGGGAAGCGATCAGAGGGTCACCGCCGCCCAGGACGGCAAGCGCTCGGGCTTTGGCTTGCCGGTGATCGAGGACGGCGCCACGGTCGACGCTGGCGCCCCCGTTGCGGCGCCCCTGCAAGGTGTGAAGGTTGTTCATGGTTCTGGCTCCCAGGCTTCAATCTGCCCGTGATATTCGAGCCATTCCTGGCTGTCGGGCGTCAGGGTCTGCAGGTGGTCGGCCTCCGCGGTCAGGATCAGCCGCTCGAGCATCTCCCGCTGCGGGAGGCGGCAGAGCTTGCAGAGTCGGGCGAGGGCGGCGCCAGCGTCGGCGGTGACGTAGAGGTTCAGCCTGTGATCCTGCCCCCGCCGCTCCCGGTAGGCCTTCTGTCGTTCTGCCGCTGTTTTTGCCACTGCCCCCCGCCTCCCTGCAAGTTGCGTTACTGCGTCACATTGTAACGCAGTAACAGCGGCGGCGGCACCCTGTGATCCCTGTGTGATCCCTCCGTGATCCCAGGATCACGCCCAGCGGGAACGCTGAAACCCAGTAACGGCGCGGGTTTCAAGGGCACGCGACCTGCAAGTGTGATCCTGTGATCCCGGAATGTACGCGTCGCCGCCATAGAACGCTTATACCCTGCAGTGCCTCTATATCCATATATGCAGTTTCTTATACGCGAGCATAACCAAGTAGGATCACAGGATCACAGAAAGCCCTGAAACCCAGTAACGGCGCGGCTTCTAGGCTGTGATCCTAAGCGTGATCCTGCGTGATCCCTCGATTCAGGATCACACGAGGGATCACACTTGCAGGGGTCAGACCTTCGCCACGGACCACGGGACGCCGGTTCTCGTGCGAGATAAGCCGACGAACCGCAGACCCTCGACCACTCGGCCTGCGCGGGAGCCGACCCAGTTGCCGAGCTTCTGTGCGCTGATCTCGCCTCGCTCGCCTGCGACCTCGATCAGCAACTGCCGCAGCTCGCCCAGGGGCGAGGACGGCGCCGCCGTCCCCGTCGCCTGCAGCACGTCGCGCAACGTCAACGGCTCGTCCCCGAAGCACTCCCGCCACACTTGCAGGACGTGGCCCAGGTGATCGCGGTCGTCGTCGCCCTCAACGTTGCGCACCAGCGCCCGCCCCGGATCAGGAAGGCCCGCCGCGACTAGAGCACCGCGGACAACCCGCGACCACTCGCCGAAGCTGGCGACGGGCTGCAACCCCGATACCCCAGCACCTTGCAAATACGCCTGCAGTACCGTCAGCGCACACATAACCCAGCGCCCACGATTAGCGCGAACCTCGGCAACGGGATCACCCGAGAACTCGCGCAGCAAGGGGTTTTCACACTTGGCGTCCAGTTCAACCGTGACCACTCTACGCGACAAGTCCTTTGCGGGCTTGATGTTGTTTCCGGTCGCAATGAAAAGGCAGCGAGTCGAAACACTTGCACTTGCCGACTGACCCAATATCCGATCGCTGTAAGTGGGCGAGGTCAGAATTGCCGCAAGCGTCGGTGACTGCCAATGGTGCATCAGGTTGTCAAATACGCAGGACGGCTTCGCCTCCATAAGCGCAGCAAGCAAAGACTTGTCTTGTTCTTCGGCTCGCTGCGCCCACCGCCGCATGGTCTCGTCTTCGCCCGCGAACAAGGCAAACAACTCAGCAAGGAAAGACTTCCCGGACCCCAGGTCATGCGCCGCGACAAGGTAGGCCGGCGCAGTCGGAAGCATCGGGCGCGCAACCGCAGTGAGGATCGCCGACAGTGCCGCTGATTCGTCTAGCACACTTGCAAATGGAAACTCACGGATCAGCCTCCGCAACTCTTGCAGCGCTTCAGCCGCCGTCCCCGCATATTCAGGAAATGCCGCAGGATCAAAACAAGCCTCCATGCCGGCATGATTCCCCGCGCTGGCAATGATGTTTCCATCGGCATCGATAGTCGGCTGGTGTAGCAACCCGACGAGCTCGGGAACCCCAGGCCATGCGCTAGCCGCCATAACGCCTTGCAGGACCGGCACATCAGGCGAACCAAACGAATCGCCGTAGTGCCACCGCGCAACCTGCGAAATCAAGTACCCAAGGCGCGGTGCAGATTCCATTCTTCATGATCAAGCAGTCCAACGACATGATCTCGCTGATTGATGGTCATGATCAGCGGCTTTGAGGGGTGCGC
>NZ_ATJV01000049.1 GCF_000443165.1 Thauera terpenica 58Eu | reverse complement strand
TGGAAGAAGGTCTGCGCTTCGCGATTCGCGAAGGTGGCCGTACCGTGGGTGCAGGTGTTGTCGCCAAGATCATCGAGTAATTCTCGATCCGGACGGAGCTGCAGGGCTCCGTCCATCGCTCTTTACGCTCTTTAGGGAATGTCATGCAGAACCAGAAAATCCGTATCCGTCTCAAGGCCTTCGACTACCGTCTGATCGATCAGTCGGCGCTTGAGATTGTTGAAACTGCCAAGCGCACGGGCGCTGTGGTCCGTGGTCCGGTGCCCTTGCCGACCCGCATCGAGCGTTTTGATCTGTTGCGTTCGCCGCACGTGAACAAGTCCTCGCGTGACCAGATGGAAATCCGCACTCATCAGCGCCTGATGGACATCATCGACCCGACCGACAAGACGGTCGACGCGCTGATGAAGCTGGACCTTCCTGCGGGCGTGGACGTAGAGATCAAGCTGCAGTAAGCGTCGTTTGCTTGCAGAGGTTTGAAAAAGGCCGGTATAATCCGGCCCTTGTGCTTTTTGGCACATTCATTGTGACCCCCGGTCAATCGCAACCGGGATTCAGGAGAAAAATATGAGTCTAGGCCTTGTTGGACGCAAGGTCGGCATGACTCGCATCTTTGCTGAGGATGGCAGGTCCATTCCAGTGACGGTGCTTGACGTGTCTGACAATCGTGTGTCCCAGATCAAGACGTCTGCAACCGATGGCTATGCTGCGGTTCAGATTGCTTACGGCAAGCGTCGCGCCAGTCGGATCACCAAGCCGGTGGCGGGGCATCTCGCCAAGGCAGGTGTTGAGCCCTGCCGTGGCATGAAGGAATTCCGCATCGCAGAAGATCAGCTCGCCAGCCTCAATGCAGGTGACGCGATCGGCGCCGACCTGTTTCAGGTCGGGCAGAAGGTCGATGTGACGGGCGTTAGTATTGGTAAGGGTTTTTCTGGCGTCATCAAGCGTCACAACTTCTCTTCCCAGCGCGCATCCCACGGTAACTCCATATCCCACAACTCTGCTGGTTCGATCGGCATGGCGCAGGATCCGGGTCGTGTTTTTCCGGGCAAGCGCATGGCTGGTCAGTACGGCAACGTGCAGCGTACGACCCAGGGGCTGGAAATCGTCCGGGTTGATGGTGAGCGGCAGTTGTTGCTGGTGAAGGGTGCTGTGCCGGGTTCAAAGGGTGGCGACGTGGTCGTTTGCCCGGCGGTCAAGGCCTAAGGAGCGCGGAATGGAACTGAAACTCTTGAATGATCAGGGTCAGGCCGCGTCGACGCTGCAGGCGTCGGATGTGTTGTTTGGCCGTGACTACAACGAAGCCCTGGTGCATCAGGTCGTGACCGCCTACCAGGCGAACGCGCGCTCGGGCAATCGCAAGCAGAAGGGTCGCTCGGAGATCGCCAAGTCGACCCGCAAGCCCTTCCGTCAGAAAGGTACGGGTAATGCTCGTGCCGGTATGGCGTCGAGTCCGCTGTGGCGTGGGGGCGGCAAGATCTTCCCGAATACGCCGGACGAGAACTTCAGCCAGAAGGTCAACCGCAAGATGTACCGCGCCGGCATAGCTGCGATCCTGTCGCAGCTGGCGCGTGAAGATCGTCTGGCGGTTGTCGATGGCTTCTCCATCGAGGCTCCGAAGACGCGCTTGCTGTCGCAGAAGCTCAAGGGTATGGGCCTGGAGTCAGTCCTGGTCATTACCGAAGAAATCGACGAGAACCTGTTCCTGTCTTCGCGCAATCTGCACCACGTTCTGGTGCTGTCCGTCAGCGAAGCGGATCCGGTGTCGCTGGTAAGGTTCCCGAAGGTGCTGGTCACCAAGGGTGCGCTGGCGAAGATGGAGGAAGCGTGGCAATGAGCGCGATCAGTCAGGAACGTCTGCTGCAGGTGCTGCTCGCCCCGCAGATATCCGAAAAGGCGACTTACATCGCCGACAAGAATGAACAAGTGGTGTTCAAAGTGGCCACCGACGCCACCAAACCTGAAGTCAAAGCGGCCGTCGAGGCGCTGTTCAAGGTTGAGGTCAAGTCGGTTCAGGTGCTGAACGTCAAGGGCAAGGCAAAGCGTTTCGGTCGCAGCATGGGCCGTCGCAAGGACTGGAAAAAGGCGTTTGTGTGCCTGCAGCCCGGCCAGGAAATCAACTTTGCGGCTGGGGAGTGATAAGTCATGGCACTGGTAAAACTTAAGCCTACATCCGCCGGTCGTCGGGCCCAGGTCAGGGTGGTCAACACCGGCCTGTACAAGGGTCGCCCGGAAGCCTCGCTCATTGAAAAGCAGAGCAGGAATGCCGGCCGTAACAACCACGGTCGCATCACCGTTCGGCATCAGGGTGGCGGGCACAAGCAGCACTATCGCCTGGTCGACTTCCGTCGCAACAAGGATGGTATTCCGGCCAAGGTGGAGCGCATCGAGTATGACCCTAACCGCTCCGCGCACATCGCTCTGCTGTGTTACGCAGATGGCGAGCGGCGCTACATCATCGCGCCGCGGGGTGTTGAGGTCGGCCAGCAGCTGATCAGCGGCGTCGAGGCACCGATCAAGGCGGGTAATGCCCTGCCGATCCGGAACATTCCGGTTGGTTCCACGATTCACTGCATCGAGATGACGCCGGGCAAGGGTGCGCAGATCGCGCGCGCTGCCGGTACTTCCGTGCAGCTTTTGGCGCGTGAGGGTACTTACGCTCAACTGCGCTTGCGCTCGGGTGAAATCCGCCGGGTGCACGTGGAGTGCCGCGCCACCATCGGTGAAGTAGGCAATGCTGAGCACGGCCTGCGCAAGATCGGCAAGGCGGGCGCCAATCGCTGGCGCGGTATCCGTCCGACTGTCCGTGGCGTTGCGATGAACCCGGTCGACCACCCGCATGGCGGTGGTGAGGGCCGTACGGGCGAAGGGCGTGAGCCGGTCAGTCCGTGGGGTACGCCGGCGAAAGGTTATCGGACGCGCAGCAACAAGCGCACCGACAACATGATCGTGCAGCGTCGTCAGAAGCGTTAAGGGGTAAAAGATGGCACGTTCTATCAAGAAAGGCCCGTTCATCGACGCGCACCTCCTGAACAAGGTCGACGCGGTGCGGACGAGCAATGACAAGCGCCCGATCAAGACCTGGTCGCGTCGCTCAACTATTCTGCCCGACTTCATCGGACTCACGATTGCCGTGCATAACGGCAAGCAGCACATCCCGGTATTTGTGACCGAAAACATGGTCGGTCACAAACTGGGTGAGTTCGCGCTGACGCGTACCTTCAAGGGTCACGTTGCCAGCAAGAAGGCAAGGCGCTAAGAGGACGACATGGAAACGAAAGCTATTCTCCGTGGCGTGCGCCTTTCGGCACAGAAAGGACGACTGGTTGCTGACCTCGTGCGCGGCAAGCCCGTCGAGCAGGCCCTCAACGTCCTTGCTTTCTCGCCGAAGAAGGGCGCGAAGATCATCCGCAAGGTGGTCGAGTCCGCAATCGCCAATGCCGAGCACAATGACGGCGCCGATATCGATGCACTGAAGGTCAAGACCATTTACGTGGAAGAGGGCATGTCGCTCAAGCGCTTCACCGCGCGTGCGAAGGGTCGCGGTAATCGCATCCTCAAGCCCACCTGCCACGTCTATGTGACCGTCGGCGAGTAAGGAGTAATCATGGGTCAGAAAATCAATCCCACTGGGTTCCGCCTCGCCGTAACGCGTGACTGGGGTTCGCGCTGGTTCGCAACCAGCCGCGACTACGCAGGCATGCTGCACGAGGATCTCAAGGTCCGCGACTATCTGAAGAAGCGCCTGGCGCATGCTTCGGTTTCGCGCGTAATCATCGAGCGCCCGGCGAAAAACGCTCGCATCACTCTTTACAGTGCCCGCCCGGGCGTTGTGATCGGCAAGAAGGGTGAAGACATCGAGGCGCTCAAGCGTGATCTGCAGCAGATCATGGGTGTGCCGGTGCATGTAAACATCGAGGAAGTGCGCAAGCCTGAAATCGATGCCAAGCTGATCGCCGATTCGATCGCGCAGCAGCTTGAGAAGCGGATCATGTTTCGTCGTGCCATGAAGCGTGCGATGCAGAACGCGATGCGTCTCGGTGCCCAGGGCATCAAGATCATGAGCTCGGGTCGCCTGAACGGCGCCGAGATCGCGCGTACCGAGTGGTACCGTGAAGGTCGCGTACCCTTGCATACCCTGCGTGCCAACATCGACTACGGCGTTTCCGAAGCCAAGACGACGTACGGCATCATCGGGATCAAGGTATGGGTGTTCAAGGGCGAGATGCTCGGTCGCAATGAGCAACCAGTCGCAGCGGAGCCCGAGGCCGACAATCGTCGTGGCCGTCGTGGCGCACCTCGTGATGGCGAAGCTCGCCCGGGTCGTCGTCCCGCTCGTCGGGGCGAGGGTCGGCAAGAAGAAAGCAGGGGTGAATGATGCTGCAACCGACTAGAAGGAAGTACCGCAAGGAGCAGAAAGGTCGCAACACCGGGATCGCCACTCGTGGCGCAAAGGTGTCGTTCGGCGAATATGGCCTCAAGGCGGTTGGTCGCGGTCGCCTCACCGCGCGCCAGATCGAGTCCGCACGACGTGCGATGACTCGGCATATCAAGCGCGGTGGCCGCATCTGGATTCGTATCTTCCCGGATAAGCCGATCTCCAAGAAGCCCGCTGAAGTCCGTATGGGTAACGGCAAGGGTAATCCGGAGTACTGGGTGGCGGAGATTCAGCCCGGCAAGGTGCTGTATGAAATGGACGGCGTGGACGAAGCGCTCGCTCGTGAAGCTTTCCGGCTCGCTGCCGCCAAGCTTCCGATCGAAACCGTATTCGTGACTCGCATGGTGGGAGCTTGAGCATGAAAGTGAGTGATCTCCGCGCCAAGGGCGCTGATGAGCTGAACACTGAGCTGCTTGACCTGTTGAAGGCGCAGTTTTCGCTGCGCATGCAGCACGCGACACAGCAGCTGGGCAATACGAGTCAGATCGGGAAGGTCCGTCGCGATATCGCGCGCGTGCGCACCATCCTGCGCGAAAAGGCGGGTCAGCAATGAGCGAGCAAGTTCAAAAGGTTCGCCGCGCGCTGGTTGGGCGTGTGGTGAGTGACAAGATGCAGAAGACGGTGACGGTTCTGGTCGAGAGTCGGGTCAAGCATCCGCTCTATGGCAAGATCATCACGCGCTCGGCGAAGTATCATGCGCACGTTGAGGATGGTGCGGCGACGGCCGGCGATCTCGTGGAAATCGAGGAATGCCGACCGATCTCGCGGACCAAGACCTGGCGTGTGGCCAAGGTGCTTGAGAAGGCACGCGTCATTTAAGCAGCGAGTAATCAGCAAATGAATAAACAGCTTGGCACTCCGGTGTCAGGCTGTTATAATTTTGCCTCTTTGCTCCGGGGCTCGCTCGGGGCATCCTACCCTGACGGGTTCCAAGACTGTCCGCGAATGCGGGATAAGTTGGAGATATATTCATGATTCAAATGCAGTCCAGACTGGACGTCGCCGATAACACAGGCGCGCGCTCGGTGATGTGCATCAAGGTCCTGGGTGGTTCCAAGCGCCGCTATGCCGGCATTGGCGACATCATCAAGGTTACCGTCAAGGATGCCGCCCCGCGTGGTCGTGTGAAGAAGGGTGACGTTTATAACGCCGTGGTGGTTCGCACTGCCAAGGGTGTTCGTCGTCCTGACGGTTCGCTGGTCAAGTTCGACAACAACGCAGCCGTTCTCCTGAACAACAAGCTCGAGCCGATCGGCACCCGTATCTTCGGGCCGGTCACGCGTGAGCTGCGCTCCGAGCGGTTCATGAAGATCGTCTCGTTGGCGCCTGAAGTGCTCTAAGGGGTCGCTAGATGAACAAGATTCGCAAGGGTGATGAAGTGACGGTGCTGACGGGCAAGGATCGTGGCCGTCGAGGCACTGTTCTGCGCCGCGTCGATGATGAGCGCGTCGTGGTTGAGGGTGTGAATCGGGTGAAGAAGCATGTGCGCCCGAATCCGCTGAAGGGTGAAGTGGGTGGCATCGTCGAGAAAGAGATGGCCATCCATGTTTCGAACGTCGCGCTGTTCAATCCCGCCACCCAGAAGGGTGATCGTGTCGGGATCAAGACGCTGGAGGACGGCCGCAAGGTCCGCTTCTTCAAGTCGAACGGCGAGCTAGTGAACGCCTAAGGAGTGACGATGGCTCGCTTGCAACAAGTATTCAAGGACGAAGTTGGTCCGGCGCTGCAGAAGCAGTTCGGCTACAAGTCAGTGATGGAAGTGCCGCGCATCACCAAGATCACCCTCAATATGGGTGTCGGTGAGGCGGTTGGCGACAAGAAGATTCTTGAGCACGCCATGGGTGACATGACCAAAATTGCTGGTCAGAAGCCTGTTTCGACCAAGGCGCGCAAGTCGATCGCGGGTTTCAAGATTCGCGATGGCTACCCGATCGGCTGCATGGTCACGCTGCGTGGTCCGCGCATGTTCGAGTTTCTGGATCGCCTGGTGACGATTGCGTTGCCGCGAGTTCGCGACTTCCGCGGAATTGGTGCGAAAGGCTTCGATGGTCGGGGTAACTACAACCTCGGCGTCAAGGAGCAGATCATCTTTCCGGAAATCGAGTACGACAAGATCGACGCGCTGCGCGGCATGAACATCAGCATCACGACAACGGCCAAGACGGACGAGGAAGCGCGTGCGCTACTGGGCGCGTTCAAGTTTCCGTTCAAGAATTGAGGGTGATATGGCAAAACTCGCTCTGATCAATCGCGAAGCAAAGCGTGCCAGGCTGGTGGCGAAGTTCGCTGCCAAGCGGGCGGCGCTGGTGGCGTTGGTTGAGGATAGCAAGCTGTCTGACGAGGAACGCATGGCCGCACGGCTGGCGCTGCAGCAACTGCCGCGCAATGCGAACCCGACGCGTCAGCGCAATCGTTGCGTGCTCACCGGCCGTCCGCGTGGTGTGTTCCGTAAATTCGGCCTGTGCCGCAACAAGCTGCGTGAGATTGCTTTCCGCGGCGAAGTGCCTGGCATGACCAAGGCGAGCTGGTAAGGAGAATTCGAAGATGAGTATGTCCGATCCCATCGCCGACATGCTGACGCGCATCCGCAATGGCCAACAGGCTCAGAAGGCATCGGTCTCGATGCCTTCATCGAAGCTGAAGGTGGCAATCGCGAAGGTGCTGCAGGCTGAAGGTTATATCGATAGTTTCAAGGTCAGTGATGCTGCTGGCAAGGCCACGCTGGACCTCGCGCTCAAGTATTATGCGGGCCGTCCGGTCATCGAGCGCATTGAGCGTGTCAGCCGCCCGGGTCTGCGTATCTACAAGGGTAGTGAAGATCTTCCGCGCGTGATGAACGGCCTCGGCGTCGCGATTGTGTCCACTCCCCGTGGCGTGATGACCGACCGCAGTGCGCGTGCCAATCGCGTTGGCGGCGAAGTCATCTGCCTGGTCGCATAAGGGGAAGTCATGTCTCGTGTAGCTAAGAATCCGGTGGCGATTCCGAGCGGTGTCGAAGTTTTGATTTCCGATACCGAAATCGCCGTCAAAGGTCCGCTGGGCTCGCTTCGGCAAGCCCTGACCGGCCAGGTCAGTGTCCAGCGCGAAGGCGATACACTCGTGTGCTCCGCGCGCGAAGGCATTGTGAATTCACGCGCGATGTCTGGCACCGTGCGGGCATTGGTGAATAACATGGTGACGGGTGTCAGCAAGGGTTTCGAGCGCAAGCTGACCCTGGTTGGTGTCGGTTATCGTGCGCAGGCTCAAGGGGACAAGCTCAACCTGTCGCTTGGCTTCTCACATCCGGTCGTGCATCAGATGCCGGCGGGAGTGAAGGTCGAGACGCCGACGCAGACCGAGATCCTGATCAAGGGTGTCGATAAGCAGCAGGTTGGTCAGGTCGCGGCCGAGGTGAGGGCATATCGCTCCCCCGAACCCTATAAGGGTAAGGGCGTTCGCTACGCGGACGAGGCGGTGGTGCTCAAGGAAACCAAGAAGAAGTAAGGCGGTTCGTCATGAACAAGAAAGAAACTCGTCTTCGCCGTGCGCGCAAAACTCGCGCCAAGCTGGCGGAGCTCAAGGCGGTTCGCCTCGCGGTGTTCCGGTCCAACTGCCACATCTACGCCCAGGTCATTTCGGGTTGCGGCTCAAAGGTCCTGGCTGCGGCTTCGACGGTCGAGACCGATGTCCGTGCCCAGGTGGCGAACGGCGGCAACAAGGCTGCCGCCGAGCTCGTCGGCAAGCTGATCGCCGAGCGTGCAAAGGCTGCTGGCATCGAGCAGGTCGCATTCGACCGCTCGGGCTTCCTTTATCACGGCCGCGTGAAGGCGCTGGCCGAGGCTGCCCGCGAAGGCGGCCTCAAGTTCTAAGCGAGGAATCGAATGGCTAAGCAGCAATCCAAGCGTCCGCAAGCCTCCGACGAGCGCGATGACGGCCTGAAGGAGAAGATGGTCGCGATCAATCGCGTGACCAAGGTCGTCAAGGGCGGCCGTATTCTCGGTTTCGCCGCCCTCACCGTGGTTGGCGATGGCGATGGCGCAGTCGGCATGGGCAAGGGTAAGTCGCGCGAAGTGCCGGTAGCGGTTCAGAAGGCTATGGACGAAGCGCGTCGCAAGATGCGCAAGATCTCGCTCAAGAACGGTACGCTTCATCACACCGTGATCGGTAAGCACGGTGCCGCCTCGGTGCTGATGCAGCCCGCTCCTCCGGGTGCCGGGATCATTGCGGGCGGCCCGATGCGTGCCGTGTTCGAGGTGATGGGTGTCACGGACGTCATTTGCAAGTGCATTGGTTCGGCCAATCCTTACAACGTCGTGCGCGCCACCATCAACGGCCTGATGGCGATCAACACTCCGGCGGACATTGCTGCCAAGCGTGGCAAGTCGGTCGAAGAGGTCCTGGGGTAAGCGATGTCGGACAATAAAATCAAGGTTACGCTCGTGAAGAGTGTGATCGGCACCAAGCAGTCGCACCGCGCCACCGTGCGCGGACTCGGCCTGCGCCGGATCAACCATACGGTTGAACTGGCGGATACGCCTGAAGTGCGCGGCATGATTCACAAGGTGTTCTACCTGCTGAAGTGTGAGGGTTGATATGCGCCTGAATACCATCAAGCCGGCTGCTGGCTCCAAGACTGCCGCAAGGCGTGTTGGCCGCGGTATCGGCAGCGGCCTGGGCAAGACCTGCGGCCGTGGCCACAAGGGCCAGAAGTCACGCGCTGGCGGTTTCCATAAGGTCGGTTTCGAGGGCGGCCAGATGCCGCTTCAGCGCCGACTGCCCAAGCGCGGCTTCGTGTCGCTGACGCGGGCGCGCAACGTGGAAGTGCGTCTTTCCGAGCTGGCAGCAGTGCCGGTCGAGGAAATCGATTTGCTGACATTGAAGCAGGCCGGCGTTGTGGCGGCCGATGCGCTGTCCGCGAAGGTGGTCCTGTCTGGCGCAATCGATCGCAAGGTCGTGCTGCGCGGCGTGGGCGCCACCAAGGGTGCGAAGGCAGCGATTGAAGCTGCCGGCGGTTCCGTTTCAGCTGAGTAATAAAGGGACAGGCTGTGGCTACTTCTGCTGCCACGCTGGGCAGTCCGGGACGGTTTGGCGACCTCAAGCGCCGCCTCCTGTTTCTGTTGGGCGCACTGATTGTTTATCGCTTGGGTGCGCACATCCCCGTCCCCGGTATTGACCCGGAGCGACTGGCTGAGCTTTTCCAGTCGCAGGCCGGTGGGATACTCGGCGTCTTCAACTTGTTCTCGGGCGGGGCGCTGTCGCGCTTCACGATCTTTGCGCTCGGGATCATGCCCTACATTTCTGCTTCGATCATCATGCAGTTGATGACCGTTGCGGTGCCGACACTGGAGGCGCTGAAGAAAGAGGGGGAGGCGGGGCGCAGGAAGATCACTCAATACACGCGTTACGGCACGCTTGTGCTTGCGTTTGCGCAGTCCCTGGGTATTGCGATCGCACTGGAAGGTCAGCCTGGCCTGGTTCTCGAGACCGGACTGATGTTCCGTTTCGTTACTGTGGCGACGCTGGTCACAGGGACGATGTTCCTGATGTGGTTGGGTGAGCAGATCACCGAGCGCGGAATTGGCAACGGTATCTCGATCATCATTTTTGCGGGTATTGCGGCGGGGCTTCCGAGCGCGATCGGAGGTTTGTTCGAGTTGGTTCGTACGGGCTCGATGCATCCCTTCACGGCGCTGCTGATCTGTCTTCTGGTCGTTCTGGTCACGGGTTTTGTCGTCTTTGTCGAGCGCGGACAGCGCAAGATCCTGGTGAACTACGCCAAGCGGCAGGTCGGGAACAAGGTGTATGGGGGGCAGAGTTCGCATCTGCCGCTCAAGCTCAATATGTCCGGTGTGATTCCGCCGATCTTCGCGTCCAGCATCATCCTCTTCCCCGCAACGCTGGGGCAGTGGTTCGGTTCGTCAGAAGGGATGTACTGGCTGCGGGATATATCTTCCACACTCGCACCCGGGCAGCCGATTTACGTGATGTTGTATGCGTTGGCCATCGTGTTCTTCTGCTTCTTCTATACCGCGCTGGTGTTCAATGCGCGGGAGACGGCAGACAACCTGAAGAAGAGCGGTGCGTTCGTGCCGGGTATCCGTCCGGGCGATCAGACCGCGAGATACATTGACAAGATTCTCATGCGGCTGACGCTGGCTGGCGCGGTGTATATCACCTTGGTGTGCTTGCTGCCTGAGTTCCTGATCCTGAAGTGGAACGTTCCCTTCTACTTTGGTGGCACCTCGCTGCTGATCATCGTGGTGGTGACGATGGACTTCATGGCGCAGGTTCAGGCGGCGGTCATGTCGCATCAGTACGAGAGTCTGCTGAAGAAGGCGAACTTCAAGGGGGCAGGTCTTCCGACCAGGTAGGGAATGACGAAGGAAGATGTCATCGAGATGCAGGGCGAGGTGGTGGAAAACCTCCCTAACGCAACTTTTCGCGTCAGGCTGGAGAGTGGACACATCATTCTTGGGCACATCTCCGGAAGGATGCGTATGCACTACATCCGTATCCTTCCCGGCGACAGGGTGACCGTGCAACTCACCCCCTACGACCTGACCAAGGGCCGGATCGTCTTCCGGACCAAGTGAGATTAGAGAAACAGGAGCAAGAGCATGCGAGTTCAGGCGTCAGTCAAGCGGCTTTGCCGCAATTGCAAGATCATCCGCCGCAAAGGTGTCGTGCGCGTCATTTGCACCGATCCGCGGCACAAGCAGCGCCAGGGTTGATTTAGTCAACTCTAGCGGTTAAAATTTAATGTTTAGCATTTTGGGGTAGACGGATGGCCCGTATTGCTGGGGTAAACATTCCCAATCACAAGCACGCCGAGATCGCGTTGACCGCTATCTTTGGAGTCGGCCGTACGCGTGCTCAAAAGATTTGCGACGCAGCTGGCGTTGTGCGCTCGTGCAAGATCAAGGATCTGACCGAGTCGGACATGGAAAGGCTGCGTGACGAGGTGGGTCGTTTTGTTGTCGAAGGCGATCTGCGTCGTGAAGTGACGATGAACATCAAGCGACTGATGGACCTGGGCTGCTATCGCGGCGTTCGCCATCGTCGCGGTCTGCCGCTGCGGGGGCAGCGTACTCGTACGAATGCGCGTACCCGCAAAGGTCCCCGCAAGGCGATCGCCGGCAAGAAGTGATAGGAACCGATAATGGCTAAGACTGGAACGAAGGTTCGTAAGAAGATCAAAAAGAATGTGGCTGAAGGTATCGCCCACATTCATGCGAGCTTCAATAACACGATCATCACCATCACCGACCGTCAGGGCAACGCGCTGTCGTGGGCGACGTCCGGCGGTGCCGGCTTCAAGGGCTCACGCAAGAGCACGCCGTTCGCTGCGCAGGTGGCTGCAGAAGCTGCCGGCAAGGTGGCTCTGGAGTGCGGCATCAAGAACCTGGAAGTGCGCATCAAGGGCCCGGGCCCGGGTCGCGAGTCTTCCGTACGCGCTCTGAATGCGCTGGGGATCAAGATTTCCAGCATCACGGACATCACCCCCATCCCGCACAACGGCTGCCGTCCGCCCAAAAAGCGCCGTATCTGACAAGGAGTTGATAAGTGGCTCGTAATCTCGATCCCAAGTGCCGTCAGTGCCGTCGCGAAGGCGAAAAGCTGTTTCTGAAGGCTGAGAAGTGTTTTACCGATAAGTGCGCCATGGAGCGTCGCGCCTATGCACCTGGTCAGCATGGCCAGCGTTCAGGTCAGCGTCTCTCGGGTTATGGCGTGCAGCTGCGTGAAAAGCAGAAGATCCGCCGCCTTTATGGGGTGCTCGAGCGTCAGTTCCGCAAGGTCTACGTCGAGGCTGATCGCCGTCGTGGCCAGACGGGTGAAAACCTGTTGCAGCTGCTTGAAGGTCGTCTGGACTCTGTTGCCTATCGCATGGGTTTCGGCGGTTCGCGTGCCGAGGCGCGCCAGGTGGTACGCCACAATGGTGTTCTCATCAACGGCAAGCGGGTGAACATTCCGTCGTATGTCGTGCGTCCGGGTGACGTCGTCGAGTTGACCGAGCGCGTGCGTGGTCATCTTCGCGTCAAGGCTGCGCTGCAAGCCGCCGAGTCGCGCGGCTTCCCGGAGTGGCTGGAAGTGGACACAAAGGCCGGAAAGGGTGTGTTCAAGGCCTATCCGCTGCGTGCCGAGTTGCCGCCCACGATCAATGAAGGCCTGGTGGTGGAGCTGTACTCCCGTTAAGCGGGATGCTGTGACACTTCTAGTTCCGAGGGAATGCTGATGCAAAGCAATGCACTGCTGAAACCGCGCATCATCGACGTCCAGAGCACCTCGCCCGTTCAGGCAAGGGTGATCATGGAGCCGTTCGAGCGTGGCTTTGGCCATACGCTGGGGAATGCGCTGAGGCGCATCCTCCTGTCGTCACTGCCCGGTCACGCCGCGACCGAGGTGGCGATTGAGGGAGTTCTGCACGAGTACTCCACGCTCGATGGTGTCCGCGAGGATATTGTCGACCTTCTGCTGAACCTGAAGGGTGTGGTTTTCAAACTGCACAACCGCAGCGAGGTTACGCTCAGGCTCGCCAAGTCGGGCGAGGGTGTGGTCACGGCCGCAGATATCGAGGTCGGGCACGACGTCGAGATCATCAACCCCGATCACGTCATCGCGAATATCGCGCCTGGCGGCAAGCTGGACATGCAGATCAAGGTTGAGGAAGGGCGTGGGTACGTTCCTGGCAACGTGCGCCCGCTCAACGCAGAGAGCAAGTCCATTGGCCATGTCGTGCTGGATGCGTCGTTCGGACCTGTGCGTCGCGTCAGCTACCTGGTCGAGAGCGCCCGGGTGGAGCAGCGCACTGACCTGGACCGGCTTGTCATCGATATCGAGACCAACGGCGCAGTTGACCCTGAGCAGGCGATCCGCTATGCGGCGCGTGTATTGATGGATCAGCTGTCGGTGTTCGCGGAACTGGAAGGAACTCCAGTGACCGCTCCGGTCGAGAAGCAGATGACGATCGATCCGGTGCTTCTGCGACCGGTGGATGATCTTGAGTTGACCGTGCGTTCGGCCAACTGCCTGAAGGCCGAGAACATCTATTACATTGGCGATCTGATCCAGCGTACGGAGACCGAGTTGCTCAAGACTCCGAATCTGGGTCGTAAGTCGCTGAACGAGATCAAGGAAGTGTTGGCCTCCCGTGGGCTGACCCTTGGCATGAAACTGGAAAACTGGCCACCGGCCGGGCTTGAGAAGCTCGGTTAACACGCCGGGCAAGTGAGGAATTGAAATGCGTCACCGTAATGGTCTTCGCAAGCTGAATCGTACCAGCAGCCACCGCCAGGCGATGTTCCGCAACATGGCCAACTCGCTGCTGCAACACGAAGTGATCAAGACGACCCTGCCGAAGGCGAAAGAACTTCGCCGTGTGGTGGAGCCGATGATCACCCTGGGCAAGAAGCCCAGCTTGTCCAATCGCCGTCTGGCCTTCAATCGTTTGCGCGACCGTGACATGGTCGTCAAGCTTTTCGATGAGCTGGGCCCGCGTTACGCCACCCGCAATGGTGGTTATCTTCGTATCCTGAAGTGCGGTTTCCGTGATGGAGACAACGCGCCCATGGCTCTGGTCGAGCTGCTCGATCGTCCCGACGGCGAGGTGATGGACGTCGAAGGCGAAGCGGCCTGAGAAGGCTTGCAGAGCGTGAAAGAACCGGGCATGTGCCCGGTTTTTTTTCGCCCTCTTCGCGTTGATGCTGGGAAGATGAAACTAGGGAGCTGAGTCATGGGCGTGACACTGGTCACTGGCGGGGCGGGCTATATCGGCTCGCATACCTGCGTCGAGTTGTTGAGTGCGGGGCAGGACGTGGTTGTGGTGGATGACTTGTCGAACGCCTCGCCCGAGGCGCTGCGCCGGATGCAGGAGCTGGGCGGGCGTAGGCTGCGCGAGTTCGTGCACGGCGACGTGCGCAATGCGGAACTGCTCGCGCAGGTGTTCGCCTCTCATGAGGTTGACGCGGTCATCCACTTTGCTGCCAGCAAGGCGGTCGGGGAGTCCGTCGCACAGCCGCTGGCGTACTACGACAACAACCTGGGCGGGCTCGTCGCCTTGTTACGGGCGATGCAGGTGGCCGGATGCAGGCGGATGGTGTTCAGCTCTTCCGCAACAGTCTATGGGGACCCCGCGCGGGTGCCGATCGATGAGGGCTTCCCCACTACGGCGACCAACCCGTATGGGTGGACGAAGTTGATGGGCGAGCAGATCCTGCGTGATCTGGCAGCGTCCGATGCGAGCTGGAAGGTGGTCCTGCTGCGCTATTTCAACCCGGTGGGCGCGCATGCCAGTGGCCGGATCGGGGAAGATCCGGACGGCCTGCCGAACAATCTGATGCCCTATGTCAGTCAGGTGGCGGTGGGAAAGCTGCCGCGGCTGAGGGTGTTCGGTGATGATTATCCGACCGCGGACGGCACCGGGGTCAGAGACTACATCCACGTCGTCGATCTTGCGCTCGGGCATCTCAAGGCGCTCGAGTGCATCGACGCCTTGTCGGGCGTGACCACGCTCAATCTGGGCACTGGCCGCGGCTACAGCGTGCTGGAGATGGTGCGCGCATTCGAGGCCGCCTGCGGGCGCGCCGTGCCGTTCGAGGTGGTGGCGCGGCGGCCGGGTGACATTGCAGCATGCTGGGCAGATCCCACCCTGGCACTGCAGACTCTCGGTTGGCGCGCCGAGCGCGACCTGGTGACGATGTGTGCGGATGCGTGGCGCTGGCAGAGTCTGAATCCACAGGGCTATCGCGACTGAGTCCGGCCCGCGGGGCGTGCGCGGCAACGGCGAGGCGTCATGCTGAGGTGGGAACGAGCGCCTTCGCCAGGTAATGGCCGGTGTGACTGGCGGCATTCGCAGCGATGGTCTCCGGTGGTCCGCAGGCAACCACCATGCCGCCTCCTGCTCCGCCCTCCGGGCCCATGTCGATGACCCAGTCAGCGGTCTTGATGACGTCGAGGTTGTGTTCGATGACGACGATGGTGTTGCCGTGGTCACGCAGTCTATGGAGCACCTTGAGCAGCAGTTCGATGTCCTGGAAATGCAGTCCGGTAGTGGGTTCGTCGAGGATGTACAGGGTGCGGCCGGTGTCGCGCTTGGAGAGTTCGAGAGCCAGTTTGACGCGCTGGGCTTCGCCGCCGGATAAGGTCGTGGCGCTCTGGCCGAGACGGATGTAGCCCAGACCGACGTCGGTCAGGGTGTCGAGCTTGCGTGCCACGGTGGGCACGGGGGCGAAGAAGGCCAGCGCCTGCTCCACCGTCATCTCCAGTACTTCCTGGATGTTGCGTCCCTTGTAGCGGATCTCCAGGGTCTCGCGGTTATAGCGCTTGCCGTGACAGACATCGCAGGGCACGTACATGTCGGGCAGGAAGTGCATCTCGACCTTGATCATGCCGTCGCCCTGGCAGGCTTCACAGCGCCCCCCGCGCACGTTGAAGGAGAAACGGCCCGGGCCGTAGCCGCGTGCGCGGGCTTCGGGGACGCCGGCGAAGAGCTCGCGGATCGGGGTCAGCATGCCGGTATAGGTCGCAGGATTGGAGCGCGGCGTGCGCCCTATGGGTGACTGGTCTACGCTGATCACCTTGTCGAAGGCATCCAGCCCCTCAATGCTCGCGTGCGGCGCAGGCTCGGTGGCGGACCTGTAGAGCTGGCGGGATGCAGCGGCGGCGAGGGTGTCGTTGATCAGGGTTGACTTGCCCGAGCCGGAAACCCCGGTCACGCAGGTGAACAGGCCCACCGGGATCGCCACGTCCACGTTTCGCAGATTGTTGCCGTGCGCGCCGAGGATGCGCAGCATGCGGGTCTCGTCTGCCAGTGTGCGTCGAGTCGGGATCGCGATCGAGCGCCGTCCGGAAAGATAATCCCCGGTCACCGAGGCGGGGTTGGCAATGACCTCTTGTGGCGGGCCATGGGCGACGATGTGCCCGCCATGCTCGCCTGCGCCAGGGCCCATGTCCACCAGATAGTCGGCGCTACGGATCGCGTCTTCGTCGTGTTCGACCACGATCACGGTGTTGCCGAGGTCACGCAACTGGCGCAGCGTGGACAGCAGGCGGTCATTGTCGCGTTGATGCAGTCCGATCGAGGGCTCATCGAGCACATACAGGACTCCGGTGAGACCGGAGCCGATCTGGCTTGCCAGCCGGATACGCTGTGCCTCGCCCCCGGACAAGGTGTCGGCCGCACGGTCGAGCGACAGATAGTCGAGGCCGACATTGATGAGAAAGCTCAGGCGGTCCGCGATCTCCTTGACGATCTTGTCGGCGACCTGAGCACGGGCACCGCTCAGGTTCAGGCTGGTGAAAAAATCGCGGCATTCGCCCAGCGGCAGGTGGCCGATCTGGTGCAATGGGCGCCCACCGATCAACACGTGACGCGCCTCGCTGCGCAGTCGGCTACCGTTGCAGCTTGGGCAGGCTTGCGTGGCGCGGTACTTGCTGAGTTCCTCGCGCACCGCCACCGAATCGGTCTCCTTGAAGCGGCGCTCGAGGTTGGGGACGATGCCCTCGAAGGGATGCTCCTTGACCACCATGCGACCGTTGTCCGCCATGTAGCGGAAGGCGATCTTGTCGCGACCGGAGCCGTTCAGCACCACATCACGCACCCGCCCGGGCAGGGTGTCGAAAGCGGCCTCGGTGTCGAATGCGTAATGCTCGGCCAGGCTGGTCAGCATCTGGAAGTAAAACTGATTGCGTCTATCCCAGCCGCGAATCGCGCCCGCTGCCAGCGAGAGCTCGGGGTGGGCGACCACGCGCGCGGGGTCGAAGAAGTCGATCTGGCCAAGGCCGTCGCACTTTGGGCAGGCGCCGGCCGGGTTGTTGAATGAAAACAGGCGAGGTTCGAGTTCGGCGAGTGCGAAGCTGCAGATCGGGCAGGCGAAGCGGGCGGAGAAGACATGCTCCTGGCCGCTGTCCATCTCGACCGCAATGGCGCGACCGTCGGCGTGGGTCAAGGCGGTCTCGAAGGACTCGGCCAGGCGGCCACGCAGGTCGTCGCGCACCTTGAGACGATCGATGACGACCTCGACGTTGTGACGCCGTCCCTTCTCCAGCGCCGGCATGGCGTCCAGTTCCATGATCTCTCCATCGACGCGTACGCGTACGAAGCCTTGCGCGCGCAGATCGGCAAACAGATCGTGCTGCTCGCCCTTGCGGCCAGCCACGACCGGCGCCAGGATCATCAGCCGCGTCTCGGCGGGGAGCGCGAGCACGTGATCGACCATCTGCGCAACGCTCTGTGCCGCGAGCGGGTGAGTGGGGTGGTCGGGGCAATGCGGCGTGCCCGCGCGCGCATAGAGCAGGCGCAGGTAGTCGTGGATCTCGGTCACCGTGCCCACGGTCGAGCGCGGGTTGTGGCTGGTGGCTTTTTGCTCGATCGAGATCGCGGGTGACAGGCCCTCGATGAGGTCGACGTCGGGCTTTTCCATCAGCTGCAGGAACTGGCGCGCATAGGCGGACAAGGACTCGACGTAGCGGCGCTGGCCTTCGGCGTAGAGGGTGTCGAAGGCCAGGGAAGACTTGCCCGAGCCCGACAGACCCGTGATCACCGTCAAGCGATTGCGCGGAAGGTCGATGCTGATGTTCTTCAGGTTGTGCGTGCGTGCACCGCGGATGCGGATTTCGTCCATGAAGGCGGGCCTGCGGTGGGTAACCCCAAACTATAAGAGAGAACCCCTCCACGGACCAACGTAAAACGGCAGCGCGGAGACGGCGATGTTAGAATCAGCGGCTTTACTGCAGGCCGCCTCCAAGCATGTCCGTCCCCTCGCGCGACTCCATGACTCCCGCCGAACGCCGTGCAGGCATGAGCCTGGCGGCGATCTTCGCCCTGCGCATGCTCGGCTTGTTCCTGATCCTGCCGGTGTTTGCGGTGCACGCCAGCGGCATTCCCGGGGGCGACAATCTGACCCTGGTCGGGCTGGCGATCGGTGCCTATGGGCTCACCCAGGCCTGCCTGCAGATCGCCTACGGCGCCGCGTCCGACCGCTTCGGGCGTAAGCCGGTGATCGTCTTCGGTCTGATTCTCTTTGTCGCCGGCAGCATCGTCGCCGCGCTCGCGGACGATATCCAGATGATCATCGCCGGCCGCGTGCTGCAAGGTGCAGGCGCGATTTCAGCGGCAGTCACCGCGCTGGCGGCCGACCTCACCCGCGACCAGCATCGCACCAAGGTGATGGCGATGATCGGCTCATCGATTGGTCTCGTGTTCGCCCTGTCGATGGTCGCCGCGCCCTTGCTCTATGCGGCGGTGGGCATGGATGGCATCTTCTGGCTGACGGCGCTGCTCGCCGCCGGGGCGATCGGAGTGGTGCTGTGGGTGGTGCCCGAGGCGCCGCCGGTGCCACGCGCCAACGGCGGCAGCTTCATCGACGTGTTGCGCGATGGTCAGCTGATGCGACTCAATTTTGGCGTGTTCGCGCTGCATCTCATCCAGACCACGATGTGGGTGATGGTGCCTGCGGCGCTGGTCGCCAGCGGCGGCCTGCCCATGCCCGAGCACTGGAAGGTCTATCTGCCCGCCGTGTTGCTGTCTTTCGTGGTGATGGTGCCCGCGGTCATCCTTGCCGAGCGCCATGACCGCCTGAAGCAGGTGTTCAACGCTGCCATCGTCCTGCTCGCGCTGGTGCAGTTCGGCCTGTGGCTGTGGGGGGATGGGCTGGTCCCGCTGGCCCTGCTGCTGACGCTGTTCTTCGTTGCCTTCAACGTGCTCGAGGCAACCCAGCCATCATGGATATCGCGCATCGCCGCGCCGCATGCCAAAGGCACTGCGCTGGGGGTTTACAATACGCTGCAGTCGATCGGCCTGTTCATGGGTGGACTGCTGGGCGGCTGGCTGGGGCAGCGTTTCGGACCCGGCGCGGTGAGCCTGGTGTGTGGTGTGCTTGCATTGGTCTGGCTGGCGTTGTCGTCCGGCATGCATCCGCCTGCGCTACGCACGGTGCCAGCGGCAAAGAGCTGAGTCAGTCCTGAGTCGCGCTGCGGCGTGTGCCCGCAACGATGACCTCATTCGATTTCAAAGGAGAACGGGATGGCATCCCTCAACAAGGTAATCCTCATCGGCAACCTCGGCAAAGATCCAGAGACGCGCTACGCCCCCAGTGGTGATGCGATCTGCAATCTGACCCTGGCCACCACCGAGACCTGGAAGGACAAGACCAGCGGTGAGCGCCGCGAGGCAACGGAGTGGCATCGCGTGGTGTTCTTCGGGCGTGTTGCCGAAGTGGCCGCACAGTATCTGCGCAAGGGTAGCCAGGTCTATGTCGAAGGCCGGCTGCAGACGCGCAAGTGGCAGGACAAGGAGGGGCAGGACCGCTACACCACCGAGATCCGGGGCGATGAAATGAAGATGCTCGGTCGCCGCGAAGGCGGCGGTGATGCGCCGATGCGTGCCGCCGATAGCGGCTATCAGGCGCCTGCTGCAGCCGCAGCACGGCCGGCACCGAGCGCGCCGCGCCCCCAGTCCCAGCCTGAGCAATCCTCATCGGGTTTCGGCGACTTCGATGACGACATCCCGTTCTGACGGTTACCTGGTGATGGGGGTAGGCGGGGTTTGCAAAAGCTGAGCGGTGCCCCGGGGTCGTGAGCGTCCGGATGGATCTCAGGCCCCGGGTTGAAGATGGGCATTCGAACCCGAAATCGCAGCAAGAGGAGGGGACTTTCATGAACGAACTTATCAGCTACCCTGACGGCATCCACGCGCTTGAGTCCGGTTACGGCCGCCCCTTGCTGGCAGCGATCCATATCGTCGTCGAGGGTGATCGTGCTGCGATCGTGGATACCGGGACCAACGATTCCGTGCCCCGCGTGCTGACTGCGCTCGCTGCGCTGGGTATCGCGCCTGAAAATGTGGACTGGGTCATACTGACCCACGTTCATCTCGATCACGCCGGTGGCGCAGGCAGCCTCATGTGCGCCTTGCCCGCGGCCAGACTGCTGGTGCATCCGCGTGGATTGAGGCACATGATCGACCCGACCAGGCTGTGGGAGGGGACGGTCGCCGTGTATGGCCCCGAGCGCGCCTACGAACTCTACGGACTGCTCGTGCCCGTCCCACCCGAGCGCATCGTGCCCGCCACCGATGGGCTCGACGTGCTTCTCGGTGAGCGCCGCCTGCGCGTGTTCGACACTCCCGGCCATGCCCGTCATCACATCTGCCTGTGGGACGACAGGGCGCGAGCCTTCTTTACTGGCGATGCCTTCGGTCTGTCGTATCGTGAATTCGACGTCGACGGTCGCGCCTTTGCCCTGCCGACCAGCACGCCGACGCAGTTCGATCCGGAAGCGATGCATGACTCGATCGATCGCATGCTCGCGATGCAGCCGCAGGCCATGTATCTCACCCATTACAGCCGCGTTACCGACGTGCCGCGCCTGGGCAGCGACCTGCACCGCCTCATCGACACCATGGTTGCGGTGGCGAGGGCGGCACGCGGCGACGGGGTGACGCGTCACGTGGAGATCGTCGCCGGGTTGGAGCAGGTCTTGCGCGAGGAGGCCGCTCGGCAGAACTGGGCCCTGGACGAAGAGCAGACGCTTGAGCTGCTGCGCATGGACATCGACCTCAACGCGCAAGGCCTCGGTGTCTGGCTTGACAGTCAGCGCGCCGTCGAGATGCAGCCCGCATGATGCGGTCCGGGCCGTGGTGAGTCCGATGCGTGCAAGCGCGCAAGCTGCGCCGGCTGAAGTTGAGGTCGGGCTTGATTCCGGGCGTCGTTTTGGTGGCATCGATCGTCTGTATGGCGCGGACGCGGCCGCTGCCCTGGCGGTGTCCCACGCTTGCGTGATCGGCATCGGCGGTGTCGGCTCGTGGTGCGTGGAGGCGCTCGCGCGCAGCGGGGTCGGAAGGCTGACCTTGATCGACCTCGATCACGTTTCCGAGTCCAACATCAACCGCCAGGCGCATGCCCTCGATGCCACCCTTGGTCAGGCCAAGGTGACAGCCATGGCCGAGCGTGTGCTGGCCTTCAGTCCGCACTGCCGCATTGACACCATCGACGATTTCCTCACCCCGGAAAACGCCACGGCGCTGCTCAAGGGCTTCGACGTCGTCATCGATGCGATTGACAACGTACGCGCCAAGGTGGCGATCGCCGCCACCTGCCGCGCGCATCACCTCGCGCTGGTGATGGCCGGCGGGGCAGGCGGCAAGCTCGATCCTGCGCAGATCCGCATTGACGACCTTGCACGCACCCTGCAGGACCCCTTGCTGTCCAAGGTGCGCGCGCGCTTGCGCAAGGAGCACGGCTTCACGCGCGACGCCAGGAAGAAATTCGGCATCGAGGCGGTGTTTTCCATTGAGCCGCTGCGCTATCCCGCGGCGCTGAGTTGCGCCACGGCTGAGGGCGCTGATGGGCGCGAGCCCAGCGAGGAGCTGGCCGCTACCAACACCGGCCTGCAAGGCCTCGCCTGTGCCGGCTACGGCTCGAGCATGGCAGTCACCGCCAGCGTGGGTCTGTTTTGCGCTTCACGCGCCATCGCACATCTGCTGCACGCAGGGCGTGGCCGCCTGACTGACTGATTGCACCTCATCGCGCCGGGGCCATCCAGGCCGCGGCGATCCTCGCAGGGTCCTTTGATTGGAGTACAAGCATGAGCACAAGCTCGTCCCCGGAATCTTCCGTAGTCATCCTCTTCGGCCACGGTGCGCGCGACCCTGAATGGGCCGCGCCGATGCGGCGCATTCGTGAGCACATGCTGGTGCAGCCGGATGCCCCCGCGGTGGAACTCGCCTTTCTCGAGTTCATGCAGCCGACGCTGCCCGACGCCATCGTGCGCATTGCTGCGAGCGGTGTGCAGCGTATTGCCATCGTGCCCATCTTTCTTGGGCAGGGTGGGCACCTCAAGCGCGACTTGCCGATCCTGCTTGAGCAAGTGCGCGCCGCACACCCGGAGTGCGAGATCACGCTCGCGGCCGCGGTCGGCGAGTCGGCGTCGGTGATCGCGGCGATGGCGGATTACGCGAGCGGCTGCGCGGTCTGAAGCGCGCCGAGGCCGGCAAGCCGCAGAGCTGAGCCGAGCACAGGACAGTCTCGAACGCGTCGTCCTTGGGTGAGCCAGCTTGGGTGAGCCGATCGTGCGAGCTTGATATTCTTTCATATTAGCATATACTTATTGACATGAATATCGACACAATCCCGGCGTTTGTGCGCGTCCTGCGCGGCATGTCCGTGTCCGCACTGTCGGCGGCGCTGCTGCTTGCCATCCCTTTCGGCTCCGCCTCGGCGCAGGCCGAGTTGGCGACGGTCCGCATCCAGAGCCAGGCCTTCGCCACGCAGATCAGCGCCGAAGCGAGTATCGAGGCCCTCAACCAGGCCACGCTGGCCGCGCAGATGCCCGGGCGCATCATCGATCTGAGTGTTGATGTCGGCGACCGCGTACGCAAGGGGCAGGTGCTGTTGCGTATCGATCCTGCCGAAGCTGCGGCTGTGGTGGCTGCTGCGGACGCCGCTGTTGCGCAAGCCGAGGCCAGCCTGCTCACAGCCAGGGCCGAGTACGAGCGTGCGCGCAGTCTGGTGGCGCGCCAGTTTCTCAGTCAGTCCGCTCTCGATTCGGCGCGCAGCCAGTTTCAGGCAGCGGACGCACAATTACGTGCCGCACGTGCGCAGCGCACGCAGGCGACGACCGTCGAAGGTTACGCCACGGTGGTGTCGCCGCTCGATGGGGTGGTCGCCGCGCGTCACATCGAGGCCGGCGAGATGGCCCAGCCGGGGCGCACGCTGCTCACCGTCTACGATCCTGCACGCATGCGTGCCGTGGCCGATCTCTCACCGCAGCGTCTGGCGCAACTGGGCGAGGGCGTGCTGCGTGCCACTGTCGAGCTCAATGGCAGTCGCCGCATGCTTGAAGCCGCTGCGGTCACCGTGCTGCCCGCAGCTGATGCCCGTACCCACACGCGCCGACTGCGGATCGATCTGCCGCCCGGCACTGAAGGCGTGCAGCCGGGCAGCTTCGCCCGCGTACATTTTCATTCCGCGCCAGCCTCCGTGGCGAGCGCAGCGCCGGTGCTGATTCCCGTTGTCAGCGTGCTGCGTCGTGGCGAACTGAGCGCCGTCTATGTGGCTGAGGGTGAGGGCAGGTTCAGCCTGCGCCAGGTGCGTCTGGGCAGAACGGTTCAGGATGGCACCGCGGTGGAGGTGCTCTCCGGTCTCAAGGGCGATGAGACCCTCGCGCTCGACCCGGTGCAGGCTGGCATCCAGACCCGCGCCGCCTCGGCCGCGCGCTGAGCCGGGACGACCATGGAACCTCGCCTGGGCATTTCCGGCCGCATCGCCGCCGGCTTTCAACGTAACGCGATCACGCCCTTGCTGGCGATCGTGCTTTTGCTCGCCGGCATTTTTGCCACCCTGATCACCCCCAAGGAAGAAGAGCCGCAGATTGATGTCACCATGGCCAACGTGCTGGTGGCCTTTCCGGGTGCTTCGGCGCGCGATGTCGAGGCCCTGGTGGCGAGGCCGGCGGAACAGGTGTTGTCGCGCATCGCCGGCGTCGAACATGTCTATACCGTGTCGCGCCCGGGGATGGCCGTCATCACCGTTCAATTCGAGGTCGGTGTTCCCAATCAGACCGCGCTGGTGCGCCTGTACGACACCGTGCACTCGCATGCCGACTGGCTGTCGCCAGAGCTGGGCGTGGGTACGCCGCTGATCAAGCCCAAGGGGATCGATGATGTCCCCATCGTCAGCTTCACCTTCTGGACTGCCGATCCGGAGCGCGCGGGCTTCTCCCTGCAGCAGGTCGCGCGTGCGACCGAAACCGAACTCAAGCGCATTCCGGGCACGCGAGATGTCACCACCATCGGTGGCCCCGGTCACGTCATCCGCGTCAATATGGACACCGAGCGCATGAATGCGCACGGCATCACCGCCCAGGACCTGCGCGCCGCGCTGCAACTGGCGAACGCCTCGCAGCCCGCGGGCAGCCTGGTGAGCGGCAATCGTGAGGTGCTGGTGCAGACCGGCACCTATCTCGAGTCGGCCGAGGACGTGCGCAGCCTGGTGGTCGGGGTGCAGGACGCGCGCCCGGTGTTCCTGCGCGATGTGGCTGAGGTCAGTGACGGACCGGACCAGCCCACGCAATATGTCTGGTTCGGCACCGGGGTGGCGGCCGATCAGGATGGCATGGAAGAGCACGGTCTGTTCCCTGCCGTCACCCTTGCGCTGTCGAAAAAACCCGGGGCGAACGCCGCTGACGTCGCGCGAGCGGCGATGCAGCGCCTCGACACCCTGCACGGCAGCATCATTCCCGAAGGGGTGGAAGTCACCGTCACCCGTGACTACGGCAAGACCGCCAACGACAAGGCCAATCAGCTCATCGGCAAGCTCGCCTTCGCCACCGC
Source organism: Thauera terpenica 58Eu (assembly GCF_000443165.1). Taxonomy (GTDB): domain Bacteria; phylum Pseudomonadota; class Gammaproteobacteria; order Burkholderiales; family Rhodocyclaceae; genus Thauera; species Thauera terpenica. The sequence goes on along the minus strand of NZ_ATJV01000049.1, from coordinate 47,747 downwards.
GGCGGTGGTGGCGCTGGTGTTCTTCGCGCTCGGACTGCGTGAGGCGATCATCGTCGGCATCGCGGTTGCCCTGACCCTCGCCGCGACCCTGTTCGCATCCTGGGCCTGGGGCTTCACCCTCAACCGGGTGTCGCTGTTCGCCCTCATCTTCTCGATCGGCATCCTGGTCGATGACGCCATCGTAGTGGTCGAGAACATCCACCGCTGGCACACCCTGAAGCCTGGTACGCCCTTGTGGAAGCTGATCCCGAAGGCGGTGGACGAGGTCGGCAGCCCGACCATTCTCGCCACCTTCACCGTCATCGCGGCCTTGCTGCCGATGGCCTTCGTGACCGGCCTGATGGGGCCATACATGAGCCCGATCCCGATCAATGCCTCGATGGGCATGTTCATCTCGCTGGTGGTGGCCTTCGTGGTCACGCCCTGGCTGGCGCAGAAGATGCTGAGCAGCACGGGCGCGCACGAAGCCGCCCCCTCCGGCGGCGCCCCAGCGGCGAGCGCAGACAAGATGACGCGGCGGCTCGATACGCTCTTTCGCCACATCATGACGCCGATGTTCGATGCGCAGCGTGGAGCGCGTAACCGCCTGCTGTTGTGGTTGGGAGTGTTGGCGCTGATCGTGGCCTCGCTGGCCTTGCCGATGGTGCAGCTCGTGGTCATGAAGATGCTGCCCTTCGACAACAAGAGCGAGTTCCAGGTCGTGCTCGACATGCCGGTCGGCACCCCGGTGGAAGACACCGCGCGCGTGCTCAACGAAATTGGCGCCGTGCTCGCAACCGTGCCCGAGGTCACCGACTGGCAGTCCTACGCCGGCACCGCAGCACCGATCAACTTCAATGGGCTGGTGCGCCAGTACTATCTGCGCAGCGCACCCGAGCAGGGCGACATTCAGGTGAATCTGGTCGACAAGGGCGCGCGCGACCGCCGCAGCCACGAGATCGCCACCTCGGTGCGCGATGTGGTGGCCGAGATTGCACGCCGCAATGGCGGCAACGCCAAGGTCGTGGAAGTGCCACCCGGCCCACCGGTGCTGTCTCCCATCGTGGCCGAGATCTATGGTCCCGACTACGCCGGCCAGACCGCGGTGGCAAAGCGGGTGCGTGCGGCGTTCGAGTCCAGCGCGGATATCGTCGGCGTGGACGACACGGTCGATGAGGATGCGCCCAAGCTCCTCTTGCGCGTCGATCAGTCAAAGGCGGCGCGCATGGGGGTGGCGCAGGCCGACATCGTCGAGGTCGTGCGCCTCGGCCTGGCCGGCGAGAATGTCACGCCCGTGCATGGCGGTGACAACAAGTACGAGGTCCCGGTGCGCATCCAGTTGCCGGCAGCGCGCCAGTCCGAGCTCGACAACCTGCTGACGATGAGCGTGCGCGCGCGCGACGGCAGGCTGATTGCCGTCTCCGAGCTGGTCCAGGTCGCGGAAGTCAAGCGCGAGCAGATCCTGTACCGCAAGGATCTGCTGCCGGTGGTCTACGTGACCGGTGACATGGGCGGCGAGCTCGATTCGCCACTGTATGGCATGTTCGAGATCCGTTCGAAGACGCAGGACATGGTGCTCGACGGTGCACCGGGGCTGCGCGGCACGCTGGGCGAATGGTTCATCAACCAGCCCGACGATCCCTACGCCGGCTATCAGCTGAAGTGGGATGGAGAGTGGCAGATCACCTATGAAACCTTCCGTGACATGGGGGCGGCCTATGCGGTCGGCCTGGTGCTGATCTATCTGCTCGTGGTCGCGCAGTTTCGCAGCTATCTGGTGCCACTCATCATCATGGCGCCGATTCCGCTCACCATCGTCGGTGTCATGCCCGGCCATGCCTTGTTTGGCGCCCAGTTCACCGCCACCTCGATGATAGGCATGATCGCGCTCGCCGGCATCATCGTGCGCAACTCCATCCTGCTGGTGGATTTCGTCAACCAGCAGGTGCGCGAAGGCCTGCCCTTCGCTGAGGCGCTGATCCGGGCGGCGGCCGTACGCGCCAAGCCGATCGGGCTCACTGCGCTGGCGGCGATGATCGGTGCGGCCTTCATCCTCGACGATCCGATCTTCAATGGTCTGGCCATCAGCCTCATCTTTGGCATCTTCGTCTCCACCGTGCTCACCCTGGTGGTGATCCCGGTGCTCTACTTCGTGGCCATGCGTGCTCGCATCGCCCAGTTGCAAACCTCCGAGGAGTAAGCCCGCATGACCACCAATGAATATGTCCGCGCCTTTGCCGGCGCCTTCGTCCTCATCTCGCTCGCGCTCGGCGTCGAGGCCTCACCGATCTTCATCAGCAAGTACTTTCTGTGGATGACGGCCTTCGTTGGCGCCAATCTGTTTCAGAGCGCCTTCACCGGCTTGTGTCCGCTGGTCAACATCCTGCACAAGCTTGGGGTCAAGGACGAGAAGGCGAGCTGTTCGCGTTGAGGCGCGTGTCCTCTACCCGAAGCGGCGTGATGTACGGCACGCTCGAGGTCCGGGCACGCTGAGCAGACTCGGCGGTGGGCATAGAATTGGCCCCTTATCGGCTTCCATGCTCGTTGTCGAGCCCACACCATGAAGGATTTGCCGCCTCATCAGAATCGCCGCCTGGATCGCCGTATTCCACTCGGGTGCGCGGCCTTCATCGCCTTGCGCGATGGCAGCCGTGTTGATGCGACCTGTGTCGAGCTGGGCGTGGGCGGCATGACGCTCAATGCGGCCTATGTGCCCGGCCAGAATGAAGTGCTCACGGTTGCCGTGCTGGGGCCTCAGGGCGAGGCCACGCTGGATCGACCGCCGCTGATCGCCCGCCTCGAGGTCAGGCGCTGCAACGCGCTTGGCAATGGGCAATACGAGATTGGCGGCCACATCGTGCAGGTGGTCGATTAGCGCTGGTGGCCCTTAGCGCATGTTCTCCGGTCGCAGCAGCATCCACAGCGCGAACGCGATGGTCGCGGTGAAGGTCAGCAGCGACCAGTTTGCAATCGACAGGCCGAGGAAAGTCCAGTCCACCGCGACACAGTCGCCGGCGCCGCGAAAGATCATCGGCAGCGCCTCTGCCAGAGGAAAGCTCCCCAGCATGAATTCGAGCCCCGGTCCGCATTCGGGTATCGCGGGCGGGTAAAGCTGCATCCAGCTCTGGCGCGCGGCGATGCTGGCGCCCGTGAGCGCGGCGACCCCGATCAGGGCTGCATAGATGCGGCTGCCGCGACGCTTCGGCCCGTGCACGCCGCCAAGGAGGGCGAGCAGGGCGACCACGAGAAAGGCGTAGCGCTGCATGATGCACATCGGACAGGGCTCCAGCCCTACGCCGTGCTGCAGGTAGAGGCCGAAGCCGAGCAGGCCGAGCGCAGTGATGGAGAGCGCGAGGTATGCGATGCGCGCGGGCAGGTGGAGCAGGGTGTGGAGCAAGGGCATCGTGATTCACGGTTCGGGCAGAGGGCGCATTGTAGGTCATGGCCCCTGCGTGTGTGGACGCCTGCGGCCTGAGGTGTACTCAGTCCGCAAGCGCCTTGAGCGCGGCCACCTGGGCGCTGATCGGCGCCGGGATCGGCACCTCGCCGGCCAGCATCGCCCGGATCAGGGCTGCATTGTCGGCCACCGCGGGCGCGTCGGGCAGGCTCTGCAGTGGCGGCGCGCCGCCCTCTTCTCCGGCCACGGCGATCGAGCCGACACCGTCCACGTACGCTTTCAGCTCCGGGCAGCGCCGCGGGTTGGCGTAGATCTCGCCTTCGGTGGCGCGCAGCAGCATCGCGCGTCCAGAGTCTGCGCGCAGGAAGGCGTCCATGCGCTCGAGGTACTCAGGATGCGTGACCGCCACCACGCGCACGCTGCGCCCGCGACAGGGGTCGAGCAGCTTGGCGACGATGTGGCCACTGGCGCGCACGCCCATGCGAGTGCGCAGCGCCAGCAGCGCATCGAGCCCGGGCAGCAGTTCATCGACGCCGATGCAGGCGAGACGGTTTGCCGCCAGTTGCTGCGAGGCCTGTGCAGCGTCCGCCGCCGGCTGCAGACCGAGTGCGCCGAGCAGCTCGAACGGACTCACCCGCGTGTCGAAATCGTGCCGACCCTGGATCAGCACCGGCACGCCCTCACGCGCCAGCAGCATCGCCACCAGCGGCATCAGGTTGGCCTGGCGGCGCGCGCCGTTATAGGTCGGCAACACCACACAGTGCGGGCCATCGGGCACCGTCACCTGTGCGCTGCGCGCGTCCATCGCCTGCTTGAAGCCGATCAGCTCATCGAGGGCTTCGCTCTTGATGCGATAGGCGACAAGAATGGCGCCGAGTTCGATGTCCGGCACCGCGCCGTCCAGAATGTCGCCGAACAGTGCTGCTGCGGTGGCGGTGTCGAGCGCACGGGAGCCCTTGGCGCCTCGTCCGATTTCCTTGATGATGGGTCCGTAGTTCATGGCGCCGATTATGGTCATGTTTGCCATGCCCCACCAGTGCGTCACGCGCACCCCACACTGAAACCCTGAAAACGGAGGAGTCACACGATGGAAGTCGGATTCATCGGCCTTGGCCTCATGGGTCGCCCCATGGCGCTCAATCTGATCAAGGCCGGACATCGCGTTCACGTGTGGAGTCGGCGGCGCGAATCGATGCAGCCCCTGCTCGCGGCCGGGGCGGGAGATTGCGCCAGTGCCGCCGAGGTGGCGCATTGTGCCGCGATCACGATCAGCATGGTGGCCGACACGCCTGACGTCGAGCAGGTGCTGCTGGGGCCGGGCGGGGTGGCGGAGGGCGCAGGCGCGGGGCATATTCACATCGACATGAGCACGATTGCCCCCGCCGCCGCGCAGAGCATCGCCGCGCGTCTGGCCGAGCGCGGCGTCATTGTCCTCGATGCGCCGGTGTCGGGTGGCGAAGGCGGTGCCATCTCCGCTGCGCTCACCATCATGGTCGGTGGCGACGAGTTGGCGTTCGAGCAGGTGCGGCCTTTGCTGGAGGCCATGGGCGCATCGATCACCCGCCTGGGTGGCAGCGGCGCGGGCCAGGCCGCCAAGGCCTGCAACCAGATTCTGACCGGCGTGGGCGTGACGGCAGTCGCCGAGGCGTTCAACTTTGCGCGCAAGAGCGGGGTCGACGCCGGCAAGGTGCGCGAGGCCTTGCTCGGCGGCCTGGCCTATTCACGCATCCTCGAGAACCACGGCGAGCGCATGCTCAAACGCAACTTCAGGCCTGGCTTCAAGGCGTGGATGCACCACAAGGACATGCGCATCGTCATGGACGAGGCGCATCGCCTGGGGCTGGCGCTGCCCACGGCCGCCGCCACCGCGCAGATGTTCAACGCGATGCTCGGCAGCGGCCTGGGCGAAGACGATTCGGTGGCCATGTTGAAGCTGTTCGAGCGCATGAGCGGCGGCGCGGGTGAGTGAGGAGAGGAGTATGAAAATCGCAAGCATGAAGGTCGGCTTCATCGGCCTGGGGGTGATGGGGGTGCCGATGGCACGCCATCTGCGGGCCGCGGGTCACGATCTGGCGTTGTGGGCGCGGCGCCCGCAAGCAGCGGCGGAACTGGTCGCCGAGGGCGTGCCCCTGTGCGCCACGCCGGCCGAGCTCGCCGCGCGCAGCGAGGTGGTGATCAGCGTCGTCACTGCGAGTGCCGACGTGGATGCGCTGGCCTTCGGCGCAGACGGACTGGCGGCAGGTTTCGCGCCTGGGGCGATCCATGTCGACATGAGCACGATTGCGCCCGCGATGGCGCGTTCCCTGGCGCAGCGCTATGGCGCGCAAGGCATGGGTTTTGTCGATGCGCCGGTGTCCGGCGGCGCTCAGGGTGCGCGCGACGCCAGCCTGGCCATCATGGCCGGCGCCGAGGCTGACACCCTGGAGCGGGTGCGCCCGCTGTTGCAGGCCATGGGCCAGCGCATCGTGCATGTCGGCCCGCCCGGTGCCGGACAGGTGGCCAAGGCGTGCAACCAGATGATCATGGTTTCTGCCACCCAGGCCTGCGCCGAAGCGCTGCGCCTGGCCAATGCGCACGGCCTGGATCTGGGGGCCTTACGGCGCGCGCTGATGGCCGGCTCCGCGGGCTCGCGCGTGCTTGAACTGATGGGGGCGAAGATGGCCGAGCGTGACTTCAGCGCCGGGATCGAGGCGCGTCTGCATCACAAGGACTTTGCCATCGTGATGGACGAGGCGAGTGCGCTCGGCGTGCCGCTGCCGCTTGCCGCCCAGGTCTGGCAGCAGCTCAATGCGCTCATGGGTGCGGGCTGGGGACGTGAGGATACGTCCAGCCTGCTGCGCGTCCTCGAGCGCTAGGCACGCGGCTTGCCGTACCAGCGGAAGCGCTCGAGGACTTCCGCCATTTCCGCCTCCGACAGCAACACCGGCTCGCCGATCTGCAAGCTGCGCCAGTATTGCGCGCACAGGGTCTCGAACTCGATCGCCAGCGCCAGCGCCTGGCTCAGGTCGCGCCCGAACACCACCATGCCGTGGTTGGCGAGCAGGCAGGCGTTGCGCTCATGGAGCGCGGCGACGGTGGCGTCCGACAAGGCCTGAGTGCCGAAGGTGGCGTAGCGCGCGCAGCGGATCGAGCTGCCGCCAAAGCGCGCGATCATGTAGTGGAAGGGCGGGATGTCGATGCGCTGGCAGGCGAGCGCGGTGGCGAAGGGCGAGTGCGCATGCAGTACCGCGCCCGCCGCCGGGAAGGCGGCGTAGATGTCGCGGTGCAGCTGCCATTCGGACGAGGGCGCGAACGGGCCGTGGGCGCGCCCGTCGGCGTCGATGCGGGCCATGTCCTGCGTGCCACAGCGCTCGACCGCCAGGCCGCTGGGGGTGATCAACATGTGCACCGGGGCGTGCGCGTGATCGATGGTGGTCGGTGTTTGCGCTGCGTCCAGTCTCACACTGGCATTGCCGGCGGTGCCGACGTTGAGGCCGGCGGCGCCCATGGCGCGCATCGTTTCGAGCAGGGCGATGCGCAGTTCCATTTCGTGTGCGACGTCGTGCTCAGGGCTAGGCGAATGCGTCACACGGCCTCCGGATACAGCCCGGCCAGCCCGGCAGCGGGGGCGGTGCCGCGCTCGGTGATGATGCCGGTGATGAGGTTTGCCGGCGTGATGTCGAAGGCCGGGTTGAGCACCTGTGTTTCGGTCGGGACGAGACGCAGGTCGCCGTCGCCGCCGTCCGCGTTCATGCCCCTGATGAGGCGTACTTCCTCGGCGTCGCGGTTCTCGATCGGGATCGACGCGCCGTTTGCGCAGCTGAATTCCAGCGTCGAATGCGGCGCCGCGATGTAGAAGGGCAGCTCTGCTGCGCGCGCGGCGAGTGCCTTCAGGTAGGTGCCAACCTTGTTCGCGGTGTCGCCATTGGCGGCGACGCGGTCAGCGCCGGTGATCACCAGGTCGACTTCCGCGCGCATCAGCAGTAGCCCGGCGGCATTGTCGGCGATCAGCGTGTGCGCCACGCCGGCCGCGCGCAACTCCCAGGCGGAGAGCAGGCCCTGGTTGCGCGGGCGGGTTTCACTGACGAAGACCTCGACCTCGATGCCCGCAGCCTGTGCGGCGTAGATGGGCGCGAGCGCGGTGCCGGCGCCACAGGTGGCGAGCCAGCCCGCGTTGCAGTGCGTCATCACGCGTACCGGCCCCGGACGGCGTGCGGCAATGGCCGCGATCAGGGCCAGGCCATGACGGCCGATTGCATCGCAGCTGGCGGCGTCGTCGGCGCGGATCGCCTCGGCTTCGGCCCATGCGGCGTGCACGCGCGCGGCGGGGGTGAGCGGATGCAGTACGCGCGCCATGCGCGCGAGCGCCCAGTGCAGGTTCACCGCGGTGGGGCGGGTGGCGCCCAGCACCTGGAGTGCGTGCCTCAAGCTCTGGTCACCTGCGCCGTCTTGCACCAGCGCCAGCGCAACGCCATGGGCGGCGGTGGCGCCGATCAGTGGCGCGCCGCGCACCTGCATGCTGCGGATGGCGTGTGCGGCATCGTTCAGTGAGCGCAAGCTGATGGTTTCAGTGCGGAAGGGCAGCGCGGTCTGGTCCAGGATGACGAGGGTGTCGCCATCGCGACGCAGGGTGGGAATGGGTTGTTCAAACATGCACTCGGCTTCCGTGGTTAGCGTGGTCGTTCAGGGTGGGCGCAGCATGCTGCGGCGAGTCGATGCTGCATTGTCGCAAAACTGCGTGCCCTGATGGCCGACACCCGACAGTCCGCTCGCGCGACCTTCCCCTGCTCGCTGCCGGTTCCAGCCTGTCCGGGGCACGGCCAGGGCAGAGAGCTGTGCAGGAGCTGCGTGCTAGAATCGATAAGTCTTCAACCCGCTGGGCGAGCTCCATCTTGCCCCACCCATTGTGCGTAATCTGCTCCTCCTCATCCTCGTTGTGGCCGGTGTCTGGTGGGTTCAGCGTGCGCTGACGCGGGCGAAGGAAAGGGCGGCAACAGCTGCGCGCGCTGGCAAGGCGGCAGAGGCGCCCGAACGCATCCTTGAGTGCGCGCACTGTGGCATCAACGTGCCCGAATCCGATGGCTTACGTGAAGGCACGCGCTTCTACTGCTGTCCGGCTCATCGTCTTGCCGGGCCGCGAGACGACTGAGGTGAGCGCTGCTGTGCCCGCGGCAACGGAGCGCTCGCGTCATACCTCGCTGCGCTTTTTCAATCTTTTTCGGCTGGTGCTGGCGGGCCTGTTCGTTGTTGCCGGGCGCGATCTCGGACTCGGTGACGAGGCCCCCCTGGTGTTTCGCATTGTTGCCCTGGGCTACCTGGGCGCCGCCTTCGGGCTGGGCTTTCGGGAGGTGGCCGCACGTTTCGGCACGCCGCGGGTGACTGCGCTGCAGATCGTCATCGACGTCGTGGCGCTGTCCCTCATCATGTGGGCAAGTGGCGGCTACAGCAGCGGCATCCCGGTCCTGATCATGGTGGTGCTGGCGGGTGCCGGTCTGGTTGCGGAAGGGCGCCTGGTTCTGTTCTTCGCTGCGCTGGCGACCATCGCGGTGTTGATCGAAAACGCCTGGCGCCTGGTGGTGGGCGGGCGGCCGGTCGATTTCCTCCAGGTGGGGATTTTCTGCACGGGCTTTTTCGGCATTGCCATCGTCGCACGCCTGCTCGCTTCGCGCGCGCAGGCGCAGGCGGCGCTGGCGGCCGAGCGCGGCGACGCTCTGGCCCAGCAGCAGGCGCTCAATGAACGCATCATCCGCGACATGGAAGATGGTGTGATCGTTGCCGGCGACAATGGCCTGGTGCTGCAGTCCAATCCGCAGGCCGCGATCCTGCTCGGCATGGACGGCAGTGGGGTGGGGGCGCTTGAAGGCGTGCGCCTGGTGGATATCGACCCGGCCTTCGACACCCTCATGGGCCAGCGCGCTGCCGAATACCGCCTGCTGCGCCTTGGCCCGGGCGGGCGCCTGCTGCGCTGTCGTGTGGTGTGTGGCGAGCCGGGTAGCGTGGCGGCGGGTGATAGCCTCATCTACTTTACCGACTTCGAAGATATTCAGCGTGAGTTGCAGCAGATCAAGCTTGCTGCGCTGGGCCGCCTGACTGCGAGCATGGCGCATGAGATCCGCAATCCGCTGTCGGCCGTGTCCCAGGCCGCCGAGCTCCTGCGTGAGGAAAAGCGCAGCGAGATGCAGGCGCGTTTGATACGGATCATCAACGACAATGCCCAGCGTATCGAACGCATGATTCGCGATGTGCTTGCCCTCGGTCGCCGTGAGCAGGCCCAGCCCGAGGCGCTGCCGCTGGCCGAGTTCGTGTCCGAGGTGATCGATGCGCGCGTGTTTCGAGATCCGGCGGAGCGCGAGCTTTATCGGGTGGACATCGATCCGGGGCTGAGCTTTGCCATCGACCGTGCGCACCTCCACCAGATCCTCGACAATCTCCTTGCCAATGCGCGGCGTTACTGCTCGGGCACGGCGGCGGCCGTGCACTTGCAGGCGGTGGCGCTCGCGGGAGAGCGCGTTGCCCTGCATGTACGTGATGACGGCCCAGGTCTTGACGCCGCCCAACGCCGTCATCTGTTCGAGCCCTTTTTCACCAGCCATGCCAAGGGTACAGGCCTGGGCCTGTACATCGCGCGCGAGCTGGCCGAGGCCAACGATGCGACGCTCGAGCTCGCCGCGAGCACTTGCGGTGCCGACTTCGTCCTTGCCGGACACCAGAGACCATGACCATTCGCGAACGCCGCAACCGCCCTGAGTCCGTTGATGTCCTCGTTGTCGACGATGAGGACGACATCCGCGAACTGCTCGAGCTCTCCCTGCTGCGCATGGGGCTGGCTTGCGACACCGCCGCTTCGGTGACGCAAGCCCGTGCCTGCCTCGAGCGCCAGCGCTATCGTCTGTGCCTGACTGACATGCGTCTGCCGGACGGCGATGGACTCGACCTGGTCGAGTACATTCAGAAGCATCTTCCGGGCCTGCCGGTGGCGGTGATCACCGCCTTTGGCAGCATAGACACGGCGATTCGTGCCCTCAAGCTGGGCGCGTTCGATTTCGTCACCAAGCCGATCGAACTCAAGGTGCTGCGTGAGCTGGTCAATCACGCCCTCAAGCTGGAGCCGCGGGGCGCTGCGAGCGTGTCCGGCGATCGTGGCCTGATCGGCGACTCTCCCGCCTTTCGGCACTTGCGAGCGCAAGCGGAAAAGCTCGCGCGCAATCAGGCGCCGGTCTTCATTCATGGCGAGTCGGGCACGGGCAAGGAGGTCATTGCACGCCTCATCCATGCGCTCGGCGCGCGCGCCCAGGCGCCCTTCGTGCCGATCAACTGCGGTGCAATCTCTCCCGAACTGATGGAGAGTGAGTTCTTCGGTCACCGCAAGGGCAGCTTCACCGGCGCGGCGAGCGACAAGGAAGGGCTGTTCCAGGCGGCCAGCGGTGGCACCCTGTTTCTCGACGAAATCGGCGAGCTGCCTTTGTCGATGCAGGTGAAGCTGTTGCGTGCCATTCAGGAGCGCGCGGTGCGGCCAGTCGGCGCGCACGCGGAGGAGGCGGTGGATGTGCGCATCCTGTCGGCTTCGCACCAGGATCTTTCGCGGCTCGTTGCCGAGGGCCGGTTCCGGCACGATCTTTTTTTCCGCATCAATGTCATCACCCTGCGCGTGCCGCCCCTGCGTGAGCGGCGTGAAGACATCCCCGCCCTGGTGGAGCATATTCTTGCCCGCCTTGCCGAGCGCGAGGGCAGCGCTCCGCATCGCCTGTCCGCCGAGGCGCTGCATGTGCTGCAAGCGCACACCTTTCCAGGCAATGTGCGCGAGCTGGAGAACCTGCTCGAGCGTGCCTGCGCCCTGTGTGATGGCGATGAGATCGGGGGCGCGGATATCGACCTGCAAGCGACCGACTTTTCGCAGTCGGTGCCGGATGCTGCAGGTGTGTCAGCAATCGAGGCGGGGGTGGATGACTACGGCCCCGAGGCGGACAGCGAGCTCGAGCGTTTGCGGGTGCTGGAGGCGCTCGAGCAAACGCGCTGGAACCGGAGTGCGGCCGCGCGCCAGTTGGGCATGACCCTGCGCCAGCTGCGCTACCGCCTGCAAAAATGGGACCTGGAGTGATCAGACCAGCACGCGCACTTTGCCCGCCGTTGCGCGTGAAAGGTGGGTTGCGAACGCGGCACGCACTTCGTCTTCTCCATGCACCAGCCGCACTTCGCCCGGCAGATGGCGCATGCGCGTGATGAAGCGGGTGAGATCGTCGCGGTCGGCGTGCGCGGAGTAGCCCGACAGGGTGTGGATGCCGGCGCGAATGGTGATGCGCTCGCCATCGAACTCGACGTAACCACCGCGCGGACCGAAAGTCTGGATGGCGTTGCCGGGCGTGCCGCGTGCCTGGTAACCGACGAAGAGCACATTGTGGCGGGCATCGCCCAGCATGGCCTTGAGGTAATTCACGACTCTGCCCCCCGCACACATTCCGCTCGCGGCGATCACGATCGCGGGTTCGGCGCTGAGCGCCAGACGGCGCACATTGGCCAGATGGGCGTCGTGGCCGTCGATGGCGACCAGTTGCTCGTAGTTCAGCGGCTCACGTCCGGCGCGAACCCTGGCCTTGGCCTCATCGTCCCAGAAGGGCTGGAGCTCACGGTAGAGCTCGGTAAAGCGGCCGGCCAGGGGTGAATCAAGATAGATCTTCAAGGCCTCCCAGCGTGCGGCATGGCGCCCGGGCTTGCGCCGCTGGCGGTGAAGGATGTCTTCAAACTCGTAGAGCAGTTCCTGCGTGCGGCCAATGCTGAAGGCCGGAATGATGACGCTGCCGCCGTCTTCCAGTGCCTGTTCGATCACCTCGCGCAGGCGTTCGCGGCGGTGGCGCCGGTCTTGATGCACGCGGTCGCCGTAGGTGCTCTCCAGCACCACGATGTCAGCGTGCCAGGGCGGGCGCGGCGCGGGCAGCAGGGGGGCATGGGGCGCGCCCAGGTCACCGGAGAAGAGCACGCGTCGACGCTGGGGCCAGGCCTTGCCCGAGAGTTCGAACTCGACGTAGACCGAACCCAGGATGTGGCCGGCGCGTTGCAGGCGGACCCGGCAGGTGGCGTCGGCGCTGCGGTACAGCGTGTGCCAGTGACGGTAAGGCAGCGGGCGCAGGCGCGCCTCCACCATCTGCAGATAGCGTTCGACGAGCATGCGGTCGCGCGTGACGCTGATCTGGAAGGCATCGGCGAGCACGGTGGGCAGTAGGCGTGCCGAGGGTTCGCTGCAAAAGATCGGCCCCTTGAACCCCGCCGCCAGCAGCCATGGAAGGCGGCCGCAGTGGTCGATGTGGACGTGGGTCAGCACCAGGGCGCCGACATCCTTTACCGCAAAGGGGATGTCGAGTCGGTCCGCGCCAGCGCTGCCGTCGGGCGCGGTTTCTGCGCCCTGGAACAGGCCGCAGTCGATCAGGACGCTGCGCTCGCCGTCGATGAAAAGCTGATGGCACGAGCCGGTGACGCCGTGCTTCGCGCCGTGATGGATGATTTTCGGGTTCATCACGAAATTCTATATGTCATGAGCCCGGGGGTGCATCCGCGTTGCTTACTGTTCAAGCCGGCGCAGGTACTCGCGCGTGAACATGCGCTCGGGCAGGTCGCGGAGCCTCATGGTCTCGTAGGTCAAAACCGACACCTCACCTGCCCTGAGCGCATCTTCCAGCACCAGGCGGGTGGGGCGCAGACGTCCTGCCATGTCCTTGAATTCCTCGTAGCGCGCAGTCTTGAGCAGGCGCCCCGAGAGCGCGTAGAACTCGGCCTTGAGCGGACGGCTGTCCTTTTCGGCGACCCAGTACTTGACCTTGGAATACGTCACTCCCCGGTCTACCGCGCTCAGACTCAGGACGACGGCTGCCTGCCCGTCGAGTTCCTCGCGGCCGATGATGGTCGGAATGTAATCACCCGCAAGGTTGGCACGCGCCAGATCGCCGTTGGCGACCTGGCCGGTGAGACGCTGGGCGAGCGACAGGCGCACCGGCTGAGACACGCTGGGCATGAAGATCCACAGGTCGCGTCCACGCATCAGCAGGGCCTGGCCACGCTCGGAAGCGGGTTCGGTGCTCAGCACGATGGTGTTCTCGTTGCCGCGGGAGAGGACGCGGAACTTGCGCTCATCGTTCTGTTCCCCAGCGCTCAGATTGCGCACGGCGATCTCGGTCTGGAAACTGTCGCGCGGGAAGCGGATCTCGTCGGCGCGCATGACGATCTCCAGGGCTTCGGCGTCGGCCGTCGGCTCCTGTGCCGGGGTGGCGTCCGCATCCTGCGCCTGGGCCCAGTTCGGTAACAGGAGCGCGCTCGCCAGCAAGGCGAGGAAACGGCGGCGCAGTCGGTGTTCGAGGCTCATCGCGGGGCTCATGACTTGGCTCATGGATGCTATCCTTTTGGCGTTTCCATAACATCGTGACCGTACAGATGGCCATCGTCCGGGTCGAAAACGTCAGCAAGCACTACCGCCTGGGGGATCAGGACGTCAGAGCCCTGACCGCTGTGTCGCTGGCAATCGAGCCCGGGGTGTTCCTGGCCATTGCCGGACCGTCGGGTAGCGGCAAGTCTACACTGCTCAACATCATCGGATGCATCGATACGCCTACTTCCGGCCAGGTTGTTGTCGATGGCCACGATGTGTCGGGGCGCACTCCCGATCAACTCGCCGAGCTGCGCTCGCGCACCATCGGTTTCATTTTCCAGTCCTTCAACCTGCTGCCCGTGCTGTCTGCCGAAGAAAATGTCGAATACCCGCTGTTGCAGTTCAGGGAGTTGACGAAGGCGCAGCGGCACGAGCGCGTCAAGCACTATCTTGAGGTCGTGGGTCTGAGCAAGTACGCGACCCATCGCCCCAATCAGCTGTCCGGTGGCCAGCGTCAACGTGTCGCCATCGCGCGCGCGCTCGTCACCAACGCCAAGATCGTGCTCGCTGATGAGCCCACGGCCAACCTCGACAGCAAGACGGGGTCGAGCATTCTCAAGCTGATGCGGCAGATCAACCGCCACTCGGGCACCACTTTTGTTTTTTCCACCCACGATCGCAAGGTCATGAACATGGCCGATCGCCTTGTGCGCATCGCGGATGGTGAGATCACCGCGCTCGGCATGCGTTCGGGCGATCAGTGGGTGTTCGTCAATGATCGTCGTCCCAAGGGCGATGTCGATCCTGAAGTGTAGGGAGTCTCAATGTCCATGATTCGACGCGCCGTGCTGGCGCTCTTGTGCACGTCCTGTGCGTTGCCCGTGTTCGCGGCCGACGATGGGGGTGAGGACGCCGACCTTGATGCGCTGTTCGAGCTCGAGCCCGCCGCTGAGGGTGGGAGCGCTATCAAGTTCTCCGGCTATGGTGAACTGGGGGGCGCCTACACGTATGCAGAGGACGAGCGCTGGTCGCGTCTGCGCGCGCGCCTCGAGCTCTCGGCAACGGGCAAGCTGGGTACGCGTTCGCGCTGGAAGCTGTCGGCACGCGGCGATGCCGATGGCGCTTTCGATCTCGAGGATGCCTACTACCCGTCTGCCGTGCGCAATGATCGGCGACGCGATGCCATCGTGCGTGAGGCTTGGGTGGATGTGGGGGCGGGCGACTGGGAGTTCCGCTTCGGTCGCCAGCACATCATCTGGGGTGAAATGGTCGGCTTCTTCTTCGCCGACGTGGTTTCGGCGCGCGATATGCGCGATTTCGTGCTGCCCGAGCTCGAAACCATCCGCATCGGGCAGTGGGCGGCGCGTGCCGAGTACTTCGCGGGCGATACGCACTTCGAGATGGTGTGGGTGCCGAGTCCGAGCTATGACGATATCGGCAAGCCGGGGTCGGACTTCTACCCCTATCCGCGGTTGGTGGCGGGGACGCCGGTGAGCGAACGTGAGCCTTCAACCCGCCTGTCGAACAGCAACTGGGGCCTGCGTGTGTCCAAGCTGATCGCGGGCTGGGACACCAGTGCCTTCTATTACCGCAGCAACGACATCTCGCCCACACTCGGCGTCGACCCGGTCAGCTCAGGCCTGGAGCTGACGCATGAGCGTATTGGCCAGTTCGGTGCCACCTTCAGCAAGGATATGGGTCGTTTCGTGCTCAAGGGCGAGGCAGTGCACACTCATGGACGCAGCCTCAATACCTTCCAGGGCGGCATGCTGGGTCTGCAGGAGACCGACATGATCGACTACGCGTTTGGCGTCGATATTCCGCTCAAGGATGTATGGCGCCTGAACCTGCAGTACTTTGCGCGCTGGCTCGATGACCACGACAGGCTGATGGGCGTGGATCGTGAAGAGCGCGGCATGACGCTGCAGCTCGTGCGCGAAATCGGCAGTGATGTCGAGCTTGAGCTCATGGCCGCCACCAGCTTGAATCGCAGTGACTACATGCTGCGCCCCAAGGCGAGCTGGAAGTTTGCGCCCGAGTGGCGGGCAGTCGCCGGGGTGGATGTGTTTCATGGCCCGGACGCAGGCCTGTTCGGTCGCTTCGACGACCGGGATCGTGTCTATCTGGAGGTTCGGCGCTGGTTCTGACTCGGGTCAGACGTTCGTCAGCGAGCGCTGGATGTCTTCGAGCTCGCTGCGCGGCGGGAACAGACGGTAGAAGCTGCGCGAATCATCATCGGATCTGCCGGCGTGCTTGTCGATCAGCGTGTCGAGCTGGTGCTGGCACAGATGCATCAACACGGCCGGAGCACCCACCCGTGGGCAGATTCGCTCCGGACCCGCCACGTTATACCCGAGGAGGCGGCGGTAAAAGCCGGCGTGGCGCGGGTGCACCTCGATGAACACGTCTGTGACCTGATGGGTGAGGCGTGCAAGAACGTAAAGAACCTGCATCATTCCCGCCAGGGTTTCATGCGAGCTGTGCTCAGGATCCATCGCCAAGCGTGTGATTTCGCACACTCGGCTGCCGGCTATACGTGCGGCATTGATCTCGTCGCGATAGAGTGTGTCAGCTAGCAGACCTGCGCCAACATCAAGACACAAGGTCAAAGTCGCTACCGCACAGTCGCCCTTGCACGCCACCACCGTGATGTTGCGTTCGTCCAGGCTCTCTCCCTGGCCGTAAGGGAAGAGGCCGCGCGACGAATACATGCGCTCGATGAGGCGGGCGGTGTTGCGTTTGAGCGCCTCAAGGCCATTGGCGATCCGGATTTCATAGCCGTTACGCATGAGCTTGAAATCAGGATTCAAGCGCACAGCTCCCGTCGCGCTGCGTTGCTTGTCCGGCAGGCCCCGGTTGCGTCCCGAGCTACCGGGAAGCCATGCGCGAGTGCGGTCTGAGTTTGTCGCCATATAGGCAGTTTGGCGCTGTGAAAAAGCGTCCATGATTGAGGCGATCCTTCGCTTTCGTTCGGTTGTGCCCTTGGCGGACGTCAGCGCAGCGCTGTGCGAGAGCTTCTATCGTGGCAAAACCCCGCGACTGTAACGAGCGAGCACACAAGACGATATGAGCGATTGTGTGCATTTGTTCCTAGAGTCATATTACACAGCTTCGTAGCATTTCGCTGAGGCTTGTCGTCGTATCATAGACGGCTATGAATCCTGGGGGAGTCGGAACATGATGCAAAAAACTTCGAGTATCTGCAGCAAGTTCTTGAGCTTCGCGCTCATGTTGCTTGCAGGGGCGCTTCTTTCTGCCTGTGCCACTTCTTACCCTCCGGCACCGGTGGCTGCTGCCGACTCTGAGTATAACTACGTGATCGGACCGGGTGATAACGTCAACATCGTGGTGTGGCGCAACGCCGAGTTGTCGCTGTCCGTGCCGGTCCGCCCGGACGGCAAGATCACCACTCCGCTGGTCGAGGACCTTCCGGCCCTGGGCAAGGATTCGAGCACGCTCGCGCGTGACATCGAGAAAGCGCTGTCCAAGTACATCCGCGACCCTGTCGTGACCGTCATCGTCACCGGTTTCGTCGGCCCCTACAGCGAGCAGATCCGCGTCGTGGGCGAGGCTGCAAATCCGCAGGTGTTGCAGTATAAGCAGAAGATGACGCTGCTCGACGTCATGATTGCGGTCGGCGGCATCACGGACTTTGCCGATGGCAATGGCGCCACCATCCTGCGCACCACCGAAGGCAACAAGCAGTACAGCGTGCGCATTCGTGACCTCATCAAGCGCGGCGACGTGTCGGCCAATGTCGAGATGCGTCCGGGCGACGTGCTCATCATTCCGCAAAGCTGGTTCTAAAGGCCCGCTTTTAATTCAACTACCGGCGTGCTCGCGCCCTTCGCAGGGCGTTGGCAGGCATCGGGCTGGGCGAAACTGATTCATGGAAGAACTCGTAACGCAGATTATCGGCTATCTCCGCGGCATGTGGAGATACCGATGGTGGGGGCTCGCGCTTGCCTGGGTGGTCGGCATTGTCGGCGGCGTGGTGATCTACACCATGCCCGACACTTACGAATCGAAGGCGCGCATCTACGTGGATACCGATTCGGTGCTGCGCCCGTTGATGAGCGGGCTCGCCATTCAGCCCAACGTCGGCCAGCAGGTGGCGATGCTCAGTCGTACGCTGATCAGCCGGCCCAACGTCGAGAAGCTCATCACCATGGCCGACCTCGATCTCTCCGTGCGTACGCCGGAGGAGCGCGAGCGCCTCATCAACAGCCTGATGAGCGACCTGCGCATCGGGGCTGAGCGTGGCACCAATCTGTTCAGCCTGTCCTACGCCGACACCCGGCCCGAGCAGGCGCAGCGCGTCGTGCAATCCTTGATGTCGCTCTTCGTCGAGTCCGGTCTTGGGGGCAAACGTCAGGATACCGACGCTGCGCGTCGCTTCATCGAAGAGCAGATCATCGGCTACGAGCAAAAACTCAATGAGGCCGAGAACAGGCTGAAGGACTTCCGCCTGCGCAACATGGCCTTGCTGGGTTCGGGTACGGGGGACTACATCAGCCAGATCGGGGCGATGAATGAACAGCTTCAGCAGGCAAGGCTTGAGCTGCGTGAGGCAGAAAACTCACGTGAGGCGATGAAGGATCAGCTGATCGGAAGCAAGGACGAAGAGGAGACGCTCGCTCCGCCGCCCATGATGGCCACGCCCGAGATCGATGCTCGCCTCGATACCCTCAAGCGCAACCTTGATGACATGCTGCAACGCTATACGGAGCAACATCCGGATGTGGCGGGTGCGCGCCGTGTGATTGCCGATCTGGAAGCGCAGAAGCTTGAGCAGATCGAGCAGATGCGCCAATCGGGTGTGGCTGCGCCGATGATGGGCTTCGGCGATAACGGCGCCGCGCAGCAGCTCCAGCTCGCCCTGGCCGAGGCTGAGGGTCGGGTCGCGTCCTTGCGGGCGCGAGTGGGCGAATACGAAGCACGGCTCGAGCAGCTGCAAGCCTCGGCCAAGCGCATTCCGGAGATCGAGGCCGAGATGGCACAGCTCAACCGCGACTACGCGGTGCACAAGAGCAACTACGAGCGCCTGCTCGAGCGCCGCGAGTCTGCCAATATCGGTGCCGACATGAGCGCACAGGCCGGTATCGCTGACTTCCGTGTCATCGATCCGCCGACGCTGCCCAACAAGCCGTCCGCCCCCAATCGCCTGTTGTTGCTGCCGCTGGCCGGGCTGGTTGGCCTGGCGGCGGGCTTTGCCCTGACCTTCCTCATCAGCCAGTTGCGCCCGGCCTTCAGTGATCCGCGCACGCTGCGTGAGGTGACTGGCTTGCCGGTGCTGGGGACGGTGTCGATGCTGCATACCTCGGCGCGCACCCGCGCCCGGCGGCGTGGTCTGCTGGCCTTCTCCAGCGGGCTGGTGGCTTACGCCGGGGCCTTCGTCGCGGCGACCGTTGCACTGAAATTCATCCAGGCTTGAAGGGAAAACGACGATGAGTCTTATCGAAAAAGCGGCCCAACGTCTGGATATGCTGAAGCAGGCTGCGGGCGAACAGCCCACGGTGCCTGAGCCTGCTGCGCCTGCACCCAAGTCTGCGGATCCAGTGCGTGCGCATAGTGTCGAGGCCGAGTCGCAGTCCTCCTTCGTGCCCAGACGGGATGCACACGCCGCGCACGCGGTGATGTCGCGTACTGCGCAGATCGATCTCGCCCATCTGGCCAAGGTCGGCATGGTCACGCCTGACCGTCCGCGCAGCGCAATCGCCGAGGAGTATCGCGTCATCAAGCGTCCCTTGCTGCGCAATGCCACCGCGGTCGGCCCGGCGCAGATCGATGACGGCAACCTGATCATGGTCAGCAGCGCCTTGCCGAGCGAAGGCAAGACTTTCTGCGCCATCAACCTCGCCATCAGCATGGCGATGGAGCTGGACTACACGGTGCTGCTCGTCGATGCCGACGTGTCGCGGCCCTCGGTGCTGAACCAACTCGGCCTGCCGCCCGAGCGTGGGTTGATGGATGCGCTGGCAGGAGATGTGACCGACCTCAGTGACGTGCTGCTGCGCACCAACATCGAGAAGCTGACCCTTCTCCCCGCGGGCATGCCGCATGCGCGCGCCACCGAGCTGCTGGCTTCCGAGGCGATGACGCAACTGCTTGAGCAGATGTCCAATCGCTATCCGGACCGGATCATCATTTTCGATTCGCCTCCGCTGCTGGTCACCACCGAGTCACGCGTGCTCGCCACTCACATGGGGCAGATCGTGATGGTGGTGGAGGCCGAGCGCACCACGCACTCCACCGTGCGCCAGGCGCTGGCGACGATCGAGAATTGTCCGGTGAAGCTCATGGTGCTCAACAAATCGCGTGAGCGCGGCCCTGGCTCCTACTACGGATATGGCTATGGATATGGTGAGGATGTTCGCCCCGAAGCGGCTTGAGGACAGGCGCGGACGCGACCTGCTGCCCGCACTGAGTCTGGCAAGCCTGCTTGCGCTGGTGGCGGGGGGCGCGCTGGCCCAGACTTCGATCGTCACGCCCCGTCTGGACACCAGTCTGACCTGGACCGACAACGCCGGTTCGAGCGGCAGCGGAGGCTTCGGTGGCGGGGCGGTGGGTGATGGGGGATCGGACTGGATCCTCGAGGTGTCGCCCGGAGTCTCCGTGTATCGTGACAGCGGTCGGCTGAGCGGCAATCTGAGCGCCAATTTTCGCAACCTGATGTATGCGAGCAACACCGACAACAACACCACGTATCTTTCGCTCAATGGCAGCGGCCAGTTCGAGGCGGTCGAGGACATGTTGTTCATCGACGCCGATGCCTGGATCAGTCGCAACAACCAGTCGGCTTTCTCCACGCGCCCGACTGGCGACTCCCTGGATGTCGATGCGAGCAATCAAATGCGGGTGTTCACCCTTTCTCCGCGCTTCCAGTTCCGCATTGGCGACAATACCGAAGGCGCTTTGCGCTACGAGCGACGGTGGTCGAATGCCGGCAGTAGCCAGCTTGCGGATCAGGACAAGGATCAGTGGTCCGCCGACATCACCAACACCCGGATCACCGGCATCTTCGGGCTTGGACTGGCCTACAACCGTCAAAGCGGCGGCACCAGCGGTGGCAGCAGTGGCAGCTCCAGGCAGGGCTCGCAAGATCAGGAGATCGCCCGCGCCACGCTTTATGCCAAGGTCACCCCGGAATTGCGCCTGCGCGGCATCGTCGGCCACGAAAAAAATGACTACGGCGCTTCCGGTACGGAAAGCAACACCATCACCGGCGCTGGTTTCGACTGGAACCCCAGCGAGCGTACCGCGGTTGCGGCTACGGTCGAGAAGCGCGTGTTCGGCAATGGCTACGACCTCAGTGTGCAGCATCGTATTGCGCGTACGACCGTGTTTGGCTCGTTCTCGCGCGATATCGAGTCCTCGCTCGACCTGATCGCGGGCGGCGGCTTCAACGACCCGTTCTACCAATCGATCTACGAAGGCATTGTGCGCGACAATCCGGGGATCAGCCCGACCCTGGCCAGTGATCTGGCGCTGCTGTTCGTCCGCCAGTTGCGCGGAGATGTGCTCACCAACGCCTATTTCGTCAGCCGCTCGATGAGCGCCGGCATCAACCACGAGTTGCGACGCGGTATCGTCTCACTCACCTTCAACCGCTCCGATCGTTCGCGTCTGGGTAATGCCACGGACCTGTCTGCCGAAGACGATTTCCGCAACTTCGACGACATCGCCACCGATTCCGTCACCTTGTCCTACAGTCATCGTCTGACGCCGCGCGCCTCGCTCAATGCCTCGGTGATGCGCTCCACCTCCGATGGGCGTGGCGCGGAAAGCTCCGACACCGAGCGCAGCGCTTTCCAGGTCGGCCTCAGCTCCAGCCTTGGGCCGAAAACCACCGGAGCGCTCATTTATCGCCATCAGCGCACCGACGGCAACGGCTACAAGGCTGACGAAAGTGAGCGCAAGGAAAACTCCGTCTCCGCCACGCTCGGCATGAGCTTCTGACCGGAGCCCTGATGTACGACTCATTTTTCAAGCTCACCGGCAAGCCTTTCCAGCTCAACCCGGATCCGTCCTTCTTCTACGGCAGTCGCGGCCACAAGCGCGCGATGGCCTATCTGGAGTACGGCCTGCATCAGAGCGAAGGCTTCATCGTCATTACCGGCGAGATCGGCGCGGGCAAGACCACCATCGTCCGCAGCCTGCTCGAACAACTCGACTCAAACCGGGTCGTGGCGGCCAACCTCGTCAGCACCCAGATCGACGCCAGCGACATTTTGCGCATGGTGGCAGCGGCTTTTGGTGTGCCTGGCCGCAACCTCGACAAGGCGGGCTTGCTGCTCGCGCTGGAGACCTTCCTGGTCTCGGTTGCGGCGTCAGGCAAGCGCGCGCTGCTGATCGTGGACGAAGCGCAGAATCTGACCCCGGCAGCGGTCGAAGAGCTGCGCATGCTGTCGAACTTCCAGCTTGAAGACCACGCCTTGCTGCAGAGCTTCCTCGTTGGCCAGCCCGAGTTCCGCGACATCATGCAAAGCGGCGACATGCAGCAGCTGCGCCAGCGCGTGATTGCGTCCTACCACCTCGGTCCGCTCGATTCGCAGGAAACCCGTGCCTACATCGAGCACCGCCTGAGTCATGTAGGCTGGAATCAGGATCCGATTTTCGTGGACGGCGCTTTTTCCGTCATCTACAGCTACACCGGCGGCATCCCGCGGCGCATCAACACCTTGTGCGACCGCCTCTTGCTGGGCGCCTATCTGGCCGATCGCCACAGCATCAGCGAAGCGGATGTGCGTGAAGTGATCGACGAATTGCAGGAAGAGTTCACCTCCACCGGCGCCCCCCGTGTCCAGGGCAAGGCTGCGCCCCAGCACTCCGCCGGCCTGGCGCTCGACACGCTTGCCCTCGAGCGACTGCAGGTCTCGCCCGAGCTCGCCGGACAGGTGGCGAGCCTGAGCGCCAACCTGGACATGCAGCGTATCGAGGCCAGGCTCAGCGGCTTGGAACATTCGGTCGCGGCCACCCTTGACGTCCTCAATCAATTGCTCAATGCGGTGCGTCGCGACCCACCGCCAGAAGAGAGAACATGATGAGCGCCAGCCCCTGCGCACCGGTGATCTGCATCGTCGGCGCGCGCCCCAACTACATGAAGGTGGCGCCCATCATCCGCGCCTTCGCCGCCCATCAGCCGCCCATACCGACCTTGCTGGTGCACACCGGCCAGCATTACGACCCGGCGATGAAAGACCGCCTGTTTGCCGATCTCGACCTGCCCGAGCCGGATGTCAATCTGGCGGTGGGCTCAGGTTCGCATGCGGTGCAGACCGCCGAAGTGATGAAGCGCTTCGAGCCCGTCATCGACCAGCATGGCGCGCGTGCGGTGCTGGTGGTGGGCGATGTGAACTCCACGCTGGCCTGCGCGCTGGTCGCGAGCAAGCGCCACATCCCGGTGCTGCATGTCGAGTCCGGCCTGCGCAGCAATGACCGACGCATGCCCGAAGAGATCAACCGCATTCTCACCGATCAGCTCTCCGACCTGCTGTACACCACCGAGCGTAGCGCGCACGACAACCTCGCGCGCGAGGGCATTCCCGCCGAGCGTGCCGTGTTTGTCGGCAACGTCATGATCGACAGCCTGCGCGCCAGCCTGCCCAAGGCGGTGCCCGCTGCCGAGCTGCTCGCCGCCGCCGGCCTGGACGCCGCGCGCATCGCTGACGGATACGGCGTCGTCACCTTGCATCGCCCGTCCAACGTCGATCATGCCGACACCCTCGGTCCGATCATCGACGCGCTGCGCGATGTCAGTCAGAGCCTGCCGCTGATCGTCGCCCTGCATCCGCGCACGCGCAACAATCTCGAGCGCTTCGGCATGCTCGGCCGCCTTGATGGTCCCGGGTTCCTCATCCTGCCGCCGCAAGGCTATCTGGAAATGCTGGGCCTGATGTCGGGTGCGAAGCTGGTGCTGACCGACTCTGGCGGCATCCAGGAAGAGACCACCGCGCTCGGCGTGCCGTGCGTGACTATCCGCGAAAATACCGAGCGTCCGATCACCGTGGAGCAGGGCACCAACACCCTGGTCGGCATCGATCCGGCGGCCATCATCGCGGCCGCGCGCAGCATCCTGGCCACTGGCGGCAAGGCCGGACGCATTCCCGAATACTGGGATGGGCATACCGCCGAACGGATTGCCGCGCACCTGCATGGCTGGCTCGCTGCCCATGAGGGTGGCGCCTCAGTTCCCTCCTCCGCTCTGCCTGCAGCGCCCGCCGCCTCGGCAGCGACATGAAGACACCCATCACCAACGCCTTCACCTGCGACGTGGAAGACTACTTCCAGGTCTCCGCGCTGGCGCCGCATTTCCCGCGCGGGCAGTGGGACAGCGTGCCTTGTCGTATCGAGCGCAACGTCGATCGCATCCTCGAGCTGCTCGATGGCCATGGGGCGCAGGGCACCTTCTTCACCCTGGGCTGGATCGCCGAGCGTTATCCTGATCTGGTACGTCGCATTGCCGACAACGGTCATGAGGTCGCCAGCCACGGCTATGGCCACGAGCGCGCCTGCGCGATGACGCCGCAGGCCTTTACTGCCGACATCAAGCTGGCCAAGGCGGTGCTCGAGGACATCACGGGCCAGGGAGTCACCGGCTACCGTGCCCCCAGCTTCTCCATCAGCACCGCCAACCCGTGGGCACACGATTGCATCGCCGACGCCGGCTATGTCTATAGTTCCAGCGTGTATCCGGTCAAGCACGACCACTACGGCATTCCGGATGCGCCGCGGTTTCCGTGGCGCCTGGCCAATGGGCTGATCGAAGTGCCGATCACCACCCTGAACATGCTGGGGCGCAATTGGCCGGCGGGCGGTGGCGGCTTCTTCCGTCTCCTGCCCTATGCGCTGTCGCGCTGGCAGATCGCACGCGTCAATGCCGACGACCGGCGCCCGGCGATCTTCTACTTCCACCCGTGGGAGATCGACCCCGAGCAGCCACGGGTGCACGAGGCCAGCGCCAGGACGCGCTTCCGTCATTACGTCAATCTCGATCGTACCGCTGCGCGCCTCGAGCGCCTGCTGGCCGATTTTTCCTGGGGGCGCGCGGACGAGGTCTTCCGCGACGCAGCCTGAGCGCGCATCGCGCCTGGTGTATTGAATGCCTATCAAGGTCAAGCTGCTTTCGCCTGAACATGCCGCGCGCTGGGATGCTTTCGTGCGTGCCTGCCCGCAGGCCACCTTCTTTCACCTCTCCGCCTGGCAGGAGATCGTGCGCACGGTGTTTCGTCACCGTACCTACTTCCTCTTTGCTGAGCGCGACGGCCACATCATCGCCGTGCTGCCGCTGGCCGAGGTCAAGAGCCGGCTTTTCGGCCATGCGCTGACATCACTGCCGTTCTGCGTGTATGGCGGCATCGCCGCCGCCGCCGATGCCGGCGAGGAGGCGCTTGCCCTGCTCGAGGCCGAGGCCGACAGCCTGGCCCGTCAGCTTGGCGTGCAGCACCTGGAATATCGCAACCTCCAGGCCCGCCATGCAGACTGGCCGCGGCAGGAGCTGTACGTCACCTTCCGCAAGGCGATCCTGCCCGAGCCCGAAGCCAACATGCTCGCCATCCCGCGCAAGCAGCGCGCCATGGTGCGCAAGGGCATCAAGAACGAGCTCGTCAGCCATATCGACCCGAACGTCGATCGCTTCTTCGCGCTCTATGCCGACAACGTGCTGCGCCACGGCACGCCCGCGCTGCCGAAGAAATTCTTCCAGCGCCTGAAGGAGGCCTTTGGCGACGATTGCGAAGTGCTCACCGTCACCGACCCTGGGGGCCGCACGCTGTCCAGCGTGCTGAGCTTTTACTTCCGTGACGAAGTGCTGCCGTACTACGCCGGCGACGACCTCGCTGCGCGCGAGCTCGCCGCCAATGATTTCAAGTACTGGGAGCTGATGCGCCGCGCCTGCGAACGCGGCTGCAAGGTGTTCGACTACGGCCGCAGCAAGATCGGCACCGGGCCCTACAGCTTCAAGAAGAACTGGGGTTTCGAGCCGCAGCCGCTGTCCTACGAATACCGTCTGTACAAGCGCGACAGCGTGCCGCAGAACAACCCGATGAACCCCAAGTACCGCGCCTTCATCGCCCTGTGGAAGCGCCTGCCGCTGGGCGTGGCCAATGTGATCGGGCCGCACATCGTGCGCCACCTGGGCTAGGGTGATGCTTGATTCGCGAAGCGCGTTGCCGCCGATTCTGTACCTGGTGCACCGCATCCCCTATCCGCCCAACAAGGGCGACAAGCTGCGCTCCTTCAACATCCTGCGCCAGCTTGCGCGCACGCACCGCGTCTTTCTCGGCACCTTTGTCGATCACCCCGACGACCACCAGCATGTGGGCAAGCTGTCCGAGTGGTGTGAGGACGTCTGCGCCATCACGCTTGCGCCGCGCCTGGGCCGCATCAAGAGCCTGCGCGGCCTGCTCAGCGGCGAGGCGTTGAGCCTGCCTTACTACCGCAGCGCGCAACTGGCCGCCTGGGTGCGTGCCACGGTCGCGGCGCAGGGCATCGAACAGGCGGTGGCCTTTTCCGGTCCGATGGCGCAATACCTCGATGCGCCCGGCTTGCAGCGCCGCATCATTGATTTTTGCGACGTCGATTCAGCGAAGTGGACGCAGTACGCCGCCGACCGGCGCTGGCCCCTGTCCTGGCTGTATCGGCGCGAAGGCGAGCGTCTGCTGGCCTTCGAGCGTCATGCCGCGGCGCGCAGCGATGCCAGCCTGTTCGTCACCGCAGCCGAGGCCGCCTTGTTTACCAAGGCCGCGCCCGAGGCCGCAGCGCGTACGCGGGTGATGCAGAACGGCGTCGACGCGGACTTCTTCTCCCCCGCGCATGCGCCGGTGAACCCCTATCCCGCAGGCGGGCCGGTGCTGCTGTTTACCGGCGCCATGGACTACTGGCCCAACATCGACGCGGTGAGCTGGTTTGCCACCGAGATCCTGCCCGCGATTCGCGCGCCCCGCCCGGATGTGCGCTTCTGGATCGTCGGCATGAACCCTTCGCCGGCGGTGCAGGCTCTGGCGGGCGCAGGCGTGGTCGTCACCGGCACGGTGGCGGATGTGCGCCCCTACCTCGCCCATGCGGATGTTGTGGTCGCGCCCTTGCGCATCGCGCGCGGCATTCAGAACAAGGTGCTCGAGGCGATGGCGATGGCGCGTCCGGTGGTGCTGTCGGCCGCGCCTGCGGTCGGACTGGCGGCGAGCTCGGGCACGGAGTGCGAGATCGCAGCGGATGGCGCCGCGTTTGCGCAGGCGGTGAGCGCGCTGCTCGAGCACCCCGAGCGTGGCGGACCGATGGGCGTGGCGGCGCGCGACTGCGTGCTGCGCGCCTACAGCTGGCCGGCCCACCTCGCCCTGCTCGATCGGCTGCTGGGCGTGGCGCAAAGCGTGCAAGCGCACGACAGCGTGCCGGCAGCTGAAGCCGAGTGTGCTGCGCTGCGGCCTGCCGGGCAGGGCTCGTGAGCGACGCGCGGCCGCTGGTCATGCACCTCGTCTACAGCTTCGACGTTGGCGGGCTGGAGAACGGCGTCGCCAACCTCATCAATCACATGCCCGCCGAGCGCTTTCGTCATGCGGTGGTGGCGCTGACCCACTGCGCCCCGGCCTTTTGCCAGCGCATTACGCGGCCGGACGTGGACTTCCTGTCGCTGCACAAGCCGCCCGGCCATGGCATCAAGCTCTATCCGCGCCTGTATCGCCTGTTCCGCGAACGCCGCCCGGCGGTGGTGCATACGCGCAACCTCGCCGCGCTCGAATGCGTCGTCCCTGCCAGGCTGGCGGGGGTGCCGGCACGAGTGCATGGCGAACACGGCTGGGACGTGTCCGATCCGCAAGGCACGCGGCGCAAGTTCCAGCTCTTGCGCCGCGCCTACAGCCCCTTCGTCAGTCGCTACGTGGCGCTGTCCGGCCACATCGAGTCCTATCTGGTGGATCGGGTCGGCATCGATGCCGACCGCGTCGAGCGCATCTGCAATGGTGTCGACACCGCACGCTTCTTTCCTGCGGCCGATGCCCGACGCACGGTGGTGGCGGGCTCACCTTTCGAGGCCGCGGACAGCATCGTCGTTGGCACTGTCGGACGCCTGCAGGCGGTCAAGGACCAGATCACCCTGGTGCGCGCCTTTGCCCTCGCACGCCAGCAGGGCGGGGTGACAGCGCAGGCGCTGCGGCTGCTGATCGCCGGCGACGGCCCGCTGCGTGGCGAGCTCGAGGCCGAGATTCGCAGTGCTGGCGTGGGCGACTTCGTCTGGCTGGCCGGTGAGCGCAAGGATGTGGCAGATGTCATGCGTAGTCTGGATATGTTCGTGCTACCGTCGCGTACCGAAGGCATCTCCAACACCATTCTTGAAGCCATGGCCAGCGGCCTGCCCGTGATTGCCACCGCCGTCGGCGGCAACGCCGAGCTGGTCGTGCCCAGGGGCACCGGCGCCTTGGTACCGGCTGCTGACCCTGGAGCAATGGCCAGGGCGCTGATGTGCTACGCTGCCGATGCTGCACTGCGACATGAGCATGGCGCAGCAGGTCGTCAGCGCGTCGAGCAGGGCTTCAGCCTCGATGCCATGGTGGCGCGCTACACCGCGCTGTATGAAGGCCTGCTGCCGCCCCCTGCGCTCGGCAGCTAAACCCAACACCCAAGGAACTCATCATGTGCGGCATCGCCGGCCTCTTCGATACCCGCGGCAAGCGCGACTTCGATCGCGCCCTGATGCAGCGCATGAGTGACGTCCAGCACCATCGTGGCCCGGACGAGGCGGGCTATCACTTCGAGCCCGGCGTCGCGCTCGCTCACCGCCGGCTGTCCATCATCGATCTGGCCACGGGACAGCAGCCGCTGTTCAATGAAGATGGCTCGGTCGCGGTGGTGTTCAACGGCGAGATCTACAACTTCCAGGAACTCGTCCCCGAGCTCGAAGCGCTCGGTCACGTCTTCCACACCCGCAGCGACACCGAAGTCATCGTCCATGCCTGGGAGGCCTGGGGCGAGGACTGCGTGCAGCGTTTTCGCGGCATGTTTGCGTTCGGCCTCCACGACCGCAAGCGCGACACCCTGTTCATGGCGCGCGACCGTCTGGCGGTCAAACCGATGTTCTACGCCCTGCTCGAGGACGGCACGCTCGCCTTTGGCTCCGAGCTCAAGGTGCTGATGCAGCACCCCGCGCTCGATCGCCGCATGGACGCGCTGGCGGTGGAGGAGTACTTCGCGCTGGGCTACGTCGCCGAGCCCCGCACCATCTTTCTGGGCGCCAAGAAGCTCGGCCCCGGCGAGTCGCTGTGCATCCGCCGCGGCCTGCCGATTCCAGAGCCCAGGCAGTACTGGGATGTCGAATTCACCCTCGACAACAACATCGGCCTCGCCGACGCCAGCGCCGAGCTCACCGCGCGCCTGCGCGAATCCGTACGCCTGCGCATGATCTCCGAGGTGCCGCTGGGAGCCTTCCTGTCCGGTGGCGTCGACTCCAGCGCGGTGGTCGCGATCATGGCCGGGCTGTCCGACGCGCCGGTCAATACCTGCTCCATCGGCTTTGACGACCCCAAGTTCAACGAGTCCGAATTTGCGCAGAAAGTGGCGGACCGCTACCGCACGAATCACTTCGTCGAGACGGTGAAATCCGACGACTTCGACCTCATCGACACCCTGGCCGCGCTCTATGACGAGCCCTACGCCGACAGCTCCGCCATCCCCACCTATCGCGTGTGCCAGCTCGCGCGCAAGCACGTCACGGTGGCGCTGTCGGGCGACGGTGGCGACGAGAGCTTTGGCGGCTATCGCCGCTACCGCATGCATCTGATGGAAGAAAAGATGCGCGCCGCCTTGCCGCAGGGCCTGCGCCAGCCGCTGTTCGGCCTGCTCGGCCGGGTCTATCCCAAGGCCGACTGGGCGCCGCGCGTGTTTCGCGCCAAGACCACCTTCCAGGCCATGGCGCGCGACGCGGTCGAGGCCTACTTCCATTCGGTATCGCTGCTGCGCGGGGATATGCGCGCCAGGCTGTTCTCTGCCCATTTCCGCGGCCAGCTTGGTGGCTACGATGCGCTCGACGTTTTCCGCCGCCATGCCGCGCAGGCTCGCACCGATGATCCACTCGCGCTCATCCAGTATCTCGACCTCAAGACCTACCTCGTCGGTGACATCAACACCAAGGTCGACCGTGCCAGCATGGCGCACTCGCTGGAGGTGCGCGAGCCGCTGATGGACCACGAGCTGGTCGAATGGCTGGCCACGCTGCCCTCCGGGCTCAAGATCCAGGGCAACGAGGGCAAGTATCTGTTCAAGAAGGCGATGGAGCCCTATCTGCCGCACGAGGTGCTGTATCGCCCCAAGATGGGCTTTGCCGTACCCCTCGCGCGCTGGTTCCGCGGCCCGCTCAAGCAGCGCGTGCGTGACGCTGTGCTCGGTGAAACCCTGGCCGCCACCGGTATATTCAATCGTGAGTACCTGCAGCATCTGGTCGACGCGCATCAGTCCGGTGCGCGTGACTACAGCGCGCCCTTGTGGTCGCTGTTGATGTTCGAGGCCTTCCTGCGCAATCTGGACGGAGCCGTGAAGCCCGCGCCCGAGTCGGTCGCGCCGGCCCTTGCCTGAGCTCTGCGTCTGGCGAAGTTGCCTTGATCGACCTGATTCAGATTCATTCCGTCAGCCAAGCGCGACCGGGCGAGTGCCGCGGCCAAGCGACGCGTGGCGGGCAGCTTGTAGTCAATCTCGCTCACGGCATTTGCGGGCGGGCCTGAGGCCATTTGATGCGCATTCTTCACATCCTCGATCACTCCATCCCGCTGCACAGTGGTTACACCTTCCGCACCGCGGCCATCCTGCGTGAGCAGCGCGCCCTGGGCTGGGAGACGTTTCATCTGAGCTCGCCCAAGCAGGGCGTCACCGCGGCCATGGTGGAGGAGGTCGATGGCCTCCGCTTTCACCGCACCGCGCTGCCGCCACCCGCAGCGAGCGGCGTTGCCGAGTTGCGCCAGATGCGTGCGGTGCAGGCACGCATCGAGGAGCTGGCGCGTGAACTGCGGCCGGACGTGTTGCACGCGCACTCGCCGGTGCTCAACGCCATTCCGGCGATTCGCGCAGGCAGGAAGCTGGGCATTCCGGTGGTGTACGAGATCCGCGCCTTCTGGGAGGACGCAGCGGTCGACCACGGCACCACCACCGAGGGCAGCGTGCGTTATCGCGTCACCCGCGCGCTGGAGACCTGGGCGCTCAAGCGCATCGATCACGCCTTCACCATCTGCGAAGGTCTGCGCCGTGACATCGTCGAGCGCGGCATCCCGGCAGCCAAGCTCACCGTCATCCCCAACGCCGTCGATGTCGAAGGCTTTCAGCTCTCTGGCGCGGCCGACCCCGTGCTGCGTCGCCAGCTTGGTCTGGAGGGCGCCACCGTGCTCGGTTTTGTCGGCTCCTTCTACGCCTACGAAGGCCTTGACCTGCTGCTCGACGCCTTTCCCGCGCTGCTGCACAAGCGCCCCGAGCTGCGCCTGTTGCTGGTCGGTGGCGGTCCGCAGGAGACCAATCTGAAAGCGCAGGCGCAGCGTCTGGGGGTGGCGGACAAGCTCATCTTCACCGGCCGCGTGCCGCATAGCGAAGTCAGCCGCTATTACGACCAGATCGACTTGCTCGCCTATCCGCGCCACTCCATGCGCCTGACCGAGCTCGTCACCCCGCTCAAGCCGCTCGAGGCCATGGCGCAGGGCAGGCTGTTCGTCGCCTCGGATGTGGGCGGCCACCGTGAGCTGATCCGTGACGGCGAGACCGGCACATTGTTCAAGGCCGGCAGCGCCGACGCGCTCGCCGCCGCCGTGCTCGACATGCTCGCTCACCGTGAGCGCTGGCCCGCCATGCGCGCGGCCGGGCGCCATTTCGTAGAGGACGTGCGCAACTGGAAGAACAGCGTGGCCAACTACGCCGCCGTCTATCACCGCCTCACGGACAAAGTGACAGGATGAGTCGTTTGCATCCCCTCACAGCCCCTTCCTCCGCACCTCATCCCTTGGCCATGCGCAGGCGGTGATGAAGTTCTCTGCTCTCCGCGTCCTTCTCGTCGGCCCATTGCCACCGCCGGCCGGCGGCATGGCCAACCAGACTCGCCAGCTCGCCGAGCTGCTGCGTGCAGAAGGCGCGCAGGTCGAGGTCGTGCAGGTCAATGCGCCTTATCGTCCGGCATGGGCCGAGCGTCTCAAGGGTGTGCGCGCGCTGTTCCGGCTGCTGCCCTATCTGCTCCATTTGTGGCGTGGCTGCGGGCGCGCCGATGTCGTGCACGTGATGGCCAACTCCGGCTGGTCCTGGCACCTGTTCGCCGCGCCCGCGGTGTGGATTGCGGCGCTGCGGGGCACGCCAGTGGTGGTCAATTACCGCGGCGGCGAGGCGGATGCCTTCCTGCAGCGAGCCGGGCGCTGGGTGCGTCCCAGCATGCGGCGCGCGGGTGCGCTGGTGCTGCCGTCGGCCTTTTTGCTCGAAGTGTTCGCGCGCCACGGCATGGACGGGCGCATCGTGGCCAACATCATCGATCTCGAGCGCTTCCATCCTGACGCCACCCCGCCAGCGCTCAGCCCGGGTCCGCATCTGGTGGTGGCGCGCAACCTCGAGCCGATCTACGGCAACGACGTCGCCCTGCAGGCGTTTGCACGGATACTCGCGCGCTTTCCCGGCGCGCGCCTGTCCGTCGCCGGTTCAGGCCCAGAGGCGGCTGCGCTCGCCGAGCTGGCGCAAAGCCTGGGCATTGCCGCGCAGGTGCGCTTCAGCGGGCGGCTCGATCGCGAGCAGATGGCTGCGCTCTACCGTGATGCACATCTCATGCTCAACGCCAGTCGCGTTGATAACATGCCCAATGCCTTGCTTGAAGCGCTGGCCAGCGGTGTGCCGGTGGTCAGTACGCGCGCGGGCGGCATCCCCTTCATGGTCAAGGATGGCCACACGGCCATGCTGGTGGCGGTCGATGACGCTGAGGCGATGGCCGCGGCCGCGATCGAAGTGCTGGAGAACCACGACTTGCGCTCGCGGCTTGTCGCCGCCGGGCTGGCCGAGGTGCAGCGCTATCAATGGTCAGCGGTGCGCGACGCTTTGCTCGCCACCTACACGGAGACCATCGGGGCCATCCGGAGGCAGCGCGCAACATGAATACACAAGGACTGGTCATGCATTCACTTCATCCGGGCAGCGCTCGGCAGGCAGCGGCGGATGTCGGCGACCCGGCGGCGCGCAGGCTTCACCTGCTGGTGCTGGCCGCGAGCCTGCTGTGGTTCGCGTTCTGGTATCGCGACACGCTGATGGCGATGGTCGACATCTGGGAGCGCTCCGACACCTTCGCCCACGGCTATGTGATCGCGCCCATCTCGGTCTGGTTGATCTGGCGGCGTCGCCACTTCATTCATGGCGTGCCGATCGCGTCGTCGCTGATTGGCATCGTCATCGGCCTCGGCGCCGGGGCGGCCTGGCTGCTGGGTGAGCTGGCCAGTGTCGATGCGGTGTCGCAGTTCGCTTTCGTCGGCATGTTGGTCGGTCTGGTGTGGGCGGTCATGGGCACGGCGGTGGTGCGCACCTATGCGTTCCCGATCGGCTTCCTGTTCTTCATGGTGCCGTTCGGTGAGTTCCTGTTTCCGACCATGATGGACTGGACCACCCACTTCATCATCTGGGCGGTGCGCGCCTCTGGCGTGCCGGTGTATGCCGAAGGTTACAATCTGGTGATTCCGTCCGGACGCTGGCAGGTGGTGGAGGGCTGCAGCGGCGTGCGCTACCTGATGGCCTCGATCGTGGTCGGCAGCCTGTATGCCTACCTCAACTATCGCAGCACACAAAAGCGCCTGCTTTTCGTCGTGGCCTCCATCATCGTTCCCATTTTTGCCAACTGGCTGCGCGCCTACGGCATCGTCATGCTCGGCCACCTCAGCAGCAACAAGCTGGCCGCTGGCGCCGATCACCTGGTGTATGGCTGGGTGTTCTTCGGCATCATCATCATGGCG
The DNA here is from genome assembly GCF_000443165.1 of Thauera terpenica 58Eu. GTDB lineage: Bacteria > Pseudomonadota > Gammaproteobacteria > Burkholderiales > Rhodocyclaceae > Thauera > Thauera terpenica. The sequence goes on along the minus strand of NZ_ATJV01000049.1, from coordinate 14,101 downwards.
CTGTTCTGGATCGGTTCGCGTTGGCAGGAAGACGAGGAGCTGGCGCCGGTGTCGACATCGCATGCGCTGGACGGGACGGGTCCTGAGGCCGGCACGAGCAGCAGATTCGCCATGCTGGCGGTAGCACTGGCAGCGGTCAGCCTGTGGAATCCGCTGCTGGCCTATCTCGATCGCCAGGGCGAGCACGGGCCAGTGCAGTTTGCCCAGCTCGCCTCCCACGCCAATTTCGCGCCGGCTGATGTCGCGCTCTTGCCCGTGTGGTCGCCGAGCTATTCGGGCATGCGCAGCGAATACCGCGCGGCGTGGAGCGGGGCGGACCGTCCGGTCGGTCTCTACATTGCCTATTACCGCGACCAGAAGCCCGGCGAAGAGTTGATCAACTCCGAGAACCGCGTGCTCATCAGCAAGGACCCGGTGTGGACACGCACGGCTTCGGGCAGTCCGCTCGTCAAGCTGGATGGGGATGAGCAGACATGGGCCAGCCTGGAGATGGTCAGCGCACACGGCCGCATGATCGTGTGGAGTGCTTACTGGGTGGGCGGGCGCTGGACCACCAGCGACTACCTGGCCAAGGTCTATCTGGCGCTGGCAAAGCTCAGAGGCGAAGGCGACGATTCGGCCGCGGTGATGGTCTATGCGCCCTACGTCGAAGGTGAGCACGACGCCGCCGCCACTACCCTCGAGCGCTTTGTTGCCGACATGGGCGACTCCCTGGTCGCCATGCTCGCGCTGACCTCCGCGCGCTGACGGGAAGTGGCGAAATGAACAGCCTCTATACGCGCGCGGTCTCGGGGCTGGTGTTCCCGCTGCACGAGCGCCTCAAGCACCACGACACCGTCGTCGTGCGCAAGCAACTCGAACAAACGCAGTGGTGGAGCCCTGATCGCCTGGCGCAATTGCAGCTCCAGCGTCTGCGCAGTCTGCTGCAACATGCCCAGCAGCACGTGCCTTACTACCGCGAGCTGTTCGCGCGTACGGGCTTCGAGCCTGCAGCGGTGACGAGCCTGGCCGACCTGCAGCGCCTGCCTTTCCTGGGCAAGGCTGAAATCCGTGCCAATCCTGATGCCTTGAAAGCCGACAATGCGGTCGGTCTGGCGCGCTTCAATACCGGCGGCTCCAGCGGCGAGCCGCTGATCTTCTTCATCGGCAATCAGCGTGTCAGCCATGACGTCGCCGCCAAATGGCGCGCCACGCGCTGGTGGGGTGTGGATATCGGCGACCCGGAGATCGTGGTCTGGGGCTCGCCGATCGAACTCACTGCGCAGGACCGCGTGCGTGCGCTGCGCGACACCTTGCTGCGCACCGAGCTGCTGCCCGCCTTCGAGATGTCTGCAGCCAAGCTGGATGGTTTTGTCGCCCGCATTCGCGAGCGCCGCCCGAAGATGCTGTTCGGCTACCCTTCGGCGCTGTCGCATATCGCCCGCCACGCCGAAAAGCGCGGTATGCGCATGGACGAACTCGGCATCAAGGTCGCCTTCTGCACCTCGGAAAAACTCTACGATCACCAGCGTGAGGCTATCGAACGCATCTTCGGCTGCGCGGTGGCCAACGGCTATGGTTCGCGCGACGCCGGCTTCATCGCCCATCAATGCCCGTCGGGGGGCATGCACCTGACCGCCGAGGACATCATCGTCGAGATCGTCGACGCTGACGGTCGCGTGCTGCCTGCGGGCGAGGCTGGCGAGATCGTGGTCACCCACCTCGCCACCGGCGACTTTCCTTTCATCCGCTATCGCACCGGTGACGTCGCCGTCATGGACACCGCAAGCTGCGCCTGTGGCCGCGGCCTGCCCATGCTCAAGGAGATCCAGGGCCGGGCAACGGACTTCGTCGTCGCCCGCGACGGCACGGTGATGCATGGCCTGGCACTGATCTACATCCTGCGCGACCTGCCGCAGGTGGCGGGGTTCAAGATCATGCAGGAGAGCCTGGACCTTACGCGCGTGCAGGTGGTGCCGGGGCCGGGTTTCGATGCCGACATCACGCGCCACATCCAGCGCGGCCTGGCGGCGCGCCTGGGTGAAGGGGTGCACATCGAGGTCGAGGAAGTGAATGAGATTGCGCCGGAGAAATCCGGCAAGTATCGCTACGTGCTCAGCAAGGTGGACGCGTCGGGGGCTTCATGCGCGACATAATCGTCACGCTGGCGGTGTTCGGGACGCTGCCCTTCATTTTCTGGCGACCATGGATCGGAATCCTGGTGTGGTGCTGGCTGGGCTATATGAACCCGCACCGGCTGGCGTGGGGGTTTTCGACCTCCATGCCGTTTGCGCTCATTGTGGCCTTGGTGACCTTCACTGCAATTGCAATCTCTCGTGAAAAAAAGGAATTCATCTGGACGCGTGAAACAAAGCTGCTACTGATCTTCACTGCCTGGATGTTCATCTCCACCCTGCTTGCCATGTATCCCGAACTGGCCTGGCCACAATGGGACAAGGTCTGGCGAATCATGCTGATGACCTTCGTGACCATGCTGGTCATAAACAGTCGTGAGCGGCTGTACTGGCTGATTGTCGTCATCTCGCTGTCACTGGCGTTCTATGGCGTGAAAGGCGGCCTTTTCGTGCTGACGGGGGGGAGCGGCAATAACGTCATGGGGCCGGGTGGGTCTTTCATTGAGGATCGCAACTCTGTCGCCCTGGCATTGCTGATGACGGTGCCGCTGCTTTGGTACGTACGCATTCAGGCCACACAGGCCTGGCAAAAACCGGCACTGCTCGCGGCGGGTGCCCTGACCTTGATCGCGATCATCGGCACGAACTCGCGTGGGGCGCTGCTAGGACTGCTGGCAACCGGTCTCTTCTTCTTGATGAAGGCACGTAACCGTTTCGGCATCATCCTGGCTCTGATTCCGGTTGCTTTAGTGGTGTTGTATGTGATGCCGCCGGAATGGTTCGATCGCATGCACACCATAGAGAGCTATGAGGAGGATGCGTCCGCAATGGGACGGATCTATGCGTGGGGAAATGCCATCGAGCTGGCCAATATGAACTTCTTTGGTGGTGGTTTCCGCGCGGTGACGGGCTATGGTGGAACCGACTCTCACAGCAACTGGTTTGGCGCCTTGGGTGAATTGGGCTGGATCGGTCTATGCATGTTCGTGCTGCTGCATATCTTCACCTGGCGCTCGGCGGCGCAGATCATTCGTCTTTCGAAACCGCACGAAGAGCTCGCCTGGGCGAGAGACCTTTCGGCCATGGTGCAGGTCAGCCTCATCGGCTATATGTCTGCCGGGTCCTTTCTCGGGCTGCAATACTTCGATCTTTTCTATCACCTGATCGTGATTGTCGTTATTACCGGCGCGCTGGTAAAACATGAATTGCCGAAATTGGTCAAAATGCCGCCGCGACGATTGCTGCCAATGGATGATCTGCGCAAGAATCCCTCCGAGGAAATGCTTGCTACCACGAGATCACCGCCCTGACCGTGCTTACGGGCAGGGCGGTGATCTTGCGGCCCGTCGATCAGGGGGTAGCGTTGGCCTGTAGCCACAACTCCAGTTCCACCAGCACCCAGATCATCACCCCGTAATAGCTGGCGTGGCCCGAGGCATGCTCGCGGCGCAGGTAGTCCAGATAGCCGGGTCGCACGATGCCGCGCTTGCCTAGACTGATCAGGGCATCCTCGGCGAGCTGTTTCAGCGCGCCGTGTTCGTTGAGCCAGATGCCGAAGGGCAGGCCGAAGCCGTGCTTGCTCTTGGTGATCGTCTCGTCGGGCAGAAAGCCGCGCAGTGCGTCCTTGAACAGCACGCGCAGGCGGCCTTTGTGCACCTTATGTTCCGGCTTCAGCTGCCCGGAGAAGGCGATCAGGTCGTCGTCGAGGAAGGGGAAGCGCACCTCCACGCCCGCCGCCTCACACATGCGCGTCACCTTGCGCAAGTCGTTGTCGGCCAGGGTGGTCTTGTGGTCGAGGTGCATCATGCGCTCGATCATCTCGGACGAGCCGCAGCGGAAATAGGCTTCGCGTGCCAACTCCAGCGGGCGCTCGGTGTCGACCGCCTGGAGGAAGTCGGGCTCGAGGATCTCCAGCAAGGGGCTGCGGTGCAGGAAGTTGTAGGTCTCCATGCGATCGGGCAGGGGAACGCGGGCCTGCTGCAGATAACTTTGCGCCTTGCGCAGCGGCATGATGGACCCGCCCAGCGGGAATTTCATCACCAACGGTTCCATGATGTTGCGCAGCAGTGCGGGCACGCGGTGGTAATGCTCGAATACGCCCTGCTTGGCATAGCGCTCGTTGCCACCGAAGAATTCGTCGCCACCATCGCCAGCCAGCACGACCTCGATGCCGTGCTCGCGCGCCATCTTGGCGCAGAAATAAGTGGGTGCTGCCGAGGCATTGCCGAAGGGCTCATCGTAGGCGCGGGCGATCAGCGGCATGGCCTCGACCACGTCGTCGGCAGTCACATAGTATTCATGAGGCTTGGTGCCGAAATGGCGCGAGGTGATACGGGCAAATTCCAGCTCGTCAAAACCCTCCTCGTCGAAACCGATCGAGAAGGTTTCAGCCGCCTTGCCGCTGACCTTGCCCAGCATGCCGCTGACGGTGGAGCTGTCGGTGCCGCCGGAGAGGAAGGCGCCGGTGGGGCGCTGCTCGTCGTTCTGGCGTGCCACACCTTGCTCGGTGAGCTCCATGAAGCGCTGACGCAGTGTGGCGTCGTCGCTGCTGTGGTCGATATCGTAGCCAAGCTGCCAGTAAAAACGCCGCGTCAGCGCGTCGCCGGTAAAGCTGATCGCCTGTGCCGGCAGCAACTTTTCCACCCCGACAAACGCGGTGTCCGGGCTGGGCACCATGTGGCAATAGAGGTATTCGTAAAGCGCCTGCTGACTGATGGACGCCGCCACGAGTGGGTGGCGGGCAACTGCGCGCGCGCTGGTCGAGAACACGAGGGTCTCGCCGACAAGCGTGAAGCACAGGCGCTCGATGCCGCTGCGATCGATGGCCAGCACCACCCGGCGCTGGCGGCTATCGACCAGCACCACGGCGAAATTGCCCTGCATGGCCTGCAGGACATGCTCGCCGCCATCGCGCCAGGCGGCGAGCACGGCTGCAGCCTGGCCGTCTGACTGTGCTCGTGCTGCCAGCGCAGCCTCAGGCCAGCGCGGCCGTCCGAGCACGATTGCGGCGCATCCTGCCCCCAAGTCTGTCGCAGAGGAGCAGGCGGGCTGGGTGCAGGCGAGCATCCCCGTCTCGCTGGCCTGTACCTGCACATCGCCCAGGCTCAGGCCTTCGGCGCCGAGCATGGCCTGCAGCGCATCGTGTGATGCAACACGCTCGTTGAAATTCACCCAGCCGCAAAGTACTCGTCGTGTCGTCATCGCTCTAGAATGCCGCAAGTCATTGAATCGGCCGTCATGTTAGCCCATGTCACCTACAGCAAGTGCCCAGCACATCACGTGCAGTGTTGAAACGCCCGTCCCTCGTAGAGTCGGACCGGCGACCCCGTGAGCACATTCGCCTTTTTTGTGCTGATATGGTTGGCGCTCACCGCTGCGCTTCTGGCGCCTCAGGCGCGCGTGCTGCGGGCTTTGTGGCGAGAGCCCGTGTTCGCTCGTCCCGTCGTCATCATCGAGAGTGACGACTGGGGCCCGGGTCCGGCTTCCGATGCGCTGATGCTGCGGCGTATCGCAGAGCAACTGGCCGATATTTGCGATCGGGAAGGTCGTCCGGCGCTAATGACGCTTGGCGTGGTGCTCGGCAAGCCTGACGGCGCGGCGATCCTTGCAGATGACTGCCAGCGCTACCATCGTCGCCTGCTCGACGAAGATGCGTACGCGCCCATCGTCGAGGCTATGCGCGCGGGCTGCAACAAGGGCGTCTTTAGTGTGCAGCGACATGGGCTTGAGCACTTCTGGCCGGCATCCCTGCTAGGGCGCGCGCGCGACGATCTCGAACTGCGGCGCTGGCTGGCTGACCCGGATGCGCGCAGTGAGCGTCTGCCATCGGCCCTGCAGAGCCGATGGGTCGATTCCACCGTCTTGCCCAGCAGCGCCTTGCCTGACGCTGAGATCGAAGCTGCGGTCAGGGAAGAGGGGGAGGTTTTTGAGCGCATTTTTGGTGAGCGGCCCAAAGTTGCAGTGCCCAACACCTTCGTCTGGAGTGCTGCCGTTGAGCGAGCCTGGGCAGCAGATGGGGTGCGTTGTGTCGTCAGCTGTGGCCGGCAGTACGAGGGGCGAAGCGCAGACGGTGGCCTCATGCCGCCCACACGAGAGCTCTTCAATGCTCAGCACGGGTTCGGTGATATCCGCTACCTGGTGCGGGATGTTTATTTCGAGCCTGTTCGCGGTCACCGCGCCGAGCAGGTGTGGCAGGGCGTCGCTGAGCGTACGGCCTTGGGGCGTCCGGCTCTGATTGAGACGCATCGCGAGAGTTTCATTGCTGCGCAAGAACCTGCCGAGCAGGCACTGAACGAACTCGTCAGCGCGCTGCGCGGCGTAGTGAGGCGCCACCCTAGCGTTTGTTTCCTGAGTCCTGCCGCCTTGGTCGACACATTTGGAGTTCAGTATTCTCCACTGTTGCACCATGGCGCTGCGCTGCGGCTCACCTTTTTTCTGCGCCGCCTGCTCGCAAGCGCTGTGTTGTCGCGCGCGTTGAAGCTTAGTGGCTTGCGTTTTCTGATTCCGCTCCTCATCCGTGTGCTGACGACTGTTGAGTCTGCACAGGACACTCGACGCGTGGGCTGTTAGCCTTCGAAGATATTTACGGAATCTGCCATGTCCAAACGCTATTTGGTTCTCACCGAGCTCTTTTTGCCTACCAAGGGTGGTACGGCCGTTTGGTTCGATCAGGTGTATCGTCGCCTGGGGGGGAAAGGTGTTCATGTCATCACGGCGGATGTGCCGGGTGCAGCTGATCATGACCGTGATCACCCCAATTCGATTCATCGTCTGTCACTCAAGCGCGTCCCGTGGCTCAAGCCGGAATCCTTGGTGATGTACCTGAAACTCCTGTTCGTTGCACTGTGGCTGGCGCTTACCAAGCGCTTTGATGCGATTCATGCGGGGCGTGCGCTACCTGAGGGCTTGATTGCCTGGATGGTTGCACGGCTCACTTTCCGGCCGGTGGTGATCTATGCACATGGCGAGGAACTGACCGGATGGGGAAAGGGCAATAAGTACAAGGCGATGTGTTTTGCCTTGCAGCATGCGGATCAAGTCATCGCCAATAGTGATTTCACACGCGACACCTTGATTGGCATGGGTGTCCATCAGGACCGTATCGTGTTGATTCATCCGGGAGTGGATACAGATCTTTTTCGGCCGGATCTGCATTTTCAGGACTTGCGCGATGGTCTCGGTCTGGGGCCCGGTACAAAGCTGATCCTGTCCGTGGGTCGTCTGAGTCGGCGGAAAGGCTTTGACAAGGTGATCTGTAGTTTGCCGGCTCTTGTGCAGGGAGGGCTGGATGCGCATTACGCGATCATAGGTATCGGTGAGGATGAAGCGTATCTGCGTCAGCAAGCCGAAAATGCCGGCATGAGTGCCCGCGTGCATCAGCTGGGGCATGTCGCTATGGAGGACCTGCCACGTTGGTACAACGCTTGCGATCTGTTTGTGCTCGCAAACCGCGAGATTTCGGGCGATACAGAGGGTTTTGGGATTGTCTTTCTCGAGGCCGGTGCTTGCGGCAAACCGGTGATTGCAGGGCGGGCAGGGGGGACTGGCTCCGCGGTGCTGGACGGCTTTACTGGATTGCGTGTTGACGGAGAGTCCGGTCCGGAGTTGTTTCAGGCGTTGTCTGCTCTCCTGGGCGATCCGGAACGTTCTGCTGAATTTGGCCGTGCCGGACTCGAACGGGTACGTACGTCGCTGAGTTGGGATGCGGTTGCCGAGCGCACCAAGCGATTCACCATTTAAAAGCTGTGAGCTGAAAAATGAAAAGAATGATCTTTGCATGTCTTGTTGCGATGATTATCCCGCAGGCGGGAGCTGAGCTTCCCTCTGGGCCAGCGACCAAGGCTGAGATAGCAGCGCTGCCTCCTCTTTGCAGAGTGAAACTTGGAGGTTCATCTCAGGCTGAGATGAGTGCTGCTGAGCGTAGTCTTGGCGCGAATAATTGGCTTCATTTCCATCACTACTGTTTTGCTGTCAACTACCTGCGGAATCGCCTGAGTTCTGTTCGATCGCAATCAGATCGGAAATGGATGTTTGGTGAGATTATCGGAAACTATGTATACGTCCTGGATAAAAGCGAAAAGACGTTCTGGATGCGGCCTCAGATTCATCTTGAGATGGGCAGAGTCTACGAGCAGATGCGGGATAAAGGGGCTGCGATGGGGCAGTATGCGCAAGCCGTCAGTTTCAATCCTGATTTTCAGGCTGCCTATTTGCCTTTAATTGCAGTTCAGCGTGATTTGGGTGATCCAAAGTCGGCGCTAGCGACTGCTGCCGAAGGACTGCGGCGCTTTCCGTCATCCAAGGGGTTGAAGAAGGCGTATCTGGATCTCGGTGGCAAGGAGCCTTTTCCTGAGCCGATCATGAAGGAGGCAGCGGTCCCTCGAAATGCAAGGCCACAAGCCTCGCCTGTGACCACGGAGGAGGGTCGCCAGGGGAGTGAAGCCTCCGCGGAGTTGGAGTCAGCAGGGAAGTCCGCGCCTGATGCTCAGGCTGAGTCCGTTGCCGATGAAGTTAACCGAGGCTGCCGTTTTTGTCCGCCAGATGAAATTCAGCAAAGATGGCGTGACTCTTTTGGTGAGCCGGTCGAGCAGTAAAGGGGAGGGATTACCTTGTCGATTCGCCTATCAGTAGTGATTCCTGTCTACCGCTCGCAGGCCATGCTGCCCGAACTCCACCGCCGCCTCGTCGCGGCGCTGGAAACGATTGGCGACCCGTTCGAAATCATCCTTGTCGAGGACTGCGGCGGCGACGACTCGTGGAGCGTGATCGAGTCACTGTCCGCTGCCGACCCCAGGGTCCGCGGTCTGCGCCTGGCGCGCAACTACGGTCAGCATAACGCCCTGCTGTGCGGCATCCGTGCAGCCCGTGGCGAGCTGATCGTAACCATCGACGATGACCTGCAGAATCCCCCCGAAGAGATTCACCGCCTGCTCGTCAAACTGGACGAAGGCTGCGACGTGGTCTACGGCTATCCGCAGGCGGAGACGCATGGCTTCCTGCGCGACCAGGCCTCGCGCATCACCAAGCTCGCGCTGAAAAGCGCAATGGGTGTGGAGTCGGCGAGCAAGGTGAGCGCGTTTCGGGTCTTCCGTACCCGCCTGCGCGAGGCCTTCGCCGCTTACTGCAGTCCGTCGGTGAACATCGACGTGCTGCTGACCTGGGGCACGACGCGTTTTGGCTCGGTGCAGGTCCGCCAGGATGAGCGTGCCATTGGTGACTCCGGTTATACGCTGAGGAAGCTGATCAACCACGCGATCAACATGATGACTGGCTTTTCGGTGCTGCCGCTGCAGATCGCGAGCGTGCTCGGCATCGCCTTCGGGTCGGTAGGCTTCCTGGTGCTCCTGTACGTCTTGTTGCGCTATCTGATTCAGGGCAGCGCGGTCCCCGGCTTCTCGTTCCTGGCTTCGATCATTGCGATCTTCTCCGGGGTCCAGCTTTTTGCCCTCGGGATCTTTGGCGAGTATCTGGCGCGGATGCACTTCCGCTCGATGGAGCGGCCTCCTTACGCGCTGATGTCGTCGACCCGTGAGCGCGCTGAGTCGGAGAATGATCATGACTAGCGTGCTTGAGCGTTTTGCCACCGACCCGCTGCGTGGCAGCATCGACACCGGGGCGATTGATCTTGGCTGGTCGGAAGCGCCTTGGGATAGCGCGGTGTTCGGCTATCCGGTGGTGCAGATCTCGCGCATCGAAGCCCGCGACGGTGCGACGGCTGCCGACCTGGCACCCTTCGTCGCTGCCTGCGCGGCGGGCGGCGTGGGCTTGGCGAGTTGCCGGCTTGCTTGCGAGCGCCTGCGCGAATCGATGCTGCTCGAGGAGATCGGTTTTCGCTTCATCGAGATGGTGTACCAGCCCGAGTTTGGCGACCTGGCCTCGGCGGGGCCCGGGGATGTCCAGGGGCTGGAGGTCGTGCGCGCAGGCGCTGCGGACCTCGCGGAGATCGTTGAGGTGGCGGGCGCGGCCTTCAGAAACGAGCGCTTTCATGTCGATCCGCGGCTGTCGTCGCAGCTGGGTGATCTGCGCTACCAGAACTGGGTGCGCAGCAGCCTCGAGCACCCCACCCAGCGTCTTTACGTGCTGCGTGAGGACGGCCAGTTGGTGGCCTTTTTCGTCACCGAGTTGCTAGCCGACGGCACTTGCTACTGGCATCTCAATGCGGTCGCACCAGCACGACAGGGGCAGGGCTACGGCATGCGCGCCTGGAAGGCGATGATGTGCCGAGCCCGCATCGACGGGGCGAGCCGGGTGCGCACCAGCATCGTGGCGCGCAACCATCGGGTGCTCAATCTCTATGCACGCCTGGGTTTCAGCTTTCCGGCGCCGTCCATGACCTTCCACTGGGTGCGCCCGCGATGAGTGCGGACGCCACCGTCGGCCAGTTCATCCGCTATGCGACGGTCGGGCTGGGATCGAACATCGTCCTCTATCTCGCCTATCTGGCCCTCACCGCGGCCGGCATCGAGTCCAAGCTCGCCATGTCCCTGCTCTACGTGCTGGGCGTGGTGCAGACCTTCGCCTTCAACAAGCGCTGGTCGTTTCGCCACGGGGGCTTGCGTGGGCCGACTTTCGTGCGCTACTGCGTATCCTACGCACTGGGCTACCTGATCAACCTCGGAGCCCTGCTGATCCTGGTCGATCGACTCGGCTACCCTCATCAGGCCGTTCAGGGCGTGATGATTCTCACCCTCGCGGTCCTGCTCTTCCTGTTGCAGAAATTCTGGGTCTTTCGACCAAGCGTCGCTTCCTCACACACCACCGGCTTGCATCCATGAACATTCCCTTCAACAAGCCCCACATGACGGGCAAGGAGCTCTGGTACATCGCTCAGGCCCATGCCAATGGTCACCTGGCCGGCGACGGCCTGTTCACCGGGAAATGTTCGCGTTGGCTTGAAGCGCGCACCGGCGCCTCGAAGGCGCTGCTGACCCATTCGTGCACCGCAGCGCTGGAGATGGCGGCGATCCTGGCGGATCTGAAAGCGGGCGACGAGGTCATCATGCCTTCGTACACTTTCGTGTCGACGGCCAACGCCTTCGTGCTGCGCGGCGCTGTTCCGGTGTTCGTCGATGTCCGACCGGACACGCTGAACCTCGACGAGCGCCTGATCGAGGCGGCGATCACCGAGCGCACGCGTGCGATCGTGCCGGTGCACTACGCCGGCGTGGGCTGCGAGATGGACGCGATCATGGACATCGCACGCCGCCACGACCTGCTGGTGATCGAGGACGCGGCTCAGGCCGTGATGGCGAGCTACAAGGGCAGGCCGCTCGGTGCGATCGGTCACATGGGCGCACTGTCCTTCCACGAGACCAAGAACATCATCTCCGGCGAAGGCGGCGCGCTGTTGGTCAGCGCACCGGGAGGTGCGGAGCGCGCCGAGATCATCCGCGAGAAAGGGACCAATCGTTCCCAGTTCTTCCGTGGCCAGGTGGACAAGTACACCTGGGTGGATATCGGCTCGTCCTACCTGCCAGGTGAACTGATCGCCGCCTTCCTGTGGGCGCAGATGGAGGAGGCAGACAGCATCACCCGCCGCCGACTCGGCATCTGGAACACCTATCACCAATGGTTCGCCGAGGCGGAGCGTCAAGGCCGCTTGCGACGGCCGGTCATCCCCGCGCACTGTACCCACAACGCGCACATGTATTACCTGCTGTTGCCCGGCCTGGAGGAGCGCACCGCCTTCATCGAGCGCTTGCGTGCACACGGGATCCACAGCGTGTTCCACTACATTCCGCTGCACGCTGCGCCTGCCGGGCGGCGCTTCGGTCGTGCGCACGAAGCCTTGACGGTCACCGAGGACATCGCCGATCGGCTGGTGAGGCTGCCATTGTGGCTGGGTATGGAGGACTCTCAGACCGAGATCATCCAGCAAGTGCTCGCGGCGCTCTGAGGTCTTGTTCCGCGCAGCCCGCGCGAGGAATGCTCTTGAATCAACCCCTTGATGAGCGCGAGTCAGTTGACGTCGGCATTGAAGCCACGGGTTCACTGTCCTCGATGAGCTCGCACCGGCGTCACATTACTGCAGATCGAATCGGGCTTCGCAAGTGGCGGAATGGAGCGGCTGTCTTGCGCTATCTGGTAGCCGGCATGCATCCTCAAGCCATTGCGCTACGGAGCCCGTGACTGCAGGACTGATGGCGTCGATTTCACTCAGGCGCTTCCAGAACCGCCCAATCGGTTGGGAGTCAGTCGTTCTTTCCCTCGAAATAAGCAGGTAGCTCGCCCCGTTATTTGCCCGGATGAAATCGAAGTCACGCCATTGGTAGGTGCCTTCCGCAGCCTTCTGGATGTCGAAGATCCAGGAGAGAAGGCCGATCCACTCACCGGGAAAATCCGAAGCCGTCTTTCCGGAAACGGAGTAGGAGGGATGAAGATAGCGCGAATCAATTACCAAGCATGAGGCTTCCACACCTTCGCCGAAATACGCTTTTCGTTGTTGCTCACTGCCGTAGTATGCAGCGGTTATGATGTCCCAATAGTCGCGTATCTTTCTTTCGAAGTAATAGCCCAAGTTGTAGTAAGCCAGCATCCGGGTTTCGAGGACAATGCATTCGACCGGCGTGACTGAAGAAATCGCCTCGGCCCAGTGATAATCCACCCCCTCATCCTGGTGCATCGGCAGAATGCGGCCGTGTAGATTTCTTGCGGCGCCGACAGTGAGCGCGAGGAGAAGGGCAATAAAAACGAGTGATTGATTCTTGGTGTTTTTTGTAATTGCGTCGCGGCCATCTCCAAGTGAAATGGAGAGCAGAAAGAAAAGTGGAATGAGAATGAAGGTGGGCCAGCCGTCATCCGTTGGATTTCCCCAGAGCGTAAGCGTCCAGAAAATTGCAAGCACAAAGAGAAGGAGCGAACGCTCCTGTCTATGACGTGCTTTCGATAGGATCTGCCTGATGTTCCAGGCGAGCATGACTACAAGTCCAGTAAAAAATACGCCGAGAACGCCCTCTCTCATGCTCCAGACAGGCAGCTGGAAGGCGTTGAACTGGCTCTGCAGCAGGACCCACGAGTTAGCCCAACTGTAATTTTGAAAGTTGAAGTACTTGGGGTCCGCCATGACCTGTCCGAAAAAGGTCAGGTAGTTTATGAAGGATTGGAGTGAAAGGTTTTCCTGCACATGGGATGCAGCCCATATATATAGAGAGAGAACGACTGCGCCCGATGTGAAAAGAACCATCAATGCAGCACGCAGCCCGTTTTTTCCTTTTGTTGAATAAAGGTAGTAACCTAATGGAAAGCAGATCAACACCATGGCCTGATGGTATAGAACTGTGATTGCGTAAAGCGCTGCGATTTTTATCATCCACGCAGTGCTGTATTCATCCGGCCTCGTTGAAAAAAGAGTCCAGAGTAGCAGGCTTAATGCTCCCATAAGAGGAGCGTAGGCCTGCGGTTGCATCGCAAAAACCCATGCCATCTGGCTGGTCAGCAGTAACCCAGCCAAGAGAAAGGCTATTGGGTGGCTGCCGGTTGCTTTGAGGGCGATTGCTCGTGTGCACAGGACGGCGATCAGCATCCAGAAGGCACTATGCACCTGACCAGCATCTATTGCGGTGCTGTCCGCGTAAAAAATGCGCAAAAATTCAAGTAGGAGCGCATTGATGGGCATATAGATCAGATGATGGGGGTGCCATATCCTGGGGTCGAGCGTTTCCACCAGCCCCGCCCAATACACGCTATCGCGAATCATCTCCAGCGGACGAAACGGAATCAGGGTGAAAGCGAAAAGAATGAAAAGGAGTATGAGCCATCGCCTGCCTGCAGGATCGAATGTGGCGGAGGGCTGGTCTTCCATGATTGTTTCTGCTGCAGATGGATGCATTCTTGCTAGCATGGCCTGCTGTCGTCGTATTGTTTCAGTAGGGCGCGATGGCATGTCATGTCCAGTAGTTTTTTCGGGCGTTGGTGCAATAAAATGTCATCCATCCCGGCGGCGCCGGACTTCCTGACGGTTTGAGGTCGAGCATGGCAGCGCGAGCGAA
>NZ_ATJV01000048.1 GCF_000443165.1 Thauera terpenica 58Eu | reverse complement strand
GTTCAGACCCAATTCCTGCTCGACCAGCGCCGACAGCCCGCCGATGGATTTGCGGAAATCCACCACCGAGCGGTACAGATACACCGCGCCGATGCGGTGCCCGGGGTGCATCAGCGCCCCCGCTCGGAGAGCGCTGCCGACAAGGCGACCAGCCAGGCGACGCTGGGCAGCGCGGCACACTCGAGCCGCAGCTCGGAATCGATCACCACCGTGCAGTCAGTGCGGGCTGCGATCGCGGGCTCGATCTGGATCGCAGCGAATCCCCCGCGCTGGGTGCGACGGGGGCGAGCATCGGCCACCAGGCGCTTGCGCCACTGATAGAGCGCTTGCGGCGACAACCCCTCACGCTGGGCATACGCCTTGGTGGTGATGCCCTCGGCTTCAATCGCCGACAGGTGCGACAACCAGAACTCGCTGCGCTCCGACATGTTCGTGCTCCCTGAGAAACGGAAGCCTGAGCATGCCGCCTCACCCGCGGCTATGTAAGGATGGGGTTCGTGGAGCGCTTACTTTCCGGTCCGATGGGAAAGCAAGACCTCTGGCAAGTCGGGCTATGCACCGGCCTGCGCCAACGAATGGCGCGCCGGTGTCTGCGAAAAGCCGCGCATCAAGTGTGGCGATTGCAGCAATCGCCTGTTGATCCCACTGTCCGATGCGGTGATCTACGACCATCTGGCTGGCGAGCACACCATTGGTGTCTATCCGCTGCTGGAAGATGACACCTGTTACTTCCTCGCCGCAGACTTTGACGAGGCCGACTGGCGTGACGACGCACGAGCCTTCATGCAGTCCTGTGAGGAACTGGGTGTTCCAGCAGCGCTGGAAATCTCTCGGTCTGGGAATGGCGCCCACGCGTGGGTTTTCTTCGCCAGCCGTGTTTCTGCACGTGACGCCCGGCGCCTTGCCACCGCCATCATCAGCCACACCTGCTCTCGCACCCGGCAACTGAATCTGGAGTCCTACGACCGTCTGTTCCCGAACCAGGACACGATGCCCAAAGGCGGCTTCGGCAACCTGATCGCTTTGCCGCTGCAAAAGTCACCTCGCGAGAGTGGCTGCAGCGTGTTCGTCGACGCTGACCTGCAACCTTATCCAAATCAGTGGGGATTCCTGGCGTCTATCCAGCCCATGCCGGTACACGCCATCGAGCCGACCATCCTGCGTGCCACAGGTGGCGTCCATCCACTTGACGTCACCTTCATCGATGATGAGGACCTGGCCACACCCTGGAAGCGGAAGAGCACGGCGACCAATAAGCTGGCTGTGCAGATGCCCAAGTCGCTGACCGTGACGCTGGCCAATCTGGTTTATTTTGAGAAGGCCCAACTGCCGCAGGCACTGGCCAACCGCCTGATCCGTCTGGCAGCCTTCCAGAACCCCGAGTTCTACAAAGCCCAGGCCATGCGCATGTCGGTCTGGGACAAGCCTCGTGTCATCGGCAGTGCGGAGAACTACCCGCAGCACATCGCCTTGCCTCGCGGTTGCCTCGATGCTGCGCTGGATCTTTTGCGTGACAACGGGATCGCCTGTGACCTGCGCGATGAGCGTTTTGGCGGGGAATCCATCGACATCTCCTTCGTCGGCTCTTTGCGTCTGGACCAGGAGTCCGCAGTTGCCGGAATGCTGCATCACGACACCGGCGTGTTGTGCGCCCCAACGGCCTTTGGCAAAACGGTCACTGCCGCCGCAATGATCGCGCGCCGGGGTGTAAACACACTGGTGCTTGTGCATCGAACGGAACTGCTCAAGCAATGGCAGGAACGTCTGCAGGCTTTTCTGGGTGTCGGAAAGGGCGTGGTCGGCACCATCGGGGGTGGCAAAGCCAAACCTACGGGCAAGATCGACATTGCCGTGATGCAGTCCGTCTCCCGACAGGGCGAAGTGAACCCGTTGGTAGAAAACTATGGTCAGGTGATTGTGGACGAGTGCCACCACGTTGGCGCTGTGTCGTTTGATGCCATTCTGAAGCGGACCAAGGCCAAGTACCGGCTGGGCCTGACGGCAACGCCGATTCGCCGCGACGGGCAACAGCCCATCATCTTTATGCAGTGCGGGCCGATCCGATACACGGCGGCCAGCCCCGCTGGCGCGCCACACGACTTGGAAGTGCTGCCTCGTTCACGCTTTACGTGTATCGACCTGCCCACCGATGCTGGTATCCAAGACGTGTTTCGATATCTCGCCAATGACCAGGCAAGAACGGAGTCCATCGCCTCCGAGGTTCGTGATGCAGTCGGTCAGGGACGCAAGGTGCTGGTTCTGACCGAGCGCACGGAACACCTCGATGCCATCAAGACCGAGCTCGACGGCCTGCTACCGGTACCGTTCGTTTTGCACGGTCGAATGTCAAAGAAGCAGCGATCGGCGCTGGTGGCAGACCTTGATGCACTGCCGCCCGATGCGCCGCGCGTTCTACTTTCGACCGGGAAGCTGGTTGGCGAGGGCTTCGATCACCCGCCGTTGGACACGCTGGTCCTGGCCATGCCGGTTTCCTGGAAAGGCACCCTCCAGCAGTACGCCGGGCGCCTGCACCGTGAGCACGCCTGCAAGGCCGACGTGCGGATCATTGACTTCGTGGACACCGGCCACCCGGCGCTTCTGAGGATGTGGGACAAGCGGCAGGCTGGTTACAAGGCGATGGGATACCGATTGGGTGGTAATGTGGCTGTGACCGAATGACGGTCGCAAATTCCCTCTCAATCCTGCAGCAAACCGCAGGACTGCTCATAAGCTCGGGAGGCCAGTCAGCACATGGTCAACCGTCCGCCACCAAATTGAAGGGCTCGGACAATCTCCGGGCCCTTTTTCTTGCCTGAAATCCCCGCGCCACGCGGGGTTCTGGCCATCCGTGCTGCGGGTGACCACCAGCCAAAACGCCTGAAATCGGCCAGAGCCGTCTCTGTTCTCCGTTTGGCCTGCGGGTAGGCGCAGATGTCGGTCTAGAAAAATCAACAACTTACGTGCGCCGGTTCGTTGTCAACCAAGGCCGCCGGTCACCAGTGCAACTAGACGATGTGCGTCACTTGTACTAACATTGCGGCAGTTGATCTAACAAAAGAGGTGCTGCCATGACTGCCGTTGCATCGTCGCCTTCCGCCCGCTCCGCCCGACTTGGGCTGCGCGCCACCCCCGAACAAGAGGTGGTGCTGCGCCGTGCCGCCGAGGTGGCCCACAAGTCGCTGACCGACTTCATTCTTGACAGCGCTTGCCTGGCCGCCGAGCAGACCCTGCTCGATCAACGATTGTTCATGGTCTCGGGTAGCCAGTATCAGGCGCTGATGGATCTGCTTGAGCGCCCCGAACAGACTAACGAGGGTTTGCGCGACCTGTTTGCCCGCAAGGCACCCTGGGACACGAAGTGACGTTGCGCGCACCGGAGCCTCTGGCCGCGCAGCATCGGCTGGAGGGTTTTGATTGCGGCAAGCCCGCGCTGAATGACTGGCTGTTGCGCCACGCCCGCCAGGCGCAGGGCAGTGGCTCGGCCAAGACCTTCGTCGTTGCCGAAGACGATGGCCGAGTGGCAGGCTACTTCAGTCTGACCGTGGGGCAGGTCGACACGCTGGAGGCGCCGGAGCGCATCCGCAAGGGGATGGGGCAGTACCCTTTGCCAGTGGTGATCCTGGCGAGGCTGGCAGTATCAATTCACGATCAGGGGCGAGGTATAGGCTTTGGCCTGCTGCAGGACGCGATTCGTCGCACGATGCTGATTGCCGAGCAGGCCGGCATCCGTGCCATGCTGACCCACCCCATCGATGAAGAAGCGGCGCAGTTCTACACCCGGTTCGGGTTCATCGCGTCACCGCTGCGCGAACAGCAATTGCTGCTGCTCTTGAAGGACGCCCGTCGCTGGGTACGCTGAATGATGACCATCGAATCACTGCCCACTTTCACCAAACCCGCCCGTCAGCGCTGGGAAACCATCCCTGCCGACATTCGCCAGCGGCTGCTGTCCAACGTCTGGTGCGGCCAGTGCCGTCACGAAACAACGATTACCAATTTCAGCGGCGCCATCAAGGGTGGCGACTTGCTGCTGGTGGGCAAGTGCGCCGAATGCCACGGTGATGTGGCACGGGTGATCGAGGGCTCGTAACCCGGTCAAGCATCAAACCTCGCCACCACCTCCCGCTGCGCCACCCAGTCGGTCGGCAGCGGATTCCGCTGGAACCACAGCAGGCTCATGCACTTGGGCTGCTGCCCGGCCAGGATGCTCTGGATGATGGCAGGCTCCAGCAGCGTCAATCGGAGCAGTTCGTTGACCGTCGAGTGGTGCAGGCCATCGAATGCAAACGCCGCCCGGTGATGCTCAGGGGCGGCGTTTGCGCTTGATGGCGGCTCAGAACGGCGGAGCGTCCGGGTCGGCCGAGCGGAACAGGTCGGGCTGGACGAAGTCGGGCTGGACGAAGTCGGGTTGGACGAGGGTCTCGCGCGATCGCTCGTGGTTGTGGCGCTCGATCTGGCCGAGGTAGTGGGCCTCGAAGAACATCACAAAGTCGTGGAGGGCGTACTGCAGCGCGACGACCGCTTCATCGGGCAGTTCGGGCCACGACAGCGGTGGGTTCGGGGAGGGGTTGTGCATGATGGGCTCCTGTGTGCTCAGCGCCGGTCCGATGTACGGCGTGGAGCGATGGTCTCGGGTGGGGCAAAGACTTCGAGGTAGAGCTTCTCGTCGAGCTGAGGCAGGTCGCGGTGGGCGGCCACGGCGAGCAATTCGGCCGCCATCGTGGTGAGGATGCGGTAGTTGCCGACCGCGTGATCGCACAGGGTGTGCATGAGGGCGGTGCTCATCAGGCTGGCATTACCGGCTTCGCTCACCAGATGCTGCAGGCAGGCGAGCAGCTCCTCGCGACTGGCCGCCTCGGTGGCGAGCCGGGTGCGGATGCGCGAGCCCAGCGGGATGAGCTCCTCGCGGCGCAGCTTCTCGGGCAGGCGCGCGTCGCCCGCGAGTACCACGCACAGCAGCGACTGCGAGTCGAACTTCGCGCTGCCCATCAAGCGCAACTCCGAGAGCACCGCCGGGCTCATCTCCTGGGCCTCATCGATGAGCAGCACCGGGCGGCGGCGTGTCGATTCCAGATGGGCGAACCACACCTCTCGCAAGGCTTTGAAGCCGCCCCAGCGGTTGTGCGGGCGCAGCGGCACGCCAAAGAGATCCCCCATCTCGCGATAGAAGTCCGCGAGGTTGCTCTGCGGATGGGTGATCGCCCCGACCGTGACATCGGGGATGCGCGCCAGGCGCTCGGCCAGCAGGCGCAGCGCCACGCTTTTGCCCGTGCCCGGGTCGCCGTGGATCATGGCGAAGCCGCCCTCGCCGATCAGCCCCTGCTCGATGCGCCAGCAGAAGTGCTCGAGGCGCGCCGGCACATGGATCGCCTCGGTGGGTACCTCGGTGGTGAAGGGATGCCACTTGAGCCCGTAGAGGGCGAGCAGTTTGGTGTTCATGCGAGGTCCTGTTCGGCAGTGGAAGCGTTGGAATGGGGGGCGGGCAGATAGGCCGGCGGCAAGCCGGTGGTGGCGTAGTCGGCGAGCAGGTGGGTGAGCAGCGGCGCCATGCCCGCAGGCGGTAGCGGCGACAGATCGACCGTGCTCAGTGCGCGCGGCCGGCGCGCGCGCTCGGCGTTGGCGGACTTGTCGAGCGGGGTGATCGGGCACAGCACGGCGCCGGTGTGAGGATCGACGAGATCGACCCGGGTCAGGTCCCAGCGCGCGTAGCGCAGGTGCACCACGGCCAGCGCGTGGTAGCGCGAGGGGATCTCGAAGCGTTGCCCGTGCAGGGTCACGGTGCCGTCGGCGCGCCGCTGGCGCCGTGGCACCTCGATGCGGAACGCGTCGGCGAGCGCCGTGAGTGCGGGACAGTCGCGGCGCACGTTGGGGCCGGCCAGATAGCGCGCGAGCGGTGTGGCGCCGATCTCGCTGTGCTCGGTACGGTGATACTCCTGCTCGACCCAGGCCTGGGTCGCCTGGTTGAGCAGCTCCAGCGTGAGCGCGGGCTCGCCCTCGAGCATGGGCATCAGCCGCCCCTCGACGCGACCCCAGAAGGACTCTTGCTTGGCGTTCTGGTAGGGCGAGTACGGCAGCGTCGTCTGATGCAGCACCCCCAGGCGGTTCAGGCCTGACACCGTCTCGTCGGCGAGCATGGCCGCGCCGTTGTCGGTCATCAGCGCGCGCGGTAGCCCGCGCTTCATGAAGGCCTGGGAGAGACCATGGACCAGGCTCTGCGCGGTCTCGTCCAGGTACCACTGCAGGTGGCAGACCAGGCGCGAGCGGTCGTCCAGGATGCCCAGCAGGAACGGTTTCTCCCAGGTGCCCGCGCGGGTGAGCACGCGGCGCGCACCGTGGTGGAAGTCCAGGTGCCACAGCGCCGATACGTGATCGAGCTCGAAGCTGCGCACCTCGCGGTGCTCGAGCCGGTCGCGCGCGAGCACCGCGCCCGCGCTCGTGCGCTTCGGGGCCGCCTGGCGGAACATCCCCTGGGCCTTGAGGTAGCGGCGCACGGTCGGGTAGGACGGCACGCTCAGCCCGCTGTCCGTGAGTGCGACGCGCAGATTGTCCACGTGCAGTTGCGCGGTCCAGCCCGGGTGTTCGCGATACTGCTGCACCAGGGCGTCGATGACGCCCGGCGCCAGGCTCGCGAAGCGGCCCCGGGGGCGTGGCCGGTCGCGCAGCGCCGCGATCGGGTCGGCGGCGCTGCGCGCGGCGTAGTACCAGCGCTCGATCGTCGACAGCCCGAAGCGTACGTCCTGGCCGCTGATGGGATGGCGCCAGGTGCGGGCGGCGAGCGTGGCCAGCGCATCGTGCACCTCGCCCGGCGTGGGCGGTGCGGCCAGCAAGGGGCCGATGATCGAGAAGCGCAGTCGCGCCCAGCGATCGCGTTGCGGGGGATCGGTCGGTGTGCTCAAGAGTTTCTCCCGGTTCGGGCGCAACAGGGGGTGGCGCCACGGGGAGTGCAGGCTACGAAGCCTCGGGCTCGGTGGCGATCTGCATCCTCTGCGCGAACTCAACGCCCCTCGGGCAGCGTGGCCGCGCCCACCGTGAGCGGCGCCAGAAAGCGCAGCAAACGGTGCAACGCCTGCCCCCCGTCGCCAGCAAAGCGTGCGAGCAGATCGCCCGGCAGCCCCTGGGCCGACACCGGGGGCATGAAGCGGGCGCACATCGCCTGCCACAGCGGCGTGTGCATGAAGTCCTCACGCCACCACCGTCGCCAGCGCTGCAGGGTGCGCAGCGGCACCTCGAGCGCCTCGCATAGCGTGGCCGCCGCTGTGTTCTGCCCGGCATGCCGGGCAGAACACAGCACCACCACCAGGCCCAGATACACGCGCCGGCCCAGGAAACGCACCGACGCCGAGGTCGTGCGTCGGCGACAGCGGCTGCAGCAAAAACTCAGCCGGGACGAGAACGCCTCGCGGATCGCGAGGGTCGGGCAGCCACGGGGCTTGCGGGGATAGTTGGCACGATGGAGCACACCGCCGCATGAACATCCCGCGCCCTGCGCCTGGGCTGCGAGCGCTTCATCAAGGCGAATCAGAAAGAGGAAAAACGGGCGCGTCTGCAGTTGAACATGGCACACTTGAACGGTCTCTTGGCTTGGTAACCGGAGACTCCCCCGAAGGGTTCGTTTGTTCAAGTTCCCTGAGGGGGATCCCCCCTACGCCATCACGCTGATTGATCATTCCGCCGGCAATAGCCATCAGCAGAAGTGACCATGCTCACACTGGCCTGCGTCGCGACCGTCCTGATCGACGTTGCCAGACACGACTCCTCGTAGGCCTCGATGTCCACCTGCCGGTAGAGCACCCGGCCGCAGAGCTTAAGGAACTTGGGCCCGAGTCCTTCGCTGCGCCAGCGTTCCAGGGTGGCCTCGCTAATGCTCCAGCGGGCGGCCAGTTGTTTTTGGTTGAGGTGAGCGACTTCCATCTTGGTCTCCTTCCGAATGAGTTGGCAGGAGTCCATGAAGGCGCTGTTCCGCCCGCGAGCCAAGCGATATCGAGACGCTGACTATTCACCGCAGTTTTTGCGGAGATTGGATAGCGGATTCGCCGCAAGCAGAATGCCGTGTGCTGTTATCGCTGCGCCGCTGTTGCCCTGGCCAATGATTCCTGCATCCGCTGCGATTCCTTCTGCGCCTCAGCCAGGAGCTGATTCCAGTCATCGGGCGGATGCCCGCTTTCCAGCATCTTGCGGAACACCCGGTAGGCGTCGTCGCTGCTTTCGTAGGCGCGTTTGGTGTCTTCGTCATTCACCCAGGCGTAGACGATCACCTTGCTCGGGGCGTGGTAGCGGAAGAATAGTCGGTACTGCTGGAAGAACTTGGCCCGGAACCAGTGCTTGTGATCGTCACCGAGCGTCCCACCCTGGCGGTACTCTGGTAGCGTCGGATCTTGCGGGATGACATCGAACGCCAGCTTGGTGATCGCGGCCAGTCGTTTGCTGGCGTTCTTTTTCACGTACCCGACAGGGTCCTTCTGCTTCAGGCTCTCGACCTGCCGCACCAGCGCTTCAATCTGTGCGAGGAACAGTGGATGGGCAAAGACCGTCCAGCCATGAATGACCAGAGGCTCGGGCTTCCCTGCGCTCATTCATCGTCTGCCGACAGAGCGGCATCGAGGTCGACATCGACGCCGCCGACCAGCGACTGGATGCGTTGGACGAGGCCGGCATCCACAGCTTGCAGCCGCTCGGGATGGCGAGTGATGTCGGCAGCCAGGAAGCCGAGGAACTGGCCGAGTACCGGGTCGTCACCGTCGGATGCTTCGACGCGCGTCAGCACCACCTCGCCGCTGGGGCGAATGGTGTAGTGGATCTTGTCGCGCTTGCCCAGCTTGAGGGCACGACGCACGGTTTCCGGCACCGTGGTCTGGTAGCGATCGGTGAGTGTGGATTCGACTTCGAAGGTCGCGGCCATGGCAGTCTCCTGCGGATCTGGGTTGACGCTTGAATGGTAATGCAGCCGCATTGTCTTGTCAATGCAGTTGCATTGTCTCCAGGGACACCCGGCTCGAATGGGTGTAAATGGGTGTGCTTTTGGCCGGGGCGCCGGACTCGGGTTCGATTCCCGAACCGGGAATTGAACTGGCCCCAGAAAGCGAACGAGGTTGAGGCCGCATATCGGCGACCAATCAGAGCGAAAAACCAGCTTGATCGTCCATGGCCGATGGCCGTACCGGCAGGCTTTTCGATCCGGTTCGCACCGGTTCGCAGCAGCCCGCACCGCTTCGATTCCGTACTTTCAATAGTCGTTTGATGCGGGGTACCATCCCACCACCAGTCACCAAAATCCCAACCCTTATCGGTTGGGATTTTTTTGCCCGCTCCCCCAGTGTTGGCGAGGGTTCCGGGCCTGACCTCGCGAGCGCCCGGCCAGTGCCTGTGGAATGATGACGAATTCTCCTGAGGCCATCTCTACGCTTCGTCATAAGACTATGAAAAGACTGTATTAAGTCTTGTTCAAGTCTGGAGCACCGCCATGCGCTACTCATCACAAGTCAAGCCCATCAGCTATCTCAAAGCCAACGCAGCCGAGGTTCTGGCGCGCCTCGCGGAGCAGCGTGAACCGATGATCATCACCCAGAACGGCGAAGCCAAGGCTGTTCTGCAGGACGTCGCTTCGTTTGAAGAGACGCAGGAAACACTGGCCTTGCTGAAAATCCTTGCGCTGGGCAATCAGGATGTGGCCGCTGACAAGGTCAAGCCTGTGGCTGATGTCGTTGCCCGCCTGCGTGCCAAGCGCGCCTCGGTCTGATGGCAGACACATCTGCCAAGTTCGAGGTCCTTCTCACCGAGGGTGCGGAGCAGGACTGGGAGGCCATCCACGACTACATCTCCGAGTTCGACTGCGTGGCCAACGCCAACTACGTATTGGATGAGTTGATGGATGTTGTGGAGAGTCTGACGAAATTCCAGGAACGCGGTCGCTATCCGAAGGAACTGGTCGGCCTTGGGTAAGCGGTCAGCCAGCGGAGTTGGTCCTACGAGGTCCGTTTTGAGATATCGGACCGTAGCGGCGTCTTCCCGAAGTTCTGCTTCCACAGTCTGGGCGTGAGCTGTGCGACGTCGGCGGCGGGGTGCTGGCCGACACGCTGGAGCACGTCGACGAGATAGTCGTACGGATCGAGTTCATGCAGTCGACAGGTCGCAATCAGGCTCTGGACGACGCCGACATGCTGGGCGCCGAGCTCGGTCCAGCTGAACATCCAATTTTTTCGACCCAACGGAATTGGCCGTAGCGCCCGTTCGAGATGGTTGGTATCGATCGGCACATCCGGGTCGGCCAGGAACACTTCCAGTGCCGCCCGTCGCTTGTGCGCGTAGATCAGCGCCTTGGTCAGCGGGTTGCTCGGCAGCAGCCCTTGCGCGTCCAGGCGTTCCTGTACCCACGTGAAGAAGGCCGCCACGATCGGCCGCGCGTGATCGAGCCGGTACTCGCGCTTGGCCTCGCCCTTGAGCTTGTCGTCGCGGATCTTCGCTTCGACCGCGTAGAGTGCGCCGATGAATTCGAGCGCACGGGCCGCCAACTCGGGTTCGACCGCTTCGGCGTTGATGAACTCGCGTCGGCAGTGCGTCCAGCACTGCGCGTGCGTGAGCCCGGTCTTGCTCGCGTAGGTCTCGTAGGCGCCATAGCCGTCCGAGAGCAGCACACCCCCTTCGGTGGGTTTGAGCCCGAGCACCTTCTCGACGTTGCTGTGCGCGCGGCTCTCGAAGAACGGGAAGCAGATCTCGTGCAACTCGCCATAGACCGGCCAGAAGTAGCAGGCCTTCATCTTGCCGGGGCCGGCACGGCCGGCCTTGATCGGCGTCTCGTCCATGGCCTTGACGCGGCTGGTGCGGATGGACGCGAGCTGCGCCTCATAGATCGGCACGAGCAGCGCGGCCGCCTGCGCAGCCAGTTGCGTGAGCCAGGCGCGGCTGACCGTGATGCCGGCATCGGCCAGGCGCTGATGCTGGCGGTAGAGCGGCAGGTGCCAGGCGAACTTGTCGAGCAGCAGCCCGACCAGGAAGCTCACGTCGGCGCGGCTGCCCTCGATCACGCCGGCGGGTGCCGCCGGGCAGTGGATCGTCTGCGTGTCACGGCGCTTGATGACCGGGCGCACGTACTTGAGGATCACGTAGCTGCCCGGGCGCTGCGCCAGGCGATGGCTGACCTTCTCGCCGATCACCTCGAACTGGTCGGCGGTGAGGCCCTCGGTCTCGGGGTTGGCGAGCGTGATGGTCTCGACCGGCACGCGGGTCTCGTCGAAGAACAGCGCCGATTCATCCTTGTCCTGGGCGAAGTCGGTACGCGACACACGACGGGTGTGTCCCGCCACGGTCTTGCCGGCGAGTTCGGGCTGTGTGTCGGGGATCGGCAACTCGCCCAGATGCATCTGCGCCGGGTCTGGTGAAACCACGCGCTTCTCGCTCTTCTGGCCGAAGAGCTGGCGGCGGAACCACTCGAGCTGATGCTTGAGCGCCGCAAATTCGAGCCGCATCGCATCGATGTCGCGCTGCAGGGCGACGTTCGCCTGCGCCAGTTCGACGATGCGCTCGGGCGCCCACTGGGCGGCCTCGGCAAGGGTCGGAACGGGGGCGGAAGACGGTGCGGACATGACGCGTATTTTACCGTATAACCCAGCATTCATGCGGGTTTCGCGGCGTTTGCGGACAGTCTGAAACGGCGCTTGTAGCGTGCCGGCTCGATGCCTTCGAGCAGCAGCTTGAGCCCGGTCCAGTCCATCTGGCGCGTGCTGACATGCGCCCAGTTCGACACGAAGCGCCCCTGCTCGAGGCGCTTGGCCCACACGCAGAATCCGGTGCGATCCCAGTACAGCACCTTCATCTGCGTGCCGCGCCGATTGATGAACACGAACAACTCGCCCGACAGCGGATCGCAGCCGAGCGCCTGGCGGGTGAGCGCGTACAGGCCGTCGAAGGATTTGCGCATGTCGACCGGCTGGCCATACACATGGACCCGCACGGCCCCTTCGGGGAAGAACATCAGCCGCGCGACAGGTGAAGGATCACGCCGTCGCCCAGATCGAGCCGCAGCTCGAGGCGGCCTCCGCCGCCGAGTTTGAGCGTGCCGGCATCGACGAAGCCGATGCGCTCCATTGCCGGCGCGGCGGACTGCGTAGTCGGCTCGCCCAGCGCGCTACGCCAGCGCCGGAAGGTCGACTCGCTGAGCCCCTCGCGGGTGCAGAACGGCTCGACCCCCAGCCCACTCTCGGCAAACCGCGCGATGACTGCTTGCCATTCCTGACGGCTACGCCGCCGCCACTTGTTGTTGGTCGCTGTCGCCCTGGTCACTGCCGACTCCTCCGTGATGAACGTCGGAGGGATTGTTTCGCGCGGACGGGGGCGGGAGAAGGACGCCGCTCAGTGAGCGGTTACGGCCTTGGGATCAAAGAGTACCGCCAGACCTTCTTCAAACCTTACCGCGTGATCTACCGTGTCACAGGCAGCCAGGTCATCATTTACCTGGTTGCGGATGGACGCCGTGATATGCAAACCGTGCTTGCTCGCCGCCTGCTGGGCGCTTGACCCGCAGCAGTCCGCGCCAGTGCTCATCACTCACGCACTTGCCGCGCAGCCGTGGCTTCACGGCAGCCAAGGCGTCGCAGAAAACTCCAGGCGTTCACTGTCTCGCCGCCATACAACACCGTCTTGCTGCACGGCCAGCCACCAGGTCGGCGTCCTTGGCTCGGGCCTGGGGGTCGCGAACGCGGCGGGATCAAGCACGGCCACGCACCAGCTCGGCTCCGGATCCCGTACCGACGAGTAGAGGATTGCGCCGACCTTGGCATCACGCGCTATCCGGGCAAACGCCTGAGTAGCACTGTAGTCGGCGGGATGGCGCCATGCGCTGAGGTTTGCGGCAAAGGGCGGCTGGCGCAGATCGACCATTGAAGTGGCGAGCTTGACCCTGAATGCGGTGTGCGCGATGGGTTCCAGTCGTTGCAGATCAACGGCGTCCTGCAGAAATTTCCAACGCCAGTAGCCGAGTTCCGCGCACGTCGTGCGGGCACACTCGCCACCGTAGAACACGCCCGCATCAGTGGGACCCCTGAAGCGCGAACCGCTGCGCAGTGGGTGATAGCGAAACGGCGTGGCCAGCAGGTAGTGAAGTCGGGAAGCGCTGGAAGGCAGGGGCGGCTTGCTGCCTTCGAGCAGCATTTCCAGCACATCCTGTTGGGCTGCATCGTCCACGAGCTTCATGGTCGAGGCCAGGTGTTGAGCTTCGACCATGCGCCAGGCGGATGCTGACCATGAGCGAGCCTCAGACGAGACCGCGAGAGGCGTCCAGGTAGTGCACGACACGCACGAGTCCTTCTGTATTGCTGATGAGTTCAATCGGGCGGCCGTTGAGCGCCCGGTTGTCGCTATCCAGCCATTTGCGCGCGCTGCTTTCCTCGCCGACGATGGAGTCGAGGGAGCGAAACAGGCGAACGAACAGTAGCCCGAACTCCCATTCCTTGCGCTGCGGCTCCAGTTGGTAGGCGCCCGCGTAGAGGCGTGTGACGGTCGCGGGACTGACTCCCAGGATCTTGGCCAGGAGCGAGCGCGAGACATGCAAGCGCTCCGCGGCGCGGGCCACCGCCGTCGACAGCACCGCGGCCGCGTTGGCGGTGTTGGCAGTCTTGAGGGGGGCATTGGTCGTTGCAGGCATGGTATTTCTCCTTCCTGTAGAAAGAATACAAAGTATTTATTTCTACTGCAAAAAATGTCCCGACGAGGTCGTCGCTGGCATCGGTGTTGCGCTGTTCGTCCTGCTCGAGTCCGCGAAGCAGATACGTTTGGTGCTGACTTCCACATCAGCGCGTCGCGGGCAAGGTTCATGACGCCGCTGGCGCCCTCAATGAAGGAGTGCTCTAATAAAATGGAGCTGTATCAAAGCCCTCTCAACCAACAAAGCCCATCAAATGAACGACAAGATCAGAATCGGAATCGCAGGTCACGGCAATCTGGGGCGTGGCGTCGAAAAGGCCATCACGCAAAACCTCGACATGGAGCTGATTGGCATATTCACGCGCCGCGACCCCGCGCACATCCAGCCCTTGACGGCCGGTGTTCCCGTTCATGCCCTGGCCGATGTTGAAAAATTCCGCGATGGCATCGACGTCATGATCCTGTGTGGGGGATCGAAAAGTGATCTGCCTGAACAGGGGCCGGCGCTCGCTGCGTTGTTCAATACGGTGGACAGTTTCGATACGCACGCCAAGATTCCAGGCTACTTCGAAGCGGTGGACGCAGCGGCAAAGGCCGGCAATAACACGGCGATGATCGCAATCGGCTGGGATCCGGGGCTGTTCTCGATCAACCGTCTGTATGGCGAGGCGGTGCTGCCCGTAGGCGAAACCTATTCATTCTGGGGGGCAGGCGTCAGCCAGGGACATTCGGATGCGCTGCGTCGCGTGCCCGGAGTTAAGAGCGCGGTGCAATATACGGTGCCGCTTGAAAAGGCGATGGAACTCGCGCGCAGTGGTAGCCGTCCGCAATTGACGACTCGTGAGAAGCATCGCCGTGAATGTTATGTGGTGCTGGCCGAAGGCGCGGATGCCGAGGCGGTCAGGCGTGCCATCGTCACCATGCCAGACTATTTTGCGGACTACGACACTGAGGTGGACTTCGTCTCCGAAGACGAATTGAAGACTCAGCATTCGGCGATGCCGCACGGTGGCTTCGTGATCCGCAGTGGCGTCAGCGGCAGCGAGGTGAAGCAGACGCTGGAGTTCCGGCTGGCGTTGGGCAGCAATCCGGAGTTCACTTCAAGCGTGCTCGTCGCGTATGCGCGCGCGGTGATGCGTATGAGGCGCATGGGTGACATCGGGGCGAAGACGGCATTCGATGTCGCGCCGGGTCTGCTGTCACCGAAGAGTGCGGCGGATCTGCGCAAGGAATTGCTCTGAGAGCTTGATGGCCTGGAGGACTTCCGGCGTGCGTTTGGCGATCTACCAGT
Organism: Thauera terpenica 58Eu; assembly: GCF_000443165.1. Lineage (GTDB taxonomy): Bacteria > Pseudomonadota > Gammaproteobacteria > Burkholderiales > Rhodocyclaceae > Thauera > Thauera terpenica. Next base: position 331,403 of record NZ_ATJV01000048.1, on the reverse strand, counting down.
GATGCACGTCGGTCCGGCCCTGGCTTCTGCTACCGACAACACCCGAAGCGCGGCGAGTGCAGGCCTTGCGCAGTTTCGCTTCGTGGCCAATGAGGCTGAATGCGCTCGCTCGCAGGCTGGGGCTGTGCACCGGGAGTGAGGGAGATCCGCCATGGGGCTCGTACTCGATCGGCTCGGAAACTGGCTCGGGCGCATGCTCAGCCGCCCGGTCCATGTGCATGGCAGCGCGGCGCCCACGCCGCCTGAGCTGCTCCTGGCCTGCCTGCGCCCGGGAGACGTGCTGCTGGCGGAAGGCCACTCGCGCATCAGCAGCGCGATCAAGTATCTCACCCAGTCGACCTGGTCGCATGCGGCGCTGTTCGTCGGCGATGCACTCGCCGGGCGCGCGCCCGACGGGCACTGCTTCATCGAGGCGGATATCGTCGATGGCGTGCGCAGCGTCGGGGTGGCCCGGTTCGAGGGGTTGCTCACCCGCATCTGCCGCCCGAGCGGGCTGACCGATACCGACCGTGAGCGCGTGCTGGCGTTTGCCATTGAGCGCATCGGCCTGCAGTACGACCTGCGCAATGTGCTTGATCTGGCGCGCTACCTGTTGCCGACTCCGCCCGTGCCGCAGCGCTTTCGGCGACGGCTGATCGCGCTCGGCAGCGGCGACCCCACGCGGGCGATCTGCTCGACCTTGATCGCGCAGGCCTTCCAGTCGGTCCATTACCCGATCCTGCCAGCCATCTCCAGGCAGGCAGCAGGCGGTTCGCAGTGCCCTGCGTGCGTGGACGAGATCCTGCACGTCCGCAACTACAGCCTGTTCACCCCGCGTGATTTCGATGTGTCGCCGTATTTCGAGATCGTGAAGCCGAGCCTGGAAAGTGGGTTCGACTACCGCCGCCTTCATTGGGGCGAAGCGCAAAAGCTCACGCAGTGACCCAATCCGGCGCCGAGGTGGTGAAGATCTTGAATTGACATGCATCAATTCATAAGCGTTTGCTGATGCACTAAGATGCGAAGCATTCTCATTCGCAAAAAGGCAGGCGCGCCATGGACCACTACCTGATTGTCCTGTTCCACTTGTTGTGCGCGGTGCTCTTCGTGGGTGCGGTGGCGATGGAGGTGCTGATTCTCGAACCGGTGCGCAAGTTCATCGGCGATGAGACCTTCCAGCGCGTCGAGTTCTATCTGTTCCGCCGTATTCGTCGCACTTACCCGCTCGCCGTGATTCCGCTCTACATCACCGGTTTTTATATGTACTTTGGTTATGTTGACAACCTGGGCGGCTTCGAGTCCTTCATCGATACGCGCTTCGGGCAGTTGCTGACGCTGAAGATGAGCCTGGCGCTGGGCCTGCTCACCATCTTTGCCAGTTCTCCCTTTGTCTTCATGCGCCAGCGTACGCGCAGCATGGGCGGCCACATCAAGCACTTTTTCGTCGTCACCGGTGGCCCGGAAGACTTTCGTGTCGACCGTTTCGAGACCGTGCATTACCTCGCCATGGGGCTTGGTGTCGGTATCGTCATTGTCGCCAAGCTGATGTTCGTGCTCTGACCCGCAGCCTCCCGCTTGATGAGTCTGCCGAGCTCAGCTGGCCGCCTGCGGCCAGCTGAGGATTACGCAATCTGCAGCGGATTACGCCGATACTTCATCGAGCGCGATGCCCAGCGCCTTCGCCACACCCGCACCATAAGCCGGATCGGCCTTCAGGCAGTTGCCAATGTGACGCTTCCTGACCTGGTCATCGACACTTGCCAACTCGGCGGCGGTGTTGTCGAACAGCACCTGCTGCTGCTGCGCGGACATGAGGCGGAACAGGTTGCCGGGCTGGGTGTAGTAGTCCTCGTCGTCGTCGCGGAAGTTCCAGTTGTAGGCTGCGCCAGAAAGCGCCAGGGGCGGCTCCTTGGCTTCAGGACATTCCTGCCACAGGCCCAGGCTGTTGGGTTCGTAGTGCTTGGTGCTGCCGTAGTTGCCATCAACACGCATCGCGCCATCGCGGTGATAGCTGGACACCGGGCAGCGCGGCTGGTTGACGGGGATCTGGGAGTGGTTGACCCCGAGCCGATAGCGTTGGGTGTCGCCGTAGGAGAACAGGCGCCCCTGCAGCATCTTGTCGGGCGAGAACCCGATGCCGGGCACGATGCTTGCGGGATTGAATGCGGCTTGCTCGACCTCGGCAAAGTAGTTTTCCGGGTTGCGGTTGAGCTCGAAGGTACCGACATCGATGAGCGGATAGTCCCCGTGTGGCCATACCTTGGACAGATCGAAGGGGTGGAAGCGGTAAGTGGCGGCATCCTTCTCCGGCATGATCTGCACCTTGAAGTCCCAGCGCGGGAAGTCGCCGCGTTCGATGGCTTCGTAAAGATCGCGCTGATGGCTTTCGCGATCCTTGCCGACAATGGCCTCCGCTTCGGCGTTGCTCAGGTTTTCGATGCCTTGCTGGGTCTTGAAATGGAACTTGACCCAGAAGCGCTCGTTGTCGGCGTTGATGAAGCTGAAAGTGTGGCTGCCGAAACCGTGCATGTGGCGATAGCTGCGGGGGAGGCCGCGCTCGCTCATCAGCACGGTGATCTGGTGCAATGCTTCGGGCAGCAGCGTCCAGAAGTCCCAGTTGTTCTGCGCGCTGCGCATATTGGTGCGCGGGTCGCGCTTCACCGCGTGGTTGAGATCCGGGAATTTGAGCGGATCGCGCATGAAGAAGACCGGGGTGTTGTTGCCCACCATGTCCCAGTTGCCTTCTTCGGTGTAGAACTTGAGCGCGAATCCGCGAATGTCGCGCTCGGCGTCGGCGGCGCCGCGCTCACCCGCGACGGTGGAGAAGCGCGCGAACAGCTCGGTTTTCTTGCCGACCTCAGAAAAGAGCTTGGCCTTGGTGTACTGGGTGATGTCGTGGGTCACGGTGAAGGTGCCGTAGGCGCCGGAGCCTTTGGCGTGCATGCGCCGCTCGGGAATGACCTCGCGGTCGAAGTGAGCCAGCTTCTCGAGGAACCAGAAGTCCTGCAAGAGCATCGGGCCGCGCGGCCCGGCGGTCATGGAGTTCTGGTTATCAGCGACCGGGCAGCCATTGGTCGTGGTCAAGGTGTGCTTTTTATCAGTCATGTCATCTCCTTTGCTGGATTGTGCTGATCTGCTGGTGAGCCATCCGCCTTCCGCGTCAGGAGGCTGCGCAGTAGGCGTCAGGATTGCCGGCCCGCGTAAGGGAACACCTGCTCAGGAAGCATTGCAGCTTCCGGAGTGAAGAGCAACCTGGGCGGCTAGGCTGGCTTGCGTGCGACCATCCCGATCAGCGCCGAGCGTCCCATGTGGCCCGTGCCTTCGTTGATGTCATCCTCGTATTCGACCAGCTCCTCGATGTCCCAGTCAGCGAAAGCGTTGCGCAGGATGTCTTCGCTGTAGAGGTTTTCGACGGCAGACGGGCCGCCGGTGCCGAATTGGAGCTGTTTTGGCGTGTAGCCCTGCAGCAGGATGCAGCCCCCTGGGCGGGTGAGCTGCTGCATGACTTCAAACTGGCGTTCGCGCCATTCCGGCCCGACAAACTGGATGAAGATGCCGATCACCCAGTCGAAGGCATTGTGCAGCGCTGGTGGAGGCCAGCCGGGCGCGAGCATGTCCATCTGCAGGAAACGGACGGCGGCCTTGCGCGCAGCGGCGAGGTGTCTGGCCTTCTCGATGGCGACCGAGGAGATCTCGATCGCCGTCACCTCCAGGCCCAGCTCTGCCAGCCACACCGAGTTGCGGCCTTCGCCGTCGGCGATCGATACCGCGCTGTGCCCGCCTTGCAGCAAGGCCTCACGGCGGGCGAGAAAGCGGTTGGGCTCGGTGCCGAACAGATAGGCTTTGCCGGCGTCGCTATAGCGCTTGTTCCAGATGTCTTTCTGGTCCATTCGATTCACTCCTGGGTGAGGGTTGGGCCTTGCTGCGGTGTGTGGGTCTCGTGTTGCCCGGTTTTCTGGTCCTCAGGTGTCGGCTTGCAGTTTGTCCTGGGTGCGGGTGTCGAAGTCGCTGGCGTCGTGGCGTTCGTGAAGCTGGGTTTCCAGTGGACCCACCAGGCGGTTGACCATGCGTCCGCGCATCACAGCAGGACGCGCGGCGATCTCGTCGGCCCAGCGCACGACGTGGGTGTATTCATGCACTTGCAGGAATTCACCGGCGTCGTACAAGAGTCCCTTGGCCATGCCGCCGTACCATGGCCAGATGGCGATGTCGGCGATGGTGTATTCATCGCCGGCGACATAAGGGCTTTCGGCCAGGCGGCGGTTGAGCACATCCAGCTGGCGTTTCACCTCCATCGCGAAACGCTCAATGGCGTACTCGATCTTGATTGGCGCATAGGCATAGAAATGCCCCAGACCACCCCCCAGATAGGGCGCGCTGCCCACCTGCCAGAACAGCCAGGACAGGCACTGTGCGCGTCGGGCGGGCTCGGTCGGTAACAGGGCGCCGAACTTCTCCGCCAGGTAGACCAGGATGGCGCCGGATTCGAACACCCTGATCGGCTCCGCGGCGCTGCAATCGAGCAGGGCGGGGATCTTTGAGTTGGGGTTGATTTCCACAAAGCCACTGCCGAACTGATCTCCGTCGCCGATGCGGATCGGCCACGCATCGTATTCCGCGCCCTCGTGCCCGAGCGCGAGCAACTCTTCGAGCATCACCGTGACCTTCACCCCATTCGGGGTGGCCAGGGAGTAGAGCTGTAGCGGGTGTTTGCCGCGCGGCAGTGCCTGAGTGTGGGTGGGGCCGGCGATGGGGCGGTTGATGTTGGCAAAGCGGCCGCCGCTGGCCTTGTCCCAGGTCCATACTTTGGGCGGGGTGTAGTCGCTCGTGTCGCTCATGTGTTGGCCTCGAACTCGAAGGTGGATGGATCACCTCATGATAGTAGAGGGCGTGCAATGATGGGCTTGCGGCGCGGGCTGAACGCGCAACCAGGCCTTCCGCGGGTCTGCATTTGAGTGTGCGGCTCCACGAACCCGATGTCGCTACAATCGGCGCACTCATCATCAGGACGCCATCCACATGAAGGACTCCAAGCTTTCGCTCCCCAAGCCCGAGCAGCCGCGCAACCCCCTCCACGGCGTCACGCTCGAGGCCTTGCTCAATGAGCTGGTGGCGCACTACGGCTGGATCGGGCTTGCAAAGCGGATCGAGGTGCGTTGCTTCACGCATGAGCCCAGCGTCTCATCCAGCCTCAAGTTCCTGCGCCGCACGCCGTGGGCGCGCGAGCAGGTGGAGTTGCTCTACCTCTTGATGCGGCAGAAATGACCAGGCCCGGCGTGGGCCGGGCCTGTGTGACAAATCGCTGTGACGGGCCGTAGGTGTTCAGCGCTTGTCGAGACGGTACATCTTCTCCGGGTTCATCTTCGGCGACCACGGCAGGCCGCTGTTCTGCCAGCCGTTCTGAGTGCGGAAGCCGGCTTGCGGACCGTCCTTGATGGCGGAGCCCTGGAAGCCGTTCACCACGAAGCGCGCATTGGGGAAGCCGTTGGCACGCAGAAAAGCGGCGCTGGGCTCGCCACGCTCACTGCCGGAGCGGCACATGGTGATCACTTCGGCGTCGGCGCTCATGCCGCGCTTGTCCAGTTCGGCCTTGATCTGGGCCGCGAAGTCGGGGTTTTGGTAGAGCCGGAATACGCCACGCTCGGCATTCCACTGCGTGCGATCGACCATCAGATAGGGCACGTTTACATGCACCGCGTCGGTGAAGCCGACGAACATGATTTCGACCGGGTCACGCACATCGACCAGGAGTACGTCCTTGTCGGCGAGCTGGATCTTGGCGTAGGCCTCCTCGGCCGAGATCGGCATGTCGACTGCGTGCGCGGTGAGACTGGCAAAGCCGATGGCGGCTGCAATCAGAAGGCGTTTCATGGTGCGGGTGCTCCCTTGGGTGATTGTAGGCTAGCCCCGGCCCGCCAGGCGCCGGGGCTGAAAGAGTCAAGCGCGTCGGCGCATCACGGCAACGATGGGCCAGGCGAGCGCTGCCGCCACGCCACCGAAGGCCGCGGCGTAGAAAAACAGATTCATCCAGTCCACCCAGTAACCCATGTTGGCAAACGACGACAGGGTCATGGAGGGGGTGATGAAAAATGTGAAGGCGGTTGCGATGAGCCCCACGATGATGGCCGGGCGCAGGGCCTTCTTCCAGCCTGCGCCGCCACGTGTAATTGCGAAGATCATCAGCATCAGCCATAGCAGCACGGTGCCGATGACGGTGGGGAGGTATTGCAGTCCGAGTTCGAACAGGATGTTCAGGGTCAGCCAGATTTCGTACATGTCTTTTCTCCCGCTCAGACCCGACCTTTCACGACCGCCATGTAGGCGGGCTTGAGCAGGCGGTATTTCATGACCCAGGCGAAGTAGCTGTCCTGCAGCGGGTCGATCATGGGCAGTGAAGGCGTCAGGTTGTTCTCGTAGTCGAACTCGACCAGCAAGGCCGAGCCTTCACGCAGCAGCAAGGGGCAGGAGGTGTAGCCGTCGAACACCTGCGAGGGCTCACGCCCGGCGATGACGTCGATCAGGTTCTGCGCCACCAGCGGTGCGCTCTTCTTGATGGTCGCGGCGGTCTTGCCTTTGGGTGTGCCGTTGATGTCGCCCAGGCCGAACACGTTGGGGAAGCGGCGGTGGCGCAGGGTCTTGGGGTCGACCTCAAGCCAGCCGCCGGCCGCAAAACCGCCCGCCTGCCAGGCCAGAGGGCTGTTCTTGACGGCGTCGGGTGCGCGCATCGGGGGCACGACGTGAATGAAGTCGTAGTCGAGCTCGCTGCGCTCGCCTTCTGGGCTGGTGAAGGTGGCCCGACGGGCGCCGATATCAACCGCCACCAGCTTGCTGTTGAAGCTGACCGGGATGTTGAGCTTGACCCAGCGCCGTAGCACTTCTTCGTTGATGACCGGGACGCTGAAGATGTTGCCCAGCGCGGAGTGGAAGTCGATCTTCGATGCGTCGCGCGTACCTGCCTGGGTCAGGCGATCGGCCAGCATGAAGGTCATCTTCAGCGGGGCGCCAGCGCACTTGAGTGCGGTGGCCGGCAGGGTCATCAGGGCCTGGCCACCTTTTTGGCGGAAGCTGTCCATGGTGCGCCAGGTGGCTTCGGCGGCGGCAGGGCTGGGATAGACGCTGGTGAGGCCGTTGCTGCCGATGGCGGCGAGGTCCATACCCTCGATCTGGTCGAAGTCCGGGTACAGGCCAGTGGCGACGATGAGATAGTCGTATTCGATGCGCGTGCCGCCGTCGGTGACAACGGCGTTGGCCTCCGGATCGAACTCCGCCACCATTTCGTGCACCCACTGCGCCTTGGCCGGCATCAGGTCCGCGTTACGATCGCTGACCTTGCTCACAGGCCAGATGCCGGTTGCCACCAGGGTGTAGCCGGGCTGGTAATTGTGGATTTCCTTGCGGTCAATGACGGTGATTCTGGCGCCGTCGAGTTCGCGCGCCAGGCGGTTGGCGATGGCCAGTCCACCGAGGCCGCTGCCCGCGATGACGATGCGCGCGGAAGTCTGCAGCGCCGCGCGCGCGGGCGCGCTGCCCAGGGCCAGAGTGGTGGATAGGCCCGCGCCGGCCACCACCGGCAAGGCCGATGCGCCCAGCATGAAACGGCGACGCTGCGTGTCGACAGTGCCCGCTACAGCGGGTTCGTCAGGCTTGTGCGACATGTCTCTCTCCTTGCCGATAGCGGTCACGTCCAGATGCGGAGGCGCCAATCCATTCTGTTTCTTGGCTCATCAATAATATAAGCATTTGCTCAAATATCCAGCCTGGAGAAAGGGTTTTGTGACCTGCGTCACACAGCCCCTGTCCGCTCAAAGGCTTTCGTGCACCACGGCCAGGCGCAAGCGCGCGACGCTGCAGCCTGGCGCCATGCGCTCTGCCTTAATGACCGAAGCACTCACTCGGGTACGCAGATCTTTCCGCGCCGCGCCGCCACCAGGGTCTTGAACGCAAGCAGGGCGATCATGGCGCTGACTGCTGTCAGCATCAGCCACGACAGGCCAGCGTAGAAGGCCAGGCCGCTGCGGGCATGCATCTCGAAGGTGGCGATCGTCATTGCCGCCAGCGGGAAGGAATAGGCCCAGGCCGAGAGGAAGAAGGGCAGGCGGATAAATCGCGCCGCATTGCTTGCCAGCAGCAGGGTCAGGAACAAGGCAGTGAAATACAGCACGCGCGCGAAGGCGTCGACCTGGTCGCTCAGGGCCACATAGGCGCTGAAACCCACCGCCGGCGGCGCAATGAGGATGAACAGTGTCGGTGTGAGGCGGATCGGCAGGGGCTCGTGAAAGAAAAGTCGATACATCACGATCGCCATCAGCACCAGCCAGAAGACCAGGCCGATACTGAAGAAGAACCAGCTGATGTCGGCCGGCGCGAAGCGCACCCCAACGATCGGCACGATGATGTTGCCCACCACCGGAATGAACCACGCCGGATTGGCGTGCTTGATGTCGTAATGGGTGTGGTGGATCCAGCTATTCATCGCGAACAGGGTGAACAGCAGGTGCGCCGCGGCACTCACGCCCCACATCCATTGTGCTGCAGCGGGTGCATCCTGCGCCCAGCACACCGACAGCAGGAGCAGGCCGATGGAGATGGCGGGAAAGAAGTTGAGGCGCACCGGGTGGGTGTAATCGGCCTTCACCGCCTCGGGGTGGCGCACGAGCTTGGCGAGGTAAATCAGCACCAGAAATACGTACAGCGCGCTCGTCAGCCAGCGCAGGCTGAGCCCGACCTCGATCGGCACCACGCCTGCATGATGGGCTTTCAGCCAGGCGATGGTCAGCCCGGCGAGGCCCATCACGATGGTGAATAGCGCCACGGGAAAGTGCGCGAGCCACACCGACGGCGCCTCGTGTGTGCTTGCAGCGGCGGGAGCGGGAACGTTCATGATGCGTCCTTGGCGGGGTGCTCAGTAGCGGATGTCGATGTTGATCTCGTTTGCGGGCGCCGCCTCTGCGCAGATTTCAAACACGCTGTCTGCGAAAGCGGGCGGGTGGTGCTGCGAGCTGCTGCATGGCGACGGCCTGCGCTGGCGGCGCAAGTCGTCGCCGACTTCAAAGGCCGCTGACCATCAGAAGCCGATCACCTTGCGTGCGGGCTCGAGCAGGGCCGCGCCCATGTCGGCAGGCTTGGCGGGCTTGATGCCGTCCTTCAGGTCTTCGGGTTTCTTGCCGGTGTTGGGCAGGTAGAGGGCGCACACCGAGGCGGTGGCGCCTTTCTTGAGGGCGCCGTCAAGCAGCTGTGCCGGGGTCACGTTGTTCGGCTTCAGGGCTTCGCCTGCGCCATCCTTGAGCGCCAGATCACCGGCCTGGTCGCACAGCAGGATGTCCACCTGGGCGCCTTGCTCCTGCATCTGGTTGGCCAGCACCATGGCCATGCCCTGAGTCATCGGGCTGGCAGCGTTGAGCACCACGGTGACGGGCTGCTTGTCGGCAAGCGCTGCGGTCGAGGCGAGCGCGATGGCGAGGGCGACGAGGGTCTTCTTCATGGAGATCTCCTGAGGGTGAGGTGCTGCGGTGAAAAACCAGCGTGTGCAAGTCCGCCGTGGGCAAGGCGGAATTCAGCGTTGTAGTTCGGGGTAGGCCAGGCGCAGGCGGTAATCGGCAAGGAATGCACCGAGCGGCAACAGGGCACCGACCAGCAGCAAGAGCGCCAGACCGGGCCTGAGGGCTCCACGTGCCAGCGCGCTCAGCGTGGTGGCGGTGAGCGACAGGAACAGCGCACCATGCACCGGGCCGAGGATCTTCACCCCGAGGGGTTGATCCAGCATGTATTTGATCGGCACTGCGACGAAGGCCAGCGCCAGCAGGGCGATGCCGTCCGAGAAGGCGAGCCAGTAGAGAATCTTGCGGTGGGTATGCACAGTGATCACGATGATGAGGGTGGGGTGTCTGCCGGAACAAGTCCGAACGGCAAGGGGGTGGATGCAGGCAATTGCGTGACGATGTCCTGCACGGCGCTTTGCAGCATTTCTTCGATGGTGGGGTGATAGAAGGGCAGGCGCAGCAGGTCGGCCGCGGTTTCGCCACGCTGGATGGCCCAGGCGAGCAGGTGGGCGAGGTGTTCGCCGCCTGTCGCCACCATGGAGGCGCCCAGCAGGCGGCCGTCGGTCGCATCGGCGTAGACGCGCAACAGGCTGTCACCGGCGCCGAGAATCTGTGCGCGGCCGTTCCTGTCGCCACTGGCGCTGCCGATCACGATCCTGTCCGCATCGAGCTTGTCGAAATGGGTGCCGACGGTGACGACGTCGGGGTTTGTGAAGGCGATGCCGATGCTGGCCTTGCGCGCAAAGCGCGTCACGGTGTCGCGTGCGGCGTTGTAGCCGGCGATTGCACCTTCGTCCGCGGCTTCGTGCATCAGCGGGCGGTCGGCGTTGGCGTCACCGGCAATGAACACGGGCAGGGCGCCGATCTGCATCGTTGCAGGGTCAAAGCGCGGGCTGCCGCGTTCATCGAGCGGAAAGCCCGCGGCTTGCAGGCCGAGTTCGTCGGTGTTGGGGCGGCGCCCGAGCGCGGCGAGCAGCAGCTCGACTTCGGCCTCGTGTTCACCCGCGCTGAGCACGACGCCGCCATGGCTTCGTGCAAGCCGTGTTTCAGCCCCCAGCCACAGCGCCATTTCACGCCCGAAGCATGCGCGCGCGCGCTGGCCGATGACGGGGTCCTTGATGCCACCCAGTTCAGATGCAAGATCGGCGCCCACGACGCGCACGCCAAGGCGCGACAGGGCGAGCCCCATCTCCAGCCCGATGGCGCCGAGGCCGAGGATGCCGATGGAGCGCGGCAGCGTGTCCTGCTCGAAGAGGGTGTCGGTGTTGATCGTGCGATCACGCACGGGTTCGAGAAAGCCCGGCATGACCGGACGTGAGCCGGTGGCGATGATCACGGCACGCGCACGGACCTGACGGCTGCCATCGGCTGATTTGAGCTCGACGAGGTTCGGTTCGATGAAACGCGCCTCGGCTTCGATGAGCTTGTCACCGGCCGCCGCGCGCGCCGCGCCGGCGCCGTTGTTGGCAAATACATCACGCTGGCGCCGCAGGGCCGCCCAGGTGCTGCGCAGGTCGATCGACAGCCCATCAATGCCGCTGACGCCGATCCCACTCAGGGCTCTGCGTGTTGCCCATTCGGCGCCGGCATGAAGGGCCACCTTGGAAGGCATGCAGCCCACGCGGGCGCAGGTCGTGCCCAGAGGGCCGCGGTCGACGAGTACAAAGTCGCGCCCCGCACGCCGCACTTCGCGCAAGGCGTAGAGTCCGGCGCTGCCGGCGCCGATGATGAGCACGTCCGTGTCGATCGTTTTCTTCATCCTGTCCTCCTGAGCGGTGCCCTCACCTTGAGTGTTGTGCGTCTTCAATAAGCTTCTGCACAGCCAGAGAGAGGGCTTGCAGTTTGAGATATTCATTAGCTATCGCTAATATTACCTTCAATTTGTTTTGCGGGATAGCTTCCATAGCCTTGGTTTATTAATTTGCCAGCATGGAGATGAAATGGCAGCCGTGGAGGGCAGCGAAAACTGGCGTGCCGTGTGCTTGTCGCATGCGCAGTCCACGTGACGCGCCAAGCATTGCCCCTGCGGTGTGAGCCTGGACTCTGGGGCATACTTTCACTCCCTACCTGCGGAGTGTTTCCCATGAAGCTCTATTACACGTCGGGCGCCTGCTCGCTGTCACCGCGCATCGTCCTCGAAGAGGCCGGCTTGCCCTATGAGGCAGAGGCGGTGGATCTGAAGACCAAGCTGACGGCCAGCGGTGCCGACTATGGCAAGATCAGCCCGAAGGGCTATGTGCCTGCGCTGATCCTCGACAACGGTGAGTTGCTCACCGAAGGCCCGGCCATCGTCCAGTATGTGGCGGACCAGGTGCCGGAGAAAAACCTCGTGCCGGCCAATGGCACGCTTGCGCGTTATCACGTGCAGGAGTGGTTGAACTTCATCGGTACCGAGCTGCACAAGTCCTGCAGCCCCTTCTTCAACCCGGCTTCGGGCGACACCTGGCGGGCGGCGGCGACGGAGAACCTCCAGCGCCGGCTTGCCTATGTGAACGCTGAGCTGGAAGGAAAGGTCTATCTGATGGGCGACGAGTTCAGCGTGGCGGATGCCTACCTGTTCACCACGCTGAAGTGGATGGGTTTCATCCACTTTGACATTTCGCGCTTTCCGAATGTGGAGGGTTTTCTCCTGCGCGTGTCTGCACGTCCAGCGGTGCAGGCGGCGCTGAGGAAGGAGCGAGCGGCCTGATCCAGTGGCTTACGCCGACGACGCCTTGTCGTCGGCGATCACGACGCGGTTTCGACCGGCCTGCTTGGCCTGGTACATGGCGGCGTCAGCGCGTGCCAACGCGGGCTGCATGGACTCTTCCCTGCGCATCAGGGTCAAGCCTGCGCTGAAGGTGATGATCACCTTTTGCTGGTCGGTCATGAAGAACTCACGGGTCAGCTCGCGCTGCAGGCGGGTGAGGGCGTTGTAGGCCTCGGCGGGGGTCGTTTCCGGCAGCAGGATGACGAATTCTTCGCCACCGTAACGCGCCAGAACATCTTGCGGGCGCAGGTGCTGCCGCACCACGCGGGCGAGGTGGATGAGCGCTTCGTCCCCGACCTTGTGGCCGAAATTGTCGTTGAGTCTCTTGAAGTTGTCGATGTCGAGCAGCGCGACCGCGAGCGAGCTGCCACGTCGTTGCGCGCGTGCTGACTCGGCCTCGAACATTTCCTCCAGCCCGCGCCGATTGAGGGCGCCTGTGAGCTGGTCGTGACGCATGAGGCGGCTGGCCTCGTCGAGGTCTTCCTGGAGCTTGGCGATGCGTTCTTCGGCTGCACGTGCCTGCTCGCGCGCGGCGATCAGTTCGTCGCGCGAACGCTTGGCCTTGTCCTGGATGCTGCGAGTTTCCAGCATCACTTCGTCAAGCAAGGGGCCGATCGCGCCTATGTCGCTGGCTTCGGCAATGCGCTGAGCGCAGGCGCCAATGCGGTCATGATAGGTACCAGTGCTCTCGGAGAAACGCGCGAGCTGATCCACGAAGCCAGCGAGCATGGTGCGCAGATGGCGTTGTGTCTCGACGAGGTTGTGCTTCAACTGGCTTTGCTTGTAGATCAGATCCTTCAGGCGGCGCCCGGCGTCGTCGATCATGCGTGGATTGGGTGGAGCGTCGACGAGTTCGCGCAGCATCTCGATCTGGCCTGCAAGCCAGTTGTCGTCCAGCACCAGCTCATCGATGTTGCGCAGCAGGAGACGGAGCAACTCGAGCAGCCCGGCACGCACCTCGGCGTCGTCTGCGGTGATCATCTCCAGGCGATGGGCGAGGCGGCGGATGCGCCCCCCGATCGGCTCGAGCTGTGCCGGTTTGAGGGTTTGAGCGATCTCGTTTGCGAGTTGGCTGGCCTCGTCTGCCAGCTCGGGATGGTCGCCGAGCACAGCGGGAACGACATCGCGCAGGGCGGAGAGCAGGAGCTTGCGCAAACCTTCGATCAGCTCCTGACCCTCGCCTGCCGCGGGTGCGGCAACTACCGGGCTGTGTGCCGGATGGGGTGTTGCCGATGCCCTTGTCGGTTCAGGGCTTGCGGCTGGGCTCGTGTGCTCGCTGGAGTCGGGGCCGTCTTCAACGGGAGTCTGGTTGTTCCAGCCCCGCAGCAAACCTTGTAGGCGGCTGTATAGCGCCGCAGGCTCGGCGGCGTTGAGCACGCGCTCGAGGGCTTCGCGCTTGCGGGCCGTGGTCCAGCCTTGCTGGCGAGCCTCCCAGGCACGCAGCAGGTTGATGATGAGTTCGTTCCATGCCGGCTGCTCGACGGCTTTCAAGCCGTCCAGATAGCGTCCCAGGGCGTCTTCTGCTGCTTTGAGCTGGCCCGAGCTGAGGGCCTGATCGAATTCGCGGCCGAGGCGCTGGCGTTCAGCCATGTCACGCGGCAGGCGCCGTGCCAGCTTGCGCAGGAAGGCTTCGGACGGCGTGTCGTCATCAATCCGCGTTCCGGCAATCTCGGCATAGAGCTTGCGATAATTGTCCGGTGTTGGCGCCACACGGCGCAAGGCGAGCTGACGCAGCGCTTCACGGGCGATTTCTGATGGGTTGCTGAGGGTGGCCATGGAAAAAACGCCTATGAGAGTGTTTGGCGCAGATAAGTTAGGCCGAGGCAGGCGAAATTATAAGGACAACAAGCATGGATAGGGCAGGGCGGTCCGGGTTGATCCCCAGCTTTGGGCTCAAGGCCGACTTGCATGGCTCGATTTCGATCGTATTAGACAATTATCAATAAATGATATGAGGGCGCGCAGTAGGATGTGGGTCGACACTCGAGTGATCGGAGGAGACGAAATGAAAAACTGGAGCCCAGGTTGGCGTCACGTATTGAGTGGCGTTCTGATGATGGTGGCGACTGCCTTTGTGACGGCCTCAACCGAATCCAGCGTGACCACGACGACTGCGTTGGGCATGAGCTCTCTGGTCGCAGGTGGCGCCAGCAAGAGCACTGCGGATCACAGCAAGTTCAAGGAGCTGCAGGGCCCTTTCAGTTCAGGCCCGGAAGTGACCAAGGCCTGCCTCGCCTGCCACAACGAGGCTTCCCATCAGGTGATGAAGAGTATCCACTGGACTTGGGAGACCATCAGCCCGACGACAGGTGCCAAGCTGGGCAAGCAGTTTGCGGCGAACAACTTCTGTGGCTCGATGCTCTCGAACGAACCGCGCTGTACCAGCTGCCATGCGGGATACGGCTGGACTGACAAGAACTACGACTTCACCAAGCAGGAGAACGTCGACTGTCTGGCCTGTCACGACACCACCTCCACCTACAAGAAGGTGGCCACTGACGCCGGTCACCCCTTGTATGAACCGCGTGAGATGCCCAAGGGCAGCGGCAAGATCGTGCAACCGCCTGACCTGGCCAGGATTGCGCAGCATGTCGGCAAACCGGGGCGGGAGAACTGCGGCGCCTGTCACTTCAATGGTGGAGGAGGCGACGCGGTCAAGCACGGTGACCTCGACACCTCGCTGATCAAGCCCTCGCGGGAGCTGGATGTGCACATGGCGGCGGACGGAGGCAACATGGTGTGTGCGGACTGCCACACCTTCAATGCCCACCAGCCGTCCGGCAGCCGCTACGCCGCCACCGCCAAGGATACGAAGGGTGTCGACATGCGTCACGTCACCCACGAGCGGGCGACCTGTGAGTCGTGTCATACCGTGGCGCCGCACAAGGAGGAGAGGCTGAACAGCCATGCCAACAAGCTGGCCTGTCCGACCTGTCACATTCCCGAATTCGCGCGCGGCGGCATCGCGACCAAGACGCTGTGGGATTGGTCGACGGCGGGCAAGCGCGGGCCGGATGGCAAGCCGCTGTATATCAAGGACGAGCATGGTCACCTGAGCTATTCGGCGGAGAAGGGTGACTTTGCCTACGGCGAGAACGTGCGCCCGACCTACAAGTGGTACAACGGCGTGGTGCATCAGATCTCGATCATGGACAAGATCGACGACACGAAAATCCTCGAGCTGAACCGTGTCGAGGGCTCGGCCAAGGACCCCAATGCGCGCATCTGGCCGTTCAAGGTCATGGTTGGCAAGCAGCCCTACGATCCGGTGAACAAGACCTTGGTCGTAAACCATGTGTATGGCAACGATGACACCTCGTTCTGGAGCAACTTCAACTACGAGAAATCGATCAAGGCGGGCATGGACTATGCCGGTTTTCCGTACAGCGGGCAGTTCGACTTCATCGAGACGCGGATGAACTGGTTCATCACCCACATGGTGGCCCCTAAGGAGAAGGCTGTGGCCTGCCAGGAATGCCACACTCGCGCTGAAACAGGGCGTCTGGCCGAGATCACCGACATCTACCTGCCCGGGCGTGACCGCAACGGCTGGGTGGATCTGTTCGGCGGGCTGGCAATCGTGGGTGCAATCGGCGCCGGAGCGGTGCACGGCATTGCGCGTATCCTGACGCGTCGCAAGGGGCATTGAAAATGACAGGGCATCGCATTTACATCTACAAGCGTTATGAGCGTTTCTGGCACTGGTCGCAAGCGGCCTTGATCATCGTGCTGATGCTCACCGGCTTCGAGATCCATGGCGTCTACAGTCTGATGGGATTCGAGGACGCGGTGGATCTGCATACCCTGACAGCATGGACGCTGGTGGTGATCTGGGCATTCACGATCTTCTGGCAATTCACCACGGGTGAGTGGAGGCAATACATTCCGTCGCTGAAAAACGTCACGGCGATGGCCTTGTATTACACGGTGGGTATCTTCAAGGAGATGCCACACCCCTTCCGCAAGACCGTGGTGCAGAAGCATAATCCCTTGCAGCGTCTGGCTTATCTGGCCTTGCTGGCATTCATCTCGCCGATGATCTGGGGTTCCGGGCTGCTCTATCTCTTCTACGCCGACTGGGCGCGCCTGGGGCTGGATCAGTACCTGTCGCTCGAGGTTGTGGCGCTTGTCCATACTCTGGGCGCGTTCATGATCACCGCGTTCTTCTTCATTCATGTGTACCTGACGACCACCGGTCACACCGTGTTCGCGCACATCAAGGCGATGATCACCGGATGGGAGGACGTTGACGAGGACCCTGCTGCGCCCGCAGTGCGAGTGAAGTCTCCGGCTTCGCGTAACTGACCGGCCGGAAGAAAAGACAAGGCCCCGCAGGAAATCTCAGCGGGGCCTTGTCTTTTCAGGGCGTGTGGCACGGGCCCATCTGCCCTGCGCCGACCTGAATGAGGCTGTGCTGCCCCTTGAACGCCTGAGCCGCGGCCGTGGCGGGTAGAATACGGGGCCTGACTACCCGGGGGCGAGATCGACCGCGCCCCGCCTGCAAGAGTTCTCGTTCCTGATGACCACCGAAAAAGACAGCATTGCCGCCGCAGCACCTGCTTCAGTTCCAGATTCAATCGCTCCTGAGTCTTCAGAAGCCATTGAATCTGTTGGAGCCGTTGAGGGCACGGCGCCGCGTAAGCGCATCGAACCGCGCGCCCTGTTGCAGCGTTTGCAAAAAGAGTTTTCCGCCTTTCGGGACTGCAAGCCGCTGGCACTGAAGATCGACGCCAGCATCGCCGAGCGCATGCCCGATCTCGATCGCAAGAGCCTGCGTGCCGCGATGCGCATGCACACCGCCTCCACTCGTTACCTCAAGGCGGTCGAGCGCGCTCAGCAGCGCTTTGACCTTGAGGGGCAGCCCGTCGGCGAGGTCACCGAAGAGCAGCGCACGCACGCATCGACCACCTTGAAGGAGCGCTTTGCAGCCGTCGCCAAGCAGCAAAAGGACAAGCGTGAAGCCGAGGCCGCGGAAAAGCGCCGCACCGAAAAGCTGCAGCAGCTCATGACCAAGTTTGGCCGCTGAAGCCGTTTGTGCGCGCTTTAGCGTTGGTGTCTGAGCAGGTTCTGCGAGCGCAGCAGCCAGCTTGCAGTGCCCGCAAGCACGGCCACGGTAATCCCGGCTGCAGTGTTTCCGGTGCCGAACATCAAACCGGCAAGCAGGCCGCTGACAAGGAGCAGGCGGGTGAGCAGGGTCTGGGTCATGGTCGTCTCCGGCAGCGGGGGTTCGATAACTGTATAGATGTACAGTTATCGACGCAAGCGCCTGATGCAACCTCTCGCGCCCGCTTGCGCTATAATCCGCAGCCAGCGCCGGCATAGCTCAGTTGGTAGAGCAGCTGATTTGTAATCAGAAGGTCGTGGGTTCGATTCCTATTGCCGGCACCAATAAATTCAAGCACTTACGCCAATTCTTCGGGGTTGGTCTTTTGCTTTTCGGGTTCATGTAGCCACCATGTAGCCAATTCCGGGCGATGTAGCCGCCGTGTAGCCACGCACGCGGCCGGTCTCGCTGGTGCGGGCCGCATCCTCGGGCGCTCGGTCGCCGCGCGGCATCCTGGTGGTGGTCGCGGTCGGCCTGCGGTTACAGCGTAACCGGCGCAGTGCGCGGACTCAGATGGTCCCAAGCCAAGGAATGCAGTCTCCTGCTTTCCTGCTTCGGTCAGGCCGGATAGCACCGCCAGGAACGACACCTGCCAACCTGCGGCCCTGCTGGCGACGAACGCGATAACCTATCTGCTGCTCGCCCTTGGCTTGGCCGTCGCCCTGGTGGTCGCCCTGCGGCCTGTGCGTCGCCCGTCGCCTGTAGTGGAAGAACTGGATCGCAAGTCGCGGCCAGCGCGCGCCGCGCGGCCGTCGCACTGCACCGTGTTCGCGCGCCTCGCCTCGCGCAGCCGTCGCCATCAATAGCGCCAGCGTGATCCTGCAGCAGGGAAGTACGAGATCCCGCGCTTCCTGCGAAGCGGACTAGGTCAGCCGGATCTTCAGGCGCTCCAGGACAGCGCACAGGACGCGCAGACGGTCGGTGTGGTGCTCTGGCCTTGTCGGGCGGATGTGTCAGCCTCTCCGGCCTGCTGCAGGTGTCGAGTCAGCAGCGGCAAGGCGAGGCGCTTCGTGCGGGCCGGCAACCTCGTCCATCATTCCTGTCCTGTCCTGTCCTGTCGCGAACGCGAGCGGTCCATCGTGTCACGATACCGCTTAGGTAGTGCGCGGGCTGGCGTTTGTCCTCTCCAGGTTCAGCGCCAGCAGTCGGCGCAGGATCTCGTCGTCGGGCATGTCGGGCGTGTAGTCGGTCCAGCCGTAGGCTGCGGCTACCGCAGCGTCGAGCGCCTTGTGTGCGCTGTCGAGCCACGCCGGGCGCAGGTTGTAGAGGTTCGTCAGCGTGCGCTTCTTCAGCTCGGCCTCGTGGCCTGACTTGGGGATGATCCGGTCGGGGAAGCCCGGTACCACTTCCAGGATGCGCTCCACCCACTCGGTCGGGTTAAGCCAGTTCTCTCGCAGCGCGTTGAGCCGGCGGGCGGCGGCGGCGATAGCCTCGGATTGGGGGCTTGTCGGCGCGCCTGCGGCCGTGTCGGCGGGCGTCATGCCGGCGGGGAAGGGGAAGGTCTCGAAGGTCGTCGTGGGGGTGTAGCGCGGCCGGTCCTCGAGGCTGGTGCCGAGACGCAGGGCCCACAGCTCATGGACGCGCGAGTGCAGGACTCCGAAAGTGGTGTCGTCTTGGCGCGCGATGACCGTCAGGTTCTTGTCCGGCACGATTGGGTGGTGCACCCATGCGAACACGCGATGCTTCGACACCTCGGGCGTCACGATGAAGCGGGGTATTTCTCTGACGGCCGCTCGCATCTTGGGGCGCGCCCACTGGAAGATCCACCACTGTTCGTTGGTCCTCGCCTCGCGCTTTCCGACGCGGGTGGGCTGCACGTACTCCTTCGCGTATCCGAACGGCGCCTCGTAGAGTGCAGCCTCGTCCTGCTTCATGTCGACGCCGAAGTCGATAATCCAGAAGTCTCGGTTGCGCCGCGTGATGTCCAGCCCGTTGAACCATGGCTTCACCACTTCCGAGTTCGACCTGCCATGCGGGTTTGGAAATCGGAGCCATTGGCGCGCCAGCTCACCTGGGATGTCAAACGGCCCTGTTTTCTGGATCCCGAGGAACGCTGTACCTTCATTCTCGGTGAGAGCTTTGGCGGTGGTTAGGTCTCCAGACGAGGGTTGCCCGCCATCGGCTGCTGTTAGGTCCGCATGAACCTCCCGCACACAGCGCCCGTCGAGCGCTGCGCCGGCGCGCCCTCCAAAGCACACGAGCGACACGCGCACGGCAGCGCCTTCGTTGACCCACGGCTCGTCGCTCCACGCCTCGAAGATGCGGGTGCTCTCGACGATGCGGTCCAGCACCTTTCGGTTTGCTCCACCGCGGATCGAGTTTGTCGCGACGAGGCCGGCTGCCTCACAGCGCTTGGCCTTGATTTGATCTCGAGCCTTCTCGAACCAGTAGAGCACGAGGTCTGCGCCGCCAGGGACCCGGCCCTCGTAGCAGGCGCGGATCTTGGCGGTCATCTCGGCGCCGAGCTCGCTGCGCATGCGCTTGTCGCCAAGGAACGGGGGGTTGCCTACGATCACGTCGACCACCGGCCATTCCGCCTCGGTGCAGTCCGCGTTCAGCAGCGCATCCCGGTTCTCGATGTGGTCGAGGCGCGCGAGGATAGGGTTTCGCCGGCAGTCGTAGCCGTGCTTGAGCATCCACTGAATCTCGCCGATCCAGACCGTCACCCGGGCGAGCTCGGCAGCGTAGGCGTTGATCTCGATTCCGCGCACGTTGTCAGGGCTGGTCTCAATTGTGAGCTGGCGATGCAGGCCGAGCGCTTCGGCATCCAGGTTCGCGCGGTGCTCGAGGTCCTTCAGCGCGCGCAGGGCAAGGTACAGGAAGTTGCCGGAGCCGCATGCGGGGTCGAGGACGCGGAAGTTCTTGAGGCGCTCGAGGTAGCCCAGGAACAGGGCTTGCGCATCCTGGCCGGCCTTCTGGGAGCCCTTCCCACCAGCATGGTACTTCTCGACCAACGGGGCGATCCTGCCCTTGGCAGCCTCCCATTCGCGCTCAAGCGGCTCGACGACGACTGGGCGGACCAGCTTCATGATCGTGCCGGGGTCGGTGTAGTTCGCACCGAGCGGGGCGCGGATCTTCGGATCCAGGCCACGTTCGAACAGGGTGCCGAGGATCGACGGTTCGATTGCGCTCCAGTCCATGCGGCTGGCAGCCAGCAGGGCTTCTATCTCGCCGGGGATCAGCTCGAGGACTTCCACGTGCTCGAACAGCCCGCCGTTGAAGTAGGCGATGTCCTCGAGGAGAAAGTCGCCACCGGTGCGCATCGCCTGGAACATCTCCGCCAGCGACACTGCGAGCTTGGCTGGGTCGCCCTGGCGCTTGGCGATGACGCGCTCGAAAAGCTTCTTCGGAAGCAGACCGATGTCCTCGGCGAACATGCAGAACAAGGACTGGATTAGGAAGTGCGCCACCTTCGCGGGATCGTGGCCACGCTCGGTCATGGACTGCGCGATGTCGGCGAAGCGGCCGGCGGCATCCTTAGTGATGTCGAGCACCGTGCGGCCGGGCCGGAACTTCTCGGGATCGGTGAACAGCCAGCGCAGGCGCTGCAGGTTCTCCGGCGTGCCGACGTCCTCGAGGCGGATCGTATAGGTCTCGCTCGGGGTGCCGGTGAAGTGGGTGTGGATCTGGGTGATCTCGCGATTGCTGACAACAAGCAGCGGCGGGTTGTCCAGCGCGAGCGCGTAAGTCATAAGCTGGCGCAGGGCCCCCGACAGGTCACCGCCGGGGCCTTTGTTCTCCCAGCCGAAGTGGCTGCGCTTCCACACGTCGGCCCAGCCGTGGCCGGCGCCGGTGCGGGTGGCGCCGCGCTCGAAACAGTAGCTGTCCGGATCGTTCGGCGGATCCACGCCGAGCATGCTGCAGAGGTCGAGGAAGAAGGGCTGAGAGCCGGCGCGCTCGGAGAGCGGGTTGTTCTTCCACTTGGCGATGAGCTGGGCTGGGGTCATGGGCGCGTTGCTTGCAGCGATGCTGGGTAGGGGCAACGCATGAGCATAGCAGTCTCGCGCGCAGAACAGATCCTCGCCCCAAAGGCTGCCGGCCACCTGCGGCACACGCAACGCCAACCGCCAGACCCGGTGCGTGGCGGGTTTTTGTGGCCGATTACCAGGATGATTCCACTGGCCGATTCCGACGACGCCCGGGATGACAAAGGCAACAAGAGCCCGCACAATCCCGGTCACCATCACCGGCTAGGAACGCACCCATGATCCCCGAGATTGACTTTGCGCTGGTCGTGGCGGCGGCGGTCATCGCGCTCGTCGTCCTGTATCGACTTAGGAAACGTCGGCGCAAGCCGGAGATTGAGATTCCACCGTTTCTGCGTGGCACGGCAGACCCCGGCACTGACACCGACTGCCGTTTCAAGGGAAGTTGGACGGAAGTCCATCCCTTGCCGCGACACATCGCGGGAAGCGATGACTGACGCCGCGATGAATCCAACAGAGCCAAGCATGCAGGACCAAGGCGACGACCTAGATGATGTCGCCGTGACGTATCTCAAGGGCTTCCCGCCAGACAGGGTGCGAGCCATCGTGGCGGAAGCTCGACGCTTGCGCGCGCGGCTCTCGTCAATACCCTTCTACGCGGAGAAGGAAAAGAGGCGTGGCAGCGAGTTGTGGCTGCGCTTGGCCATCAGCTACGCGGGTGAGGACTAGGGCCTCAGCCTGCGCGGATTCCGTGCGGATTCCCGCGCTGATCACGCGATGCCTTACCTGCATAGCCGGAAATCCGGCTTTTGACGTGCGCTTTGTTGTGCGCTTTGGCGTGCGGATTCCGCCTCTATGTGCCGCCGGCCGGAGCGCCGATTGACCGCCGATTCGCAAAGGAGCGCATCCGATGGATAGCGACTGATTTCCTGGCTCCCGCTATGGCGTTCACTCGCCGAAACCCCTTCAGTGAGCACGATAAGCCCTTGCGATCCGGTGCTGAACTGCATCCTGAAACGGATTCGATACCTACGCACCAACCTCCTCTTCCTTCCTATCTGCGAGCGCCAGGATGATTTTTCTGAGCGCCTGACGCTGCTCCTGCGGAAGCTCCAAGTAGGCAGCCACTACATCGCGCTCCTGGCTCCGAAACACTTCATCCCACCAGCTTGTTCGCTCCTCGACGCGCCGCTCCGCCTCGCCTCCGTACCGCAGGCTCTGAGGCGAGACCCCGAGCCACTCGGCCAGAGTGACGATTTTGTCCTGCCCAGGGATCGCTTCGCCGAGAAGCCAGCGCCTCACGCCGTGGAGCGTCATCGGCTTTCCGTGCCAGCGCAAATTGAACTCGCGCTCCAAGACGGCGGGCTTCGGGTCATACCCCGCCAGTTGCATCGCTTCACGCAATCGGGTGGCGAAGTGACGTTTCGCATTTTCCATTCCAGGAACGTAGTGCAGCCACAGGATCGCAGTTTGACTACCTCATAAGCATAGTTACGTGATAACGTAACTTCTGAGCAAGTTACCCGGCATCACGTTGCGGTCGTCACAGATGCAAGTATGCGGGCTCTCGATCCCCGTCTTATCAATTCATTACGAAGAGGTTTCAAATGTCTCCGCAGCGTACGGTGATCTCAGTAAGCGCCTGCTTGGCGAGCCTGCTGCTTGTGGGCTGCGCAGGGTCACCGGCTAGGCTAGGCTTTGCGAGTGCAGATGAACTTACACAGCAGAGCAACTACAACCTCTGCCGCGCATCTGCTTCGATGTATTCGAACCGAATGATGGACGAGGAAATTGCGCGCCGAGGCATAGACTGCGGGCCGCATATCGCCGCCGCGGAAACCCGAAAGCAGGCCCAGTTCAACGCAGGCATGTCCATGATGACGAACAGTCAGCGCCAAGCACCGGTAATACAGCCCCCACCACCCCCGAAGCGCACTCACTGCACTCGACTCGGTGATGACGTGCAGTGCACGCAATACTGACATCGCGAAATGAATGAAGATATTCTCGTTGCGTTCATCGGTGGCGCCCTCATCGCCTCAGGCTTTTGGGTGCGGGCCAAGGCTGATAGCCATTACATGAGTGCCCTACACCGAGGGCTATCAGGCGATGCTGCCGATTTCGCGGACCGGGAACGCAATGCTGGAAAGCTCAAAGGAAATGTCGCACTTACCTTGGGCGTTATCACCTTGGCCGCGCTCGCTTAAGGTGAGGCTTAAGTCATGATCAGAGATGCTTGATGCGGACATTTCGTTGAGGTGGAGCGCCGATTACGCATTGCGTCGCTCGTAACGTCGTTCGTAAGAAACCCGGCTCGGGGCCGGGTGGGTGGCGGTCAAGTCGGCGGTCGCCGTCGATTCAGTTCATCGAGCCAGTCCCCAACTTGGGGAGGGATCACGACTTCAGCCTCAATGCTGCGCAGCGCCAGCCGGTGCGCTGCTCGGTAGGCTGCGGCCTGCCCGGCGAAGTTGGCGTCGTTGTCCGCGAAGATGATGACGTGCCCCACGCCGGCCGGCGGCTCGAATGACTCGATCCCACTGGTGCTGATGCAACTCCAGGTCGGCACCTCGAACAGCTCGGCGGCGGCAAGGGCGGTCTCGATGCCCTCGGCCATCCCCAGGCTTCTCGAAACCGGCGTCAGGCGAATTGCAGCGCCAGCAAGGGGCAATCCCTGCATCATCTTTCTCGGGGCTGGTACAGCCGCCTTTTGACCGTCCTCGACATAGGTCCTGTGCATCGATACCGCGCGGCCTGTCGCATCGGTCACGGTCGCCAGCATCGCCGGGAGCGTGCCCAGCATCTTGCCGTCGTCCAGGTACGCCATGCCGGGGTGCGTGCGGATGCTCTCGGGCAGGTCGTGCAGGCGCAGCCCTCGCCCAGCCAAGTAGCGATATGCCTCGTCCTCGCGCTGAATCGGCCTGGACTCCTTGAAGGCGCGGCGCAATGCATGCAGCTTGTCGTCGTCGGTGCGCTCGGTCCTGGTGGCGGTCGGCTTGATCTTGCCGGCAATGCGCTCGACCTCGGCGGCCACATCGCGGAACGACAGGCCGGTGATGCCCATTGCCAGCTGCACACCGTCGCCTGCGCCACAGCCGGAACAGAAGTAGGTCCCGCGTCCGTCCTTGTCATCGAACCGGAAGCGGTCGCGGCCTCCGCACATCGGACAGGGGCCGTGCTTGCCGGACAGGGCGCGCTCATCCATGCCTAGGACCGTCAGAATCGACCGCCAGCGGCCTTGTGCGATGTGGCGAACATCCAGGCGATCAGACATGGCTACGGCCCTCCTGATGCTTCTCGCGGCCTTTGGCGAAGCGAATCTCTTGCGACTTCAGCCAGGACAGCAGTTCGCCGGTCGGTGTGGCCGTCACGTCACGCATGTTGCGCGGCCACACGTCGAACATGGCGCGGTACTTGTGCGCCACCCAACCGGGTGAATAGCCCTTGTTGCGCGCGACCTGAAGCAACTGCGAATAGACGTGCTGCTTGCGGTCGGGCGTCGCCGGCTTCTTGGCCTTGCGGTCGAATCGCTCCAGCTCACCGTCGATGACCTCGATGTCGTTCTGGCGCTCGGGCTCGAAGCTGCATTTCGGACACTTGCGGGTGCCGGCCGGCTTGACGAACTTGCAGCTCGGGCAGGGCTTGGGCTCGGGCTTCTCGCGCTCTTGGCAGCCTGACTTGTTCGGGCTGCCGTCGTCCAGATCCAGCGGCAAGTCATCGAACGGATGGCCGATGCGCTGCACACTGCCCGAGTGGTCCAGCAGCAGGGCGTGAGTCTTGCCGGGGGCCGGCCTCAAGATCCTGCCCACCATTTGCAGGAACCTCGTCAGCGACCTTGTGGGCCTCGCCAGAATCATGCAGAAAGTGTTCGGCAGGTCGAAGCCCTCGGACAGCAGCGCCACGTTCGACAGCACCGTGAAGTCGCCACGCTCGAACTTCCCGAGAATGTCGGCGCGGGTGTCGTCGTCCATGTAGCAGTCAAGGTGCTCGGCCGTCACCCCGGCGGCCTGGAACTGCCCGACGATGTGCTTGCTGTGCGCGATGCTCGACGCGAATACGATGGTCTTGCGGCCTGCTGCCAGCTTCAGCCAGTGCCGGATGATGTCGCCCACCAGCTCGGGCCGGTCGGTGGCCTCGTCGATGTCGGCTTGCCGGTAGTCCTGTTCCCCCTCGGGCGTGCGGGTCAGCTTCGCGCCCGCCATGTCGGGCTTGCTGGGCGCGTAGATTTCCAGGTCCGTCAGGAACCCGTCGTCGACCAACTGCTGCACCGTTGCACCGACGACAAGTTCCTCGAACAGCGCACCATGCAGCTCGTCGTAGTGCTTGCCCAGACCACGGGCAAACGGCGTCGCGCTCAGTCCGATAACCGGAACCTTGTTGAAGCGGAACAGCAGGCGGCGGTACTTCTCGCTGCCGGCGACCGCGTGCGCCTCGTCGATGATGAACAGCGCCACGTCGTCGAACGTGTAGTTCCGGGCGTGAATGGTGTCGATGCTGCACACGACCACGCGATGATGCAGGCCGGCTGTGTTCTCGCCTTGGGCGATGCCCACATCAAGACCAGCAGCGCGCAAGGCGGCGGCGAACTGGTGGACGAGTTGCTTGCGATTCGCCAGGACGATGACGCGGCCGGATGACTTGGCGAGCGTCATTTGCGTGATGGCGGTCGCCACGCGGGTCTTGCCCCCCCCTGTGGGCAGGTAGGTCAGCACGCGGCGCTTACCGGCGCGCAGGGCGGCGCGGGTGGCGTCGACGACATTCGACTGGTACGGGCGCAGGCTGATGATTTCCCCAGCCAGGGCGGAATGATTCGTCGTCATGCCGGCCTCCCGATGCCCAGGTCGCGCTCTGCAAGGGCCACGTCCTCATCGAAGTCGCCCAAAGGCTGCTTCGCCTTGGCTCGGGGGGTTTGGGTTGGGGTTGGCTCCTTCGCTTGGTGCTCGCTCGCTATATTTCTATTGGAACTGCGATTCGTATTGCGACCGCACTGCGACCGCATTGCGACCGCATCGGCTTCGCATTTGTCATTGTCGGCGGTGCGGCCTTTCTCCTTGTCCCACCGGGCTTTTGCAGCGGCCTTGCCGGCGCGCGATGACTTCTCGATGGACTCATAGGCGGCCTGCAACTCGTCATCGGTCCGCCAGTGCAGCCACTGCCCATGCAAGACCTCGAAAAACGGCTCCACCATCGGCCGGACCTCAGCCCACTCTTCGACCGACGAGCCGACGAT
Organism: Thauera terpenica 58Eu; assembly: GCF_000443165.1. Taxonomy (GTDB): domain Bacteria; phylum Pseudomonadota; class Gammaproteobacteria; order Burkholderiales; family Rhodocyclaceae; genus Thauera; species Thauera terpenica. The sequence goes on along the minus strand of NZ_ATJV01000048.1, from coordinate 304,879 downwards.
GCGGGCCAGCACGCGGTCATCGTCTTTCGGTGGGCCGGAGCGCCAGTAGCTGAACAGCAGGCGCATGTAGCAGCCGTGTTCCTCGGCGCTCAGGTGCACCGTGTCCGCGATGTGCGCGGGAAGCTCGATAGTGAATCGGTAGGGCGTGCGGGGCGCGTAGCGGCGCATCAGACACCTCCCGCAAGCATCAGGCCGACGACCGCAGCCAGGGCGACCCAGCCCAACAGCTCAGGCGCGATGAAGCCAGCACCACGGTGGCGCAACCATGCAGACACCTTGCGGCGGTCGGCCGCGGTGGCGTGATACACGCCAGGACGACAAGGGCGACCGTCGCGGTCCAGTGCTTCCACGCGCTCACAGGGAAGTTCCAGGCCACGCCGACGAAGCTCGCCAATCAAGTCGGGCGCATTGCTACATCCAGCGGCGCGGTCGATTTCCTCGCGTCGGGCGGGGCGTTGAAGCAGCAGGGCTAGAGCACGCTGGTGGCGGGGGTTGTCGGTGTAGAATCCGCGCTGCTCAATGGCGCTCTCGGCTGCTTTGCGGTCGGGGGCGTTTTTCATTGCGCGCCCCCTTCCAACAGATCCGCAAGAGCGACCAATTTCTTGCCCAGGCTGCGAAGTCCGGCGGTGCCGATGACAACCTTCGCGGCGGTCACATCAACCTCGTTCGTTACGAGGATAGTGCCGCGCTCGTATTCGATGCAGCCGTCGCCGTCGATGTGGCTATAGAGCGTGATGTCCATTTAGGCCACCTCGCCGGTCAGTAGGCGGTCGATGGCCTCGCCGGGCCAGCGCAGCATGCGATTCGGCAGCTTTACCGGGCGGATGCCGAAGTAATGCCCATCGCGGCAAAGGGCGGCGCGCAGCGTTTGCGGGCGAATACCCAGCGCGGCGGCGGCCTGCTCGGTGCTGTATTTGGTCTGGGTGTTGGATTGCATTTTCGTTGAACCTCAATCACTCCGCTTGCGCGGCATGGGATGCAGTTCAACGAGATGGGGAAAAGCGGGAAAATCCGGGGAATTTCCGGGGGATTTCTGGGGGAATTGGGGGTTTACCGGTTGATGTCGTGCAATTGCCCGGCGAGGCTCAGGTCGGCGGCGGGCGTTGGCGCGGCTCCGCCATACCGGGTGCGGCATTCGGCCTCGATGCGCTCCAGGTAGTACCAGCCTTGCTTGCCGTCAGGGCTTGCTTCCTTCGGCACGCGGCATGCCTTCGCCCACTCTTCGGGCCGGTCCACGGCAGACGCCAACGCGGGGTATCTGCGCCCCAGGCGCTCGATGATGGCCTTGCGCTTCATGGGGGTCAGCTCGGGCCGGCTGTCCTGGTCCGCCTCGCCCACCGTTCCCTGCCGTTCCCGCTGCCATTCATCGCGCACGCGGAGGCGGGCACGTTCCCCCTCCTCGATAAGCTCGATGCGGCGCTTGCGGTGCCCTTCGTCGGTTTGTGACTCCGGTATCGGCTGCTCCCGGGCCACGTCGCCTTCGCGCAGCCCACCCGGCAAGCCGGCGGCGCTCGGAATCGCTTCGGTCAGTTCCTCACCACGCAATGCGGCTTCAACGCGTGCCACCTCCACCTCGGCCTCTTTGGCCTGCCGGATGTTGGCCTCGAACTCCAAGCCGGTCGTGCGGTCTGCGGCGGCTCGCAGGCGCCCGGCGGTCGCTTTCACCTCGTCGAGCTTCACATACAAATCAAACGCCCTCGCGAACTCGGCGGCCTCGGCGGTCGGAATGTCGTCGTCGTGCATTGCGTGCTCCTTCGATACGCTCCTTCGTTTGGGTGCCGCGCCAGCCGGGTGAAGGTGTCCGGCTTTTCCCTCCGTCGAGGTAGGGGCGGCATTGCTCGGTCAGGCCACCGCGCGCAGGGCGGGGGCGGCCTCTTGCTCGGTCGGCGGCTCGATGCCGGCCTCGGCCAGAATCCACGCCTCGATGCGCTCGTGCCACATGCGCAGCAGGTCGAGGGGGCGGCGGCGGTAGTGCTTTTCAGCAATGGCGCTCGGTGCGTGCCCCTGAATCTGCGCCACCACTCCGGCGGGCACTTCGCACCACTCGGCCAAGGTGCCGAAGCTCCGGCGCAGGCCGTGAATCGTCAGGTCATCCGGCAGGCCGGCGGCGGTGATGGCACGCTTGTGCGCGATGCGCGGTTCTTGCAGGCGGCCGGATGCGGCGCTCGGGCTGCTGAATACCCACGGCGAAGGCTCCCAAGCTTCGAGGTCGTTCTTGATGCGCTTGCCGTGCAGGATGCGGTACTCGGGCGGCGGCGTGTCGTTGCGGCGCTTCAGGTCGTGCAGCAGGCCGGCTACATAGGGCGTCAACGGGATGGTGCGCTCTCCTTCCACCTTGTCCCGGATGGTCAGGGCCTTCCACTTGAAATCCACGTCCTCCCACCGCAGGCCGGCCACTTCTTCCCGGCGGGCTCCGGTCAGCAGGGCCACTTGCAGGTAAGCGGACTGCACCGGATTGGTGATGGCGCGCACCTGCTCGAACCACGGGCGCAGCATCTCGCGCTGCAAACAGTCGTCCTTCGCTTGGCGCTTGGGCAGTTCGTCGCGGGCGATGCGGCCGGCGCAGGCGTCGGCGTGAATCTGCCCCTGGTACTCGGGGCGGTCGGCGCACCAGTTCAGGAAGGCGCGCAGGTAGGCGAAGGCGTTGCGGGCCATGGTCGCCCGGCGCTCGCTTTCGTCCCTCAGGATGGCGCGAACGGCGGCGGCGTCAATCTCCGATAGGGGGCGCTCGAGCAGGGCCAGCAGGATGCCGGGCTGCGTCGTGTCGCCTTCGCCTTTCTTGCGGCCTCGAGTCTTGGGCTTTCCGCCGGGGGCGATGGCGCGCTGATGCTCCAGCAGGGTGCGCGGACTCCACCGGGCGGCGCGGGCCTCGATGTAGGCGTTCCAGGCGTCCAGGGCGGGCGCTTCGATGCGGCGGGCTTCCTCGCGCTTGGCTTCGGATGCGGCGATGCGCTCGGCTTTCTGTTCGCGGGGGTCGATGCCCTGGTCGACAAGTGTTTGCAGGCGGCGAGCCTCGGCGCGGGCGTCATCAAGGTTCCAGGCGCGCACATCCCCGATGGTCACGCGCAGGGTGCGGCGGTTCAGCTTGGACTCGAAGATGTACGCCTTCGCGCCAGCGGTCGCGCGCACGGCAAGGCGGGGCGCTTCAGTGTCCCACAGGAAGGCTTGGGTCTTGTCGGTCGGGATGGTGAAGCGGCGGATGCGGTCAGGGGTCAGTCGCTCGCGTTGCATGGTGTCGGCTCCAGCTTGGGTTGGCTACACGGCGATTCCATGTAGCCACCATGTAGCCATATTCTAGCAATCCGGCTCAACGCCGAGCAATGCGAAAAATAAACTTGCCTTTGTTTTTCAATGGCCTTGAGCGTTTTTGTGCATGTAGTTCAACCCCGAAAAACACCGTCTTTTGCAAATTTGTAATCAGAAGGTCGTGGGTTCGATTCCTATTGCCGGCACCATAGAATCAAGCACTTACGCCAATCCTTCGGGGTTGGCGTTTTGCTTTTGCGGACTTGTGCATGCGTGGTGTGGTGTCCGTAGGGCCGCGCATGGGGTTCGAGAGGGTTCGAGCGCTTTCAAACGCTGATCGAAGCCGCTTCATGGTCGGTCGGGCGGGACGCTCCGTGTGTCATGTCGAGCTTTTGCGGGCGGCGTAGGCGAGGTCTTCGAGCGCTCAGGCGGCGGCATGGCGGCGCGGGTGCTTTGTTATGATGCGGCGATGGAAATTTCCCGTTCCCGCTTTGCTGACGTCCGCGGTTTGCGCCTCCATCTGCGCGAATGGGGCGAGGAAGGCTTGCCACGGCTCTACCTGCTGCATGGCTGGATGGACGCGTCGCCGTCCTTCCAGTTCGTCGTCGATGCGCTTGCCCACGACTGGCATGTGATCGCCCCGGACTGGCGTGGCTTTGGTCGCAGCGCATGGTGCGGCGGGGATGGGTACTGGTTTCCGGACTATTTTGCCGACCTCGATGCGATCCTGCGACTTTGCGAGGGCAATGACGATGCCCCTGTGCGTCTCGTCGGCCACAGCATGGGCGGCAATGTCGCGCTCATGTATGCCGGCATTCGTCCTGCGCGTGTGGCGGGTGTGCTTGCGCTCGACGCCTTTGGTTTGCCGGATCGGCCTGCAGCCGAGGCGCCCGGGCGTTACCAGAAATGGTTGGCGAGCTTGACCGTAAGGCCGCGACCGCGTGCCTACCCCAGCCACGATGCGATCGCCGCACGTCTGCGGCAGGACAATCCGCGCCTGAGTTCGGCGCGTGCGACCTGGCTGGCGCACGCCCTGGCCGAGGCTGAAGGCGAAGGCTGGCGCATCGCGGGCGATCCCGCGCACCGTCGCGTCAATCCGGTGCTTTACCGACGCGCCGAGGCGCAAGCCTGCTGGCAGCGAATCACCGCTCCGGTGCTGGTGGTCGAGCCCGGCGCGGAGCCCGGGACAGATCATTTGCGTGCGCGGATCGGTATCAGCGACGCCGATCACGCTGCGGCTCTGGCCTGCTTTGGCGCGCTGCGCTTGCTCACGCTCGCCGATGCCGGACACAACCTGCATCACGATCAGCCCGAGCAGATTGCCGGGATCATTGAAGCGTTCTTCTTGTCAGACGGTCCATGACAACTCGTATGACTGCTCGTTTTACCACTTCTTTGCAGGAACTTGCCCGCATGCACTTGCTCAACGCCGACCTTCACTGCCACTCCACCGTGTCCGACGGCTGGCTCGATCCAGCCGACGTGGTGCGGCGTGCGCAGGCGAACGGCGTGGAACTGCTTGCGCTCACCGATCACGATGAGTTGAGTGGGCTCGACGTCGCCGCGCGGACGGCGGCCGAGTTGGGGGTCGGGTTCGTGCCCGGGGTGGAGATTTCGGTGTCCTTCGCCAATGACAGCGTGCATATCGTGGGCTTGGCCATCGACCCCTGCGCGCCCGCGATCGTCACCGGCCTGCAACAGCTCAGGGCCGGGCGTGAGGCCCGCGCGCAGCGCATCGCAGCGGCGCTGGCCGAGGTCGGCATCCAGGGTGCACTCGAAGGCGCCCATCAATTTGCGCGCAATCCTGCACTCGTCAGCCGCGCCCACTTTGCCCGCCATCTCGTTGCCAGTGGCATCATGCCGGACGTGAAAACGGTGTTCGATCATTACCTGGTACGCGGCAAGCCCGGTTTCGTCGAGCATACCTGGGCATCGCTGGAGGACGCCGTGGGCTGGATCGTGGCCGCGGGCGGTGTTGCGGTGCTTGCGCATCCAGCGCGTTACCGCCTGTCGGCGGCCGGCATGACCCAACTGCTTGACCGTTTCGTCGCTGCAGGTGGCGATGCCATCGAGGTGGTTTCAGGTGCGCACAGTGAGGACGAGATGCGCCGCTTCGCCACGGTTGCCCGTCAGCGCGGCCTGCTCGCCTCGCGCGCCTCCGACTTTCACGGCGAACAAGAGAGTCCGACCGACCTCGGACGTTGCAAACCCCTTCCGCCTGACCTCATGCCAGTGTGGTCACGCTTCATTTGAGAACAAACCGATCATGGCCCAATTCTTTTCCCTACACCCTGAGCAGCCCCAGCCGCGGCTCGTTCGCCAGGCTGCCGAGATCATCCGTACTGGCGGGTTGGTGGTGCTGCCCACCGATTCGGCTTACGCCCTGGTGTGCTCCACCGGCGACGCCAGTCTGCTTGATCGCATCCGCAAGATTCGTGGCGTCGATGATCGTCATCATTTCACCCTGATGTGTCGCGATCTGTCCGAAATCGGCACCTACGCGCGGGTGGACAACAGCCAGTACCGTCTGCTCAAGGCCACCACGCCGGGTCCTTACACCTTCATCCTTGAGGGCACGAAGGAGTTGCCGCGACGTCTGCTCCACCCCAAGCGCAAGACCATTGGCCTGCGCGTGCCTGAGCATGCGGTCGTCCTGGCGTTGCTCGCCGAGCTGGAAGGACCCTTGCTGACCTCGACGCTGCTCTTGCCCGGAGAAGAGCTGCCGTTGACCGACCCCGAGGAGATCCGCGAACGCATGGAGAAGTTGGTGGATCTCGTGATCGAGGCCGGCCCCTGCGGTGCGCAGGCGACCACGGTGATCGATCTGAGCTCGGGCACGCCACAGCTCGTGCGCGAAGGGCGCGGCGCACTCGCGCCCTTCGGCCTCGGCTGAGGCCCATTGGCGCTCTGTTAGAATGCAGCCTTTATCGTTGACGCGTCCATGGACTCATTGATCTCGGCGCTGGCAATCTGGGCTTTGCCTGTGTTGCTCGCCATCACCCTGCACGAGGCCGCGCACGGCTATGTGGCAAGGCACTTTGGCGACCCCACCGCCGACCTGGCCGGGCGCATAACGCTCAACCCGCTGCGCCACATCGATCCGGTGGGTACCTTGCTGGTGCCGGCGAGCATCCTCGCTTTGAGCTCGCTGTTCGGGGCGGGCGGCATCTTGTTTGGCTGGGCGAAGCCGGTGCCGGTCAATTTCAGTCGTCTGCGCAACCCCAAGGCCGACATGTTGTGGGTCGCCGCAGCGGGACCGTTCACAAACCTGATCATGGCGCTGGGCTGGGCGATCCTGTTCCGCATCGCGCTGGTCGGTGAGCCCGGCGCCTATACCCTGCCGCTGCTGAAGATGGCCGATGCCGGCATGCAGATCAATGCCGTGCTGATGGTGCTCAACCTGCTGCCCCTGCCGCCGCTGGATGGTGGGCGCATTGCCGTCAGCTTGCTGCCACACCATCTGGCGTGGAGATTCGCCCGCCTCGAACCCTATGGTTTTCCGATTCTGCTCGTGCTCTTGTTTACCGGCGTGCTTGGCGCCATCCTGTGGCCGCTGATTGCCGGCTTCCGCTTTGTGCTCGGTGCCCTGATCGGCATCTGAGGCGATGCGCACATGAGTCTGCCGCTTGACCTGGCGCCGATGGATGCGCCCATGGTGCTTGAGCATGTGGCGCGTATCTATGGCGAACCGCTGCTCGAACTGCCGAAAGACCTGTATATTCCGCCCGACGCGCTGGAAGTGTTCCTCGACGCCTTCGAAGGGCCGCTCGATCTGCTGTTGTACCTGATCCGCAAGGCCAATCTTGACGTGCTGGACGTGCCGATGGCGCCGCTCACGGCGCAGTATCTGGCTTACGTCGAAGCGATGCGGGAGACGAACCTCGAGCTCGCGGCCGAGTATCTGTTGATGGCGGCGATGTTGCTCGAGATCAAGTCACGCATGCTGCTGCCACGGCCGGCGCGCGAGAGTGTGATCGAAGACGACCCGCGCGCAGAGTTGGTGCGGCGTTTGCTTGAATATGAGCGCATGAAGCTGGCCGCCGCGAGGCTGGACATGCTGCCGCGTGTCGAACGTGATTTTGAGTGGGCGGGCGTGTTTGTCGCCGAGAAAGTGAGCGCGCGCCTGCCTGAGCTCAGCCTGCACGACCTCCAGCTCGCCTGGCTGCGCATCATGAAACATGCCCGTCTGACGCAGAGCCACCGGGTCGGGCGTGAGCAGCTCTCGGTGCGTGAGCACATGACCGCCATCCTGCGCAAGCTCGGAGACGGTGATTTCGTGGTGTTCGACGCGCTGTTCGATGTGAAGCTCGGGGCGGCGGGACTGGTGGTGAGTTTTCTCGCCGTGCTGGAACTGGTGAAGGAAAGATTGGTGGAAGTGAGCCAGAACGAGGCCTTTGCGCCGATCTACGTCAGGCTGGCCGATGCATCCCGCGACCACACCTGAAGCCTGGTTGCGTGTCATCGAGGCGGCCTTGCTGGCCACCCAGGCGCCCTTGACGGTGATGGAGCTGCGTCGCCTGTTCGACGAGGACCCCGGAAACGATCTGGTTCGCAAGCTGCTCGAAGAGTTGCGCGCGCAATGGTCTGCAGCTGAGCGTGGCGTCGAACTCGTGCAACTCGCCAGCGGCTGGCGCTTTCAGACCCGCGCCGAGTACCAGTGTTATCTGGACCGGCTCAAGGAGGAGAAGCCGCCGCGCTATTCGCGGGCGGTGATGGAGACACTGGCAATCATCGCCTACCGGCAGCCGGTGACGCGTGGTGACATCGAGGATGTGCGCGGCGTCACGGTGTCACCCAATATATTGAAAACGCTGGAGTCGCGCGGCTGGATTGATGTTGTCGGTCACCGCGATACTCCAGGCCGCCCGGAACTTTTCGCCACTACCCGGCGCTTTCTCGATGACATGAGCCTGCGCAGTCTGAGTGAACTGCCGGCGCTCATTGAAATCGAAAAAATCATGGACCTCGTTGATGTCTCGCAAACCGAACAGCCCGCTGCGGCCCCCCCAGAAGAAGTCTGATCCGGTCGACAATTCCGATCGATTCGGCCGCGCGCCGCGCGCCCGGCGCGAGGATGTGCACGCTGATGATGCGCAGCCCAAGGATCCGAACGCCCATCTCAATGCCGACCCGCGCGGGGTGCGCTCGCCACGGGGTGGGCAAGCGGGTGTGCGTCAAGGTGGTGATCCCGCGCGTCGGCCCGACGCCCACAAATCGGCGCTGGGTCAGCCCGACGGCAGTGAGCGCGGCGCGCGTGCGCGCACTGCACAGGGCCAGGGTGGCAGACGCAATGCCGCGGGCGCGCTCTCCGAGCCCGAGCGCCTGCAGAAGGTGCTGGCACAGGCCGGCGTGGGTTCGCGCCGTGAAATCGAGGAGTGGGTGCTTGCAGGCCGCATCTCGGTCAACGGCTTGCCGGCCGCGCTCGGTCAGAAGATCGGTCCGGGAGACCGGGTCAAGGTCAACGGTAAGCTCGTGCCGCTCAGGTTCTCTCAGCGTTCGCCGCGCGTGCTGATCTATCACAAGCCTGAAGGCGAGATCGTGTCACGGGACGATCCGGACGGCCGCCCCACGGTCTTCGAACGCTTGCCCATCTTGCGCAAGGGGCGCTGGCTTGCGGTGGGGCGTCTGGACTTCAACACTTCAGGCCTGCTCTTGTTTACCAACGATGGTGATCTTGCCAATCGCCTCATGCACCCACGCTATGAAATGGAGCGTGAGTACGCGGTGCGCGTGCTCGGTGAGCTCAACGAGGAGCAGGCGAAGTCGCTGGTCGAGGGCTTGCAGCTCGCTGACGGCCCGGCCCGCTTCAACAGCTTGCGTAACGAGGGTGGAGAGGGCGTCAATCATTGGTATCGGGTGACGATCTCCGAAGGCCGCAACCGCGAGGTGCGGCGCATGTTCGAGGCCATCGGTCTGACCGTCAGTCGGCTGATGCGCGTGCGCTACGGTACGGTCGAGTTGCCGGCACGCCTGAAGCGCGGCATGTGGATGGAGATGCCCGAGGCCGAGGCCTGCCAGCTCGCCGGCCTGCCCGCGCCCGTGCGCGAGGTGCCCAAGGACGAGCGCGCCAAGCGTCCGCCAAAGATGCATCGGACGACGCCGACAACGCGCTGAGTGCACTCTCGGTCGCCCCCTTTGGCGAGCCACGGGGGGCAATTGCTCAATGGCAGCAGTTTGCCCCGCCGTTGTTTTTGACGCTATAATCTCAAGGCTTTGGTAGATGGCTTCTGCCCGGCGGCAGCTTCAGTGCATGCGCCGGGCTTTTCCGTCCTTCGGTTGTGGCCCGCAGCGTGCTTCTGAGAGGGCGAGTGAATGGTGGGCATCAGGCCCATGGATGATGGGCATTAGGCCCATTTTTTATTTGTGCGCGACGATTTTGCGTGTGGTGGAAGAGAAGCATGCGAGCAGGCATCGAGAATCTGATTGAACAGGTGGTGAGCGGCCTCGGCTATGAACTCGTGGATATCGAGTTTTCGCCGCGTGGGCGCTTGCTGCGCGTGTTTCTCGACATCGAGCGCGGCATCACCGTTGATGACTGCGCCACGGTGAGCAACCAGCTGCAGCGTGTGTTCGAGGTCGAGAACGTCGACTACGATCGCCTCGAGATTTCTTCTCCGGGCCTCGACAGGCCGCTCAAGAAATTGGCCGATTTCGAGCGCTTCGTGGGCGAAAATGCCCAGCTTCGGCTGTCATTGCCGATCGGTAATCAACGAAATTTTGTCGGGGTGCTGGGCGGTGTGCGCGATGGCGCCGTGGTGCTCGAAACCGAGAAGGGCGAGCACTTGCTGCCTTTCCAGGACATTGAAAAGGCGCGCCTTGTACCTAAATTCTAAGACTTTGGATGTGGAGGTTTTCCTGAAATGAGCCGCGAGATTCTGCTGCTTGTTGATGCATTGGCGCGTGAAAAAAACGTCGCCAAGGACATCGTTTTTGCCGCGCTGGAGTCCGCGCTGGCCTCCGCAACCAAAAAGCGTATCCATGATGATGCCGACGTGTCGGTTGTGATCGATCGTGAGACCGGCGACTACACTTCGTGCCGGCGCTGGATCGTCATGCTCGATGAGGAGGTGACGAACGACGAAGCGGAGATGGGCATCATCGACGCGCGTGAGCTCGAGGCCGGCATTCAGCTTGGTGAGTACATCACCGAGGAGCTGGAGCCGATTGATTTTGGTCGCATCGGCGCCCAGGCTGCGAAGCAGGTCATCCTGCAGAAGATTCGCGACGCCGAGCGCGAGCAGGTGCTCAACGACTTTCTCGAGCGCAAGGACTTCCTCGTCTCCGGCGCCATCAAGCGTATGGAGCGCGGCAACGCGATCATCGAGGTGGGGCGCATGGAGGCGGTGGTGCCGCGTGATCAGCAGATCCCGCGCGAGAACCTGCGCGTCGGTGATCGCATCAAGGCCTACCTGCTGCGGGTTGATCGCGGCGTGCGTGGCCCGCAGCTGATTCTGTCGCGTACTGCGCCGGAATTCCTGATGAAGCTGTTCGAGCTCGAGGTGCCCGAGATCGAGGACGGGCTGCTGGAGATCAAGGCTTGCGCCCGTGATCCCGGCTTGCGCGCAAAGATCGCGGTGAAGTCCAACGACCCCCGCATCGATCCGATCGGCACCTGTGTCGGCCTGCGCGGCTCGCGCGTCACTGCCGTGCGCAATGAGATCGGTGGCGAGCAGATCGACATCATCGTGTGGGCGGCCGATCCGGCGCAGTTCGTGGTCGCGGCGCTGCAGCCCGCCGAAGTGGTTTCCATCGTGGTGGACGAAGACTCGCACGCCATGGAAGTGGTGGTTGATGAAAACAACCTCGCCATTGCCATCGGTCGCAATGGCCAGAACGTCAAGCTCGCATCAGAGCTGGCGGGCTGGGCGATCAACCTGATGAGCGAGCAGGAGTCGGCCGAGAAGAACGCCGAGGAGCAGCAAGGCCTGCGTGGGCTGTTCATGGAAAAACTGGATGTCGACGAAGAAATCGCCGACATCCTGATCGAGGAGGGGTTCTCCTCCCTGGAAGAAGTCGCCTATGTGCCCTTGACCGAGATGCTCGAAATCGAGGCATTCGACGAGGATACGGTCAACGAGCTGCGCAATCGCGCACGCAATGTGTTGCTGACCGAGGCGATCGTGACCGAAGAGCAGCTGGAGAATGTCTCCGACGATCTGCTCAATCTCGACGGCATGGAGAAGTCCCTTGCCGCCAAACTGGCCCAGCAGGGTGTGCGCACCCGTGAAGACCTCGCCGACCTTGCGGTCGACGAATTGGTTGAACTGGCCGGGATCGACGAAGAAAGAGCCAAGGCGCTGATTTCCGTTGCGCGCGCCCATTGGTTCGAAGAATGATGGGAGGGCAGTAATGGAAAACATGAGCGTGACCCAGTTTGCCGGCGAACTGAAAATGCCGGCGGCGTTGCTGCTCGAGCAGTTGAAGCGTGCGGGCGTGGAAAAATCCGGCGCCGCCGATCTGCTCACCGAACAGGACAAGGCGCGTTTGCTCGATTACTTGCGACGTGCCCATGGCGATACCGAGCCCAAGGGCAAGATCACCCTGACGCGCAAGCAGACGAGCGAGATCCGCGCGACCGACTCCACCGGGCGTGCGCGCACCGTGCAGGTCGAAGTGCGCAAGAAGCGCACTTTCGTCAAGCGTGATGAAGTGCTTGCCGAGGCCGCCAGCTCCGACGTGGTGGAGCCTGCCGAGGACGCAGTGGCGCTCGAGGCGCCTGTTGCAGCCGAGGCGATTGCCTCCATCACCCCCTCTGCGCCGGAAGTGATCGAGCCGCCTGTGGCGGCCGAGCCCGTGGTGAGCGAGCCAGCAGCCGTTGCTGCGCCCGAGCCCAAGTCCGAGCCCGAACCCGAGCCTGTGAAGGCGGTCGAGCCAAAGCCTGATGCCGCGGTGGAAGCAGTCGCGTCCGCCACAGCCAAGCCTGAGCCCGCTCCAGCCGCCGCAGCCAGGCCCGCGCCGGCGAAGACGACGACCACGCTCGTGCACTCCAAGCCGCTGGCGATCAGCGAACTTCTGAGCGATGAAGAGATTGCTGCGCGCAAGCGTGACGAAGAGCGTCTGCGCGCGCTCAGGGACCGCCAGGCTGCGGATCTGCGCGCACGCAATGAGCGCGAGGCGGCGGCCCGTGCCGCTGCCGACAATCGCCGCGCCGATGAAGAGGCGCGGGTTGCGGCAGAGTTGAAGAAGAAGGAAGAGCCGGCGAAGCCGGCGGCAGCCAAGCCCGTCACCGGTACGCTGCATAGGCCAGCGAAGGCCGCCGACAAGCCGGCGGCGAAGGATGCCAAGCCGGCGGCGAAAGAGGCCAAGCGCGGCGCTGCGGCGCCCGCACGCGAGGCCGATGGCGCCAAGCGCCGGGGCGGCTTGAAGACCCGCGGCGAGGTCGGTGCCACGACCAGCAGCAACTGGCGTGGTGCGGGCAGGGGCGGCGGTCGTCATGGCCGCCACCAGCAGGACGATCGCACCAATTTCCAGGCGCCCAGTGAGCCGATCGTGCGCGAGGTGCACGTGCCCGAAACCATCACCGTGGCTGATCTCGCCCACAAGATGGCGGTCAAGGCGGCCGAGGTGATCAAGGTCCTGATGAAGATGGGCACGATGGTCACCATCAACCAGGTGCTGGACCAGGACACGGCGATGATCATCGTCGAGGAAATGGGCCACGTCGCGGTTGCGGCGAAGCTGGATGATCCCGATGCCTTCCTCGTCGAGCACGACGAGCACAAGGACGTGGAAGTCCTGCCGCGTGCGCCGGTGGTCACCGTCATGGGCCACGTCGACCACGGCAAGACCTCGCTGCTTGACTACATCCGTCTTGCCAAGGTGGCTTCGGGTGAGTTCGGCGGCATTACGCAGCACATCGGCGCCTATAGCGTGAAGACCTCACGCGGCATGGTGACCTTTCTCGACACCCCGGGTCACGAGGCCTTCACGGCCATGCGTGCGCGTGGTGCGAGGGCGACCGACATCGTCATCCTGGTGGTGGCTGCGGACGACGGCGTGATGCCGCAGACGCGGGAAGCCATTCACCACGCCAAGGCCGCCGGCGTGCCGCTGGTGGTGGCGATCAACAAGATCGACAAGCCCGAGGCCAACCCCGATCGCGTCAAGCAGGAGTTGATCGCCGAGAGCGTCATTCCTGAAGAGTATGGCGGTGACGTCATGTTCGTTCCGGTATCGGCGAAGAAGGGTACGGGCATCGATGAACTGCTCGAGGCAGTGCTGCTGCAGGCCGAAGTGCTGGAGCTCACCGCTCCGGTCGAAGCCCCAGCCAAAGGCCTGATCATCGAAGCCCGTCTCGACAAGGGTCGCGGTCCGGTTGCCTCCTTGCTGGTGCTGTCGGGTACGTTGCGCAAGGGCGATGTCCTGCTGGCGGGCGCCACCTTTGGCCGCATCCGCGCCATGCTCGACGAGAACGGCAAGCAGATCGATGTTGCCGGGCCTTCGATTCCGGTCGAGATTCTTGGCCTTTCGGACGTTCCGGCTGCCGGAGACGAAGCCATCGCGCTCGCCGACGAGAAGAAGGCACGTGAGATCGCGCAATTCCGTCAGGGCAAGTACCGCGACGTCAAGCTTGCCAAGCAGCAGGCCGCCAAGCTCGAGACCCTGATGGATCAGATGTCCGAGGGCGAGGTCAAGACCCTGGCGCTGATCATCAAGGCGGACGTACAGGGTTCGCAGGAAGCGCTGGTGCAGTCGCTGCAGAAGCTCTCCACCGACGAGGTCAGGGTCAACGTCATCCACTCTGCGGTTGGCGCGATTTCCGAATCCGACATCAACCTGGCGCAGGCTTCGAGCGCGGTGGTCATTGGCTTCAACACGCGTGCCGATGCCGGTGCGCGCAAGTTGGCCGAGACCTTCGGCGTCGATATCCGCTACTACAACATCATCTACGACGCAGTCGATGAGGTGAGGGCAGCGCTGTCCGGCATGCTGGCGCCCGAGAAGCGTGAAGAGATCATCGGCCTGGTGGAGATTCGTCAGGTATTCACGGTCTCGAGGGTGGGTTCGATTGCGGGTTGCTATGTGCTCGAAGGCGTGGTCAAGCGCGGCTCGCATGTGCGCCTGCTGCGCAACCACACCGTGGTGTGGACGGGAGAGCTCGAATCGCTCAAGCGCTTCAAGGACGACGTCAAGGAAGTCAAGTTCGGTTACGAGTGCGGTCTGCAGTTGCGTAACTACAACGACATCCAGGAAGGTGACCAGCTCGAGGTGTTCGAGATCAAGGAAGTGGCGAGGACCCTGTAAGCGATGCCAAAGGAGTATTCCCGCAGCCAGCGCGTGGTGGAGCAGATCCACCGCGAGTTGGCGGAGATGATCCGGCTCGAGGTGAAAGATCCTCGCGTCGGCTTCATCACCATTTCCGGTGTTGAGATCACCCCCGACTACGCACACGCGAAGGTGTTCTTCACCTCGATGACCGGCGAGGCTGAGGTGCCTGAGATCCTGCAGGGGCTGCGCCGCGCGGGCGGCTTCCTGCGGCGCGAACTGGGCCGTCGGATGCGCATCCACACCATTCCGGAGCTGCATTTCCACTACGACCGCTCGGTCGAGGAGGGCGCACGTCTTTCGCGTCTGATCGATGACGTGGTGCGCGACGACGCGGCGCGGCAAGGCAACGATGCCGAAGCGGAACGCGAGCACGGCGAAGGCGAGGACAACAGTCCGGCAGACGATGACGGCCGCAGCAAGGGCTGAGCTTGAGGCGCGCCCACGGCGGGCGAAGCGGCCACAGCGCAAGATCGTGCGTCGGATCATCGATGGCGTGCTGTTCCTGGACAAACCGCAGGGCATGACGTCCAACGCCGCCCTGCAGGGCGCACGCCATCTGCTCAATGCCGCCAAGGGCGGACACACCGGCACGCTGGACCCGATGGCAAGCGGTTTGTTGCCGCTGACCTTCGGCGAAGCGACCAAGTTTTCGCAGGTCCTGCTCGATGCCGACAAGTGTTACGAAGCGGTCGTGCAGCTGGGTGTGGAAACCGATAGTGGTGATGCGGACGGCGCGGTGCTGGCCACGCATCCGGTTGTGGTCGATCGGCGCCAGCTTGAAGCCGTGCTCGAAGGTTTCCGTGGCGAGATCGAGCAGGTGCCGCCGATGTATTCGGCGCTCAAGCGCGACGGCAAGCCGCTCTATGAATACGCGCGCGCGGGTATCGAGGTCGAGCGCGAAGCGCGCAAGGTCACGATTCACGCGCTCGAGCTGCTCGATTTCAGCGGCGACCGTTTCACGCTACGTGTGTCCTGCAGCAAGGGCACCTACGTGCGCAGCCTGGCGATGGACATCGGTGCCGCCCTGGGTTGCGGTGCCCATCTGTGTGGGCTGAGGCGTACCCGCATAGGTGCGTTCGAGCTTGACGCGGCGGTTACACTGGCGGCACTCGAAGCTTGTGAGTTCGAGGCACGCGCCGCCATGCTGGCTCCGGTCGATGCGCTGCTTGCAGTCCATGCGCGCATTGTGCTTGACGGCGAACAGGCGCAGGGCTTGTTGCAGGGCCGTGTGCTGAGTCTGGCAGGGGCCGGTGGGGAAGGACTGGTGCGTGTCTATGGACCCAAGGGTTTTCTTGGTCTGGGGCAGTGGCAGGACGGTGACAAGCTGGCTGCACGCCGGTTGATTGCCACCGATGGGGGTGTGCTCGACGCATCCGCATGATATAGATTGAGTTTTTGGTGCGGCTTTGGGTATAATCCACCGCTTCTGATTGGCAGAAAAACACGAGTAAAGACATACATGGCTCTTGACACCGCATCCAAGTCGCAGATCGTCTCCGACTTCCAGCGCGCCCAAGGCGACACCGGTTCGCCGGAAGTCCAGGTTGCGCTTCTGACCGCCCGCATCAACGGGCTCGCTCCTCACTTCAAGGCTAACGGCAAGGATCACCACTCGCGCCGTGGTTTGCTGAAGATGGTCAGCCAGCGCCGCAAGCTGCTGGACTACCTGAAGGGCAGCAATGCCGATAGCTATCGCAAACTCATCGAGCGTCTGGGCTTGCGCAAGTAATTGCGTCCGTGACCAGCCCGACCGCGCCGATCAGGGCGAAGTAGGTGATCAAAGCCGGTGCGTGCCCCTGCGGCACGGCCGGCTTTGTGCCGTTTCAGCCCCGCGGATGGCGGGTTTGTCGGTTTGTGGTCCGGGGTCGCTCGACCCTCGGGCCAAGCGCAGTTGTGGTTCGCTGCATTCATTCTTAAAGGAATTCCCTTGCTGAACGCTAACAAGACAACTTTTACTTACGGTGCTCATTCCGTCACGCTCGAAACCGGTGAGATTGCTCGCCAGGCCGGCGGCGCCGTCATCGTGAACATGGAAGAAACCGTGGTGCTGGCGACTGTGGTCGCCGCCAAGGAAGCCCGTCCGGGGCAGGACTTCTTCCCGCTCACGGTTGATTATGTCGAGAAGTTCTACGCTGCCGGTCGTATCCCGGGTGGCTTCTTCAAGCGCGAAGGCCGTCCGTCGGAAAAGGAAATCCTCACCTCCCGGCTGATCGATCGTCCCATCCGCCCGCTCTTCCCCGAAGGCTTCATGAATGAAGTCCAGGTCATCGTCACCGTGCTGTCGCTCAATCCGGAAGTCGATGCCGACATCCCGGCGCTGATCGGCGCGTCTGCCGCGCTGGCCATCTCCGGCATTCCGTTTGACGGCCCGATCGGTGCTGCGCGCGTCGCTTACGTCGATGGCCAGTACATCGTCAACCCGACCGTTTCCCAGCTCCAGACCAGCGACATGAACCTGGTCGTTGCCGGCACCCAGGCGGCCGTGCTGATGGTCGAATCCGAAGCGAAGGAGCTGTCCGAGCAGGTCATGCTGGGCGCAGTGATGTTCGGTCACGAGCAGATGCAGGTGGCGATCAACGCCATCAACAGCCTGGTCGAAGTGGCGGGCAAGCCCGAGTGGGACTGGCAGCCTGCGCCGGCCAACGACGCGCTCATCGCCCGTGTCACCGAGCTCGCCAAGGCCGACATGGAAGCGGCCTTCAGCATCACCAGCAAGCAGGAACGCTCGGCCCGTCTGGGTGAGATTCGTCGCCGCGTGTCGACCACCCTGAGCGAAACTTCCGAAGTGCCGCCCTCGGCCACCGAGCTGAAGGACATCTTCTTCAACATCGAGTCGGGCATCGTCCGCAGCCGCATCCTCAACGGCGAGCCACGCATCGATGGCCGCGACACCCGCACCGTGCGCCCGATCACGATCCGCACCGGCGTGCTGCCGCGCACCCATGGTTCGGCATTGTTCACGCGCGGTGAAACCCAGGCGCTGGTCGTGGCCACGCTGGGCACAGGCCGTGACGAGCAGATGATCGACGCCATCGCCGGTGAGTACAAGGAGCGCTTCCTGCTCCATTACAACTTCCCGCCCTTCTGCACCGGTGAGACCGGCCGCTTCGGCATCACCAAGCGTCGCGAAGTGGGCCATGGCCGCCTTGCCAAGCGTTCGCTGATTGCCGTGCTGCCGAAGGCCGAGGACTTCTCCTACACCGTGCGCGTGGTGTCCGAGATCACCGAGTCCAACGGTTCCTCGTCGATGGCTTCGGTGTGTGGCGGCTCGCTGGCGATGATGGACGCGGGCGTGCCGCTCAAGGACCACGTCGCCGGTATCGCGATGGGTCTGATCAAGGACGGTGGCCGCTTCGCCGTTCTGTCCGACATCCTGGGCGACGAGGACCACCTCGGCGACATGGACTTCAAGGTCGCGGGCACCGAGAACGGCGTCACCGGTCTGCAGATGGACATCAAGATCCAGGGCATCACCAGGGACATCATGCAGGCTGCGCTGGATCAGGCCAGGACCGGGCGTCTGCACATCCTCGGCATCATGAAGGAGTCGCTCAACACCTCGCGCGGCGAAGTGTCCGAGTACGCTCCGCGCATGATCAACATCAAGATCAATCCGGAGAAGATCCGCGACGTGATCGGCAAGGGTGGCGCGGTGATTCGCGCGCTGCAGGAAGAAACCGGCACCATCATCGAGATCGAGGACGATGGCCAGATCACGATCTCCTCGGTGAGTGCTGAGGGTGCCCAGGCGGCAAAGGCCAGGATCGAAGCGATCACCGCCGAAGTGGAAGTGGGCAAGATCTACGAAGGCCCGGTCGTGCGTCTGCTCGACTTTGGTGCCATCGTGAACATCATGCCGGGCCGTGATGGCTTGCTGCATGTGTCGCAGATCGCCAACGAGCGCGTCAATAACGTCGCCGACTACGTCAAGGAAGGCCAGGTGGTACGCGTCAAGGTGCTCGAGACCGACGAACGCGGCAAGATTCGCTTGAGCATGAAGGCTTTGTTGAGCGAAAACGCCAGCTGATGAGTGTGGCGGGCCTTGGTCCGCTGCATGTGCAATGACAAAAAAGGACGCCACGGCGTCCTTTTTTGTGGCGTGTCAGACGGCGTTGGCGTGCGCTCCCCAACAAAAAGGGACGCCGCGGCGTCCCTCGCAATGGCTGCCCCTGAGGGCGGAGAGCTGGAACAAGTTCAGCGCGCGATCTGGCGCTCGCGTATCTCTTCGAGCGTCTTGCAGTCGATGCACATCGTGGCCGTGGGGCGGGCCTCCAGGCGCTTGAGGCCGATCTCGACGCCGCAGCTGTCGCAATAGCCATATTCACCGGCTTCCAGCCTACCCAGCGCTTCGTCTATCTTCTTGATCAGCTTGCGCTCGCGGTCACGGTTGCGCAGTTCGAGCGCGATATCAGACTCCTGACTGGCGCGGTCATTGGGGTCGGCGAAAGCCGTCGCCTCGTCCTGCATGGTGTGCACAGTACGCTCGATGTCCTCCATCAACTCACCCTTCAGCGAGCTCAGGATCTCGCGGAAGTGGGCGATCTGCTTCTCGCTCATGTATTCCTCGCCGGCGGCGGGAGCATAGGGCAGGAACTGCTTGTGCAGGGTATCGTCAGCCATTAATCAACTTCCGTAGTTTGGTGGATGATAGAGGCGTCTTAATAGCAGAGTCGCTGCTTTACGGCAAGCCGTAGTGCGCGCTCGGGTGTGCTCGATGTGACTTGAAGGGCGCGTTCGGCGCGCGAAACGCTCACCACATGCGGTGTGTGCTGACACTCTTCGATCAATGAATGTCCGTGGCGAAGTGCGTGCATCGGCGTCTGTTGCGAGGGCGTTCACACGCGCAAGAAAAAGCCCGAACACTTGCGTGTCCGGGCTTAAATCCACACCAAAGGAGGAGGGTGGAGGAGACAAATGAATGATAGTGAATCGGTTTGTGCAATGCAATAATTCCACAGAGCAAATTATTTTATCCGGTTAAAAGTAATTCTTGTCCTGTCCCTGATGACGTCGACGCTGTAGCTGATTCTTGCTTTGCAGAGGCTTCACTTCCGTCTGCATCAAGGGCTTGTTCACAGGCAGGCGTGCAGGATGCGACGACTGAATTCAAGGTCCATCCCTTTGTCTTCTCCGATGGCAGTCATGCCATGGGCCGCCAGCTGGGTGACGACCTCGTCGATGGCGTCGGCGCCGATGCCGTAGTCGCTCAGGCGCGTCCTCACCCCGAGCGACTCGAAGAAGGCGCGGGTTCGTGCGATTGCGGCGTCGATGCGTGCCTCTGCTGTGCCGCTGTCAAGCTTCCACACCCGGCTGGCGTATTGCAGCAGTTTGTCGTGCTTCACGTCGCGGCGCAGCTGCAGCAGGTTGGGCAGCACGATGGCGAGCGTCTGGGCGTGGTCCAGGCCGTGCAAGGCGGTGAGCTCATGACCGATCTTGTGCGTGGCCCAGTCCTGCGGCACGCCAGCGCCAACGACCCCGTGCAAGGCCTGAGTGGCGGCCCACATCAGGTTGGCGCGCACCTCGTAGTCCTGTGGTGTCGCCAGGGCCTGTGGACCGACTTCGATCAGGACCTGCAGCAGGCTCTCGGCGTAGCGATCCTGCACGGCGGCGTGCACCGGATAAGTCACGTACTGCTCCATGACATGCACGAAGGCGTCGACCACGCCGTTGGCAATCTGACGTGGCGGCAGGGAGTAAGTCTTTTCCGGATCAAGCACCGCGAAGCGGGGATATACGTGGCTGCTGCCAAAGCCGAGCTTGGCCTTGATCGATTTGCGCGTGACCACACCGGCGCAATTCGCTTCCGAGCCGGTGGCGGGCAGGGTGAGCACACAGCCCAGCGCCACGGCGCGGGTGATGTGCTTGCCGTAGGTTTCCAGGATGTGCCAGGGCTCGCCGTCGTAGTCGACCGCTGCGGCGACGAACTTGCTGCCATCGATCACCGAGCCGCCGCCCACCGCGAGCAGAAAATCCAGCTTCTCGCGACGCACGAGCTCCACCGCCTTCATCAAGGTTTCGTAGCTCGGGTTGGGTTCGATACCGCCAAAACGCTGCACCGTGCGTGCGCCCAGCGCTGCTTCGACCTCGGCCAGCGTGCCGTTGCGCTCAGCACTGCCGCCGCCGTAGAGGATGAGGATGCGCGCGTCGGCGGGGACGAGCACGTCCAGGCGCGCGATACTGCCCGCGCCAAAGACGATTCGGGTCGGATTGTAGTAGGTGAAATTCAGCATGCGAGCTCCTTAGTGCGCAATTTTCCGTCACCGCGAGTAGGCGCCAGACTGGGAGTCTGAGCGCCTGTGTGCGCGGCGCGCAGGGCTGGAAATGGCCGATTGTGCCGATTTCCGCCCTGCCCGAGTAGCCTCTCGCAGGAAGGCGTGGAGCTGCGGCCTGTGATCAGGCGCTGAACAGTATTGGCCGTTCAGGCCTTGAACGTGTCCGGCATCTGCACCGCCACCAGCTCGCCGCGCGCGGTGATCACGCCATTGGCCGACACTTCGGCTTCAACGATGACCTTGCGGCCACGGATTTCCTTCACCCGGCCGCGGATCTCGAGTTCCACGCCCATCGGCGTCGGCTTCAGGTAATCCACATGCAGGGAGCCGGTGACGAAGCGGAACGGCGGCTCGCTGTCCATGGGGCGGTTTTCCGAGCGGTACATTGCCGCGGCAGCGGTGCCGGTGCAGTGGCAGTCGATCAGTGACGCGATCAGGCCACCGTAGACGAAGCCGGGAATCGCGGTGTGCTCCGCACGCGGATTGTATTTCGTCAGCGTATCGTCGCCGTCCCAGTAGGTCTTGATCTGATGACCCAGTTCATTGAGTGCGCCGCAGCCGTAGCAATGCGCCACGTTCTCGGGGTAGTAGTCCTGGAAGGCTTTCATGACGGTCCTCGCAATGTAAGGTAAGCCATCGTAGCCAAGCCGGGGCTTCAAGCACAGTGTCGCTTAGGCCATAAATCCTGCGAATTCCGCCAATGCCTTGACGGCGAACGGGTTTCACGCTGATGTCATGTCCTGCCCCCGGCCTTGAGCACCAGCGTGTGCATCAGGGCTCAGGACGAGGTGCCGGGCCTGGAGCTATGGCCAGCTCACGATGTGCGGCGCCAGCGCTGCCCTCAGGGCCTCGACATCGGCCTCGGTGTCAATGTCGCTCACATAGGCCGGCTGCGAGGCATTCACCGCCAGCACGCGCTCCGGGTGGCGTGCAAGCCAGTCGCGAATGCCCAGCTCGCGCGGCGTCGCCGCAATGGCCTCGGCCGCGCGCCGTGACAGGATCAAGGGGTGGCCGCGAACGCCTGCGACCACGGGCATCTGCGCATCCACGCTGGGGGCACGCTGGCGCCAGCGTTCGAGCAGCGCCTGGATGTGCGCCGCGGTGAGAAAGGGCAGGTCGGCCAGCACCAGCAAGAGGTCGGTTTCGCCTTGTTGAGCCAGGTGATGGTCGAGCGCGAGGCGCTGTGAGTCGATCAGTGTGGCACCCGCCCGCGGGTGTTGGAGAACCTGGGCACCGCACGTGCGTGCCAGGGGCAGGAGCTGATCGCGGTAGGGGCCGATGACGACGCCGAGCTCGTGGATGCCGGCGCCGCGCAAGGCGCTGCCGAGTCGCTGCAGCAGGCTGGAGCCGTCAATGCGCAGGCTCGCCTTCGCGCGGCCACCCAGCCGGCGACCTTCACCGGCGGCGAGGATGATCGCGCTCGGGGTCGTGGTGTCCGGGGCCAGGGTGTCCGCGCTCATCAGGACGCTGCCGGTAGAGAGGGTGAGCGCACGTACTTCACCCTGGTTCCCGCTCAGCTTGCGAGCAGCGCCGGGGCCGGGTTTGCAGCGCGCGGCTGATCATCGCTCAGGTAGGCATAGGTCGTGGTGCGCCGGCGCAAGGGGCGACCGGCGCTGGCGGCAATGGCGCGCATGTCGTCGTCGTCCATCAGCCCGCCATGGCTGCCGCCCGCGGCGCGGGTGATCGACTCATACATCAGCGTGCCGCCCAGATCGTTGGCGCCGGCACGCAGACACAATGCCGCGCCTTCGCGGCCCATCTTCACCCACGAGGTCTGGATGTTGGGGATCAGCTCGCCAAACACGATGCGCGCCACCGCATGCATAAGGATGGATTCACGCAGCGTCGGCCCCGAGCGCGCCAGGCCCTTGTGCCACAGCGGCGACTCCATATGCACGAATGGCAGCGGCACGAACTCGGTGAAGCCACCCGTCTCCGCCTGCAGCGCGCGTACGTGCAGCAGGTGCCGAGCCCAGTGCAGGGGCGTGTCGACATGGCCGAACATGATGGTCGCCGTGCTGCGGATGCCGGCGCGGTGAGCGGCGCGCATCACCTCGAGCCACTCCTGGGTGTTGAGCTTGTCCGCGCAGATCAGCGCGCGCACCTCGTCGTCGAGGATCTCGGCGGCGGTGCCGGGCAGCGTGCCCAGGCCCGCCTCGCGCAGGCGCAGCACATAGTCGTCGATCGACAGGCCCAGGGTGCGCGCGCCATGCAGCACTTCGAGCGGCGAGAAGGCGTGGATGTGCATGTCCGGTGCAATCGCCTTCACTGCGCGCGTCAGCCCCAGATAGGTGTTGCCGTCGTAGTGCGGGTGGATGCCGCCCTGCATGCACACTTCGCGTGCGCCGCGCTGCCAGGCCTCGTGCGCGCGCTCGGCCACGGCGTCGGCATCGAGCACGTAGGCAGGGCCGCGCAAGGTGCTGGCGGCGTGGCTCTTGGCAAAGGCGCAGAAGCCACAGCGATGCGTGCAGATGTTGGTGTAGTTGATGTTGCAGTTGCGCACATAGGACACGCTGTCGCCGACAAGGCGTACACGCAGGCGGTCGGCGGCATGCACGACCGCGGCGAAGTCCGCAGCGCGCGCGGTGAACAGGGCTGCAATCGCGTGTTCGTCCAGCACCTCACCGCCGGCAGCGCGGGCGAGGATGTCGGCTATCCCGGCGCTGGGTGCAGGGTGCGTGGCGCTGAGCACCCACTGCGCCTGTGCTGGCGCGGGCTTCATGTCTGCACCAGCCAGCCAGCTGTCTTCGCGCGCCCAGCCCGCAGCATCGCAGCTGCGCAGCACAGCCTTGCGCATCTCGCCCTCGGTCCAGCGTCCGGCCTCGCGTGCAAAGGCGGGCGCCAGTGCCAGGCGTTCGACCAGCTCACCCCCGCAGGCGCGGGTTTCGTTCGCCAGTTGCTCGAGTTCGGGCCAGGCAGCTTCGGGGTTGACGTGGTCTATGGTGACGGGCGAGATGCCGCCCCAATCGTTCACGCCAGCGTCGATCAGGGTCTGCAGCTCACCCGCGCGCAGATTGGGCGGCGCCTGGATGGACATGCTGGCGCCAAACACCAGGCGCGCCATCGCGATCGTCCACGCGTGCTCGGCCAGGGTGGGCTCGCTGGCATGGGCCATCGGGGTGCGGGCCTTGGCGCGAAAGTTCTGCACGATCACTTCCTGCAGGTTGCCGTGGCGCTCGTGGATGGCGCGCAGGGCGAGCAAAGCCTCCACGCGCTCTGCGGGCGTCTCGCCAATGCCGATCAGGATGCCGCTGGTCATGGCGACGCCGGCCTGTCCTGCGGCGGCCAGCGTCGCCAGGCGTGCGGCGGGCTCCTTGTCGGGGCAGTTCCAGTGCGCCTGCCCGCGCTCGCTCAGACGGCTGGCCGCGCTCTCGAGCATGATGCCCATCGATGCCGCATGCGGGCGCAGATGGGCGAACTCGGCTACCGTGAGGTTGCCCGCGTTGATGTGCGGCAGCAGGCCGGTTTCGCTGAATACGCGCTCGGCGAGGGCGGCGACGTAGTCCACCGTGGTTTCGTGGCCGAGCGCGTGCAAGGCCTCGCGTGCCGCGCGGTAGCGCAGTTCGGGCTTCTCGCCCAGCGTGAACAAGGCCTCGCGGCAACCGGCGGCAGCGCCTGCGTGCGCGATCTGCAGCACCTCATCGACGCTCAGGAAGGCTTGCGGCAGCGCCTGCGGCGAGCTCGCGAAGCTGCAGTAGCCGCACACATTGCGACACAGGCGGGTGACGGGGATGAACACCTTGCGCGAATGGCCCACCAGATGTCCGTGGCCGGCCAGGGTCAGCGCGCGGGCGCAGTCGAGCAGCGCCGGTGTGGGTGCAGCCGTGCTCGCTGTCGCCAGCGCGCGCAGCTGCGCGTCACTCAGCCGTGCTCCACTGCGTGCAAGAGCGAGAAGTTCCGTGGGCGTGGTGTCCATCGCGTGCTACTCCTGGGTGTGAGGGGCGACTCAAGCAAGCTGCCCTCGGTGCCAAGAGCCGACTCAAGCAGGCTGCCCTCGGTGCCGAGAAAATGCTGTAGATCTGCTGGTTCGTCGATATCCATGGCAAAGCCGGGCAGATTGATGACGGTCGCTTCCCGCGCCCGTGCCGCGGCCTCGTCCATATGGCGCGTGAAGCTCGACGTGCCGAAGCGAAAGCTGAAGTCACCGTCTCCAGCGAGGAACACCGCGTTGGTGCCATGACCGTGGCGGTCTGGCGCGAGCGCCAGACCGGTGTGCCGGCCCTGACGCACGAAGCTGTCGATTTCGCTCGCGCTCAGGCTGGGCAGGTCGGCATGGAGGACGAGCACCTCGTCGGCGCCCCGTGCAATCAGCGCGCGACGCCCCGCGCCGAGCGCGTGGTTGAGGCCGCCACCAGGGTCGTCGAGGGCAATGACGCCACGCGGCAGCAGCTCGGTCGCCGGTGTCACCACCGCGATCTGGTCGATCTCTTCGGCCGCATCGAGTGCATCGAGCACGCGCGCGAGCATCACGCGAATCAAGCGCTCACGCTGTGCGCCCGACAAGACGCTGGCCAGCCGGCTCTTGCCCAGGTGCGGGGGTTTGACAGCAAGCAGTGCCCAGCAGGTCACGATCAGCCTCCCGAGGTGGGGACGTTCGCAGCGCGAATGCAAAACCCCGGCAGCGCGCTGAGCCTGACCGGGGAGAACATCTTCAGTCCGCCGCAGCGCTGAAGTCGAGTGCGCCGGTGATGCGGATGCCGGCGCCGTCGACCTTGTAGTTCTTGTTGATGAAGATCAGGATCGACGTCAGTGCCTCGGCGGCGGCGGCATTTCCCAGCACGCCTGCATGCAGGCCACGCAGGCCGGCGCAGTCCGCCAACTCCACCGCAACGGCGCGGGCCTGCTTGTCATCGCCAAACACCAGTACGTCACACTCGACGACCTGGTCGGTTGCGAGTTTGTGCGCCGCCACGTTATGAAACGCGGACACCAGACGCACGTCCTCGCCCAGCAGGTTGTGCGCGCATTGCGCGGCGCTGCCTTCGGCTGGCAGCTGCACGCGCGCCACCTTGGGCGGCATCAGTGGCACGGTGGTGTCGATCACGATCTTGCCCGCCAGCGCGGGGCGGATGTCCTCCAGTACACCACGCTGGGAGGCGAAGGGGACGGTGATGACGACGATGTCGGCGGCCTGTGCAGCTTCCAGATTGGATGCGGCGCGGATGTGGATGCCGAGTTCGCCGCCGAGGCGGTCCGCCGCCTCACGCGCCTTGTCCGCAGTGCGCGAGCCGATGATCACGTCCCTGCCGGCCTTTGCCCAGCGACGGGCGAGGGCTGCGCCAAGATTACCTGTGCCGCCGACGACAGCGATGGTTTGTTTCATGATGTATGTGCTCCGCTCTGTAGATCCAGGTGAGATGGCGGCGGCTGTCGTATGTGGTCCTGCCTCCGCCCTTGAGGACACGTTATGCCTGCATGCAGAAAGCGGCATCCCTCGATTGGGTGATAAAGCGAAGTCAAATGTGGCCAAGGGCGCGTGCCGGTTCCTCTCGATCGCCGGGTTCGGTGGACAGACCTCGGTGCGCGTGCAGAGTTCGATAGCAATCACGGCCAAAAGGCATGCCTTGCCTGTCACCGAGCGCGCTGGTGGTGCCCGCGCGCAGCCGCATTTGGCACAGTGTCGAGTGCGGCTCAGTAGGCTTTGCAGAACGCTGCAGCAAGAGGAGATGGAGACGAAAATGAGGAGACGACAATGAATTTCGAAAACAAGGTGGTGTTCGTCACCGGGGCGGCGCAAGGCATGGGCAGGGCGATCTGCCGCCGCTTTGGCGAATTCGGTGCAAAGGTGGTGGCGGTTGACATCAAGCTTGAAGCCGCCGCAGAAACGATTGCCGATCTGGGCGAGCGCGGGCTCGCGCTGGCTTGCAACGTCGCTGATGCCGAAGCGGTCAGGCAGGCGTTTGCAGAGGTGGAGGCGCGCTTCGGTGGCGTTGACGTGGTGGTCAATTCGGCAGGCATCGGCGCGGCGTCCGGGTTTCCCGATATTTCCGACGATAACTGGACGCGGGTGATCGGTGTGAACCTGACCGGCACTTTTCTGTGCTGTCGCGAGGGCGTGCGGCTGATGCAGAAGCATGGCATCAAGGGCGCCCTGATCAACGTCTCCAGCACCGGTGCGTTCACAGGTGAAGGGCCTGTGCCCTACATTGCCACCAAGGCCGGCGTCATTGGGCTGACCCGCAGCATTGCGCGCGAGGTGGCAGCGAGCGGCATCCGCATCAACACGATCGTCCCCGGCGCCACCAATACGCCGATGCTGGCGGGAATCCCGGAGCAGTGGATGCAGGCCATGATCCAGGCGATTCCGCTGGGTCGTGTCGGCGAGCCGGAGGACATCGCCCGCCTCGCGACCTTCCTCGCGAGTGATGATGCAGCCTACATTACCGGGCAGAACATGGCGGTCAATGGCGGCATGAGCTTCCTGTGAGGGAGCCGGCGCGCTAGCCGGACGGAGGGTGCAGGATATCGCCGCAGCAGACCGTGGGCGCTGCACCATCCAACTTTTGCCTCAGATCAAGGTGTCCCGGGAGCCGAGCGCTTACGGTGCGGGCTTGGTCCGAGGAGGAGCCTGTCGTCAAAGCTGTCCACGCGACCGGATCCGCTTGGCAGTCCGTGGTCGAGCAAGCCAACCATGAGCGCGGAGCGTAGCCATGATCGACGCTGATTTCGAAACCTTGTTGCGTGTGTCCGCTCTGGGCATGGGTGAGTACGACGAGCTTGTGCATTCGATCTACGACGGCACCGGCGAGCCCACACCGTGGAAGGCTTTTCTCGGCAAGTTGCGCGAAAAGCTGGACGCCAACTACGTCACCATGATCCTGCGCCAGCCCTCGTCCGAGCATTCGTGGCAGGTCACGTTTTCCGGCGAAGCCCAGCCCGAGATCGCTGAGACCTACAACACCTTCTTCTATGCCGTTGATCCCTTCGTCAATCTGCCGATGAACCGGGTGATGACGGTGGAGGAGGTGGTCAAGGAAGAGGACTGGCTACGCAGCGGGATCTATCAGGAGTTCCTGTCGCCCCTGTCGGTGCGCTATTACCTGGGCGCCGACATCGGTGATGGTGATCAGCCGAGTTGCCGCTTTCGCGTCAGCCGCAAGGCGCAGGCCGGCAACTTCGGCAAGCGCGAGCGTGCGCTGTGCCAGCTGATGCTGCCCCACATCACCAGCGCGGTGAAGCTGCGCAGTCTCATCGACGTCGCCGAGGCGGAGCGTTCCCTCTACGCGGGCACGCTCGAACGCCTGGCGGTGGGCGCGGTCATCCTCGACAAGAAGGGCAAGATTCTGCGCACCAACCATGCCGCAGAGGCGATCCTCGCCGAGCGCGACGGCCTCAGTGCGGTCAATGGCTTTCTACAGGCGGTGTTCAGCACCGAGAACAGAGAGCTGCACGGCCTCATTGATGGCGCGATCAAGGGCGAAGCCTCGCTCAGGCCGCAGCTGGCGTCGGGCATGTCGGTGACCCGCACCTCGGGTCGGCCGAATCTGGGCATCGTGGTCCGCACCGCACCGCTCACCGAGTGGTCCGAGTCCCCCGAGCGTCCGGCGGTGATCGTCATCATTCGCGACGTCGAGCAAAAGCTGCAGGCTTCGCAGAGCATTCTCAAGCGCCTGTATGGTCTGACGCCGGCCGAATCGGCCCTGGTGTTGAAGCTGCTCGAAGGCCTGACCGTGGATGAGGCCTCGGCGCAGCTGCACATCAGCCGCAACACGGTGCGCTGCCAGTTGCGCGGCATCTTTGCCAAGACTGGCGTCACGCGCCAGACCGAACTCATGCGCCTGCTGCTCAACGGGGTGGCGCCGCTGGCCTGAGCGTATCAGGGCGCAGTGGACGAAAAAGTGGGGAAGTCGCAGTCACTGCGACTTCCCCACTTGCTTGTCTGGCGCAGGCGCGCTCAGGCGGCGCCAAGATGGCACTCAGGCGGCGCGGATGCGCTCCATCAAGGCCTTGGCGATTTCTGCCGGTGAGCCGCTCAGGAACTCGCAGTTGCCCTGGATCTGCGGCACGAACTGACGTTGAAGGGTGATGCTGGGCGTGAGCGCGGCGGCGTCGATGCCTAGGCTGTCGATAGCCACCACTTCGGCGCTCATCTTGCGCGCTGCCATCTTGGCTTTTGCGGTCGGAAAGCGCGGCGCGCCGAGCTCATTGCTGACCGTCACCACTGCCGGCAGCTTGCCCCGCACCACTTCGTCGCCCTCGGGCGTTGCACGCGTCACGCTGAGGGCGCCGTCGGCAAGGCTCACTTCGCGTGCCAGGGTGGTCACGGCGTGGCCCAGGTTTTCGGCCAGCAGCAGCGGCACCACGCCCTGGTCGTCGTCCGAGGCCTGACGGCCACACAGGATCAGATCCGCACCGCCGCTGCTGCGCACCCAGGCGGCGAGCACAGTGGCGATGCCGGGCGCGTCGAGCTCGCGACTGCCGGGGTCGATGGCGACGATTTCGTCCGCGCCCAGTGCCGCGCACTGCTTGAGCATGCTCGCCGCCTCGGTGGCGATGGTGACCACCACGATGCGGCAGTCCAGGCCGGCGTCACGCAGGCGCAGTGCGGCTTCGAGCGCTTGTTCGTCGTAACCGTTGATCAGGCGCGGGATGGCGGCGACCTCGGGATGGCGGCCGTCCGCGCTCATCGCGAGTCCGCCGGACAGCGCGTAGTTATTGACTGCGGCCGGGTCCAGTACTTCCTTCACACACACCACGATTCGCATGGCTTACTCCGTTTTGCAATATTGTTCGATCGACTTGGCCGGGTCGGACACGGGGTACAGGCTTTCGCCATCGCACCACACCGAGTCGTGGGTGAATCCGTCGGGTTTGCGGGTGAGCGAATCCAGCAGATACCAGCGCCACGGGTAGGGGCCAAAGTCACGGTAGTGTCCGGTCAGCCGGCCGGTGAAATACTGTCGCCCGGCAAAGTGCGTGCCCTCGAGCGGCCCGCCGCCGTCGCATTCGGCTTCGAGCCCGGTGAGGGCGGCGTCGAAGCCGCTGCGAAAGGGGGCTTGACCCAAAGGCGCGTCACCCAGCGAAGCGGTCGAAGACATCGAGTGCCTCCTCGACAATGTCGGACAGGATCTGACGTGCCGGCTTCATTTCCTTGATGTAGTGAATGCCCTGGCCGGCGGCTTCGGTCATCAGGTCCTTGCGCTGATAGTCCAGCGAACCTTGGATGTAGTTGGACGACAGGATCATCTGCAGTGGCGGCTTGAGCACTTCGGGTGCGGCATCGCTCATCCACTCGTCGTGCCACGGGCTGCGCGTGGTGCGCATGGTGTAGCCGGAAATGCAATCGGAATACATCGTGTCTTCGGTTTCGGCCTCGAGCAGGCGCTCCTTGAGCGGCATGTTGAGGTCGGATTCGCGCGAGGTCAGCCACAGCGAGCCGGTCCATACGCCATCGGCGCCCAGGGCGAGGGCAGCGGCCAGATGGCGACCGGTGGTCACGCCCCCGGCTGCGATCACCGGCACACCCGTGCCGCGCGCGGCATCGACCACCTGCGGGACGATGGAGAAAGTGCCGATGTTGCCGGTATGGCCCGCCGCATCGAAGCCCTGGGCGATGATGACATCGGTGCCGGCCTCGATCTGGCGCTTGGCCTGACGCGGTTTGCCCACCAAGCCCCAGACCTGGATGCCGAGTTCATGTGCGCGCTTCAGAAGAAAGGCGGGTGAGCCCAGACCGGAGGCGAACACCGGCACGCGCTCGTCGAAGACCACCTCGAGTTGGTCCATCGCACGTTTCTGGTCCAGCCCGCCCCAGACGTGGATGTTGGGGGCGATCTTGGGGTCAGGCACGTTGTACTTTTGCTTGATGTGCTGCTCGAAGTCGCGCTGTTCCTGCGGGATCATCGCCAGCAGTTCGGCCACGCTCTTCTCGGCCGGCACGGATGAGGGCAGGACGAGGTCGATGCCGAAGGGCTTGCCGCCGATGCGCTCGCGGATCCACTTGATGTCGGCGGCGATCTCGTCGGGCGTGTGCAGGGCTTCGCCGAGCACGGCAAAGCCGCCGGAGTTGATCACCGCGACGGCGACGTCCTTGCAGTGGGTGAAGGCCACGACCGGATACTCGATGCCGAGCTTGTCGCAGAGCGGGGTGTGAAGGGGACTGTTCATGGGTCGATGCCTCCGGCGTCTGGGTTCTTCGGTTCGGCATGAGGGCCAGGAGCCCGCCGCCATTACGTCTTCGATTTTAGGTGGCCGGATCGGATGCGCTGCTGCCGCGCAGTATCCGATCCGGCCGCTCGTGTTTCATTGCCTGCCGAACACCGCAGGCGGCGCTCAGGTTCAGCCCAGCGCACCCTGTGCGCGCACCGCGGCGATGCGGGCCGCGTCGTAGCCAAGGACCTGCTCCAGCACCGCATCGGTGTGCTCTCCCACGGTCGGCGCACGGCTTGGATCGGCCTCGGGCTCGCCGATGAACTTGACCGGAAAGCCGAGCATGTCGGCGCCGTGCTTGTCATGCGGCAAGACCTTGAAGCGGTCCTTGAACTGGGGGTCGTCCACGATGTTGGCTGGCGTATTGACCGGCGCGATCGGGGTGTTGAACTTGACGCCGAAGTCTATCCATTCCTGTGTCTTGCGCGAGCGGAAGATGTCGCGCAGGATGGCCTGCAGCTCGCGGTTGCCGCGCGCGTGGTCGGCATATTTCGACCCCGGCCACTTGTCGAACAGGTCGATGCGGTCGAGGCCCGCGCAGAAGTTCTTCCAGAACGCCTGCTCCGAGGCCATGAACAGCACGTGGCCGTCAGCGCTGTCGTAGAGCTGGTAACGCACGCCTTCCTTCATGCCGGCGGTGGCCACGGGGCGGCGCACGTAGCCGTCCGCCTTGTTGCCGGTGACGACGTCTTCCGGGCGTGCATAGGCCATGTGGCTCTCGCTGCGGTACCAGTCGAATGCCGCGGCCGCGTCGCTCTGTGCCAGCTCCATGAAGCAGCCCTCGCCGGTTTCACGGGCGCGGATGACGCCGGCCAGCACCGCCAGCCCGCCGAACAGCGGCGCGGCGTTGATACCGATGCCCACGTGCTCGGGGATGTAGCAGAAGCCTTCGTCGTCGTAGGCCGGCTTGACCACGCCGCACCAGGTGTCATAGGCGATGCCGTGTGAGGGCATGTCCTTGTAGGGGCCGGTCATGCCGTAGCCCGAAACGGTGCAGAACACGATCTTCGGGTTGATCTTGCGCAGGTCCTCGTAGCCCAGGCCATAGCGCGCCAGGGCGCCCGGCTTCGAAGCCTCGATGACGACGTCGGCGCCGCGCACCAGTTCGCGGTAGATCTCGCGCGCCGCCTCATTCTTGAGGTCGAGGGTGATGCTCTTCTTGCCGCGGTTGAGGTGGTAGTGCATCAAGGAGACGCCCTCGATGATCGGCCAGGTCATTTCGCGGATGTAGTCGCCAGAGGGCGCTTCAACCTTGATGATGTCGGCACCCAGGTCACCCAGGGCGGTGGTGATCGCTGCGGGGCCGAGGATGGAGCTCTCGATCACGCGCAGGCTGGAGAGCGGAGGAAGTGTCTGATTCGTCATGTCTTGTCTCGTTTCCGGGAGTGGCAACGGTGGCTATGAGAGGGGCTGTGACGGCGCGCGGGTACGCATCCGGAGCGCATGCCGACCCTCAGCGACGCAAGGCTCCGAGGTCAAGATAAAAAAAAACGCGCTGCCCCGGGAGGATGGCAAAGGTCTGATCCGGCCTATTCGAGCGCAATTCAGGTCAGTGCCGCGATAGCCGTTGAAACCATGGACTTGCATCGACCAGAATTCGCTCATGGGTGCCGCCGACGAAGCCTCTGCGCGTTGGTTGCCGCAGCAGTTCCAATTAACGCTTGACCATTCGAGGATGCAGAAATGACGACATTGAAGGCGGGATCGCGACTGAAGAGTGCGGTGTGCGACACCGAGGTGATGGTGGTGCGTGCCACCGCGGATGATGTGAGCCTGGAATGCGGCGGCGCGGTCATGCTGGCGCTGGCCAGCGAAAAGCCGGCAGGCGCGGCGGCGCACGAGGCCTTCGCGCAAGGCACCCTGGTGGGCAAGCGCTACACCGATGCCGATGAGCGCTTCGAGTTCCTGTGCACCAAGGGCGGCAAGGGCAGCCTGGCGATCGATGGCGTGCTGCTGGTCGTCAAGCAGGCCAAGGCATTGCCTTCATCGGATTGATCTCATGAATGTTCTGATGACGCTTGAGATGGCAGCGGAATGCCATCCTGATCGCATCGCCGCGGCCTGTGGCGAGCGCTCGATCAGCTACGCCGAGATGCTCAGGGCGGCGCGACACGCTGGCGCGCAGATTCGCGCCAGCGGCTGCCGCCACGTCGGGCTGCTCGACATCAACAGTCTGGCGGCACCGGTTGCGCTGTATGCGGCGGCCTGCGCCGGGCTGTCCTATGTGCCCATGAACTACCGTCTCACCAAGCCCGAAATCCAGGCCCTGCTCGAGCGCATCGCCCCGGCCTGGCTCATCGCCGACCCGCAGCTGCTCGAAGGCGTGGAGGTGCCGGCCGGGTTCACGGTGGTGGATCGCGATCAGTTCCTGCAGGATGCGCTCGATGGCGTGGGTGCCGACCCGGAGGCCGTGCAGGCTGAGCCCAGCACGGTGGCGGTGCAGCTGTTCACCAGCGGCACCACCGGTGCGCCCAAGGCCGCCGTGTTGCGCCATGAAAACCTGATGAGCTACATCCTCGGCACGGTGGAGTTCGGCGCTGCCGACGAGCACGATGCCGTCCTCGTCGCCGTGCCGCCCTACCACATTGCCGGTATCTCCGCGGTGCTGAGCTCGACCTACGCCTGCCGGCGCATGGTCCAGCTGCCCAACTTCGATGGCCAGAGCTGGCTCGAGACCTGCCAGCGCGAGAAGGTGAGCAACGCCTTCGTGGTGCCGACGATGTTGTCACGCGTGATCGAGTACATCGATGCGTCGGGTGCTGATGCCAGCCTGCCGGCGCTGCGCGCGCTGGCCTATGGCGGCGGCAAGATGCCGGCGCCGGTGATCGAGCGGGCGATGCAGCTGTGGCCTGCGGTGGACTTCACCAACGCCTACGGCCTCACCGAAACCAGCTCCACGATCGCGCTGCTCGACCCCGAGGGTCACCGTGAAGGCTTCAACAGCACCGACCCCGAGGTGCGCAAGCGCCTGCATTCGGTGGGCCGTCCGATCGACGCGGTGGAGATCGAGATCCGCGACGAGGACGGCAAGCCCCTGCCCGTCGATGCCGTGGGCGATGTCTACGTGCGCGGAGGCCAGGTGGCGGGTGAATACCTGGGCATCGGCAGCCTGCTGGACGCAAACGGCTGGTTCCCCACCCGTGACCGCGGTTACCAGGACAAATACGGCTTCCTCTACCTCGACGGTCGTGCCGACGATGTCATCGTTCGCGGTGGCGAGAACATCTCCCCGGGCGAGATCGAGGACGTGCTGCGCCAGCACCCGGCGGTGGTCGATGTCGCGGTGGTGGCCCTCCCCGACGAAGAATGGGGTGAGTGCGTGGGCGCCGCGGTGGTGACCCAGCCGGGGGTGAAGATCGACGAGGCCGCGCTGCGCGCCGAGCTGCAGACCTGGGTGCGCGAGCGCCTGCGTTCCTCACGCGTGCCGGCGGTGATCAGCTTCCGCGAGCAGCTGCCCTATAACGAGATGGGCAAGATCCTGCGCCGCGTGTTGCGCGACGAGCTGTCGGCCGCGCTCTGATTCGACATGGCGCGGGCGTGGGCACCCTTCTCTGCGGAGCTGGGGCACTTGCTCCGCGCAGCCGGGTGCCCGCCGCCGTGAACAAGGCAGCACCCGCCGCGAGCGTCAGTGTGGCGCCGTCCACCTTTGGCGACGCGCCCCTGCGGGGGTGCAGTCTTGTAAACGGGCGCCGTCTGGTGCTTGCCGGGGAGGGCAGTGCCAGCCGCTATGCGGCGGCGCTGCTGTCGGCGCTGGGCGCAGGGGTGAAGGTCGAGGACGGACCTGAAGACACGCACCCGGCCATCGCCTGGGCGGGCAGCGGCTTGATGTGGCTGACCGGCGCTGCGCATGCGCCGGGACGCATGCTGCCGGCACCGCTGGCGGCGTGTGCCAATGGCGTGCTGCAGGCGATCGAAGCCTACGGCGTGCGCTTGCCCCCGCCCTGGCGGCGGGGCGCGGATGTGCTTGCGCAACGCGCGGCACTGCTTGGCCTGCGCCGCCAGGGGCGGGTAGCGGCAGGCGGCAGCTGTCGTCTGCTGCCCGCCGCCGACGGCATGCTGGCGGTGAACCTGGCGCGCAGCGAGGACTGGACGCTGCTGCCGGCCTGGCTAGAAGGGCGCGCAGTGAGCGACTGGGACAGCCTTGCCGAGGCGCTGCAAGGCCAGTCGGTGGATGCCGTGCTTGAGCGCGCGCGCCTGATCGGCCTGCCGGTTGCCGCAGCGGACTTTCCCGAACCCGGCTTTACTCATTTTTCGCCACCCTGGTGTCGCATTCGTCGCCACGGCGTGCGCGCAAATGCTGCGCGCGCGGCACGGGCGCCACGCGTGCTTGATCTGTCTTCCCTGTGGGCCGGTCCCTTGTGCGGGCAGCTCCTGCATCAGCTTGGCGCGCAGGTGATCAAGGTCGAGAGCACTCGCCGCGCCGATGGCGCACGCGCCGGCAATGCGGCCTTCTTCAATGTGCTCAATGCGGGCAAGCACTGCGTTGCGGTGGACTTTGCCAGCGCGGCGGGCATTGAGCGCCTGCGCCGGCTGATCCGCTGGGCGGACATCGTCATCGACGCCTCGCGCCCGCGCGCGCTGCGCCAGCTCGGCATCGACGCCGACGAACTTGTCGGCACACAGCCCGGCCTGAGCTGGATCAGCATCACCGGTTACGGCCGCGATGAGCCCGCGGCCAACTGGGTGGCTTTCGGCGACGATGCCGGTGTGGCCGGTGGTCTGTCGGCGCTGCTCGCGCGCAGCGGCGGTGACTATGCTTTTTGCGGTGACGCCATCGCGGATCCGCTCACCGGCCTGCATGCCGCGCTCGCGGCCTGGAGCACCCACCTGGCCGGAGGTGGCTGTGTGGTGGCGCTGGCGATGCGCGATGTCGTTGCCCACTGCGCGAGCTGGGAACGCCCCGCACTGAGCGCCGGACACGGTAGCGAAGAACACTCCGAACTCGACGTGGCGCTGCGTGCGCGTGCCCAGCGCTGGCACGCGCAGGCCGTGCACGCAGGGCTGGGCGATTGCCGGCCCCAGCTCCCCCCTGCTGCGCCGCCGGCGCGGCCGCAGGGTGCGGACAATGCCGCGCTCGACGCGCTGCTGGCATGCTGATCATCAACGCACGCCTGTACGCCGGCCAGGCCTGCGTGGCGCTGCGCGTCGAGGGCGAGCGCATCGTCGAGCTGGCGCCCGGCCTGCGCCCACGCGCGGGCGAGGAGGTCTTCGATGCCGCCGCTGCTGCGGTGCTGCCCGGCCTGCACGATCACCACATCCATCTGCTGGCGTATGCCGCGGCGCTCGAATCCGTGCCCTGTGGCCCGCCTCAGCTCAGCGATGCGGCAGCGCTTTTCAACACCCTCGCCAGGCATGGCGCAGGCACTGGCTGGATGCGTGGTGTCGGCTACCATGAATCGGTTGCAGGCGATATCGACCGTGCCTGGCTAGACTGCGCCGTGCCCGAGCGCCCGCTGCGCATCCAGCACCGCAGCGGGCAATTGTGGATCTTCAATTCTGCCGGGCTGCGACAGCTGGGCGTTCGGGACGGGGTGACGGGTGATGACCCGTTCGAGCGTCATGCGGGCGTGGCCAGCGGCCGGCTTTACGCCGGCGACGCCTGGCTGCGTGAGCGCCTGGGCGGGCGCATGCCGGCGCTGGACGAGGTCAGCCGGCGGCTGGCGGGCTTTGGCATTACCGGCGTCACTGACGCCAGCCCGAGCAACGCGCGCGACGAATTTCTTCATTTCGCCGCCGAAGCGGCGCGCGGCGCGCTGCGCCAGGAGGTGCTGATGATGGGCAGCGCGGCGCTCGACCCCGCATGGCGTCAACCCGGGCTCGCGGTGGGCGCGACCAAGATCCACCTGCGCGAGTCCGATCTGCCCGACTTTGATGCGACTTGCGCGCGCATCGTGCATAGCCATCGGACGGGTCGACCGGTGGCGGTGCACTGCGTGACGCTGGCCGAGCTGATGTTTGCGCTGGGGGCCTTGCAGGCCGCGGGTGTGCGTGCGGGAGACCGCCTGGAACATGCCGCACTGAGCACGCCCGAGGCCGTGGCCCTGGTGCGCGATGCCGGGCTGGCCGTCGTCACCCAGCCTCATTTTGTCTTCGAACGCGGTGACGCCTACCTGTCGGCGCTGGCCACAGACGAGCTTGCGGGGCTTTATCGGGCGCGCAGCTTCGTCAGTGCCGGGGTGGCGCTCGGCGCCGGCTCGGATGCGCCCTATGGCGACGCCGATCCATGGCGCTCGATGGCGGCCGCGCAGCAGCGCCTGACTCGGGGCGGACGCAGGCTGGGCGCCGGTGAGTGTCTCGATGCGACGGCGGCCTTGCTGCGTCTGTATGGCTCCAGCGCGCAAGACCCGGGGGGCGAATGCCGTCAGCTGCAGGTGGGTGCGACGGCCGACCTGTGTGTGCTCGACCGCTCATGGGACGCCGTGCTCGAGGATCTCGCTGCGGTGCGCGTACGCCTCACCCTGGGCCGTGGCCGGGTGCTGCACGCGGCCTAGTGCGGCGGGGTGCGTCTGCTTCAAGCGCGCTGGGTTCAAACGCAAGCGGGGAAAAAGAGCTGGCTCTGAGCGCTGGCTCAGTCGGCCGTGGTCACGATCTCGTCGACCAGGCCCCAATCGAGTGCGGTGGCGGCGTTGATGCGGCGTGCCGACAGGGCCAGATAGGCGGTGCGCTGGCGGCCGATCCGGCGCGGGATGCTGATGCAGCCGCCGGCGCCGGGGATGAGGCCGAAGCGGATCTCGGGGAGCTGAAAGAAGCTTGCCGGGCTGGCCGTGAGGCGGTCGGCGAAGGCTGGCAATTCGATGCCCGAGCCGATGCAGGCGCCGTGCACGTGCACGTTAACGATCGCCTCGCAGCGCAGCAAGGTGGCGGCGGGCAGGCGCAGGCTGCGCACCGCGTGTGAGCTGGCGGCATCGCCCGCGGTGCCGAACTCCTGCAGTGCCCCGCCGGCTGAAAAGCAGGCCCCCAGCGCGCTCACATCGACGTGGGCGATGCTGTTGTCCATCGCCGCGAGCTCGAAGGCCTCGACCAGCGCATCACGCATCTCGACGCTCATGGCGTTGCGGCTGGATGGGCGGTTCAGGCGCAATTGCAGCCTGTCCTCGCTGCGTTCGATGAGCACGGCGGGGCCGTCGTCGCTGGCGATGCTCTCGGGGGCAGGGGGGTTGGCGGCGGACCAGCGTTGAAACTCCGGACCCGCCTGCAGCGTCGAGTAGGCCAGCGACTCGACGCTCAGCGCGCGCGCCAGTGCCATGCGCGTGGTCGCGCGCAGCACCTGCACCAGGGTCATCGCGGCAAGGGGCGCGCGCACGATGTTGTCGATCACGCCGCCCAGACCAGCGTCGTCACTGAGGACGAGGTCGCAGGCCTCGCCTATGCCTCTTGTCCGGCTGCCGATGCCGATCACCGGACAGGCCTGGGCTTCGAGCCAGCGCGCCAGCAGTCTCAGCTGCGCAGGCGCGCAGGTGGTGCCGGCATCGAGATCGATGAGCAGGTAGGGCTGCGCATCGAAGGGCGAGCGCAGGCTCGAATAGGCTGATTCTAGGGCATGTCCGGCCAGGCTATCCTGGGTCAGCGCCTCGGTGCGGGCGGGCTGAGTGTCGGGGTTCATCTGCGTGATCCTGCCTGCGTGCAGGGCAGGGCCCCTGGCTGTTGTTCAGGCACGTCCGAAGAGGCGGCGAAAGAAGGCCTTGATGCGATCGGAAATGACCTTGAAGACGACGGCGAGAACATTGATGGAGTCTTCCTTCTCCGGCATGGGCGGGCGCGGCGGTGGGGCGCTGGTCGTGCCGGCGTCGGTGCTTGTGCCGTTGGCGCTGGCTTCAGCCGCAAGCGCAGCATCTGCGGTGGCCTGCGCGGCCGGCGCTTCCAGCAGCTTGCGCACGTTGCCGACGTACTTCTTGATGATCTGCGCCGAAACACCCTCGATCATGCCGCGCCCGACCTGGATGATCTTGCCGGTGAGGTCTATGCTCGATTCGCACACCACGCGAGTCGCGCTGCCGCCCGCCAGGGACTCGAGCTGAGTGACGATGGTGCCGCTGACGGTGCCGCCGCCGCGCTCGTTGCCCGCGGCCAGCATCTTGACGATGTAGTTGCTGGTGTCGCGCTCGGTGTAGGTGATCGTGCCCTGATATTGGGCGCTGACCGCGCCGATCTTGAGCTTCACCGAACCGATGAACTGCTTGTCGTCGACGATCTCGTTGAGGCTTGCGCCCGGCATGCAGGCGACGACGTTCTGCGGGTCGTTGAGGAACGCCCACACTGCGTCGATGGGTGCACCTACTTCGAAACTTTCCTTGATATCCAGGGCCATCTTCGGCTCCCCTTGTCCTGGTTTGACTGCTTGACTAACGTTAACAGGGTGAGTCCTGGGGCGCATCACTCACATGAATGAGAACCACATCACTCACATGGATGAGGGCTGGATCGGATTTCGACGCTAGCATCGGTTCCCATGAAACCTGCCTCTTCAACGAACTTTAGCCCTTCACGTTGCGAGCGCATCCGTGTGCGCGAGCTCGAGTACAACGTGCGTCACTGGGGGCCGGCTGATGCGCCCAAACTGTTCATGCTGCACGGCTGGATGGATAGCTCGATCACCTTCCAGTTCGTCGTCGATGCGCTGGGTGACGCGTTCCACGTCATCGCGCCGGACTGGCGCGGCTACGGACAGAGTGAGTGGCTGGGGCGAGCTTACGCGTTTGCCGACTACTACGCCGATCTCGAGGCTGTGCTCACGCACTACGCTGGCGATGCGCCGGTGTGGGTGGCTGCACACAGCATGGGGGCGAACATCGCGTTGAATTACGCGGCGGCACGCCCCGAGCGTATTGCCCGCCTCGCGCTACTCGACTTCCTTGGCCTCGCATCACCTACGGCTGATGCATCGGCCCAGCTACGGTGCTGGCTCGATGCCTGTGCTCACCCGCCGCAGCCCAAACCTTATCGTGACGCCGCCGCCTTTGCCGAGCGCTTGCGCAAGGCCAACCCCCGCCTCGATGCCGAACGTGCGCTCTTCCTGGCGCGTGAGCTCACCCTCGAATTTGCCGGCGGCGGGGTGGTGATGGCCTGCGATCCCTGGCACCGATTGCCTTCGCCGCTGCTCTACAGCGTCGATGAGTGGATGGCCAACTGGCGGCGCGTGCGTGCGCCGACCCTGTTGCTGATTGCCGACCAAGGCCATGTGCGAGAACAGTTCGGCGCGGACGATGCGAATTATCTGCGCCGCCTGGCATGCTTTGCCGATTTGCGCGTCGCCGAACTGCCCGCTTCCGGCCACAATGTGCAACACGATTGCGCGCACGGCGTGGCGACCGAGCTGCTCGCCTTCTTTGGCGCCGCCGACCGCGCCGCCGCCCTTGCCGCTGAACGTGCCGCCAGCGCCTGAAACCCTCTTACCCCAACAGCGCGCATGTGCACCCCCGCCGCGCTGATTCCAGTCCTGCAACCGGGAGCACACTCATGAAGTTCGTACTTCAGCTCGGCTTTACCCACTACACCAATTACATGAACCTGGCGCGCGAGGCAGAGCGCTGCGGCTGGGACAGCCTGTCCATGCCCGACAGCCTGTTCTTCCCGCGTGCGACCGAGTCGGACTATCCGTATGCCGATACCGACGCCATTCGGGGCTATCTCGAGCAATCCGAATTCATCGAGCCCTTCGTCGCCATGGCGTCAATGGCGGCGGTGACCACCCGGCTGCGCTTTTACCCCGGTGTGCTCAAGGTGCCGGTGCGCCAGCCCTTGATTCTGGCCAAGGCGCTGAGCTCGGTCGCGGTGATGTCGGGCGGGCGCATCAGCCTGGGCGCAGGCCTGAGCCCGTGGAAGGAAGACTTCATCTACAACGGCGTTGATTTCGACAAGCGTGGCGAGATCATGGACGAGTGCATCGAGATCGTGCGCGGCGCCCTGAGCGGGGAGTTCTTCGAGTTTCATGGCAAGCACTTCGATTTTGGCCCGCTGCGCATGCAGCCGGTGCCGAGCGAACCTGTGCCCATCCTGGTCGGTGGCCACAGCAAGCCGGCCTTGCGTCGCGCCGCGCGCGTGGGTGACGGCTGGGCGTCGGCAAACACCGATTTCGAGACGCTGAAGGCCCTGATCGAACAGCTCAACGCCTTCCGCGCCGACTTCGGTACGCTGGATCGTGAGGACTACGAAATCCACGGCATCGACTTCAGTGCCCGCACGCTCGATGATTTCCGCCGCTTGCGTGACATCGGCCTCACCCATGCCGGTCTGGTGCCGTGGAGTTCCAAGGTGGACCCCCAGGACCTCGCTTCCCAGCTCGATGCCGTGCGCCGTTTCGGCGACGAAGTCATCGCACTGATGGACTGACACTCGGGGATTGAAGCCCGGAGATTGAAACCCCAAGCCCTGCATGCGGGGCCTGGGGCGGCAGCATGTTCAAGGGTGGGCGCTACGCCTGAGGTGCGCGGCGCCAACCCTGTTTTTTCAGGCGTGGGCGCTCAGGCCGCACACCACATCTTGCGCTGGCGTATGGCTGGCGCGCAGATGGCGGTCGGGGCCTGCAGCCAGATGCAGCGGCCCTTCGCGCAGGCGTGCGCAACCGCCCGCGCGCTGACGCAGGACGGCATTGATCTCGGCGACGATGGAGAGCGCGACTTCGGCCGGCGTCTCTGCGCCGATGTCGAGCCCGACCGGGCCATGGATGCGCGCGCGCAAGGCGTCGTCGACGCTCACCCCGCGTGCGCTCACCTCGTCGAGCAGGCGCTGCG
Source organism: Thauera terpenica 58Eu (assembly GCF_000443165.1). Classification (GTDB taxonomy): domain Bacteria; phylum Pseudomonadota; class Gammaproteobacteria; order Burkholderiales; family Rhodocyclaceae; genus Thauera; species Thauera terpenica. The sequence continues at coordinate 263,214 of NZ_ATJV01000048.1, read as the reverse complement.
CGCGGTGGCGTGGTCCGAGCAGCCCGATGTAGCGCGGTTGCAGCGGCGCGAGCGCGCACAGGGCGGCGACGTCGAGCGGAAAGTTGTGGCTCATCAACAGCACCACGGTGTCGCCATCGGGTTTGAGCGTGGCCACCGCGTCCGCGGGTGAGCCCAGATGCACGACGTCGGCACGGGGAAAGCGCGCGCGCGTGCCGAAGCCACCGTTGTTGGCCACCACCTGCATGCTCCAACCCAGGCTGTGCCCGAAGCTCACCAGCGGCTCGACGTCCTGGCCCGCGCCGAACACCATCACCCGCAGTGGCGGAGTGAGGAGCTCGATCAACACCGAGACGGTGCCGGTCTCGGTCGTACGCGACCAGCTGCCGCCGCGACCCTGCACCAGGGCGTCGGCCACGGCGGCGCACAGCGCCTCGCGCAGCGCCCCCGGGGCGATGCCCGTGACGCGCAGCGTACCGCCTTCGATCAGCGACACGCGTGCACCGAGCTCGACGCTGGACGGTGGGGCGCAGTCGGCATTGGCGTCGGTACCGGGCACTCCATGGACGGTGGCGATGACACCACGGCGACGCTGCCGCAGACAGTCGGCCTGGAACTGCATGTGATGCTCGACCTTCGCATCGGCGGGCTCGATCATCACCAGCACGGCGCCGTTGCACCCCAGGGCGAAGCCTTCGGACAAGTCCTCGTCGAGCGAGTCGTAGAGGCGCAGCACGGTTTTTGCACTGCTGATGCTGCGCCCGGCATGACGCATCACGTCGCGTTCGAGGCAGCCGCCACTGACCGTGCCCACGCGCACACCCGTGTCCGAGATCAGCATGCGTGCCCCCGGCCGACGATAGGCCGAGCCACTCACCGCGACCACGCTGGCGAGCGCGACGGCCTCGCCGCGTTCTTGCGCAGCCTTGAAAGCCTCAGTGATCTGCTGCAGCTCATTCATGCTTGCACTCCCCGTTCGCCTCGCATGTCGTCGTCAAGTCCTGGTCGTCAAGCGCGGGTGTTCAAGCCCGGGCGCTCAAGCCATCGCCGACATTCGCATTGATGGCAGGACTATTGCACCTCGCGCCTGCGCCTGCATCACCTCAAAGCACTAAGCGCGCCGCGCGTGCGCGATTGCTGATCAACGGACACAATTGCGCTTGTGGAGGCATCATATAATTCGATCGGATGATGCATTGTCCGAATTATTTTGATCAAATGTGGACAGGTGAACGACAAGGGCTGGATGTCGACTTCCGGCCCGGCGACGGAGGATTCCATGCGTGACCTAAAGCCCAAGAGCAAGATCGAATTCTATCTTGAACGCATGCTGCAACGCGGCTTCACGCCCGCTCAGGTGTTGCAGGGAACCGGTCTCCATGCAGACCGCCTGGACGATCCGCATGGGCGCCCACGCCCGCCGCAGTATCGCCAGATCATCCTCAACATGATGGAGCTCACGCGCGACCCCTACCTTGGCATCAGCCTGGGCCAGGAATTCAAGATCAGCGATCTCGGCATTCTCGGTTATGCCACGCTCAGCGCGCCGACGCTGAAGGCTTCGCGCGAGCTCTACGACCGCTACCGCGACCTCCACGAGCAGCACGTTTTTCTGTCGCGCAACTACATTGCCAATGGACGCTGGTTTTCCGAGATCCAGGATGTTCATCTTCTTGGCGACGTGCTGCGTTTCGGCATCGAGGAGTTCGTCAGCCAGACCATAGAGCTCGCCTCCGCGCTCACCAACCGGCCTTTTCCGGTGCTCGAGCTGCACGTCACCTATGCGCAGCCAGCCGACCTCTCGCGCTACAACCGGCGCTTCAACTGTCCGGTCTACTTCAATCAGCCGCGCAACATCGTCGTCTTCGACATCAATCGGCTGCAGGACCCGATCAGCCTGGCCAATGAAGAGGTCTTCAAGCTGTGCGCGCGCAACTGCGAGCTGCTCGCGTCAAAGAACCGCGAGCGCAGTGAACTGACCGACACCATCTCCAATTTCCTCATGAACAATCCGGGCAGCTTCCCGACCCTGGAGGAGATGGCGAGCAACCTGAAGATGGGCGCACGCACCCTGCGCCGGCGCCTGGTCGAGGAAGACATGAGCTACCAGCAGATCCTCGACCAGACGCGCAAGGATCTTGCCGTCCAATATCTCAAGCACACTGCGCTGACCCCGAAGGAGATCGGCTTTCTGCTCGGCTACAGCAGCGTCAGCAACTTCCGCCGTGCGTTCAAGGGTTGGACCGGGAAGACGCTCTCCGATGCGCGCGGCGAGAGCGCCATGGCTTAGTGCCACCCATGTCCCGAATTGGAATGCCAAAGGCCGGATTGGAAATGTTTGGTGGCTGAGGCTTGCAGTGGCCAACACTAGACTGTGAGCTGGGTCATTTCTTCAAACTGGCTGGAGCTAGGGAAATCATGGCAACAAACGATCGCGAACAGATGGTGAAGCCGGACTTCATGTCCGAAGAAGATTGGGAAGGCCTGAAGGGCGCCACGGCCTCGCTCGAGCGTATCCGCGGCGATGCCAAGGCCGACGTCGCGCGTTATCTGGCCAATCCGGAAGGCTGGTCCACCGGCAAGGGCTCGCCCTCGGGGCTGCCCACGCTGCTGTTGACCATGGTCGGGCGCAAGTCAGGCAAGGAGCACACCACGCCCCTGGTGTTCCTGCAGGACGGTGACAACATGGTGGTCGTCGCCTCGCTGGCAGGTTACGACGCTGCCCCCGCCTGGTATCTCAATGTGATGGCGACTCCCGAGTGCTGGGTGCAATGCGATCACAAGCGCATGCCTGCGATCGCGCGCGACGCCAGCCCCGAGGAGCGCGCAACGCTGTGGCCGCGCCTGGTGGCCATGTTCCCCACCTGGGGTTACTTCCAGTCTCAAACCGACCGCCCCTTCGGCATCGTCATCCTGACGCCGACCGCGTCCGCCTGACGCGGCGCCTGAGCCCTGGCGGGTGCGCAGCCCCGGCTGCAATCGGGATTGTCCGGGCCTGCGCCCGAGAAACTGGAGGAGACATACATGAGTAACGTGAAGTTCGAGCACCTGTTCTCGCCGCTTCAGGTGGGTCCGATGCGGGTGCCCAACCGTATCTGCGAAACAACCAACACCATCAATTCGTCGCGTGCGCCTGGCCTCATCGACGAACACTTCATCGCGCACCACGGTGCCAAGGCCAAGGGCGGCACGGGCTGGATCGGCAGCGAGACCTGGTTGCTGAACCTGCCTTTCCCGGACGGCGCGCCCGATGAGGTCTCCATGCGCGGCGGCTTCGGCTGCCATTTTGCCGCCTATCAGAACCCCGAATTCATCGCCGGCTGGACGCGCTTCGTCGATGAAATGCACGCCAGTGGCGCGGTGGTCGTGGTCCAGCTCACCCACCTCAACGCGCTGTGGTCGCCGTCGGCCGTGCCGGTGGTGGGCGCGCAGGACTACACGCCCCATGTGCTGGGTGAACGTGAAATCCAGTTCCTGTTCGATGGTTACGCCGACGCCGCCGAGGCCGCGCTCAAGAGCGGTGCCGATGGCGTGGAAATCCATTGCGCGCACGAAACCATCGGCTACAGCTTCCTGTCGCCGGTGACCAACCGTCGCACCGACCAGTGGGGCGGCGGGCCGAAGGAGCGCGTGCGCTTTGTCATCGAGGCCTTGAAGCACGTCCGTGCCCGGGTCGGTGACAAGCTCGCGCTCGGCATCCGTGTCAATGGGCAGGAGTCGCGCGAGGGCGGCTACGACAACATGGAATTGCGCGAGATGGTGTACTACATCGCCGAGACCGGTCTGCTCGACTTCCTCGACGTCGACGTCGGGCACTGCTGGGGCGCGCCGTCCTACGTGCCTTCGTCCTATCATCCGCACGCCGAATACCGCGAGTTCGGCAAGGCTGCACGTTCCGATGTGGCCGACCTGGAGCGCAAGATCGCGGTGCTGTTTACCGGTCGCATCAACGATCCGGTGCTGGCCGAAGAACTGCTCAAGGGCGGTTTCTGCGACCTTGTGGGCATGGTCAGGGCCGGTATCGCCGACCCCGAATTTGCCAACAAGGCACGCGAAGGCCGGCTGGGCGAAATCCGCCGCTGCATCGCCTGTACGCGCTGCATCGACGAAGCTTCCGAGCCGCTCACGCTGCCTTATGCGCCGGTGTGCTCGATCAACCCGCAGATCGGCAACGAGCTGGACTGGGAGGCGAACTTCCGCCCCGCAGACAAGCCCGGTCATGTGGTCGTCGTGGGCGGTGGTGCCGCCGGCTGCGAAGCGGCGCGCGTGGCCGCCATGCGCGGGCACAAGGTGACGCTGCTGGAGCAGGGCAAGCGCCTCGGTGGACAGTTGCTGATCGCGGCGCGTGCGCCCGGGCGCGATTCCTTCGAGGACCAGGTGTATTTCGAGGAGAACGCGCTCGAACGCCTGGGCGTCGATGTGCGTCTGCAGACGCACGCCGATGTGGACTTCATCAAGTCGCTCCAGCCCGATGCGGTCGTCATCGCCACCGGCGCGCTGCCGCGACTGCCCGATGAGGTGGAAGGCATCGACCAGCCCAGTGTGGTGCAGGGCTGGGACGTGATGCTGGGCAAGGTGAGCACCGGCAAGCGTGTCGCGCTGGTGTCGCAGGAAGACTATTACCAGACCCCGTGCGTGGCCGAATACCTCGCCGCGCAGGGCAAGGAAGTCGAGATCTTCCACAAGTCGGTGCATCTGGCGACCGAAGTTGCGCGCTACTCGATCGGCATGGTGCTCAAGCGCATGGAGCAGTGCGGGGTCAAGGTGCATCCCAACCTCATCCTCAAGGCGGTGCGGCCGGACGGGCTCGAGTTCGTCTCGTCCTGGGGTGATCAGCGCTATGTCGAGCAAGGCTTCGATAGCGTGGTGCTGGTGTATGGCTCGGTGCAGCAACCCGATCTGTATTACCGCCTGCAGGAAGACGGCAGCATTCCCAAGGTCTGGCTTGCCGGTTCGGCCTGGGTGCCGCGTCGTCTGGCCGAAGCCACCCGCCACGGCGCCAACGTGGGCATGCTGGTGTAAGGCTACGGCGCTGCCGGTGAGGCTTGCCGGAGTAGAAAAAGGCCAGAGGCGAGCGACGGTCACGGTCGCTCGCCTCTGGCCTTTCGCTTTCGGCAGCCGGCTCCCTGGGGCACCGCATGCCGGAGGGCGTCAGCGCATGTCGAACAGCTCCTGATGGAAGCGTCTCGAATCCAACCCGCGGGCGCCGAGGGTGGCGCGCAGCGTGTCGCCAAAAGCCGCCGGGCCGCAGAACCATATTCCGGCGCTCTTCCAGTTGGGCACTGCCTGGCAGATGCCGTCGGCGTCGAGGCGGGCATTGCGCCCTGAAATGAGTACGTGCAGCTTCACCTGCGCCTGAGCCGCGAGCTCGCGTAGCTGCTTGATGAAGCCCTCGTCCGGTGCGCGAGTGCTGTAGAAGAGGTCGACGGGCGCGTCTTCACCCTCGTGCAAACGCGCCTGCATGCGCGCGACGAAGGGGGTGATGCCGATGCCGCCTGCCACCCATATCTGGTGTTCCTGGCCACCGAAGTCGAAGCGGCCGTAGGGACCTTCGATGCGCACCGGGTCACCCGTCTTCAGGCTTTCCGGCAGACGCCGTGTGTAGTCGCCGAGCGGCTTGATCATGAAGCGCATGCGGCCGTCGTCCGTCCATGCCGAGGAGATGGTGAAGGGGTGTGGGCCTTCGTCCTCGTCGAAAGTGACGAAAGCGAACTGGCCGGCCTGGTGCCCGGGCCAGGGTGTTGCGAGGCGCAGACTGACTTCGAGCACCTGGTTGTCCGGGTACTGGACGATGCGCTCCACAATGCCGTGTGCGCGGCGTCCGCGACCGATGCGTCCGCGAAGGGACTGCAGCGCGGCGTAGCTGCCGGCGGCCATCAGCACGCCCATCACCAGCCCGAGCGGCGTGCTCCAGTAGGTGAAGGGCAGCAGCACGACGCTGTGCACCACCAGCGCCAGATAGAGCGCTGCCATCAAGCGGTGAGTCTGCACGAAACGACGATAGGGAAAGCGCTTGATGAGCGCGATGGCGGCCACCACGGCGAAGGCGTAAAACGCCCACTCACCGATCGTCTCGGCCAGGCCGCGTTGTTCCTGAAAGAAGCGGAACAGCTCCACCGTCTGTTCCGGACGCGGGCCGCGATGCGGGCGCTCCAGCCAGCCCCAGCCCACGGCCCACTTCGTGCCCTTGGCCCAAAGCCAATGCACTGTCGCGACCGACAGCCCGGCGATGCCCAGCCATTTGTGCAGTCGGTAGGTCTTGTCCATGCCGCCAAGCAGGGGCTCGACCGCGGTCGGGCGCAAGGCGAGGATCATTGCCACGCTCATTGCCCCGATTGCAAGCACACCGCTGTAATGGACTGCGAGTGCGCGTATTGCGAAGAAGGTGTTGCCTTCGATCAGCAGCGGATCGGCCAGCCACCACAACAGGCTGAGCGTGGCGAGGATGAGGGCGAGGGCGAGCTTGATGTTCTTCATGGTTAACTCCATCGAAATGAGTCCGCGCATCTTCGTGTGCATGACCCTACGCTGCCCATTGTGCGCCACAGCCTGTACCCAGCGTGTATCGGCTTGTAGCGCCGGCGCCGCTGCAGCATACGCGTTCGGCCTCGGCAAGGCCTTGTCGATCCCACCCCGAAATCAAGCCCCGGAGCGCTGCATCCAGAAGCAAAAAAAGACCTGCGCCGCGGAGTTGAATCCCCCGTGGCTGCAGGTCAGAAGAGAGAGACATTGAACCCGCGGCGCCGTGCCGCAGGCTCAACTTGGCTTACTGCCCGACGCGACGCGCGGCCTCGGGGCCGAAATCGCGCTCCGAGATGTTGCTGTCGTTGAGCCGGTAGGCGCTTGGTTGCTCGTTCACCAGGTTGAAGCCCAGGTAGGTGCCAGCGTTGAGGTCGTAGTAGAAACCCGCGCCTGCCTGCCAGGTGTTCATCTCGTAGGCATAGAAGTGGTTGATCATCGAAGTCCGCCACAGCTGGCCACGTGTATCGTAGTTGTCGGCCATGATCGGGAACATGGTGTCGGCGTCGATGTACATGTCGCGCTTGCTGTAGAGGTGGCGGAAATCCCCCTTCAACTTGCCCTCGAGCACCCATACCCGGCGCAGTTCGTAACGCATGTACTCCGGGTTGGCGTGACTCTTCATCAGCAGATCAGCGTACTTGATGTCCGGCGAATGCACGCGGTAGGCGTGAAAGGGAATGTAGATCTCGCGCTTGCCGATGATGTTCCAGTCGTAGCGTTCGGGCGAGCCGTTCCACACCCGCACCTCATCAACCGTGATCGAGCCGCCGCTGCCCGGGAAGGACATGTCGAAGCCGTAGCCCGGCGACTGCCGCACCCGGCGCGTGCCCGGGTCATAGCGCCAGCTCTGGCGCGGCTTGGTCTTGTAGTTGTAGAACTCGACACCGGTATTGACTTCGCCGCGGTCACGTTCGGGCAGCAGGGTCTCGTTCAGGTAGTAGGACGCGGCCAGCTCGTCGGTGGCTTCGATCATTCCGGGCTTGTGGCTGGGCCCCATGTTGCGCGACCTCACCCGCCCCCAGTTGATGCTGCCGTCGCCGATCACGTAGGCGTTGTCCGAGGTCAACTGCTCAGTGTACGCACGATAGGGCACGGTGATGTTCCACAACAGCTCGAGGCCGCTCTTGGGGAAGGGGAACATCACGCCGTTGGTGAAGGAATGCACGCCCATGCCCTCGTCGCGCAGCTCGGCTTCCTGGGCGTTGCGCTTGGTCGATTCACAGACGGCGTCCGGGTAGCGGAAGTCGCGGTGAGTCGGGTAGATCAGCATGCGGTAGGTTTGCGGATACTTCGCGAACAGCGCCTGCTGGCCTGCGGTGAGCTTGTCGGCGTATTGGGCGAAGTTGGCCGCAGTGATCTCGAACAGCGGCTTTTCGCCGGCGTAGGGGTCGATGGGGTGATTGCCCGTGCCCTTGAAGTCGACGTGGGGCGGCACTCCGAGCCACTTTCCACTCCATTCGGGGATCGAGCCGTCGGCGTTGCCGGCTTTCTCGGCGCCGATGCAGTTCAGATCCTTGTTGAGGCGCGCGATCTCTTCGGGCGTGGCCTTGGCGTGGGCGATGCCCGTGGCAAATGGCATCGCGAACGCTGCTGCGAGGGCCATGCCGATGAGTCTTGGTTTCATGTTGATTTCCTTGTTCGGTGCCGTGGGCTTAGAAGGTGTACTTGGCGTTCAGCGAAACATAGTCGCGGTCGGCCAAGTTGCGGCCATTCTTGACGCTGGCCGAGCCGAGGTAGTCGACGTAGGTGAGACCGACGCTGAAGTTGCCCAGATACTTGAAGTCGGCACCCAGGGTCAGGCGCTTCTCGTCGCGACCCAGGCCCTGGTAGGCGCTGCCGGCGATGTTCTGCGACCAGATCGCCTTGGTCGTCAGGTCCCAGCCCGGAAAGACGCTGGGATAGTCGAAAATGCCGCCCACGCCGAGCAACGAGGAGCCACGCGTCTGCGCTCCGCTGGCAATGTCGTAGGTGTAGTCGTTGAAACTGCCCAGGTTGAAGCCGCCGCTGGTGATCGTGAGGTCATCGACCTTGTGGATGCGCTGGTGCACGAGTTCGCCCATCAGGGTGGTCTGGTGCGCGAGCGGGTTGGGTCCCAGGGTGTACAGGAAGTTGACGTTGCCCTGGAAATAGCTGCCGCGCGCAGGTGCGGGACCGAGCGGGGTGTTTACATATACCGGCGCATTGTCGCGGTAACTCAGTTCAGCGGCGTACTGCACGGCGTCGCCGACCTTGGAGCTGAAACTGATGCCGGTCAGCTTGATGTCGTCGAAGTAGGCCAGCTTGAAGTAGGGCGCGCTGCCGGGCGAGGCCTGGCTGCCGAAGCGGGCAAAGGACGAATAGGTGGTGTCGCCATTGAGACTGAAGTCGAAGAACATCGCGCCCACGCGATCGTGGTAGCGATAGTGATAGAGACCGATCTCGGTCGCGTCGCTGACCTGATAGCGACCACCCACACCCCACTGTCCGGAGTCGCCCGGCTCGATTTCGCCGCCGAAGTTGACTGCAGTGAAGGTAGAGTCCGGCAGCGAACTGATCACGCCTGGTGCCAGCCGATAGAACTGCGCACCTGGGCCGAAGAAATCGGAACCGAAATAGTCACCCACTGCATTGAGGCGGGTCTTTTCCCACTTGTACTGGTAGAAGCCGGTCACACTCAGCTTGTCGTTGAAGGTGAAGGTGCCCGACAGCTGGCCGACCGGCATGTAGCCTTCCTTCGCTTCGGTGCCGGGGACGTTGAACACCGGCGCATCGGCCGGCGACTGGCCCTGGCTGATGTTGGGCCAGAACAGGCTCTCGCCCCAGGCCAGCACGTGGCGACCGGCCTTGAGCGACAGGTATTGCTCCTCGCCGATGGCGAAGTTGCCGTAAACGTAGGCGTCGAGGATGCGCGAATTGCGCCCGCTGTCGCGCCGCGTGATGGCGGTGAACTCATCGTGCGGGCCGATCTTGTTGACGGTTGCGGGCGAATTGTTGTCGTTCGAGTTGCGGTAGGCGGCGTCGTAGAAGGTCGAGGCGCGCAGCATGGCGCCCAGATTGTCGTGGCGCAGGCGCAGCTCGCCGAGGGCATTGGTACGGTTGGTGAAAAGGCTGCCACGATCGAAGTTGCGCGTGCCATCGTCTGAGTTGGGATCTGCGAGATAGGCCTTGTCCGCTTTCTTGATGCGGCTCGACAGCGTGTGCGACAGCGTCAGGGAATAGGCCAGGCTGGTGTCCTCGCCAAGCTGTATGGTGGGGCCGGCATGGACGGCGGGAGCAACCGCCAGCCCAATGGCCAGCGCCAGGGGCGACAAGGCCATTACTGTCGTTGACCCGTGTCTCCGCTTCCTTTGAATCGTGGGCATCTTCTTTCCCTTTTTCGTTGTGTGAAGAGGCGCCGACAGGGGGGCGCCTGCGGCACAGACTCTCAACTGAAAGTGGCGGCGTCATCATCAATTTGGATGGTCTTTCGCGGCGTCCGTTATTGATCTTCCAACGGCCGTATTTGAGGCAATCGCAAGGCCTTGCGACGGCGACCGATCATTAAACTCAGGTCGAACATTGCGCTGCGCCGCGGATGTGCTGCGGCTACGCAATGAAGGGATGCATGTTCCGAATCGAACGAGGAAAACGAGATGAGCCGTCCTCTTGATGACGTAGTCGTGATCGACCTGACGCGACTGTTCTGCGCCTCGCTGGGGGCGACCTTTCTGGCCGATTTCGGCGCGCGCGTGTTGCGTCTTGAGCCCTTGCCGCTGGCGCCGCGCGAAGGCGGCGGGGAGGGGGTCTGGAACCACGACGCTGACCTGATCCACCGCAACAAGGAGAGCATCGCCCTCGATGTTCAATCCGAGCAGGGCCGGGCGCTGCTGCATGCGCTGGTGGCCAAGGCAGACGTGGTGCTGACCGACTGGACCGCGCCCGAGCTCGAGGCGCTGGGCATCGACTACCCGGCGGCGAGCGTGCTGCGCCCTGACATCGTCTTCGGCCGTCTGTCCGGCTTCGGACCGCTGGGCCCGGACAGCGAGCTGCCGCCAATCGACGAGCTCGCTGCCGCCCGCACCGGCATGATGCCCATCCTGCCCCAGCCCGGACAGCCACCGGTGTACACCGGCGCCGGCGCCATGCACTCGAGCGTGATGCTGGCCTTTGGCGTGGTGACGGCCTTGTTGCATCGCGCTGTCAGCGGCGAAGGTCAGGCGGTGGATGTATCGCTGTTCGGCGCCAACATGTATGGCGCGGCGCTCGACCTGCAGGCCTTCCTCGCCATCGGCAAGGGCGACCGGCTGCTCAACCCGATCTCGCGTCTGGATGTGTCGAACCCGATGTCGGGTGCGCTCTATCCGAGCGCGGACGGGCGCTGGGTGACGCTGACCATGCCCGACACCGACCGCTGGTGGCCGATGTTCTCGGCGGCGGTGGGCATTGCCGAAGACGATCCGCGCTTCGACACCCACGACAAGCGCACCGAGACCCACCGCCTCGAGCTCATCCACGCGCTCGAAGCGGCCTTCGTCACCCAGCCCGGCAAGCACTGGCGTCAGGTGTTCTCTGAAAAAGGCATGTCGGCCGACATCATCGAACGTTTCGACTATCCCGCCAGCGACCCGCAGGCGCTCATCAATCGCTACATCGTCGAACTGGAACATCCCAGCTTTGGCGCGGTGAAGAGCCTGGGCTTCCCGATCTTCATGAGCGAGGGCACGGCGCGTCTGGATGCGCTGGCGCCGTGCAGCGGCCAGCACACGTCGCAGATCATGCGCGACCTGCTGGGCTATTCGGAAGATGACATCCACGCCTGCCGCAGCGCCGGCGTGGTGGCCTGAACGCAGCGAAAGGAGATTGACGTGACAAGAGCATTGGACGGCATCCGCGTCATCGATCTGACGGTCTGGTTCCAGGGGCCGGTCGCGGCCCAGTACCTGGCGGACTTCGGCGCCGACGTGATCAAGGTCGAACGACCCCAGGGCGGCGATCAGGCGCGCGGTGTGCGCTCGATCAAGTCGCTCGAGATCGGCGACTGGAACCAGTACTTCCTGGTCATCAACCGCAACAAGAAAAGCATGGCGCTCGACCTCAAGACCGAGGGTGGGCGCGAGATCATGTATCGCCTGGTGGCCGAGTCGGACGTCTTCCTGTCCAACCTCGCACCGGCGATGCTCGATGCCTGGGGCTTGTCCTACGACAAGCTCAAGGAGATCAAGCCCGACATCATCTACGCCACCAACACCGGCTACGGTCGTCTGGGCGGCGTGACCAAGCCGTCCTTCGACATGACGGTGCAGGCGCTGACCGGCATCATGGCGCGCCTGGGCGAGCCGGGCGAACCGCCGATCTATCTGGGCATGGGCTCGGGCGACGCCTATGGCGGCATCATGTCTGCGCTCGGCATCGCGCTCGCGCTCTATCAGCGCAAGCGCACCGGACGTGGTCAGTGCCTGGATGCCTCGCTGTACGGTGCCCAGCTCTTTCTGGCCGCGCCCTTCCTGCAGTCCTACCTCGCCGGCGATAGCTCGGCTGCGCTGCAGCAATCGCGCAAGCAGGTCGACAATCCGCTGTGGAATCTCTACCCCACCACCGGGAAGTGGGTCTATCTGTGCGAACCCAATGAGGACGCACGCTGGGCGGCGCTGTGCCGCGCCTTTGGCGATACGCAGCTGGCCGCTGATGCGCGCTTTGCCGATGCCGCCGGACGGCGCCAGCACAACGAGGCCTTGATCGAGGTGATCGAGGCCCACTGCCTGCGCCACGATCACACCGGCCTGATGGCGGCTTTCGAGCGCGAAGGCCTGGTGGCGAGCCCGGTGAACAATCTCGCCGATGTGATCCGCGACGAGCAGGCCTGGCGCAATAACTATTTCATGAAGACCTTCTGCGAGGAAGTTCAGCGCGAGGTCGAGGTGCGCGGCCTGCCCATCAGCTTGTCGAAGACGCCGGGTGAGATCCGTAGCCTGGGGCCGCAGCTCGGCCAGGACACCGAGCTGGTGATGATGGAGTTGCTCGGCTACGAGTGGGACGAGATCGAGGCGCTGAAGGCGAAGGGCGCGATCCCCTGATCGGCCGGCGCCGTGCGTGCGCAAGGCGCGGCTGAAATCAAACGAATGGAAGCAGATGTGATGACCAAGACCGAGGATGGTGACATGGCTGAGTGGGGCGAGTGGGTACAAGTAGCGGGCGAGGGGCTGGATGACTTCGTGGAGATCCTCTACGAGAAGCGGCAGCATCTGCTCTCGGGCGGCAGCATCGCCCGTGTCTCGCTCAACAAGCCCGAGCGCATGAACACGCTCACGCTGGCAACCGTGGATGAGATGTTCCGCGCCTTCTACGACGCCAATCACGACCCGATGGTGGGTGTCATCATCGTCGCCGGCAAGGGCAAGCACTTTGGTGCGGGCGGCGACGTCGAGTGGGAGCGCTGGGGTCTGCGCGAGGCCTTCTACAACCGCTACCCGCACAACCGCCTCATTCGTCTGTCACGCAAGCCGGTGATCGCGCAGGTGCAGGGCTACTGCATCGCCGGTCACAACCACATGGCGTATTGCTGCGATTTCACCATCGCCGCCGACAACGCGGTGTTCGGCCAGGCCGGGCCGCGCGTGTCCTCGCCCGCCGATGGCTTCTTCGTGCCCTACCTCACCAAGGTGGTCGGCGCCAAGAAGGCGCGCGAAATGTGGATGCTGTGCCGCAAGTACAAGGCCGAGCAGGCGCTGGCGATGGGGCTGGTCAATACCGTCGTGCCGCTCGACGAGCTCGAGGCCGAAGTCGAACGCTGGTGCGCCGAACTGCTCGAGAAGAGCCCGGGCTGCCTGGAAGTGCTGAAGGCTTCCTTTGACCAGGAGATGGACGGCTATCGCGAATCCTGCGTGACCTCGGCCGCCATGTATCCGGACTGGTTCGACATGCCCGAAGGCAAGGAGGGCGGCGCTGCCTTCCTCGCCAAGCGCAAGCCCGAGTTCTGGCGCCTGCGCGAACGCGAGGCCGACGCGCGCCAGGCGCTGCTCGACGCCTATCAGGCCGAAAGCAAGCCGCAGGACGAGGAGAGCTGAGACGATGTTGCGCGACAAGGCCTGCATCGTCGGCATCGGTGAAACCCCGTTCTGCCGCAAGCCAGGTTCCGGCCTGTCGGAGATGGGCATCCAGCTCCAGGCGGCCTTGGCCGCGATCGAGGACGCCGGCCTCAAGCCGGCCCAGATCGACGGCATCCTGCCCTTTCCCAACGTCGGCAAATCCGAGGCCTTTGCCGCCGAGCTGGGTTGCAGCAATCTGCGCTTTGCCGCCACCGTGCACATGGGCGGCGCAGCACCGGTGGCTTCGCTGCGCGCAGCGGCGATGGCGGTGGCGAGCGGCGTGGCGGATTACGTGCTGGTGCCCGGGGGCTGGAATGGTTATTCCGGCGCGCGCGTGCGCGAAACTGCGGCCAACGACCTCAATTCCATCCCCGGTGGCGCCATTGCGCGCGACTTCTACCTGCCTTTCGGCCTCACCGCGCCGCCGCAGTGGTATGCGCTCATGGCACGGCGCCACATGCATGAATTCGGCACCACCGAGGAGCAACTCGGCGCGGTGGCGATCGCGATGCGCCGTCATGCCCAGCTCAACCCGGCCGCGCTCATGTATGGCAAGCCGCTGACGATGGAGCAATATCTCGCCTCGCCGATGATCTCCTCGCCCTACCGCCTGTTCGATTGCAGCCTGGAGACCGACGGTGGCGCGGCCTTCGTGGTCACCAGCGCCGAGCGCGCGCGCGACCTGCGCCAGGACCCGGTGTTCATCATGGGCGCGGCCGCCAGTCAGCCCTATCCGGCAGACGAGATCTGCGGCCGTCCCGACTTTCATCGCATCGGCCTCTCCACCGCCGCACCCGAGGCCTTTCGCATGGCCGGGGTCAAGCCCGAGGACGTCGATTTCGCGCAGATCTACGACTGCTTCACCTTCGAGGTCATCCAGCAGCTCGAGGAGGCCGGTTTCTGCGCGCGCGGCGAAGGCGGCGCCTTCGTCGAGAATGGCGGCATCGAGCTCGGCGGGCGCCTGCCCGTCAACACCCACGGCGGCCTGTTGTCGCAGGCCCATGTGCTGGGCATCAGCCATGTGGTCGAGGCCGTGCGCCAGTTGCGCGGCCAGGCCGATGCGCGCCAGGTGACGAATGCCGAGATCGGCGTGGTCACCGGCTGGGGCGATTTTGGTGATGGCAGCATCGCCATCCTGCGGCGCTGAGCCTGCAGTGAAGAAGGAACCGGACATGAATGCAGCACGCGCCGATCACGCCAAACCCTTGCCCGCGCTGACGGGGCTGGCGGGTGAATTCTATCGTTGGTGCGCACAAGGCGAGCTGCGCTTCCAGCGCTGTGAGGACTGCGGGCGCCACCGCCACGTGCCGCGCGAGCTGTGCGCGCACTGCGCCTCATCCAAATGGGTGTGGGCACGCTCCAGTGGACGTGGCATGGTGTTTTCGTGGACCGATGTGGTGCGCCCGCTGCATCCGGCTTTCGCCGAAGATGCCCCTTACGCGCCGGTGATCGTCGAGCTCGACGAAGGCGTGCGCATGCTGAGCAGGGTGGTCGATTGCGCAGCGGGTGAGCTGGCGATCGGGATGGCGGTCGAGTTGGTGCTGACCCAGGTCAGCGACCAGGTGTGGTTGCCTTACTTCAGACGCAGCAAGGATTGAACGTGGGTGGCGGTCGCGGCGCTTGCCGCGAAGGCGACCAGCAAGCACTGACGACAGGAGAAATGATGGAACTGAATCTGCCCGAAAGCGTGGTCTACGAAAAACGTGGCCCGATCGCGATCATCACCATGAATCGCTCCGAAGCGATGAACTCGCTCACCAAGGAGATGCTCATCGGCCTGGAGGCCGCCTTCGATGACTTCGAGGCCGACCCTGCGCTGCACGTGGCCATCTTCACCGGTGCCGGCGAGCGTGCGTTCTGCACCGGTCTCGACCTCAAGGTCGCCCTGCCGGCGCTCAATGACGGCGACGCAATGGGCTACGAAGACCCCGCCAAGCGGCCATTCCAGCGCAATTTCAAGCCCATCATCACCGCCGTTAACGGCGTGTGCGTGGCCGGCGGGCTGGAGTTCATGCTCGGCACCGACATCCGCATTGCCGCCGAGCACGCCAAGTTCGGCCTCGCCGAAGTGCGCTGGGCGGTGGTGCCGGCGGGGGGCTCGCACATTCGTCTGCCGCAGCAGGTGCCATGGGCAATCGCGATGGAGATGCTGCTGACCGGCAACACCATCGACGCCAAACGTGCCTACGAAGTCGGCCTCATCAACAAGGTCGTGCCCGCCGACAAGCTCATGGACGAAGCCCTCGCCTATGCCCAGCGCATCTGCGAGAACGGCCCGCTGGCGGTGCGCACCGCCAAGGAAATCGCCGTGCGCGCGCTCAACAACGAGCCCGCCTTCGTGCTCGAGAAAACCATGTCGGCCCGCGTGTTCGCGTCCGATGATGCGCAGGAAGGCCCACGTGCCTTTGCCGAGAAGCGCAAGCCTGTATATACCGGGCGCTGAGAAACCCGGCCTCACTTTCACCAAAGGAGAAGCGAACATGGCAGACCAAGACTATTTCGTCGCGATGACCGAATTCCACTTCATGAACCTGCAGACCATGAGTGAAATCGGCTATTACCCCGGCATGCAGCACTTCCACGACAGCGTCAATGGCGTGCTCAAGGCCTGGGCCGGTCGCGATCTGGACAGCGAGTGGCCGTCGCCGATCGCGAGTTCGCTGATCGGGCATATGGATTCGGCCAACGTGGACGTGGCCTTCTGCCTGCGCGAGCCGATGATGGACATCACCGGCGGCACGGTGTCGATGTCCACCAACGGCTTCATGTTGCAGCAGATCGAGCCCTATCCCGAGCGCATGTATCTCGAGGCCAACGTCGGCCCGGTGATCAAGCGCGGCATCAAGCACGCCAACTGGGAGCTGGAGTACCTGGTCAAGGAGCGCGATGCGCGCCTGTGCAAGCTGTACACGCCCGAAGATGACGGCGCGATCAATGATCGTCGCCTGTGGCCGTTCTACGAGAAGGCCTCCGAGCTCGGCGTGCCGCTCACCATTCACACCGGCATGAGCTATGTCTGCCCGCAGCCCAGCAACCACTGCGCCGTGGGCCAGCTCGACGACGTGCTGCTCGACTTCCCCGATCTCAAGATCATCGCCTACCACGCGGGCTGGCCCGACACCGAGGAGCTGATCGGTCTGTGCGGCAAGCACAAGAATCTGTACATGAGCATCTCCGGCATCATCGGCTGGTATCAGCGTGCGCCGTATCGTGGCTACCACGCCATCGGCACCGCGCTGCAGTGGATGAATTCGGACAAGATCGTGCTCGGTTTCGACCTGCCGTTCGACGACCTCAACCGCGTCACCGATTACATCCGCTACTTCGACATGCCCGAAGAGCTGCAGGAAAACTGGGGTTACGCCCAGCTCACCGAGCAGGACAAGGCCAACATCCTCGGCCTCAACCTCGCGCGTCTGACCGGCATCGAGCCGACCAAGCGCGTGCCCAAGAAAGCCTGATGCAAAAGCTCGTCTATGCCTTGTGGCGCGACCCCCGGATGGACTCGGCGACTTTCTGTCGCCGTGTCCGCGAGGAGGTCGGGGCGGGTCTGGTCGAGCTCGGTGCGCACGGCGTGCAGGTGAATGTCGCCGACGCCGATGCCCGGGGTGCGGCGCCGAGCTTTGGCGCCTGCCGCCCGCAGATGGAGGCTTTCGTCTCGATCTGGATCGATTCGGCCAATGGCGCATGGCGCAAACCCTTCGACAAGCAGCTTGGCAGTCTCGGTGGGCGGGTGGCGGGCTATGTTGTCGGCGAGTCGCGGCCGATGCACAACACCCGCTTTGTGGTCGCCAGCGGCGAGCGCACGCCGGGGTTTGCCCAGGTCGCGCTGTTTCGTCGGCCTGCGCAGCTCGACTACCGGGCCTGGCTAGAGATCTGGCTGGAGTCGCACACCCAGCTCGCGATCGACACCCAGGACACCTTTCTCTACGTGCAGAACATCGTCGCCCGCCCGCTCGGCTTTGACGCCCCGGCCTACGATGCGATCGTCGAGGAGGGCTTCCCGCCTGCGGCCTTCGGCAACACCGATGCCTTTTTCGATGCTGCGGGTGACCTCGACAAGAGCGCACGCAATCAGCAGCTGATGCGCGAGAGCTGCGAACGTTTCATTGACTACCGCACGATCGACGTCGTGCAGACCAGCCAGTATGTGCTCAAGGCGCCGGCCTGAGCGAGGACGGCGGCGAGATCAGGAGAGAGACATGGATACAGCTGCAGCGCAGGACACACCACAGAAGATGCGTCGCATCGTGCAGGACATCATCGATGCCCTCGCGGCGGGCGATGTCAAGCGCATCGTCGGCCATTACGCCGAGGATGCCACGGTGGAGGACCCCGTCGGCACCGAGCCGGTGCGCGGGCGCACGGCTATCACGGAGTTTTACGAGCGCGCGGTGGCGATGGGTGCCCGCATCGAGCTGGTGACGCCGATCCGCGCTTCGCACGGCCTCGCTGCGGCGATGGCCTTCAACGTTCACGTCAATACCCCGCAGGGGGAGATGTGCATTGCGGTGGTCGAGGTGCTCGAGTTCGACCCCACGCTGAAGGTCACCCGCATGCGCGCGTACTGGGCGCCGGACGACGTGTCGATGATGCCGGTCAGTGAGGCAGCCTGAAGTCACGGCGGACGAGGCAGGCGCTGCACAGCGCCTGACCAATGTCCTGAGATGGGTGCACATGACCCATCTGGTGGACTTCATGATCTTCATGCCGCTGGGTCCGCAACTGCTGCGGACCTTCGACATGCCGCTCACCGCGCTCGGGCAGCTCATCTTTGCCTACACCGTGAGCGCGGGTGTTGCGGGCTTGGCGCTGGGCGCCACGCTCCATCGTTTTTCCCGACGCCGGCTACTGCTCGGCGTGTATGCCGGCTTTGCCGTGTCGCTGCTGCTCACCGTGACCGCGAGCGGCTTTGGCGCGCTCTTGCTCGCGCGCGTCATCGCCGGCGCCTGCGGCGGGGTGTTGTCCTCGCTGGTGCAGGCCACGGTGGCCGACTACGTGCCGCTCGAGCGTCGCGCCGCCGCGCTCGGTACGGTGATGACCGGCCACGCCCTGGCCTCGGTGATCGGCGTGCCCCTTGGGCTGGCAGTGGCTTCGGCGTCCAGCTGGCGGGCCTCGTTCGCGCTCGTGCTGGTGCTGGTGGTGCCGCTGATGATCGCCATCGCCCGCCATGTGCCGGGGGTGGCGCCGGCGGCGCACGCGCCCGAGGCAGCCGGCGCAGCCAGCGGCCTGAGCACGAGATTGCGCGGGCTCGCGGCCTTGTCGCCCGCGTTCGCGCTCACCTTCGCGGTGAGCGCATCGGCCTACGCCCTGGGTTCCTATTTCGCCCCCTACTGGGTGGGCAACGTCGGCGTCAGCGAGGCCGAACTGCCCTTCGTCTTTCTCGCCTCCGGTGCGCTCAGTCTGTTCACCTCACCCCGTATCGGCCGCCTCGCCGACCGTTGGGGCCGGCTGCAGGTGTTTACCGGCGCGGCGCTGCTGTCCTTGCCCATCATCGCCTTCATGAGCCGCAGTGGACCCTTGCCGCTGTGGCTCGCAGTGGTGCTGGGCGCAGGCTTCTTCGTCATCGTCTATGGACGCTGGATTCCGGCGCTCGCGCTGCTCTCCGAATGGCCTTCAGCCAGCCAGCGCGGCGGCTTCATGATGGTCAACGGCGTCGTCACCCAGCTCAGCATGGGCGTGGGCGCACTCGCTGCGGGGGCGATGATCGCGTTCGATGAGTCCGGGCGGGTGAGTGGCTTCGAGCGTGTGGGTGACATGGCGATCGTCGTCACCGTGCTGGCGATGGTGATCGCGTGGCTGCTGGCGCGGCGCATGGCGCGGCGCGCACCGCGCTGAATTCTGCAAGAGCCAGGCGCGTTGAGAGACCTCAGCCGCATCCTTTCCGGTTTCGCCTGCATTCCGCCCTCACCTTGTGACCCGCGCGTGGGCGCAGCTGTCCCCGTACGCGGAGATGGCTGCGCCCGGCGTGAACGTGAAAGCGGGGCCGGCGGCGCATGTGCGCCCGGCCCCGCGTATTCCAGGGAGCTTGTACTCAGCTGGGGTCGGCTGCCGCCGCGCGCTTGGCGCGGCGCTCGGCGCGCTGGCGCCTGAGTTCGATATGGTCGGCGACCAGTCCTGCGCCAATCAGGGTCTCGATCTCGGCAGCGCCGTAGCCCAGTTCGGCCAGCACTTCGCGCGTGTGCTCGCCCTGCATGGGCGGGTGCTTGCGCACTTCGACCGGGGTACCGTAGAAGCGGATCGGGATGCCGGTGACGTCGATACGGCCCAGCTCGGGGTGTTCGACCGGGACGATCATGCGGTTGTGCAGGATCTGCGGGTCTTTCACCACTTCTTCGACGTCATTGATCGGCGCGGTGAGCACATCAGCGGCGACCAGCTTGGCCACCAGCTCCTCGCGGTCGAAGCGGCGCGTGGCCTCGCTCATCACACGATCGAGCTCGTCCTGGTTGGTGAGGCGGGCATTGATGTCGTGGAAGCGCGGGTCGGTGTCCCAGTCGCTGTCGAGTGCGCGGCAGACCTTGGCGAAGAATTTTTCGCCCGGCGTGGTGATGACCACATGCTTGCCGTCGCGCGTCGGATACACGCCCGAAGGGGCGAAGTACAGGCTGCGATTGCCGGTGCGCTGCGGGCGGTCGCCGGTGGCCAGATAGGTGCCGATCGAGCTGGCCTGTGCATGCATGAGGGCATCGAGCAGCGACACTTCGATGCGCTGACCTTCACCGGTGAGTTCGCGGGCGCGCAGGGCGGCGAGTGCGGCGTTGCTCACCAGCAGCGAGGTCATGACGTCGACCGCGGGAAAGCCGGTGCGTACCGGTTCGCCATCGGGCGTGCCATTGAGCATCAGCACCCCGGTGTAGCCCTGGGCGAGAAAGTCGATGCCGGGG
Source organism: Thauera terpenica 58Eu (assembly GCF_000443165.1). Lineage (GTDB taxonomy): Bacteria > Pseudomonadota > Gammaproteobacteria > Burkholderiales > Rhodocyclaceae > Thauera > Thauera terpenica. The sequence goes on along the minus strand of NZ_ATJV01000048.1, from coordinate 242,783 downwards.
CGGCCGGCGTAGGGGCCGTCGGCGCCGAAGGCGGTGACGCGGATCCAGATGATGTCGGGCTTGTGCTTGCGCACCTGCTCGTAATCCAGACCGAGCTTGCTCAGCGCCGGCTCGCGGATGTTGGTGATGAGGATGTCGGTGGTTTCGGCCAGGCGTTGGAACACGGCCTGCGCGTCGGGCTGCTGCAGGTCGAGCACCATGTCGCGCTTGCTGCGGTTCAGGCTCAGGTAGGGGCCGCGCTCCTCGCCGCGCTTGGGGCCGAGGTGGCGGCTTTCGTCGCCGTAGGGCGACTCCACCTTGATCACATCGGCGCCCATGTCGCCCAGAATGGTGGCGCCGTAGGGGCCTGCCAGCATGGTGGACAGGTCAAGTACGCGCAGGCCGGCAAGCGGGCCGGCAGACAGGTCGGTCGGATTCAAGTTCGTGCTCCTCATTGACGGGCGAACTGCAAGGGCCTCGCATTCAGGATGCGCGGCGGCCGCGTTCGCCCGCTGCTTTCAGTCAGTGGGTGGGGCGTGGCGCAGGGCGGCTCAGGCGCTCGTGGCCTGGTCCTCGTGCAGCAGCTTCCACAAGCGATGCGGCGACGCGGGCGTCTCCAGCATTTCCTTGCCCAGGGGCGCGAGCGCATCGTTGATCGCACACAGGATGGTTGCCGGTGTGGTGTGCATGGCGCCTTCACCGCAACCCTTGGCACCCAGCGGCGACACCGGAGAGGGCGTGACGATGTGGTCCTTGCGCGTCATCGGCACCTCGTGGATGGTGGGCATGAGGTAATCGACGAAGGTGCTCACCAGGGGCTGACACTCGTCGTTGTAGACGTATTCCTCGTACAGCGCGGCGCCCACGCCCTGGGCCACGCCGCCTTGCAACTGGCCTTCGACGTTGGCCGGATTCAGGCGTGTGCCGCAGTCATCGACGATGCAGTAGTCGAGGATGTGGGTGCGCCCGGTGTCGCGGTCGATCTCCACCAGAGCCACGTGGGTGGCATTGGCCGCGGTCAGGTAGCTGCGGCAGCGCCCCTGATCGTCGGGTGCGTTGCGGTTGGGGGAGGTCCACACATAGGTGGCTTCGGGGCAGGGCTCCACGCCCGGGGGCAGCAGATCGCTGCGCGACAGCATGAGACCGGCGATCTCGGCCAGCGACATGCCGTGCTCGGGGGCGTCGACGCGGTACAAGCGGCCGTTGCGCAGCACGATGCTCTCTTCCGGTGCCTGCATGACGTGCGCGACCACCTTGCAGAACATGGCGTTGAGCTTCTCGCAGGCACCCAGGATGGCGCCGGTGACGGCTACCCCGAGGCGGCTGCCGCCCTGGCCGAAGTGCGGCAGGGCGACGTCGGATGAGGCGGTGCTGATCTTGACCTGGGCCATGTCGACGCCGAGGTAGTCGGCCACCACCTGTGCGGCGACGGTGAACTGGCCCTGGCCTTGCAGGCTGAAGCCCACCGCCACGCTGACATTGCCGAACACGTCGAGCCCGACCTTGACACCTTCGGGCACACCGACGCCGGGCACGCCGACGGTGGCGTAGGCGTTCCAGTCGAACACACCCGGCTCCACCGTGCCGACCACGCCGATGCCGACCAGCCGGCCTTCGGCGCGCGCCGCGGCCTGGCGTGCGCGCAGGGCGGGGTAGTCGGCAATCTCGAGCACGCGGTCGAGCACGGCTTCGTAGTTGCCGCTGTCGTATTCATTGCCGCTGGGCACGGTGTAGGGGAACTGCTCGGGGCGGATGAAGTTTTGGCGGCGCAACTCGGCCGGGTCCATACCCAGCTCGCGCGCGGTGCAGTCCATCAGCGACTCGAGCACCAAGTTGTGCGGTGGGGGGCCATAGCCACGGTAGGGATAGGTGGGCGCACGGTTGGTGGCGACCAGAGTGAGGTCGTAGGACGCCGCCTCGATGCGGTAGTTGCCAGTGAAGGCAGCCAGCGGCTTGGCCGCGGAGATGGTGCCGTAGCCCTCGGCGCCCGCGCCCTGGTCATCGACCAGATGGACACGAAAGCCGGTCACGGTGCCGTCCGCCTTCACCGCCAGCGCGGCATCGTAATAGCGGTCCCAGGACTGCCCACCTCCGGCGAGGAGGTATTCCATGCGGTCTTCGATGTACTTCACCGGCCGCCCGTTCGACTTGCGCGAGAGCAAGGCGGCGATGTCCGTGCCACGCGGACCGCCCTTGCCACCGAAGCCACCGCCTTGCGGATGGGTGACGATGCGCACGCGGTTGGCCGGCAGTTGGAGCGAGGCGGCGCGGCCGATGGCCATGAAGCGCGGCGTCTGATAGGCGCCGTGACAGGTCAGGCTGTTGTCGGCGAGGTCCCACTGGCAGATGCAGCCGAAGGTTTCGGTCGGGTTGGCGCCGACGCGGTTCCAGCGAAAGCGGCGGCTGATGATGTGGTCGGCCTCGGCGAACACGCGATCGACCTCGCCCCAGGTGTAGTCGCGGTGGAGCATGACGTTGGTGCCGCGCTCCTCGAACACCACCGGGGCGTCGGGTGCCATGGCCTGTTCCGGGTTGCACACTGGGGTCAGGGTTTCGTACTCGATGTGCAGCAGCTCGAGCGCGTCCTCGGCCAGGTAGCGGCTGGTGGCGGCGACGGCGGCGACCGGTTCGCCGACGAAGCGTACCTTGTCCACCGCCATGCAGTAATTGCCCCAGCCTTCGGGTGCGGTGAAGCCGGGCACGCACCAGCGCTTGACGTCTTCGCCGCTGATCACCGCTACCACGCCTTCGGCGGCCAGCGCGGCGCTGACGTCCACCGACACGATGCGGGCGTGCGGGTGCGGGCTGCGCAGGATGGCGCAGTGCAACATGCCGGGCAGGGACAGGTTGTCGATGAACTGGACGGTGCCCGACACGAGGGCCGGGTCTTCGACGCGGTTGACCGGCTTGCCGACGTAGCGCAGGGCGTCGTTGGGCATGTGCTCGGGCAGGGTGTGGATCTCGATCGCCATGGTGGTGTTGCCTCGCTGGTGTTCGCGGTCGTGCAGGAGCTGAGTTTCAGGCTGAATCAGAGCTTCAGACCGAATCTGAGCTTTAGCCCAAGGTGCTGGATTTCATTCGTTGCGCGGCCAGCCGCACCGAATCCATGATCGACTGGTAGCCGGTGCAACGGCACAGGTTGCCGCCCAGTGCTTCCTTGATCTGCTCGTCGCTGGGGTCGGGGTTCTCACGCAGGAGCTCAAGCGTGGTCATCATGAAGCCCGGGGTGCAGAAGCCGCACTGCAGGCCGTGCGCGTCCACGAAGGACTGCTGGATCGGGTGCAGCGCGCCGGTTTCGGGGTTGCGCAGGTTCTCGACGGTGGTGATGTCACAGTCGTCGGCCTGTACCGCCAGGGTCAGGCAGGAGCGCGCGCTTTGATCGTTGATGAGCACGGTGCACGCGCCGCAGATGCCGTGTTCGCAGCCGACGTGGGTGCCGCCCAGGCTCAGCTCGTGGCGCAGGAAATCGGCCAGGGTGAGGCGGGCTTCCACCTCGCGGACGTAGCGGGTGCCATTGACCCGGACTTCAATGCGCTGTTTGCTCGACATGAATGCTTCCTCGGGTGGTTGGTCAGTGCGTGCGCGCAGCGGCTTCACCGAGCGCGCGCGTGGTGAGGACGCCGATCAGGTGACGGCGGTAGGCGGACGAGGCGTGGATGCAGCTCATCGGATCGTCAAGTTGCGCGGCCCCGGCCTTGCCGGCCTGCTCGAACTGGGCGGCCTGCGCGGGCTGGCCTTCGAGCAGCTGCTCGGCTGCAGTCAGGCGCACGGCGGTGGCCTCGACGCCGAAGGCGGCGATGCGCACGTCGCGGCACAGTCCGCCGTCGACGTTGAGCGTCAGGGCGACACCGGCGAGGGCGAGATCACCATTGCGGCGGGCGAATTCCTGAATTGCCCAGCGCCGCTGCGGCGCGAAGGGGGCGAAGCGCACCGCGGTGAGGACCTCGGTCGTTTCCAGACTGGTGGTCATGTAGGTGACGAAGAACTCGTCTGCCGGGATCGTGCGTGCGCCGTCCGGGCCGACAGCCTCGAACTCGGTGTCGAGCACGAGGGCGACCGCCGGGTATTCGGATGCCGGGTCCGCGTGGGCGAAGGAGCCGCCGACGCTGCCACGGTTACGGATCTGGCGGTGGCCGACGAGTTCGGTGGCGGCGTGGAACAAGGGCTGGGCGCGCTTCACCAGGGCGGAGTCGGCCGCGGCCTGCTTGCTCGTCATGGCGCCGATGGCCAGGGTGCCGGCGTCGTCACGGATGTAGTTGAGGGTGTCGAGGCGACGCAGGTCGACAAGCGCCTCGGGGCGGGCAACGCGCAGCGCGAGCATGGGCATCAGGCTCTGGCCGCCGGCGATGATCTTCATGTCGCAGCCTTCGTCCTCAAGCCGGGTCAGAAGGGCGACTGCCTCGTCGAGCGTCGCGGGTGCGTGGTAATCGAAGGGGGCCGGTTTCATCGCTTCATCCTTGGGCTAGCAGGCGGTTCGACATCGTTGGTCGACGATACGGGTGATGTGCTGAGCGCGCATCACCCGTACGTGTGAACCCTCGGTCAGCGGCGCAGTGCTTGCGGCCGCAGCGCAGTCTTACTCGGAGTCACGGCACAACGCGTCGGTACTGCAGTCGCGGTCGACCACGCGACCGTGGGTGCCGAGGTAGTGTACGGTGACGTTGGGCATCTTGTCGAAGGGTGTGACGATCTCGTAGTGGCGTTTGTACTCGGTTCTGGCGATGCGCCACTGGCCGTCCACCTTGCGATAACGGTCGTGATAGAAGGCGCTGCCGGTGGTGAAGATCTTCTTGCTCAAGCTGTAGAAGTTGTCGTGCAGGTACCAGATGCCTTCGGCCTCGGTCGCGCTGAGGATGTTGATCTCGGGATGGTTGCCGTTGTGTTCGGCGATGCTCGAGGAGTTGAAGTTGCGGGCCACGGCCTCGACGTATTCGTCGCGCCCTTTCAGTTTCCAGTCGTAACCGCCACCGATGAAACGCACCTCCACGTCGTCGGTGACCAGACTGGCCAGCAGCTTCAGGTCTGCGCTGTCGATGGCGCGGAAATAGGCGTGCTTGACGCGCTTGATCGCTTCGATGTCGCGCAGCTCGCGCACCTGCTGCTGCAGCTCGGCGAGGGTGGCAGCGTCGCTGTCGGCAAGGGCCGGCGGCGCGGTGAACAGGAGGGCGCAGCAACTGGCGAGCACGGCTCCGGCGCGTAGCGAGAGGGATTTCATGGTGGGCTTCCTTGCTTAGATGCCGCGGTAGGTCGGTTTGCGATTCTCGAGGAAGGACTGCGTGCCTTCGCGGGCGTCGAAGGTCGAGGCCACGATGACGCCGGCGATGCCCTCGTAATCCAGGATCTGCTCGAGGGTCGCGGTCTGTCCCATCAGCACCATGCGCCGTGCCATCGACACTGCGACGCTGGCACGGCTGGCCAGGTTGCGGGCGTAGTCGAAGGCGGCCTCGAAACTCTTGCCCTCGGGCACGAGCTCGTCGATGAGGCCCAGCGCCTTGCATTCTTCGGCTTTGAACATCTTGCCGGTCTCCACCATCATCAGTGCAGTGGGCAGGCCGACCACGCGCGGCAGATACCAGGACAGGCCGCAGTCCGGCGCCACGCCGACGCTGGTGAAGATGGCCGACATCTTGGTCGTGCTGTCACCGAAGCGGCGGTCACAGACGATGGCGTAGGCCAGGCCGGCACCGACCGCATGGCCGTGAAGGGCGGCGATGATGGGCTTGTCCACCGCCACCATCTGGCGGGTTACGTCCATGAAGGGGCCGCCCGGGGTCATGCGCTGCGAGCGCGGGATCGGAATCGAGGCGTCCGAGGTACCGGGCATCGGGCGATCGCTCTCGCCCGCGATCCAGTCCACGTCGCCGCCGGCACAGAACGAGCGCCCGGCGCCATGCAGCAGGATGGCGCGGACCTCGTCCACATAGCGCAGACGGCGCAAGAGCGCGGCGAGCTCCTCGACCAGCTCCCAGCTCAGGGCGTTGAGTTTCTCGGGGCGGTTCAGGGTGATGATGCCGACGTTGTCTTCGATGCGGAATTGGATGTAACGCAGTTCTTCGGTCATGCGAAAGTCCTCGTGCACATGGGGTCGGGCACCGCGTTCGGACGCAGCGCCCAGGCTGTTTTCAGCGGAATTGGGGGATGATTTCCTGGTCGTACCACTCGATCCAGTCCAGGCTCTCCTCGAGCGTCTCGACACGCGGCGGCATGACTTGCACCGAAGTTGCACCGGCCTTGCGCAGCGACTCGATCTCACGCAGCACGCTGTCGCGGTCGCCGGCGATCTGGGTGGCGCCGCTTTCAGCGTGCGAGTAGTCCTCGACCTGATAGGCGGTGGTGGTGACGAGGATCTCGAAGCGGTCGGCCTTGGCGGCGTAGGCGGGCAGGCTCTTCATGTAGGCGATGCAGTCAGGCAGCTCTTCACTCGTGACCAGCCATGGAATCCAGCCGTCGCCGTGCTCGGCGGCGCGCTTCATGGCAGCCTTGGAGTTGCCGCCGATGAAGATGGGCGGGTGCGGCTTCTGGATCGGCTTGGGCTCGATGGTGATGTCCTTGAAGCGCACGAACTCACCCTCGAACTCGGGCTTGTCCGATGTCCATGCGACCTTGATCGCCGCAAGGTATTCGTCGGTCATCGCGCCGCGCTTGTTGAAGGGTACGCCCAGCACCTCGAACTCTTTCTCGAGATGGCCGACCGCGGTGCCAAGGGTGAAGCGCCCGCCGGCAAGAAACTCCATGGTCGCGATCTGCTTGGCCAGCAACAGCGGGTGGCGGTAGGGCAGTGGCAGGATGTAGGTGAGCATGTGGATGCGCTCGGTGGCGCCCATCAGCGTCGCCGCGGCCGTGATGCTCTCGGCCCAGCGTGAACCCATGTGCTCGGCCATCTCGGTGGGCATGACCAGATGCTCGGGAAGGGTGAGCCAGTCCCAGCTCAGCGAGTCTGCCTTGCGCGCATAGCGCAGGATTTCCGGCCCGCCGGCTTTCGGCTCCCAAGGCGCCATCGCGGCCGGGTAGGTGTTGAGGGCGGGTGTTGCGAGTGCGAACTTCATGGTCAGGTGTCTCCGTATGGATCTCGGTCCGACAGGGGGCAGCGGCTGTCTGCGCCGCTACGGCTGGGTGCTCAGTAGATCACCCGGGATTCCTTCAGCCTTTGATATTCCTCCTCGCCCAGGCCGAGGATGTTGAGGAAGGCGTGATCGTTGTCCTGGCCCATGACCGGACCGGGCTTCACCACCGCAGGCGTGCGGCTCATCTTCACGTAGCCGCCGTAGATGGTTTCGTCGAAGCCCAGCGGGTGGCGCACCTCGATGAAGGTGTCGCGCGCACGGTAGTGGGGGTCGTCGAGCAGGTCGGCCACCTTCAGCACCGGCGTGGCGGCGATGCCCACCGCCTGCAGGCGGTCGGTGAGGGCACGGTCATGGTGGCTGCGTGTCCATTTCGCAATCTCCGCATGGAGCTGGTCGATGGCCTGCACGCGGCCGGCAAGGGTGGCCAGGGCGGGCTCGGTGGCCCAGGCCGGTGCGCCCATCTCCGCCACCAGCGCCGCCCACTCGGCGTCGCTGCCGATGGCGATGGCGACCCAGCGGTCGTCGCCGCTGCACGGAAACACGCCGTGCGGTGCGGCCGCCGCAGTCGGATGCTCGTTGCCCTTGGGTTTGCCGGAGCGACCGTTGAGGGCGTAGTCCATATAGGCTGGCCCCACCATCTGCATCACCGCTTCCTGCTGCGAGAAGTCGATGTGCTGGCCTTCGCCGCTGTTGCGCCGATGCGTGAGCGCGGTGAGGATGGCGAAGCTGCCGAAGATGCCGGCAAAGGGGTCGGAATAGGCGTTCTCGACCGGGATCGGGGTTTCACCCTTGTAGCCCACCAGGCTATCCAGGCCGGTGAGCGAGGTCAGGCTGAGGCCGTAGGTGCGTACATGCTCGAGTGGACCGTAGAGGCCGGCGGCCGGCATCGAAAACAGGATGATGTCGGGCTTGACCGCGCGCAGCGACTCGTAGCCGATGCCCAGACGTTCCATCACGCCGGGGCCGAAGTTCTCGATCACGACGTCGGACTCGGCAATCAGCCGCAGCGCCAGCTCGAGGCCTTCGGCGTGCTTGAGGTCCAGCGTCACCGAACCGTTACCGGCCCAGCACGCATGGTTGGACAGGCTGCGGTCAGGGCCGGGGATGCCTTCGGCGAAGGGCGGCAGGTTGCGCGTCATGTCGATGCGCGCACGTGACTCGATCTTGAGCACTTCGGCGCCCAGAAAGCCGAGGGTCTGACCGACCACCGGCCCGGCCCAGACCCAGCCGAAGTTGATGACGCGAATGCCTTTCAGGGGGAGCGTATTGGTCATGGCCGTGATCCTGTTTCCATTTTCAGAGGGCGCCGAGCGCCTGCAGGCGTTCGATCTCGGCTGCCGACAGGCCCAGCAGGCCGCCGTAGACTTCCTGGTTGTGCTGCCCCAGCAGGGGCGCGGGCGAGTGCGGCCCGCCCGGGCTGGCGGGCAGCTTGAAGGGCGCGCCCAGACTGTGCACGCGGCCCAGGGCGGGGTGCTCGATGTCGACGAAGTAGTCGCGTGCCTGCAGGTGGGGGTGGCGCGCGGCCTCTTCGATGGTGAACACCGCGGTCACCGGGCAGCCCGCGGCCTGACACATCTCCATGAGTTCCATCTTGCCGTGGGCCATCAGCCAGTCGGCCATGAGCTCGTAGATCAGGTCTGCGTTCTGCGCCCGGGTGTACATGTCGTTGAACATCTCGAGGTTGGCCCACTCGGGGTCGCCCATCACCTTGCGCAAGCCCTTCCATTGGCCGGGCTCGAGGGCGAGCATCCAGACGTGGCCGTCCTTGCACGGCAGGATGGTGGCGGGTGCGCCCAGCGGCATGCCCACGCCGGTGCGCGAGTCCGAGCGCCCATCCTGGGCAAGACCGCCGATGTTCTGCCCACCGACGAAGGCGGCGGCGATGGCTTCTGCGCTGGAGACGTCGACGTGCTGCCCGCCGCCCACCAGATCGCGTCCGAATACGGCGCCAAGCCCCCAGGCCGCGCCGGTGACCGAGCCGAAGTAGTCGGCGGAGAAGGTGCCGTGTTCGAGCGGCATCTCATGCGGGCGCCCGCAATAGCGCGCACTGGCGCCGGAGAGGTGGTAGGCGTTGAGGTCGGAGCCGTTCCACTCGCTGTAGGGACCGGTCTGGCCGAAAGGCGTGATCGAGATCATCACCAGGCGCGGGTTGTGCGCGGCCAGGGTGGCGTAGTCCAGTTTCCAGGCGCGCATCTGCGCGGGCAGGTTGTTCTCGATCAGCACGTCGGCCTTGCTCACCAGATCGAGGAACAGGCGGCGGCCCTCCGGGTGCTCGACCTGGCAGGTGACGCCGCGCTTGTTGGTGTTGTGGAAGAAGAACAGACCGCTGCGTTCCTGGTCGGGCAGGTCGCCCGGGTAGGGGCCGCTGTGGCGTGCGGCATCGCCCGTGCGGGGTTCGACCTTGATCACGTCGGCGCCGTAGTCCGCGAACAGACGGGCGCAATGGGGGGCGGAGACGCCCTGGCCAAAGTCGATCACGCGCAGGCCGGCGAGCGCGCCTGGGCTCCTTGAATCGGTGCCGCTGGTCATGTCGGTGTTCCTTGCTCAGGGTTCGAAACGCAGCAGTTTCTCGGGGGTGTGGGTGAAGTCGCGCACGGTGTTGGTGCTGCGCAGGGCGCGCTCCACTGCGCCGTGGTTGTACGAGTAGCAGCTGCCTTGCGGCATGCCATCGCCGATGCCAGGGTTGGCTTCGGGAGGGTCGAAGCTGAAGCGACGGCTCTGCGCCACGAAATAGGCACGCTGCAGGGCAATCGCGGCTTCGAGCTCGGCACCCTCGAACTGGCGTGAGGCCCAGGCGTGAAAGCCGCGCATCATGGGCAGGCCGGCCAGCGCCGCCGGCGCCACGATGTGGTGCGCCTGCACTTGCCAGGCGTGCACGCTGCGGCCGTCGCGCGAAATCTCCACGCGGGATGCGCGTCCGTCCACCTCATCCTCCACCGCCATGTCGTATTCGAGCGCGCTGCCGTTGCCCCGGGCGTGACTGAGGGCGAGGGCTGCCATGTCGAACATGTGGGTGCAGTTCTCACCCGGAACGAGGCGGTCGCGCAGGGTCTGGGCGCTGATGTCGAGGCGCTGGCCGACGATGCGCTGCAGCGGGACGGCGGCCTCGGGGCAGGTGTTGAAGGGGTGGCGCACGGCATCGACGTCGATGCCGCTTACCTGCTCACCGTCGTGGCGCAGCACGATGCGAAAGCCATGGTTGCCGTCCTCGAGTTCGACGGCGACGGCATTGTCGTCGGCACGCAGGTGGATGCGCCGGCGGAAGATGCCCGTGCCGTAAAGCGGGTTGGGATTGGCCATGTTGATGTTCGCTCCGTTCTGCGTCCGCGTAGCGGCTTAGACCGTGAAGGGGTCGTCGATGCTGCGACCGCTGCCGTCGAGAATCTCGCTGGCGATGAGCTCCTCGAGGTAGCGCGAGTCCCACCAGTTCATCTGCAGCTGCTTGGCGCGGCGGTAGAAGAGCTGGATGTCGTAGTCGAGGGTGAAGCCGATGCCGCCATGGACTTGTTGGGCCATCGCGGTGACATCGCGGAAGGCCTTGCAGCCGAACAGCTTGGCCATCGGCGCGAGGCGGGCGATGGACTTGCCTTCGGTGTGTGCCCAGGCCGCCTCGAGCACCAGCACCTTGGCGCCTTCGACGACCGTGCTGGCATCGGCCATGTAGTGGGCCAGGGCCTGGAAGGCGCCGATCGGCTTGTCGAACTGTTCGCGATCCTTCGAGTACTGGACCGTGATCTCGAGCGCACGGTCGGCGCCGCCGACGGCCCAGGCCGCAAGCAGCACCAAGTTTTCCTGCAGCGCAGTGGTCCAGGTCTTCCAGCCCGAGTTCTCGGCGCCGACGAGGGCCGACTGCGGCACGCGCACCTGCTTGAAAGTGAGCTTGTACTGGGTGTCGGAGGCCATCGTGCGCTGCTGCTCGTAGCTCAGCCCGGCGCTGTCGGCATCGACGATGAAGAGCGAGATGGACTCGTCCTCATCGCCGGTGCGCGCCAGCACCAGCAGCTTGTGCGCGGCGCGGGCATAGAACACATGGCGCTTGACGCCGTCGAGCACGTAGTCGTCACCGTCGCGGCGTGCACGCAGCTGCACACCGATCGCGCCGAAGCCGTTGTCGGGCTCGAGCCAGGCCGGCACGACGATGCTGTCGCCGGTGGCGATGGCCGGCAGCAGCTTGGCCTGCCAGTTTGCGTCACCCGAGTGCACCAGCGCACCGGCGCTCATGGCGGTGCTGTCGAAGTAAGGGCCGGGGGCCAGGAAGCGGCCCAGCTGCTCATAGATGACGGCGCAGTCGAGCAGGCTCAGACCCATGCCGCCGTGTGCTTCGGGGATGCGCATGCCGAGCAAGCCGGTGCCCTGCATCTGCGCCCACAGCTCGGTGGGGATGCCGATGGGGTCGTTTTCCATCTTGCGCACCACGGCGACGTCGCTGTAGTCGCTGCACAGGTCGCGGGTCATGTCGCGGAGCATGTTTTGCTCGTCGGTAAACTTCAGATCCATGGGTGGCCTCTATCTATGTTCGTGATGGGTTCGTCTGGCGGTGGCCGACGAGTCAGGATTGCCAGTTCAGGGTTGCCGGTTCAGGGTTTCCAGCGTGCGCCCTTGCGGCTCCAGGGGTTATCCGAGGGTTCGCCGGGGATGGCGACGCGTGCCTTGCCGACGGTGCGGGGCTGGCCGTCGACACTGATGCTGAGTTCAAGGTCGGCCCAGTGGCAGCCGGCGTCGTCGGTGCTGAGGGCCTTGATTTCGGCGCCGAAGAGCATCTCGTCACCGGGGAAAACCGGCGTCTTCATCTGGAAGCTGAGGCGCCCGAGACGACCGAGCGGGCCTGTCCAGTCGGTGATGTAGCGTTCGAACCAGGCAGCGTTGTTGGGCGTGTTGATGAAGATGTCGGGCGTGCCGTTGCGATTGACGGCGAACTCCTTGTCGTGGTGCATGGGCCGCCAGTCGCGGCTGGCGAGCGCGCCCAGCACCACGGTCGTGGCCGTCACCTGATGGCGCAGTGCGGGCAGGCGGTCGCCGACCTTCAGTTCGCCGAAGAGCAGCTGCGGAGTACAGGTGGTGCTCATTGTTCGGGTCTCCCGTAGCCGAGGAAGGTGTAGCTCTCGGTGCCCACCCAGTCACCGTTCTGGTTCGTGGTGCGCACATCCACCGTCCAGAAGCGGCCGGTGCCAAGCCGGGTCTTCTTGAATGGGCCGACCGAACGCACGATCTGGCAGGTGGTGAGCACGTCGCCCATGGCGACCGGTTCGCCGAAGCTGGCCTCGTTGCTGGCGACCACTGCTTCGGGCAGGCCGAGCAAGTCCTTGAGGTCGAAGTGCGCCTGCAAGGCCTTGCGCTCGCCGCTTGCGCCGGGCGCCCAGTAGTGCGGTCTGAACCACACCGAGAGCATGGTGGGTGGGGCGATGCGCTTGCCGACGAGGGTGCGCGCCAGCTCTTCGTCCCAGTACAGCGGGTTGCCGTTTTCGACCGCCGCGCAGGTGTTGTAGACGTAGCCGATCTCGATCGGGAACTCGGTGCGCTCCTCGTACAGCGGCGTGTCGATCATGTTCCGGACGGCGTCCGGCAGCGTGTCTGCTGCGCTCATCAGGCTTCGCTCCAGAGTGGATTGGCAGTAAGGACGGCGGCGCTCATTCGATGCAGCCCTCGTCGCGCAGGCGGGTGATCTCGGCCTCGCTCAGTGCTGCCGCGCGCAGGATCTCGTTGGTGTCGGTGTGCTCGGGCGCAGCGACGACGTGCTGGGGGGTGTCGCGTGCGCTGCCGGCGAGGAGCGCGGCGAGTTGCTCGAATTCACCCCGTTGCGGATGGAGCGCGGAGGTGAAGTTCTGCCGCGCACGCAGGTGTGGGTCGCTGCACACTTCGGCCACCGACAGCACCGGTGCGATGCAGGTGTCGGCCGCGGCCAGCAGCGCCACCCATTGGTCGCGATCACGGCTGAGGAAGCGCGTACGGAAGGCCTCACGCATCTCGCCCTGGGCGCTGTCGTCATACTGCCGATCGGCGAACTGCTCGAGCTCGAGCAGCTTGCACAGGTTGCGAAAGAAGTGGCCTTCGATCGCACCGACCGAGACGAACTTGCCGTCGCGTGCCGCATACACGCCATACCAGGCGTACTTGCCGGTCAGTACGCCCGAGCCCGGATGAGTTTCTTCTCCGGTGGCGAGGAACTGGTCGACGTAGAGCGACATGAGGTTGAGCATGCCGTCGGTGACCGAGACGTCGAGATACTTGCCCTGCCCGCTGTGCGTGCGCTCGAGCAGCGCGGCGAGGATGGACAGCGCCGCATGCATGCCGCCGCCGGCGCCGTCGGCGATGGTCGCCCCCGGCAGTGCGGGAATCCCGTCTGCATCGAGTGCGGTGCAGGCGAGGTAGCCGCTGACGGCCTGGTAGTTGATGTCATGCCCCACCCAGCCGGCGTAGGGACCGTCCTGGCCGTAGCCGCTGGTCGAGCAATACACCAGGCGTGGGTTGAGCGCGCACAGCTCCTCATGACCGATTCCCAGCCGGGCGGCGACGCCCGGGCGGTAGCTTTCGATGAGGACGTCGGCGCAGGAGGCGAGGTGACGAATCAGCGTGCGCCCGTTCGGCGCCTTCAGATCGACACGCATGCGGCGCATGCCGCGTCCCGCTCCGTAGGCATGAAAGACGGGATCGACCTGCTTTGCGCCCTTGGCGCGAACCGGGGCGACCTTGATCACCTGCATGCCGAAATCGGCCAGCAGGCGCGAGGCGCGCGCTGCCGGGCCGACGCTGGCGAGGTCGAGAACGATGAGATCCTTCATGGCGGCCATGTCCGTCGTCCTGGCTCAGAAGTTCTTCGGCAGATCAAGCTTGCGCTTGGCGATGATGTTCTTCTGCACTTCGGACGAGCCACCGCCGATGGTGTCGATCACGGTGTAGGTGTAGCAGCTCTCGCCACGGCCGCGCAGCGGTGCGTCCTCGGTGCCCAGCGCCAGTTGCCCGCCCGGTCCGACGATGTCCATGGTGGCGTCGGCGATGCGCCGCGACAGCTCGGTGGCATAGAGCTTGTACTGCGAGGCTTCGTTGGTTGGGGTCTTGTCGCTGTTGAGCGCCGCGTCCACAAACTTGATGCTGAGCACGCGCGCCACTTCGCATTCGGTGGCGAGCTGGGCGATGCGCTGGCGGATGATGGGATCTTCGCGCAGCGGCTTGCCGTCGCGCACCGTGTCACGTACGTAATCGCACAGCAGCTCCATGCGGCCACGAATCGGCGACAGGGTGAACATGGTGAAGCGTTCGATGTCGAGCGCCTCGGCGATGTACTGAAAGCCCTTGTTGAGCTCGCCGACGCGATAGTCGTCATGCACGAAGACGTTGTCGAAAAACACTGCGTTGGTGCGCTCGTTGCCCATCGTGTACATCGGATGGATGGTGAGGCCGGGGTCGTCCATGCGCACCAGGAAGAGCGAAATGGCGTTGTGCTTGCGTGCGTTGGGGTCGGTGCGGGCGCCCACCCAGTACCAGTCGGCGAAGTGCGCCGAGGTGGTGAACACTTTCTGCCCATTGAGCAGCCAGCCGTCATCCTTGCGTTCGGCCTTGAGGCGCATCGCAGCGGCGTCCGAGCCGGCGCTGGGCTCGGAGTAACCCACCGCGAATTCAACCGAGGCGTCCAGGATCTTGGGCAGGAACTCGGCCTTCAGCTTGTCATTGCCGACCTTGATCAGTGTCTTGCCGATGATGCCGACGCCCTTGCCGATCTGCGGCGCGCCCACGGACGACAGCTTCTCGTTGAGCAGATATTCGTAGAAGCCGGCGCCATCCTGACCGCCGCAATCCTTGGGCCAGGTGATCCCCAGCCAGCCGCGGGCGGCGAGTTTCTTCATGAAGGCGCGACGCTCGGGTGTATCGCACACCTGCGCCATGTTCTCGCGCGTCACGTCCATTACGTTCGGGTCATAATTCTCGACGAGGAACTGATCGACCTCGCGCAGGAATTCACGCTCCTGTTCCGAAAACTCAAAATCCATGATTGCCCTCTCGGTGATTCCTGAAAAATTCGGTGCGCGGGATATTTGCGTCGCGTACCCCTTGCTGCGGTGATTCATTCTAGCCAGCGTTAAAAACGTGAATCTGCCCACCGGGTTTCGTAAGTGGCCGGAGTAATGGCAGATGCGGACAATTGCGCTGTGAGCTTGCAGCTTCGTCCAGTCAGGCTCTTGCGCGCGTGGCGCAGCACGGCGCGCGCCGCGATGGGCGCGGCCTGAGCGCAGGCCAGGCGCGCTCTGCGCGTGTTTCGGGAGGATGTGGCGGGGTGTCTTGTGCGCGCTGGCATGCTCCGTGTCGTGTCATTTTCGGTGCGTGCGAGGGGGCGTTTCCGGGGGTGTTTCCGGCTGTCCGCAAATGAAATGGCAAAGGCCCCATCTGACTCGAGGGTGCGTCTCCCGATACAGCGGGCTCCACTAGACTTCGCTGCAGGTAATGCGGAATCGCGGCAGCGGTCCAGCGGCCGATTCCATATTTAATGCACACGAAGCAAGGAGCGAATGCGATGACTGTCGTTCTGTTTTCCTGGGGTAAGAGCATCGAGGGCGGCACCGCCGAGGCCCTGACCTTTGCCCTCGATCAGGCCACTGAACGCGGCGCCGAGATGCGCTGGGCGGTGACGGCCGAGCTTGAGCAAGAAGCGGTCGCGCTTGCGGCCCATCATGGCGTGCGCCATGTCGACGTGATCGACACCGCCGCGGATGGCGTCGATGCACGGGTTGCAGTGTTTGCCGGCTATTGCCGCGTCACCGCGTCCGACCTGATCCTGTTCAACCAGTCAGTCGAAGGCCGCGTGATCGCGGCGCGGGTGGCGGGTCGCCTTGGCCTGCCGGTGCTGGCCAACGTGGTGGCGCTGTCGAACGCGGGTGGCAGCATCAAGGCCGAGGCCAGCGCCTATGGCGGTGACACGCGCGCCGAATACGTGCTGAGCGCGCCGCGCAATGTGCTGTCGGTCGTCACCACCGGGCTGGTGGCACGTGCGGCTGCCGCGCCTGCTGCGGTCGAGACCAAGCGTGTGAGCGTGGATGTTGGCGCGCCCACGGCCGGTTTCGAGGTGGTGTCTGCGCCCAAGGTACAGGCGCAGCGCCTGGAAGATGCAGAGATCATCGTCGCCGGTGGGCGCGGCCTGGGCAAGCAGGAGAACTTCGAGCTCGTCAAGCAGATGGCCGAGGCGCTGGGTGGCATGTGGGGCGGTTCGCGCGCGATTGTCGATGACGGCTGGATCGACTCTTCGCGCCAGGTCGGCCTTACCGGCAAGATCACCCGTCCCGGTCTCTACATTGCGGCGGGCATCTCGGGCGCAAGCCAGCACATGGCGGGTTGCTCGGCGGCGAAGACCATCATCGCCATCAACAAGGATCCGGACGCCTCCATCTTTCGCTACGCGCGCTTCGGCGTGGTGGGCGATTGCGTCGAGCTGCTGCCCGAACTGATTCGTGCGGCCAAGGGCTGAGGAGACAATGATGAGTACATTGCGCGAACCCTGCGTACCCGGCCTGTTCAGCGAGGAAAACGGCGCGAGCCTGCTCGGCGCCCGTTGCCGGTGCTGCGGCACGCCCTATTTCCCGACCCCGTCGCACTGTCGCAGTCCCGATTGCGCCGGCTCTGACCTCGAGCCCCAGGCCTTCAGTGGCGGCGGTGTGCTGTGGAGCTACTCGGTGGCGAATTTCCCGCCGCCGCCGCCGCACCAGTTCGATGCGCCCTTCAAGCCTTATGTGATCGGGGTCGTCGATCTGGATCAGGGCTTGCGCGTGGTGGGGCAGATGATAGGCGCGGCGGCGGACATGCGCGTGGGTGCGCGCGTCGACCTGGTGATCGATCCGATCTATCACGAGGACGGGAAGGCTTTCACGTCCTGGAAGTTCAGGCTGGCTTGAGGGAGTACACAACATGCAGGAAGTCGTAGTGCTGGGTGTGGGCATGCACCGTTTCGGCAAGACCGGTGATGCCATCGTGGGCAACAAGTCGGTCACCGAACTGTGCCGTGCGGCGGTGGATATGGCGCTCAAGGATGCGGGTGTGTCCTGGCGCCAGATCGAGGCGGTGTCGGCGGCGAGTTCCCGTTTCTCCGGGGGCAAGGGCTGGGGCCTGAATGGCAACGACATCGTCGAGGACATGGGGAGCACCGGTATTCCGGTGTACAACCTGTCAGCCGGTTGCGCTGCAGGCGGCAACGCCTTCAACATCGGCTACTCGCTGGTGGCCGGTGGCATTCACGACATGGTGCTGGTGGTGGGTGGCGAAGTGATGCCCAAGGGCATGATCCAGACCTCCGGCCTGGACGATGTCAATGATCCTGAGTACCTGCGTCAGCGTTGCGTGGGCATGCCGGGGCCGACCTTCTGGTCCACGCTGGCGCGCCGTCGCATGTACGACTACGGCACCACCGAAGAGCAGATGGCCAAGGTGACGGTCAAGGCGCGTCAGTGTGCGGTGGGCAATCCGTATGCGCGCTTCCAGAAGGCCGTGACGGTGGAAGAGGTGCTGGCCTCGCCCTATGTCAGCGACCCGCTGCGCCTGTTCGAGATCTGCCCGGTGTCCAACGGCGCCGCCGCTGCGATCATCTGTTCGGCCGCCATGGCACGGCGCTTCACGCGCAAGCCGATCACGGTGGCAACCAGCACCGTGGCCACGATCTCCTTCGACGATGCGCTGCCGCGCAGCCTGGCAGGGCCTGTACCTTCCGGTCCGAGCTTCCACACCGAGGCAAAATCGGCGGTGATGCGTGCCTTCGAGCGTTCCGGTATCGGCCCGAGCGAGATAAGCTTCACCGAATTGCAGGACAATACCTGCTACTACGAACTGGCCTTTCCCGAAGAGTGGGGGCTGTGCGCCGAGGGTGAGGCCGAGCGTCTGGTCGAGGCCGGCGAGACCGCACCCACCGGGCGCATGCCGATCAACCCCTCGGGCGGCTTCGTGTCCTTCGGTGAGGCCACCACCGCCATGGGCGTGTTCCAGATTGCGGAACTCACCTGGCAGTTGCGTGGTGAAGCCGGTGCGCGCCAGGTGCCCAATGCGCGCGTCGGTCTGGCGCAGACCAATGGCCTCGGCGGCAACGCCACCGCCGCCATCCTCAAGCGCTGAAATCGCCGTGCGCGAGCGCCCGAACGTAAGCCGAAAAAAGGATTAGGCAGATGTCCTCTCCGTCGCTGACTGCATACTTCATTCTCGGGCTGCTGCTCATTGGCGCTTTCGCGGCGCTTGTGGTGGGCATGCGCCGGCATCGCCTGCGCATCGCGCAAGGCCTGGTGGAGCAGCCTGCGGCCGAGGAGAGCGCGCTCCTGTTCGGGCGTTCGTTCAACGCCAACACCTTCGTACACCGCGCGCTGCTCACCGAACGCCTGTGGAAGCGACCGGCTGCCGGCCTGGCGCACACGCTGCTGCTGGGCGGTGCGGTGGTGGCCATCCTCGGCCATGCGCTCTTTGCGCTCAGCTTTGTCGGCGTCGAGGTGTATTCGGGCTGGATCGGGACGGTGCTGATGCGCTGGGGGCGTGAGCTCGCCGGCCTGGCGATGCTGCTGGGGGTGGTGTTTTTCCTCGTGCGCCGCCTCAGCGGCCTCGAGCGTCTGATCAAGGGCGGCGAGCGCAAGGGCTTTCTGGCGATGGAGGTGTTGCTGCTGGTGACGGTGATCGCCGGCTTTGTCGCCGAGGGCTTCCGCCTGGCCACGCTGCCGGACAGTTCGTCGGGCGAGTTCATCGGCAACATGCTGGCGGCCGGCCTCGGTGGGCTGGGTGCCGAGGCCGTGACACGTGGCGAGATGCTGATGTGGTGGGGGCATGGCTTGCTGGGCGTGGCCTTCATCAGCCTCATCGCCTACACGCCGCTATCGCACATGTTGCTTGGCCCGGCCAATTCGGCACTGGTGCGCAAGCGCCCGGGCATCCAGCTCGCGCCGATCGATTTCGACTCCGAGGACGAAGAGTTGCGGCTGGGCGCCAGCCGCATTGTTGACCTGTCGCAAAAGAGCCTGCTCGACCTGTCCGCCTGCGTCGGTTGCGGGCGCTGCCAGGAGGCCTGTCCAGCCGCACAGACGGGCAAGGCGTTGTCGCCCAAGACGGTGATGCTGGCCTGCGCCGATTACCTCGCCCAGGGCAAGATCGACGACGCGCAGATGATCGACGACATCGGCGCCGAGGCCATCTTCGACTGCACCACCTGTGCGGCCTGTGTGGAAGAGTGCCCGGTGAGCAACAGCCCGGCTGAAATCGTCCTCGAGATGCGGCGCCATCTGGTCATGGATCGCTCCGAGATGCCCGATTCGCTGGCGATGGTGAACCGCAATCTGGAGTCGCGCGGCCATCCCTTCGCCGGCACCGCGGCCAACCCGGACGACTGGAAGAAGGGCCTGGATGTGCCCTTGTTCGAGGCCGGCGAAACCGAATACCTGCTGTGGCTGGGCTGCGCGGTGACCTACGAGGAGCGCGCGCAGGAAGTGGCCCGCGCCATGGTGCGCATCCTCGAGGCCGCAGGCGTGTCCTACGGCATCCTGGGTGAGGCGCGCTGCACCGGCGACCCGGCGAAGATGGGTGGCAACGAGATTCAGTTCGTGGAAATGGCGCAGGACAACATCGAGGCCTTCCGCGAGCGCAAGATCCAGAAAGTCATCACCATGTGTGCGCACTGCTACAACAGCTTCGATCGCTACTACCCTGAGCTGGGCGCGGACTGGGTGACCATCCCGCACGCCATGCTGATCGAGGAACTCATCGGCCAGGGCCGGCTGCAGGTCGAGCGTGACGAGGCCGAGCTCATCACCTTCCACGACCCGTGCTATCTCGCGCGCCACAACGACATCGTCGAGGAGCCGCGCACGGTCGTGTCCGCAGTGGGCAAGCTGATCGAGATGCCGCGCAACAAGAAAGAGGCAATGTGCTGTGGCGCCGGCGGCTGCAACTACTGGAGCACCAACAAACCCGGCACGCCGCGCATCAGTGACGTGCGCACCCGCGAAGCGATCGATACCGGCGCGGCCAAGATCGCCACCTCGTGCTCCTTCTGCCTGCTGATGCTGACCTCGAGCGCGACCCGCGACGGACCCGAGCGCAAGGTGTTCGACATCGCCGAGCTGGTTGCCGATTCACTGGGGGAAAAGCACGGTAGCGGGAAGCCGGCCGAGGTTCTGCCTGCCGACGCTTAAGCGTTCATTAAGGAGCACTGAAGAGATGCCTATCGATAGCGCAGCGTCCGGGGCGGACGCCAGCCTCCTGTTTCAAGCGCTGCAGCTGGGCGAGCTTGAGCTCGCCAACCGCATCGTGATGGCGCCGATGACGCGTAACCGGGCCGATGCCGAAGGCGTGCCCGGCGAGATCATGGTCGAACACTACGCCGCGCGCGCTGAGGCCGGCCTGATCGTGGCCGAGGGCGCGTGGCCGTGCGCGGAAGGCCAGGGCTACTGCCGCCAGCCGGGCATCGTCACCGACGCGCAGGTCGCGGGCTGGCGCAAGGTGGTCGAAGCGGTGCACGCAAAGGGCGGGCGCATCGTGCTGCAGATCATGCACGCGGGCCGCATCGGCAGCGTCCACATCAAGCCGGCCGGCGTGGAGACGCTGGCGCCGTCGGCGATTCAGGCTCAGGGCCAGATCTTCACCGACGCCGCGGGCATGCAGCCTTTTGACCTGCCCCGCGAAATGAGCGCAGACGATGTGCGCGCGGCCATCGACGCCCACCGCCGCGCCGCGCTGCGTGCCCGTGAAGCGGGCTTTGATGGCGTCGAGCTGCACTGCACCAGCGGCTACCTGCCCATGCAGTTCATGTACACCGGCACCAACCAGCGCAGCGACGAATACGGCGGTCCGGTCGAAAATCGGGTGCGTTTCGCGGTCGATTGCCTGCGTGTGATGGCGGAGGCAATCGGCGCCGGGCGCGTGGGCTTCCGGGTCAACCCCGGTAACGCCTTCAACGACGCCCATGACGCGGATTCGGCCGCCACCCATGCCGAGCTGCTGCGCCAGGCGGCACCGCTGGGCCTTGCCTATGTACACGTGATGCGCGCGCCGGTGTCCGACATCGACGCCTTTGGCATGGCTGCACAGCACTTTGCCGGCCGCCTCATCCTCAACGACGGCTTCGACCCCGCTTCCGCCGAACAGGCGCTGGCGCGTGGCGAAGGCCAGGCGGTGTCCTTTGCCCGCCTCTTCATCGGCAACCCCGATCTGGTCCGCCGCCTGCGCGAAGGCCTGCCCCTGGCCGGCTTCGATCGGCGCACCTTGTACACCGCCGGCCCCGCCGGCTACACGGATTACCCGCTGGCAGACTGACAAGCGAGAAGATCAGCGATGAGCTACGAATTGACCGGTCTGGAAGGCAAGATCGCCGTCGTCACCGGGGCGGGAAGAATGCGCAGCATTGGGCGCTCGATTGCGTTGGAGCTGGCAAAGGCCGGTTGTGATGTCGTCATCACCGGCAGTGGCCGTTCCCCCGACGCGTTTCCCGATGACGAAAAGAAAGCCGGCTGGCGCGATATCGAGTCGGTGGCGGAGGAGATTCGCGCCCTCGGCAGGCGTGCGCTGCCGCTGATCAGCAACGTGGCCGACCTGGAGGCGGTGAAGCTGCTGGCCGATAAGGTGGTGCAGGAATTCGGCCGAGTGGATTTCGTCATCAACAATGCCGGCGCCGCGCGCGCGGGCGACCGGGCGCCGGTGGTCGATGTCGACCCGGTGGCCTGGCGCAATGTGATCGATGTCAATCTGAACGGCAGCTTCTACATGAGCCAGGTGTTCGGTCGCAAGCTCATCGAGCAGGGAGAGGGCGGCGCCATCATCAATATCTCGTCGGTGGGCGGAAAGCTGATGGCGCCCAGCACCGCCGCCTATGCCGCGAGCAAGGCCGGGCTGCATGCCTTGACCGCGGCGATGGCGGGCGAGGTGGGTCAATATGGCATTCGCGTCAATGCGATTTGCCCGGGCATCGTCTCCACCTCCCGCCTGGATGATCTGTCGCCCGCGCAGTGGGAAGCGATCATCAACACCTATGTGCCTTTGAAGCGTGCCGGCGCACCTGCAGAGATCGGCAGCATGGTCGTCTACCTGTGCAGCAAACAGGGCGAATGGATCAGCGGCCAGTTCTACAGCGTCGACGGCGGGCAGGTGGCCGGGCGATAGGCATTGACGGTCGCCGCGTTTGACAGCCCTGTTTGACAGCCTGGTTTGACAGCCTCATAGGCGATCGCTAGGCTGCCGCACTGTTCATGGTTGTCTGCCCGAACCGGCAGACATGAAAAGGGAATTCGGTGACACGCCTTGGCGCGAATCCCGAAGCTGCCCCCGCAACTGTAATCGGCGAGTCCTGCGCCCCCTCTAGCCACTGGAATTGATCCGGGAAGGCTGGCGCAAGGTGATGACCCGTGAGCCAGGAGACCTGCCATGCACATCACCTTCAACAGTTTGGGGCGGGGTGTCCCTGACAAGAGGCATGGCTCACACCATTTCACTTGCTCGTTTTCCTGATGGTTCGGCGCTCGCGCAGGGCATTTGCCTTGCGCTGAGGCTTTGCGCGCGCCCGTTGGAGATCCGCCCCGTTCGCACCGGGTCTCCACCATGTCTGCCATCGCAATTGCCGCCACCACAAATCCCGCCACCACCTCTCCGGCCACCACCTCTCCGGCCACTGCTGCGAGCCCGCTGCCTCGCTTTCTGGCCACCGATGCGCCGCGCGTACTCGCGCATCTGCTGACGCTCGATGCGGACGATCGCATGCTGCGCTTTGGCCACGGCATTCGCCGCGAAGGCATCGTCGCCTACGTGGCCGGCATCGACTTCAAGCGCGACCATGTGCATGGCCTGAGCGCCTCAAACGGCGAGGTCGTCGCCCTGGCGCATGTTGCGCTGCGCGCGGGCGAGCTCGATTTTGGCCTGAGCGTGATCCCAGCCTGTCGCCAGCGCGGACTGGGGCGGGCGCTGTTCGAACACGTCATGGCGCTGGCTCCTCAACTCGGCGCGCAGCGCATCGTGTGCCACAGCATCAGCCCGGTCGTGCTGCACATGGTGGCGGTGCGCGGCTTTCGGCGCCCGAACGGCGACCCGGCCTCAGCGCCAAGGCTCGATCTTGGTGCGTCGCATCGCGCTTAAAATGCGTGCGAAGTGCGAACCGGGAGCCGCTACGATCAGGCTTCGGGCAAGCTGTCTGTGGCCTTGCCTGTGCGCAAGCGCATTCATCAGAGAAAAATCAATGAACCCCATCGAACAACAGTTCTTCAACGAGCTCGAAAAAAAGCTGTGGACCGCCGCGGACAAGCTGCGCTCCAGTCTGGACGCCTCTGTCTACAAGCACGTGGTGCTGGGCCTGATCTTCCTCAAGTACGTCTCCGACGCCTTCGAAGAGCGCCAGAAGGAATTGCGCGAGCAGTTCCAGAACCCGGACCATGACTACTACATGGCGCCGGCGGACTACGCCGACGATTACCAGGGTCACCTCGCCGCCGAGCTGGAAGTACGCGACTACTACACCGAGAAAAACGTGTTCTGGGTGCCGCTGGAAGCGCGCTGGCAAACCCTGCGCGACTGCGCCCAGCTCCCGCCCAAAGCGGCGCTGCCGTGGAACAAACCCGGCAAGGCTGAGCCCGAAGAGATGCGCAGCGTGGGCTGGCTGATCGACAACGCCATGGAAGCCATCGAGCGCGAGAACGAGAAGAAGCTCAAGAACGTGCTCAACAAGGATTTTGCGCGCACGCAGATCGGCAGCCACAAGCTGGCCGACCTGATCGCACATTTTTCCGACACCGATTTCAACCGCAAGGACTACAACGGCCAGCCGCTGAACCTGAAAAGCAAAGACATCCTCGGCCACGTGTACGAATACTTTCTCGGCCAGTTCGCCCTGGCCGAAGGCAAGAAAGGTGGCCAGTACTACACGCCCAAAAGCATCGTCACCCTGATCGTCGAAATGCTGCAGCCCTTCAAGGGCCGTGTGTACGACCCGGCCATGGGCTCGGGCGGCTTCTTCGTGCAGAGCGAAGAATTCATCGAACAGCACGGCGGCAAGGTGGCCAACGGCAAGAGCGGCCAGATCAGCGTCTACGGCCAGGAGAGCAACCCCACCACCTGGCGCCTGGCCGCGATGAACATGGCCATCCGCGGCATCGACTTCAACTTCGGCGGCGGGCCTGGCGACACCTTGTTGAACGACCTGCATCCCGACCTGCGCGCCGACTTCGTCATGGCCAACCCGCCCTTCAACATGAAGGAGTGGTGGAACGAAAAACTGGCCAGCGACCCGCGCTGGATCGCCGGCACCCCGCCGCAGGGCAACGCCAACTTCGCCTGGCTGCAGCACATGCTCTACCACCTGGCCCCCGCAGGCAGCCTGGCCCTGCTGCTGGCCAACGGCTCGATGAGCTCCAACACCAATAACGAAGGCGAGATTCGCAAGAGACTGATAGAAGACGACTATGTGGAGTGCATGGTCGCGCTGCCCGGCCAGCTGTTCACCAACACCCAGATCCCGGCCTGCATCTGGTTACTCACCAAAGACAAACGTAATGGTCTGGCGCTCAATAAAACCAAGCGCGACCGCCGCGGCCAGTTCCTGTTCATCGACGCGCGCCAGCTCGGCTACATGAAAGACCGCGTGCTGCGCGACTTCACCGCGGACGACATCCGCCGCGTGGCCGACACCTTCCACGCCTGGCAAATGGAAAAAGAAGGGAGCAAGGGCTATGAGGACGTGCCCGGCTTCTGTTATTCGGCTTCGGTGGACGACATTCGCAAGCATGAGCACGTGCTCACGCCGGGGCGCTACGTGGGCGCCCAAGCGCAAGAGGAAGACGGCGAGGTCTTCGCCGACAAGATGGCGCGCCTGACGGCGCAACTGGCCGAGCAGTTTGCCGAGAGTGCGAAGCTGGAAGGCGAGATCAGGAAGAACCTGGCGGGCCTGGGTTATGGCCTCTGATAAATTCCTTGAGTGCTTGGTCGAGGATATCGCGGCAAACGCCCGTAATGCCATCGTGGGAGGACCGTTCGGGTCCGACTTGGTTTCCAAAGACTACGTTCTTTCAGGCGTCCCTGTGATTCGCGGGGCAAATATGGGCTACGGACGATGGGTCTCTGGTGAATTTGTATACGTAACAAACGAGAAGGCTGACTCTCTTTCATCGAATTGTGCTAGAGCTGGAGATATTATCTTCACGCAACGAGGCACTCTTGGGCAAGTTGCATTGATCCCTAACGGTACAACGGAGCGCTATCTGGTTTCTCAGAGCCAGATGAAGCTTACTGTCGACTCAAGGAAAGCTGATGCGTTGTTTCTTTACTATGTTTTTACAGGTGCAGAACAACAGGAATTCATCAGAACGAATGCCATTCAGACAGGCGTTCCGCATACTAATCTCGGTATTTTGAAAAAAACGCCCGTTAGACTCCCGTCGTTAAATAGGCAGAAATCGATTGCGAGGATCTTGGCGAGCTTGGACGACAAAATTGATCTCAACCGTCGCATCAACCAGACCCTCGAAGCCATGGCGCAAGCTCTCTTCAAGTCGTGGTTTGTCGATTTCGATCCGGTCAAAGCCAAGATCGCCGCCATTCAGGAGGGCCGAGACCCGCTGCGCGCCGCCATGAGCGCCATCAGTGGCAAGTCCGATGCCGAACTCGACGCCCTGCTGCGCGAGCAATTCGGGCAACTTGCTGCTACTGCGGCGCTGTTTCCAGATGAGATGGAAACGTCGGAGCTGGGGGAAATTCCGAGAGGGTGGGGCGTCGAGCCGATAGGGAGTCTTGTGGAATGCCTTGGCGGCACCACGCCAGACACCAAGAATCCTGAATTCTGGGAGCCGGGAGAATACGCGTGGACCACACCTAAAGATCTTTCTGGTGCCAACTCGCCTGTTTTGTTGAGTACGGAGCGAAAAATATCGAAAAAAGGTTTGGAAAAAATCGGTTCTGGCCTGTTGCCAGTAGGGACGCTATTAATGTCTTCGCGTGCACCGATTGGTTATCTTGCTATTTTGAATATACCCGCTGCGATCAATCAGGGTTACATTGCAATGCTGCCGGGCGGAAAATTGCCGCCGCATTATATCTATTTCTGGTGTAAAGAGAATATCGAGTCGATCAAGGGAAACGCGAATGGATCAACGTTTCTTGAGATTAGCAAAAAAGCTTTTCGTCCACTTGTTGCGCTCAAGCCGTCGAATGAGTTGCTTGGTGAATTTCTAAAACGAGTGGAGCTTCTGTTCTCCAGAATCGTTGTTGGTGAGAAAGAGAGCGTCGATCTCGCGGCCCTCCGCGACTCCCTTCTCCCCAAACTCCTCTCCGGTGAACTCTCCGTTGCTGAGGCCATTGCCGAGACCGAGACATGAGTCACGCCGTTCAGCTTTTCACCGCAGCCGATGGGCAGGTGCAGTTATCCGTTTCCATCGACAAGGAAACGGTCTGGCTCAGTCTGGATCAAATGGTTCAGCTGTTCGAACGCGACAAATCGGTGATTTCTCGCCACCTGCGAAATGTGTTCGCCGAGGGTGAACTGGAGCGCAAGGCAGTTGTTGCAAAAAATGCAACAACTGCCGCCGACGGCAAAACCTACCAGGTGGACTACTACAACCTCGACGTCATCATCTCGGTGGGCTATCGGGTCAAATCCCGACGTGGCGTGCAGTTTCGGCAGTGGGCGACGCGCACGCTCAAAGAGCATCTGGTGCAGGGCTACACCCTGAACCAGCGTCGCTTGGCTGAGCGCGGCATCGAGTTTGAGCAGGCACTTGCCTTGCTCAGCCGTACCCTGGCCAACCAGCAACTGGTGAATGCTGACGGTGCGGCGGTGCTGGCGGTGATTGCCGATTACGCCCGCAGCTGGAGCCTGCTGCAAGCCTACGACGAGCAGAGCCTGAGCGGGCAGACCGGCCAGCAAAGTGGCATGCGGACCTTGCATCTTGATGAGGTGCTGAGCGCCGTGGCGCAGCTCAAGGCCGCGCTGATCGCCAAGGGCGAGGCCACGGCGCTGTTCGGGCAGTTGCGTGGTGATGGGCTGGCATCGAGCATTGCCACCATCGAGCAGGGCTTTGGCGACGAATTGTTCTACCCGAATGTGGCCAGCCGCGCGGCGCACCTGCTGTATTTCGTCATCAAGAACCACCCCTTGAGCGACGGCAACAAGCGCACCGGCTCCTTTCTGTTTCTGTGGTATCTGCAGCTGAACCAGCATTTGCTGGCCAAGCCGGTGGCGCAGTTGATAAACGACAACACCCTGGTTGCGCTGGCGCTGCTGGTGGCGGAAAGTGCGCCCGACCAAAAAGCCTTGATGGTGCGGCTGATCGAGCAGTTTGTGCTGCTGAAGGTGGAATGACAGTCATGCTGAACGAACAGCAACTCGAACAACACTGCATAGGCTGGTTTCAGGAAGCGGGCTGGCAGTTTGTGCACGGGCCGGAGATCGCCCCCGAGGGCATCCACCCGGAGCGTGCCGATTACCGTCAGGTGATCTTGCGCGACCGCCTGCTGGCGGCGCTGGCGCGCATCAACCCGCACATGCCCGCGGCGGCACTGGAACAAGCCGTGCACGCCGTGCACACCCTCAGCGCGCCACAGATGGTGGTGCGCAACCGCAGCTTTCACCGCTTGCTGCTTTCGGGCGTGGCGCTTGAGTTTGCCGATGGGGAGGCGAAGAAGACCGATCTGGTGCACCTGATCGACTTTGCCAATCCGCAACTCAATGAATTTGTGGTGATCAACCAGTTCACCGTCGCCGGCAGCAAGCAGCCGCGGCGGCCTGATCTGGTGGCCTTCATCAACGGTCTGCCGCTGGCGGTGATCGAGCTCAAGAACCCGGCCAACGAACACACCGACGTGTGGGATGCCTTCAATCAGCTGCAGACCTACAAGGACGAGATCAGCGCGCTGTTCAACAGCAACGTGGCGCTGGTGGTGAGCGATGGCTGGACGGCGCGCGTGGGCTCGCTGACCGCCAACGCCGAGCGCATGTTGCCCTGGCGCACCCTTGCCAACGAAGACGACCGCCCCTGTGTGCAACTGGAGCTGGAAACCGTGGTGCGCGGTTTCTTTGCGCCCGAGCTGTTCCTTGATTACATCCGTCACTTCGTGCTGTTCGAGCAGGACGGCGATGCCGTCATCAAGAAGATTGCGGGCTACCACCAGTTTCACGCCGTGCGTGAGGCGGTGCGCGCGACGGTGATTGCGGCCAGTTCGCCCGCCAAGGGCGTGCTCGAGGTGCGCGAAGAGCGCGCCACCTATGGCAAGGAAGTGAAGCCGGGCTCGCGCAAGGCGGGCGTGGTGTGGCACACCCAGGGCTCGGGCAAGAGCATCACCATGGCTTGCTACGCGGGCAAGTTGCTGCAACAGGCGCAGATGAAGAACCCGACGCTGGTGGTGGTGACCGACCGCAACGATCTGGACGGGCAGTTGTTTGCCACCTTTTGCGCGGCGGCTGATCTGCTCAAGACCACGCCGCTGCAGGCCGGAAGCCGCGACGAGTTGCGCGAGATGCTGGCCTCGCGCCAGGCCGGCGGCATCATCTTCACCACGGTGCAGAAGTTCGCCCTGCTGGACGCGGAAGACGAACACCCGCTGCTGTCCGAACGCGCCAACATCGTGGTGATCTCCGACGAAGCGCACCGCAGCCAGTACGGCATGAAGGGGCGCTTGGTGCAGAAGTCGGGCCGGTATGTGTTCGGCTACGCCAAGCACCTGCGCGATGCGCTGAAGAACGCCACCTTCATCGGCTTTACCGGCACGCCGATTGCCTTGGAAGACAAGGACACGCGGGCGGTGTTTGGTGACTACGTCAGCATCTACGACATTCAGGATGCGGTGGACGATGGCGCCACCGTGCCCATCTTTTACGAAAGCCGTCTGGCCAGGCTGGACGTGAAGCAGAGCGAGATCGACGCGCTCAACGCACAGGTCGATGAGGTGGTGGAAGACGAAGAGGACCTCGCCAGCCGCGAGAAGACCAAGAGCGACTGGGCCGCGCTGGAAAAGCTGGTGGGGGCCGCGCCGCGCCTGGCGCAGGTGGCGAAGGACCTGGTCGAGCACTTCGAGACCCGCAGCGCAGCGCTGGAGGGCAAGGCCATGATCGTCGGCATGAGCCGCGACATCTGCGCCCAGCTCTACACCGCCATCGTCTCCCTGCGCCCGCACTGGCATGACGACGACCCGGAAAAGGGCGCGATCAAGGTGGTGATGACCGGCTCTGCGGCGGACAAGGAGCTGCTGCAGCCCCACCTGACCAGCCGCCAGGTGAAAAAGCGCCTGGAATCGCGCTTCAAGGACGCCAGCGACCCGCTCAAGCTGGTGATTGTGCGCGACATGTGGCTGACCGGCTTTGATGCCCCGTGCTGCCACACGATGTATGTGGACAAGCCGATGAAGGGCCACAACCTCATGCAGGCCATTGCGCGTGTGAACCGGGTGTTCAAGAACAAGCCCGGTGGCCTGGTGGTGGACTACATCGGCATTGCCAGCGAGCTCAAGGCGGCGCTCAAGACTTACACCGAAGCCAAGGGCAAGGGCGACCCCACGCACAACGCGGCCGAAGCCCTGGCCGTCTTGCTGGAGAAGATGGACGTCGTGCGCGGCATGATGCACGGCTGCGACTACAGCGGTTTCGAGACCCGAGCCGCGGCCCTGCTGGTGCCCTGCGCCAACCACCTGCTGGGCCTGAAGGATGGCAAGTCACGTTTTCTCGACACCATGGTGGCGGTGGCCAAGGCCTATTCGCTGTGCGGCACGCTGGATGAGGCGGCTGCGCTGCGCAAGGAAATCGCCTTCTTCGCGGCCATCAAGGCGGCCATCGCCAAGTACACCACGGTGGACAAGAAGCGCTCCACGGCAGAGCAGAACAGCGCGCTGAAACAGATCCTCGACAACGCCATCGTCGCCGACGGCGTGGCCGACATCTTTGCGCTTGCGGGCTTGGACAAGCCCAATATCGGCTTGCTGTCGGACGAGTTTTTGCAAGATGTACGCCAGATGGAGAGCCGCAATCTGGCGGTCGAGTTGCTGGAAAAGCTGCTGCGCGACGAGATCAAGGCGCGCGCACGCAACAACGTGGTGCAGGAGAAGAAGTACGGCGAGCGCTTGCTGGAAACCCTGCGCAAGTACCACAACCGCGCCATCGAGACGGCCCAGGTCATCGAGGAGCTGATTCAGATGGCCAAGGAATTTCAGGCCGTGCTGGAGCGCGAAGCGGCGCTGGGTCTGGGGCAGGACGAGATCGCCTTCTACGACGCGTTGGCCAACAACGAAAGCGCAGTGCGCGAGCTGGGCGACGACATCCTGAAGAAGATCGCGGTCGAGATCACCGAAAAACTCAGGGCCAGCACCACGGTGGACTGGCAGGTGCGTGAGAGCGTGCGTGCGCGGCTGCGAATCCTGGTACGGCGCTGCTTGCAGAAGTGGAAGTACCCGCCCGACAGCCAAGCCGATGCGGTCGAGCTGGTGCTCAAGCAGGCGGAGTCATTGTCGAACGAATGGTCGCAGTGAGCCGGCTCAGGGCAGCTTGCGCTGCTGCAGACCCTGCATGATCCGCCGCGCCAGGGCGGGATAGTCGCCGTCGAAGTGATGGCTGCCGGTGGTGCGAATGAGCTCGATGTCGGTGCCGATCCGGGTGCACGCGGAGTCGTCGTCGTCCTCGCCATAAAAGCACTGCAGCAGCTGCGGGGCTATGCGCCGCACTTCGGGCAGCGTGGGCAGCGCGTTGCCGCTGTGCTGCTGCAGCCAGCCGGCGACGGTGACTTCGAAGTCCGCGCTGGCGGCAAAGCCGAGCAGGGAGATCTGCACCACCGCGGCGCGCGCGCTGGGCGCGAGGCGGTTGTAGAGCGCGGGCAGGACGTCGGCGCCGAAGGAATAACCGATCAGCACCACCTTGCGCGCGCCCCATTTGTGCCGATAGGCCTCGATGATGCGGCCCAGGTCCTGCGCGCACTGCTCCGGATCGCGCTGTTTCCAGAAGTAGCGCAGGACGTCCACGCCGACGACCGGCAGGCCATCCTGCTGCAGGATGGCGGCGAGCTGTTTGTCCAGATCGCGCCAGCCACCATCGCCCGAATACAGGATGGCGAGCGTATCGCTGGGATGGGCAAGGGGGAGCTCGATCAGGGGCAGGTCGGTGAGCGTCGGTTCGGTCGGCGTCTGCGCGCTCGGCGTCAGCTCGGCTCCAGTCACTCCGACCCCGGCCACCGTGCCAATTTGCGCTGCATCCTGGGCCAGACCGTGCAGCAGCGCTTGCGCGGGCGCGGCTTCTGGCTCAGTGCTGAGACGGATTTCGCTGCGTCCGTGGGCGAATTCGGTCGCGCGCTGACGTACCTCGGCCGTGGCCGCGGTGCTGAGCACAAGGTCCACGCCGTAGGGCAGGGGGCCTGAGGGCAGCGCATAGCTGGACATCCTCTTGCTGTGCGTTTGCGGCAGCTCGCTGCACAGGGCTTTGTGGCCGGGCAGCGTGGGTTCGGGGTCGACTGCGAGCACGCGCGCGATGGTGGCGGTGGACGCCTGGCCGGCGACGCCGAGGGCCATGGTCGCGCCGGCCTGCATGCCCGCCAGAACAGGGAAGTGGTAGGCCTGTGCCTTCGCGTCGCGCTGGATCTGGTGGCTGACGGCCTCCACCTCGCCAATGAGGGTGGCGCAGGGGTTAGCGCTTGCCGCCATGTGCTGCAGCGTCGACGGCAGATCGACCCCGATGACGATCTGGCCGCGCCCGGCCAGTGTTCTGGCCAGGCCGCGCTCGGTTTCTCCCCAGCCCCCTGTGCCTGAGAACAGCACGACTGCGCCGGTCGGGGCGCTGTGGGGCAGCACGATTTCGGGGCTACCTATCATGGGCTGGGCCGCGAGTGTGGGGCCGGCGGCCCCGGCTGCGGCGCTGCACAGCAGGCAGGCGGTGAGTAGGGCGCGGCGCATGAGCGGTCCGCGCGAGGGGTTCAGCTTCAGTCCGATCACGGTCAGCCCGTTCATCGTTGGCGGATTCATGGTTTGCCGGCTCATCGTGCGCTCGATTGCAGCAGGTGTGCGTTCATCGTCCGATCACGCCCTTGAGCCCGCCGCTGATCAGGATGGTGATGTCGGTCAGGGCCAGCATGGGATTGATGCCGCCGCTGACGGCGAGGTAGCGTGGCTGCCAGTCGGGGCGAAACTTGGCCTTGAATGCGCGCAGACCGGCGAAGTTGTAGTAACGCTCGCCGTGTTCGAACACCGCGCGCCCGACGCGATGCCACACCGGTGCCGCGCCGCTCGCCGACAGGCCGGACAGCGGTGCCATGCCAAGGTTGAAGCGGGCGTAGCCCGCGGCCCGGAAGTGCAGCATGAGATGGGTGAGCAGGACTTCCATCACCCCATTGGGCGCGTCCGGCACGAAGCGCATGAGGTCGATGCTGGCCTCGTCCTGCAGTCCGGTCAGCAGCAGATTGGAAAACGCGATGATGCGATCGTCCTGGCGCAGCACCGCGACCGGCTGGCCGCGCAGGTAGTCGGGGTCGAAGGCGCCCAGCGAAAAGCGCTTCTCGCGCACCTTGTGATGGGCCAGCCAGGCCGCCGACACCGCGCTCAACTCCGCCATCGCGCCCTCGGCCTCGGCGGGCGTGAGGATTGCGAACACCATGCGTTCGCGCTCGGCGCGGTTGAGCGCCTGACGCAGGCCTGCTCGTTTTCCGCCCTTCACATCGAAGTCGGCAAGAGCAACGCCTGCTTCCTCGCCCATCTTGAAGGCCATCAGCCCGGCATCGGCATACAGCGCCAGCGAATCCGCGCCCACCTGATAGAACACCGCACGCCCGCCGGCCTGACCGGCCAACTCGCAGAAACGCCACACCAGCTCGGGCCAGCACTCGCGTGGGCCGACCGGATCGGACAGCGCCACCCAGGAGCGCCCCTGACGGCCATACATGATGAAGGCGCGGCCGTCGTCCGAGAACAGCAGGCGCTTGTCACCCATCCCCACCAGGCAGGCCTCGGTGCGCGGCTGGGTGGCGACGATGTGCAGGGCGTGATCGAGTTCTTCGCGTGTGGGCAGCGCGCTGTTGGCTGTGAAGGGCCGCAGCAGCAGCCAGCCGGCGCCAAAACCCGCGGTCAGCACGATGCCCATCATGGCGCGCAGGCTGCGTGGGGCTTCGCCCGAGAGCTCGAACTGCCACCACAGCTCGTGCGAGTAAGCGACCTCCTGATAGACAAAGAAGAACACCGCGGCGGCGGTCACGATCAGCGTGCCCACCGCCAGCAGCCAGCCTGGCGACAGCGCCTGATGCACGAGGGAGGCGGGGCGGGAAAACTCGCGGCGTGCGGCGACCAGGGCCAGCAGCAAGGTGCCGAGCAGGACGGTCTCGCCCACGGCAATGCCCTTCGCCATCGACAGCAGCATCGACAGCGGCACCAGCACCATCGCCATCCACCATGCGCCGTCGAGGCGGAACACCAGGCCGCGCGCCACCAGCAGCAGCACCACGCCGAGCACGCTGCCGAGGAAGTGCGCGCCTTCCACCACCGGCAGCGGCAGCACGCCTTCGAGCAGCCCGAGCGAGTCTTCGCCAACCGGGGTCACGCCGGAGAGGATGAGGGTCGCACTCAGCACCAGGGTGAAGGCGCCGATGAGCGGTGGCGCCATGCGGGTGGCGGCGCGCAGGGCCAGCGTGGCCAGCGGGCTGCCGGCGACGCGGCGCATCTCCAGCACGGAGACGAGCAGCACCGCCAGCACCAGCGGCACCAGGTGGTAGATGACCCGATACAGCACCAGGGCGCCGAGCACGGCGTCTATGCCCACCTGTTCGCCGAGTCCGGCAACGATGACGGTCTCGAACACGCCCAGACCAGCGGGCACATGGCTGAGCACACCCAGGCCGACAGCCACCGCATAGAGCGCGATGACGGCGGGCAGGTCCACGCTGTTTGCGGGCAGCAGCACCCACAGCACGGCGGCCGATGCGCTGACGTCGACGGCGGTGGCGAGAAACTGGCGCAGCATCAGGTGGCGCGAGGGCAGGCGCCATGCACGCCCCAGGAGGCGCACGTCACGGCCTTCGCCCGCAGCCAGCACCAGCGCGGCCAGACTCGCCACCAGCGCCGCGCCCATCCATTTGATGCTGCTCGCCGGCAGTGGCAGATGGGCGAATTCGCCCGCGGCCGCGAGCATGCCCAGGCCGGCCACGCCCGCGAGCCCGAGGCCGAAGGACACCGTGACGAAGGCGACGATGCCGCCGATCTCCTCGGGTTCGATGCCTTGCGAGGTGTAGAAGCGATAGCGGATGGCGCCCGCGGTGAGTGCGCCGAAACCCACCGTGTTGCCCACCGCGTAGGCGGAGAAGGAGGTCAGCGCGACGATGGGCAGAGGCAGCTGGCGGCCGACGAAGGCCAGCGCGCCGAGGTCGTAGACGGTCAGGGCGGCAAAGCTGAGCGCGGTCAGGGCCAGCGCGGCGATCAGGGTGGCGACCGGGATGCTGGCGATGGCGGACTGCAGGCTTTCATAGGAAACGTCTGCCGCCAGACGGCGCACGGCAAACCAGGCCAGCGCGAGCAGCAGCACGGTGAGGGTCGGGACCACGAGGCGGCGCAGGATGCGCCCCGGCTCGGTGCCTGAATCGGGGGTCTCGACTGCGCTTGCGGGTGTCGTCATGTCACCAGGCTCCACGCCATGTTCGAGACTCATTTTGTGTGTTCAGGGTGTTGGATCAGCTTGGGAGCCGGGGCCAGCGTCAGAGCCTGGGTCCGGATGAGTCAAGCATAAGGGCGTGAGACTTAAGCTGGGCTTAAGGGGTGCGGCGGATTGCCCTGTGTTTGGGCGCGCTTCGGGACATGCCTCGGGACGTGCATTCGGGCATGCCATCAGCGCCGGCAGGCGCCACCGATGTCCAGCGCCGGCTCGTGGATAGTGGTGGTGACATCGACCAGTCCCAGCACGGTGTGAAAGAGCGCGTCGTGAGTCGTCGGCTGCTCGGCCTGGCGACGCAGGCAGGCAAGATCGAGCCGGTTGCGCGCGGCGAAGCCAGGCGAGAACCACATCACCATCGGCACCTGGGTCTGCTGTGCAGGGGCGATCGAGTAGGGCAGGCCGTGCAGGTAGATTCCGTTCTCGCCGAGCGATTCGCCATGGTCGGAGACGTAGAGCAAGGCGGTGTCGTATCTGTCTTCGACTTCCTTGAGCAGCTCGATGGTGCGTGCGACGACGTGATCGGTGTAGGCCAGGGCGTTGTCGTAGCTGTTGGCAATCTGCTCACGGCTGCACTTCGACAGATCGTCGTCGTCACAGGTCGGGGTGAAGCGGCGGAAGGCCTGCGGATAGCGGCGGAAATAGGATGGGCCGTGGTTGCCGAGCTGGTGCAGCACGAGGACGAGATTGCCCTGTGCATCGCGCAACAGGCTGCGGCTGCGCTCGACCAGGGCTTCGTCCAGGCAATGACCGTCCGTACACAGCGCGGGGAGTGCTGCCGGGTCGGGGCGGATGGTTTCCAGTCCGGTGCAGACGCCCTTGCAGCCCGACTGGTTGTCGTTCCACACCACGCGCAAGCCGGCGTGCTGCAGCACGTTGAGCAGCGACTCGCTGTTCTGGATGGCATCTTCGTCATAGTGACGGCGCCCTTGCACGGAAAACATGCAGGGCAGCGAGACTTCGGTATTGGTGCCGCAACTGCTGACGTCCGGGAAGTTGATCACCTCATGACGGGCGAGTTCGGGGGTGGTGTCACGCACTGCACGCTCGGCGGCGGACTGGTTCAGGCCCCAGTTTGCCGCGCGTGCGGTCTCGCCCACGGTGATGACGAAGAGCATGGGCTTGTGCGCCGTCTGCCAGCTCGCGCCGAGTTGGGCGTCGGTGCCGATAGCGCGGCGTGGGGTATTGGCGGCACTCACATCGTGGGTCAGCACGCGCCCTAGCGACCACAGCGCTGCGGCGGGTGTGATCAGGTAGCGGATTTCCTTGTGCTGGCGCATCTCGCCCGAGAAGTCCTTGAACACGCTGCCCAGTGCCGCCAGGGCGACGACGAGGGCAAGCACGCTGCAGGCTGTGCGCACCATGAACGCCCGGCTCGCGCGCCGGCGGCGCAGCTGTGCGCGCTGCAGGACGAGCAAGGGGGGTAGCGCCAGCACGAGGAGGTGGATGAAAAAGCCTGGGGTGAGGAGTTCGCGGGCCTCGGCGGAGTCGGTACGAACGACGTTGCGCAACATGTCGGGGTCGAAGTAGACGCCGTACTGGCCCGCATAGTGGCTGGCGATGGCCGCGATCAGGATCAGCGCGCCGAGCAGGGCTTTGGTGGTCCAGCGGTTGAGCAGTGGCGCGAGCAGGACGAAGTGCAGCGCAGTGAGCGCGACGCCGACGGCGAGGACGTAGGTGAAGGTTCCGTCCTGCGCGCTACGTCCGGCCAGCAGCGCACGCCAGAACGGGGTGTTGAACACGAGCGTGAGGTACAGGCTCACGCCCAGCAGCAGGGATTCGGTCGACACCTGCGGGCGCCAGTTGAGCCATGCTCGAAGCGTGCGCCGGGCAGGGAGTGCGGGACTGCGTGTGTGCCGGGTGCCCGTCAAGGGGGCGCAACTGAGGGACAGCTTGTGTTCGGACATGCTCACGTGCGCAGATGGAGTTCAAGGTGCGCAATCTAGGCTGCAGCGTGTGAGGTGGGCGTCAAGGCGGTGTGATAAAAACGTGAAAACCGCGCAGGCTTGAGCGCACAATGCCGGTCCTTGCCGCCTTGTCAGCCATGTCTGATCTGGCTAAGTGGTGTGTACCTGTGGCGTGCAGCTTCAGGTGCAAGGAGAGGCCGATTTCTTGCGGAGAACAGAATGCGCCTGCTTCTTGTTGAAGATGACCCGATGATCGGTGCCGGTGTGCAGCGTGCCTTGCGCGACGAGGGCTACACGGTCGATTGGGTGCACGATGGCGTGGCCGCGGAACTGGCCATTGCGGGCAATCCCTATGCGGTGGTGCTGCTCGATCTGGGCCTGCCGCGCCGTGACGGCATCAGCTTGCTGGAACAATTGCGCAGCGCGGGCAACACCATCCCGGTGCTGATCATGACTGCGCGTGACGCGGTGGCCGACCGCATTCGCGGCCTGGATGCCGGGGCTGACGACTACCTGGTCAAGCCTTTCGATCTCGATGAACTGAGCGCCCGCGTGCGCGCCCTGCAGCGCCGCCAGCGCGGCACGGCATCGCCGCTGATCAGCATCGGCAGCCTGCAGATCGACCCCGCAAGCCACCAGGTGACGCTGGACGCCAAGCCGGTGCGCCTGGCCGCGCGTGAGTTCGCCCTGTTGTGTGCGCTGGCCGAGCAGCCCGGCAAGCCGCTGTCCCGCGCGCAGCTTGAGGAGCGCATCTACGGCTGGGATCAGGAGGTCGAAAGCAATACCATCGAAGTTCACATCCACGCCCTGCGCCGCAAGCTCGGCGCTGAGTGGATACGCAACCTGCGTGGCGTGGGCTATTACGTCCCGCCGCAAAGCTGAGCCGCTCATGCGTTCCCTGCGCCGTACCCTGTTGTTATCCCTGCTGGGCGCGCTGGTCGCGGTCTTTGTCGGTGCCGGCTTTGCCACCTTCATGACCGCAAGGGCCGAGATCGACGATCTGATGGACTATCAGCTGCGCCAGCTCGCGCTATCGCTGCGCGACCCGCTCTTCGGTCGCCCGGTTGCGCCGGCGGTGGCACCGGAGGAGTCGCTCGATTTCATCATCCAGGTCTGGGATAACAGCGGTGTCCAGCTCTACCTGTCGCGACCCCATAGCGTGCTGCCGGCGCTGGCCCAGTTGGGCTACAGCGTGATGCAGACGCCCGAGGGCGAGTGGCGCACCTTTGCCATTCCGCTGCGCGATCGCGTGGTGCAGGTGGCGCAGCCGATGGCGGTGCGCAACCGCATGGCGGCCGATGCCGCGCTGCGCACCTTGCTGCCGCTGCTGGCGGCGATTCCCTTGTTTGCGGTGCTGATCTGGTATCTCGTCGGCCGTGGACTGCAGCCGCTCAAGCGGCTGGCGCGCGACGTGGCATCGCGTCGGCCCGACGCCCTGCAGCCTTTGCTGGCCGAGCACGTGCCCGAGGAGGCGCAGCCCATCGTCCATGCCCTCAACCAGCTGCTGGGCCGACTCGACAGCACGCTCGCCGCGCAGCGCGCCTTCGTTGCCGACGCCGCCCACGAGCTGCGCACCCCGTTGGCCGCGCTGCAGATCCAGCTCCAACTGTGCGAGCGCGCGAGCGACGCGCAGAGCCGTGCCGCGTCAATGATGGAGCTGCGTGCCGGGCTGCAGCGCGCCACCCACATGGTGCAGCAGTTGCTGACCCTGGCGCGCCAGGAGCCCGGCGCCACGCCGCCCTCGCCGCAGGCGCCGGTACGCCTGGCCGAGGTCGCGCGTCAGACCCTCGCTGATCATGCCCAGCTTGCGGATGCACGCCGCATCGACCTCGGTGCGACTGAGCTCGACGATGAACTGGTGGTGCACGCTGAGGCGGCGGCGCTGCACACGCTGGCCAGCAATCTGGTCGACAACGCCATTCATTACACCCCCGAGGGCGGGCAGGTCGACGTCAGCGTGCACCGCGAGGCTGAGGACGGGCAGGCGCGCTACTGGCTGACGGTGTGCGACAGCGGACCGGGGATACCGCCAGAGGAGCGCGAGCGTGTGTTCGACCGCTTCTACCGCCGGCCGGGCCAGGCCGAATCCGGTACCGGGCTCGGTCTGGCCATCGTGCGCAGCATCGCCGAGCGCCATGGCGCAAGCCTGGTGCTGGATGCCTCTCCGCTGGGTGGGCTGCGGGTGGCGGTGGGCTTTCCGGCGCACTCGCAAGGGGGCTGAGCAGGGCGTGATCGGGCACCTGCAAGCGCTTGCTGCGTGTTTGCACGCACACGCATCCACTTACAAGTGCATCGCTCGGGCTTAAGTCTGCTTTAAGTCGACGCCTTTTACTGTGCAGGCATCGCGGGTG
Source organism: Thauera terpenica 58Eu (assembly GCF_000443165.1). Lineage (GTDB taxonomy): Bacteria > Pseudomonadota > Gammaproteobacteria > Burkholderiales > Rhodocyclaceae > Thauera > Thauera terpenica. Next base: position 203,905 of record NZ_ATJV01000048.1, on the reverse strand, counting down.
TTCCTGCCCGCACCTGCACAGGAGGCAGTCATGCAAGCCAAGGTCCTAAAACTCGGCATTCTCGCCGCGGCGATCACTGGAATCACCCTCGGCGCCTCGGGTGAGAGCTATTTCACCCGCTCGGCGCAGGCTCAATCGACGCCACCCGCGGTTGCCGTCGCCAGCATGCCGGCGATCGCGCTGCCGAATTTTCGCGGCATCGTCGAAAAATATGGCCCTGCGGTGGTGAACATCAGCGTGGAAGGCACGGTGAAATCAGCGGCGGCGCCAGGGCAGTCACCGTTTGCGCAGATCGACCCCGATGATCCCTTCTCCGACTTCCTGCGCCGCTTCGGGCCGCAGTTCCAGGTGCCGCCTGGCGAGCAGACGAAGCGCGGGCAGGGCTCGGGCTTCATCGTCAGCGCGGATGGCATCATCCTGACCAACGCGCACGTCGTTGAAGGCGCCGACCAGGTCAGCGTCAAGCTCACCGACAAGCGCGAATTCAAGGCCACCGTGCTCGGCGTCGACAAGCCGACCGACATTGCGGTGCTGAAGATCGAGGCCACCAACTTGCCCATCGTGCCGCTGGGTGATCCGGCACAGACCGAGGTGGGTGACTGGGTGCTGGCCATCGGCTCGCCCTTTGGTTTCGAGAACAGCGTCACCGCAGGAATCGTGTCGGCCAAGTCGCGCTCCCTGCCCGATGAGGGCTATGTGCCCTTCCTGCAGACCGATGTGGCGATCAACCCGGGCAACTCGGGTGGCCCGCTGCTCAACATGCGAGGCGAGGTGATCGGTATCAACTCGCAGATCTTCAGCCGCTCGGGTGGTTATCAGGGGCTGTCCTTTGCCATCCCGATCAACGTCGCCGCCCAGGTCAAGGACCAACTGCTGGCGCACGGCAAGGTGACGCGCGGCCGCCTGGGGGTGGTCATCCAGGAGGTCAACCAGGCGCTGGCCGAGTCCTTTGGTCTGGACCGTGCGCAAGGGGCGCTGGTGAGCCGGGTGGAAGACGCAAGTCCGGCTGCTGCCGCCGGGCTCGAAGTCGGCGACGTGATCCTGAAGTTCAACGGTCAGCCCGTCAGCGCCTCGGCGGAGTTGCCGGCGAAGGTGGCGGCGATCGCCCCCGGAACCAAGGCCAGGCTTGAGGTCTGGCACAAGGGCGAGGTGCGCACGCTGGACGTCATCGTCGGCGAACTGCCGCAGGCGCAGCCGGCTGGGGACAACAAGCTCGCCGCCGACAAGGGCCGGCTGGGCGTGGCCGTGCGCGCGCTCGACCCCAGAGAGGAGCAGGAGGCCGAAACCAAGGGTCTGCTGGTGCTGGAGTCGAGCGGACCTGCCGCCCACGCTGGCATCCGTGCCGGTGATGTGATCCTGTCGGTCAATGGCAAGCCGGTGCAAAGCGTGGACGCCCTGCACAAATTGATCGATGCCGCCGGCAAGCGGGTGGCACTGCTGATCCAGCGCAACGACGCGCGCATCTTCGTGCCCATCGAGCTCGGCTGAGCGTTCACCCCCAAGGCGCATGGGGGTCGCTGGGGATGCGATCTATCCGCGCCCATTTGTTTGCCAAACACTGCGAGGAGAAAGAAATGAAAGCCAGACACCGTATTGCACGGCGCACGATCAAGCACTTCCTGCAACTCGCCGCTGCCAGCCTGGCAATCGGCATGGGGACCAGTCCGGTACTTGCCGATATGGAGGAAGGGCGTGCTGCGACTTATCGCAGTGAGGACGGGGTGTCCGCGCATGCGCGCAGCGAGGCTGTCAGCGGCCTTTATCTGCATTCGATTGCGCTGTATGAGGATGCCGGCGAGCACGCCCAGGGGTATGTGCCGCAGGGCAGGTCCGTGCGCCTGCGCGTTCTGGATGGCGCCGGCCGCAGCGTGACCCAGCTCACACTGGACGGTGAGGCGAGCGTGGGGCCGTTGGCGCACGGCAGCTACACCGTGTTGTTGAGTCGCAATGGCTTGACCGAGGTGCAGCAGTTGCGCCTCGGCCCTGATACGCTGCCTTATCTGCGCTTTACGGCCGAAGCCTGATTCAAGGCCGCGGTGATCAAAGCCGCGGCTACTTCTTGCCGGGCGACATCAGAGACTTGAGCTGGGCAAACGGGGAGTGGGTGGCGACGCTGCCCACATCGGTGACGATGCTCGTCCCCGCCTGAGCTTCCAGTTGGCGCTGGTGTTCGTTGTCGTGGCAATAAATGCACAACAGTTCCCAGTTGCTGCCGTCGGGCGGGTTGTTGTCGTGATTGTGGTCGCGGTGATGAACGGTCAATTCGCGCAGGTTGGCGAGGGTGAAATCACGCGTGCAGCGCCCGCATACCCAGGGGTAGATCTTCAGTGCGCGCTCACGATAGCCGTCGCTGCGGGTGTCCGCCGCCTTGCGCGCCTGGGCGACGATACGGTCGAGTTTGTCGTGGTCGATCTGCTTCATGCTGAAGTCCCTTGGGTGCGAGTGCGGATGAAGGGGAGCAGGATAGCGCTCGCCTGATTGCGCCTCAAGGGCTTTCATGAGACGAAAAAAAGCTCGCGATAAACGCGAGCTTTTTGATTTTTTAGCTGTTTCCGCTTGTGTAAGCTTCAACAACTCGCACCGAGCGGGAAACGCTTCGAGGTGCTTGAATTCTTGGGGCGACATACCGGGATCGAACCGGTGACAACTGGAGCCACAATCCAGTGCTCTACCAACTGAGCTAATGCCGCCACTACCAGACTCCGGCAAAGCCGAAGCCAAGAAACAAAAACCAACTCAATCCTGGCCTGCCCGGCAGGGATCGAACCTGCAACCCCCGGCTTAGAAGGCCGGTGCTCTATCCAATTGAGCTACGGGCAGATTCCCGCGGGCATTCGGAGTGTGAGCTGGTCGGGGTGGAGGGATTCGAACCCCCGACATCTTGCTCCCAAAGCAAGCGCGCTACCGGACTGCGCTACACCCCGAGAGCCGCGAACTATACAGAGGGGAGGTCACCGCGTCAAATATCTTTCGAAGATTTTTTTGTCTGCACTGCGCGTAATGCAGGGTGCATGCCGAAAGGGTGCAGAAGGCGGCGTTTGAGAGCAGAACTGTGAGGCATCAAACGCCGCCTGAAGGGAAAGTTAGACGGGCTGAAATGTGCCCGTGGAGCCTGTGTCAGGTGCTCACTTGCGCCAGTAATTGTTCGCCGCGGAGATGGTCTGGAAGTGGGTCGCCACCACGTGCGAGACCGCGATCAGGCTGTTGGGGTCGTTGGCGTAGATCGGGCGCAGGGACTTGCGCACTTCGACATCCTTCTGCGTGGCGCCAACGGCCTTCTGCGACAGCTTGATCGCGAGCGCGAAACCGTCCTCCGGGGTCTCGACGATCAGCGAGGTGAGGCCGGCGGGTTTGGGTGCGGGCTTGTCTTCAGCGCTGGCGCCGCCGATACCGCCCAGCAGCAGGCTTGCAGCCAGGGCAGGCAGCATGAGGAAGCGGTTGCGTACGGATTTCTGTTGCGTGACTTGCCTGGTTTTCATTTTTTGAGTCTCCTTTGCATGCATGGCCAAGACGATGGGCGTCTCGCGCGCAGCCGAATCGCAGCTCTCGGTGCGCGCTGTGCCAGGATCATGCGCCATAAGATGTACGGCGCATGATCCTCATACTAATTGGAGACTCCCGGTAGTCAAGACGGCCGCGCGCGCAATGGCTCGTCGGCCTCGCGTGCGCTTTTCCAGGCATGCAGCACGCGCACCAGGTTGAACAGCAGCCAGCCGAACTCGAGCACCATCAGCATGCCCGCCAGCGGCCCCAGGGCGCTGACGAACACCGCAAGCACGAGGGCGAGGAGCACCGCGAGGTGGAGTCTCAGCTGCTGGCGCACCGGCGTATCCGGCAGCAGCTTCTTCATGTTGGGTGCGCGCACCCCGGCCTGGGTCAGATGCAGCCAGGCAAGGAAGGGGACGATCTTGTACAGCATGGAGCTGATCGCGCCACCAAAGCCGCCGTGCAGGATCAGCACGCCCGCCAGCACGCTCCAGTGATCGGCGTCGTGCACCAGGTTGATGCTGAGCGCGAGCAGGCCGGCAAGCATTGCACCCATTGCACCCCGAAACGCGCGAAAGGGCGCATCGGGCGTGCTGCGGCGGGTGCGCGACTGCAAGTGCAGGGTGAGCAGCGCAAAGGCGGCGAACACCGCGACCAGCGCCACGCCGAGCACCATGCCGGTGACCTTGGTCTCGAGCGCGTGCGCCAGCGACCACAGGACCAGCCCCGCGAGCACGCCGGGTGCCCACCAGCGCGTGAAGCGCGCGGGGTAGCCCGGGGTGATCTGGAACATCGGCACCACCACCCAGCTGGTGGCGGCGAGCAGCGTGCCGCCCCAGCCCAGCCAGCCCCAGGCGGCGTGCATGTCGACCACGGTGGGCAAGGGCAGGGGCAGGCTCAGCCCGGCCCCCAGAGTGAGGGCAAGGATGAGGCCGAGCACTGCAGTCACGCCCAGGCCGACCAGCGCCAGGCGCAGGTCGCGCGGGGCATGGCTGTTGGTCTTCAGTGAGGGCGAGCGCAGCAGGCTGATGAGTCCGGCGACCAGAAACACGCTGATGCCGGTGACGAGCAGCACCGCGCCACCGATGAGGGCGTCCACCACGCCCAGCGCGAATCCGCCGGCAAGCCCTGAGGCGCCAAGCAGCAGCAAGACGTGGCTGATTGCCGCGATGCTCATTGGCGCCGGGAAGCGGGCGCCGGCGACCACCGGCAGGATCTGCTGCAAGGCGCCGACCATGACCTGCAGCATGAAGCCGGCGGCGAACAGATGCACGACGGCGAGCGCCCCCGGCGTCCATCGCGAGCTCAGGACATCGTCGCCGAAGATCAGCACCAGGCCGGCGCAGATGCCGAACAGGGGGGCGGTGAGGAAAAAACGCAGGGGTGCGGACAGCGGCGGCGTGTCCTCGTAGGCGAGCCCGGGATTCGCCTTGGCCTTGCTCATGGGCGACCGATCAGGATTGCCACGCAGCCGTCGTCGCGAAAGCTCACGTCGTGACGGTAGCCGTCACGCTCGAGCAGGCGTAGCAAGGGGTGGGGCATGCGGTCGAGCAGGAGGGTGAACTGCTCGCCGGCCTGCAGATTGGCGAGGGCTTCCATGGCGTGCTCGAAGGGCTCTGGCGGCTCGAGGCCGCGGGCGTCGACAATCGGCATGTTCATGCTGTGTGCTCCGCAGCGAGTGCCTGTGAGAGCAGGGTGCAGAGCTCATCCTGCACCCTGGCGAGGTGGGCCTCACACATCGGGTAGAGCATGTTCTCTTCCTTCATGTTGTGCTGCTGCATCATGATCAGCAAGGTCTCGGCTTCGCCGGCGAAATCGTCGCCATCCTGTGCACGCAGCGCCGCCTGCAGGCGTTCGAGTGCGTCACGCATGTCCCGATGTTCAGCACGCATGACATGGGTGGGTCCATGGGTCATGCCGGTGGCGGCTTCAAAGGCGGGGAAGAGGTGCTGCTCCTCTGCATCGAAATGGGCGTTCAGCGCGCGCGCGAAGGCGTCCAGGGCTTCGGCTGCGCCGCTCCAGTCGGCTTTGGCGGCGAGGGTCTCGGCACGCGCGAAGTCGTGGTCGCAGGCGCGATGGTCGTGGGTCATCAATTCGGCAATCGTGCTCATGGTGGGGGCTCCGGTGAGGATTGAACGCATTCTCCGCAGCCCCGCGCGCACGGCATTGATACGAGTCAAGTTGAGAACTTGCAGCCAAATAGCGGTGGATCTGGCGATTTGGGTGCTGCAGGTGCACAATCGCAGCTCTTGTTTCGACTGGAGGCGGCATGTCCCGCGATGCTCCACCCGGCGCCTGGGTGCGGATATTTCTACCCTTTGCGCTTGGCTACTACCTGTCTTACCTGCTGCGCACCGTCAATGCGGTGATTTCACCCGCGCTGACCGATGAGCTCGGGCTCTCTGCGGCGCAGCTGGGCTTGCTGACCAGCATGTACTTTCTGGCCTTCGGTCTGGCCCAGATTCCGGTCGGCATCGCGCTCGACCGCTATGGTCCACGCCGGGTCGAGAGCGCGCTGTTGTTGGTGACCGCGCTCGGGTCGGTGCTGTTTGCGCTCGGTGATTCGATGGCCAGTCTGGGCCTGGCGCGGGCGCTGATCGGGATGGGCGTTTCTGCCTGCCTGATGGGCGCGCTGAAGGGTTTGGCGCTGTGGTATCCGCCCGAGCGTCAAAGCTCGATGACGGGTTTCATCATGGCCAGTGGCGCCATGGGGGCGCTCACGGCGAGCGCACCGCTCGAGCTGATGATGCCCCTGGTGGGCTGGCGCGGCGTGTTCTGGGGAATCGCGGTGGTGGCCGTGCTTGCCGCGTACACGCTGGTGCGCAGCCTGCCGCGCGAGGAGCGCGCGGGCGGACAGGCCGACCTCGGGGCGGTGCTCAGGAGTGTGGGCGCGATCTTTGTGGCGCCGGCCTTTCTCAGGTTTGCCGGCTCCTCGCTGTTTTTTGTCGGTGGATTCATGGCGCTGCAGAGTCTGTGGGCAGTGCCCTGGCTGATGGAGGTCGAGGGGCTGGACCTGGCGGCGACGGCACGCATTCTGCTACTGCTCAACTTCGGCATGCTGATCGGGCAGTTGTCGATCGGCGTGTTTGGTGTGCGTCTGGTGCGTCGTGGGGTGGAGCCGCTGCGCATGCTGCACTTCGGTTACGCCGGGCTGTTGCTGGTGCAGGCGGCGATCGTGTTCGGGGTGGGGCCGGTGGTGGTGAAGTGGTTCTTGCTCGGTGCACTGTCGGCAGTGAATTCGCAGGCCTATCTGGCGTCGGCAAGCCAGTTCCCGCGTGAGATGTTCGGCCGCGTCAGCACCTCGATCAATCTGATGGCTTTTGCCGGCGCCTTTGTCGTGCAATGGGGCATAGGCCTGGTGCTCGACCTGTTGCGCGCAAATGAGTGGACGATGCCCGCTGCGCTGCGCTTTGCCTTCGCGGTGCTGCTGGTGCTGCAGTTCATCAGCTTTCTGCCCTTGCTGCCGCGGCACTGGTTGGGCCGGTGGCGCAGGCGGGTGAGGGCGCAGTCGCCGGGCGCCGACCAGGAGTAGGCGCTGCGGTCAGGCGGCCTGGCCGCAGGCCACGCCCGACGACCATGCCCACTGGAAGTTGTAGCCACCGAGATGGCCAGTGACGTCCATGACCTCGCCGATGAAGTACAGGCCCGGGCAGGCGCGGGCTTCCATCGTGCGCGAGGACAAGTCCCTGGTATCGACCCCGCCGAGCGTGACTTCGGCCTTGGCATAGCCTTGGGTGCCCGAAGGGGCCAATTGCCAGCCCGACAGCGTGCTGGCGATGAGGCGCAGCTCGGCATGGCGGAATTCGTTCATCGGCTTTGTCCACCCATGGAGCTCGCACCAGGCGTGCGCAAAGCGGCGCGGCAGGCGTTCGGACAACAGGTTGGCCAGCAGGGTGCGCGCGCTCGCGTGCTCGAGCAGCCAGTGTTCGGCATCGACGCCTGGCAGCAGATTGAGCGCCACCGGCTCCCGGCTGTCGTCGGTGTAGGCCTGGGCCTGCCAGTAGTTCGACACCTGCAGGATGGAAGGGCCGGACAGGCCGCGGTGCGTGATCAGTGCGGCCTCGCGGAACACCGGGCCGCGGCAGTGTGCTTCCACCTCGAGCGAGAGCCCCGCCAGCGGCGCGAGTCGCGACAGGGTTTCGGGCGCCAGGGTCAGCGGCACCAGTGCCGGCCGCGGTGCGATCACCGCAAGGCCGAATTGCGCCGCCAACTGGTAGCCCAGCGGGCTGGCGCCGATCTTGGGAATCGACAGGCCACCGGTGGCAATGACCAGGCTATGTGCGCTGAAGCGACCGACGCTGGTATCGACCAGGTAGCGCGCGCCCTGCGGGTGTTCTGCCTCCGCTGCGGACACCGTCAGCACTTGCGCCGGCATCGCCCAGTCGACGCCGCCGTCATTGCACTCGGCGCGCAACATGTCGATGATCTGCTGCGCCGAGTCGTCGCAGAACAGCTGGCCCCAATCCCTTTCGTGGAAGGCGATGCCGTGACGCTGCACGAGCTCGATGAAGTCCGCCGCGGTGTAGCGCGACAGGGCGGAGCGGACAAAGTGCGGGTTGCGGCTGAGGAAGTGTTCCGGGCCGACGCGACGATTGGTGAAGTTGCACCGGCCACCGCCCGAAATGCGGATCTTTTCGGCGAGCTTTGTGGCGTGATCGACCAGCAACACGCGCCGCCCGCGTTGGCCGGCGGTGGCGGCACACATCATGCCGGCCGCGCCCGCACCGATGATCAGCACATCGTAGTGCCGCGCGGGGGCTGGCGAAGTCGAAGGGGCTGGGTGCGCCACGTGAGTACCTGAGATAATGAAAGCGGCGCAGAATACGCGCCGTGCTGCGAAGCGGCAATTTTCATCAATAATCCTGCCCCGCCTTGCATGGCGGCCGCGCGGGATGAAATCACCAACCCCAGAATATCAGTTCGTTGGAGCGCTCTATGACCGATACCACCACCGGCCCGAACACGCCTTCCCGAAAATGGAGTCTTGTTCGTCCGGCGTTGTGGGCCGCGGGTGCTGTGATCGTGATCGCTGCGCTTGGTTTCTTTGTCGTGCCGCCGGTTGCCATGCATTACACCGTGAAGATTCTGGGTGAAACGCTGGGCAGGCCGGTCAAGGTCGGTGCCATCGAGCTCAACCCATTCTCGCTCACGGTGCAGGTGCGCGGGCTCAAGGTGCTTTCTGCCGATGCACAGTCGGAGGCCTTCGCTTTCGATGCGCTGCGCGCCAATTTCGAGCTGGTCCAATCCCTGCTGCAGCGCGGTGCCGTGGTGCATGAAGTGAGCTTGGTCGGGCCGCGCCTGAACGTGGTGATCGACGAGGACGGACGCCATAGCTGGAGCGACGTTGTCGAGCGCATCGCGGCACGGGCTGCCGAGCAGCAGGAGACGGCCACGGAGACGGACGGGCGTGGTGCGCTGTTTTCGGTGGGCAACATTCGCGTCAGCGGTGGTCGCATTCAAGTCGATGACAAGCCGCGCGCGCTGACGCACGAAGTGGTCGATTTCGAACTGGGCCTGCCCTTCGTGTCGAACCTGCCGGTGAAGGTTGACGTGTTCATCGAACCGAGCTTGTCGGCCACGCTCGATGGCAATGCGCTGAAGATGAACGCCCGTCTCAAGCCCTTTGCTGAAGCGCAGCAAACCGTGCTCGATGTCGTGCTGGACAAGTTCGATCTCGCGCCCTGGATCGCTTACGCGCCTTTCGAGCCCGCATTCCGCCTGCCCTCGGCCTTGCTCACCAGCAAGATCGAGCTGAGCTTCACGCAGCCGGTCGATGGCGCGCCGGTGCTGTCGCTGCAGGGGCCGATCAAGCTCGAGCAATTGCTGTTGCAGGACAAGGACGGCGTTACGGTGGCGAGCATTCCCGAATTCGAACTCGAACTCGCCGATGTGCAGCCGCTGATCGGACGCTGGCACTTCACCCGCCTGCGACTGGCCCAGCCTGAGCTCGACCTCGTGCGCCTGAAGGATGGCGGCCTCAATCTGGCGCAGTTGTTACCGGCGCCTGCGCACAAAGCCAAAGCACCGCCGAGCGCCAAAAAGGCCGCTGGACGCAAGGGGGCCAAGGCCAGCAAGGCAGCCAGCGCTTCCGCTGCGGTGCAGGGCCAGGGGGCACAAACGGAAGGCGCACTGACGGAGGGCGCACTGACGGAGGGCGCGCCGACGGCGGCTGTGCAGGCGGAGGATCCGGCCGCGATGGAGCCCGACTTCCTGCTCGCGCATGCGCGCATCCGCGACGGTGTGCTGCGCTTCGAGGATCGCATGGCACAGCCCTTCAAGACCCGTGTCGAGGCGATCAATCTCGATCTGCGCGACCTGGCGACCGTCTCCGATCTGCCCGCAGAAATCCGCCTCGACTACGTGACGGACGCCGGTGAGAAGTTCGTGCACGAGGATAGGCTGCTTCTGCAGCCCTTCGAGTACGAGGGTTTGCTCAGCTTCGAGTCGATCGCAGGGCCACGTTACGCGCCCTATCTGGCGGCGGCGCTGCCAGGCAGCGAGCTGCGCAGCGGCACGCTGAGCGGTAATTTGCGCTATCGCATCACGCTCGACGACAAGGGCGAATCCGAAATCGACCTCAGCAGCGACGGCCTGGCGCTGCGTGACTTTGCGCTCGCGCTCAAGGGTGCCAAGGAGTCAGCGCTGAAAGTGCCTGAACTCGATGTGCGCGCCGCCGTGCTCGACTTTGATGCGCAGCGCGTCACCTTTGGCGAATTGAGCATGAAGGGGGCGAGCGTCGCCGCGGTAAGGCTCAAGAACGGTGAGCTCGATCTGCTCAGCCTGCTCGGGCCGTCCAGCAAGAGCAAATCAGACGCAGCTCCGTGGACGCTGGTGGCCGACAAGCTTGCGCTGCAGGCCGCATCGGTGCGTGTCGAGGATCGCAGCGTGGGCCGGCCGGTGGTGCTGGCGGTCGATGACATCGGTCTCGAAGTCGACGGCTTCTCGACCGCGAAGGATGTGCTCAGCCAGCTCAAGTTCGACTCGCGCATCAACAAGAACGGCAAGCTCGGCGTCTCAGGCAGTCTGGGGCTTGACCCACTCAAGGCCGATCTCAAGCTCGATGTGCGCAACGTCGATCTGTTGCCGATCCAGCCCTACGCGCTGGAACAGGCCAAGATCGCGATTTCGCGCGGCAATGTCAGCACGCAGGGCCAGCTCAAGCTTGGCAGCGCTCGCGATGGGGGCGTGCTGGCGGATTTTCGCGGTGACCTCAGCGTGGGCGACTTCGCCTCCATCGACACACTCAATGCCACTGATTTCGTGCGCTGGCGCACGCTGCGTGTGGGTGGCATCAACGCTCGCCTCGAGCCCTTCTCGCTCGCGGTGCAGCGCGTCATGCTCGACGACTTCTACACCCGACTCATCCTCGATGAGCAAGGCCGGCTCAATCTGCGCGAGATTCAGGGCGGCACGCCCGTAGAGGACAAGGCCACGGCAGATGCGCCCCTGGCCCAGCCCGGCCTCGATAATCGTCTGGCAGGGGAGCGTGATGAGGAGCGGCGTGGCCAGGGCGAGGGTCAGCGCACGGCCGAGCTGGCGCCGCCCAGTGCGCCGCCGCCGCCCATCCGCGTCGATCGCATCGAGATCAAGCGCGGCAACATCGCTTTCAGCGATCGCTTCGTGCGTCCGAACTACAACGTCAATCTGACCGACATGGCGGGTACGCTCATCGGCCTGTCGACCAGTCCTGACACCATTGCCAAGCTCGATCTGAGCGGCCGGGTGGACAAGGCGGCGCCGGTCAAGGTCAGCGGCGAGCTCAACCCCTTCCGCCAGGACGCGCATCTCGACATCCTCGCCTCGGTGAAGGACTTCGAGCTCACCGGCCTGTCGAGCTATGCGGGCAAGTATGTGGGCTACGGCGTCGCCCGCGGCAAGCTCTCGGCCGAACTCCACTACACGATCGAGGACCGCAAGCTCACCGCCACCAACCAGATCTTTCTTGATCAGCTCGACTTCGGCGACAAGGTGGACAGCCCCGATGCGGTGGACCTGCCGGTGCAGCTTGCGGTGTCCCTGCTCAAGAACAGCCGGGGCGAGATCGATCTGCGCCTGCCGATCAGCGGCACCCTCGACGACCCCGAGTTCAGTGTCTCCGGGCTGGTCGTCAAGATGTTGTTCAACCTCATCGGCAAGGCGATCACCTCGCCGTTTGCGCTGCTCGGTTCGGTGCTGGGGGGGGAGGAGGAGTTGTCACAGCTCGAGTTCGCGCCCGGCAGCGCCGAACTGGGTGACAAGCAGCTGGCCAAGCTCGCCACCCTGGCCAGGGCGCTCGTTGAGCGCCCCGCGCTCAAGCTCGATATCGCCGCCAGCGCCGACCCCGCGCTCGACACCGAGGTGCTCAGGAAGTCGGCTTTGCAGCGCAGGGTGAAGGCGGAAAAACTCAAGGCCCTGGTGGCGAAGGGCGAGGCCGCGCCTTCGCTGGATGACATCGAGCTGAGTGAGGCGGAATACCCCGAACTGCTCAAGAAGGCCTATCGCGCGGGTGACTTCGAGAAGCCGACCAACTTCATCGGCATGATCAAGGATATCCCGCTTGCCGACATGGAGGCGCTGATCCTCGCCAATACCGAACTTGGCGAGCGCGAGTTGCATGCCCTGGCGCAGCAGCGCGCGCAAACCGTGCGCGACTGGCTGGTGGGCGAGGGCGCGGTGGCGAGCGAGCGTATCTTCGTGCTCGAAGCCAAGGTCGAGGCCGCGACTGCGGCAGGGCAGCTGCGGTTCGCGCTGCGCTGAGTCCTCCGGCGCGGGCTTACAACAGACCCATCTCGAGTCGCGCCGCTTCGCTCATCATCTCCCGGCACCAGGGCGGATCCCACACCAGGTCGACGATGGCATCCGACACCCCGGGCAGCATCATCAGTTTGTCGCTCGCTTCGTCGGCGATCATGGTGCCCATGCCGCAACCGGGTGCGGTCAGCGTCATGTTCACCATCAACCGAAAGCTGCCATCTTCCAGGGGCTCGGCGGTGCAGGCATAGACCAGCCCCAGATTGACGATGTCGATCGGAATCTCGGGGTCGTAGCAGGTGCCCAGTGTCTTCCACGCCGCCTGTTCGACGGATTCGGCGGTGATTTCACCCTCGGCGTGCATTGACTCCACGCTGGCGAGCTGAGGCTCCAGCCCCAGCGCGTCGGCGTCACGCTCGGCGATGCGGTACAGATTGCCACCTGACATCACCGTGATGGAGCTGCCAAGGCGTTGTGTGATGAGGGCATAGCTGCCTTCGGGCAGAGTTTCGTGGCGTCCCCAGGGCACGCTCACCACGTCGCATTCGCGACTCAGTACGCGTGATTCGGTTTCGCCGTAGCGGTCACCCATGATCTTCTCCGTGCTTGATGTTATTCGGTGCGCGCAGGGTCTTGCGCACCGATGATGGCGTTGTGCAAGGTGTGCCAGGCCAGCGTTGCGCACTTCACCCTTGCGGGAAATTCACGTACCCCCGACAGCGCCGCGAGCTTGCCGAAGTCGCGCTCGGGCGCTGTGCTGGTGAGCAGCGTGTGGAAGTCCTGGAACAGCGCTTCGACCTCGGCCACCGGCTTGCCCTTGACGGCCTCGGTCATCAAGGAAGCGGAGGCGGTGGAGATGGCGCAGCCCTGACCGACGAAGCTGACGTCGCGCACGATTTCGTCCTCGATGTGCAGGTACACCGTGAGCTGGTCGCCACACAGCGGGTTGTGACCGTCGGCGTGGCGATTGGCGTCGGCCATGGGGCGGTAGTTACGCGGCTTGCGGTTGTGATCGAAAATCACCTCCTGATACAGCTCGCGCAGGTCGGGGGCGCCGGGGTTCATGGTCTTCGTCCTCATGCGCGCACGCCGAAGATGTCTTGCGCCTTGTGGATGGCGGCGACCAGCGCGTCGATGTCGGCGCGGGTGTTGTACAGCGCCAGCGACGCGCGCGCCGTGCCTGGGATGCCCAGCCGTGTCATGAGCGGCATGGCGCAGTGGTGGCCGGCGCGGATTGCCACGCCTTCGGTGTCGAGGATGGTGCCCAGGTCATGCGGGTGGATGCCGTCGACGAGGAAGGACAGGATGCTGGCCTTGTGCTGCGCGGTGCCGATCAGCTTCACGCCGCCGATGGCGCCCACCGCTGCGGTGGCGTAGTCGAGGAGGGCGTTTTCGTGCGCGGCGATGCGCGCCATGCCGATCTCGCTCAGGTAGTCGATCGCCGCCGCCAGGCCAATGGCGCCGGCGATGTTGGGCGTGCCGGCCTCGAAGCGTTGCGGCACGTCGGCATAGGTGCTGCGATCGAAGGCGACGGTGACGATCATGTCGCCGCCGCCCTGCCACGGCGGCATGGACTTGAGCACGCTGCGCCGCCCATAGAGCACGCCGATGCCGGTCGGGCCGTAGAGCTTGTGGCCGGAAAAGGCGTAGAAGTCGCAATCCAGGGCCTGCACGTCCACCGCCTGGTGGGCCACCGCCTGGGCGCCGTCCACCAGCACCACCGCACCGGCGGCGCGCGCACGCGCACACAGCGCCGCGACTGGGTTGATGCTGCCCAGCGCGTTTGATACGTGGCTGATCGCCACCAGCTGGGTGTTGTCGTTGAGCAAGGCGTCGAAGGCCTCAAGATCAAGCTCGCCGGCGTCATTCACCGGTGCCACCTTCAATATCGCGCCCGTCTGCTGGCACAGCAGCTGCCAGGGCACGATGTTGGAGTGGTGCTCCATCGCGGTGATGAGGATCTCGTCGCCGGCGCGCAGCTCGGCCCGCCCCCAGCTTTGCGCCACGAGATTGATGGATTCGGTGGTGCCGCGGGTGAACACGATCTCTTCCGCATGTGCGGCATTGATGAACTGCTGCACGGTCACGCGCGCGTCGTCGTAGAGCTCGGTGGCGTGTTGCGACAGCCAATGCACGCCGCGGTGGATGTTGGCGTTCGATTCGCGGTAGAAGCGGCTCTCGGCATCGATCACCGCGTCCGGCTTCTGCGTGGTCGCGCCGTTGTCCAGATAGGCCAGCCGGCGGCCGTTGACCGGGCGCGCGAGGATGGGAAAGTCGGACGCCAGATCGAGCGCCGGCAGTTCGGCGTCTATTTTGCGACGCGGGGCAGTGGTGACGGTCTCACTCACAGCAGTTCCTCCAGCAAGGCACCGCCCGGCAGGCGGGCGAGCAGGGTGGCGCGGGCGCTGCTGCGCAGCGACGCGAGCGCGATACGGTCGAGCACCTCGGCGGCAAAGGCGTAGGTCAGCAGCTGGCGCGCCCGGATCTCATCGATGCCGCGCGTGCGCAGGTAGAACAGCGCGTCTTCGTCCATCTGGCCCACGGTGGCGCCGTGCGCGCATTTGACGTCGTCGGCGTAGATCTCGAGTTCGGGGCGCGCATCGGCTTCGGCCATGCGCGACAGCAGCAGGTTGTCGCAGCGCTGCACGGCGTCGGTGCGCTGCGCATCCTGGGCGACGATGATGCGCCCGGAGAACACGCCGCGCGCATTGTCATCGACCAGGCCACGGTAGTACTCGCGGCTGATGCCCAGCGGGCTCGCGTGTTCGATCAGGGTGTGGTGGTCCACATGGCGACGGCCATCGACGTGGTAGAGACCGTTGAGCAGGGTCTCGCAGCCTTCGCCATCGAAGCGGGTGTGGATGTCGTTGCGTGCCAGGCGGGCGCCGAAGGACAGCGAGTGTGACGCAAAGTAGGAGCCGCGCGCCTGTTCGGCCTTGATCTGAGCCAGATGGATGGCCGTGGCATCCTGTTGTTGCAGCTTGAGGTGGGTGATGCGCGCGTCCTGCGCGGTGTGCACCAGGGTGACGGTGGTGCCCAGGGTGCTGCCACCGCCGAGATGGTGCTCGATGATGCTGGCTTCGGTGTTGGCTTCGGCCACGATCAGGTTGCGCAGGTGGGTGTCGGCAGCGCCGGTGGCACCGATGAAGACAAGGTGCAAGGGTGCGCCAAGGGCGGTGCCGCGCGCCAGGCGCACGAAGGCGCCGTCGGTGCACAGGGCAAGGTTGAGCGCGTAGGGGCTGGCGGCCTCATCGGCGGTGCCGAATGCGGCTTCCACCGCCTCGGCATGTTTGCTCAGGGCCTCGGACAGTGGTGTGCACACGACGCCTGCCGGCAGGCCACCGAGCACGGACAAGGTGCGCTCGAAACGCCCATCCACGAATACCAGCCAGTGGCCGCCGTCGCCGAATTCGCTGCGCACGGCGGCCAGGGTCGCCGCCGGATGGGGGGCTGACTCGGGCGCTTGCAGTTCATGTTGTTCGAGAAAGCTGAGCGAGGTATGGCGCCAGGGCTCGAGGCGGGTCGTCGGCCAGCCCAGTTCGGCGAAGCGTGCGATCGCATCGGCGCGGCGCCTGAGCAGCCAGGGCAGGGCGGCGCCGGGCAGGCTGGCGGCGCGCTCGTGATGGCGACCAACCCAGGTGTCGATGGTACTCATGGCCGCGCTCCTTGCGCCCCTGCGGCGGCGGGTGCGGGCTCGGTCTTGATCCAGCCGTAGCCGTGCTCCTCGAGTTCGAGCGCGAGTTCGCGTCCGCCGGAGCGCACGACGCGACCTTCGGACAGCACATGCACCTGGTCGGGCACGATGTAGTCAAGCAGGCGCTGGTAGTGGGTGATGACGATCATCGAGCGCTCCGGCGAACGCAGGCGATTGACGCCCTCGGCGACGATCTTGAGCGCGTCGATGTCCAGGCCGGAGTCGGTCTCATCGAGCACCGCCAGCCTGGGCTCGAGCAAGGCCATCTGCAGTATTTCGTTGCGCTTTTTCTCGCCGCCGGAGAAGCCTTCGTTCACCGAGCGGTAGAGGAATTCTTCCTTCATGCCGACCGCCTTCATCTCGGCTTTTACCCGTGCCAGGAAGTCCATCGCGTCGTATTCATCCAGCCCACGCTGGCGGCGGATGGCGTTCACCGCGGCCTTGAGGAAGTAGGCGTTCGACACCCCGGGGATTTCGACCGGGTACTGGAAGGCGAGGAAGAGGCCGGCGCGTGCGCGTTCTTCGGTGGGCATGGCGAGCAGATCGACGCCATCCCAGTCCACGCTGCCCTCGGTGACCTCAAAGGCCTCGCGGCCAGCCAGCACCTGCGCCAGCGTGCTCTTGCCCGAGCCGTTGGGGCCCATGATGGCGTGCACCTCACCACTTTTGACTTCGAGGTTGAGCCCGTTGAGGATGCGCTTGCCTTCGACGCTGGCGTGCAGGTTGCGAATGTTCAGCATGTATTTTCTCCTTGGTCCTTAACCGACGCTGCCTTCGAGGCTCACGCCCAATAGTTTCTGTGCTTCCACCGCGAACTCCATCGGCAGTTCCTTGAATACCTCGCGGCAGAAGCCATTGACGATCATCGACACCGCGTCTTCGGCACTGATGCCGCGCTGCATCGCATAGAAGAGCTGGTCCTCGCCGATGCGCGAGGTGGTGGCCTCGTGTTCGACATGGGCCGAGGGGTGACGTACTTCGATGGTGGGGAAGGTGTGCGCGGCACAGCGGTCGCCCACCAGCAGCGAATCACACTGGGTGTAGTTACGCGCGCCTTCGGCCCTGGGGGTCACCTTCACCAGGCCGCGGAAGGTGTTGCTGCCACGCCCGGCCGAGATCCCTTTCGACAGGATGGTGCTGCGCGTGTTGCGCCCCATGTGGATCATCTTGGTGCCGGTGTCGGCCTGCTGGCGGTGGTTGGTGAGCGCGACCGAATAGAAATCGCCCACCGAGTCGTCGCCGCGCAGGATCACGCTCGGATACTTCCACGTGATCGCCGAGCCGGTCTCCACCTGTGTCCAGGAAATGTGCGAGCGCGCGCCGCGACAGTCGCCGCGCTTGGTGACGAAGTTGTAGATGCCGCCCACGCCGTCCTTGTCGCCCGGATACCAGTTCTGCACGGTGGAATACTTGATCTTGGCGTCGTCGAGCGCGATCAGCTCCACCACTGCGGCGTGGAGCTGGTTTTCGTCGCGCATCGGCGCCGTACAGCCTTCGAGATAGCTCACCGATGCGCCTTCCTCGGCGATGATCAGGGTGCGTTCGAACTGGCCGGTGTCGCGCGCGTTGATGCGGAAGTAGGTGGACAGCTCCATCGGACACTTCACGCCCTTGGGGATGAAGACGAAGGAGCCGTCGGAGAACACCGCCGAGTTCAGCGCCGAATAAAAATTGTCGGCAGGCGGCACGACGGTGCCGAGGTACTTGCGCACCAGCTCCGGGTGGGTCTTCACCGCCTCCGAGAACGAGCAGAAGATGATGCCGTGCTCGCCCAGCTCCTTCTTGAAGGTGGTCGCGACCGACACCGAGTCGAACACCGCGTCCACCGCCACACCGGCCAGGCGCGCGCGCTCGTGGAGCGGAACGCCGAGCTTTTCGAAAGTGCGCAGCAGCTCGGGGTCGACCTCGTCCAGGCTCTTGGGGCCGTCCTTCTTCGACTTCGGCGCCGAGTAATAGACGATGTCCTGGAAGTCGATGGGCGGAAACTGCACCGCGGCCCACTTCGGCGGCGTCATCGTCAGCCAGCGCCGATAGGATTCGAGGCGCCACTCGAGCAGGAATTCGGGCTCGCCCTTGCGCGCCGAAATCTGGCGGATGACGTCTTCCGACAAGCCCTTGGGCAGGCTGTCGCTTTCCATCACGGTCTCGAAACCAGCGGTGTATTCCTGCTGCAGGAATGCGCCGATGGCGTCGTCGCTGGACGCAGGGGCCGGCGCTGGATCAAGTTTGGGGTCGAGGGTTGAGGTCTGTGCGTTCATGTCGGGTCCTCCTGTGGCTTTCAGCCGGGTTGACGGGCGAGACGGTCAGGGCCAGGAACACCTTGCTCGCCCGTTACCGGGATGTGTTCAAGTAATTGTGTGGCCAGGGGGGCGGGTGTCATTTCAGCGATGCTTACGGTCTGCAAGGCGTTACGTACCACCGCGTTGATGCGCAGCCAGCTGTCGCGGATGCGGCAGCGGCTCTCGAGAGTGCACACTCCGCTGTTTGCGCTGCACTCGGTGAGGCCGAAGGGCTGCTCCTCAAGCGCGTCGACGATGTCGGCGATGCTGATCTGTGCAGGTGGGCGTGATAGGCGATAACCTCCACGCGTGCCACGCTGGCTGACCACCAGCGCCGCACGCCCGAGCGCCTTGAGCACCTTGCTGACAGTGGCCAGCCCGAGCCCGAGCGCGTCGGCCAGCTCGGCCGCGCTCATCATGCGCTCAGGCGCGCTCGCCATGTGCGTCATGATCAGGGTGCCGTAGTCGGTGAGTTTGCTGATGCGAAGCATGTGGGGGTCTCCCCAATGTGTGTACAGCTAAAAAGTACTAAATTGGTACTGTATAGTCAAGCGCAAATTGCGGGATCGCCCGATGGCGGCTTTTTGCACGGACGTTCTATGATTGAAACAAGCCAGCGGATCAGCTCTGGTTGGGTGGGGGACGGAGATTGGAACTGACTGCCGGGCGGATTTACACGGTACGTCTTTGTAGCGGCGAGCTTCGGCGCTGGCGCTTCGACGGCCAGGACGGGCGGGGTTTCGCCTGGTGGCACGACGTGGACACGGGAATGGGCTTTTCAGAGGCCGGCTTGCTCTACGCCTGGGAACTGTTGCAAGAGGATGAGGACGGTGGCTGATCCGCGCTTGGTCCGTGTTGCATGGGCGTATCCGGCATCGCTCGTGGTACCGGTCGCCGGCCTGGGTGTGCTGATGCTGGCATGGCCGGCGGGCTTCGGCGTCGGCTGGGCGATGCTCATGGGGCTGGCGGGTCTGGTGGGCTGGACCCTGATCGAGTACTTGCTGCATCGCTTCATGCTGCACCGGGTGGAGCCGTTTCGCGCCTGGCACGTCGAGCACCACCGCCGCGCCGCCGACCCGATCCGTGTGCCCCTCAGCTTCAGCATTGCGCTGGTGCTGAGCATGATCGGCTTGCCCGCCGTGCTGTCCGGGTTCAACGGCTGGGCTGTGCCGTTTGCTATGGGCTTGTTGATCGGCAACGTACTGCAGGAATCGGTCCATGAGCGCCTGCACCGGCGCGAACCGGGCAGTCGCTGGCTGGTGAGCCTGCGTGCGCTCCATGGCTATCATCATTTCCAGGACGAGCAGCGCGCCTATGGCACGCTGACCGGTGTGTGGGATCGCTGCTTTGGCACCGCTCGTCCGCCTGCGTCCGAGCGCTAGATTCATTCGAGTGCTGGCGTTGGCGCCGGTACCTCTCAGACCGCGCGTGATGGGCTACGCAGCACTCGCCATGCCAGCACCAGCCAACCCGCAATCATCAGGCTGCCGCCTATCGGCGTGATCGCCCCCAGCCAGCGCGGGCCACCCAGGGCCATCGCATACAGCGTGCTCGCAAAGATGACCGTGCCGGTGGCGAGCAGCAGCGCGGGCAAGAGAGTGCGCGGCAGGCGCGCGGCGCCCAGCGCGATCAGGCCGATGGCGTGCCACATCTGGTACTGCACCGCGGTCTGCCACCAGGCCAGGGCGGTCTGGTCGAGCACGGCGCGCAAGCCGTGCGCCGCAAATGCGCCCAGCGCAACGCCAAGCGCGGCAAGTAAGGCGCCGGCAAGGAGGGCGAAGCGTGAGGAGTCTTTATGCATGGGATTCTTGTAAACGCAGTGGGGGGAACTGACCGAAGGCCTGTTCCCCCCACTTTTTTTCAACTTGATCAGACTGCAGCCAGCGCTTGCTCGATGTCCGCAATGATGTCGTCAATGTGCTCGATGCCGATCGACAGCCGCACCATGTCGGGTGTCACCCCCGCCTTGGCCATTTCCGCGGGCGAGAGCTGACGGTGGGTGGTCGACGCCGGATGGCAGGCCAGCGACTTGGCGTCGCCGATGTTGACCAGGCGCAGGATCAGCTGCAGGGCGTCCTGGAAGCGGCTGCCGGCTTCGATGCCGCCGGTGTCGCCCTCGCCCTTGACGCCGAAGGACAGAATGCCCGAAGCGTGGCCGCCCA
Source organism: Thauera terpenica 58Eu (assembly GCF_000443165.1). Classification (GTDB taxonomy): domain Bacteria; phylum Pseudomonadota; class Gammaproteobacteria; order Burkholderiales; family Rhodocyclaceae; genus Thauera; species Thauera terpenica. The sequence goes on along the minus strand of NZ_ATJV01000048.1, from coordinate 183,554 downwards.
TGTATTTCTGCACCAGGCCGTGGTCGGCATGGTCGGGCAGGCCGGCGTAGTTCACCCAGGCCACCTTGTCATGTTGCTGCAGGTATTTCGCCACCGTCAGCGTGTTGGCGCAGATGCGGTCCATGCGCAGCGCCAGGGTCTCGATGCCTTGCAGGATGAGGAAGGCGTTGAGCGGCGAGAGCGCAGCGCCGGTGTTGCGCAGCGGCACCACGCGCGCGCGGCCGATGAAGGCTGCGGCACCGAGTGCCTCGGTGTAGACCACGCCGTGATAGGACACGTCGGGCTCGTTCAGGCGACGGAAGCGTGCCTTGTGCTCGGCCCACGGGAATTTGCCCGAATCCACGATGGCGCCGCCGAGCGAATTGCCATGGCCACCGAGGTACTTGGTCAGCGCGTGCACCACGATGTCGGCACCGTGCTCGAAGGGGCGGCACAAGTAAGGCGAGGCGACGGTGTTGTCCACGATGAGCGGCAGACCGGCCTTGTGCGCGATTTCGGCCAGACGGCCGATGTCGGTGACGTTGCCCAAGGGGTTGCCGATCGACTCGCAGTAGATGGCCTTGGTGCGCTCGTCGATGAGCTTGGCAAAGCTGTCCGGATCGCGGTAATCGGCGAAGCGCACCTCGATCCCGAACTGGGGGAAGGTGTGGGCGAACAGGTTGTAGGTGCCGCCGTACAGGGTCGACGCCGAGATGATGTTGTCGCCGGTCTCGGCGATGGTCTGGATGGCGTAGGTGATCGCCGACATGCCCGAAGCCACGGCCAGCGCGGCGATGCCGCCTTCCAGCTCGGCCACGCGCTGCTCGAGCACCGCGTTGGTCGGATTGGTGATGCGGGTGTAGATGTTGCCCGCCACCTTGAGGTCGAACAGGTCTGCGCCGTGCTGGGTGTCGTCGAAGGCGTAGGACGTGGTCTGGTAGATGGGCACCGCGGCCGACTTGGTGGTGGGGTCGGGTGAGTAGCCGCCGTGTACGGCAATGGTCTCGAGCTTCATATGGCAGGTTTCCCTCGGTGAATGTGGCGGCAAGTATAGCCAGCGCGAAGGCAATTCACATCCCTGCCCGTTGGAGCGGAGCGCTCATGAAGCGGCGGACTCCGGTTTGCCCGGCTGATTGAGACGCAACGGGATCAGCAGGACGCCAGCCGCCACGACGACCCCGCTGAAAACAAACAAGGTGAGCTTGAAGTCTCCGGACAGGTCGTACAGTCGGCCGGCGAGGGGGAAGGCGGGAAGGACACAAAGCGTCACCAGGGGGCCGATCAAGCCCATGGCGCGCCCGTAACTGGCCAGCCCGAACAGGTTCGCCATGAGCGCCCCCCACACCGGCATCATGCCACCGGAAGCCAGGCCCAACAGCAGACCTGAGGTGAGCATCAAGGCGTAGGGCAGGTCGGAGGCGAGCAGGATGAAGCTCATCAAGACAAATAGCTGAGCAACCCAAAGGCTGACTTTGAGGCTGAACCGATCGGCCGCCATGCCGAACAGGAGTTTGCCGAGCATGCCGCCGATCGCCACCACCATGATCAGCCGGGAGGCTTGCAGCTCGTCATAGCCGAGCTGGGTGGCGTACGGCGTCAGATTGGACAACATCGCGGTGTAGGCGCCGAACAGCAAGCCCAGGGACAGGCCCAGCCACCAGAAATCGGGCTTGCGAAGGATCTGGCCCAATGACAACAATTTTCCGATGTCCGCCATGGTGCCGGAGGTGGCGGGTGAAGGCTCGGCGCTACGGCCCACGTCGACCGGCCAGCTGCGGATCGTCAACAGCACCACAGGCAACACGCCGAACACCAGCAGCAGGGAGAGATTGAGCAGGGTGCCCCGCCAGCCGTACTCAGGCAGCCAGAATGCAACCAGCACGGGAATGAGGGCGCCGCCCGCGGAGGTACCGATTGCGGAAATGCCCAGAGCCTTGCCTCGATTCACCGTAAACCAGCGTGAAACCACAGTGGAGCAAATGAGGGCACCGGCAAAGGAGTGCGCGATCGCCATGGTGAAGCCGAAGGCGAGGATGTACTGCGTCATGGTCTGCGTGTTCGCGATCAAGGCCAGGCCTGCAGCGAACAGCAAGACGCCGACGATCATCACCTTGCGCAAGGAGACTCTGTCGATGAGCGTGCCTGCCAGTGGCATGGCGAAGAGACCGAGGAAAGTACCCAGGGTCAGGCTGTACATCACCTCCTCTACGCGCACGCCGAAAGTCTCCTGCACCGGCTGCGTCAGCAGGCTGACCGAAAACGTAAAGATGCCGATTACAAACGCTTGCGAGACAAAGCTGCCCCCTACGACACGCCAACCATAGAACATCATGAACTCCCTTGATTCATTGATAGCTGGATTTAATCGGTCAACGCTACAGGAGTTTCTTGAATAATGTTACTTCCCTATGCGGCGCAGCGCTGGGGGCGGCGTTGTCGGGCGCGGCCGTTTGGTGTCCGGCAGCGCGAACAGCGCGCCGTCTACCTTGGGTAGGTCGGGGGTGAGCAAGACGTCATGGCGTGGCTGATCGAGCGCTGTGCTGCCGCTCATGGCCGTTTTCATTCAAGTGCCGCGTGCTTACTGGCCGGGCGCGGAAACCAGTTGACCTGGGCGAACTCCAGCCCCACGATCGCCTGGAAGGCTCCGGGCGCCGCCAGGCCGAGGCCGACGCCGGCGAGGATCCCCAGCCCGACCCGTACCGTCAGGAAGCGCTCGAACAGTCCCATCTCGGGCCGTTCGCGCGTCAGCGCAGCCCGGCACGCTGTAGGCGTGACTGCAGGGCGGCAATTTCATCGAGCAGATCGAGGACGATGCCCACACCCTGGGCGTTGACCTCCATATCGCGGGCAAGCCAGCGCGCCTGCTGCGCGCGTCGCAGTGACTCGCCGCTGAAGCGCCAGTCCTCGGGGGTCTGGCCACTGGGTGTCAGCACGCCCTCGTAGACCCACGCGCTCACATACTCCGCGGGTGCATTGCAGGCCTGGCAAAGCTCGACCAGGGTGAGCTGGATTTCCTCTTCGACGATCAGCGTCGACATGTTCCGGGTGCTGTGTGTGCTCATCTGGGATCAACCTTTCGCGAGGGTGCGGGGGTAGCGCGAGGATCGAAATGGAAGGCATTGGCAAAGGCGCGATAGGCGGCCTTGTCGGCGTCAGTCAGCGCCGGGGGCAGGACAATCGCCAGCACAAAATAGAAATCGCCAGCAGGTTTACCCGGGATGCCTTTGCCGCGCAGGCGCAATTGGCGCCCTGCGGCCGAACGTTCCGGAACGGTGACTTGAACCGGACCTTCCGGAGTCGGCAGGTTCAGGGAGCAGCCGAGTGCCGCCTCCCAGGGTGCCAGCGGCAGGTTCGCGAACACATCGCGCCCCTCCACGTGGTAATGCGGGTGCGGGTTGAAGCCGATCTCCAGGAACAGATCGCCCGCCGGCCCGCCCCCAAGGCCAGGTTCGCCCTGGCCCGCGAGGCGCAGGTGTTGACCGGCGCGAATGCCTTTGGGAATGGTGATGTCCAGCGTGCGTGACTGCAGCACGAGCTGTCCTCTGGCGTCGAGCGCCGGCATGCGCAGGGAGATGCTGCGTTGGGCGCCGTGGTAGGCGTCTTCCAGATCGATCAAGACCTTGGCGTGATGGTCCTGACCACGGTGTGCATGGCTGCGATCAGGACCACGATAGTGCTGCTCCGCCCGCGCCCGGCGGCCGAACAAGGCTTCGAAGAAGTCGCTGGCGTCCAGGCCGTCGTCGGCACCCGCGCCACGGAACTCGAACCCCGCGTCCCAGCCCGGCGGCGGCTGGAAGTCCTGTCCGGCTTTCCAGTTCTGCCCCACCTGATCGTAGGCGGCGCGCTTTTCGGGGTCTTTCAACACCGCGTAGGCTTCGCCGAGCTCCTTGAAGCGCGCTTCGGCGTCCGCATCCTTGCTTACGTCCGGATGGTGCTTGCGCGCCAGCTTGCGGTAGGCGCGCTTGATCTCGTCCTGGGTCGCGCTGCGCGGGACACCGAGGATTGCGTAATAGTCCTGGAATTTCATGGTTCGAGCTCGGATCCCTTCGTTGCGTCAGACGATGGTACCAAACAGCGCGCCAACACCGGCGGTGATGGCCATGGCCAGAGCGCCCCAGAAGCCCACCCTCAGGGATGCGCGCAGCACCGGGGCGCCCCCGGTGTGGGCCGCCAGGGCGCCCAGGGCGGTGAGCACGAGCAGGGAGCTGACCGCCACTACCGGGATGAGCTGCGCCTGCGGACTTGCGACCGCCGCCACAAGAGGCAGCGCTGCACCCGCGGCGAAGCTCGCTGCCGAGGCCCACGCTGCCTGTATGGGATTGGCACGCAGGGCGACACTGATGCCGAGTTCGTCGCGGGCATGGGCGCCGAGGGCGTCGTGCTCCATCAGCTGTCGTGCCACCTGTGTCGCCAGATCGGCGGACAAGCCACGCTTGACGTAGATGGTGGCCAGTTCCTGCTGTTCCAGGACGGGTTGCGCCGCCAGCTCGGCACGCTCGCGCGCCAGATCGGCCTCTTCAGTGTCGGACTGAGAGCTGACCGATACGTATTCGCCCGCGGCCATGGACATCGCGCCCGCCACCAGCCCGGCCACCCCCGCCACCAACAGTGCGCTGCGCTCACCCTGGCCCGCTGCGACGCCTATCATCAGACTGGCGGTGGACACGATGCCGTCGTTGGCACCCAGCACGGCCGCGCGCAACCAGCCGATGCGTTCGGTGTAATGCGATTCGCGATGATGGGTGCGTGCCATGAGAGTTCGAAGAAGATGCGGAGGGTGCGCTCCGGCCGCAGGCGGCGCCGTGGTTTGAGCATAGGCCGTTCCCGTCGCGGGCGCCACGGTATAGGCGCGGTGAGTGATAGGTGTGGGGAGGAGCACACTGGCAAGGCAAGGCAGCTCGAAGTATTGCGTGCCTTAAGTACGCCAGCACGATTGGGCAGGCCGCGACTGCCGTCACTGAAACACGGCGTGAAGGCCTACAGACCAGGACCTTTTGTGCGGCCATACTCGCGTGGTGAAATTTCGCACGCGGTGCGAAAGCACTGATGCACGGGGGCAGCGCATTGCGGATCACGGCAGCCATGAAAGCGCCCGCAACAAGCTCGTGTCACGCACAAGCTGAAGGATTTTTCAAATTGGCCAGACGAAAGCTCGGTTCCACCTTGAGCAGGATTGTTTCCCGCAATATCGGCATGATGACCGACAGAACCCTGCGTGCGGGCAATCGCGCGCTGGTCGCAGCGCTCAAGCCTGCGACCGAAAAGCGCAAGCCGCCGCCCGGGGCAGGCGACTGGCTGCAGGGGGTTGTCGTCAGCCCCACCGGAGCGTGCAACTACCGCGTCTATCGGCCGCTGGGCCTCAAGGCGGGAGAGCATCTGCCACTGATGGTGATGCTGCACGGTTGCGGGCAGGACGCGAAAAGTTTTGCCATGAGCACACGCATGAACCAGGTCGCGACGCGTGAGCGTTTTCTGGTGCTCTACCCCGAGCAGAGCCATCTGGCCAATGCTCAGGGTTGCTGGAACTGGTACGACACGCGCTCCGGTCGTGCCTATGCAGAAGCGGCGCTGATTGATCAGGCCGTCGAGCAGGTGTGCCGACTCTATCCGGTGGATCGCGCCCGCATTGCGGTAGCGGGGCTCTCGGCCGGTGCCAGCATGGCGGCGCTGCTGGCGACGCGGCACCCCGAACGTTTCAAGGCAGTCATCATGCATTCGGGAATTCCCCCCGGCCTTGCCCATTCCTCGCTTTCGGCGATGGGTGCGATGAATGGCCGGGGTAACGCCCGTAACGCTCGGACCGCTGACGCTGCCCCCGCCCGTGGCACACTGGCCACGCTCGCCAATATCGGGGCCTCCTGGCCACCCTTGCTGGTTATTCATGGTGGCCTGGACGGCGTGGTGGCAAGCAGCAATGGCCAGGCGGCGGCGCGGGCCTGGGCTGACGCGGCCGGTGCCCGTAAAGGTGTGGTGCGTCGGGTACAGCGCGGCAAACGTTATGCCATGGACGTGACCGACTACAAGCGCGGCCGCGCCCTGGTCGCGACCCTGGTCGAGGTAGGTCCGCTCGGCCATGCGTGGAGCGGCGGCGCGGCTCAGCTGCGCTTCAGCAATCCCAACGGACCCGATGCGTCGCGCATGGCGTGGTCTTTCGCTACCAAGCAGTTTCGCCTGCAGGAGTCTGCGCCACGCCTGACGACCGTGCGCAGCAAAGTGCCGGTGGTGCGCAAGAGCGGCTGATAGGCTGTGGCGTATAGCCATGGCACAAGGCCGAGTTGCAGGGTGCGTAAGGTATTGACCGTATGTTCGTGCGCTGACAGACAGACCGTCCATGAGGCAGGTGTTCAAAATTTACCAAGGCGTCCGCGTTGGGCGCACTACCAAGGGGGGAAGATGATGAAACACGCAAAGATATTGGGTATGGCCTTGTTCGCGACCGCCATGTTCGTGGCACTGCCTGGCTGCGAGAAGGAAGGTCCGGCAGAGCGTGCCGGCAAAGCCGTGGACAAGACCGTGGATCAGGCCGGAGAGAAGATCGAACAGGCCGGCAAAGACATCCAGGACGCTGCAAAGGACGCTACCAAGTAATCTGCCTTGATCGTACGGACAGGGGGCGCCGTGTGAGTGCACGCGGCGCCCCCGTCCGTTTCTACCGCAGTGTTGATCGCCCCAGGACCGAGCGACTGCAAACATTGCTGCAGTCACTTGCCTGAGTTTGCAACGGTAATTTCCAGCTGATGCTCCACGCGGTCGTCCACTAATGGGATTGCGTCATCGTGCAGCTCGATACCATCAAGCGTGATGCAGGCGCGCTCATCCGCAGCGTGCTTGATGGTGATGTGGTACAGGGTCGATTGATAACGATAGCGGATACGGATTTCCGGCCAGTCTGCGGGCAGGCAGGGTGAGAAGCGCAGTGCATTGTCTTGCAGCTGCAAGCCCAGCAGCGACTCGAGCAGCAGTCGGTACATCCAGCCTGCGGATCCGGTGTACCACGACCAGCCGCCACGACCGGTATGTGGCGCCATCGCATACACATCGGCAGCCATCACATAGGGTTCGGCCTTGTACACCGCGACGCCGGCGGCGGAGCGGGTGTGATTGACCGGGTTGATCATGCTCGCCAGCTCCCATGCCTTTGCGGTGTCGCCGAGGGTGGTGAAGGCCATGGCGGTCCAGATGGCGGCGTGCGTGTATTGCCCGCCGTTTTCCCGCACCCCCGGTACATAGCCGCGGATGTAGCCGGGATCGAGTCTGGCCTTGTCGAACGGTGGATCAAGCAACTGGATGAGGCCGGCCTGGCGGCGTACGAGTTGTTCGTCTACCGCTTGCATGGCCTGCTGCGCACGCTCTGATCCCGCCAGTCCGGAGAGCACAGCCCAGCTCTGCGAGATGGAATCGATGCGGCATTCTTCATTGGCGCTCGAGCCCAGTGCGGTGCCGTCGTCGAAGTAGGCGCGCCGATACCAGGCGCCATCCCAGCCGTGATCTTCGACGTTCCGGCGCAGCCGCTCGGCTTGATCGTGACAGCTGTGGGCAAAGTTCGGGTCGCCGTGGCGCAGCGCCAGATCACTGAACTTGCCGAGAATCTCGTAAAGAAAGAAGCCCAGCCACACGCTTTCGCCGCGGCCCTGGATACCGACCCGGTTCATGCCGTCGTTCCAGTCGCCCGAACCCATCAAGGGCAGTCCACGCGCACCGAAACGCAAGCCATGCTCGATGGCACGCACACAGTGCTGGTAAAGGCTTGCGGTCTCGGTGGAGCGAATCGGCAGATCGTAATAGGAGTCCTCCTCGAGGTTGAGCGGACGACCTTCGAGAAAGGCGACCCCTTCGTCCAGCATCGCCGTGTCGCCGGTGGCGTGCACGTAACGGCAGACCGCAAGGGGCAGCCACAGGTAGTCGTCCGAGCACTGGGTGCGAACGCCGCGGCCCGATGGCGGGTGCCACCAGTGCTGAACATCACCTTCGACGAACTGACGGCTGGCGCAAAGCAGCAATTGGGTGCGCAGCAGCCCCGGTTCAGCATGAACCAGGGTCATCGCGTCCTGCAGCTGATCGCGAAATCCGAAAGCGCCGCCTGACTGGTAGTAGCCGCTACGTGCCCAGAGCCGGCTGGCCAGGGTCTGGTACATGAGCCAGCCGTTGACCAGTACGTCGAGCGCTGGGTCCGGCGTTTCGACCTGCACTGCCCCCAAGGTGTGCGTCCAGTACTTCTCCACCTCGGTCAGTGCCATGCGCGCTCCCTGCGAACCACGGAAACGCTGGATCAATTGGCTGGCCTCGTCCACCTCGCGCCCAAGCCCCAGACGGAAGATGATTTCGCGCTCTTCGCCAGGCGGTAGATCGTGCACCACTTGAATCGCAGCGCAGGGGTCCAGTCCTGCACCCACTCGGCCGGAGAGCCGGCTGCGCTTCATGGCCGCAGGATTGTTGAGCGAGCCATTGCGCCCGATGAACTCGTTGCGATCACCCGTCAGCGTGCGCGTCGGCTCATCACAGTCAAGAAAAGCGACATGGGCAGAGAAGTCGGCGCTGTAGGGGTTCCGGCCCAGGAGTGCGCCGCTGCCGGCGGCGACTTCGGTGTGGATGTGCATGGCGGTTTTGGCGCGCAGATCGCCCAGCACCCACTCGACATAGGCGGTGGCCGATATCTTGCGCGCTCGCCCGGAGACATTGCTCAATTTCAGAACCGAGAATTTGATCGGGGCGTCGATGGCGACATAAACCTGTAGTTCGGAGCGTATTCCGTCCACGCAGGTTTCGAAGCGGCTGCTACCGAAACCATGGCGTACCAGGTAGGGAGCCTCGGCGCGCATCGGTAAGGGGGTGGGCGACCAGACATGTCCGCTGTCCTCGTCGCGCACATAGATGGCTTCGCCACTGTCGTCGCCGATCGGATCGTTGGACCAGGGTGTGAGACGGAATTCGTGCGCGTTGTCGCTCCAGGTATAGGCGCTGCCGTTTTCCGAGATCACCGTGCCGAACTGAGGATTGGCCAGTACGTTGGCCCAGGGCAGGGGCGTTGACTGAGCGGACTCCAGCTCGATGATGTATTCCCGACCGTCGGCGGAGAAGCCGCCAAGTCCGTTGTAGAACTGCAGATCGAGGCTGCTTGCGCGGGTCGCCGGTGAGGTTTGGGGGTGGCGTTGCCGGCTTGGGACCAGGGGCGGCATGCGCGCTTCGGCGGGCGGGCGCGCGTCAAGCTGTTCGGCCAGCGTTCCGCGGCAATCGGTGATCACCGCGCGCGCCACCGATTGCAGCAGGATGCGGTCCTCATTGGAGATCTGTTCGGCCAGACGGACAAAGACGCCACCCGGACGGTCGATGATGCTGCCCCCTATTCCCGAGGCAACCAAGCCCATGATTTCGTCCTGCAGGCGTTGCCGGTAGCCGGCGTGATCTTCGTTCCAGATCACCAGATCCACCGCCAGCCCTTTCAAGCGCCAGTAGGCGTGGGCTTGCACCAGTTGGCGAACGAGGTCGATATTGGCGGCATTGCCGATCTGCAGCAGCACGATGGGCAAATCGCCGGAAATGGCATAACCCCAGAGACCGGACTGGCCACGCAGGTTCTTGAGCAGCACTTTCGAATCAGCGCGCTGAATTGGATTGGCGTACACGACCGCAGCGGCCAGGCGTGCATAGAGTTGAGCGTCGGCCTCGCTGGCATTGATCTGGTGCAATTCGATCTGGCTGTGAGTCCAGCTCAGCTCGAAGACGCGATCGGCCAGGTGTCTGTCCTGGTATTTCTCCACCAGGCCGAGGGCTTGGGCACGGGTTTCGGCCATGCCTGTCACCATGTCGATGGTCACCGACTGCTCGGGTTCGAGCACGATGTGGTGGCGGATGGCGACAATCGGATCAAGCACCGAACCGTCGGTGCCCGACAGCGCACCGGGTTCGTCCATCGCCCGTGGTGCGCGGCTGCTGTGGCCACGGCCGATGAAACGCGCCCGGTCGGTTTGCGCAGAAACGGCAAGCGACATGGCCCCATGTACCGTCACCAGGTGCAGCATCCACGGCACCTGCTCGGCAGCAGAGCGCGGTCGACGGGTGCACAGCACGGCATTGCGCGCCGCAAGGATTTCAGTCTGCACGAACAGCTTGCTGAAGGCGGGGTGGATGTCGTCAGCGGCTGGGGGCGCAATCGCCACTTCCGCGTAACTGGTGATTTCGATCGCACGGCGCTGTTGCGAGCGGTTGGTGATCTTGGTGCGGCGTAGCTCGATGTCGTCCTCGGGGGAGACGACGATCTCGGTATGGGTCTCGAATGTGCCAGCCGCGCCGTCCAGCGCGTCGTGGCGGCGGAACTCTGCGCGCCCCTCGGAGAAGATCGCCTCGTAGTGCTCCGGGCGCTTGAGCGTCGGCTGGTAGGCGGTGGACCATACGGTGGCGCTGGCCAGATCACGGATGTAGCAAAAGCTGCCCCAGTTGTCGCGGGTGCTGTCTTCGCGCCAGCGCGTGACCGCGAGATCGTTCCAGCGGCTATAGCCGCCGCCCGCATTGCTCACCATGACGTGGTAACGCCCGTTGGACAGCAGCTGCACTTCCGGGGTCGGGGTGTGCGGGCTGTTGAAGACACGGATCGAGGTCTCGGCAATCGTCGACGCCAAACGCGCATCGACCAGTTCTGCCGTGTGTGAAAACAGGGTCGTGGCTTTGGGAATGCGCTCCTGGAGCAAGGGCAGGATGGCCTGGAGGTGGCGGTCGGCGACGAATCGGCGCTGCATGGGCTGGTCGAGCAGCAAGTGGGTCAGCGCCAGCAGGCTCATGCCCTGATGGTGAGCCATGAAGGAACGCACGATGGCGTGCGGCTGGCCGCGGCGCTGGCGCGCGGGTGTAAAGTCGATCGCTTCATAGAAGCCGTAGCGGCCGACAAAGCCTGCGGCAGACATGCGCTGCAGGTTTGCGCAAGCGGCTTCAGGCGCCACCATCAGAGCCAACGCCGAGGCATAGGGTGCAATCACCAGGTCGTCGGCCAGGCCGCGCTTGAGGCCGAGTCCGGGCACGCCGAAAGCGCGGTACTGGTAGTTGAAGTGGACGTCAACGGTGTTGTAAGCGGATTCGGAAATCCCCCACGGCACGCCGCGCTGCCTGCCGTATTCGATCTGACGTGCCACCGCGGCCTTGCAGGTCTGATCGAGCAAGGTGTTTTCGTAGTTGGGCATGACCAGCATTGGCATCAGATACTCGAACATCGACCCGCTCCACGACAGCAGGGCTGGCTCGCCCCCGGTGCCGGTGAGCAGCCTGCCGAGCGAGAACCAACTGTCCTGTGGCAAGGCCCTCTGGGCGATGGCAACGAAATTGCACAAGCGCGCTTCCGAGGCCAGCAGGTCGTAGTAGCTGGTATCGACACGGTGCGCGCCGACGTTGTAGCCGATGCTCAACAGGTGCCGATCCTCGTCGAACAGGAAGTCGTAATCCATCTGCGCAAATTCGCCGGATTGGTGGGCAAGCGCATCGATCAGGCCCAGCCGCTGGGCGGCACGTTCACCCGCGGTCACGAGGTGGCTGGACAGTTCAGTCAGCCAATCGTGTTGCTCCGCATTCAATGGTTTTGACAGCAGCGCTTCAATCTCCGGACAAGGCTCACTGGCCAATCTGCTCAGGCTGCGCAGACTTGGGATGGCGGCTTTGTGACTGATCTCGGCAATGACCCCCAGCCCTGCGGGCGGCGGTGGCAGCGTCAGCCAGGGGCTGAGGTAAAGCAGTTCGTCGCGCGCCTGTGCTACCTGGCGGGCGAGCGCCCGCGTCCATTTCAGACCCTCGCTCTTGGGGCTGGTCTCATCAACCAAGGGCTGGGTGACTTGCACCTCGGCCAGCAAGGCGTCGGCAGCTTCGCCCAGTTGTTGCAATAGTCGGTATAGGGCTTGGCTGCCCACTGGTGGCTCGAGCGTCGCTGCATCAAACGCCTTGCGAAAGACCGCCAGCGTACCGGCGTGTTCTTGTGCCGAAGTCTCGGCAACGAGTCCGAGCGTGTCATTGATGCCGGACAGCAAGTTCGCTTGATAGATCGGTGCGTCGGCCAGCTCGAGCAAGCCGACGCGCAGGGTGAGAAGATGCCCGGCCAGATTGCCGCTATCGACCGTGGATACGTACGCGGGCGGCAGGATTTGCAGAGTCCGGGTGTCGTACCAGTTGTAGAAATGACCGCGGTAGCGCTCCAGGCTCGCCATGGTTTGCAAGGTGTTCGCGGTTCGTTCAAGCAGTTTACCGCTTGGGATATAGGCAAAATCCCAGGCACTCAGGTTGGCCAGCAGGGCCACACCGATATTGGTCGGCGATGTGCGGTGGGCGATCGCGGCGCCGCGGTATTCCTGATAATTGTCCGGCGCCAGCCAGTGATCGGCCGGGCCGACGAAATGTTCGAAAAAAGCCCAGGTCCGGCGGGCGATCCGGCGCAGGAAGAGGACCTGCTCGACCGTGATGCTGGCCTTGATGGCGGGCAGCGCTCGACTGAGCCACCAGGCGGCAAACGGCGACGCCAGCCAGAGCAGCAGAAGCGGCCCGGCGCGCAGCAGCATTTCCGGGCTGGCTACGGCCAGCCAGCCGCCCAGCGCGAGCGCCAGCAGCGGTCCGATCCACATCGTGAGCAGGCAGGCGGCCAATTCACTACGTCGCGCCATGGCCAGTTGTCGCTCGACTTCGCTCGACGGATTCCATTCGAGTAGATAGCGACGAGAAACCAGCACACGCCAGGTCGTACGCACGATGGCATTGAGGCTGAAGTAGGCCTCATAGGGCAGGCAGGCCAGCTCGAAGCCCAACTGGCGCGTGTGACGCCAGGCCGAATCGGCTACTGCGGCCAGATGCTGGCGCCACAGGAGTTCATCGGGTTTGCGGCAGGCGTCAAGCCAAATGGCGAACACGGGCGAAAGGATGAGGATGCCGAGCATCGCCGCCGTCCAACCGTCCACACTGGCCAGCACGGTCCAGCCCAGGATCAGCAGGGCGGTCAGCGCAGCCGGAACCAGGCTGCGTCGCAGGTTATCGAGCAGCTTCCATTGCGACAGCACCGATAGCGGATTGCGGTGTTTGCACTTGCCTTCGCCGGGCACGCGGCGGAACAGCCAATCGGCGAGCTGCCAGTCGCCGCGCATCCAGCGCTGGCGACGGATCACGTCAGCGCGGTAGCTGGCGGGACAATCCTCGTACAGTTGTACGTCGCTGAGCAGGCCGGCTCTGGCGTAGCAGCCTTCGAGCAGATCATGGCTGAGAACACGGTTTTCCGGAAAGCAGGTGCCCATGGCGCGATCGAAGGCTTCGATGTCATAGATGCCCTTGCCGATGAAGGAGCCTTCGCCGAAGAGATCCTGATAAACGTCCGACACGACGCGGGTATACGGATCGATTCCAGCGTCCCCGCTGTAGAGCCGAGCCAACCGCGAGCGCTGGCTGCTCGGCAGGCTGATCGCGACCCGCGGCTGCAGGATGCCGTAACCGCTCACAACCCGTTTCAGGCTGGCGTCGAAGCGGGGGCGATTGAGCGGATGCGCCATCGTGCCGATGAGTTGTCGCGCGACATCACGCGGCAACTGGGTGTCGGTATCGAGGGTGATGACGTAACGGACGCCGTGCAGACAGCTCGTTTCGCCAACAATGTGCGAAAAACCCTCGGCCTGGCCCTTGAGCAGCAGCGCGTTCAGATCGGCGAGCTTGCCGCGCTTGCGCTCATGGCCCATCCACAAGCCTTCTTGCGGATTCCAGCGCCGTGGGCGGTGGAGAAGGAAGAACACCCCTCCCGTGGTGAAGCCGTTTTTGGTCCCGAACTTTGCATTCAGTTCATCGATGCTTGCACTGGCCAACTGCAGCAGGGCCGCGTCGCTCGGGAGCGTTTCCGTGTCGGCATCGAGAAAGTCAGTCAGCAACGCAAAATGCAGGGAGGGGTCGCGATTGGCCAGGAAGCGCACCTCCAGGGCCTCGACCAGGTTTTCTATGGCCGCTGCGCTGCTCAGCATGGTGGGCACGACGACCAAGGTGCGCGAGTCGGGTGGAATGCCTTTGGAGAAGTCCATCTTGGGCAGTGCGTCCGGCACGACCGCCAGGCTGGCCAGCCAGTTGAGCACGGAGACCGCCAGTTGACTGGTCGCCAGCAACACCAGTGCCGTCAGTAAAATCATCGCCCACAGCGGCAGTCCGACCGCAATGGTGGGCGCGATCAGGTAAGCAGTGAGCAGGGCGGTGATGATGCCGATGCTGCCGAGGTAGATCAGAAGCGGCTTGCGGCCCGCTGCACGGCGCACACGGTCGTGAAAGGAATGACGCAGCTTCAGCGTGCTTTCGAGCACGGGCAGGCCGGGGCCGATCAGATAAAAGCCGACGTGTTCAGCCGGCCCACCGCCGCGCTCAGCACCCGTGCGCGCCAGTTCCAGCGCTCTGGCCGCCAGTGATCGTTCACACAGCTCGGTTTTTCGCGTAAGTGCTTCGATCGCATGGCGATAACGGTCACGCGTGGCGAAATCCATGGCGCCATAGACACCGGCGGGGTCGCCAAGCAGCGTCTGTTCGACAATGCTCTGGGTTTCGACAAAGGTCTTCCAGTCCATCGCGTTGATGACGCGCAAACTGCCGATACTGTTGCTGACCGAGACCTGATAGGCCGCCTGGATCTGGTTTTCAGTCTGTACCATCTGGCTGACGGTCAGGCCGGACTCGGCCAGATGTTGTTCGATCCAGGTCAATGGCAGCGCCAGCGCCGGGCCACGACCCTGCAGACGACGGGCCAGTTCGGCGACGAAAGCGCTACCCATGGGCGGCTTCGAGCGCGCCATGTCGGCGATGGTCAGAATCAGACTCTTGGGATCGTGTTCGGCGGTCTCGATCATGCGCTCCGCCCACAGCTCGGCGAGCTTGCGTTCATCCCAGGCCGCTGCGATGCGTATGCCCACCCGGCGCAGGTTCTCGATCACGGCCAGGCGCAGCATGATCGGGATCGCCCACAGCTCGCCCAAACGCAGGTCGGTGACGGTCTGATAGGCCGCCACGAAGCGCCTCAAGGTCTCCGGATCGACGCGCCCATCGCCATGCGCAACGGTTTCCAGCGCGATGTCGTAAACACGCGGAAGGCCAGCCGACGGGCCGTTGGACAGCCGCGGCAGTTCCCGGCTATACCCTTTGGGCAAGTGCCGTTTCGTTGTCCGGATCTCCTCCTCGATCAAGTAGAAGTTGTCGAGCAGCCAGTCACCGGCGGGCGTGATCCGACGCTTGTCGGTGACAAGGGAAGTCAAGCGGCGGCAAACGTCGACCAGGACCTGTTCGTTGTCAGCCAGACGAAGGAGCAGACGATCGGCGACCGCGTTGGGGACAAGACGGTGCGACGCAGCCAACGCCTTGCCGTGTTGCGCCATCTGGTCGGCACTGTACAAGGCGGCCCGCAGCGGGGCTTCTTCAGGTGGCGGCGTTGCCAACCAGCCAGCCTTGCGACGGCCCTTGAGCAACTGGCTGAAAGACTCCGTAAGCGACTTGCCGGGTTTCAAATTGAGTGCCCATTCCAGAAACAAAAACTTTCACAACGCCGAGCGCATTGCGAAATTGGCAACATCCAAAATGCCCACCAGTTGATTCATGGCGGGCTTTCCTGAGAGGAAGTCCGAACTTTTCTGCTTGCTGGGCCGCTGCTGCGCGAATGTTCGAAAGCCCCCTCGTTCAGCCTAGTCAACCATGACAGCGGCGTCTATGTGCTGGAGCACATAGGCATGTTGGCCGCTAGTGCGCCCATGACTGCCTGGGTGCCCAAGCACGGAGTCGGCTGATCTACATCACGGATGGCCAGGTGGGGCTCTATCGTGTTCGGCTGCCATCCGGCGAAGCCGTACGCCTTGAGTGAGGATGCGCTGTTTGAGGCTCTTTCCCATGCTGATCACGGTGCCGAAGATGTTTGCAGCATCGGGCTTGCTGGCGTGAAAAACTGGAAATTGTTGCGGCCACTGGCCTTGGCCTGATACATCGCTGTATCGGCATTTCTCATCACGGCATCGATATCGTCGCCGTCATCCGGATAGATGCTGATGCCGATGCTCATGGAAACGTGAAGCTCTCTATCGGCGATCAAGCAAGGTTCAACAAAGGCATCAATCAGTTTCTCGGCAATCAGCGCCGCATCGTGGCCCGCTTCGAGTTCGCCCAACAGGATGACGAACTCGTCTCCCCCCAGTCGGCAAATAGTGTCGGTGCTACGGACGCACAGCATCAGGCGCTCTGCGACCAGTTGCAGCAGTTCGTCGCCCGCCGCATGCCCGAGCGAATCGTTGATGCGCTTGAAGTGATCGAGGTCGAGAAACATAAGCCCGACCCGCTTGCCATGGCGCTGAGCGAGACCGATGGATCGCGCAAGGCGGTCGTTGAGCAAGGCTCGGTTGGGCAAGCCGGTAAGGACATCATGTTGGGCCATGTGCGCCATTTTCAGCACCATGCTGCGTGATTCGCTGACGTCGCGAAAGACGATGACAGCCCCGGTAACCCGTCCGTTCCGATTGTGAATCGGCGCCGCGGAGTCCTCGATCGCCAACTCCCGGCCATCGCGACGCAGCAGGGCGGTATCGGCCGCCAGCCCGACCGTGCGATTCTCCTCGATCGCTCGTTGTGCCGGATTGGGCGCGACCTCGCCTGTGGCCCCGTCAATGATGCGGAAAACCTCGGTAAGCGGTCTGCCGATGGCTTCTGCCTGAAGCCAGCCGGTGATCGCTTCGGCAGCCGGATTCAGATAGCTCACATTGCCCGTCAGATCGGTACTCAACACCGCATCACCAATCGAGTTGAGTGTTACCAGTGCGCGTTCTCTCTCTTCAAACAAGGCATCTTCGGCTGTTTTTCGTGCGCTGATGTCTTCAACGGTCTGCACATGGCCGCGCAGCTCGCGCCCATCGTGCATGCTTGCCGCGTGCAAGCGCGTCCACACGACGCTGCCATCAGCGCGCAGGAAACGGGCTTCCGACTTGAACGGTGCTCCGCCAAGCGCTGCAGTACGCCATTGCTGCAAGACCTGCTGGCGATCGTCCGGATGGATCGCCATGCTCCAGTTCGTACCCAGGGTCTGTTCCAGATTCAAGCCCGAGATCTGGTGGTAAGCGGCGTTGGTATAGATGCATTCGCCATCGATGCCGGAGACGAAGATGCCAAGCGGAGAGGCATCGCTCATGGCGCGAAAGCGCGCTTCGCTGAGGGTGAGGGCCAGCCGTATGGCTTTGCGCTCGATCAGGTAGTGCAGGGTGCGCGGTAGCCAGTAGGGGTCGAGTCGGCCCTTGTCGAGATGATCATCAGCACCGCAAGCCAGCACCTGCTGCGTACGCAACTCGTCGTCGCCCGAGCACAGGATGAGCATCAAGGCATTGGGTGCCGCCGCGCGGACGGACTCGAAACTCCCCAGGCCCTTGCCATCGGTCAAGCCAAGGTCGAGCAAGATGACATCGAAGCTGACTTTGCCCAGGCGGTTCAATGCTGCAGCGAGACTGGGCGCGCGCTCTACCCGACAAGGCATGCTGCGCTCTTGCGTGAGCGCAGCTTCGACGACTTCAGCGTCAGCGGCGTTGTCCGCGATCAGGAAGACATGAAGCGCAGCATCGTTCAAGGTCACTCTCCCTCCATGCTGTGGATTCGAGCCTTGGCCAGCGTTCAGACAAATTCCTGTGGTTGGGTGCGCCTTCCAACGTCGATCCATGGATTGAGCGCGCGTAGTTCAGTGATGCCTGGTCAAGGCACCCGTCTGTCACCGTCGGTCATTTTCGCTCGCGGGTCTGTGCGCTGGCGTACATAACTTCGCTGTGGCTCGCCTGGTGGTGCGCGCGATGCAGCGCATGGAAGGCAGACGGAACGAAAAAAGGCTTTTGGTGAATTCACCAAAAGCCTTTTTTCGTGCTGAATTTTCTGGCTCCTCGACCTGGGCTCGAACCAGGGACCTACGGATTAACAGTCCGGCGCTCTACCGACTGAGCTATCGAGGAATTACTCTTTTTGCAACTTGCTGTTCCCTTGCGAAACACCAAGTGTTGAAACTTGGCTCCTCGACCTGGGCTCGAACCAGGGACCTACGGATTAACAGTCCGGCGCTCTACCGACTGAGCTATCGAGGAACAGAGGCGCGCATTGTAGGCAGGGCGCGCATTTGCGTCAAGTCATGGGCTCGTTTTTTATTGGTTGAGCTCGTCCGACACCCCGCTGCTTCAGCTCTTGATCACCTGCGCGATCGCCTTGGCGACGTAGCTGATGTTCCTGGTGTTGAGCGCGGCCAGGCAGATACGGCCGGTCGACACAGCATAGATGCCGAAGTCGGCCTTCAGCTTCTCGACCTGTTCCGCGCTAAGACCGGTGTAGGAGAACATGCCGCGCTGCGCGATGACGAAGGAGAAGTCCTGCGCAACGCCTTCGGCCTTGAGCTGCTCGACCAGGCTGGTGCGCATGGCGCGGATGCGCTCGCGCATGCCGGCGAGCTCGTCTTCCCACATCTGGCGCAGCTCGGGCGAGTTGAGCACGGCGGCGACGATCGCACCGCCGTGGATGGGCGGGTTGGAATAGTTGGTGCGGATGACGCGTTTGACCTGTGACAGCACGCGGCCGGCTTCTTCCTTGCTGGCGGTGACGATGGACAGCGCGCCGACGCGCTCGCCATAGAGCGAGAAGCTCTTCGAGAACGAGCTGGAGACGAAGAACTGCAGGCCACTGGCCGAGAACGCGCGCACTGCAACTGCGTCGGCGTCGATGCCGTCGGCGAAGCCCTGATAAGCCATGTCGAGAAAGGGCACCAGGCCGCGGCTGCGGCACACGGAAACCACTTCGTCCCACTGCGCGTCAGACAGGTCGGCACCGGTCGGGTTGTGGCAGCAGGCGTGCAGCACGATGATGGAGCCGGCGGGCGCGGCCTCGAGGCTGGCTTTCATGCCGGCGAAGTTCACGCCGCGGGTGGCGGCGTCGTAGTAGGCGTAGTTGTTGACCTGAAAACCGGCGGACTCGAACAGCGCGCGGTGGTTCTCCCAGCTCGGGTCGGAGATGTAGACGCTGGCGCCGGGCAGCAGGCGCTTGAGGTAGTCGGCGCCGACTTTCAGTGCGCCAGTGCCGCCAAGGGCTTCGATGGTGACAACCTGGCCGCTGCTGGCCAGCTCCGAATCCTTGCCAAACAGCAGGTTCTGCACGCCGCTGTTATACGCGGCGAGACCCTCGATGGGCTGGTAGCCGCGCGGCGGCATGGCTTCGAGGCGGGCTTTCTCGGCCGTGCGCACTGCGGCCAGCAGCGGGATCTTGCCGTTGTCGTCGTAATACACACCAACGCCGAGGTTGACCTTTTCGGCGCGGGTGTCGGCGCCAAAGGCCTCATTCAGGCCAAGGATCGGGTCACGGGGCGCCATCTCGACGGCGGCGAAGATCGAAGCGGACATGAGAACTCCAGTCGTTCCAGTGGTAAGCAGTGGGGTCGCAACGCGGGAACGGCGAAGTGCCGTGCCTTGTGCTGCGATTTGGGAAATAATCGATGTTTTCGTCTGCCGCAACCGATTTTGGTGTGCGGCGCGAAAGCAGGCAGGAATTTTAGCATGGCGAGTGAACGCGACAACGAAGGCAGCAAGGCCGGGCACGAAAGCAAGCGCGCGGGACAGAGTGGGGCCGAGCGCGTGGCGGATGTGCCGGTGATCAGCTTCGAGGGCAGTCCGTTCCGGCTGCATCAGCCCTTTGCGCCCGCCGGCGATCAGCCCGAGGCCATCCGCTTGCTGTGCGAAGGGGTGGAAGATGGTCTGATGTACCAGACCTTGCTGGGTGTGACCGGCTCGGGCAAGACCTACACCATGGCCAACGTCATCGCCCGCATGGGGCGCCCGGCGCTGGTGCTGGCGCCGAACAAGACGCTGGCGGCGCAGCTGTATGCCGAGTTCAAGGAGTTCCTGCCCGAGAACGCGGTGGAGTATTTCGTCAGCTATTACGACTACTACCAGCCCGAGGCCTATGTGCCCTCGCGCGACCTGTTCATCGAGAAGGATTCGTCGATCAACGAGCACATCGAGCAGATGCGGCTGTCGGCGACCAAGAGCCTGATGGAGCGCCGTGACGTGGTGATCGTGGCCACGGTGTCGTGCATCTACGGTATCGGCGATCCGGTCGATTACCACGCCATGATCCTGCATCTGCGCGAAGGCGAACACATCGCGCACCGTGATCTCATCCAGCGCCTGGTGGCGATGCAGTACACCCGTAACGACATTGACTTCCGCCGTGGCACTTTTCGGGTGCGCGGCGACGTGATCGACGTCTTCCCGGCTGAAAACGCCGAACTGGCGGTGCGCATCGAGATGTTCGACGATGAGATCGAGCACCTGACCCTGTTCGACCCGCTCACCGGCCACCTCAAGCACAGGATGGCGCGCTTCACCGTTTATCCCTCCAGCCATTACGTGACCCCGCGCGCGACCGTGTTGCAGGCGATCGAGGCGATCAAGGAGGAGTTGAGGGAGCGCATTTCCTTCTTTCAGCGCGAGGGCAAGCTGGTGGAGGCGCAGCGCATCGAGCAGCGCACCCGCTTCGATCTCGAGATGCTCAACGAGATGGGTTTCTGCAAGGGCATCGAGAACTACTCGCGCCATCTGTCCGGGCGTGGCCCGGGTGAGCCGCCGCCGACGCTGATCGACTATCTGCCGCAGGATGCGCTGTTCTTCATCGATGAGTCGCACGTCGCCATCGGCCAGGTCGGCGGCATGTACAAGGGTGACCGCTCGCGCAAGGAAAACCTCGTCGGCTACGGCTTTCGCCTGCCCTCGGCGCTGGATAACCGGCCGCTGAAGTTCGATGAGTTCGAGCGCCTGATGCCGCAGACGATCTTCGTCTCGGCAACGCCCTCTAAGTACGAGGCCGAACACCAGGGTCAGGTGGTGGAACAGCTGGTGCGCCCGACCGGGCTCATCGACCCCAGGGTCGAGGTGCGACCGGCGCTGACGCAAGTGGATGATCTGCTCTCCGAGATCAAGAAGCGGCTGGTGGTCAATGAACGCGTGCTGGTCACCGTGCTGACCAAGCGCATGGCGGAGGACTTGACGGACTATCTGGCCGACAACGCCATCCGCGCGCGCTATCTGCATTCGGACATCGATACCGTGGAGCGCGTGGAGATCATCCGTGATCTGCGTCTGGGCGAGTTCGACGTGCTAGTCGGCATCAACCTGCTGCGCGAAGGTCTGGACATTCCCGAGGTGTCGCTGGTGACGATCCTGGACGCCGACAAGGAGGGCTTCCTGCGTTCCGAGCGCTCCCTGATCCAGACCATCGGCCGCGCGGCTCGCCACCTGCACGGAACTGCTATTCTCTACGCCGACCGCATGACCGATTCGATGAAGGCGGCGATCGGCGAAACCGACCGCCGCCGGGTGAAGCAGATTGCCTTCAACGAAGCCCATGGCATCGTGCCGAAGTCAGTGAGCAAGCGCATCAAGGACATGATCGATGGTGTCTATGATTCGGATGGGGCCAAGCGTGACGCCGCACGTGTGGCCGAGAAAGGCGCCGACTATGCGGTGATGGACGAGAAGGCGCTGGGGCGGGCGATCAAGCGTCTCGAGAAGGAGATGCAGGAGCATGCCCGCAATCTGGAGTTCGAGAAGGCCGGTGCGGCACGTGACGAGCTGTTCAAGCTGCGTCAGCGTGTATTTGGCGCAGACCAGCACGGCAGTGTTTGACGGAGGAGGGGCGCAATGACCAGAGTCCTGTTCGTATGCACGGGAAATATCTGCCGTTCGCCGACGGCGGAAGCAGTGGCGCGCCATTTCATCCAGGCCGCGGGGCTTGCTGACGCGATCGAGGTGGACTCCGCCGGTACGAATGGCTACCACGCCGGCGAGGCACCCGATCCGCGCACGCGCAAGGTGGCCCAGTTGCGCGGCTATGATCTTGCCGATCTACGTGCGCGCAAGCTGGAAGTGCTGGATTTTCAGCGCTTCGACCTCGTCCTGGCAATGGACCGAGGGCATCTGGAGATCATGCAGCGGCTGTGTCCGGAGGTCTATCGACCGCGTTTGCGGCTGTTCATGGAGTATGCCCGCGACAGCGAATTCGACGAGGTGCCTGACCCCTACTACGGTGGACCGCGGGGCTTCGATGCGGTGCTCGATATGTGTGAGGACGGGGTTCAGGGCATGCTCGAAGCCTTGAGGGCACAAGCCTGAGCGCTTGAGTCCAGAGGTGGTGAGCGAGTTGTGCGGAGCATGAATGTAAAAAGGCCATCCTTGCGGATGGCCTTTTTACTGGTGCGCGAGGACGCGACGCTTACCTGGTCTCGACCTGTTGCAGCGGCTCTTCAACCACGACCGGCGCCGGACGGGGCTTGCGGCCAAGGCGGACGGGCTGTTCCGGTGCCCCGGTGCCGAAGGAGGCACGCTTGTCGGGGTCGGTCTCGATCATGATCAGCCCGCTTGCTGGTGCTGCCTCGGGCTTGATCGTCGAGCCTGGGGCTTCAGGCGCCTGCGTGGCAGGGGTTTCGCTGGCGACGGCTGCGCTTGCTGCGGTCGCGGTGGCTGCCGGAGCTTCGTGCATGGCAGCGGCTTCACTGGCGTGCGCGCTCACCGCACGCTCGATCAGCGAGGGAGTCGTGGTGACTGCGGTGGTCACTGCGGGCTGCTCAGGCTCAGACGCCTCAGCCGTCACGGCTGCTGCGCTCGCGATGTCAGGCGCTGGGGCTGCAACTGCGGCCTCTGTGACTACGGCTGGGGCCTCTGTGACTGCAGCTTGCGGCTCTTCAGCCTTGGTCTCGAGCTCGGTTCGGGCTTCGACCTTGAGCGGAGCAGGGGCTTCACTCGCGGGTTCAAACCTCACCTGCGCGCTGCTTGCAGCTTCCGAAACGGGCAGCGGCAGAGCTGCGGGCTCCTGCGCAACAGGCGTCGGCGCCGCGAGTTCGACAGCCTCGCTCACCGACTCCCGCGCAACCGGCTCAGCAGCGACCGGTTCAGCAGCGACCGGTTCAGCAGCAACCGGCTCAGCAGCAGTGGCCTGCTCAGTGACAGCGACAGGCGTCGCAACGGCGACTTCGGCTTGAACCGCTTCGACCAGGGGAGGCGCGCTGATCTGCGTCTCGCTTGGCTGAGCCTGCGCATCCGGTGCCGCGACGAGCTCGTCGAGCTTCTCCACATGATCGACCTGTGCGGACGCGTTGTCCTCGCCAGCCTGGGTTGCGCCCGTCTGTGCCTCACCGCTACGGCGACCACGGCCACGGCCGCGGCGGCGACGTTTCTCGCTCGGTGCTCCGTCCTCCGCGCTGCTGGCTTCAGCCGGTGCGGCTTCGGTAACACCTGTGGCTTCCAGCGCCACTACGCTGGCTGCGCTGGCCTTCAGCAGCTCATCGCTGGTGTCGGTCGACGCGGCTTCGGTGCTGCGCTCGGGGCGGGTACGGCTACGGCCGCGGCTCTCGCCACGCTCGGAGCGTTCTCCGCGCTCGGGGCGTTCAGCACGATCGGGGCGTTCTGCCTTCTCTGCCGCAGGTGTAGCGCGTTGGGGCTTGTCGTTGCCGTCCTGGCGCTCGCCGCGGGCACTGCGGCTGGACTGCGTTTCGCCGTCGCGCTCAGTGCGGCGGCCGCGATTGCCATTGCTGCGGCGGCTGTCGCTGCCGTTGCGCTCGCTGCGGCCACGACTTTCGCGCTTCGGAGCGGTATCGACGACAAGCTCAACCGGTGCAGGCTGTGGCTTGTCGCTGCTGAACCAGCCCATGATGCGGGCCAGAAGGCTTTTCGGCGCCGGTGCGGCGGTGGTGGGGCTGGGGGCAGCGGCAGGTGCAGCCGTGCTGGCCAGCGGTGCGAGCTGCGAGGGTGCGATGCCCTTCACCGCAGCCTCAGGGCGCGGGGGACGCTCGTTGGCCTTGTTGGGCAGGCGCCCTTCTTCCTCGCTGGGTTTTTGCACCATCTGGTAGCTCGCCAGCGCGATGTCCTCGACGTTGAGCTGGTCGTGACGCAGGCGGATGATCTCGTGTGCCGGCGTTTCCATGTGGCGATTCGGCACGATGATGAGCTGCACCTTGTGGCGCAGTTCGATGCGGGCGATGTCGACGCGCTTTTCGTTGAGAAGGAAGGTGGCGACGTCGACCGGCACTTGCAGGTGCACCGCGCCGGTGTTTTCCTTCATCGCCTCTTCTTCGAGGATGCGCACGATGTGCAAGGCGGACGATTCGGTGCTGCGGATGTGGCCGGTGCCGTTGCAGCGCGGGCAGGTGATGTAGCTGGTTTCGGCCAGTGCCGGGCGCAGACGCTGGCGCGACAGCTCAAGCAGGCCGAAGCGGCTGATCTTGCCGGTCTGAACGCGGGCGCGGTCGTGGCGCAGCGCGTCGCGCAGGCGGCTTTCGACTTCGCGCTGGTTCTTCTGCGACTCCATGTCGATGAAGTCGATGACGATCAGGCCGCCCAGGTCGCGCAGGCGCAGCTGACGGGCGATTTCATCGGCCGCTTCGCAGTTGGTGCGGAAGGCGGTCTCCTCGATGTCAGAGCCTTTGGTGGCGCGGCCCGAGTTGACGTCGATCGACACCAGCGCTTCGGTGTGGTCGATGACCACGGCGCCGCCCAGGGGCAGGCCGACCTGGCGCGAGTAGGCGGATTCGATCTGATGTTCGATCTGGAAGCGTGAGAACAGTGGCACGTCATCGCTGTAGCGCTTGACGCGGTTGACGTTGTCCGGCATCACGTGGGCCATGAACTGGCGTGCCTGCTCATAGACGTCGTCAGTGTCGATCAGGATCTCGCCGATGTCGGGCTGAAAGTAATCGCGGATGGCGCGAATGACCAGGCTGCCTTCCTGATAGATGAGGAAGGCGCCGCTCTGGCCTTGGGCAGCACCTTCGATCGCGCGCCACAGCTGCATCAGATAGCTCAGGTCCCAGCCGAGTTCTTCGGCGTTGCGACCGATGGCAGCGGTGCGGGCGATCAGGCTCATGCCCTGCGGTACGTCGAGCTGGTCCATGATCTCGCGTAGTTCGGCGCGCTCGTCACCCTCGACACGGCGCGAAACACCGCCGCCGCGCGGGTTGTTCGGCATCAGCACCAGGTAACGTCCGGCGAGCGAGATGTAGGTGGTGAGGGCGGCGCCCTTGTTGCCGCGCTCGTCCTTTTCGACCTGAACGATCAGTTCCTGCCCTTCGCGCAGCGCCTCCTTGATGGAGGCCTTGCCGGCGTCAACGCCGGGCTGGAAGTAGGAGCGGGAGATTTCCTTGAACGGCAGAAAGCCGTGGCGCTCGGCGCCGTAGTCGACAAAAGCCGCTTCGAGGCTGGGCTCGATGCGGGTGATCACCGCCTTGTAGATGTTGCTCTTGCGTTCTTCCTTGGCGGCCGATTCGATATCGAGGTCGATCAGTTTCTGACCATCAACGATTGCGACGCGTAATTCTTCGGCCTGCGTCGCGTTGAAAAGCATGCGCTTCATATGGATCGTTCTCCCGCGTCATCGCACGGGCAGGACGAACGGCGCGCACCATCGCGCTTTCCGGGTTCAGGAGCTATCTGGGAGGGGCTTCTGTATTCATCCGGCGGGTTTGTCTGGCTATGATGGGTCGGCTGGTCGATATTCTCTTGTTCCCGCTCGTGCGCCGTTTGGGGCTTTCGGGCCAGAACATTTGATCCTGCAAATGCGAGTAACGCGTCAAAATCCAACCCGTGGGCTGGATGGGTGTATCGAAGGTGGCGATTGCGTTACCATCGGCGCCTTTTTCGGCTTTGAGTGGTAGGCAGTGGTGACGCCGGGAGCGCTCTTCAGGGCTCATCGCCAGCAGTCTGCCGTCGTCTGTCGGCTTCGGCGTTTTGATGCACGAAACCTCAACGTGATGCACTTGGCTGGCAGCGACCGGGTCAACCGCTCGCAAGTATATTTCATGACCCCTATCGAAGGCAAAAGCATTGCGGTAAGACACGAGCGCATCGACGAGGCTGCGGCCGGTCAGCGCATCGATAATTACCTGTTGCGCATCGCCAAAGGCGTGCCCAAGAGCCATATCTACCGCATCCTGCGCAGTGGCGAAGTGAGAGTCAATGGCGGCCGGGTGCAGCAGACTTATCGCCTCGCCGAAGGTGATAAGGTGCGTATCCCCCCGCTGCGGGTCGCCGAGCCGCAGCGTGACGCCCTCGCACCGGCGGGAAAGGCGCTGCCGGTGGTGTTCGAGGACGATGCCCTGCTCATCATCGACAAGCCCTCGGGCAAGGCGGTGCACGGCGGCAGCGGCATCAGCTATGGCGTCATCGAGCAGCTGCGTGTGCAGCGCCCCGAGCTGCGCATGCTCGAGCTGGCGCATCGGCTCGATCGCGAGACCTCGGGCCTGCTGATCGTGGCCAAGAAGCGTTCCGCGCTCACCGCGCTGCACGACATGCTGCGCGAGGGGCGCATGGAGAAGCGCTATCTCACCCTGGTGCCCGGGCGCTGGAACAACCCGCTGCAGCATGTGAAGTTTCCCTTGTTCAAGTATCTGACTCCCGGCGGTGAGCGCCGCGTGCGCGTCAGTGAGGAGGGCAAGGCTGCGCACAGCATCATGCGTCTGGTGAAAAGGTGGCGTGACTACAGCTTGCTCGAGGTGGAGCTGAAGACCGGGCGCACGCATCAGATTCGCGTCCATCTCGCCCACCTCGGCTTTCCTTTGTGTGGCGATGACAAGTACGGTGATTTCGCGCTCAACAAGCGGCTCGAGCGTGAAGGGCTCAAGCGCATGTTCCTGCATGCCGCGCAGCTCAAGTTCAACCATCCGCTGAGCGGCGAGGCGATGTCCTTTGAGGCGCCGTTGCCCGAGGAGCTGCAAGTCTTCGTCGATGCCCTGGATGCTGCGGAGGGAGCCAATGGCTGAACGTTTCGAACTGATCGTTTTTGACTGGGATGGCACGCTGTTCGACTCGGCTGCAGCCATCGCGCGCGCGATCCAGGCCTCATGCCGTGACCTCGATCTCGCTGTGCCCAGCGACGCACAGGCGCGCCATGTCATTGGCCTGGGGCTGGGTGAGGCACTGCGCCACGCCGTGCCCGATCTGCAGGAGGCGGACTATCCGCGCATGATCGAGTGCTACCGCCAGCATTTTCTCGCCAAGGACCACGAGCTGAAGCTGTTTGCGGGGGTGCCGACGCTGATTGCCGAGCTGGCGGCGCGCGGCCGTTTGCTGGGTGTGGCGACCGGCAAGAGTCGCAGCGGGCTCGATCGGGCTCTGGTGCAGACCGGCCTGGGCGCCCATTTTCACGCCACCCGCTGTGCGGACGAGTGTTTTTCCAAGCCGCACCCGGCAATGCTGGAGCAGCTGATGGACGAGCTCGGTGTGGATCCGGCGGCCACGCTGATGGTGGGAGATACCACGCATGATCTGCAGATGGCGAAGAACGCCGGCGTTGCTGGCCTGGCGGTGAGTTTCGGTGCTCATCCGCGCGCCGCGCTGGAGAGGGAGAGCCCGCTCGCCTGTGTGCACACGCCGCGCGACATGGCACGCTGGCTGCTCGAGCGCGCCTGAAGCAGCCCGACAGCCATTGCGGGGCCGCAGTTCAGGCGAGCAGCAGGAACAGCGTGGGGCGTTTGGCGAGCAGGGGGCGATCCGTCCTTTTCCAGGCGCTGATGCTGCGGCTCAGGATCAGCTCGCGTGGGGTGGTGAGCTCACAGGCAACGCACATCCGGGTGCCGGGTTTCAAGGTCTTGAGCAGGGCCTCGAACATGCGCTCGTTGCGGTATGGGGTCTCGATGAAGATCTGGGTGCGGCCCAGTCGTGCTGATTCGTCTTCCAGCGCGCGCAGGCTGTGGTCGCGCTCGGTCTCGCCGACCGGCAGGTAGCCGTGAAAGGCAAAACCCTGGCCGTTGAGCCCTGAGCCCATCAGGCCCAGCAGGATCGATGATGGGCCGACCAGGGGGGCAACCCGAATGCCCAGAGCGTGGGCGCGTGCCACCAGACGCGCGCCAGGGTCGGCGACCGCAGGGCAGCCGGCGTCGGACATGAGCCCGATGTCCTTGCCCTCGAGTGCGGGCGCGAGCAAGGCGTCAAATTCGGCGTCCCGCGCCTTGGCCGGGTCTGCGGGCAGTTCGCGGATGTCCGTGTCGCGCAAGGGGTGGGGATAGTCGAGCTGCTTGAGGTGGGCTCTTGCCGCACGTGCGGTTTCGACCACGAAGTGATGCAGGTTTGCGGCGATGGATTGTGCCTGCGCCGGCATGAAGCCCGGCCACGGGGTGTCGCCGAGCGCGACCGGTACCAGGAACAGGGTGCCGTGCTCCAGGTGTTTGTCGGGGCCGCTCATGGCAGTTCCAGACCTTCGGCGCGCAGCATGCGCGACAGGGCGATCAAGGGCAGGCCGATGAGCGCGGTGGGGTCGTCGCCCGACAAGGCCTCGAGCAGCGAGATGCCCAGGCCTTCGGACTTCGCGCTGCCGGCGCAGTCCAGCGGCTGCTCCTTGGCGACGTAGCGGCGGATCTCGGCCTCGGTGAGGGTGCGGAAACGCACGCGGGTCGGGATGCCTGCGGTCTGCAGGCGGCCGCTGCGGGTGTTGAGCAGCGCAAGCGCGGTGTGAAAGACGACGGTCTGTCCGCTCATCTGCTGCAACTGTGCGACAGCGCGGGATTCGGTGCCCGGCTTGCCGAAGACCTGATCGCCGAGGTAGGCAACCTGGTCGCTGCCGATGATGAGTGCGTCCGGCCAGGCTGCGGCCACCGCCCGCGCCTTTTCGGCGGCGAGTCGCTCCGCGGTCGTCGCGGGCGGCTCGCCCGGGAGCGGGGTTTCGTCGGTGTCGGGGCGGGCAAGCTCGAACGGAATCGACAAGCGTTCGAGCAGCATCTGCCGATAGCTGGAGGTGGAGGCGAGGACGAGCTTCATGGGATGGGCTACAGGTGAAATTTCGTGTCGTGAGGAGACAAGGCGCCCTGCAACGACAGGTGTGCGAAGCGTTGAGCGCCTTCGAGGCTGCGGTCGGCTTGAAGCCGAAACAGGCGGTCGCACATCACGGCTTTGACACGCAGCCCGAAAAAATAATATCATGCCGGGCTTATGTCGCCACAAAACGCATCGTTGGGCAAAGTCATTGACCCGTTTCGTTTTGCCGCTGAAGCTCGCACCCAGTCGGGTGAGGTGGAAGTGGCGAAACTTCCGCGCCTGAAAGACTCGTTGGCAGACGTCAATGCTGTGCTGAGTTGGCGTTTGGAGGGTTGGTTGGAAAGTTCGATGCTTTCCGGTAGGGAAGAGCCCCGGCTCAAGCTCCTTATCGACGGAGCACTGAGTCTGCGCTGCCAGCGGTGTTTGAATGGCATCGACTGGCAACTGGCCATCGCCACGGTTCTGCAGCCGGTACGTGCCGGGCAGCAGATCCCGGACGAAGAGCTGGAAGACGACGAGGTCGATGCGATCGAAGTCGAAGAGGGTCTGGATGTGATGGCCTTGCTTGAGGAAGAAATTCTGCTTGCATTGCCGCTTGCGCCACGACACGAAAAATGTGACTCGCCCCTGGGCCGTAATGGGGCGGGTGAAGAATCGCCTTTCGCTGCGCTTGCGTCGCTGCGAGGCAGCAATCGCGCAGACTAGGCGCATCAATTTGTATCAGGAGTTTTTCAATGGCCGTCCAGCAGAACAAGAAGTCCCCTTCGAAGCGTGGCATGCATCGCGCACATGATTTCCTCACCCCTCCGGCGCTCGCGATCGAGCCGACCACGGGTGAAGTTCATCTGCGTCACCACGTCAGCCCCAGCGGCGTGTATCGCGGCAAGAAGGTCATGAAAGCCAAGGGCGAGTAATTCCGCCTCTCGAACGCGAGGGCGGCGCATGGCGCATTGCGCCTGCGCCGCCTTTTTTCCGCGTAATTCCCCAATTCTACGTCTGAGTCACGCGAGATACCGATGGGTGTCACCATTGCGATCGACTGCATGGGTGGCGATCACGGCCCGGTCGTGACCGTGCCCGCTGCGCTGTCCTTCCTGCGCAGCCGTCCTGCTGCAAATGTAATTCTGGTCGGCCAGGAAGAGGCCATTGTGCCTCTGCTCGGTGCGGCTCAATCCGAATTCGGAGCCCGTCTCAGGCTGCGACCGGCTTCTCAGGTCGTCACCATGGACGACCCGCCCGCCATTGCGATGCGCAACAAGAAGGACTCTTCGATGCGGGTCGCGGTGGACCTGGTCAAGGCCGACGAGGCGTGCGCTGCCGTGTCCGCCGGCAATACCGGTGCGCTGATGGCGATTTCGCGCTTCGTGCTGAAAACGCTGCCGGGTATCGACCGCCCGGCCATTGCCTCCGTCCTCCCCTCCATGACCGGACACACCTATGTGCTCGACCTCGGCGCCAACGTCGACTGCTCGGCCGAACATCTGTTGCAGTTCGGCGTGATGGGTTCGTCGCTGGTGGCCGCCATCGAGCACAAGGAGCGTCCCAGCGTCGGTTTGCTCAATATCGGCGAAGAGGCGATCAAGGGTAACGACGTGGTGAAGGAGGCGGGCGAGTTGCTGCGCGCCAGTGGGCTCAACTTCTATGGCAACGTCGAGGGCAACGACATTTACGAAGGTACAGTGGATGTCGTGGTGTGTGACGGTTTTGTCGGTAACGTGGCGCTGAAGACCTCAGAGGGCCTGGCGCAGATGTTCGGCGCCTTCCTCAAGCAGGAATTCAGTCGCTCGCCACTGAGCAAGCTGATGGCGCTTGTGGCCATGCCGGTGCTCAAGCGCTTCAAGCAG
The DNA here is from genome assembly GCF_000443165.1 of Thauera terpenica 58Eu. GTDB lineage: Bacteria > Pseudomonadota > Gammaproteobacteria > Burkholderiales > Rhodocyclaceae > Thauera > Thauera terpenica. The sequence continues at coordinate 152,965 of NZ_ATJV01000048.1, read as the reverse complement.
CGCGTCGATCATCGTCAGTACAACGGCGCGCCTCTGCTGGGTTTGCGCGGGGTGGTGCTCAAGAGCCACGGCTCGGCCGACGTGGTGGCTTTTGCCAATGCACTTGCGCGCGCGGCCGATGCCGCGTCCAATCGGCTCATCGAACGCATTTCCGAACGCATGGCGAGCATGAATGAGGTGAACACATGATCTACGCAAGGATCGCGGGCACGGGCAGTTTCCTCCCCGGTGAGCCGGTGAGCAACGACGACCTGGTGGCGCGCGGTATCGAGACTTCGGACGAATGGATCGTCAGTCGCTCGGGCATCCGCAGCCGCCATCTGGCTGCAGCCGACGTCGGCGCCAGCGACCTTGCGGTGGTGGCGGCGCAAAGGGCGATCGAGGCCGCAGCTTGCACAGCTGAGGATATCGATCTGATCATCGTCGCCACCTCGACCCCGGACTTCATTTTTCCGAGTACGGCAGCACTTGTTCAGTCCAAGCTCGGCATCCGCAATGGCGGGGCAGTTTTCGACGTGCAGGCGGTGTGCAGTGGTTTCGTGTACGGCTTGTCGGTGGCGGAGAAGTTCATCCGCTCCGGCAGCCACAAGCGTGCGCTGGTGATTGGTGCGGAGGTGTTCTCGCGCATTCTCGATTGGTCCGACCGTGCGACCTGCGTGCTGTTCGGTGATGGGGCGGGCGCGGTCGTGCTCGAGGCCTCGGAGCGACCGGGCATCCTGGCCTCGGCGCTGCATGCCGACGGCAGTCATCACGCCATCCTGTGCGTGCCCGGCGGCGTCGCTGCGGGGCAGATCACCGGTGATCCCTTCCTGCGCATGGACGGCCAGGCGGTGTTCAAGTTTGCGGTGAAGGTGCTCGGCGAGGTGGCTCACGAAGTACTGGAGCAGGCCGGCGAGCGCGCGGACAGCATAGACTGGCTGATCCCGCATCAGGCCAACATCCGCATCATCCAGGCCACTGCCAAGCGTCTGGGCATCCCGATGGAGAAGGTCATCACCACGCTCGATCATCATGGCAACACCTCGGCCGCATCGATTCCGCTTGCGCTCGACGAGGCGGTGCGCGCCGGCAAGGTCCGTGCAGGACAGCGGCTGATGGTTGAAGGTGTCGGTGGCGGTTTCACCTGGGGCGCGGCCCTGATCGACTTCTGATCATTCAAATCAATTTCTGAGAGGCGGAGAGCAGGCATGGCATTTGCGTTGGTGTTTCCCGGGCAGGGTTCGCAGTCGGTGGGCATGATGGCCGCCTATGGTGAGTCTGCCGTGATTCGTGAAACCTTCGCCGAAGCGTCCACTGCGCTGGGTGAGGATCTGTGGGCGATGGTCTGCGATGGGCCGGCCGAGCGCCTGGCCCTGACCGTCAACACTCAGCCGCTGATGCTGACGGCGGGGGTCGCGGTCTATCGCGCCTGGCTGGCGGCGGGCGGGCCGAAGCCCGCGCTGGTCGCTGGACACAGCCTTGGCGAGTATTCCGCCTTGGTCGCGGCAGGCGCGCTGGCCTTCAGCGATGCCGTGCCGCTGGTGCGTTTTCGTGCCCAGGCGATGCAGGAGGCGGTGCCCGCGGGTGAAGGGGCAATGGCCGCCATCATGGGGCTGGAGGCCGACGCCGTGCGCGAGCTCTGTCTCGAGGCCGCCCAGGGGCAGGTGGTCGAGGCGGCCAACCTCAATGCTCCGGGACAGATCGTCATCGCCGGCGCGAAAGCGGCCGTCGAACGCGCAGGGGAACTGGCGAAGGCAAGAGGCGCCAAGCGCGCGCTGCTGCTGCCCGTGTCCGCGCCTTTCCATTGCGCGCTCATGCGTCCGGCCGCCGAGCGCCTGGCGCAGCGCCTGGCCGATGTCAGCATCTGCAAGCCGGAGATCGAGGTGATCAACAACGTCGATGTCGCGGTCTATGCCGAGCCCGAGAAAATCCGTGATGCGCTTGTGCGCCAGGCCTTCTCGCCGGTACGCTGGATCGAGCTGATTCAGGCCATGGCTGGTCGTGGCATGTCGCATGTCATTGAGTGCGGTCCCGGCAAGGTGCTGGCGGGCATGAGCAAGCGCATTGCCAGGGAAGTGGAGGGCGGTTCGGCGCATGATGCGGCGAGCCTTGAGCAGTCGATTGTGGCGGTGAGGTAAGGGATGAGTCTTGCGCTTGATGGACAGGTTGCGCTGGTGACGGGCGCGTCACGCGGCATTGGTCGCGCGGTGGCGCTTGAACTCGGCCGTCTTGGTGCCACGGTGGTCGGAACGGCAACCTCAGATGCGGGAGCGGCCGAGATCGAAAAGGCGCTTGCGGATGCGGGCGCCAAGGGCGCTGGCATGGTGCTCAACGTCACCGCCGAAGGCGCCTGTGAAGCCTTGATCGGTGAGGTCGAGAAGCGTTTTGGCGCGATCGGCATCCTGGTGAACAACGCCGGCATCACCCGCGACAACCTGGCGATGAGGATGAAGGATGAAGAGTGGGATGCCGTCATCGACACCAATCTGCGCGCCGTGTTTCGTCTCAGCAAGCTCGTCATGCGCGGCATGATGAAGGCGCGCAATGGCCGTATCATCAACATCACGTCGGTGGTGGCCAGTGCCGGCAATCCCGGCCAGGCCAACTACGCCGCGGCCAAGGCCGGTGTGGCGGGCATGACGCGCGCGCTGGCGCGTGAGCTTGGTAGTCGCAACATTACGGTAAACTGTGTGGCACCCGGCTTCATCGACACTGACATGACCCGTGCACTACCCGAAGCGGCGCGCGACGCGCTGCTGGGCAATATTGCGCTGGGTCGTCTGGGGCGCCCGGAAGAGATTGCCGCTGCGGTCGCATTCCTCGCTTCGCCTGCTGCCGCTTACGTTACCGGGACCACCCTGCACGTGAACGGCGGCATGTACATGTCCTGAGGAACAGTCAGGATAGTAGTTTGGCCGGCTTTTGGTAGAATACGCCGGCTTTTTCAACACACACGTCACACTCACGGAAGGAGTTGGTTCATGGAGAACATCGAACAACGCGTCAAGAAGATCGTTGCTGAGCAGCTTGGCGTGAACGAGTCGGAGATCAAGATCGAGTCTTCGTTCGTCGATGATCTTGGCGCGGATTCGCTTGATACCGTGGAATTGGTCATGGCGCTCGAGGAAGAGTTCGAGTGCGAAATCCCGGACGAAGAGGCGGAGAAGATCACCACCGTGCAGCAGGCGGTCGACTACGTAAACGCCCATCTCAAGAAGTAATTTGTTGCGCTTGAGTACCCGCGGTCCGGATGCCGCCGAGGCGGTTTCCGGGCCTGCCCCCTTTTCATGTCATTGATCTCAACGGAGTCGCCCTTGTCGCGTCGTAGAGTCGTGGTTACCGGTCTGGGCGCCATTTCGCCGATCGGCAATACTGTTCCCGAAGCTTGGGAAAATCTGCTTGCCGGCAAGAGCGGCATTGGACCGATCACCCGTTTCGACGCGAGCGCGTTCTCTAGCCGCATCGCGGGTGAGGTGAAGAACTTCGACGTCACCGAATACCTTTCCGCCAAGGAAGCGCGCCGCATGGATGTGTTCATCCACTACGGCATGGCTGCGGGTATTCAGGCCATTCGCGACTCCGGCATCGAGGTCAATGACAGCAACGCCGATCGTATCGGCGTCAATATCGGCTCGGGCATCGGCGGCTTGCCGATGATCGAGGAAACACACGACGACTATCTCGGCGGCGGTCCGCGCAAGATCTCGCCGTTTTTCATCCCCGGCACCATCATCAACATGATCTCCGGCAATCTGTCGATCATGTTCGGCATGCGCGGGCCCAACATCGCGGTGGTGACTGCCTGCACCACCGGACTGCACGCCATCGGCATGAGCGCGCGCATGATCGAATACGGTGACGCGGATGTCATGGTGTGCGGTGGTGCGGAGTCGACCGTGACTCATCTTGCCATTGGCGGCTTCGCCTCGGCCAAGGCCTTGTCCACCCGTAATGACGATCCGGCCACCGCCAGTCGTCCATGGGACAAGGATCGCGACGGCTTCGTGCTGGGCGAGGGCGCCGGCGTGATGGTGATCGAGGAGTACGAACACGCCGTGCGTCGTGGCGCCAGGATTTACGCCGAACTGGCTGGCTTCGGCATGAGCGGTGATGCCTACCACATGACGGCGCCAGACACCGATGGCCCGCGCCGCAGCATGCTCAATGCAATGCAGAATGCCGGTGTGACGCCGGATCAGATTCAATACCTCAACGCGCACGGCACCTCGACGCCGCTTGGCGACAAGAACGAAACCGAAGCGATCAAGCTCGCCTTTGGTGAAGATGTCGCCAGAAAATTGGTGGTCAACTCCACCAAGTCGATGACCGGCCACCTCCTGGGGGGTGCGGGCGGACTGGAGTCGGTGTTCACCGTGCTCGCGGTGCACAACCAGATCTCTCCGCCGACGATGAACATCTTCGAGCAGGATCCGGAGTGTGATCTCGACTACTGCGCCAATGCTGCGCGGCCCATGAAGATCGAGCTCGCCATGAAGAACAACTTTGGCTTCGGCGGTACCAACGGTACCCTGGTGTTCCGCAAGTTTTGAGGTGAATGTCGCATGGTGATGCCATGCACTTTCCGCTGACGATTCCACTCCAGCCCTCGAAGCTGGTGATCGCGTCCATCCTCGCAGCGCATGCTGCAGCGGGATGGACGCTTTTTCATGTCCCCAGCCTGGCCTTGCTACAGCCTGGCGTGCTGTGGTCGCCATTGCGAGGGGTGAGCCTGCTGCTCTGGTGTGGCGTGTTCGGCTCGCTGCTGCTCGCGCTCAGGCAGGAGCATGCAAAAGCGGGAAAGGCGCTTGTCGTGCACGCAGACGGCATGCTCACCTGCGTGTGCGCTGACGAGGTGCTCGACTACCGCGTGGGTGCAGGCGCGGTCGACTTTGGCTGGGCGCTATGGCTGCCGCTGGTGGTGTTGGTGGACGCGCAGGAGGGAACGCGCGAGCGCGTGCGACAACGCCTGATGCTGGTGCGCACGAATACGCCATCGAGGCAGTGGCGCGCGCTGCGCATATGGCTGCGGCACAAATCCGCCCTGTTGCGCGGCGACTGATCAGCTTCGCCTGTGCCGGCGTGGGGGGCGCAGTATCGTGGCGCGGGCTCGTGGCAGCAAGTCGGGATAGTCGCGCGAGTGGTGCAAGCCTCGGCTTTCCTTGCGTTTCAGGGCGCAGCGCACGATCAGGTCAGCGGTGAGCACCAGATTGCGTAGCTCGATGAGATCATTGCTGACGCGGAAGTTTGAATAGAACTCGTGAATTTCGCGCTCCAGCAAGCGGATGCGATGCTGTGCGCGCTTGAGACGTTTGGTGGTGCGGACGATGCCCACGTAATCCCACATTGCGCGCCGCAGCTCCGCCCAGTTGTGCGAGATCACCACTTCCTCATCGGCATCGGTGACACGGCTCTCATCCCAGGCAGGCAAGTCAGGGGCGGCCTGTACGGGCTTGGAGAGGATGTCCTGAGCGGCGGCCTCTCCATACACCAGACATTCGAGCAAGGAGTTGCTCGCCAGTCGATTCGCCCCATGCAGGCCGGTGCAGGCTGATTCGCCGACCGCGTACAAGCCGGGGACATCGGTGCGCGCAGCCAGGTCGGTGACGATGCCGCCGCAGGAATAGTGCGCGGCAGGGACCACAGGGATCGGCTCGCAAGTGATGTCGATGCCCAGCTCAAGGCAGCGCGCGTGGATGTTGGGGAAGTGCTCGTGCAGCCAGGCTGCGGGTTTGTGGCTGATGTCGAGGTAGACGCAATCGAGACCGCGTTTTTTCATCTCGAAATCGATTGCGCGGGCGACGATGTCGCGCGGCGCCAGCTCTTCGCGTGCATCGTGCTCCGGCATGAAGCGCGTGCCATCGGGTAGCTTCAGCAAGCCCCCCTCGCCGCGCACCGCTTCGGAGATGAGGAAGGACTTTGCCTGCGGGTGGTAGAGGCAGGTCGGATGGAACTGGATGAACTCCATGTTCGCCACCCGACAACCTGCACGCCACGCCATTGCCACTCCGTCGCCGGTGGCGACATCGGGGTTGGTCGTAAACAGATACACCTTGCCGGTGCCGCCGGTCGCCAGCACCGTGTTGCGCGCGGCGAAGGTCAACACCTTGCCGGCCTCGATATCGAGCACATAGGCGCCGAGACAGCCCTCTCCCGAGTGGCCGACCTTGTCGCCGAGGATGAGGTCGACCGCGATGTGGTGCTCGAAGATGTCGATGTTGGGGTGCGCCCGAACCTGCGCCGACAGCGTCGACTGCAGCGCGGCGCCGGTGGCGTCGGCAGCATGGATGATGCGCCGGTGCGAATGCCCGCCCTCGCGCGTGAGGTGATAGCCCAGCTGCGTGTCCGGCTCACGGGTGAATGGGACGCCGCGGTCGATCAGCCATTCGATCGCGCGCTTGCCGTTCTCCACCACGAAACGCGTCGCGTCCGGGTCACACAGGCCTGCGCCAGCAGTGAAGGTGTCCTGAATGTGCGCTTCGATGCTGTCGGCGGTGTCGAGCACGGCGGCAATCCCGCCCTGCGCCCAGTTGCTCGCGCTGTCGGCGAGCTCACGCTTGGTGACGAGGGCGACGCTGTGGCTGTCGGCGAGGCGCAGAGCCATCGACTGGCCGGCCGCGCCGCTGCCAAGAATGAGTACGTCGTACTGTTTCAGCAAGATGTCGCTCGAGCTCGTGGAAAAGAGGCAAAAATATAGCACGCATGGCCGTGGCCACGGCAGATGCCGCCTGCACACCTCGCCAGCGCGGCAGCCGCGCGAGGGCGAACAGGGGCAAGAGACCTTGCCAGCGTATGAACTAATCAGCAGGCCCTGTGTCTGTGCTTTTAACTTCTACTTTTGGTGAGGGCTGGGGTGCTCGCTTATAATCCTGGTGTTTTGTCATTTGAATAGCCGGGAAGAACGAACACTCCATGACCGATCGTGAAATCGATCAGCAGCTCGTCGAACGCGTGCAGCGCGGCGACAAGCAGGCTTTCGGCTTGCTGGTAACCAAGTACCAGCGCAAGCTCCATCGCCTGTTGTCCCGCCTGATTCGCGATTCAGCCGAAGTCGAAGACGTGGCGCAGGAGACCTTCATCAAGGCTTACCGTGCGCTGGGTTCGTTCCGCGGGGACAGTGCGTTTTACACGTGGTTGTACCGAATCGGTATCAACACCGCCAAGAACTATCTGGTTTCGCAGGGACGCAGGGCACCGACTTCCACGAGTTTCGATTCCGAGGAAGCGGAGAACTTCGAAGATGGGGATCAACTGCGCGATATCAACACGCCAGAGCGGCTGATGATGACGCGCCAGATTGGCGAAACCATCGAAGAGGCGATGGCAGCTCTACCCGAGGAGTTGCGAACGGCCATCATGTTGCGCGAGCTCGATGGGCTCAGTTATGAGGAAATCGCCAACATCATGGAGTGCCCGATCGGAACGGTGCGCTCGCGGATATTTCGCGCGCGTGAAGCGATTGCAGAACGCCTGCGGCCGTTGCTCGATACGGCCCCGGACAAACGTTGGTAGGTGTACGCATGAAGGACAAGCTTTCAGCCCTGATCGATGGAGATCTTGACGAAAATACGATGCGCCCGGTTTTTGACAGGCTCCGCCGTGATGATTTGTTGAGAAAGGATTGGGAGGCGTATTGCCTGATTGGCGACCATATTCGCGGCGACGGTGCTGGAGCGCTTGATTTCGTCGATCGCGTGATGGCAGGGCTGGAAGCGGAGCCGACGGTGCTTGCGCCTGCCGCGTCCACCGCTACTGCGGCCCGCCGCTCTGCGCTGCAGGCCTTGATGCCGATCGCGGCGTCGGTGATGGGCGTCGCTGCGGTAGGGCTCGTGGCCGCCACCCTTTACTCCCAGGATGCGGCGGTGGCGCCTGCGAGCGTCGCGGTGCAGCGCATCTCTGCCCAGCCGCTGCTGGCTGCCAGCGCGCAGATGGGCAGTCTCACTGGCGGCGCCCAGGTGCATGCGGACGACCCCATGCGCGAATACGTGTTCGCACATCAGGGTGTCAGTGGCGGGCCGATGCCGGCTGCAGTGCAGTATGTGCGGACCGTCTCGGCGCAAAGTGCAGGTACAGGTCGATGAGGCTGTTTGCCGCCATTGTCGGCATCTGTGCCGCCTTGTTGCATCTGCCCGCGCTTGCAGACACGCCCGACGACCCCTTGGCATGGCTCGGACGCATTGCTTCGGCAGGGCAGCGACTCAATTACGTGGGCACCTTCATCTACCAGTCGGGCGGCCAGGTTGAAACCTCGCGCATCGCGCACAGGTTTGAGGGCGGGCTGGAATACGAGCGCCTGGAAGTGATGGATGGCAGTCCGCGCGAGGTGATTCGCAGTGGCGCTGAAGTGCGCTGTGTGCTGCCCGAACAAAAGACCGTGATCATCGATGAGGCAACCGGGCGCCGTGCATTTCCGGCACGCTTGCCGATGTCGCCGGTGGGCCTGGCCGAAACCTACCGCATCCGCAAGGGAGATGTGGTGCGCGTGGCCGGTATGGAAGCGCAGTCGATCGTTCTCGAGCCACGCGACGAATTGCGCTACGGCCATACGCTGTGGGCTGAGTTGCATTCCGGCCTGTTGTTGAAAGCCCGTACCGTGAATGCGGCAGGACAGGTCATGGAGCAGTTTGGCTTCAGCGACGTCCGCATCGGTGGCGAGGTCAGTGACGATCTGCTCAAGCCGCGCTTTCCGGATATCGAAGGCTGGCGCGTCGTGAACGCCCGTGGCAGCGAACTGGCGAAAGCCGATAGTGGCTGGGTAGTGGTCGAGCAAGTCCCCGGCTATGTGCTGACGTCCGTGATGCGCAGGCCGCTGGGACCCGATCGCGGTCAGGCAGTGCACATGGTTTTCAGCGATGGGCTGGCGTCGGTGTCGGTGTTCATCGAACCGGTGGCCGACACCACGACGCTCGGGCTTGGCGCGCTCGCCAGTGGCGCGATCAGCATCTACAAGCGTGTCCTCAATGGGCATTTGATCACCGCGCTGGGTGAAGTGCCGGAGGCGGCAGTAAAGCGTATCGGTGATGCCATCCGGCCCGCGGTGCAGTGATGCAGGCGATGGCGCAGGTTCTGCGCGTCGAGACGGGACACGCCTGGTTGCGTGTCACCGATGCGGGCGGTGGCTGCGGGCGGTGTGATGAGCCGGGAGGCTGTCGTTCGGTGCAGATCACGCAGGCCTTCGGCTTGCCGAAGGCCGAGTTTGTCTTGCCCACGGCGCTGGAGCTGCGCGCCGGAGACAAGGTGGTGATCAGCATTCCCGACGGCGCGCCGCTCAAGGCCGCGCTGGCGAGCTACGGACTTGGGGTCGTGCTGCTCGTCGCCGGCGCCGCGCTCGGCGAGGTGTGGTCTGCAGACGGTGCGGGCGATCTCGGCGCGGCGCTGGGCGGGCTGGCTGGTTTGCTGCTGGCCTTTGCCCTCAATCGCGTGCTGTTTCGCAGCCGCAACTGGCGTGCCCAGTTGCGCATGGAGCTTGCCGCGCAAGTAGTCTGTTTGCAGTCGATCGCGGAAAATCAATGAGTTTTGTCTCGCTGCGTCAACTTGTCGCTGTGGCTGCTACGGTCGCGAGCTCTCTCCTCGTGCCCATGGCGGCGGCCACCCAGCTGCCGGATTTCACGGCGTTGGTGGAAAGGCAGGGCGCGGCTGTGGTCAATATCAGCACCCGCCAGGCGCGTGCCGAGCGGCCGCAGATGCCGCAGCCCTTTCCGGGCATCGATGAGTCGGACCCCATGTTCGACTTCTTTCGCCGCTTCATCCCCAAGCGGCCCGAGTTTCCCGGCGCCGACCCCGACAACCCGTCTCTTGGGTCGGGCTTCATCATCAGTGCTGACGGTTACATCCTGACCAACGCGCACGTCGTCGAGGAGGCGGAGGAGATTCTTGTCCGCCTTGCCGACAAGCGTGAGTATCCGGCGCAGGTGATCGGTGCCGATGTGCGTAGTGATGTGGCCCTGATCAAGATCGAGGCGAGCGGCTTGCCCGCCGTCACCCTGGGCGATCCGGACAAGCTCAAGGTGGGTGAATGGGTGCTGGCGATCGGATCGCCGTTCGGTTTCGAGCAGTCGGTGACGGCCGGTATCGTGAGTGCGAAGGGGCGCGCCTTGCCTGACGAGAGTTTTGTCTCCTTCATCCAGACCGATGTCGCGATCAATCCAGGAAACTCCGGCGGCCCGCTGTTCAACCTGAAAGGCGAGGTGGTTGGCGTCAATTCGCAGATCTATAGTCGCACCGGCGGTTACATGGGCGTCTCGTTTGCGATTCCGATCGACCTTGCGATGGGCGTTCAGGAGCAGCTGCGCAGCAAGGGGCGCGTGCAGCGTGGACGCATCGGCGTCGCGATTCAGGAAGTGACGCGGCAGTTGGCGGACAGTTTCGGGCTGCCGCGTGCAGCGGGCGCAATCGTGAGCTCGGTTGAGCTCGACGGCCCGGCGGCCCGCGCCGGTGTGTTGCAGGGTGATGTGATCCTGCGCTTCGGGGGCAGGGAGGTCGATGCTTCGAGCGATCTGCCGCGCATCGTGGCCGCCGTCGAGCCGGGATCGCTGGTCGCAGTGGATGTCTTTCGCGGTGGTGCGCCCCTGAGCGTGCAGGTGACGGTCGGCGAATGGCAGGACCCCAAGGAAGCACCCGTCGCGGGGGCGCCGACACGCCTGTTGCCCGCTCCCAACCGGCTCGGCCTGGTTCTGACCCTGCCCACGCCCGCCCAGCGCCGCGAGCGCGGCATCGACGCCGGTCTTATCGTCGAACGTGCGCAGGGCGCAGCAGCGCGTGCCGAGATCCGCCCGGGAGACCTCGTCCTGGCGCTGGTGATCGGCGGGCGCCAGCTCACGCTGAGCTCCACCGCGGAGTTCAACCGCCTGGTGGGCGGTGTTCAGCCTGGGCAGCAGGTGACGCTGCTGGTGAGGCGCGGTGATGCCAGCTCCTTTGTCAGTCTGAGCGCGGAGTGATGGAAATGAATGCTGATCGCCAACGCTTCACTGTGCTCAGCCGACAATGGTGTCATCTGTGCCATGTTCTGGTCGATGCGCTCCAGCCCATTGCCGACGAGTATGGCTGGGACATCGAGGTGCTCGACGTGGATGAGCATCCCGCGCTGGAAGCACGCTGGGGCGAGTGGGTACCGGTGCTGCTGCACGGCGACCATGAACTCTGCCATTACCACCTCGATGAGGCCGTAGTGCGCGCTTATTGCAGCGTTTTTCCGCTAGAATCGCGGGCTTGACGACGCCAACCATTCCGCAAAAGGGTGCTGCAAGGCACCCTTTTCGTTTCGCATGAACCACATCAGAAACTTCTCGATCATCGCCCACATCGACCACGGTAAATCCACCCTGGCCGATCGAATCATTCACTTCTGCGGGGGCCTGTCCGACCGCCAGATGGAGTCGCAGGTACTCGATTCGATGGACATCGAACGCGAGCGCGGCATCACCATCAAGGCGCAGACGGCCGCGCTGAACTACAAGGCCAAGGACGGTCAGGTCTACAACCTGAACCTGATCGACACTCCGGGACACGTCGATTTCTCCTACGAGGTCAGCCGCTCGCTGTCTGCCTGCGAGGGCGCACTGCTGGTGGTCGACGCCTCGCAGGGCGTCGAGGCGCAGACGGTGGCGAACTGCTACACCGCGCTCGAGCTCAATGTCGAAGTCGTGCCGGTGCTCAACAAGATCGATCTGCCCGCAGCCGACCCTGAGAGCGCGCGTGCGGAGATCGAGGACGTCATCGGCGTCGATGCATCCGAAGCCATCCTGTGCTCGGCCAAGTCCGGCCTGGGCGTGGTCGATGTGCTCGAGGCCGTCGTCGCCCGTATCCCGCCGCCGGTGGGCAATCCGGAAGGGCCGCTGAAGGCGCTGATCATCGACTCCTGGTTCGACAACTACGTCGGCGTGGTGATGCTGGTGCGCGTGGTCGACGGCGTGCTCAAGCCCAAGGACCGCATCCTGCTGATGTCGTCCGGTGCGCAGTACCCCTGCGATCAGGTTGGTGTGTTCACCCCGCACTCGGTTGCCCGCGACAAGCTGTGCGCCGGTGAGGTGGGCTTCATCATCGCCGGCATCAAGGAGATCGACGCCGCCAAGGTGGGTGACACGGTCACGCTGGCAAACAAGCCGGCTACCGGGGCCTTGCCCGGCTTCAAGGAGATCAAGCCGCAGGTGTTCGCCGGCCTGTATCCGGTGGAGTCGTCCGAATATGACCAGTTGCGTGATTCGCTCGAGAAGCTGCGCCTGAACGACTCCTCGTTGCAGTTCGAGCCCGAAGTGTCGCAGGCGCTGGGCTTCGGCTTTCGCTGCGGCTTTCTCGGCCTGCTGCACATGGATATCGTGCAGGAGCGCCTCGAGCGCGAGTTCGAGATGGATCTGATCACCACCGCGCCCACGGTGGTGTACGAAGTCGTGCTCAACAACGGCGACATCATCCACATCGAGAACCCCGCGAAGCTTCCCGAAGTCGGCAAGTACGCCGAGATCCGCGAACCCATCATCACCGCCACGATTTTCCTGCCGCAGGAATATGTCGGCTCGGTGATCACGCTGTGCACCCAGAAGCGCGGCATGCAGGTGGACATGCGTTACCACGGCCGCCAGGTGCAGCTGATCTACGAGATGCCGATGAACGAAGTGGTCATGGACTTCTTTGACCGCCTGAAGTCGGTGTCGCGCGGCTATGCCTCGCTCGACTATGAGTTCAAGGAATATCGCACGGCAGACCTGGTCAAGCTCGATCTGATGGTGGGCGGCGAGAAGGTCGATGCCTTGTCGGTCATCGTGCACCGCGCGAGCGCGCAATATCGCGGCCGTGAGCTTGCCACCAAGCTGCGCGGTCTGATCCCGCGCCAGATGTTCGACATCGCCGTGCAGGCGGCGATCGGCGCGCACATCGTCGCGCGCGAGACCATCAAGGCCTTGCGCAAGAACGTGCTCGCCAAGTGTTACGGCGGCGATATCTCACGCAAGAAGAAACTGCTCGAGAAGCAAAAGGAAGGCAAGAAGCGCATGAAGCAGGTCGGCAACGTCGAGATCCCGCAGGAGGCCTTCCTCGCGGTCCTGCGCACCGACGAAGGCAAGTGACGGCAAGCGCATGAACTTTGCACTGATCCTCTTTCTCCTGCTCCTTGCCAGCGGCGCGCTGTGGTTCTTCGATTTCTTCCACGCCCGCAAGCAGCGCGCCGCCAATGCGCCCGCGCCGTGGTGGGTCGAGTACGGTGCGAGCTTCTTCCCCGTGATCCTGATCGTGTTCGGCCTGCGCTCCTTCGTCGTCGAGCCGTTCAAGATTCCCTCGGGCTCGATGATTCCGACCCTGCTCGTGGGCGACTTCATCCTCGTCAACAAGTGGACCTATGGCATTCGGCTGCCGGTGATCAACAAGAAGATCATTGACGTCAATCTGCCGCAACGTGGCGACGTGATGGTGTTTCGCTATCCCGCCGACCCCACGCTGGACTATATCAAGCGCGTCGTCGGCCTTCCCGGTGACCGCGTCGAATACCTCAACAAGCGTCTTGTCATCAATGGCGAAGCGGTTGCGCTTGAGGAGTCGGGTACCTACCTGCACCCCGATCGGCTCTATTACTCGCCGCAATTCACCGAGAGGCTGGGTGAAGTCGAGCATTCGGTGCTGATCGAGCAGGACGCACCGGCATTCGTGCCGCAGGTGATGAATTTTCCCGGCCGTGAAAACTGCACCTATACCAGCAGCGGTGTGGCGTGTACGGTTCCTGCCGGGCATTACTTCATGATGGGCGATAACCGCGACGCGAGCAGCGACAGCAGGGTGTGGGGTTTCGTGCCGGAACAGAACATCGTTGGCAAGGCCTTTTTCATCTGGTTCAATTTCAACGACATGAAGCGCATTGGCCGCTTTCACTGAAGGTGGAAAAAATGATGAACCGCAAGCATCAGGGTGGTGTGAGCCTGGTCGGCATGCTGCTGCTTGGCGTTATTGCCGTGTTCGTGCTGTTGATGGTTTTCCGGACGGTTCCGGCGGTCACCGAATACCTGGCGATCGAGCGCATCGTCGGCGTGCTCGCCAGTGAGGGTGACAATGGCGCGACCGCAGCCGAACTGCGCCGCAGCTTCGATCGCCGTGGCGAGATCGACAATATTTCATCGGTCGCAGGCTCGGATCTCGAGATCGTCAAGGACGGCAACCAGACCGTGGTCGAAGTCGATTACGTGCGCACGGTGCCGATGGTCGCCAACCTCAGTTTGCTGATCGAATTCCATGCCAGCAGCAAGGCGCGCTGACGACATGACATTGGACGCATTTCAAGCGCGCCTCGGACATCGTTTTGCGAACAGCGGCTTGCTCGCCGAGGCCCTGACCCACCGCAGCTTCGGTCAGCCCAACAATGAGCGCTTCGAGTTTCTCGGTGACAGCATTCTCAACTGCGTGATGTCGATGGCGCTTTTCGCGCGCTTCGAACAACTGCGCGAAGGTGAGTTGTCGCGCGTGCGCGCTTCGCTGGTGCGTCAGGATGCGCTCTATCGCATCGCGCTCGAGCTCGATCTGGGCGACGCCCTGCGCCTTGGCGAAGGCGAGCTGAAGTCGGGTGGTGCGCGCCGTCCGTCCATCCTCGCTGATGCGCTCGAGGCCGTGTTCGCGGCGGTTTTCCTGGATGCCGGCTTCGATGTGGCGCAGTCCGTGATCAATCGCCTGTATGTGCCGCTGCTGGCCGAGGTCGATCCGCGACGCCCGAGCAAGGACCCGAAGACGGTGTTGCAGGAATGGTTGCAGGCGCGCAAGGTGGCGCTGCCGACGTATTCGATGGTGCAGGCGCTGGGCGAGGCGCATGCGCAGGAGTTCGAGGTGGCCTGCGAAGTGCCCAGATTTGGTGTCCGCACCCTCGGACGTGGCCCCAGTCGCCGTGTGGCGGAACAGCAGTCGGCCGAGCTTGCGCTGGCGGAGTTGAGGAACAAATGAACGAACAACACCCGGATGACAGCACTGGCATGCATGGCGACGCGGACGGCTTTCGCGCCGGCTTCGTCGCCATTGTCGGTCGCCCCAACGTCGGCAAGTCCACCCTGCTCAATCGTCTGATCGGGCAGAAGATCAGTATCGTCTCGAGCAAGGCGCAGACCACGCGCCACCGCGTCACCGGCATCCTCACCGAAGCCGAGGCCCAGTTCGTCTTTGTCGATACGCCGGGTTTCCAGACCCATCACCGCAATGCGCTCAACCGCTCGATGAATCGCACCGTGTCGCAGGTGCTGGCTGACGTCGACCTGGTGTTCTTCGTCATCGAGGCCGGCCGCTTCAGCGATGATGATCGCAAGGTGCTGGGGGTGATTCCCGAATCGTCCAAGGTGATCCTGGTGATCAACAAGATCGATCAGCTCAAGGACAAGGCCCGCCTGCTGCCTTACATCGACGAGCTGCGCCAGCTGCGCGACTTCACCGAGATCGTGCCGCTGTCTGCCGAGAAAGGGCGCAACATCGACTCCCTGATCAAGGCCGCCACCCCCCTGCTGCCGGTGGGCAGGCCGATGTTCGAGGAAGACGCGGTCACCGATCGCAGCGAGCGCTTTCTCGCCTCCGAGTTCCTGCGCGAGAAACTGTTCCGCCTGCTCGGTGATGAATTGCCCTACGGGATTGCGGTCGAGATCGAGAAGTTCGAGGTCGAAGGCAATCTGCGTCGCATCTTCGCCGCGGTCATCGTCGATAAGCCCGGTCACAAGTCGATGGTGATCGGGCACGGCGGCGAAAAACTCAAGCGCATCTCGTCCGAAGCGCGCGTCGAGCTCGAGAAGCTCTTCGACGGCAAGGTCTATCTCGAAGTCTGGGTCAAGGTCAAGAGTGGCTGGGCTGACGACGAGCGCGCGCTCAAGAGCCTCGGTTACGAGTAAGGCGGCCAGCGGCAGATGGCGGGCGCGAAGCAACGCATCGAGCAGCAGCCCGCCTGGCTGTTGCATGGCCTGCCGTGGCGCGAGACCAGCCTGATCGTGGAGGTCTTCTCGCGCGACCTGGGTCGGGTCGGGCTTGTCGCCAAGGGCGCACGCCGTCCGCTGTCCCAGCTTCGCGGTGTGTTGATGGCCTTCCAGCCGCTGTTGATGGACTGGTCGGGCGCAGGCGAGGTCAAGACCCTGATCCGCGCTGAATGGCAGGGTGGTCAGCCCTTGTTGATCGGGCGTGCGCTGCTCTGCGGCTACTATCTCAATGAATTGCTGGTTCGCCTCACCGCGCGCGAGGACCCCCATCCGCGCCTGTTTGCAGCCTATGCCGAGGCCATGGCGGCGCTCGGTCGCGGCGAGTCGCAGCCCCCCATCCTGCGCCGCTTCGAGCTGGCGCTGCTGCAGGACCTCGGCTACGAGGCGGCGCTTGTGGTCGAAGGCGACAGCGGCGTAGCCGTGCAGCCGGACGAGCGCTACCTTTATGTAATCGAGCGTGGTCCGGTGCGGCTGGAGACGCTCGCCGAGGAAGGCGTCGACTGCACTGATCCCACGGCAGTGGGCGATCAGCCGCTGATTTCGGGGCAGACCCTGCTCGACATGGCTGACGATGATTTTTCCCGTGCGCAAACGCTGGCCCAGTCCAAGCATCTGTTGCGCATGCTGATCAACCACACCCTGGGCGGAAAGCCGCTGCATTCGCGCCGGGTGTTGAAGGAACTGCAGGAGTTGTGATGATCGAACTCGGCGTCAATATCGACCACGTCGCCACGCTGCGCCAGGCGCGTCGTACCTGGGAGCCAGACCCGGCGTGGGCGGCGGTGGAGGCACATCTTGGTGGCGCCGATGGCATCACCATCCACTTGCGCGAGGACAGGCGCCACATCAACGATGACGATGTGCGCCGCCTCGCCGAGCTCACCCAGGTCAAGCTCAACCTCGAGATGGCGGCCACCGACGAGATGGTCGACATCGCCTGCCGTACCCGACCGCAGATGGCGATGCTGGTGCCCGAGGGGCGCCACGAAGTCACCACCGAGGGTGGGCTGGACATCATCGCGCAAGAGCTGCGCCTCAAGGACGTGATTGCCCGCCTCGCCGACGCCGGCATCGTCACCAGTGTGTTCATCGACGCCGAAATCGAACAGATCGAGGCTGCGGCGCGTATTGGCGCCCGCGTGTGCGAAATCCACACCGGCCCTTACGCCCACGCCTTCCATGGCGCCGGACGCGATAGCGAAGCAGCGCCGGTGCGGGTCGAGCTCGACAAGATACGCAGCGCCGGCGAGGCGGTCCGCCATCTGGGCATGCGTTTCAATGCTGGGCACGCGCTGAACTATTACAACGTAGGGCCGATTGCGCGCCTGCACGGCGTTCGTGAGTTGCACATCGGCCACGCCATCGTCAGCCGTTCGATCTTCGTCGGCCTGCGTCAGGCGGTCGCCGAGATGAAGCGCCTGCTGCGCGAAGCCGCGCAGATGGGCTGAGAGCGGTGGAGCGAGGCAGGGCGTGATTCACGGCATCGGCACCGACATCGTGCGCGTTGAGCGCCTGCGCACCGCGCTCGCGCGCCACGGCGAGCGCTTCGCCCTGCGCATCCTCGCCGCGACCGAAGTCGAGGCCTGGCGTGCACACCGCGACCCCGCACGCTTCCTCGCCAAGCGCTTTGCTGCCAAGGAAGCCTTCGGCAAGGCGCTCGGTACCGGCGTCGCAGTGCCCGCAACCCTGCACGCGGTCGCGGTTGGCCACGACTCCTTGGGCAAGCCACGCTATGTCTACGACGAACGGTTGACGCTGCACATGGAAAATAATTGCTTGCGTGCCCACCTCAGCATTACGGATGAGGACGACACGGTGGTGGCCTTTGCCGTCATCGAGCAGGCTTGAACGGCACACCGTTCACAGGCGGTTCGGCGGCGCCTCAGCCCCCCCGCAAACAGTGATCTTGTGCGACATGAGAATGCGATGAACCTGTCCCTGCCCATCCACCGGCCGCGCGGCCCCGTCATGATCGACGTCGTCGGCACCGTCCTCACCAACGACGAGCGCGAGCGTCTGCTCGATCCGCTGGTCGGCGGCGTGATCTTGTTTGCACGCAACTTCATTGGCTCGGATGAGCTGTGCGCACTCACCAGCGAGATTCGCGCCTTGCGTGACCCGGCGCTGATCGTCGCGGTCGATCATGAAGGGGGCAGGGTGCAGCGCTTCCGTAGCGAAGGCTTCACCCGCCTGCCTTCGATGCGCAGTCTCGGCGCGCTGTGGGAACAGGACCACCTTGGCGCGCTCGAAGCGGCACAGGCGACCGGCTTCGTGCTCGCGGCCGAGTTGCGTGTCCATGGTGTCGATCTCAGCTTCGCGCCCGTGCTCGATCTCGACTACGGGGTCTGCAGCGCCATCGGCAGCCGCGCTTTTCATCGTGATCCGCAGACGGTTGCTGCGCTCGCGCAGGCGCTGGTGGCCGGCATGGCATGGGCGGGGATGGGAGCGGTGGGCAAGCATTTTCCAGGTCATGGCTGGGTGGAGGCAGATTCACACCACGCAGTTCCGCTCGATGAACGTGATTTCGCTACCGTATGGGAAGAGGACATCGCTCCCTATCGCCATCGTCTGGGCCGTCAGCTCGCCGGAGTGATGCCGGCCCACGTCATCTATCCGCGTGCTGACCCCAGCGCCGAACCCCAGCCTGCCGGCTTTTCCGCCTTCTGGCTCAAGGAGGTGCTGCGTGATCGGCTTGGCTTCAAGGGCGTGATCTTCAGCGATGACCTCAACATGGAAGGCGCTCGTGTCGCCGGCGACATCGTCGGCCGCGCCAAGGCCGCCTACGGCGCGGGCTGCGACATGTTGCTGGTGTGCAACCGTCCCGACCTGGTTGCCGAGCTGCTGGATCGCTGGGCTCCGATTCCAGATAGGGACAAGCTCGCCCGCCTGGCCGCAATCGTCCCTGCCACGCCAGCCCCGCCCTGGCTCACCGACCCCTTCGCGCTGGAGTTGCACGCGGCCTATGTCCACGCCCGCGAACGTGTCGCAGCCATCCCCGATGACTCAGGCTCCACACCCAGCATGACCGCAGCCACAATCGGCGAGCAGCGCACTGAACGGTTGCCCAGGAACGGATAAGGACCCGGCGCGCGGGACATGCAGAACCACCGCTCGCCGATCACGAGCCTGCGCTGGAGTGGGTGCGGGGCGTTTGTGCAGTGGGCGAGGACTGTCTGAGCGAGCATGGCGAGCGAGTTCCGCAGCCCACGGAACAAATGCCCCGCATCCACTCCAATGACTGAACGCTTTCGCGCTGAAACACCACCAAGCCCCATGACCGCTCCGACACCAACCACCCCCGTCTTCGACCCCAAGCCCTTCCTGCGCACCCTCACCGAGGAACCCGGCGTGTATCGCATGATCGGCGCCGACGACAAGGTGCTCTACGTCGGCAAGGCGAAAAACCTCAAGCGCCGGGTGTCGAGCTATTTCCAGAAAACGCTCTCCAGCCCGCGCATCGCCATGATGGTGGCGCAGATCGTGCGTGTTGAAACCACCGCCACGCGCTCCGAGGCCGAGGCCCTGATCCTCGAGAACAACCTCATCAAGAGCCTGGCGCCGCGCTACAACATCCTCTTTCGCGACGACAAGACCTACCCCTACATCGAGCTCTCCGCCGACGCCTTCCCGCGCCTGGCCTACCACCGCGGTGCTTTTACCAAGGGCGCACGCTACTTTGGGCCCTTCCCCAACGCCTGGGCGGTGCGCGAAAGCATTCATCTGCTGCAGAAAACCTTTCAGCTGCGCACCTGCGAGAACAGTGTCTTTGCCAACCGTTCGCGCCCCTGCCTGCTGCACCAGATCAAGCGCTGCACCGCACCCTGTGTGGACCTGATCGACAGCGCCGCCTATGCAGCGGACGTGAAGCTCGCGACTCGCCTTCTGGACGGCCAGACCAACGAGGTCGTGGAGGCGCTGAGCGCGCGCATGCAGGACGCGGCCGAGCGCCTGGCCTTCGAAGAAGCCGCGGCCTGTCGTGATCAGCTGCGCGGGCTGCAGGCGGTGCTGCACAAACAGTTCGTCGATAGCCGTAAGGACGAAGACGTCGACATCCTCGCTGCGGTCGAGTCCGATGGACTCATCTGCGTCAATATCGCCATGGTGCGCGGCGGCCGCCACCTTGGCGACCGACCGCAGTTTCCGAGCGGCGCGGCGGTGTCGGGTGCGGCCGACAGCTTGCTCGCCTTCGTCGAACAGCATTACAGCCAGCATCCGATCCCGGCCCGGCTGCTGGTCAATCTTGCCCCCGAGCCGGTGCGCGAGATCCTGGTTGAAATCAGCGATCGTCCACCGGGCGTGGTGTCGCCGCGTTTTGCTGGGGAGAAGGCGTGGATGGAGATGGCGGAAAACAACGCACGGCTGGCCATCCAGGCGCGCGCGCGTGACACCGGTCGCATCGAGCAGCGCCTCGAGGCCCTGCGCGTGGCGCTCGACCTGGACGAGGCACCGCAACGCATCGAGTGCTTCGACATCAGCCACACCATGGGCGAGGCCACGGTGGCGTCCTGCGTGGTGTGCGAGGCCGGCGCCATGAAGCGCGCCGAATATCGCCGCTACAACATCAAGGGCATCACCCCGGGCGACGACTTCGCCGCGATGCGTCAGGCGCTTGAGCGCCGCTATGGCAAGGTCGCGGCCGGCGAGGGCGTGTGTCCGGATCTGATCCTGATCGACGGTGGCAAGGGCCAGGTCAGCGCTGCGCGCGCGATTCTTGCCGAGCTCGGCCTGGAGGCGGTGGCGATGGTGGGGGTGGCGAAGGGCGAGGGGCGCAAGGCCGGCCTCGAGACCCTGATCTTTCCCGATGGGCGCGAAGGTCTGGTGCTGGGGGGAGAGTCGGCGGCGCTGCATCTCATCGTCGAGATTCGCGACGAAGCCCACCGCTTCGCCATTACCGGCCACCGCGCCAAGCGCGGCAAGACGCGGATCGGCTCTAAGCTCGATGACATCCCCGGTGTGGGCCCCGCGCGCCGGCGCAACCTGCTTGCCGCCTTTGGCGGACTGGATGGCGTGCGCGAAGCCACCGTCGAGGATCTGTGCCGGGTGGAAGGTGTCAGCCGCAAGCTGGCCGAACACATCCACGCTGCGCTGCGCTAGGCAACCAGCAGGGAGACAAGGTTCAGCGCAAGGCGTCCTTGATCCAGGCGCTGGCCAGCTTTGCATCGAAATCGCTGCCGTACCTGGCCTTCAGCGCACCCATCACCACGCCCATCTGTTTCGGCCCGCGTTCGGCAAGGGTGGCCACGCTTGCGGCGATGAAGGCCTGCACCTCGGCGTCGCTCGCGAGCGGCGGCAGGTAGGCAGTGAGGATGGCGGATTCCTGTTCGAGCACGGCGCGGCGCTCTTCATCCTTGATCACGCCCAGCGCTTCCTGGTTGTTCTTCAGGAACTTGCGAATCGTCTGCTGTACTTCCTCGTCGGTGCTTTCGCGGTTGGCGGCGTTCTTGCCGACCATTTCGGCCTCGCCGATCAGGGTGCTGAGTAAGGTGCCGCGCACGCGGTCGGCGGCTTTGCGTGCAAGCAGGGAATCGTTCTTCAGTTGAGCGAGCAGGCTCATCAGGGGCTCCGGAGGGAAGGGTTCGACACGTTTCAGTTTACCGCAGTCAAGGGTCTTGCTTCCGGCCCTGAGCGTGCAAGGTTTGTGTTCGATCAGGGCGAACAGCGGGTGAGCGCGATTCTGCGCCGGGCTTGCCTGTGCCTGCTGAGGTGGGCTAAATGATGGCTGTATTGAATTTCGTGGAAACGTATCGATGAGCTCATTGGCGCGGTATTGGGTGAACGTGGCGAAAGCGAGCGTGCGCGTGTGGCTGGAGGCGCAGGTGTTCGTGCATGCGGGAGCGCTTGCCTTCTTTACCGTGTTTTCGGTGGCGCCGGTGATGATCGTCGCGGTCAGCATCGTGGGCCTGGTGCTGGGCGAGAGCGCGGCGCAGGGCGAGATCGTGCTGCAGTTGCAGGCGACGATCGGCGCTGAGGCGGCCACCGCGGTTCAGACTGCGGTGGAAAACAGCCGCATTGAGCACAGTGGTCTGCTGCCGACGCTGGCGGGCTTTGGCGCGATGGTGTTTGGCGCCACCACGGTGTTCGCGCAGATGCAGGGCGCGCTCAATGCAATCTGGGGGGTGGCCCCGCGCCCCACGCGCAGTGGGGTCTTCATCTACCTCAAGGCGCGCCTGCTGTCACTCACGGTGGTGCTGGCGATCGGCTTCGTGTTGCTGGTTTCGCTGCTGCTGAGCGTGGCCGTGCGCGCGTTGGTGGCCTTTGCGCAGGACTGGCTGCCGGTGCCGGGCTTTGTGTTGCTGGGGCTGGACTGGGGGGTCTCGCTCATCGTCGTGACGCTGTTGTTCGGCACCATCTTCCGTGTGCTGCCCGACGTGGTGCTGCGCTGGCGGGATGTGTGGTTGGGGGCGCTGGTGACTTCCGTGTTGTTCGTGCTGGGCCGGGCGCTGATTGCGGTTTACCTGTCCACCACCGCCACCGCCTCGACCTACGGTGCGGCGGGCTCCCTGGTGCTGCTGCTGATGTGGGTGAATTACTCGTCGCTGATCCTGCTGTTCGGGGCGGCTTTCACCCGCGCCAGCGCGGAAGCGGCCGGCCGGCACATCGTGCCAAGACCGACGGCGGTGCGCGTCACGCGCAGTGAGGTGCAGGAGGCCGAGGCGGGCGCCTGAGCAGGGATCGCAGCAAGGCTTGAGGCGATCCCCCTGCTATCAGTTGCGCAGCAGGTGAAGACGGAAGTGATGTTTGACGAAGCCCTGAAACTTCGCCACCTGTTCGAGCGCCAGGCGCAACTCTCCTTGTTGCATCACGTTGAGCATTTCCATTGACACGTAATTGCTCAGTTCGGCGCCGGCGCGCAGTGCCTCGACATGGCCGCGCAGGCGCGTCATGACGAGAAAGTCGAAGCTGGCGAGCAGGTTCTTCGCATCTTCTGCTTTCAGCACCCCCGCTGCAGTCAGGGCTTCGATGCGGTCGTGGGTGCTGCCTTCGAGCTTGTTCGCTTCCATCGCCAGGGCCTTGATGCCATCGGTGATGGCGAAGATGCCGGCCTTCTTGATGTCGAGCTTGCCGCGCTGCGGGCCAGATCTTTCCAGCTTGATCTTGCCGAACCAGCCCAGCGGCGGCACGAAGTTGGTCATGTTCTGCGCCATGCGCATGAGGAAGCCCTGATCATTGCTCAGGGTGCGATAGGCGTGCTGCTTCAGGGTCTGCACCAGGTCATGACGGCCGTACAGGGCCCGCAGATCCATGAACATGCTGCCGGTCATGACGTTTTCCGGCGTTGGTGTGGACAGCCAGCGGTTCAGCTCGGATTTCCAGGTCGACAGGCTGTGCCGCCATTGCGGGTTGCGCGCCATGATGCCGCCGCTGCAGGGGGGGACACCGATCGAAATGAGGGTGTCGATCAGGTCGTGCGAGAAGGCTTCGAGGCGAGCGAGTTCTGCGGCGCTGAGCTCGTCGTCGTAGATGATCGCGTTGTCCTGATCGGTCGACAGGGTCTGTTCGCCACGGCCTTCGCTCCCCATGACGACGAAGGCGAAGTTGTCGGTGAGATCGCTGTATTTGTCGGCACGTAGCAGCTCGATCAGGCGGATCAGCACCTGATCGTTGAGATTGGCGATGAGCTTGACCATGTCGCGAATTGCGATGCCGGTCCCGGACAGATGCAGCACCAGGTTCTGGATGCGGGTGTGGAGCTGGCGCAGATCGTCGATCGAAGCGGCCTTCTCGATGTCGAGCACCAGCTGGTGTGGTGAGTGCGCCTGCAAGCGCAGGATGTCGGTGTCGGTGATGATGCCCGTGAGCGCGCCCTTGTCATCGACCACCACGAGGCGGTGGATCTTCGTGCGCGACATGCGGTGCAGCGCCTCGTAGAGCAGGTCGTCGTCACCGATGGTGATCAGAGGTGAGTGCATGACATCGCCGACCTTCAATTCAGACGGCGAGCGCCCCGGGGCGACGACCTTGTTGCGCAGGTCGCGGTCGGTGAAGATGCCGTCGGGCATGCCGTCCTTGAGCACCACCATGCTGGAGATGTTGCGCTCGCGCATCGTTATCACGGCTTCAACGAGCGCATCGTCGGCCCCGCAGGTCATCACCTTGCGCTGACAAAAGTCGCGTACGGGACGGAAAAACTGGTTTTCTTCAGCCATGAATGGGCATCCGCGCGTGGAAAATTCAAGCGCAAATTATATAAGCCTTGTGTCGGCATCAGCTGCGCTGCCCGTCCTCACCCCATGCTGCTGGAATGGGAGCGGTTGACGCACAGGGCGCGGGCAGATCTGCGTATTGCGCGAGGGGGTGC
Organism: Thauera terpenica 58Eu; assembly: GCF_000443165.1. Taxonomy (GTDB): domain Bacteria; phylum Pseudomonadota; class Gammaproteobacteria; order Burkholderiales; family Rhodocyclaceae; genus Thauera; species Thauera terpenica. The sequence goes on along the minus strand of NZ_ATJV01000048.1, from coordinate 128,770 downwards.
GACCGGATTCCTGGGCGGAACAGCGGTGTTCGGAGGGCCTGGTCGCAACCGCTTTTTTCAGTGCGCCCGCATCAGGCGAACTGGGTGCCACTCATGGCCGGGGTCGATGCCGCCTGCAGCCTTGCATCGCCGACCCCGACGACTTGACCGATCATGATCAAGGCGGGGGGCTTCAGCCCTGCCTCACGAACGGCTGCAGGCAGCCCCGCGATGCTGCTGTACACGGCGCACTGTGCGGGCGTCGTCGCACCATGAATCACGGCGGCAGGCGTGTGCGCGGGCAGGCCGTGGGCGATGAGCTGCTGACAGATGATGTCCAGCGCGCCCAGGCCCATGTAGATGACCACCGTCTGGTTTGGGCGCGTGAGTGCGTCCCAGTCCAGATCGACGGTATCGTCCTTGAGGTGGCCGGTGGCAAACACCAGGGTCTGAGCATGCTCGCGGTGCGTGAGCGGAATGCCGGTGCTGGCCCCCGCGCCGGCGGCGGCGGTGATGCCCGGTACGATCTCGCAGCAAAAGCCTGCGGCCTGCAATGCCTGCATTTCTTCTCCACCGCGGCCAAAGATGAAGGGGTCGCCGCCCTTCAGGCGAACGACGCGCAGGCCCTGACGTGCAAGATCGACCAGCAACTGGTTGATCTCGTCTTGTGGCAGGGCGTGATTCCCCGCTTCCTTGCCGGCATACACTCGGCGTGCCGTCGCCGGGATCAGCTCGAGGATGGCCTTGCCCACGAGGTTGTCATAGACCACGACCTCTGCCGATGTGATCAGGCGGGCCGCCTTCAAGGTCAGCAATTCGGGGTCGCCCGGTCCCGCGCCAACCAGATGGACACAGCCTTTCGGGTGTGGGGCGGCCTTTTCCTCCATGCGGGGGGGCGCGCTGCCGGCCCGGGGCACGCTCGCACAGCTGACGGCCTGGCGCGCCGATGCCGTGTGGAAGGACTTGAGGGCAAGCGTTCGGGCAGAGGTGGCGGCGTACATGGAACGGCTCCGGCTTTTCCAGGGGATGCTGTGAGCGCTTGAAGGGTGCAGCGCAGCAGCGAATATTCAATTTCACTTATTCATTCGGCGATTTGGGTTCGCCGAGCGAGTAGCGAAACTGTATCCCCACAAGGCGTGGGGAAAATTAACTCAAATCAAGGATTAAGGGGTGCTGCTAAATCGATACTGACGTCGCTGTGTAAGTTCATCGTCCCGAGATGTTCAAGGAGAGAGGGAAATGCAAAACAAAGGCTGGATTGGCAAAACCTTGGCGCTGGCAGTGTTGCCGCTGGCGCTTGGAAGTGCATGGGCGGAGACCGCCCCGCAAACCGCACCGCAGCTGACCGCGGCGGAGATGGAGCAGGGCAAACTCATTTACTTCGAGCGCTGTGCCGGTTGCCATGGCGTGCTGCGCAAGGGCGCCACGGGCAAGAACCTTGAGCCGAACTGGGCCAAGACGCTGGCTGACGGCACCCATACTGAGGGCGGTACGCTGAAGCTGGGCACCGAGCGTCTCGAGAAGATCATTGCCTACGGTACCGAAGGCGGCATGGTCAACTACGACGACATCCTGACCAAGGATGAAATCAACCTGATGGCGCGTTACATCCAGAACGAGCCGCCGATTCCGCCCGAGTTCTCGCTCAAGGACATGAAGGACAGCTGGAAGCTGCTGGTTCCGGTCGATCAGCGTCCGACCAAGCAGATGAACAAGGTCAACCTGAAGAACGTGTTCGCGATCACCCTGCGTGACGCTGGCAAGCTGGCTCTGGTTGATGGCGATACGCACGAGATCTGGAAGATTCTCGACACCGGTTATGCGGTCCATATCTCCCGCCTGTCGGCTTCGGGACGCTATGTCTACACCGTCGGCCGCGATGGTCTGACCACCATCATCGACATGTTCTACGAAGAGCCGACCACGGTGGCTACGGTCCGTCTCGGTTCCGACGCGCGCTCGGTCGATACCTCCAAGTTCAAGGGCTATGAAGACAAGTACCTGATCGGTGGCACCTACTGGCCGCCCCAGTACTCGATCATGGACGGTCTGACGCTGGAGCCGATCAAGGTCGTGTCGACTCGCGGTCAGACGGTTGATGGCGATTACCACCCGGAGCCGCGCGTGGCGTCCATCGTCGCCTCGATGCAGAAGCCCGAGTGGGTGGTGAACGTGAAGGAAACCGGCCAGATCCTGCTGGTTGACTACACCGACCTCAAGAACCTGAAGACGACGACGATCGAATCCGCCAAGTTCCTGCATGACGGCGGTTGGGATGCGTCGGGCCGCTACTTCATGGTTGCTGCCAACGCCTCGAACAAGGTCGCTGCGGTCGACACCAAGACCGGAAAGCTGGCTGCGCTGGTTGATACTGCGAAGATCCCGCACCCGGGTCGTGGTGCCAACTTCGTCCATCCGGATTTCGGACCGGTGTGGGCCACGGGCCACCTGGGTGATGCGGTAGTGTCGCTGATCTCGACCGCTTCGGATGATGCCAAGTACGCCAAGTACAAGGCCAACAACTGGAAGGTGGTTCAGGAGCTGAAGATGCCGGGGGCGGGCAACCTGTTCGTCAAGACGCATCCGAAGTCGAAGAACTTCTGGGCCGACGCGCCGATGAACCCCGAGCGCGAGCTTGCTGAGTCCGTGTTCGTGTTCGATCGTAACGACCTGTCCAAGGCGCCGGTGCGTATCGACGTCGCCAAGGATTCGGGTCTGCCCGAAGGCAAGGCCATCCGTCGTGCGGTGCAGCCTGAGTACAACGAAGCAGGCGACGAAGTGTGGATCTCGCTGTGGGGTGGCAAGACCGACCAGTCTGCCATCGTGATCTACGACGACAAGACGCTGAAGCTGAAGAAGGTCATCACCGATCCTGCTATCGTGACCCCGACCGGCAAGTTCAACGTTTTCAACACGATGCACGACGTCTATTGATCGCCTAGACGATCATTGACCCGGACCCCCGCGCTGCGGCGCGGGGGCACGAGGGGACATACATGACAGACCGAGACAAATCCAAACAACAACACTCCGGCGGCCTCATGGCTCGCCTGCGCCGACCTTCAGCGAAGTATTCGCTGGGTGGCCTTTTGTCCATCGGCATGTTGTTGGGCGTGCTGTTCTGGGGCGGCTTCAACACCGCCATGGAAGCGACCAACACCGAGACGTTCTGCATCTCGTGCCACGAGATGAAAGACAACGTTTACATGGAATACCAGGAAACAATCCACTACAACAACCGCACTGGCGTTCGCGCCACCTGCCCGGATTGCCACGTGCCGAAGGACTGGACGCACAAGATGATCCGCAAGGTTCAGGCGTCGCGGGAGGTGTGGGGGAAACTCACGGGTACAATCGATACACGCGAGAAGTTCGAAGCCAAGCGTCTGAAGCTTGCGCGTAGCGAATGGGCACGCATGAAGGCCAGCGATTCGCGCGAATGCCGCAACTGCCACAGCTTCGAGAGCATGAACTCGGAGGCGCAGAAACAACGTGCGCGCAAGCAGCATGAGATGGCGATTGAGGACAACCTGACCTGTATCGATTGTCACAAGGGTATTGCACACCACAAGCCCGAAGGCATGACCGAGGAAGACGAGGAGTGATTCGCCTGTGTGCGACGCTTGTCCTACCACCCACTGAGAGGAATCGAACATGAAGAAAACGATCATTGCCGGTGCCGCTGGTGCCATTCTCGCCCTCGGCGCGGGCTCGTCCCTGGCCGCCGCACCGGCCGACTGGAGCAAGGTTGCCGCCAAGGACATCACCCTGTTCTACCCGGGCGTATCGCCGCTGGAATGGATCCAGAAGGGTACCGAGCATGGCGGGGCACGCGCGCTGAAGAAAGGCGAAACCTGTGCCGGCTGTCATGATGAAGAAGCCGCCGACATGGGCAAGAAGATGGTCAGCGGACAGAAGATCGAGCCGACGCCGATCGCCGGCAAGGCCGCCTCCATTCCGGTGAAGGTGCAGGCGGCGCATGATGGCAGCAATCTTTATCTGCGCTTTTCCTGGAAGCAGCCAGCTGCTTCGGGCGCACCGAAGATGGACGAGAAGAACCCGGTCAAGATCGCGTTCATGCTCGAGTCCGGCGGCAAGGTGGCGCTGGCCGATGAAAGCGGTTGCTGGGCGAGTTGCCACCTCGATTCTCGTACCATGCCCGGCGCTGCAGACACCAAGACCAAATACGTCAAGGAGGCGTCGCTTGCCGATGGCCGCTACTACGATCTTCACCAGTGGCGTAGCGGCGAAAACAAGGGCTATGACGGTTACGTTGCCGACAAGCGCGTGATGGAAGGTGGTAGTGCGCTGGTCAGTGCCGAAGGCAAGCAGGACGGCGATAACTGGACGGTCGTGTTCACGCGCAAGTTCACCGGCGGTGAAGGCGATGTGGCCCTTGAGGCAGGCAAGACCTACAACTTCGGCTTCGCCATTCATGACGACAACGCGCATGGCCGCTTCCACCATGTATCGCTGGGTTACAAGCTGGGCATCGACGCCAAGGCCGATGTGACTGCCGCCAAGCAATAAGGCGGCCCTGCGCGACGTTCTTGCCAGGCGGGCACGCTGCCTGCGCTGGTCACGGTGACGCAGAAATGAGCAATGACGGGAATCCGCGCAAGGCAGTGCGGATTCCCGTTGTGCTTTGGCGCAGCGTCAGCGACGCTGTGTCGAGTTCCAAAAGGAGGGAAGGCGATGAGTAGGCAGGACAGCAGGAAGGGCCGTGCGCCTGTGCTGGCGTTGTTGCTGGCGCTGGCGCCGATGGCGAGCACAGCGTGGGCGGCCGAGCATGAGGTGCAGATCCTCAAGTACACGTTCACGCCGGGCGAGCTCACGATCAAGCCCGGCGACACCGTGACCTGGCTGAACGTCGAAAAGCGCGTCAGTCATTCGGTCCTGTTCATCGCCACGGGTGAGGAGTCCGAGCGTTTCTTCCCGGGCGAGCAGTGGTCGCGGACCTTCGATCAGGCCGGTCGCTTCGACTATCGTTGCGGTCCGCATCCAGAGATGAAGGGCGCGGTCATCGTCGCACCCTGAACGCTGCGCAAGACCGCAGCGGTGGCAGGGTTGATGCGAGTCAAGGTATCGCTGCAGGCTTGCCGCCATGCTCTGCTGCACTGTCCCGGCCTTGGAATGCGTGATGAAAGTTCCTCCTCTGCTTGCCCATGTGGCAGTTTTTGTTGGTGCGGCGCTGATCGCCGCGTTCGCCGCGGCGGCCGAAGGCAAGCCGGTTGCGCCTGAAGCCGAGCGCGCGCGCGAGCTGATCCACATCGTTCGTCAGGACTGTGGCTCCTGTCATGGGCTGACCCTGGCCGGTGGCCTGGGTCCCGCGCTGACGCCCGCCGTGCTCGCCGACAGGCCCTTCGAGGGGCTCGTCGCCACCGTCGTCAGTGGTCGGCCCGGGACGCCCATGCCGCCCTTTCTGGGCATCGTCAGCGAGCCCGAGGCCGAGTGGATCGTCGACCAGCTGATGCGCGGCTTTCCGCCCGACACAGGTCTGCCAGCCGCGCGCTGAGCCCTGGGTCGCCCCCTCCTCATTCTCATTCAGGCCATCTTTTTACCGCTGGAGTTTCCATGTCCTCGTCCACCCCGGTGCGTCTCGCGCCGCCCGCCCTGTGGGCACTGATCCTGCCCGCCATCGTCTGGCTGCTCTCGGCCTGCTCTGCGCTGCCTGAGGCACCGGCGCTGCGCGGCACCGGCGATCTGGGGGTGGTGATCGAGCGTGCCGATGGCCGGGTCAAGATCATCGACACCAGCGCCCATGCGGTGCTCGCCACCGTAGACGGCCTGGGCGACCTGTCACACGCCTCGGTGGTGTTCTCGCGCGACGCGCGCTACGCCTTCGTCTTTGGCCGCGATGGCGGCCTGACCAAGGTGGATCTGCTGCAGGCGAAGATCGTCGCGCGCGTGATTCAGGCCGGCAATGCGATCGGCGGCTCGATCTCGCATGATGGTCGCATCGTCGTGGCGCAGAACTATGCTCCAGGCGGGGTGAAGGCCTTCGATGCGAACACGCTCGAGCTCCTCGCCGAGGTGCCGGCGATCACGGCGGACGGCACCCGTTCCAAGGTGGTCGGTCTCGCAGACTTGTCGGGCAAGCGCTTCATCTATTCGCTGTTCGAGGCTGGCGAGATCTGGATCACCGACTTTTCCGACCCGCGCAATCCGCAGACCGAGCGTTTCGTCGGTGGCAAGCAGCCCTACGACGCACTGGTGACGCCGGATGGCCGTCATTACATTGCCGGCCTGTTCGGCGAGGATGGTCTGGCGATGCTGGATCTGTGGAACCTGGATCAGGGTAGCCGCAAGATACTCGCCGGTTATGGCAAGGGCGAGGCACCGCTGCCGGTGTACAAGATGCCGCACCTGCGCGGCTGGTCGGTCGCCGCGGGTCATGCCTATCTGCCGGCGATCGGGCGCCATGAAGTGCTGGTGGTCGACACCGATGACTGGCAGGAGGTCGGCCGCATCCCGGTCAGGAGTCAGCCCGTGTTCGTGATGGCGCGCCCCGACGGCCGCGAGATCTGGGTGAACTTCGCCTTTCCGGAAAACGGCTGGGTGCAGGTCATCGACACCGTCAGCGGCAAGGTCACGCACACCCTGCAACCGGGTCGCGGCATCCTGCACATGGAGTTTCTGTCCAAGGGCCAGGAGGTGTGGATGTCGTCGCGTGATGACAACAAGGTCGTCATCTTCGACACCGCAACCAAGCAGCAGATCGGTGGCTTCGATGCCGCCAGCCCGAGCGGCATCTTCTTCACCACGCGCGCCGCGCGCACGGGCTTCTGATGCCGCGCAGCGTGAGCCTGCCGCAGACGGTGGATGCGGTCGATTTTCGTCTGCTCAACGAGTGGCAGCGTGATTTCCCCTGTGTCTCGCGCCCCTTCGCCCGCATTGGCGAGGCAGTGGGACTGGACGAGGATCAGGTCATCGCGGCTTATCGACGCATGCAGGGCGATGGCCTGGTGAGCCGCGTCGGGGCGGTGTTTGCCCCGCGTCGCCTCGGCGCGAGCGCGCTTGCGGCCTTGGCCGCCCCCATCGATCGGCTGGAAGAGGTTGCTGCGCGTGTCAGCAGCGAGACGGCAATCAACCACAATTATCAGCGCGAGCATCACTACAACCTGTGGTTCGTGCTCACGGCGGCATCCGAGCAGGCGCTGCGTGAGGTCGTGGCCGGCATCGAAGGGGATACCGGCTGCGCTGTCATCGTGTTGCCGCTGGAGGAAGAGTTCCATATCGATCTGGGTTTCGACCTTGGCGCCGGTTCGGCACGCAAGCAGCGGGCGGTCGCGGCGGATGCAGTCGTACATCAGCTGAGGGAGGTGGCTGGCTCGGCGTGTGCGCTGCCCGAACTCGAGCAGGCTTTGCTGGCGGTGCTGCAGGCGGGCTTGCCGCTGCTGCCCGCGCCCTTCGCAGCGCTGGGGCGCGAGGTGGGTTTGAGTGAAGCGATGAGCATCGAGCTCATCGAGCGCTGGCTGGCAGAGGGGCTGATCCGGCGCCTTGGCGTGGTCGTGCGTCATCACGAGCTTGGCCTCGACGCCAATGCGATGTGCGTGTGGGATGTGCCCGATGAACGTGTGTCCGAGCTCGGTCGTCGCCTTGCCGCCGAGCCTGCGGTGACGCTGTGTTATCGGCGTTCGCGCGCAGGGGCGCAGTGGCCCTACAACCTGTTTTGCATGATTCACGGCAGCGCGCGCGACGAGGTGCTGGCTGCGCGCGCCGACATTGCGTCACGGCTCGGCCTGGACGTGCACGCACATGATGTGTTGTTCAGCTGTCGGCGCTTCAAGCAGACCGGCGCCCGCTATCTCGCCACCAAGGAGGACGCCCATGTCTGAAACAGATGCAGCGCTCACCGATCAAAAGCCCGCCAGCCGCCGCGGCGTGGCCGCACGCCGCGAGCCCGATGCCGTCGATCGGCGTTTGATCAACGCGCTGCAGGGTGACTTCCCTGTGCTGGAGGCGCCTTTCGCGGCGGTGGGCGCCTCACTCGGGCTCACCGAGAGTGAAGTGATCCAGCGCCTGCAGGCGCTGCTCGATGATCACGTGCTGACGCGCTTCGGCCCGATGTTCCAGATCGAGCGCATGGGTGGCGCGTTCTGCCTGGCGGCGATGGCCGTGCCTGAGGCCGACTGGCAGCGCGTGGTGGATGCGGTCAACGCATGCCCTGAGGTGGCACACAACTATCGTCGTGAGCACGCGCTCAACATGTGGTTCGTGCTCGCCACCGAGGCCCCCGAGGGCATTGCTGCCTGCGCCCGCCGCATCGAGGCACTCACCGCCCTGACGGTGCACCTGTTTCCGAAAGAACGCGAGTATTTTGTCGAGATGAAGCTGGAGGCCTGATGAATTTAGTCGATACCGCGCCCGCGAGCGAGGCCGAGCTTGACCGCCGCATCGTGCTCGCCACTCAGGGCGGGTTGCCCCTGGTGCCCCGGCCTTACGCGGCGGTTGCCGAGCGTGTCGCGAGCGATGAGGCCACGGTGCGCGCCCGCCTGCTGGCGATGCTGGCCGACGGCCGCATCCGGCGCATGGGTGCGGTGCCCAATCACTACGCCATTGGTTACACCGCAAACGGCATGAGCGTGTGGGACGTCGACGATAGCGTGGTTGACGCGGTGGGCGAGCGCGTGGGCGGCCTGGCCTTCGTCACGCACTGCTATCGCCGCCCGCGCCACCTGCCGGACTGGCCCTACAACCTCTTTGCCATGGTGCATGCAGCCAGCCGCGAGGCTGCGCTGGAGCGTGTGGCCGAGATTGCCGCCCTGATCGAGCGCGAGTTTCAAGGCGCATGCCGGCGCCGCGACGTGCTGTTCTCGACCGGAATACTCAAGAAGACCGGCCTGCGCATTGGTGGCTAAGATCGTGCGTGGCTGACGCTGCAAAGGGCTGGGGACGGAGTGAAAACGCTCCGAGTTCCGGACCTCACGCGACCTTCGGGTCGTCCCTGCGCTGCTCGTATGGGCTCCTCGTTCGAATCTCCGGGTGCATTTCATCAAGCCCTTGACCCGGGTCATTTTCCCTGCGCAGGTGCTCGGCTCTAATGGGATGCACTCAGGAGAGCCCTCATGTTCCGCATTGCCAACTTCATCCGCGAGCTTGATCACCCCACTGCGGTCGCGCCGCGCCGCAATCCGCCCGGCCCGGTCGTCATCTGGAACCTGATCCGGCGCTGCAATCTGACCTGTGAGCACTGCTATTCGATCTCCGCCGACAAGGATTTCCCCGGCGAGCTCAATACCGACGAAGTGTTCAAGGTCATGGATGAGCTCAAGACAGCGCGTGTGCCGGTGCTCATCCTGTCCGGCGGCGAGCCCTTGTTGCGACCCGACATCTTCGACATCGCTCGCCGTGCCAAGGCCATGGGTTTCTATGTGGCGTTGTCCTCCAACGGTACCTTGATCGATGACTCGAACATCGACGCCATCGACGAGATCGGCTTCGATTACGTCGGCGTCAGCCTCGATGGCATCGGCGCCACGCACGATCATTTCCGCCGCAAGCAAGGCGCGTTCGAGGCCTCGATGCGCGGCATCCGCCTGTGCGTGGAACGCGGCATCAAGGTTGGCGTGCGCTACACCATGACCGAAGGCAATGCCCATGACCTGCCGGCATTGCTGAAGTTGGTCGAAGACGAGCGCATCGACAAGTTCTATTTCTCTCACCTCAATTACGCCGGCCGTGGCAACAAGAACCGCGCCGGTGACGCGCATCACCGCACCACCCGCGAGGCGATGGAGTTGTTGTTCGAGACCTGTCTCGAGCTTCATCAGCGGGGGATAGAGAAGGATTTCGTCACCGGCAACAACGACGCGGATGGGCCTTTCATGCTGCAGTGGGTGATGCGTCGCTTCCCCGAGCGTGCGGCGCACATCGAAGCCAAGCTGCGACAGTGGGGCGGCAATGCCAGCGGGGTCAATGTCGCCAACATCGACAACCTCGGCATCGTGCACCCCGACACCATGTGGTGGCATGTGCCGCTGGGTGACGTGCGCAAGCGCGCCTTCGGCGAGATCTGGAATGACCTCTCCAATCCGCTGCTCGCTGGTCTCAAGCAGCATCCGCGCAGCCTTGAGGGGCGTTGTGGTGCGTGCAAATATCTCGACATCTGCAATGGCAGCTCGCGCGTGCGCGCCTCGCAGGTCACCGGCAACCCGTGGGCGGAAGACCCTGCCTGCTATCTCGATGACGACGAAATCGGCGTCAGCGCGGCTGATTATGAAGGTGGAGAGCGCGTGGTGACGACGCCCTGGGTGCGCATTGCCAAGGTGTCTGCATGAGCTCGCTGCGTGCCATCGTTGTCGGTGTTGTTGCCTGCGGGGCGGCGCTGTCGGTCGCCGCAGGGCAGGGCGCTGTGCCCGCTCCTGCACAGCAGACCGCCTCTCTTCCCGTAGCAACCCTCTATGCCCAGCATTGCGCCGAGTGCCATGCACACAATCGCCTCGGTTTGATGGGGCCTGCGCTCTTGCCCGACAACCTGGCACGCCTGCGCAAACCCGATGCGCTCAAGGTCGTGGCCGAAGGGCGCACGGCGACGCAGATGCCGGGCTTTGCCGCGCAGTTGAACAAGGACGAGATGGCGGCCCTGGTCGAGCTCATCTACAGCCCGGTCGAGCCCGCGCCAAGCTGGAGCGATGAGGACATCCGCGCCTCGCGCATCCAGCATGTCGACCCCGCCACGCTGTCCAGTACGCCGGTGTTCGACGCCGACCCGCTGAACCTCTTCCTCGTTGTCGAGGCGGGTGACCACCACGTCAGCGTGCTCGACGGCGACAGGCTCGAAGCCATTTTCCGCTTCCAGTCGCGCTTCGCGCTCCATGGTGGCCCCAAGTTCGCGGCTGGCGGGCGCTATGTGTTCTTCGGCTCGCGCGATGGCTGGATCACCAAGTTCGATCTGTGGAACCTGAAGGTGGTGGCCGAGGTGAGGGCGGGCATCAATACCCGCAACGTCGCCGTGTCCCCCGACGGCAATCATGTGGCGGTGGCCAACTATCTGCCCAACAGCCTGGTGCTGCTCGACGGTGAGCTCAATCTGATCAAGACCCTCGCCGCCACCGATCGCGATGGCAAGAAGAGTTCGCGGGTGTCGGCGGTGTATGACGCCACGCCGCGTCAGTCCTTCATCGCCGCGCTGAAGGATGTGCCCGAGGTGTGGGAGATCAGCTACACCAAGGCGGTCGAGGACATCCCCACCGGCTTCATCCACGACTATGCTCAACGCGAAGGCAGCTTCATCCCCGGCTATCTCAATCCACGCCGCACCATGCTCGAAGAAGTGCTCGATGACTTCTTCTTCACCCAGGACTATTCCGAGCTGATGGGGGCGTCGCGTGAGGGCGTGGGCCAGGTGGTCAATCTCGACGTGCGGCGCAAGATCGCCAACCTGCCGCTCGATGGCATGCCCCACCTGGGCTCGGGCATCACCTGGGAATGGACCGATGGCAGCGGCAAGCTGCGCACGGTGATGGCCAGCACCAACCTCAAGGCGGGCGAAGTCACGGTGATCGACATGCGCAGCTGGGAGGTCATCAAGCGCATCCCCACGCGCGGCCCGGGCTTCTTTCTGCGCAGCCACGCCAACAGCCGCTACGCTTTTGTTGACTCCATGATGAGTCCGCAGGCCAAGCACATCCTGCAGGTGATCGACAAGCAGACGCTGGAGGTGGTGAAGGAAATCAGCGGCGAGCCCGGCAAGACGCTCGCCCATGTCGAGTTCACCCGCGACGGCCGCCATGCGCTCGCCAGCCTGTGGGAGGACGACGGCGCGGTGATTGTCTACGACGCGCAGAGTCTGCAGGAAATCAAGCGCTTGCCGATGCGCAAGCCGGTAGGCAAGTACAACGTGTGGAACAAGATCACACGCGAAGAAGGCACCAGTCATTGAGTGCCCCGTAACACCCTGATAGAGAGCTCGCAACATGGCACTGATTCCCCTGGAAGAACCCACCACCAAACGTATCCCGCCCGAAACTTTTTCGTTGTGGGCGCTGGCCTTCCGTCCCCTCTACCTGCTTGCCGCGATTCTCGCCGCGGTGGCCATCCCGGTGTGGGCGGTGGCCTTCTCCGGCGGGCTGGAACTGCCTATTCCAGGGATCTGGTGGCACGCGCACGAGATGATCTTCGGCTTTGCGGTGGCGGTGATCATCGGTTTCCTGCTTACTGCAGGGCGCAACTGGACGGGTCTGGACACGCCAACTGACGGCTTGCTCGCGATGCTCGCTGCCCTGTGGCTCGCCGGCCGGCTGGCAATGGCTTTCGGCAGTGGGGCCTGGGTCGCAGTAGTCGATCTCGCCTTTCTGCCGATTGCGGCGGCCTTGATGCTGCGCGTACTGATCAAGGCCAAGAGCAAGCGCAATTACTTCGTCGGCATGCTGCCGGTCATGCTGGCGCTGGCGAACCTGTTGTTCCATCTAGCGGTGCTGGAGGTGATCGCGTTTGATCCGCTGATGGCCATGCACCTGGCGTTGGGTCTGATCATCGTGCTCGAGAGCGTGATCGGTGGGCGGGTGATCCCGATGTTCACCGCTAACGCCGTGCGCAACATCAAGCAATGGCGTAAGGCATGGGTCGATTGGGCCGCAGTGATCCTGACCGGTGTGGCGCTGTTGCTCTGGGCCGCGGCGGCGGGCGCCTGGGCGGCGCCGGTGTCGATCGCCGCCGCGCTGGCGCAGGCGCTGCGAGTAGGCGGCTGGAACCCATGGGCGACGCGCAAGACGCCGCTGGTGTGGATCCTGCATCTGTCCTACATGTGGATTCCGACCGGGCTGGCCCTCATTGCGCTGGCCCAGCTTGGCGTGCTGCCGCGTACGGCGGGCGTGCATGCGCTGGCCATTGGCGCCACCGGCGGGCTCATCATCGGCATGATGACGCGCACCGCGCTAGGCCATACCGGACGCATGCTGGCAGCCGGACCGATCGAGACCGCGGCGTACGTGTTGGTGCAACTGGCGGCTGTGACTCGCGTGCTCACGGTAGTCGCGATTCCGGCTGCGGTGCTGGCCGGCGTCCATGCTGCTGCCACCCTGTGGGCGTTGGGCTTTGCGCTCTACCTGTGGCGCTACACGCCGTTCCTGCTGCGCGCGCGGGCGGACGGCAAGGCTGGCTGAAGGGGTGACAGGGCGGCAGTGAGTACGTATTTACACAGAGCCCGCTGCTCTGTGGCTTAGCACGAATGGACGTGCGCGAGCAGCGTTGGGTCAGGTTGGGGTAGGGTTTCGAAGCCAGGGCGTGCGTAGGCGTAGCCCTGATGCAAGCGGATGCCAAGATCAGCGAGGCAGCGGGCTTCGTTGATGGTTTCGATGCCTTCGGCGATCAGGGTGCACGGCAAGTCGGCCGCAAGCTGAACCAGGTTATGAACGATCAGCCTTCGAGTGCGATCCTGGTCGATGTCGCGAATGAGGTTCATATCGATCTTGAGTACGTCGGGCTGGAAGTGGGTCAGTAGATTCAGCCCTGAGTAACCCGCGCCGAAGTCATCGATGGCTGTGCCACAGCCCATTGCACGATATTCATTGACGATGTCGCGCAAATGTCCATCGTCGCGCACTTGTTCGACTTCGGTGATTTCGAACTGCAGACGCTCAAGCGGAAAGCCAACGCGGTTTGCAGCCTCGGTGGTCACGCGCATGCAAGAACGTGGATCGTAGACGGCATTTGGCAGAAAGTTGATCGACAGCCGTGACGGCAAGCTTAGTTTCTGCGCCAGTTCGATGGCTCGCACACGGCATTTTTGGTCAAACTGATAGCGATTGCCGTCATTCACGCGCGCTAAAATGCTGGCTGCCCCCTCGCCTTCGATGCCTCGTACCAAGGCTTCCCAGCCCCAGACTGTGCGCTGGGTGATATCGACAATGGGCTGAAAGGCCATGCTGAATTCGAAGTCCAAGGGCACAAGATCGCGGCATCGATCGCAACCGGGGCTGGCGTCACCAGATGGCGAGGAGGCTGACCTGCGTTCGGGGGAGTCATTGTTCATGAGGTGCGTCCAATAGTCATCTTGTAAGACATCCTTGGCCATCGGCAGATCAAGTCAATCGGCTGTGCCCGGAAATGATAATAAGATATTTGGATGTTCGATCCGGACCTGGTACCGAAAAGAGTGCACGTAGCCAAGCTCATCCGGACTCATTCGCCTACACACAGTGGCCACTTCTTGTTTCAAATGCGGTCGAGTGTTTTCGCTCTTACTCAACATTGCAACGCAGGCGGCCGATGTCCGGGATGTGGATGGTGCGGCCCTCGACTTCGATCAGGCCTGAACTTGTCAGCTCGTTGAGGATGCGCGAGAAGTGTTCCTGGGTCAGGTTCAGACGCGATGCGATCGTGCCCTTGCTGGTGGGCAGGCGGATGGACACGCGGCCGACGCTGGCGGCGTCGCCAATCGTCTCTTCTTCGCGCAGCAGATAACCGATGATGCGCTCCCGCCCCGAGCGCAGTGAATAGCTCTCGACGTCGCCCATCAGACGGTGCAGGCGCTGTGCCAGGCCGGCGATGATCCTGCGACAGAACAGCGGATCGTTGTTCATTTCCTCAAAGAACACCTGCTTGCCGATGTGCAGCAGCGTGCTGTCGGCCAGGGCCTGAGCCATCACCACGTAGGGCTTGTCCATGAACATCACCGCTTCGCCAAAGCTCTGGCCGGTGCGCAGGATGTCGACAACCTTTTCGTTGCCCTCGGACGAGGTGAAGGCGAGCTTGATCTGGCCAGACAGGATGAGATGAAAGCCATTGCACGCATCACCACGGTGGAAGAGGATTTCGCCCTTCGCTGCCTTGATCTCGCGCACGCCGCGTGCGAAGCGTGCGATTTCATCGCAGCCCAGACTGCGGAACATCGGTGCTTGACGCAATAAACGACACAGGCGCCCGACCTCGGGAGAGAGGGCGTCGTCGTCCGCGCTGGAGGTTGGTGCACGCAGCCCCTCCTGGCACAGGGTATCCGGTTGGTTCATGTCAGCGTGTGAGTTGGGCATAAAACATCGGCAAACGAGCAGGAAGCTCGTCGGGTTGGCGAATGACCGCATAGCCCGCCGGCCCGAACAGGTGGGGCAGGTAGCTGGCGCCTTCGCGGTCTATCGTCACGCAGAAAGGCACGATCCCACGGCCGCGTGCCTCGATCACCGCAACACGGGTGTCCTCGATGCCGTAGCGGCCATCGTACAGGTCAAGGTCGTTGGGTTTGCCATCGGACAGGATGAGCAGGATGCGGCGGGCTGCAGTCTGTTTTTCCAGCACGCTGGTGGCGTGCCGGATTGCCGCACCGAGGCGGGTGTAGTAGCCGGGCTTGATCGCCATGATGCGACCACGCGCGCTGTCATCGAAGCGGTCGGAGAAGTCTTTCAGGCGATGGAAGCGCACGTTGCTGCGCTTGACCGATGAGAAACCGCACAAGGCAAAACGGTCGCCGGTGGCGGACAAGGCTTCGCCGAACAGCAGCAAGGAGTCGCGGATGACGTCGATGACGCGAGCGTCGGAGGAGATCCAGGCATCGGTCGACAGCGATAGATCGGCCAGCGCCAGGCAGGCCAGGTCGCGTTCGCGCTTTTCCAGTGACAGATAGAGCTGGTCGGAGGGGTGCTGGCCGATGGCGCGATCAGTGGTGGCGCGCACCACGGCGTCGATGTCGAGTTCGGTGCCGTCGGCCTGGCCTTTGAGCCAGCGCCGGCCTGGCTGCAGGGCCGCGAACTGGCGGTGGAGGTGGCGCGCGGTGCGGCGCAGGTGCTGCGGCAGTGGCGTCGGTGCGGCACGCGGGTCACGCGGCGAGGCGGCCAGTTCCTGCAAACGCACATGGTCCTCGCGCAGCAGGCTCTTGCGATAGTCCCATTCGGGCAGGGAGATGCCTTCGCCAAGCACCACGTCGTCCTCGGCGGCGGAGGGTAGGTCGAGGTCGAAACGGATCTTGGAGGCGATGCGATCCTCGTCGCGCGACAGGGTCAGCTGTTCGAGATTGGCCGCAGCGTCGGCGGCATTGTCGTCGGGGTCGTCATCGGTGCTGCGCTTGACTTTGAGGAACTCGGCCACCGAGAGCAGGCTTTCGGCGCGAAACACGATCATCAGGCCGTGTTTTTCCGGTGCGTCCTCGACCCGCTCCACGCGGTGCGCCTGGCGCTCGGTTTCTTCATCGTCGCCCTTCGGGCGGGGTGCGCTGGCAACGGCCTCGGCGCCGGCTCCGCTAGGGGTGGTGACAGCAAGCGGCGAGACCAGATCACTGAGCCACAGCAGCACCGGTTGGTGCGGCATGCCCTTGGGGGGCAGCGCGGGCAGGGCCGCGACGCTGCCGGGTGTGGTCAGCGCCTGACGGATGAGTCGCTCGCGTTCGGCTTCGACCGGCGGCAGGCGAGCGGGGTCAGGGCGTTGCTTGAGGACGGCGGCGACGAGGCGCTCGTAGCGCGTGCGCAGACCTGGCCAGCGCAGCAGTGCACGCAGGGTGGCGAGCTGGTTGAGGCGTACTTCAAGGCTCGCCGGGTCGGCGCTGGCGCCTTCAGGCAAGGGCGCGAGCTGGGTCAGGGCTTGGGCCAGCGCGGTTTCGTCCTGCGCCCCCCTGGGCTTGCCTTGTGCGGCGGCGATGGCGGCCAGCCATAAGTAGAGGTCGCGGTTCAGTGCGCGCTCGGGCAAGGCATCAAGTTGGACCGGCAGGCGCAGGGTGATGGCGTCCATGCGCGCGCGCGGGGTGCGCTCGTCGCTGCCGGCGATGCGTGACAGCAGGCTGCGGCGCGCACCATGTACGTCGGCTGTAGCCGCGGCGACACGCAGTCCGGGGTCTCCGCCCAGGGCGCGGAAAAAGACGCCGGTCATGCGTTCGATTTCCTTCAGTTTCACCACGGCCTCGGGGAAGTGCCCGCCGGCGGCCCGGGTGATGAGACGGTGCCAGAGTTTGCCTACGGCTTCTTCCATGACTCAACGCTCCCTGACGGTTCGAAAGCCCGCCTCGTTCTGTCGCGCAGCTTCGCCCGAGACCCAGGTCAGCAGCGGCCCCTCGGGGTTGTCGCGCTGGGTTTCGGCGCAGGCATCGACGCACTGGGCGCACTGCGTGCAGGTAAACATGTGGCGCTTGATGGTGCGCGGCCGCAGCCGCATCGGGCACACCGCATCGCATGCGGACTGGCGCTCGGGCAGGCAACTGCTGCAGTCACTTGCGCGCTCGCGCTTGAAACCCACCACCATCGCGTTCCTGTTGCTCATCCAGGCCAGGCTCTGGAACAGGCCCACGGCGCACACGAAGCGACAGAACAGATGGCGTGCGAAGAGAAACTCCAGGCTCAGCACCACCGTGACTGCGGTGATGAAGATGAACTGGTTGCGCGTGAGTTCGCCGTGGAAGAGGTTGCTGTACACCTCGGCGGGGGGCAGGAGGTAGGTCAGCAGCACCACCGCCCACAGAAAGGCGAAAGTCACCGCAGCGGGAAGCACCACTGCCCACCAGCGCGCATCAACCTTCAGTCTGCTGCCGTCGGCTTGCCACGGCGGCGAAGTCGATCTTTCCCACACGCTGGGTTTGCCCGAAGCGCGGGTCATCAGCCTGTTGATGGTCTCGACCACGGAAAAGTGGGGGCACAGCCAGCCGCAATACAGCCGGCCCCATTTCCACGCCACGCCGAGCAGCACTCCGGCGCCGATGAACAGGGGCACGAACAGACGCAACATGATGTTGCCTGCGGCCTCGAGCGCGCTGGCCTTGCCGGCAAGAAAGTCGTCCAGCCCCAGGCGCCATTCCATGCCGAGCAGCCAGGCATGGTCCGCGTCGAGGTCGTAGCGGAAGATGTCGAACACCGGTGCGAGCACGAACAGGATGAAAAAACCCATCTGTAGCGCCACGCGCTGACGCTGTTGGCGGCGGGTCGATGCCAGTCCGACTGAAGCAGCCGACGCGATCGGGATGAAGCGTCGGGGTCTGTTGTCGGCGCGGTCAGTGTCGCGCTGAGCGCTCAGCTCAGACATTTTCCCGTGGTCCGAAAACCGGATAACGCCAGTTGCGGCCGTTCATCGCCCGCGCCAGGCCGAGCACGCCAAGCAGGATCAGGGAGGAGTGCACGAAGGTGAAGTAGAGCACGCCGATCACCCACGACCATGGATTGTCGAAACCGCCGAGCACGAAAATGCCCACACTGGCGCTCACCAGCAGGGTGCCGCCGGTGATGCAGGTCCAGCCCGTCTGGCGCAGGTGGTTGCGTACCAATGGGTCGGGATGATTGCGGTGCTTGATCCACAACACCATCAGCGCCAGGAAGGCGAGGCCGGGCAGCAGCATCAGGTTGATGACGAACAGGGCCTCGGCGACAATCGCCAAAGGCGGACCGGGCATGGGGTGGCGGTGGAAGGCAGCGTCTTTAGTGGTCATCGGAGTGGGCATCTTAGCGACCGAAGGTCGCCGACACCACCTCCATCAGGGCTTCAGCGACCTCGGCGTCGTCGGTCAGGCTTTCGATGATGCCCACGCGACAGGCCGCAACCGGGTCCATGCCGTCCTTGATAAGCAGGGCGGCATAGATCAGCAAGCGGGTGCTGGCGGCTTCCTCCAGATCGCGGTCCTTCAGGGCACGCAGCGCGCCGGCGATCGCCACCAGGCGACGGGCGAGGTCGGGCGGGCAGGCGGTTTCGCCGATGAGGATGGCCTCTTCCTGTTCAGCACGCGGGAAGTCGAAGCGTACGCTGACGAAGCGTTGGCGCGTCGACGGCTTCATGCCCTTGAGCAGGTTCTGATAGCCTGGATTGTAGGACACCACCAGCATGAAGCTGGGCGGTGCCTCGAGTACTTCGCCGGTGCGGTCTATGGGCAGGATGCGGCGGTCGTCGGCCAGGGGGTGAAGGACGACGGTGGTGTCCTTGCGGGCCTCGACCACCTCATCCAGATAGCAGATGCCGCCCTCGCGCACGGCGCGCGTGAGCGGGCCGTCGCACCATACTGTCTTGCCGTCACCAATGAGGTGGCGGCCGACGAGGTCGGCGGCGGTCAGATCGTCGTGACAGGCCACGGTATACAGTGGCAGCCCGAGCCGCGCAGCCATGTGCGCGATGAAGCGGGTCTTGCCGCAACCGGTCGGACCCTTGATCAGCAGCGGCAGGCGGTTTCTCCACGCGTGCTCAAACACCTCGACTTCATTGCCGCCAGCCTGGTAGTACGGGATGTCGAGGTTGGGGGTGTCCGGCTTCATTGTGGCAGTCCTTTGATGTATGCGATGGCGATCACGGCCCAGACCACGATCATCCAGCCCAGGGTGACGACACGCCACAGCAGCGGTGCATGGCGTAGTGCCATGAAGTCGAGAATGATGACCGCACCCTTCCAGAAGGAGATGGCGGCCAGAATGGCGATTGCGCCGCGACCGGTGGCGCCGCTCGCTCCCATGCCCCAGGTGAGCAGGGTGGCAACGATCAGCGTTGCCCACAGCCAGGTGGCGCGGCGCGGCGTGCCGTGAAGGTGGGAATTCATGCTTGTCCCCTCAGTGAATGACATAGACCAGCGGGAACAGGATGAGCCACACCAGATCCACCATGTGCCAGTAGGCGGCGCCCGTCTCCAGTCCGTTCATGTCGCCCGGCCGATAGCGTCCGGCGCGTGCACCGTTCCACATGGCCGTCAGGATCACCATGCCGAGGATGACGTGCATGAAGTGAAAGACGGTCAGGGACAGATAAAACATGTGAAACGGGCTGCTTGAAAGGCTGATGTTGTGCTCGAACGCGGCCGCGTATTCAAACAGCTTCACCACCACAAAGCCGGCACCGCAGGCAATTGCCGCGAGCAGCCAGCGTGCGCTGGCGGCGGATGCGAGACGCTCGGCAGCCTGGACGGCGCGCACCACGAAGTAGCTCGCGGTGAGCAACAGCACGGTGTTGAGCGCCCCGGCGTTGCGGTTCAGCGCCGCCTGTTCGGCGTCGAACAGCTCGATGTGGTTGGCGCGGGTGAAGGCGTAGGCGATGAAGAAGACGCCGAAGGCGAGCAACTCGGCGAGGATGAAGATCCAGATCGCGATGTCGCCCGCCAGTCTGTGGCGGGATTCCTGCACCATGGGTGCCGTGGTGCCTGCAGTGAGCGTTTCTTGTTTCATGAGCGCAAGTCTAGGCAGGGGTACGGTGAATTAACTTGATCGTGGTTAATTGCTCTGGTCACGCCGCAGCAAGGGCGTAAGAGCCTGAAGCTCTGAGGCCGTGGCAGGCGTGAGCACCTTGCCCAGCCAGTGGCGCGTCACATCCACCATCCGGCTCGCAAAGCCCCACTCATTGTCGAACCAGACGACAAGATTGAGCAGCCTGGCCCCGAGCATGCGCGTCTGGCCACCGTCGACGATGGCTGAATGCGGGTCGTGATTGAAATCGATGGATACGTGGGGCTCGTCGGACCAGGCAATCAGGCCGCGGCAGGCGTGTTCTGCGGCGCTGCGCAATAAGGCGTTGACGCGCTCGATGTCGGCGTCTCTTGCCAGCTGCAACACCATGTCGATGGCCGATACGTTATGGGTAGGCACCCGAATGGCCTTGGCCTGGACCTTGCCGCTGAGCACGGGCAGCAGACGCTCCACACCGCGCGCGAGCCCGGTCGATACCGGGATGATCGACTGCATGGCCGATCGCGTGCGACGCAGGTCGGAGTGGTGGTAGCCGTCGATCAAGGGTTGATCGTTCATGGCCGAATGCAAGGTGGTGAGCAGCACGTTCTCAAGGCCGAACTCACGCTGCAAGAGGGCGAGAACCGGCACGACCGCGTTGGTGGTGCATGAGGCGTTGGACACCAGGCGCGCATCGACGGTGAGGCTGCTGTCATTGATGCCGTGCACGATGGTGGCATCGACGTCCTCGGCGCTGTTGCCGGGCTGGGATAGCAGCAGGCGTGGGCAGCCTGCGTGCAGAAAGCGTTCGAGTTCGGTCCGGCTGCCGTACTGGCCTGAACATTCGATGAGGAGATCGATATCGTGACTTGCCCAGGGCACTGCTTCCGGTGTGGTGGCATGCGAGATGGCGATGGCCTGCCCATTGATGAGCAGGCTGTCATCGGCGACGGCGACCTCGCCAGGGAAGCGGCCGTGGGTCGAGTCGAAGCGGGTGAGGTAGGCGATGCTGGCCAGATCGGCGGGCTCGTTGATCGCCACCACCCTGAATTGTGCGCTGAGGCCGGCTTCATGCAGTGCGCGCAGATAGCAACGCCCGATGCGGCCATAACCATTGATGGCGATACGTTGCGGGCGATCAGGGCTGAGGCGGGTGGGGCGGGGCACGATGTCTTCCGGCGGGGTGGGCGCTAGGCGGAGCTGGAATTCTAACGGCTGTCTTGCCGTCGCTCGGCGCAGTGCACAAAAAAAGGGGGCGGCCTCGGCCGCCCCAACCCCTTTACCTAGTCACCCAGGCGTTATTACGGAGACACAGCTTGTGTCGTCATGCCTTGGCGGAACGGGTCTCGCCCTTGATGAAGAAGCTGGCCACATACACCAGCAGGCCGACGAAGAACATCACACCCGCCCATTCACGCATCCAGTAGAACAGCATGAGCTGGTCCTGAGTTGCCATGAAGGACATCGGTGCGTCGGACACGCGCTGCAACCACACCTGCAGGATGCCTGCGGCGGTGAGGAACAGGGTGATGAACACCATTGCCACGGTCATCAGCCAGAAGCTCCACATCTCCACCACTTGCGCCTTGTTGGAGTTGGCGGCACGCCCGCGCAGGATCGGCATGGCGTAGCTGATGAGGGTGAGCACCACCATCACATAGGCACCGTAAAAGGCCATGTGCCCGTGGGCTGCGGTGATCTGCGAACCGTGGGTGTAGTAGTTCACCGGAGCCAGGGTGTGCAGGAAGCCCCACACGCCGGCACCGAGGAAGGCCATCACGCCAGTTCCCAGCGCCCACAGCACGGCCGCCTTGTTCGGATGCTCGCGACGCCGACGGTTGACCATGGTGAAGGCGAACACGGTCATGGCGAAGAAGGGCAGCGGCTCCAGTGCGGAGAAGATCGAACCCCACCACTGCCAGTACTCCGGAGCACCGATCCAGAAGTAGTGGTGACCCGTACCGATGATGCCGGAGATCAGCGCCAGGGTGATGATCACGTACAACCACTTCTCGATGACCTCGCGGTCGACACCGGTCACCTTGATCAGCACGAAGGCCAGCAGCGCACCGAGGATCAGCTCCCACACGCCTTCCACCCAAAGGTGCACAACCCACCACCAGTAGAACTTGTCGCGAACGAGGTTCACCGGGTTGTAGAAGGAGAACAGGAAGAAGATCGCCAGACCCCACAGACCGAGCAGCAGCACCATGCTGATCGCGGTCTTGCGGCCCTTCAGGCTCGTCATCGTGATGTTGAACAGGAAGGCAAGCGCAACGACCACGATCCCGACCTTGGTCGGCAGCGGCTGCTCGAGGAACTCACGCCCCATGGTGGCCAGCAGGTCGTTACCCGTCATCTCGGCCAGTGTGGCGTAAGGCACCAGCAGATAGCCGAGAACGGTGGCTGCGCCGGCGACGAGGAAGACCCAGAACAGCAGCAGCGCCAGCTTCGGGCTGTAGAGTTCGGTTTCCGCTTCTTCCGGAACCATGTAGTACGCCGCCCCCATGAAGCCGAACAGCAGCCACACGATGAGCAGGTTGGTGTGGACCATGCGGGCCACGTTGAAGGGAATTTCCGGGAAGAGGAAATCACCGATGATGTACTGCAGACCCATGATCAGGCCAAAAATGATTTGCCCTACGAATAGCCCGATCGCCGCTATGAAGTAGGGCATGGCGACCGCTTGTGATTTGTATTGCATATATGATCCCTTTGTGGTCTCCGGGTTTCAATCAACCTTCGATGTTGGGTGGCCAGTTGGAAGTGTTGATCCCCGCTGTGTACTTGAAGAAGGCCACGAGCTGGTCAAGCTCTTCGTCGGACAGATTGAAGTTCGGCATCTGGCGGCGACCCGGAGCCTCTGTGGGCATGCTCTGTATCCAAGCCTTGATGAATTCCGGACCACGGCGGGTGTATACGTTGCCGAGTTCCGGAGCGAAGTAGGCGCCTTCGCCCAGCAAGGAGTGGCAACCGATACAGTTGCGTGTTTCCCAGATGTGTTTGCCGGCAGCTACTTCGGCAGTCAGGTTCTCCCGATTGTCTCGCGACGGCAACTCGCGTTCGGTGTCGAAGGTCAGCGCAAGGAACAGGAGGAAGAAAAAAACCGTTCCCCCATAGAAAATGTTCCGCGCCATTGATTTGGTGAATATGCCGCTCATCGCGCACTCCTCATCTTTGGTCTCGTTTTCAGGTTTGGTGTCGGTGGTCAGGGGTACAACTGAGTGGTACTACATTCCACGGCGTGTGCCGATGGTCGCTGCATGGTAGGGGGGGCGATAGTCGTCCTCCATGATTTGCATCAAGATTGACAGTGCCCCGCGAAGGCCCGTGTGTGCTGGCTTGGAGGGTGGTGATGATAGGGCGAAAGACGATGGCAGGGGCGCACTCGGCGGTTCTGCTGTGGGCGCTGATGGCGGCTCCGGTGCTGGCCGGCGCGGCCGTTCGCGCGGAGATCGCGGTCGATGTCGGCCATACCCTGCTTGCACCGGGGGCGACGAGTGCACGCGGGCGCACTGAATTCGAGTTCAACCACGAGCTCGCGCAGGCGCTGCGTGCGACGCTGAACACGCTGGGCTTTGCGGTGCGTCTGATCAACGCGGACGGCCGCATTGACAGCCTGCAGGCCAGGCCGCAGGCTGCCGAGGGCGCAGACCTGCTGCTGTCCCTTCATCATGACTCGGTCAATGCGTTCGAACTGCAGTCGTGGCAATGGCGCGGTCAGACGCTGGATTTCAATGACGATCATGCCGGACATTCGCTCTTCGTCTCCCGCGACAACCCCGACACGGCACATAGCATCCTGTGTGCACGCGTGATCGGCGCACGCTTGCAGCGCATGGGCTTCATGCCTACTCACAAGAACGGGCGACGTCGCACATACGCTGACTTTGAGCATGCGGTGCATTATTACGACGGGCTGGCGGTGTTGCGCCATGCACGCATGCCGGCGGTGCTTTTCGAGGCCGGTGTGATCAAGAACCGCGATGAGGAACTGTTGTTGCGCGATCCTGTGCGCATCGCGCGCATGGCCGACGCAATTGCTACCGCGGTCGCCGCCTGTGTGCTGCATGGCAAGCCGGCACAGGACGAGGCTGCGGCTGATGCCCCTGCCCGCCACCCTGCCAATGCTGATTAAGTTGTACAAAATAGGGGTGGCGTGATTTGAGTTTTCGTCCACGCTGCCGATAAGCTGCCAAGACCAGTCAGACTGGTGCCACCCATGATGCGTCCGTGGAGAAATGCAACATGAAGTCCGGAGTTCGTCCAACAGCGCAGGAAGTACGACTGCAGGAGAATGATCTGATCGTCTCCAAGACCGACATGAAAGGCCATATCACCTATGTCAATCGCACCTTCATGCGTATCTCCAACTATGCCGAACATGAGGTGATGGGCAAGCAGCACAATGTTGTCCGCCATCCTGATGTCCCGCGCGGTGTGTATCGCCTGATGTGGGATACGCTGAAGGCTGGAAACGAGTTTTTCGGGGTACTGAAGAATCTGACCGCTGACGGACATTTCTACTGGGTGTTGGCCAACGTGACCCTCGATCGCAATGCCACGGGTGAGGTCGCCGGCTATTTTTCCGTGCGCCGCAGTGTGTCACCTGATGCAGTGCGCGAGGCCTCGGATCTCTACGCCGAAATGCTGCGCATAGAGCGTCAGGCGGGCAGTGCGGCCGCGCCTGAGGCCTCGCTGGCATGGCTAAAAAGTGCAATGGCCGAGCGGAAGGTGAGCTTCGAGCAGTTCACGCTCGCGAGCTGCCGAGACTGATCATGGAGCCCGCGATGTCCACCAGGAATTCCCGATCGCAGCACAGCGGAACGCCCTTTCTCGATCGACAGTTCTTCATTTTCTGCCTTGTCTTCGTCACCCTGACATTCAGTCTGGCGCTATGGGATTTTGTCGATCACGGCCTCAGCGCAGTTGCAGTCTGCATCCCCTTGCTCGCACTTGCATTCAGCATCTATGCGTGGAGGCGTTTTCAACGCCCGCTGCAAACGCTGCAGCGCATGGAAGAGATCATCTTCGCCTGCCGCAATGGCGATCTGCACCGTCGTGTGACCGACACGCGCGGTCTGGGAGAGGTCGGCAAGGTGGCGTGGGAGCTGAACGAACTCCTCGACGTGGTGGAAACCTATTTCAAGGAAATATCGACCTGTTTCGAAAGGGTGTCGCACGGCATCTACCACCGTCATGCCCTGGTGAAGGGCCTGCCCGGCCAGTTCGCCAAGTCGCTCGTTGATGTCAATGAGGCCATCCTGACCATGGAGGAGAACGCACGCTATGTCGTGCGCAATCGCCTGAGCTCACAGATGCATGCGCTCAATACCGGAAACCTCTTGGGCAACCTGCAGGGCAATCAGAACGATCTGCTCAAGATTGCGCACGAGATGGATTCGGTGCTGCAAATCGCTCAGGACAACCGCGACGGCGCCAGCCGTTCGAGTGAGGAGGTGGTGCGCATCGGTGATTCCCTGGAGCACATCAATCACCGCATGCAGGATATGGCCGGGGCGGCCAGCGATCTCGGTGAGGCCAGTGGTTCGATCGATCGCGCAGTGCTGATCATCTCGGAGATCACCGACCAGACCAATCTGCTGGCGCTCAATGCCGCCATCGAGGCTGCACGGGCGGGCGAAGTGGGCCGGGGGTTTGCGGTCGTGGCGGACGAGGTGCGCAAGCTCGCCGAGCGCACCAAGGCAGCGACCGCCGAGATCAGTCAGCTGATCGAGAGCTTCCGCGTACGGGTCGGCACCATGGTGGAACAGACCGCAGGGGTGGGCGAGAAGAGCGCGCAGGTAAGCAGTGAGGTGTCGGCTTTTCGTGACCAGTTTGCCAGCGTGGCGCGTTCATCCGAAGACACCATCGTGCAGCTGAACCGGGCGAAGGACCTGTCCTTTGCCTCGCTGGTGAAGATGGATCACATCCTCTACATGCAGAATGCCTACGTGGCGATCGAGCGCAAGGGCGAGGGCGCGGAGGCAAGTCTGGTCGCTGTCCCTCATCGCGACTGTCGCCTCGGGAACTGGTATTACGGCGGGCCGGGCAAGGCCCAGTTTGGCGCCACACGTGCCTATGCCGCGCTGGAGCAGCCACACCAGCGTGTTCATGACTCGATCAGACAGGCGCTGGAGATCATCAATGAGAGCGAGACGGATGCGGATGCGATGCGCGAGGTGCTGGTGTCGGCGCTGAGTGCTGCCGAATCTGCCAGCCGCGAAGTTCTGACCCTGGTCAACACGATGGTGAGCGAGAAGCACGGCATCTGAGCCGTTCTTCCCTGTTTCCGGGCAGGTGCACGAAAAAAACCCGTTACCTCAAAGGTGGCGGGCTTTTTTCGGTTCTGCGTCGGTCCTACTTCGCTGAGGGCAGGCGCGAAGTGACGCCCTGCACGAAGTAATCCATCTTGCCCAGCGCGCCGTCCTCCATTACCGCACCGGCAGCCAGCCGCTCCTTGCCGGCCTGGTCAAGCACCGGGCCGGTGAAGGGATGGAAGCTGCCCGCCTTCATGCGGCGCTCGAGGTCTCTGGCAAGGGTCTGCACCTCGGCCGGTATGGCGGGGTTGAAGGGTGCCATGCCGATCATGCCGTCCTTGAAGCCACCCCATACGGGTTCGGGCTTCCACGTACCCGCCAGCACCGCGTTCACCGTGCGCGTGTAAAAATCGCCCCAGTGGTGGGTGGTGGCGGTGAGCTGGGTCCTGGGGCCGTACTTGGACATGTCGGAGTGGTAGGCGAACGAGTACACGTTTTTCTCCTCCGCGGCCTGAACGGTGGCGGTCGAGTCGGTGTGGTGCGTGAGCATGTCCGCGCCCTGTGAAATGAGCGTCATCGCCGCCTCGCGCTCCTTGCCCGGGTCGTACCAGCTGTTTACCCAGATCACCCGGACCTCGACGTTGGGATTGACGCTGCGCGCTCCCAGGGTGAAGGCGTTGATGCCTTGCAGGACTTCCGGGATCGGGAAGGCACCAACATAGCCAAGTATGTTCGACTTGGTCATCTTGCCGGCGATGGCGCCATTGATGTAGCGGCCCTCGTAGAAGCGCGCGTTGTAGTTGGCAAAGTTTTTGCCGGACTTGTAGCCGGTGGCGTGCAGGAAGGTGACATTGGGGAACTGCCTGGCGACGCGCTCGACGTAGTTCATGTAGCCAAAGCTGGTCGCAAACACGATCTTGCTGCCACTGGCGGCGAACTCGCGGATGACGCGCTCGGCGTCCGCACCTTCGGCCACGCTCTCGACGTAGCGGCTGCTCACCTTGTCACCGAGGGCTTTCTCCATTTCCTTGCGGCCTTGGTCGTGCTGGAAGGTCCAGCCCGCGTCACCGATCGGGCTGACGTAGACGAAGCCCAGTTGCGCGGGCTGCGCTGCGCTGGCGCTGAGCGGCAGACTGAGGGCAAGCGCGAGCGCGGTGCCGGACAGGATGAACTGACGACGTGGGTTCATGCGGAATCTCCAGGGGCGATGATGGGTACGAACGCGGGCATTCTAACGACTTGCATCGAGGCTGCCGCCCCGTGCTTTCCTCAATGGGTGCTCGGCGTTCAGGCAGTGGTGGCGCGCACGCATTCCCGCACCAGGGCGGGGCCACGATAAATCAGACCGCTGTAGAGCTGCACCAGCCTTGCTCCGGCTTCGAGTTTTGCGCGTGCCCCCGCGCCATCGAGCACGCCGCCAGCAGCGATGATGGGCAGCTCGCCGCCAAGAGCAGTGGCGAGCTGGCGCACGACCTGGGTTGAGGCTTCATAGACCGGCGCACCTGATAGCCCGCCAAGCTCGTTGCCATGGCGGATGCCTTGCACCTTGTCGCGTGCAATCGTGGTGTTGGTGGCGATCACGCCATCGATGTGATGGCGGCGCAGCGCGTCAGCGATGTTGATCACCTGTGCCTGGTCGAGATCGGGCGCAATCTTCAAGGTCAGCGGCACGTAGCGGCCATGGCGCTCAGCCAGCCGCGTCTGTGCGCGCTTGAGCTGGCCAAGGAGGTCGTCGAGCTCGGACTCGCCCTGCAACTGGCGCAGGTTCTGGGTGTTGGGTGAAGAAATATTGACCGTGACATAGCTCGCCCGCGCATAGACTTTTTCAAGGCAGGCCAGATAGTCGTCGGCTGCGCGTCCGATTGCGGTATCGAAGTTCTTGCCGATGTTGATGCCGAGGATGCCGCTGAACTTCGCCGCCTTGACGTTGGCAAGCAGCGCATCGACGCCGTGGTTGTTGAAGCCCATGCGGTTGATGATGCCTTGCACTTCGGGCAGGCGAAACATGCGCGGACGCGGGTTGCCGGGCTGGGGGCGGGGAGTGATGGTGCCGATTTCGATGAAGCCGAAACCCATGCGGGAGAGGCCGTCGATGGCTGCGCCATTCTTGTCGAGACCGGCCGCGAGGCCGATGGCGTTGGGAAAGCGCAAACCCATCACTTCGATCGGCGTCGCCGGCTCAGGCTGGCCGGCGGGCAGGATGCGCCCAGCCAGACTCAGGGCACGCAGGGTGTAGTCGTGAGCCGTTTCCGGGTCGAGGGAGAAAATCAGGGGGCGGGCGAGGTCATAGAGCATCGCGAGATTGTAGCGATTCGGCCGAGCTCAGGCGATGGCTGGCAGCTAGCGAGCGTCCGTGGCCGGTGTCGGGACGGGTTCCGAGAGCGGCTCCCATCGCCCATTGCGCAGCGCCTGCAGGGGGCGGAAGCGCGCCTTGTAGGCCATTTTCGGGCTCTCACCGATCAGGTAGCCAAGATAGACGTAGGGCAGGCCCAGGCGACGACAGGCCTCGATCTGCCACAGGATGCCGTAGGTGCCGAAGGCGCTGCGTGGGAGATCCGGGTCATAGAAGGTGTACACGCTGGACAGGCCATCCTCCAGCAGATCGATGACGCTGACCATGCGCAGGGCGTGCTGATCGCGAAACTCGACCAGGCGTGTGTCCACATGGCTCTGCAGCAGGAAGTGGGTGTACTGCTCGCGATTGTCGAGATCCATGCCGCCACCGCAGTGGCGCGCAGCCTGGTAACGCTGGTAGAGGCCGTAGTGCTCCTCGACGTAGGCCAGGGGGCGCTCGACGATGTGCAGATCGCGGTGACGCAGGTGTGCGCGGCGCTGGCTGCGGTCGGGGTGGAAGTCCTGCACCGGGATGCGTACCGGGACACAGGCGTTGCAGGTGTCGCAATAGGGACGATAGGTGAACACCCCGCTGCGCCGGAAACCGCGCCGCACCAGTTCACCGTAGATGTGGGTGTCGATCAGATGTCCGGGGGTGGCGACCTGCGAACGAGCGTTGCGCGCGGGGAGGTAAGAGCACGCGTAAGCTGCGGTCGCGTAAAACTGGATGAGTGCGTAGGGGTAGTCTTTTTGCATCGTCTCGCCGCCCGCGGAGCTCGCTCTGCTTCTAATTCCAGTCCATGTCCGCCAGACTCGCAGCCGGCCATCGATGCAGGGACCGGGGCGCGCACGCATGCTGGTCCAGCATGTCAAGAAACTGCTGGCGCGTAATCTCGCGTGCGCCCAGGGACATCAGGTGCGCGGTCTTCATCTGGCAATCGATGATGGCATAGCCTTGCGTGCGCAGAAAGCGCACGAGGTGGGCGAATGCGACTTTTGACGCATCGGTGGCTAGGGAGAACATCGACTCGCCAAAGAACACCCGACCCAGCGCCATGCCATACAAGCCGCCCACGAGGCGACCGTCACGCCAGCATTCGACACTGTGCGCATAGCCGAGTTCGTGCATGGCCAGGTAGGCGGCACGCATCTCGGCGCTGATCCAGGTGCCGGTGGCGGGCGCGCGCGGCGCAGCGCAGGCCTCGATCACGGCGCTGAAGGCGCTATCGACGCGCAACTCGAAAGGGCGCCGGCGCAAGGTCTTGCGCAAGGAGCGGCTGATGTGGAGCTCGTCGGGCAGCAACACCAGGCGCGGATCCGGGCTCCACCACAGGATAGGCTCGCCCGGGCTGTACCATGGAAAAATGCCTTGGCGATAGGCGGTGAGCAGCCACTGTGGCTCCAGCGCGCCGCCGGCGGCGAGCAGGCCATTGGGTTCGGTGAGAGCCTGTTCGAGCGGTGGAAAACCGGGTGCGCCTTCCAGCCACGGGATCATGTGCGTTTCATTTCAGCGTCGCGGCGATGGCCTTGTGACCAGGCTGGTCCTGGAAAGTGATCACGTGATCGGCGGCCAGACGGATGCCGATGCGCTCGCCGAGCGCATGGTTGTGATGGCTGGGGACCAGCGACAATACCTTCACGCCACTGCCAAGGCGCAAGGTGTACAGGATGTTGGCGCCGCGAAACGCCTTGTGTACCACTTCAGCCTTGAGTGCACTGCTGTCGTCATGGACCACATCATCCGGGCGCAGCAGCACGTCCACCGCCAGATCGAGTCGACAGCTCCGGCTATCCTCGCCGCACAGCAGCGGGGCCGAATTGTCGAGTACGCCGAGCTCGATCTGGACATGGCGTTCGTCGAGCATGCGGCCTTCGATGAACACGCCCTGGCCGATGAAGTCGGCCACGAAGCGGTTTGCCGGTTTATGGTAGAGCTGGTAGGGCGTATCCCACTGCTGGATGCGGCCCTCGTGCATGATGCCGATCTCGTCAGCGACGGCGAAGGCCTCGTTCTGGTCGTGGGTGACGAGGATTGCCGTGGTCTTGGCCACCTTGATGATGTCGCGCACTTCGTAGGACAGGCGCTCGCGTAGTTCCACGTCGAGATTGGAGAAGGGTTCATCGAGCAGCAACAGGCTGGGGCGCGGTGCGAGCGCGCGCGCGAGGGCGACGCGCTGCTGCTGGCCACCCGACATTTCGTGCGGATATTTGTTGCCCTGGCCGGCGAGTCCGACCAGCTGCAGGAGCTCGGCCACACGTGCGTCGCGCGTGGTGCTGGCCTCTGCGCGCAGCCCGAAGCCGATGTTGTCGGCGACCGAGAGGTGGGGAAACAAGGCGTAGTCCTGAAACACCATGCCGATGCGCCGGCGCTCGGGGGCGAGATGCATGCGCGCGGTGCTGACCACCTCGCCGCCCAGCCGTATCTCGCCCGCGGCCACGCGCTCGAAGCCGGCTATGCAGCGCAACACCGTGGTCTTGCCGCAGCCCGAAGGGCCGAGCAGGCAGCCGATCTGGCCTTTCTCGAGGCTGAACGACAGTTTGTGGACAATGCGATGCGGACCGAAGGCGAGGTCGATGTCGATGAGCTGGAGATGGGACATGGCGGGGAGTTGGCCAGTGACGAGGTGGATTATTGCATCGCAGCGTTGCAAATGCGATCAATTATAATTCCCGCCATACCAAGGGATCATGAGGCGAAAAGCCCGGCCCGATAACGACGCGAACACAACGGACGACGGATGAAACTGAAGGGGGGGCGGGCCGCAAGCGGCCTGAGCGGCTTTGCGAATGGGTCCGTGTTGACCCTGGCTGCGGTGATCATTGCCGTGTTCATCGCGGCGCCAGTGCTATCGGTGTTCTCCAACGTCTTTGTCGGTGGTACCGGCGATACCTGGGCGCATCTGAGCGATACGGTGCTGGGCGATTTCGTCTTCAACACCGTCGTGCTGTGCCTGGGCGTGGGCTTGGGCGTGGCATCGATCGGAATCACCACCGCCTGGCTGACGACCATGCTCGATTTCCCCGGTCGCCGCTTCTACGAATGGGCCCTGGTGTTGCCGATGGCGATGCCGGCCTATGTCATGGCCTACGCCTACACCGACTTCCTGCAGTTTGTCGGGCCGGTGCAGAGTGGGCTGCGTGCATTCTTCGGCTGGCGTGCCGGGGACTACTGGTTCCCGGACGTGCGCACGGTGGGCGGCGCGGTGACGATGTTCATGTTCGTGCTCTATCCCTACTGCTACATCCTGGTGCGCACGGCCTTCCTCGAACGCGCGGGTGGCATGCTCGAGGCCGGACGCTCGCTGGGTCTGGGGCCCTGGGGCTGCTTCCTTCACGTGTCGCTGCCACTGGCCCGCCCCGCCGTGGTCGCGGGCACGGCGCTCGCCCTGATGGAGACGCTGGCTGACTTTGGCACCGTGTCCTACTTTGGTGTGCAGACCTTCACCACCGGCATCTACCGCGCCTGGTTCTCGCTGGGCGACCGCATTGCTGCCGCTCAGCTTGCGGCCGCACTGCTCACCTTCGTCGTGCTCGTGCTCAGTCTTGAGTTTGCGAGCCGTGGCCGTGCGCGCTTCAACAACACTTCGCGCCAGCAAGGGGCACCGGCGCGCAGACGCTTGCCGCTGGGGCTGGGGCTGCTGGCCAGCTTTGCCTGCTTCATGCCCTTGCTGCTGGGCTTTCTGTTGCCGGCGGCCTTGTTGCTGCATATGGCCTTTGTCGAAGGTGATGCTCAGTTCGGCCCGCGCTTTGTGCACCTCGCGCGCAACAGCTTTGTGCTTGCGGCGCTGACTTCGGTGATCGCCGTGGTGCTGGCCGTGCTGCTGGCCTACGCGGCACGGCTGGCGCGCTCGTCCCTGCCTGCGGCCATGAACCGTATCGTCGGTCTGGGCTACGCCGTGCCGGGGTCGGTGATCGCAGTGGGCGTGCTGATCCCGGTGACGCGGCTCGACACCTGGCTGGTGCAGGTTTGGCAGGCCAGTTTCGGCGTTAACCCGGGGCTCATTCTGAGCGGTGGCATTGCGGCGCTGATCTACGCTTATCTGGCGCGCTTCCTGGCGGTGGCACTGAACGCCGTTGAGTCCAGCCTGGGGAAGATTACTGTGAGCATGGACGACGCCTCGCGCAGTCTGGGCTGCGGCAAGTGGGAGACGCTGCGCCGTGTCCATGTCCCTATCCTGCGTGGCAGCTTGCTCTCGGCTGCGCTGCTGGTGTTTGTCGATGTGATGAAGGAGTTGCCCGCCACGCTGGTGATTCGCCCCTTCAACTTCGACACCCTGGCCACCCAGGCGCACACCCTGGCCGCGGATGAGCGTCTTGCCGAAGCGTCCACCGCGGCGCTAATCATTGTTGCGGTGGGGCTGCTGCCGATGTTCGTGATCTCGCGTCAGATACTCAAGGGCGGACGCCGCCGGGACTGAGCCCAGCGCTGAAAGACACCTGTGCACCGTGGCACAGGACGCACTGTGTGGACATCGTTTGCGTGGCTTGTGGCTGGCTTGGGCGATAATCGGGCGCAAACAAGGATATTCCCGAAAAATAACAAGCTCGTGAATAGCGCTTGCGTCGTGCCACGCGCCGGACCTGCCGATCATCATGAAATCGCTCTTGCCTGGAGTTCCTCTGAGCCGCAGCTTGCTGCAGGCGCTCAAGCTCGCGCCTGCGCGCTGGGCCCTCTTTCTGAGCGTGTTGTTTGCCTTTGGCAGCGTGCTGCCGGCGTGGCAGGTGTTTTCCGCTCCCGATCATTACCTTGCCCTGCACACCGCGCTGGAGGTGTTTTCCATCACCGTGTCGGCGATGGTGTTCGGGCTCGGCTGGAGTCTGCGCCGTACGCCGCAAAGCGGCCCATTCGTGTGGTTGGGGATCATTTTTTTGGCGGTGGGGCTGAGCGACTTTCTGCACGTTCTTTCTTATGCCGGAATGCCGGTGTTCATCACCCCAAGCGGTGCCGAGAAGGCGATCAATTTCTGGCTGGTGGCGCGCTCATTCGCCGTGCTCGGGCTATTGGTGCTGCCCTTTCTTGGCTGCACACGGTGGTCGGTGACACGGCTGCGCCTGAGCTTGCTCGCGGTGCTGGCGGCGGTGACCCTGATGGCTTGGGTAATCCTGTTTCAGCCCCATGCCTTGCCGCAAACCTTCGTCCCCGGGCAGGGCATCACCGCCCTGAAGATAAGGATCGAGTACGTTCTGGCCGCCGCCTATGCAGTGGCTGCGCTGCTGCTGTTTGCGCGCGGTGTTCGAGATGGCGTGCGCGCACTGACCTGGCTTGCGGCTGCGGCATGGACGATGGCACTGGCCGAGCTGTATTTCACGCTCTATGTCGATGTTTCGGATGTGTTCAACGTGCTCGGCCATGGCAATAAGCTCGCCGCCTCGGTGATGATCTACAAGGCCGTGTTCAGCGCTGGGGTGCGCGAGCCGCATGCGGCTCTGGCGCAAGAGCGGGCGCTGTTGCGCGCGATGATCGACTCGGTGCCGGACCTGATCGCATTCAAGGACACCCGCGGCGCCTATCTGGGCTGCAACAAGGCCTTCAGCCGCTGCTACGACCTCAGTGAGGAGAGCCTGATCGGGCACACTGATACCGAATTGTTCGGGCCGGGCATGCAGCAGTCCGGAGAGGCAGGCGGCGCGGCAGTGGCGCGCAAGCCTGAGCGGCATGAGGAGTGGATTGAGGGGCCCGATGGCAACATGCGCCTGTTCGACACCTTGCACATTCCATTTCATGACGAGGCGGGCGCGCTGCTTGGCGAGATTGGCATCAGCCGCGACTTCACCGAGCGCCGCCGGGTGCGCGAGCAGATTGCCGAGCGCGAACAGCGCTTGCTGATGGCCTTGCAGGGTGCCTCCCTGGGGATCTGGGACTGGGACATCGGCACTGGCAGGATGTCCTTCAGCCCCCTGTGGGCAGAGATGCTCGGGCGCACGCTGGATGAGGTTGCGCAGGACGTGTCGAGCTGGGAGGCGCTCGTGCACCCGGAGGACTGGGGCCATATCCAGGCTACGCTCGGGCCGCATCTACGCGGTGAAACCAAGTCCTATACCGCCGAATATCGAATGCGCCACAGCGATGGCCATTGGGTGTGGGTGCAGGATGCCGGGCGGGTGCTGGAGCGGGACGAGGAGGGCAAGGCGCTGCGGGCCATCGGTCTGCATCAGGACATCTCCTCGCGCAAGGCCATGGAGGAGAGTCTGCTGCAGCTGGCGACCAGCGATCCACTGACCGGTCTTTGGAACCGGCGTTATTTCACCGAGATGGCCAATGGCGAACTGGGTCGCGTGCGTCGTCACGGTTCGAACGCGGGTTTTCTGCTGATCGACCTGGACCACTTCAAGCGCGTGAACGACACCTGGGGTCATGCCGCGGGCGATGAGGTGCTGCGCCATTTTTCCGGGCTTGTGAGCGGCCATCTGCGTGAGGTGGACGTATTTGCGCGCCTGGGCGGTGAGGAGTTCGGCGTGCTCCTGCCCTGCATCGACGATGCCGCGGGGGCCTTGCGCGCGGCCGAGCGCCTGCGCGATCTGATTGCATCCAATCCTGCCATCGTCAGCAATGCGCCCCTGCCTTTTTCGGTCAGCATCGGGGTGGCGATGCTCGATGCCGAGGACAGTGGCTTTGATGTGATCTTCACCCGCGCTGACGAGGCCTTGTACGAGGCCAAACGTAGCGGGCGCAATCGCGCGGTGCTGGCGCGCACGGAAAAGGACAGGGGCTGCGCGCCCGAGGACGTGCAGCCCCTGTCCGAGATGGCGCCGCGCTGAACGCTGCGGCTGTGCCGTGGATCAGCGGTAGCCGGCGCGGTCGTAGATCTTTTGTGCCTGCGCCACGGTGTCGGCGAGCTCGCCGATCTGCATCGAGTCCGCCTTGAACTTGCCGAGCTTGTCGAGCGCCGGGTTGTCCACCTTGACCGACGCGACCACCGGCCATTCGTTGTTGCCATTGGCAAAATAGGCCTGGGCTTCGTCCGAGGCCAGGTACTCGAGGAATTTGACGGCTGCTTCCTTGTGCGGGGCGCTCTTGAGCATGCCCGCGCCCGAGACGTTGATGTGGGTGCCCCAGCTGTGCTGGTTTGGCCACACCACCTTGATCTTATCCACCACCGCCTGATCGTCGGGTTTGGTCGAATTCATCAGACGCGCCAGATAATAGCTGTTGGCGATCGCCACCCCACATTCGCCTGCAGCGACCGACTTGATCTGGTCGGTATCGCCACCCTTGGGGGCGCGGGCAAAGTTGTCGACCAGGCCGCTCGCCCACTTCACGGTCTCGTCCGCCCCGTTGTGCTTGATCATCGCCGCGCCCAGCGACAGGTTGTAGGGGTGGCTGCCCGAGCGCGTGCAAACCTTGCCTTTCAGCCCCGGGTCGGCGAGTTGTTCGTAGCTTTGGACTTGTTCGGCCTTAACCAGCTCAGGGTTGTAGACGATGATGCGGGCACGCGTCGAGAATGAGAACCAGCGCTCGGTGCGCAGGTTGGCGGGAATGCGCTCATCGAGCAGCGCAGATTTCACGGGGGCGAAGATCCCCATCTGGTCGGCGTGGGCGAGGCGGGAAACATCCACCGTGATGAAGACGTCGGCAGGGCTGTTCGCGCCCTCGTTGCGGATGCGCTCGAGCAGCTCGTCTTCCTTGGCTTCGATGCGGTTCACCTTGATGCCGGTCTGTTTGGTGAAGTTACCGTACAGCGCCTCGTCGGTCTGATAGTGGCGGGCAGAGTAGATGTTCAGTTCGGTGTCAGCCGCGTGCACGCCGAAGGCGGCAAGAGCGGAGGTCGACAGCAGGGCAGTGAAAACGGCTTTCTTC
This sequence comes from Thauera terpenica 58Eu, assembly GCF_000443165.1. Taxonomy (GTDB): domain Bacteria; phylum Pseudomonadota; class Gammaproteobacteria; order Burkholderiales; family Rhodocyclaceae; genus Thauera; species Thauera terpenica. The sequence continues at coordinate 92,354 of NZ_ATJV01000048.1, read as the reverse complement.
ATCATCATGGGCAGCAGCCTTTCGAGAGTTCTTGAGATGAGTTGTTGCGGTGAATTGCAATGGACAGGTGCAGGGTTCGGATCATAACGAGAAGAGTTCGCAGTTGCAAATCATTCGCATTCCATGTCTTAATATTGAGAACAATTCTCAACTAAGAGGCAGAGCATGGATGCACTTCTCGTTGGCGCGGACCGCCTTGGCAATATTCCCGACATCCTGTCGGGCTTTGGTATCCGTATTGCGGCTCACGTCAGCGGGCGCGACACGACGCATCAGCGTCGCAGTGGCAAGCTGCCCGCCGGTATTGAAGTGGTGATTCTGTTTACTGATTTCATCGGCCACAACGTCATGCAGCGCTTTCGCGAGGCCGCCAACCGCCAGGGGGTGATGTTCGTGTGTTGCCGACGCTCGACTTGCGCCCTGCAACAGGCGCTCGGCCAACGCATGACCGACAAGTGTGCCCGCTGCTGCGAAGTGACGAAATGTCGCCGCGTGCACTGAGCCGCAGCGAATATGGGGGAATTTGGAGCTGAGTGTGGCGCAGCGTCGAGCGCACCCGGCTGTCGTGCCTGAGCGCTGTGGGGCAAAGCGGCAAGGCGGACCGCCCGCGCAGCGTTGCTCCGTGGGGCTGGATCAGCGCATGGCGAAGAACGCGCCGGCGCTGGGGGTGCTGCCTTCGTCGATGAGGCGGCGTGCACCATTGAAACGCTTGGACCAGTAGTTGGTGGAGATGGCCTCCACGCGTACCTTGCCGCCGCTGGACGGTGCATGAACGAACTTGCCGTCGCCCAGATAGATGCCTACATGAGAGAAGGTGCGGCGCATCGTATTGAAGAACACCAGATCGCCCGGCTTGAGATCCTTGCGGCCGATCTTGTCACCCATGCGCGCCATTTCCGCCGCTGTGCGGGGCAGGTCGAAACCAATCGCGTTGCGAAAGACATTGAGCACCAGGCCGCTGCAATCGAGCCCGGTTTCGGGCGAGGTGCCACCCGAGCGGTAGCGCACGCCAAGGTAGTCAAGGGCCTGGTCAACAAGTTGCTCGGCTACTGAACCGTACTCATCCAGCGTGGATAAGTGCGAGTCGGAATCTGGTTGTGCCTGGAGCGTCTCGCTTGCGAGGGCGGACTGCAGCCCCGAGAAAGCGAGCGTCAGCGCGAAGAGAAGGTGCCGAATCTGCATTGCGCGCAATATACGCAGGCGTACGGTAATTGTAAACGGCGGCGCACGCTATCCATGGGGCAGGTCAGGTGCGGGCGCGGGCGGGGCTCACAGCCGGCTGCGTTGCTGGCGGTAGCTGCGCTCAATGTCGGCAAGCGCTTGCGGTGAGTGCGCGCCGCGCGCCGATGCCTTGGCCTGTGCGGCAAGCAGGAGTTGGGCGATGGCCCAGGCGTCGCCGAGGGCGTGATGGCGCTGAAAAGTGTCGATGCCGAAGCTCTCCATCCAGGCCGCGAGCCGCGCGGGCCGATCCTGGTGTTGAGGAAACAAGGCGGGCAGCAGGAAATAGAGGTCAATCCACAGGCTGGCGACGGTAACGCCCAGGTGTTCTTCCAGTGCACGCTCGATCACGCTGCGGTTGAAGGCGGCATTGAAGACGACCAGCGGGTGCTTGCCGCTGAACAGCAACAGCTCGGCCAGGGTGGCGTCGGGGGCGGGGGCGAGCGCGCCGTAATAGCTGTCGTGCGGATTGAGCACGCCGCGATCGACTGCGACCGCCGCAACCGCGAGCAGCTTGTCCTTGTCGATATCCAGGCCGCTGGCTTCGGTGTTGAGCACGATGTAGCGCGTTTCGAAATGCGCTGCGTCGATGGCAGCAGGTGGCAGGTCGCTCCAGTGCTTGAGGGCGTGCGCGGAGGCCGCGCTGGTCGGGCCTGCGCCGGGCCGGGGTGTGAGCAGACGTCCGAGCCAGTTGGTCATAGTTGATAGTCGAGCTTGAGCCGGGTCTGCAGCTTGCGCGCCTGGCGAAAGGCTTCTTTCAGGATGTTGCGATCGAGCTCGTTCAGTGAGTCGGGGTTGACGTGATTGTCGCCGGGCGCGCCGTGCTCGGTATCGAGGCGTTGCGAGCGCAGGCGCAGCAACTGCACGAAGTGAAAGCCGTCGACGATGGCAGCCACTTCATCGGCCGATACGCCCATCTTGGTGCTTGCCTGGCGCAGACGTTGTGCGGTGCTGGAGGAGTCGACGCCGGTGCGCAGGGCGAGAATGCGCGCTACGTCCACAAAAAGCCGTGCCCCTGACTTCTTGAGGTCGATGCTGCCACCATCCTCGACCACGAAGTCGCGCAGACGACCCAGCGGCGGGGCGACCTTCAGCGCGTTCGCCGCCATCATGCGCAGGAAGGCGGAGTTGCCTCGTACGGTCTTGTTGAGCCAGGCCCGCAACTGGTCACCCAGGCGTTCATTGCCGTACATGACCCGGAAATCGAAGTAGATCGACGCGTTGAGCAGGGCCTCGGGATGGGGCTCTCGAATCCACGCGCCAAAGCGCGACTTCCACTCGTCCAGGGTCAGACACAGCGCCGGGTTGCTGGCCATGATGTTGCCCTTGCACAGGGGAAAGCCACAAGCAGCGAGGCTGGCGTTCACGTCCTTGGCGAACTCGATGAGGCGGCTGCGGATGGCGGCGGGCTTTTCCCATTCGGGACAGCGCCAGATGATTCCGTTGTCCTGGTCGGTGGACAGGGTTTGCTCATGCCGGCCCTCGGAGCCGAAGGCCATCCAGCCGAAGTCCACGCCGGACAGATCGTGCGTCTCCAGTGCGAGCTGGATGATGCGTCGGGTGAGTGCGTCGTTGAGTGCGGAGATGAACTGGGTAAGCTGTTCCGCGCCTATGCCCTGAGCGATGAGCTTGAGCGCGAGCTGGCGAATGTCCGTGCTCGCGCGCTGCAGTGCGCTGAGGTCGGCCGCGTTGTCGATGCCGGCGCGAATCTGGCGCAGGCTGACGCGCTGCAGTGAGAACAGATCGCGTTCGGAGACCACCCCCCTGAGCAGGCCTTCGGCGTCAACGACCAGAATGTGTCGCACCCCGCGCGCCGCCATCTCCAGCATGGCGTCATAGGCCGAAGCGGTGCTGGCGAGCTGGTGCGGATTGGCCGTCATCAATTCGCCGATCGGGCGCAGAAGATCGAAGTCGGCGAGGATCACGCGTGGCAGCAGATCACTCTGGGTAAGCACGCCGACCGGACGACCTTCCTGGTCAACCACGACCAGGCAGCCGACCTGTTGCAGCTTCATCTGCTCCAGTGCCGCACGCGTCGGCGTGTCTGCGCTGACGCAGACCGGCTCGCGCTTGATGAGCTGCCCGAGCTGGGTGGTCATCGTGTGCTGTTCGGCCGCACGCTGCGAGAAGTTGGTTTGCAGCTGCCGGCGCGATTGATTGAGCAGGCCGGCGATGTATTGCGTGCAGAACAGATGGAAGACCGGGCTCATCTGCATCAGCCGCATGAATTCTTCGGTACTGATCTGCAGGCAGAAGCTGTCTTCGATTGCTACGTAAGCATTGGTCGAAGGGCGCTGGGCAGATATCGCTCCGATCGGGAAGCACTCGCCCTGGCCCAGGTTCAGGCTGGTGTACTCGGTGGTGGTGGTCGAGCCGGTCTGACGGGCCTGGATCTTGCCGCGCTGGACGATGTAGAAATGGCGCGGGGCGCCCATCTCCGGGGTCAGGATGTTGTCGCCGCGCGCGTGAAAGGCGAGCACTGCGTGCTGCGCGAGGAAGGCAAGGGCATCCGCCTCCATGTCTTTGAAGGGGGCGAACCTGCGCAGGAAGTCGGTGCTGGCGCCCACCAGCAAGTCGGCGGCATTGGCGATCATGACGGCTCTGTCGTCGATTGAATGAGACGATTATAGGTTAGCCGCGCACGCAGGCACTCATGGCGCCCAAGAACCTGTTTATAAGCAGGGTCTTGCGCGCCGGCGAAGGCTTGGTGCCCCCGCTTCAAAGGACGTCGGCCGCGTGGTCGGCGAGTCGGGAGCGCTCGCCGCGTTGCAAGGTGACGTGGCCTGAATGTGCCCAGCCCTTGAAGCGGTCAACGACGAAGGTCAGTCCCGAGGAGCCTTCGGTCAGGTAGGGCGTGTCAATCTGCGCGATGTTGCCCATGCATACCACCTTGGTGCCAGGGCCGGCGCGGGTGATCAGGGTTTTCATCTGCTTGGGCGTGAGGTTCTGCGCCTCGTCGATGATCAGGAACTTGTTGAGAAAAGTGCGCCCGCGCATGAAGTTCAGGCTCTTGATCTTGATCCGGTTGCGGATCAGGTCGCGAGTGGCTGCGCGCCCCCAGTCGCCTCCTTCACCCGCAGTGCCGTTGAGCACGTCGAGGTTGTCCTCGAGCGCACCCATCCATGGCGTCATCTTTTCCTCTTCAGTGCCGGGCAGGAAGCCGATGTCCTCGCCCACCGACACGGTGACCCGGGTCATGATGATCTCGGCGTAGCGTTTGCTTTCCAGCACCTGGGTGAGGCCTGCGGCGAGCGTCAATAGCGTCTTTCCGGTGCCGGCCTGACCCAGCAAGGTGACGAAGTCGATGTCCGGATTCATCAGAAGGTTGAGCGCGAAGTTCTGTTCGCGGTTGCGCGCGGTGATGCCCCACACGTTGTTCTTGTGGTGGCTGTAGTCCACCAGCGTCTCGAGCAGGATGCTGGAGCCGTTCGCTTCCTTGACTCTGGCCTGCAGCGGATTGTCACCCTCAGGCTCATAGACGAATTCATTGATCAGCATGTCGGGGGCAAGCGGCCCCGTCAGGCGATAGTAGGTGTGGCTTTCCTCCTTCCAGGACTCCATGCCGCGGCCGTGGGACTCCCAGAAGTCGGCCGGCAGTTCGCGCGTTCCGGTGTACAGCAGGTCGCTGTCTTCAAGAACCTTGTCGTTGAAGTAATCCTGTGCCGCCAGCCCGAGTGCGCGCGCCTTGATGCGCATGTTGATGTCCTTCGACACCAGGATGACCTCGCGCTCTGCGTGGTGCTCGGCCAGATGCATCACCACCGCGAGGATCTGGTTGTCACCGCGCGCAGTGGGCAGGGCGGCGGGCAGGACGACGTTGATGGCCTCGGTCTGAAGGAAGAGGTGACCACTTGCCATGTTGCGCGAGGGGCCCTCGAGCGCGATCCCCGCCACGATGTCGTCGGGCGCGCTGCTGACGATTTCATCGAGCATGCGGCTGGCCTGACGGGTGTTGCGCGCAAGCTCGGTGGTGCCCTTCTTGTTGTTGTCGAGTTCCTCCAGGGTCATCATCGGCACGAACAGATCGTGCTCCTCGAAGCGGAACAGGCTGGTCGGGTCGTGCATCAACACATTGGTGTCGAGCACGAACAGCTTGCAGCCGGTCTTCTTTGTCGCCTTGCTGCGCTTGGCAGCGGCGGACGTCGTGACTTTGGTCTTGGTCTTGGCGGTCGCGGGCATGGTCTGGGGCCGAAGGAGGGTGGAAGAAAGAGGCGGGTCTCGGTCAGAGAGACTGCACGAAGGATAGAACTTCTGCGGCATGGCCGGGCACTTTCACCGCGCGCCATTCGCGCGCGATGCGGCCTTCGGCGTCGATGACGAAGCTGCTGCGCTCGATGCCGCGCACCTGCTTGCCGTACATGTTCTTCAGCTTCATCACGCCGAAGGCCTCGCAGGCAACTTCGTCCGTGTCGGAGATGAGGTCGAAGGGCAGCTCGAGCTTGGCCTTGAAGTTCTCATGGCTCTTGATGCTGTCGCGGCTGATGCCGAAGATCTCGCAGCCAGCGGCGGAAAATTCATCGTTCAGCGCACCGAAATCCTTGCTCTCGTTGGTGCAGCCAGGGGTGTTGTCCTTGGGGTAGAAATAGAGCACGACGATCTTGCCGCGCAGTTCGGACAGACTGATCTGGCGTGCGCTGGTGGCGGGCAGGCTGAATTCGGGGGCGAGGCTCATTGGGGGCTCCGGGATCGAGTGTGAAGGGGAGGCGGGTGGTGCAAGCAAGGCTTGGGCGCGATGGGGTGTGCCGCCCGCTTGTGATACAGGCTTGGACTCAGCCTGGCGACGCAAGGTTTCACCGCGGCAGGTCGGGCGCTGGCGCGGTGTGCCGGAGACGAGGACGTCCCTGACCGAAGACTCAGGGCGCAGATTCGAACAACAGGGCGAGCGCGACCGCGCGGCCTTCCGCGACCAGGATGTTGTAGGTGCGACAGGCTGCGGCCAGGTCCATGAATTCGAAGCCGATACGGGCCTCGATCAGGGGCCGCAGCAGGACCGGCGCGGGAAAGCGCTGGCGCCGACCGGTGCCGACGATGATGATCTCCGGGCGCAGTGCGGCCACGGCAGCCAGATCCTCTGCGCTCAGGGCGACGAGGTCACCGCGCACCAAGGGCGCCCAGGGCGCGTGGATGCTGTCCGCGGTCAGGATCAGGTTGCCGTCGTGACGCAGCTTATTGACCATGATGTGGTCGTCGCCGTAGCCGGTGACGACGTTTGCGTTGTCGTTGTTGTCCTGATGGAGCTTCATCGTGCGGCTCTCGATGGGGTTTCATGGGGAGTTTGAGGATGGCCGCACACCGCGCCTGATGCCCGCGATCGCGAGTCGCCCGCCCTGAGGGCGCGTGCTGTGTGCAGCAAAATTGCCGCAGTGCGGCAGCGCGGCTAAGATAACAATCTTTTGCGGCGAGGGGTAAGCCCCTGCCGTCCGTTTCCCTCCTGCAGGAAAGGCCATCATGAAAGCGGTGAAGACACTCGAACTCGCAACGGTATCCCCAGAGCTGGCAGTCAAGGCCGAGGCGGGTGCAGCGGTCGCGCGTCCGATTCGCAAGTCCGCGAAGCTTGCTGACGTGTGCTACGACATCCGTGGCCCGGTGCTGGTGCGCGCCAAGCAGATGGAGGATGAGGGGCACAAGATCATCAAGCTCAACATCGGCAACCTTGCCGCGTTCGGCTTTGACTCCCCCGAAGAAATCCAGATGGACATGATCCGCAACCTGCCCAATGCGGCGGGCTATTCGGATTCGAAAGGCATTTTTGCGGCACGCAAGGCGGTGATGCATTACACCCAGGAAAAGAACATCAAGGGTGTGACCATCGAGGACATCTATATCGGCAACGGTGTCTCCGAGCTCATCGTGATGGCGATGAACGCCTTGCTCGATGTCGGTGATGAGGTGCTGGTCCCTGCGCCCGACTATCCGCTGTGGACCGCGGCGGTGAGCCTGTCCGGCGGCAAGCCGGTGCATTACCTGTGCGACGAGAGCAAGGGCTGGCTGCCGGACATGGAAGACATGCGTGCCAAGCTCACGCCCAGGACGCGTGCCATCGTCATCATCAATCCCAACAATCCGACCGGCGCGGTGTATCCGGATGAGACGCTGAAGGACATCATCGCGTTCGCCCGTGAGCACGACCTCATCCTCTACGCCGATGAGGTGTACGACAAGGTCTTGTACGAGGGCGTCAAGCACACCTCGGTGGCGGCGCTGTCCGAGGACGTGCTCACCATCATCTTCAATGGCTTGTCGAAGAACTACCGCTCCTGCGGCTACCGCGCGGGCTGGATGGTGGTGTGTGGCGACAAACGTCGTGCGGCGGATTACATCGAAGGCCTCAACATGCTGGCCTCGATGCGCCTGTGTGCCAACGTGCCCGGCCAGTACGCAATCCAGACCGCGCTCGGTGGCTATCAGAGCATCGACGACCTGGTCGCCGAAGGTGGGCGCATGCGCCGCCAGCGCGACCTCGCCTGGGAGCTGATCACGAAGATTCCGGGCGTGACATGCGTCAAGCCCGACGCCACCTTGTACATGTTCCCGCGCCTCGACCCGAAGCTGTATCCGATCGAGGACGACCAGGCCTTCATCGCCGAACTGCTGGAAGAGGAGCGCGTGCTGCTGGTGCAGGGCTCGGGCTTCAACTGGCCGCAACCCGATCACTTCCGCCTCGTCTTCCTGCCGCACGAAGACGAGCTGCGCGACGCCATCTCGCGCCTGGCGCGTTTTCTCGGCAATTACCGCAAGCGCCACGGCACCTGATGTTGCCCGCAGTTCTGCGTCAATCCCCTCTCTGACACTCCCCATACCTCACGGAACTTACTGCATGAAACCGATCAATGTTGGCCTGCTGGGCATCGGTACCGTCGGCGGCGGCACCTTCACCGTTCTCAAGCGCAATGCCGAAGAAATCACCCGTCGTGCCGGTCGACCGATCTGCATCACCGTCGTGGCTGACAAGAATCTGGAGCTGGCGCGCAAGGTCACCGGAGGCGACGCCAGGCTGACCGATGACGCCTTTGCCGTGGTCAGCGACCCCGAGATCGACATCGTCGTCGAGCTCATCGGCGGCTGCGGCGTGGCCAGGGAGCTGGTGTTGCAGGCGATCGAAAATGGCAAGCACGTGGTCACCGCCAACAAGGCGCTGCTTGCCATGCACGGCAACGAGATTTTTGTCGCTGCGCAGAAAAAAGGCGTGATGGTGGCTTTCGAGGCCGCAGTTGCCGGTGGTATCCCCATCATCAAGGCCTTGCGCGAGGGGCTGACTGCAAACCGCATCGAATGGCTCGCCGGCATCATCAACGGCACCACCAACTTCATCCTCTCCGAGATGCGCGACAAGGGTCTGAGCTTTGCCGACGCGCTGCAGGACGCGCAGGCCCTAGGCTATGCCGAGGCCGACCCCACTTTCGACGTCGAGGGCGTGGATGCCGCGCACAAGGCGACGATCATGAGCGCGATCGCGTTCGGCATCCCGATGCAGTTCGACAAGGCTTACGTCGAGGGCATCAGCAAGCTCGACGCGGTCGACATCCGCTACGCCGAGCAATTGGGTTATCGCATCAAGCTGCTGGGCATCGCCCGCCGCCGCGAACAGGGGGTGGAGTTGCGCGTGCACCCGACGCTGATCCCCGAGCGGCGCCTGATCGCCAATGTCGAAGGCGCGATGAATGCGGTGCTGGTGCAGGGCGACGCCGTCGGCGCCACGCTTTACTACGGCAAGGGTGCCGGCGCCGAGCCGACAGGCTCGGCGGTGATCGCCGACCTGGTGGACGTCACCCGCCTGCACACCTCGGATCCGGAGCACCGTGTGCCGCATCTGGCCTTCCAGCCCAACCAGGTGCGCGACGTGCCGGTGCTGTCGATCGACGAGGTCATCACCTCCTACTATCTGCGCATGCGGGTCGAGGACAAGCCGGGGGTGCTCGCCGACATCACCCGCATCCTCGCCGACAGCAGCATCTCGATCGAGGCGCTGATCCAGAAGGAGGCGGCCGCGGGTGAATCGGATACGGACATCATCATGCTCACGCACCGCACGGTGGAGCGCAACGCCAACGCCGCGATTGCCAAGATCGAGGTGCTGGAGTCGGTGCAGGGCAAGGTGACGAAGTTGCGTGTGGAAAGTCTGTCCTGAGCCATGAAGAGTCGAATCGACCAGATCTTTACCGGGCGGGTGAAGCTGATGCTGCCCGATGGTGAGCCAAGCGGGATCTTCAAGTCTGCGGTTGACGGTCCGCAGCACTTGGGAACGAATGGGCTGGAGGGCGATGAACAGGCTGATCTGCGCTATCACGGCGGCCCGGAGAAGGCGCTGCATCAGTATCCCGCTGAACACTATGCGCTGCTCGCGCAGGAGTGGCCGCAGTGTGCGAGCCTGCTCGGGCCGGGCGTGCTGGGCGAGAACATCAGCACGCGGGGCATGACCGAGCACGATGTGTGCATCGGTGACGTGTTCGGCATGGGTGAGGCACGCATCCAGCTCAGCCAGCCGCGCTCACCGTGCTGGAAGATCGATCGTCGCCTCAAGGTGGACGGCGCTTCGCGTTTCGTCGAGGCCGCGGGCGTCACCGGCTGGTATTACCGCGTGCTTGACGAAGGCAGGTTGTGCGCCGGAGACGAAATCGTGCTGCTTGAACGCCCCAACCCCTGGTTGACGCTGGTCCATTACTGGGACACGGTCATGGCCCATCGACCCGACCCGGTGGCGCTGCGACAGATTGCCGCCGCTGCCGGTCTGGCTACGGACAAGGCACAGCGCTGGCTTGAACGGGCTGCGTGGCTGGAGGCGAATGCAGGCTGAGGGGGCTTGCCCCTGGGGTGGATGGCGGCAGCAGCCATGCCGCGCCGTCGTTTAGCCGCTACACTGCAGATGTCGGCGCCGCCTCGCGGCTTGCCGGCAGAGGTTCAGGGACGCAAGGGAATCGATTCGCATGACATTCAAGCTCATTGTCTTCATCGGCATTCTCGCCGTGGTCGCGGTGCTCGGCATGCGCGCCTATCGGTCGTCGGTGCGAGGCTTCGAGCAGCGGCAAGCTGAGGTCCGGCAAGGCTGAGCGTTTGCTTTGAGTGGATTCTGTGTGCTCCCTGGCCGACATCGCCACAGCCAACAGGAGACAAGAAATGTCCAATCACATCTACAAGCTTTTTGAAGTTGTTGGATCCTCCCCCGAAAGCACCGATGCCGCGATCCGCAACGCAATCGAATCGGCTGCTCAGACCATCCGTCACATCGACTGGTTCGAAGTCGTCGAAACGCGGGGTCATGTCGTGGATGGCAAGGTTGGCCATTTTCAGGTCACGGTCAAGATCGGTTTTCGCCTCGAAGAAGTTTGAGCGCTGTGCGCTCTCCGGGGCGTGCACGCAGATTCGCCCCTACAATCGGCCCGCTTGCGGGCCGATGTGCTGTGTGGGACCCGGACTGCAGGGTGAGCCGCTGTAGTGCTCGCAAAGGCCCGAAGCAGCAGACGAATTCGTTAGAATTCGAGCTTCGTGCGCTTGCGCCTGCCCATCATGATTTCTGAAGGACTGCTCCGTGAAGTACATCTCCACCCGTGGCCACCTCGGCCAGGCTGCCAAGCCTGAATTCTGCGACATCCTGCTGGGTGGCCTGGCGCCTGATGGCGGGCTTTACCTGCCCGAGCACTACCCGCAAGTGACGCGCGCCGAACTCGATGCCTGGCGGAGTTTGTCGTACGCAGAACTGGCGTTCGAGATCCTCTCCAGGTTCATCACCGATATTCCGGCGGATGAACTCAGGGCCATCTGCAATAAAACCTATACCGCCGAGGTGTATCGCCATGCGCGCGCAGGCGAAAAGGCCAGCGACATCACGCCGGTGCATTGGCTTGAGGAGGGCAGGCTGGGACTGCTGGAACTGTCGAACGGCCCCACGCTGGCGTTCAAGGACATGGCGATGCAGTTGCTCGGCAACCTGTTCGAGTATGTTCTGGAGAAGCGCGCCGAGACCATCAACATCCTGGGTGCCACTTCCGGCGACACCGGCTCCGCAGCCGAATACGCCATGCGTGGCAAGCACGGCGTGCGCGTGTTCATGCTCTCGCCGCACGGCAAGATGAGCGCCTTTCAGCGTGCGCAGATGTATTCGCTGCAGGACGACAACATCTTCAACATCGCCGTCACCGGCATGTTCGACGATGCGCAGGACATCGTGAAGGCGGTCTCCAATGACCACGCCTTCAAGGCCGAATACAAGATTGGCGCAGTCAATTCGATCAACTGGGCGCGCGTCGCGGCGCAGATCGTGTACTACTTCAAGGGCTACTTCGCGGCCACGCGCTCGAACGACGAACAGATCGCCTTCAGCGTGCCCTCGGGCAATTTCGGCAACATCTGCGCTGGTCATATTGCGCGCCAGATGGGCTTGCCGGTGGCAAGGCTGATCCTCGCCACCAATGAGAACGACGTGCTCGACGAGTTCTTTCGCAGCGGCGTGTACCGCCCGCGCAAGGCCGCCGAGACCCATGTCACCTCCAGCCCGTCGATGGACATTTCCAAGGCGTCGAACTTCGAGCGTTTCGTGTTCGATCTGGTCGGTCGCGACCCGAAAAAAGTCGCGGCGCTATGGGCTGAGGTCGATGCCGGGCGCGCTTTCGACCTGTCCGGCTCGGCTGAATTCGCGCGCATCGCCGACTTTGGCTTCGTGTCGGGCGCCAGCAGTCATGCCGACCGGATCGCAACCATCCGCAAGGTCTATGAGCGCTACGGTGTGATGGTCGACACCCACACCGCCGATGGCCTCAAGGTGGCCTGGCAGTGCAGGGATGAAGTGCCGGCAACTGTGCCGATATTGGTGCTGGAGACGGCGCAGGCGGTCAAGTTCTCCGAGACCATCGTCGAGGCGCTGGGGCGCGAGCCCGAGCGCCCGGCAGAGATGGAAGGCATGGAGAAGTTGCCGCAACGGGTCGAGGTGATGGCGCCCGACGTTGATCTGGTGAAGCGCTTCATCAGCGCTCACGTCTGAGCGGCCTCGCTCAGCACCTTGCGTTCAGGACGGCGCAGCCTGCCCGGGCGCCGCATCTGCAGGGGCCGGATTGGCAATGAAGCCCAGGCGCGCCGCGGCGTGCTCGTGTCCGAGGCTCAGAACCGGGAGGCCGTGCCATTGCAGATTGACGGTAGCGGCGGCTGAATCCGCCGCGGGTGGCGGGGTCGCCTCCGACCTCACCCCTGCCTGCCTCATCAGTGCCAGCAGATCGGACTCGCTTGCGCTCTCGCCGGCGGTGGTGCGCACATCGGCAAACAGCATCGCCAGGTCGCGGTCGTCGAGCGCAGCCGGGCCAGCGTCGGTATCCATGAACACGCGGCCGTCCCCGTCGAGCAAGATCGCACCGTGTGGGCTGACGCAGCGTCCGCTATGGGTGAGAAATCGATGGTCGGGCTGCAGGCGCAGGATCCAGGGTGCGGAATCCAGTCTGACATACACCCGCTGCGGGCCGTTGTTGACCAGCCAGCTGCCATCGGCCTCGCAGGTGTAGTTGGCATCCAGAAAGGCGATCATGCCCGGGTGGGAGATCGTTTCGTCCTGCAGGCGCCAGCGTCCGCGGGCGTCCAGCGACAGCCAGCCATAACAGGCGGGTACGTTGGGCCAGCGTGGCAGCTTGTCTTCCATCACCCAGCCCTCAGGCCTCGACGTGGCGCAAGGATAAATCGAGTGCGCGCACGTCCTTGGTGAGCGTGCCGATCGAGATGCGGTCCACACCGGTTTCGGCAATCGCGCGCACACGCTCCAGGTTGACGCCCCCAGAGGCTTCGAGCTGTGCGCGGCCGGCGTTGATCGCGACCGCTTCGCGCATGTCTTCCAGGCTCATGTTGTCGAGCAGGACCATTTTTACGCCCGCATCGAGCGCGTCCTTCAGCTCGGTCAGGCTCTCCACTTCGACCTCGATGAAGACGTTTGAGGGGGCGATGCTGCGCGCCTGCTTCACCACTTCGCTGATGCCGCCGGCCGCGATGATGTGGTTTTCCTTGATCAGGATGCCGTCGTAGAGGCCGACGCGGTGGTTGCTGCCGCCGCCGATCGCGACCGCGTACTTCTGCGCCAGGCGCAGGCCAGGCAGGGTCTTGCGGGTGTCGACAATGGTCGCGCCGGTGCCCGCGACCGCGTCGACGAAGCGACGTGTGACCGTGGCCGTGCCCGAGAGCAGTTGCAGGAAGTTGAGCGCACTGCGTTCGGCGGTCAGCAGCACGCGCGCGCGCGCGATGATGTCGCATAACACCTCGCCGGCTTTCACCGCGTCGCCATCCTTGACGTGCCAACTCACCACCGCGGCCGGACTCAGCGCGGCGAAAGTGGCATCGAACCAGGCCGTGCCGCAGATCACCGCGTCCTCGCGGGTAATGACCCGGCCCCGGGCCTCGGTCTCGGGGGCAATCAGACGTGCGGTGAGGTCGCCGGTGCCGATATCTTCGGCCAGGGAAGCGGCGATGTTGCGCTGGATTTCGACGCGAAGCTGTTCAGAGAGCATGGTCTTGGGCAGAGGTGAGTCATTGACCCTCGCATGGTATCACCGCGGTCTTCCCGGCATGCCTGTGCCCGCACTGCCTTCCCCCTCTGACGAGTCTGCGCGCCACTCAAGGTCCGTTGCGTGCAGTGAGGTGGCGGGCCTCGTGCCCCTTGTCACGCGGGCTGCCTTGCTGGGCCTCGATCAGCCAGCCGTTGAAGACGCCGCGCGCGGCGTCTATGGTTTCGCTGGCGCTCAGTCCGATGGGGCCAATGCCCTCGCGCGCCAGCCGATCGGCGGCGGCGCCGTGCAGATGCACGGCGGCAATCAGCGCGCGCTCTGCAGGCCAGCCCTGGGCGAGGAGTCCGACCACCAGGCCGGTGAGCACATCACCCATGCCGGCGCTGGCCATGCCGGGGTGGCCACTGGCGTTGATGAACCAGCGCCCGTCGGCGGTGGCGATGATGGAGCCGCAGCCCTTCAGTACCGCCAGGGCGCGGTGGCGCTGTGCGATGTCGAGCGCGGCCTGCAGGCGATCGGCCTGCACTGCGGCGGTGCTGACGCCCAGCATGCGTGCGGCTTCGGCAGGGTGCGGGGTGAGGATGCTGGGCGCGGCGCGGCTTGCCAGAATTGCCTGCAGCTCACGATCGGCACCGATCAGATTGAGGGCGTCGGCGTCGAGCACCAGCGGGATGTCGCGTTCCAGCGCGGTCCTCAGCAATGCCGCCGAACCGGTTTCCGTGCCCAGGCCGGGGCCGATCGCGAGCGCGCTCAGGCGTTCGGGCAGATGCGCGGCGCGGCGCAGCATCAATTCAGGGTGGGCAAAATCAACGGCGGGGCCGTTGGCGTCGAGCAGGCCGATGAAGACACGACCCGTGCCCAGCCAGAACGCGGCGCGCCCGGCGAGCAGGGCCGCACCGACCATGCCGGCGTTGCCGCCGAGAATGCCGGCATCGCCATAGAGGCCCTTGTGGCTGTTGCGCGGACGCGGCTGGAGTTGGTCCCTGAACAGGGCGGGCGTGATGGCCTGGCCCGCTGCGGCGAGCCAGGCGGGGGCATCGATGTCGAGGCGCTGGACCTTGATCTCACCGCAGTAGTCGGGGCCGTCGTTGGTCAGCAGGCCGGGTTTGAGCGCAATGAAGGTGGTGGTGTGAGTGGCACGAAAGGTGGTGCCGTAGGGCTGTCCGGTGTCGGCGTCGAGCCCGCTGGGCACGTCGAGCGCCAGGCGCGGCGCAGGCTGGGCGTTGAGGGTCTGGATCCAGCCAGCGTAGCGGCCCTCGATGGCGCGCTTGAGGCCGATACCGAACAGGGCGTCGACCACCAGTGCCCAGCCGTGGGCGGGCGCTGCCGGCAGATCGGAAACCACATTGCCTCCAGCCGCGGTGTAATCCGCATGGGCCTTGGCGGCATCAGCTGGCAGGGCCTGAGCACTGCCGGCAAAGGCGACCTGGACCTCACGGCCCGCCTGTCGTAGCTGGCGCGCCATCACGAAGCCATCGCCGCCATTGTTGCCCGGCCCGCAGGCAATCAGGATAGGGCCTGGGCGATCCATGATCAGGTGCACTGCGTCCTCGGCCGCAGCGCGTCCGGCGCGCTCCATCAGTGAGGGGCGCGCGCTGGGGATGAGCTTGCCTTCGATTTCGCGCACGCCTGCGATGCGGTAGATGGGAAGTGATGCACTGAACATGCTCGAGCTCCGGGGGTCAGCCCCGGATTTTACGTCCTGTTCTGTGCGCGGCGCTCGTCTCGCGCCAAGGAAGATCGGCGTTTTTCGGTATGGACCTGGTGCGTGGCGCTAGCCGGCGCGCCGTCGGCGCTGGCTTCGAGTTGTCCGCCAAAGCCGCGCAGACGGACCACATGGTGCGAGAACTCGTCTTTGCTGTGGTCAAGCGGGGCGCGCACGCTGTGCTAGAATCCCGCTCTTCGTTCAACGCGTTAACGCTGGCGAGGCATGCGCTCGGGCCGGATTCGGGCGTTTTGCATGACGCGGCGGGAACAGATTTTTTGACTTCTCAGGATCGACTCAATGGAGCAGAACCAGGTAACCCCCAGCGCGCTCGAGCGCCGTATCGACATTACCGTGTCGCTGGCAGACATCGAGAAGGAAGTGGATGCGCGCCTCAAGCGCATGGCGCGCACGGTGAAGATGCCTGGGTTCCGCCCGGGCAAGGTGCCGCTGAAGATCGTCGCCCAGACGCACGGTAGCCAGGCTCGCGGCGAGGCCGTTGGTGCAGCCGTTGAAAAGGCTTTCGGTGAGCAGGTGCGCGAGCAGAATCTGCGCGTGGCCGGCTACCCGAGCATCGAGCCCAAAGCAGGCGCGGCCGAAGGCACGCTTGAGTTCAGCGCGGTATTCGAGGTCTATCCGGAGATCGCGATCGGTGAGTTTGCCGAGCAGAAGATCGAACGCCCCGTCCTGGCCGTGGGTGATGCCGAGGTCGACAAGACCCTCGATATCCTGCGCAAGCAGCGCTCCACCTTCGCCACGGCCGAGCGTGCTGCCGCTGAAGGCGATCGCGTCGTCATCGATTTCACCGGGCGCAAGGAGGGTGAGGTTTTCGAAGGTGGGCAGGCTGAGGACTTCCCCTTCGTCATTGGCGCTGGCGCGATGCTGAAGGACTTCGAAGTCGCGGTCACCGGCCTCAAGGCGGGCGAGAGCAAGACCTTCGACATGAGCTTCCCGGACGACTATCACGCCACCGAGCTGGCAGGACAGGCCGTCCAGTTCGAGGTCGTGGTGAAGCAGGTCGAAGGGCCGGTGTTGCCCGAGGTCGATGCCGACTTTGCGCGCTCGCTGGGTGTGGCTGACGGTGATGTTTCCAAGCTGCGCGAAGAGGTGAAAGGCAATCTCGAGCGTGAGGTCAAGCGTCGCATCCAGGCGCAGATCAAGGAGCAGGTGATGAACGCATTGCTTGCCGTCACCCCGATCGAAGTGCCCAAGGCGCTGGTGCAGGCCGAGTCGCAGCAGCTGGCCGACAACGCCCGCCGCGACCTGGAGATGCGTGGCCTCAAGACCAAGGACATTCCCGTCGAGGCTTCGTGGTTCACCGACCAGGCCGAGCGGCGCGTGAAGCTTGGCCTGATCATGGCCGAGCTGGTCAGGGCCAACGAACTGCACGCCAAGCCCGAGCAGGTACGCACGCTGGTCGAGGAGATGGCGCAGAGCTACGAGGATCCTTCGGAACTTGTGGACTGGTATTACGCTCAACCAGACCGGCTGGCGCAAGCCGAAGCCGTGGTGATCGAAGACAACGTCGTCGCCTGGGTCAGCACCAAGGCTCAAGCCACTGACAAGGACGTGGCTTTCGACGAACTGATGGGCAACGCGGCCTGAGTCCGCAAAGGGTCTGACGAATGATGCAAGGAACACCCCAGCACGGTAGTGAATGGAACCCGGTCGGTCTCGGCCTGGTCCCGATGGTGGTCGAACAGAGTGGCCGCGGCGAACGCGCCTACGATATCTATTCGCGCCTTCTGAAGGAGCGGGTGGTGTTCCTTGTCGGACCCGTCAATGACGTGACCGCCAATCTGATCGTGGCGCAGTTGCTGTTCCTCGAGTCTGAGAACCCCGACAAGGACATCTCGTTCTACATCAACTCACCCGGTGGCTCGGTCAGTGCAGGCATGGCGATCTACGACACCATGCAGTTCATCAAGTCCAATGTCAGCACGCTGTGCATCGGCCAGGCGGCGAGCATGGGCGCTTTCTTGCTGGCAGCGGGCGAGAAGGGCAAGCGCTTCATCCTGCCCAATGCGCGCGTGATGATTCACCAGCCACTGGGTGGATTCCAGGGACAGGCCTCGGACATCGAGATCCATGCCCGCGAAATTCTTTATCTGCGCTCGCGCCTCAACGACATGCTTGCGCATCACACTGGCCAGCCGCTCGAGCGCATCGAGAAGGACACTGATCGCGACAACTTCATGTCTGCCGCGGCGGCAGTGGAGTACGGCCTGGTGGACAAGGTCCTGACCAGCCGTGACGATACCTGATTCAGGAGAACCCCCGACATGACAGACAAGAAGGCTGGCGGCGACAAGCTGCTGTACTGCTCCTTCTGCGGCAAGAGCCAGCACGAGGTGCGCAAGCTGATCGCCGGTCCTTCGGTCTTCATCTGCGACGAATGCATCGAGTTGTGCAACGACATCATCCGTGACGAGATCATCGGCGCTGCAGATCCGGAGAACAACAACGGGGCCTTGCCGACCCCGCAAGAAATCTGCGACATCCTCAACCAGTACGTGATCGGGCAGACCCAGGCCAAGCGCAACCTGTCGGTGGCGGTGTACAACCACTACAAGCGCCTGCGCCACATCGATGACAAGCAGGACGACGTCGAACTGGCCAAGAGCAACATCTTGCTGATCGGCCCGACCGGTTCGGGCAAGACCTTGCTGGCGCAGACCCTGGCGCGCCTGCTCAACGTGCCGTTCGTGATGGCTGATGCGACGACGCTGACCGAAGCGGGTTATGTCGGCGAGGATGTGGAGAACATCATCCAGAAGCTGCTGCAAAAGTGCGACTACGACGTGGAGAAGGCGCAGCGCGGCATCATCTACATCGACGAGATCGACAAGATCTCGCGCAAGTCCGACAACCCGTCGATCACCCGCGACGTGTCGGGCGAGGGCGTGCAGCAGGCCCTGCTCAAGCTGGTCGAGGGTACGGTCGCGTCGATCCCGCCGCAGGGCGGACGCAAGCACCCGAACCAGGACTTCATCCAGGTCGACACCACCAATGTGCTGTTCATCTGTGGTGGTGCATTCGACGGTCTGGAAAAGGTCATCCTCAACCGCACCGAAAAGGCCGGGATCGGTTTCGGTGCCGAAGTGAAGAGCAAGGAAGGCAAGCGTGCCACCGACACCTTCCGCCAGGTCGAGCCCGAAGACCTGATCAAGTTCGGTCTCATTCCCGAGCTGATCGGGCGCCTGCCGGTGGTTGCCACCCTGCAGGAGCTCGATGAAGAAGCCTTGATCCGGATCCTGGTCGAACCCAAGAACGCACTGGTCAAGCAGTACCAGAAACTGTTCTCGATGGAAGGTGTCGAACTTGAGATTCGACCGACGGCACTGCACGCCGTGGCGCGCAAGGCCATCAAGCGCAAGACCGGCGCGCGTGGTCTTAGATCCATTCTCGAGGCATCACTGCTCGACATCATGTACGACCTGCCCACCCTCACCGGGGTGGAAAAGATCGTGGTCGATGAGAGCACGATCGAAGAGGGCGGCAAGCCGCTGCTGATCTATGCGGAGCAGCAAAAGGTCTCAGGCGCCAACTGAGGCGTAGAGTTCAGCGCCGCCTGCCGTACCCGCCGCTTGAATTTCCAGGTCACGCCCATATATGGGTGTGACCTTTCGCTTAAGGAAAATGAAAATGTCGGGTCCCGCTGACCTCCCCCAGGAACAAATGGAAATGCCGCTGTTGCCTCTGCGCGACGTGGTGGTGTTCCCGCACATGGTCATCCCGCTTTTCGTGGGGCGGCCCAAGTCGATCAAGGCACTCGAAAGTGCCATGGAGGCGGGCAAGAGCATTCTGCTCGTCGCACAGAAGTCTGCAGCCAAGGATGAGCCCGCGGTTGAAGATCTGTACTCCATCGGCTGCGTTGCCAATATCCTGCAGATGTTGAAGCTGCCCGACGGCACCATCAAGGTGTTGGTCGAGGGCGTGCGTCGCGCACACGTGGATTCGGTGGAAGACCTGCACGAGCTGTTCGTTGCCAAAGTGTCACCGGTTCCGCTCACCGAGCGCGACTCCAACGAGATGGAGGGCATGCGCCGCGCCATCGTTGCCCAGTTCGATCAGTACGTTAAGCTCAACAAGAAGATTCCCCCTGAAATCCTGAGCTCCTTGGCCGGGATAGAGGAAGCCGGTCGTCTGGCCGACACCATCGCCGCGCACCTGCCGCTCAAGCTCGAGCAGAAGCAGGAAGTGCTGGAGATGTTCGACACCGGCGAGCGCCTCGAGAAGCTGCTCAATCAGCTCGAAGCCGAGCTCGACATCCTGCAGGTGGAAAAGCGTATCCGTGGTCGCGTCAAGCGCCAGATGGAGAAGAGTCAGCGCGAGTACTACCTCAACGAGCAGGTCAAGGCCATCCAGAAGGAGCTCGGAGAGGGCGAGGAGGGTGCCGATCTCGAGGAGATGGACAAGAAGATCAAGGCCGCCGGCATGCCCAAGGAGGCCTTGGCCAAGGCTCAGTCCGAGTTCAAGAAGCTGCGCCTGATGTCGCCGATGTCGGCCGAAGCCACGGTGGTACGCAACTACATCGACACCCTCATCGGCCTGCCGTGGAAGAAGAAGTCGCGCGTCAGCAAGGATCTGGCAGCAGCGGAAAAGATCCTCGACCAGGATCACTACGGGCTTGACCGGGTCAAGGAGCGCATTCTCGAGTACCTCGCCGTGCAGCAGCGCGTGGACAAGGTGAAGGCGCCCATCCTGTGCCTGGTTGGCCCGCCTGGGGTCGGCAAGACCTCGCTCGGGCAGTCGATCGCCAAGGCCACCAACCGCAAGTTCATCCGCATGGCGCTCGGCGGGGTGCGGGACGAGGCCGAGATCCGCGGCCATCGCCGCACCTACATCGGCTCCATGCCGGGCAAGATCCTGCAGAACATGAACAAGGCGGGGGTGAAGAATCCGCTGTTCCTGCTCGACGAGGTCGATAAGCTCGGCATGGACTTCCGGGGTGATCCGAGCTCGGCCTTGCTCGAGGTGCTGGACCCTGAACAGAACCATACCTTCCAGGACCACTACATCGAGGTCGACTTCGATCTGTCGGATGTGATGTTCGTTGCTACCGCGAACACCCTGAACATTCCGGCGCCGCTGCTTGATCGCATGGAGGTGATTCGTCTGTCCGGCTACACGGAAGACGAGAAGATCAACATCGCCCAGCGCTATCTGCTCCCCAAGCAGATAAAGAACAACGGGCTCAAGCAGACCGAACTCCTGGTGACCGAGGATGCGGTGCGCGATGTCGTGCGCTACTTCACCCGTGAAGCGGGGGTGCGCAGTCTTGAGCGCGAGCTGTCCAAGATTTGCCGCAAGGTGGTGAAGCAGCTCGTGCTCAAGGCGCGCGATACCAGGATCGTCGTCGATGCCGATAATCTGGATAGCTTCCTTGGCGTGCGCAAGTACAGCTTCGGCATGGCCGAGAAGCAGAACCAGATTGGCCAGGTAACCGGTCTGGCGTGGACCGAGGTGGGTGGCGAGTTGCTCACGGTCGAGGCGGTGCAGCTGCCCGGCAAGGGCAAGGTTCTCACCACCGGCAAGCTCGGCGAGGTGATGCAGGAGTCGATCCAGGCTGCGCTTTCGGTGGTGCGCAAGCGTGCGCGCTCGCTGGGCATCGAGGAAGACTTCCACCAGAAGAGCGACATGCACATCCACTTGCCGGAGGGCGCGATCCCGAAGGATGGCCCGTCTGCAGGTGTCGCGATCAGCACCGCGCTGGTGTCGGTGCTGACCGGCATCCCGGTGCGTTGTGATGTGGCGATGACGGGAGAGATCACGCTGCGTGGCGAAGTGCTGCCAATCGGCGGCCTGAAGGAGAAGCTGCTGGCAGCGGTTCGCGGGGGCATCAGCACGGCGCTGATTCCGGAAGAGAACGTCAAGGATCTGGCGGAAATTCCTGAGAATATCAAGAATGCGCTGGAAATCGTGCCGGTGAAGTGGATCGATCAGGTCCTGAAGCATGCCCTGGAGCGTAGCCCCGAGCCGCTGCCGGAGATCGCCACTGCACCGGTTCCCGCCACGCCGACTGAAGGGGAGGAGGTCTCGGCCTCGGCGCCGCGTCCCCACTAAGCTGTGCTTGCTGCGCGCGCTCGGTATGAGTTTGCAGGGCGCTTGAGATAACGAAGCCACAAACTGCGCGAGCAGCTTGTGGCTTCGTCGTTGACATTGCCGAATTGCGCACGCTATAAAACCCGGAATCAGGATTTGCCGCGCTCTTACCCGCAATCCCGCCGCTTGCGCGCAATGCAGTGACCTCAGTCCCATCGCAGTGAACTTTCGGAGGGGTACCAGTGAACAAATCAGAATTGACAGAGCTTGTTGCGCAGCGCGCCGGGGTTTCGAAAGCGGTCGCGAGTCGAACTCTTGATGCGGCACTCGCTACGGTGATGGAAGCGCTCGGGAGCGGGGATACCGTCACCCTGGTAGGCTTTGGTTCCTTCTACGTTGGCGAACGAGCGGCACGGACCGGCCGCAATCCACGTACGGGCAAGGACATCAGGATCAAGGCGGCAAAGGTCCCGAAATTCCGCGCTGGCAAAGGTCTCAAGGATGCAGTAAACTGACTGGCTTCATTGGATTGAACATCAAATCCAGAGTGGGTGCTTAGCTCAGTTGGTAGAGCGTCGCCCTTACAAGGCGAATGTCGGCGGTTCGAGCCCGTCAGCACCTACCACTAATTCTTTGATTCATTAGAAAAAAGAGAGCCCGCAGATGCGGGCTTTCCTGCTTTTACCACCGCCTAAGCCAGTCACTTCCAACCAAAAAACGCTATCATCCACCCGAGATTCGCCCAGTCAGAGGCGGACGCAACGCGGCGGGGGGGTGCATGGCATCGAAGCGCAAGAAGGGTGCGCGCTGGGAGTTTGTGATCAAACGCGCCCGAACTGCTTGAGAGCTGAAATGCCCGGGCTGCCAAGCTGATATTCCCAAGGGTGACTGTTTTGCCGACGCCTGCTATCGCCTGCGATCCAAAGGGCGCCGTAGGCAAGGTTGTCGATTGAATCGAGCATCAAGCTCCTGGCCGTGGCCAGCACAGCAGGTCTGCTGCGCTTGCTAGAATCACCGGCCGCCATCTGCACAAAAAGACGCGATGCTTGAACAACCAGTCGATATCGTCATTCTCACCGAAGACCGTTACCTTCATCCCGACCTGAACAATTGGTATCAGGCTCAGATTGCACAGGAGGAGGGGCTCGTCGTTGCGGCGCTGGCGAAACTGGGGCTGAGCGTTGCACGACGCTCCTGGAGCGATCCGGCAATGGACTGGTCGCGCTGTGGCGCTGCAGTATTCCGCAGTACCTGGGATTATTTCGAGCGCTTCAATGAGTTCGAGCCCTGGCTCGGGCAGGTGTCGCAACAGACCCGCCTGATCAATGATGCTGAGCTGATTCGCTGGAACATCGACAAGCGCTACCTGGCTGATCTGGAGCGGGCCGGGGTGGCGATCGTCCCCACGCACTTTCTGGCACGCGCACAAGCGACGTCGCTGGCCGACGTCATGCAGGAGCGTGGCTGGGACGAGGTGGTGTTCAAGCCCGTGGTGTCCGGTGCAGCGCGGCTGACCTACCGCGTCGGCCGTGCCGATGTCGAGGCCAGCGAGGCGTGCTTTGCGCGTTGCGTGGCGGGTGAGGCGATGATGGTGCAGGCCTTCGAGCCTGCCATCGTGGACACGGGTGAGCTGTCCTTGATCGTCATCGATGGGCGTGCCTCGCATGCCATTCGCAAGACGGTTCGCGCCGGTGATTTTCGTGTTCAGGACGACCATGGCGGCAAGGTCGAAGCACATCTGCCAAGCGCGGCTGAATGCCGCTTTGCAGAAGCTGCGGTGGCTGCGTGCCCACGTCCGCCATCGTATGCGCGGGTCGATTTCGTCACCCGGCGCGAAGGAGACTTCCGGCTCATGGAACTCGAACTGATCGAGCCAGAGCTGTTCTTTCGCTTCCATCCGCCGGCCGCTGACCTGTTTGCGGCGGCGGTGAAACGTTGCCTGATCTGATCATCTTTGCCGCAGCGCAGCAGCACGAACAGGCTTTAGGCGCTGCGTTGAGATCAATGGCTGTGGTTACAATGCGCGGGTTACAACGATTTGAAGGATTCGGCCATGCTTCGACGTAGTCTTCTGCTCGCTGCGCTCACACTTGTTGCGCAGGGCGCGCTCGCCAAGGATTGGGACAGCATCCGCTTTGCCACCGAGGGCGCTTACCCGCCGTTCAACATGGTCGATACCCAGGGCGAGGTGCAGGGTTTCGAGGTCGATATCAGCAATGCACTGTGCGAACAGATGAAGGCGCGCTGTACCTGGGTGAAGCAGGAGTGGGACGGCATGATCCCGGCGCTGCTGAGCCGCAAGTTCGACGCGATCGCGGCGTCGATGTCGATCACCGAGGAGCGCAAGAAGCGCGTCGCCTTCAGCAACAAGTTTTACGCCACTCCGCTCGCGCTGGTGGCGCGCAAGGGGGCTCCGCTCCTGCCCCAGGCCGAGGCCTTGAAGGGCAAGCGCATCGGTGTGCAGCGCGGCACCGTCGCAGACAACTTCGCCAGCCGCTTCTGGGCCGACCAGGGCGTCGAGGTGGTGCGCTATGCGCGCCAGGAGGAAGCCTATCTCGACCTCGAGGCCGGCCGCATCGACGCCAGCTGGCTCGATGCCCTGATGGCGGACGGAGGCTTCCTGGCAACCCCGGCGGGGGCGGATTTTGCGGTGATGGGTGGTCTCGTCCACGGCCGCAACGCGGATGAGAAGGCGGTGATCGGTGAGGGTGTGGGGATTGCGATCCGCAAGCAGGACAAGGAGCTCAAACTCAAGCTGGATCAGGCTCTGACGGCGATCCGCGCCAATGGCAAATACGACGAAATCCGCAAGAAGTATTTTTCTTACGACATCTACGGTGACTGATCGCGGCGGATGTGCCGACTGCTGCGGCTGCGCTATGGCTGGCTGCGTGCGCGTCGGCTGAATCATGCTCTACGGTTATTTTCCTTCCCTGCTCGCTGGCGCCTGGGTGACCTTGCAGGTGGCCCTCCTGTCGCTGCTGCTGGCGCTCGCCCTCGGTCTTGCGGGGGCGTCGTCGCGCTTGTCCTCGCATGCCGTGCTGCGCCTGCCCGCCACCGCCTACACCACGGTGGTGCGCGGCATCCCTGATCTGGTGATGATGCTGCTTGTCTTCTATGGGGGGCAGATGGCGGTCAACCGGGTGACGGACGCGCTGGGTTGGGACTATGTCGACGTGAATCCCTTTGTGGCGGGGGTTGCTACGCTGGGTTTCATCTTCGGCGCCTATTTCACCGAGACCTTTCGTGGCGCCTTTCTCGCCGTGCCCGTGGGGCAGCTCGAGGCCGGGCGCGCCTATGGCATGAGCCGGGCACAGGTGTTTCGTCGCATTCTTGTGCCGCAGATGTTGCGCCACGCCTTGCCCGGGCTGGGCAACAACTGGCAGGTGATGCAAAAGAGCACGGCGCTGGTGTCCATCATCGGTCTCTCCGACATCACCTGGCTCGCCGACCAGGCCGGTCGCACCACGCGTGAGCCCTTCGTCTTCTACCTGGCGGTGTGCGTCTTCTATCTCGCCCTCACCGCGCTTTCCGGGCTGGCTCTGCGCTGGCTCGAAGGCCGCTATTCGGTCGGCGTGCGCAAGGCGACGGCATGATCGAATGGAGTCTATTCAGCGAGAGCTGGCCGCAGTATGCAGCCGGTCTGTGGCTGACGCTGCAGCTCACGGTGTTTGCGCTGGCGGCCGGGCTGGTGTGCGCGATTCCGCTCGCCGTCCTGCGTGTCTCGCCCAATCCCTGGGTTCATGGGCCAGTGTGGCTGTATGGCTACTTCTTTCGTGGCACGCCGATGCTGGTGCAGTTGCTGCTGATGTATTACGGGCTCGGCCAGTTCGAGTGGATGCAGGCGCAGTGGGCGGACGGCAACCGCTTCTGGCTGGTGTTGCGCGACCCCTATGGCTGCGCGCTGCTCACCTTTGCCCTCAACACCTGTGCCTACACCATCGAGATCCTCGCAGGCGCCTTGCGCGCGACGCCGCATGGGGAGATCGAGGCGGCACGAGCCTGTGGCATGAGCCGGTTCACGATGCTGCGCCGCATCCTGCTGCCGGGTGCCTTGCGCCGCGCCTTGCCGGCTTACAGCAACGAAATCATCTTCATGCTGCACGGCACCGCGATCGCGTCAACGATCACGCTGGTCGATTTGACTGGTGCGGCGCGCAACGCCTACTCGCAGTTCTTTGCGCCGTTCGAGGCCTTTGTCTTTGCGGGCCTGATCTATCTTGCCCTCACCTTTGCCCTCGTCGGCTTGTTCCGCCTCGCCGAGCGGCGCTGGCTCGCCCATTTGCAGCCGCGCAAGGCGCTGCATAAGCCCGCGTGACCGCAATTTTCCGGACTCCCAGATGACTCAGCTCAGCGTCGAAAACCTGCACAAGCGCTATGGCGATCATGAGGTGTTGAAGGGCGTGTCCCTGGCGGCCGAAGCAGGTGATGTGATCACGCTCATCGGCTCGTCCGGCTCGGGCAAGAGTACCTTTTTGCGCTGCATCAATTTTCTCGAGCAGCCCGATGCGGGCCGCATCCAGGTGGCCGGTGAGGAGATCCGCCTGGTGGCGGGCAAGAACGGCCATCTGCGTGTTGCTGATGCCAAACAGTTGCAGCGCCTGCGCACGCGCCTGGCGATGGTGTTCCAGCATTTCAACCTGTGGGCGCACATGACCGTGCTCGAGAACGTCACCGAGGCGCCGGTGCATGTGCTGGGTGTGTCGCGGCGCGAGGCACGCGAGCGTGCCCTGGCCTACCTGGACAAGGTCGGCATTGCGCAGTGCAGGGATAGCTACCCCGTCCATCTTTCGGGCGGTCAGCAGCAGCGCGTGGCCATTGCGCGCGCGCTCGCCATGGAGCCGGCTGTGCTCCTGTTCGATGAGCCGACCTCGGCGCTCGACCCTGAGCTTGTCGGCGATGTGCTCAAGGTCATGCGTGGCCTGGCGCAGGAGGGGCGCACGATGATTGTGGTCACGCACGAGATGGGCTTTGCGCGCGAAGTGTCGAGCAAGGTGATGTTCCTGCATCAGGGCGTGGTGGAGGAGGAAGGGCTGCCCGCTGAGGTGTTCGGCAACACGCGCAGCGAACGTCTGCGTCAGTTCCTGTCCGGCAATCTCAAGTAGCCAGGGCCTTCGCCGCTATGGCGGCCGTGTTTTCAAGGCCGGCGTGGCGGCTCGATGCGGCGCAGATGGAATCCAGCCAGGAGCAGGGTCGCAGCCAGGCAGGTGCCCACCACCAGCGCCACCCCGCCCCAGGCATGGAGTGTCCATGCCGGGCCGGCGAGGGTGCCGATGACGCTTGCGCCCAGGTAATAACTGCTCAGGTAAAGCGCGGCGGCCAGCGCGCGGCGTTCGTTGGCACGCCGTGCGACCCAGCCGCTGGCCACCGAGTGCGCGGCAAAAAAGCCGAAGGTGTAGACCGCCACTCCCGCGATGATGATGGGCAGCGCTGGCGACAGGGTCGCGAGCAGGCCGCTCGCCATCACGCTCACCATGATCCACAGGATGTTGCGTCGGCCATGGCGGTCGGCGAGCTGGCCGCTCCAGGCCGAGGCCCAGGTGCCGAGCAGATAGAGGCCGAAGATTGCGCCGATGGCGCTCTGACTCAGGCCGAAGGGCGCTTCCATGAGACGGAAGCCGAGGTAGTTGTAGAGCCCGATGAAGGCGCCCATGAGCAGGAAGGCGGTCAGAAACAGCCAGGGCATCGCCTCATCGCTGAACAGGGCGCGGACGTCGGACAGGATCCTGGCAGGGCGTGCGGCGCGTGGGCTGAAGTGACGCGAGGCGGGAAGGCTGCGCCAGAACAGGAATGCGGCAATGACGCCGAGCACGCCGAGCACGCCCAGCGCGATCCGCCATGAGCTCCATTGCGCCACCAGTGCCGAGATGAAGCGTCCACTCATGCCGCCGAGTGCGTTGCCCGCGATGTACAGACCCATTGCCCGGCCCTGGGCCTGGGGCGCGATCTCCTCGCCGAGGTAGGCCATCGCCGCCGCGGGCAGACCGGCCAGCGCAGCACCGAGCAGGGCACGCAGGACCAGGAGCTGGTTGAAGTCGGTGACGAAGGGGGAGGCGAGCGCGACGATGGCCGCGAGCGTCAATGAGGTCTTCATCACCCGCATGCGCCCGATGCGGTCCGACAGGATGCTGGCCGGGATGAGCAAGAGCGCGAGCGCGGCGGTGCCGGCGGACACGGACAGGCTTGCGCTCGCCGGGCTGATGTCGAAGGCCTCGCTCAGCAAGGGCAGGATGGGCTGCGTGCCATAGAGCATGGCAAAGGTGGCAAAGCCGCCGACGAACATGGCGAGATTGGCGCGCCGATACGCGGCTGTGCCTGCGTCGAGAAAAGCGGGCTCTTCTGTCAGCTCTGCCTCTGTGCTCCCGGCCGCGTTTTCGCTCATTGGCGGTGGCGCTCAGAGCGGGAAGAAACGGCTGCGTGCGTCGTCCGGCAAGTGCACGCCGGTGTTGCGCGCGCGCTGCAACAACTCCCAGTAATAACGATAGGACGCACGGTCGTGCAGGCGCCCGCCGTGCTGTATGGGGCCCCAGTCGGCGTCCTGGGCGGCGATGAGAATCTGCAGCGCTTCCTCCACCTCGGAGAAGTCCGGCTGCATGGCGGCGATGATGGGCAGGATCTGGTTGGGATGGATGCTCCACATGCGCAGGTAAGCGAACTCCTTGCGCGCGCGCTCGGCGTCATGGCGGATGACGGCGACATCGCTCAGTTCGGTGGTGACGTTGTGTGCTGGCACCACGCCGTTGGCAAGCGCGGCGGCCGAAATTTCCGCCTTGGCGCGGACGATGAGCGGGTGTTCGAACTGCCCCGGGCTTTTCATCGCGCTGCCCGGGATCGCGCCATGATGAGCAGAGACGAAATCCATCAGACCGAAGTCGAGCGACTCCACGCCCTTGATCGCGGCGATATCCCACACCTCGCGCAGGGCGCCATGGGTCTCGATCAGGATGTGCACCGGCAAGGTCCGCGCCAGGGCGCAGTCGGTCTCGATGCGGCGCAGTTCGCGGATCTGGGTGTGCACATCCTGTGCCGAGCGCACCTTGGGCAGGGTGATGAAGGCCAGGCGCTGGCCTGCGCCGCGCACCAGAATCTCGAGGTCTTCGACCCAGTGCGAATGAGTGATGTCGTGGATGCGCACACCCACGCGGCCAAAGTGGTTGTCTGTGCCATTCACCAACTCCGCCACCATGTGCGCATGCTCGGCCTCCGCCCCAGCGCGTGCGCCATCTTCGCAGTCGCAGGTGAGGTCGAAGATCGGGCCCAGTTCCTGCTGCAGCTTCAGGGCCTTGAGCATCAGCTTGTGGGCACCGGCATAGTGATCAACCGCGGGCAGCGCCGGAAAGGGCTTCTCGCCAGCGAACAGGACGGCGTCAGGGTGCAGGCGCATGCGGGTTCTCCTTGGGGCGGCAGAAACAAAAAAGGCCACGGATTTTAACCCGTGGCCCGGTGCAAACGCGGCTTCAGGCCGCGCTCGCGAGTCTTACTTCAGCATGTCGGCAACAGCGGCACGCTCGTCTTCGAGTTCCTTCAGGGTGATGCTGATCTTGCCCTGGGAGTATTCGTCGATCTCCAGCCCCTTGATGACCTTGAACTGGCCGTCCTTGCACTCGCACGGCACGCCGAACACGATGCCTTCGGGGATGCCATAAGAGCCGTCCGAGGGCACGCCCATGGTGACCCAGTCGTCCGAGCCGAGCACCCAGTCACGCACGTGGTCGATGGCGGCGTTGGCGGCGGAAGCGGCCGACGACAGGCCACGGGCCTCGATGATGGCCGCGCCACGCTTGCCCACGGTGGGCAGGAACACGTCGTTGTTCCAGGCGTGATCGTTGACCAGTGCCTTGACGCTGTCGCCGTTGGACTCGCAGAAACGGTAGTCGGCGTACATCGACGGCGAGTGGTTGCCCCACACCACCATCTTCTTCAGCGAAGCGACCGGGCGACCGGTCTTGGCGGCGAGTTGTGACAGTGCGCGGTTGTGATCCAGGCGCAGCATGCCGTGGTAGTTATCGGGGTTGGTGCGCCCGACCTTGATCGCCGCAGCGCGAGCGATGTAGGCGTTGGTGTTGCACGGGTTGCCCACGACCAGCACGCGCACGTTCTCGTTTGCGTTTTCGGCAATGGCCTTGCCCTGCACGGTGAAGATTGCGCCGTTGGCAGTCAGCAGGTCTGCACGCTCCATGCCGGGGCCACGCGGGCGGGCACCCACCAGCAGGCAGACGTCAGCATCCTTGAAAGCGACGTTGGGGTCATCGGTGGCGACCATGCCGGCCAGCAGAGGAAAGGCGCAGTCCTCAAGCTCCATCATCACACCCTTCACCGCCTTCTGCGCCTGGGGCAGATCAAGCAGTTGCAGGATCACGGGCTGGTCCTTGCCCAGCATTTCGCCACTGGCGATACGGAACAGCAGGCTGTAGCCGATCTGACCGGCGGCGCCGGTGACAGCAACGCGCATGGGGGCTTTGCTCATGTGAATACTCCCTCTGAATAAGACGGTCGGTGGTGTCGGTTTCGAGAACTGGTGCCTCGCTTGCAGGTCGTAGCAGGTGTTGCAGCAAATGTTGCCGCGGCATCCGCGCCGCATACATTGGGGCGCGCAGATACTAAGTAGAAAAATGCCGGCTGTCAAATTATCACTTATGTCTTATATAAGACATAAGACAGGCTATAGACGAGCCTTTTTTTTTGTGATCAAATGCCGCGCATGTCCCAGGATGCCCCCACCTTCAGCCCCCTGTACCGCCAGATCAAAGCGCTCATCACTCAGGCGCTCGAGGCGGGTGAGTGGCGACCCGGTCAGGTGATTCCGAGTGAGCAGGAACTGGCGGTGCGCTTCGGGGTGTCGCAGGGCACCGTGCGCAAGGCGATTGACGAGATGGCGGCTGAAAACCTGCTTGTGCGCAAACAGGGTAAGGGTACTTACGTTGCGTCGCACAACGATCCGCGCGCGCTGTTTCGCTTCTTGCGTCTGGTGCCCCTCGATGGCGACCTGTCTCACCCCACCAGCGTGCCGCTGGATTGCTGGCGCGCGAAGGCCGGGCAGGAGGCGTCGCGCATGCTGGCAATCGAGCCGGGCGCACCTATCATCATCGTGCGCCGTCTGCTCCAGTTTGCGCTCAAGCCGGTGGTGATTGATGAGATCTACCTGTCTGGAGAGACCTTCCAGGGCTTGACTGCCGAAGTCTTGCAGAGCTGGAACGGGTCTCTTTACAGTCTGTTCGAAACCCGCTTCGGCCTGCGCATGATTCGTGCTCAGGAGCGAATCCGCGCGGTGGCCGCCGATCGCAACGCAAGCGAGGCGCTGAAGGTCGCCGAGGGTACGCCGCTGCTGTCGGTGGAACGGGTCACCTACACCTATGGCGACAAGCCGGTGGAGTGGCGTCGTGGCTTGTATTCGACGGCAGAGCACTTTTATCTGAATGAGCTGAATTGACCTAATGTTGCGCTGCGCTACAGCGTTATAATTACAGATTACGTATCGTTACGTATGGGCTGTAGGTATTTTCGAGGTCGGCGGCGGCGCTGCCGTCGTGCATGTAGAGGGGAGTCTTCATGTCAGAAGTGACTGTACGCAAACCAAGGCCGAAGTTTCTGGCCTTGAACCAGATCCGGCTGCCATTGCCGGGCATTGTTTCCATCCTTCATCGCATCAGCGGCGTAGGCCTGTTCCTGTTGTTGCCTTTCCTGCTTTACCTTCTGGATCGCAGTCTTGGTTCGGCCGAGACCTTCGTGACCTTCAGTGCAGTAGTCGGGCATCCACTGGTCAAGCTGCTGTTGTTCGGTCTGTTGTGGGCGTACATGCACCACTTCTGTGCCGGCATCCGTTTCCTTCTCCTCGATCTGGACAAGGGCACGGATCTTCCGGCGGCGCGCAGCTCGTCGCGCATCGTACTGGTCGTGAGCATCGTGCTCACCGTCATCATCGGGGTGAAACTATGGTGAACCGTCAACCTGTAGGCGCGCACTACGGCCTCAAGGACTGGATTGGGCAGCGTGCCACTGCGGTGTACATGGCCATCTATACGGTCATCTTCGCGGTCTGTGCGCTGACTTTGCCTGAATTCACCCATGAGGCGTGGAGTGGCCTGTTCTCCGGAGGACTGTTTCGCTTTCTGAGCTTCCTGTTCTTCCTGTCCCTGTTCTATCACGCCTGGGTTGGCGTGCGCGACCTGTGGATGGACTATGTCAAGCCCACTGGCGTGCGCCTCGGCTTGCATCTCGTCACCCTTTTCCTGCTCGTCGGTTATGCCGGTTGGGCAGCCCAGATTCTTTGGAGGCTGTAAGCGTGAATGTCGCTAAGCGTACCTTTGATGCCGTAATCGTCGGCGCGGGTGGTGCAGGTCTGCGCGCCGCATTGCAACTTTCCGAGTCGGGCCTGAAGACCGCCGTATTGACCAAGGTGTTCCCGACGCGCTCGCATACGGTCGCGGCGCAGGGCGGCGTGGCTGCTTCGCTCGGCAACTCGACTGAGGATAACTGGCACTGGCACATGTACGACACCGTGAAGGGGTCGGACTGGCTGGGTGACCAGGATGCGATCGAGTTCATGTGCAAGAAGGCGAACGAAGTCGTCATCGAGCTCGAGCACTACGGCATGCCTTTCGATCGCACCGACAACGGCAAGATCTATCAGCGTCCGTTCGGCGGCCACTCGATGAACTACGGCCAGGCGCCGGTCATGCGCTCCTGTGCGGCCGCTGACCGTACCGGTCACGCCATGCTGCACGCGCTCTATCAGCGCAACGTGCGCGCGAACACCCAGTTCTTCGTCGAGTGGATGGCGCTCGACCTGATCCGCGACGGCGACGGCGACGTCATCGGCGTGACCGCAATGGAAATGGAGACTGGAGAAGTCTCGATCTTCCATTCGAAGGCCACCATCTTCGCGACCGGCGGCGCGGGCCGCATCTATCACTCCTCGACCAACGCCTTCATCAATACGGGTGATGGACTGGGGATGGCTGCACGGGCAGGCATTCCGCTGGAAGACATGGAGTTCTGGCAGTTCCATCCGACCGGCGTCGCCGGCGCCGGCGTGCTCATCACCGAGGGGGTTCGTGGCGAAGGCGGCATCCTGCGCAATGCCTCGGGTGAGCGCTTCATGGAGCGCTATGCGCCCAACCTGAAGGATCTGGCCTCGCGCGACATCGTTTCGCGTGCGATGACCACCGAGATCAACGAAGGTCGCGGCTGTGGTCCGGACAAGGATCACGTGCTGCTCGACATCACCCACCTGTCGCCCGAGAACATCATGAAGCGCCTGCCCGGCATTCGTGAGATCTCTATCCAGTTTGCCGGTGTGGACCCGATCAAGGCGCCGATCCCGGTCGTGCCGACCTGCCATTACCAGATGGGCGGTATTCCGACCAACTACAAGGGCCAGGTCGTGGTGCCGCATGAGGGCAATCCCAACAGCCCGGTAGTCGGCTTCTACGCCGCAGGTGAGTGCGCATGTACCTCGGTGCACGGCGCGAACCGTCTGGGCACGAACTCGCTGCTCGATCTGCTGGTGTTCGGCAAGTCGGCTGGCGAGACCGTGGTCGAAGACCTCCAGTCTGGCCAGCTCGCGCTCAAGCCGCTGCCCGCGAATGCAGCCGATGTTTCGCTGGCGCGTCTGGCTCGACTCGAGTCGCAGACCGGCGGCGAGAGTGTGTTCGAGGTGGGTGCGGACATGCGGCGTTCGATGCAGAGGCACGCTGGCGTGTTCCGCTTCGATCACCTGCTCAAGGAAGGCGTGCAGCAGATCGCCGAGATCGCCGAGCGCGTGAAGCGGACCGAGATCGCAGACAAGTCGAAGGTGTGGAACGTCGCCCGCATGGAGGCGCTGGAACTCGACAACCTCATCGAGGTCGCGCGTGCCACCATCGTTTCGGCCGAGGCGCGCAAGGAATCGCGGGGTGCCCATGTGCGTGATGACGCCCTGGACACGGCGGAGAATCCGAACGGCCGTGACGATGCCAACTGGCTCAAGCACACCCTGTGGTACAGCGAGGGCGACCGCCTCGATTACAAGCCGGTCAACCTCAAGCCGCTGTCCGACGACGTCGAGCCGATTGCGCTCGCCAAGCGCACTTACTGAGCGCCGGGAGAACTATTCATGATCAAACGTACCGTCAATTTCAAGATCTACCGCTACGATCCGGACAAGGACGAGAAGCCCTACATGCAGGACATCTCGGTCCAGCTTGAGCCCTCCGACAAGAAGCTGCTCGATGCGCTGGTTCGCCTGCGTGCCAAGGATGATTCAATGTCCTTCCGTCGTTCATGCCGCGAAGGCGTGTGCGGCTCGGACGCGATGAACATCAACGGCAAGAACGGCCTCGCCTGTCTGACCGATGTGGACGCGCTGTCGCAGCCCATCACCCTGCGCCCCTTGCCCGGGTTGCCCGTCATTCGCGACCTGATCGTCGACATGACGCAGTTCTTCAAGCAGTACCACTCGATCAAGCCCTACCTGGTCAATAACGACCCCGCGCCCGAGCGTGAGCGTCTGCAAACGCCCGAGGACAGGGAAGAACTCAACGGTCTGTACGAGTGCATCCTGTGCGCGTGCTGCTCCACCTCGTGCCCGTCGTTCTGGTGGAATCCAGACAAGTTCGTCGGCCCTGCCGGTCTGCTCAACGCTTACCGCTTCCTCGCCGATACCCGTGATCAGGACACCAACGCGCGTCTCGACGACCTCGAGGACCCCTATCGCCTGTTCCGCTGCCACTCCATCATGAACTGTGTCGACGTGTGCCCGAAGGGTCTCAACCCGACGCGTGCGATTGGCAAGATCAAGGACATGATGGTTCGGCGTGCAGTCTGAGGATGGTAAGTGCATGAGCATGAACAGGGGCCGTATCCGCTGGCAGTGCCGCAGGGCGCTGCTTGAGCTCGATCTGGTGTTTACGCGTTTCCTGGAGCGGGATTTCGATCGTCTCACCGACGATCAATTGGCGGATCTGGACGATCTGTTGCGTTGCGATGACTATGACATCTGGGCTCTGGTCAATGGCAGCAAGGCATGTGAGGTGGACCGCTGGCAAGAGATGATCGGCCTGCTGCGTCAGTCCTGAGGCTGCAGCTACGATCACGATACGACAAGCAGTTTAACCGGCTAGTAGAAGGGACGATCTATGAGCACTGAACGCATGGCAACGCTAACCGTCGATGGCAAGACCGTCGAATTTCCGGTGATGACCGGCACCCATGGCCCGGATGTCATCGACATTCGTACGCTGGGTAGCAAGACCGGCTTGTTCACTTATGACTCAGGCTTTCTTTCGACGGCGAGCTGCAAGTCTGACATCACCTTCATTGATGGCGACAAGGGTGAATTGCTCTATCGCGGCTACCCCATCGAGCAGCTGGCTGACAACTGCGAGTTTCTCGAAGTGGCCTATTTGCTGAAGACCGGTGAGCTACCGAACGCAGAGCAGAAAGCCGAGTTCGAGCACACCATCAAGAGCCACACGATGTTGCACGACCAGATCACGAAGTTCTTCTCTGGTTTCCGTCGTGATGCGCATCCCATGGCGGTGATGGTGGGCGTGGTGGGGGCTTTGTCGGCCTTCTATCACGACGCCATGGATTTCTCCGATGCCAAGCATCGCAGCATCTCGATCAACCGCCTGATTGCCAAGCTGCCGACCATCGTTGCCATGGCCTACAAGTACAACAAGGGCGAGCCCTTCATGTACCCGCGCAACGATCTGAGCTACACCGCCAACTTCATGCACATGATGTTCGGCACGCCGTGCGAAAAATACGAACCGAATCCGGTGCTGGTGCGTGCGCTCGACGTCATCTTCACGCTGCACGCCGATCATGAGCAGAACGCTTCGACCTCGACCGTGCGCCTCGCCGGTTCGTCGGGTGCGAACCCGTTCGCCTGCATCTCGGCGGGCATTGCCTGCCTGTGGGGACCGTCGCACGGTGGCGCCAATGAGGCCTGCCTGAACATGCTGGAAGAGATCGGTGATGTGTCACGCGTGGCGGAGTTCATTGAACGTGCCAAGGACAAGAACGACAGCTTCAAGCTCATGGGTTTTGGCCACCGCGTCTACAAGAACTTCGATCCGCGTGCCACGCTGATGCGCAAGGTCTGCAACGAGGTGCTCAAGGAGCTCGGTCTCGAGAACGACCGTCTGTTCAAGCTCGCGATGGAGCTGGAGAGAATCGCGCTTGAGGATCCTTACTTCGTCGAGAAGAAGCTCTATCCCAACGTCGACTTCTATTCGGGCATCGTGCAGAAGGCGCTGGGTATTCCGACCTCCATGTTCACCTGCATCTTCGCGCTCGCGCGCACGGTGGGCTGGATCACCCAGTGGGAAGAGATGATCACCGATCCGGAATACAAGATCGGTCGTCCGCGTCAGTTGTACACCGGTGCGGCGCGACGCGACGTGACCGCCATCGATCAGCGTCCGTAAGAGACGATGGAGAGGGGAGGGAGGCGCCGCCGAGTCTGACGGTGACGGGGTGATCGCGCGTGCGCTGTCATCCCGTTTTTCCATCGAGCCTCGATCCACGCCGCCTTCGATCAGCGCAATTACCTGCAAGCAGGCCAGGCCGCGAGCAGGGAACATAAAATACAGGTGGCTTTCATCATGATGAAGCAACTCGAAAAAACCTCGCACTTGTTCGGCTCGAATGCGCCGTTCATTGAAGAGCAGTACGAAAACTATCTCGCCGATCCGAGTTCGGTTTCGGATGACTGGCGTGCGTACTTCGACCAGCTGCAAAGCCAGTCGGGAGCGGCTGCCCGCGACGTCGCGCATGGGCCGGTGATCGCGGCCTTCGAACAGATGGCCAAGCGCGGTCCGGTACGCACTGTTGTTTCCGGCGGTGGCGAGGACAAGCAGCAAGTGTCCGTGCTGCAGCTGATCAACGCCTATCGCTTCCTGGGCAACCGTTGGGCCAGTCTTGATCCGCTCAAGCGCACCGAGCGTCCCCAGATCGCGGAACTCGAGCCGTCCTACTACGGTTTCACCGAAGCCGATCTGTCGAAGAGCTTCAATGTCGGCTCCTTCAGCGGCTTTTCGACCGAACACGCCAGCCTGCGTGAGATCCTCGAGGCGCTACGCCAGACCTACTGCAGCTCCATCGGTTCGGAGTACATGTACATCTCCGACATCGCGCAAAAGCGCTGGATCCAGAGCCGTCTGGAGAGCGTGCGGGGGACGCCGAAGTTCTCGGTTGAGGTCAAGAAGCGCATTCTTGAGCGCACGACCGCGGCAGAAACGCTGGAGCGCTACCTGCACACGCGCTACGTCGGTCAGAAGCGCTTCTCACTCGAGGGTGGGGAGACGGCGATCGTTGCGATGGACGAGATCGTGCGTGTGGCGGGTGGCCATGGCGTTGCAGAAACCGTGATCGGAATGGCCCACCGTGGCCGCCTCAACGTACTCGTCAACACGCTTGGCAAGTCGCCGTCCATGCTGTTCTCGGAGTTCGAAGGCAAGGCGCTGGCCGATCTGAGCGCGGGTGACGTCAAGTACCACATGGGCTTCTCCAGTGACGTCATGACCGCGGGTGGGCCGATGCACCTCACGCTGGCGTTCAACCCCTCGCACCTCGAGATCATCAACCCGGTCGTCGTGGGCTCGGTGTATGCGCGTCAGGTGCGAAGAAAGGACACGGAGAAGAGCCAGGTGCTGTCGGTGCTGATCCATGGCGACGCCGCTGTTGCCGGGCAGGGCGTGAACCAGGAGATGCTCAACTTCTCCCAGACCCGCGGCTATGGCACGGGCGGGACGATGCACATCGTGATCAACAACCAGATTGGTTTCACCACCTCTGATCCGCGCGACTATCGTTCATCCTTGTATTGCACCGACATCTTCAAGATGGTCGAAGCGCCCATCTTCCACGTCAACGGTGACGATCCGGAAGCGGTGGCCTTTGTGACCGCACTGGCGGTCGACTTCCGCCAGGAGTTCAAGAAGGATGTCGTCGTTGACATCATCTGCTTCCGCAAGCTCGGCCACAACGAGCAGGACGAGCCGATGGTCACGCAGCCGCTGATGTACCGCACCATCCAGAAGCACCCCGGTACGCGCAAACTCTACGCCGATCGCCTGGTGGCGGAAGGCAGCATCAGCGCAGACGAACCGGAGAACATGATCGCCCAGTATCGCGCGCAT
The DNA here is from genome assembly GCF_000443165.1 of Thauera terpenica 58Eu. GTDB lineage: Bacteria > Pseudomonadota > Gammaproteobacteria > Burkholderiales > Rhodocyclaceae > Thauera > Thauera terpenica. The sequence goes on along the minus strand of NZ_ATJV01000048.1, from coordinate 54,789 downwards.
CTCGATCGCGGCGAGCTGCTCTATAACCCGGTGCTGTCGGGACATGATCGCCAGTTTGCGGTGGACTGGACGCCTTTCCTCAAGCAGCCCTACACCGACGCCGCCGACACCTCCATTCCAGTGCAGGAAGTCAAGCGCCTCTCCGAGCGCCTGACCGTGGTCCCGGACGGCTTCGAGCTGCATTCGCGGGTCAAGAAGATCATCGACGACCGCGCGGCGATGGGGCGCGGCGAGCTTCCGCTGGACTGGGGCATGGGTGAAAACCTTGCCTATGCCAGCCTGCTGGCTCAGGGCTATGGTGTTCGAGTCTCGGGCGAGGACGTCAACCGTGGCACCTTCTTCCATCGTCACGCGGCGCTGCATGATCAGCTCCGTGAGCGTTGGGACGAAGGCATCTACAAGCCCCTGGAGCACATTCAGGATGGTCAGGCGAACTTCCAGTGCTTCGACTCGGTGCTGTCCGAGGAGGGGGTGCTGGCCTTCGAGTATGGTTACTCGACCGCTGAACCCAACGAACTGGTGGTGTGGGAAGCTCAGTTTGGCGACTTCGTCAATGGCGCCCAGGTCGTGATCGACCAGTTCATCAGTTCCGGCGAAGCCAAGTGGGGGCGTTTGTCCGGCCTGGTGATGATGCTTCCTCATGGCTATGAGGGACAGGGCCCCGAGCACTCCTCTGCGCGCCTCGAGCGCTTCATGAACAATGCCGCAGAACACAACTGGCAGATCTGCGTGCCGACCACACCCGCACAGATCTTCCATCTGCTGCGCCGGCAGATGGTCCGTCGTCTGCGCAAGCCGCTGATCATCATCACGCCGAAGTCACTGCTGCGCCACAAGGAAGCGATTTCATCGATCGACGAACTTGCCAACGGACGTTTCCAGACCGTCATTCCGGAGGTCGAGCAGCTGGACGCGAAGAAGGTGAAGCGCGTACTGCTTTGCCAGGGCAAGATCTACTACGAATTGCTGGCTTATCGGCGCGAGAACAAGATCACCGATATTGCGCTGGTTCGCGTCGAGCAACTGTACCCATTCCCGGTTGAGGAGTTTGGCAAGGCAATCGCCCAGTTCCCCAACGCCAAGGAAATCGTCTGGTGCCAGGAAGAACCGCGTAACCAGGGCGCATGGTACTGGCTGGCTTCGCGCCAGCATCTGGTCAATGTGCTGGGCACCAAGCGCAAGCTGCTGCTCGTCAGCCGCTCGGCTGCGGCCTCGCCGGCAGTGGGTTACTACGCCTTGCACAACCAGCAGCAGAAGGCCATCCTCGAGAATGCTTTCGGTCCTATTCAGGACACCACGCCGCACTCGCCGAATTGATAGAAAAACCAGGGAGATGAATCAATGCTGATCGAAGTCAAAGTACCGCAGCTTTCCGAATCCGTTTCTGAGGCGACCTTGGGGGCCTGGCACAAGAAGGAGGGCGACGCGGTTTCGCGTGATGAGAACCTGATCGATATCGAAACCGACAAGGTCGTGCTCGAGACCCCTGCACCCGCCGACGGTGTGCTGGTGAAGATCATTCGCGCCAGCGGCGACACCGTCGCTTCGGGTGAGCTGATCGCCCAGATCGATACCGAGGCGACGGCGGCTGCAAGCGACGCCCCCGCGGCGGCTGTACAGGCTGCGGCGCCTGCCGCTGCAGCCCGCACATCGTCCGCCGCCGGTGTCGCCAGCCCGGCAGCGCGCAAGATTCTCGACGAGAAGGGCGTCGCCGCAGCGGATGTCGCGGGTTCGGGCCGCGGCGGGAGGGTGACCAAGGAAGATGCCGTTTCGGCTCAGCCCAAAGCGGCTGCTGCAGCCGCGCCGGCGGTCATTTCCGCCGTCGGTGACCGTGCCGAGGAGCGGGTGCCGATGACGCGTCTGCGTGCCCGCATCGCCGAGCGCCTGCTGCAGTCCAAGAACGAAAATGCCATCCTGACCACGTTCAACGAAGTGAACATGGCGCCGGTCATGGGCCTGCGCAAGCAGTATGGCGACAAGTTCGAGAAAGCGCATGGCGTGCGCCTGGGCTTCATGGGCTTCTTCGTCAAGGCGGCAGTCGCCGCGCTGAAGAAGTTCCCGATCCTGAACGCCTCGATCGATGGCAATGACATCGTCTATCACGGCTACATCGACATCGGCATCGCGGTGGGTTCGCCGCGCGGCCTGGTGGTGCCCATCCTGCGTAACGTCGAATCGATGTCGATCGCCGAGATCGAACTCAAGATCGCCGAGTTCGGGCAGAAGGCCAAGGACGGCAAGCTGTCCATGGACGATCTCTCGGGCGGCACCTTCTCGATCTCCAACGGCGGCGTGTTCGGCTCGATGATGTCGACGCCGATCATCAACCCGCCGCAGTCGGCCATCCTCGGCATCCACGCCACCAAGGACAGGGCGGTGGTGGAGAACGGTCAGGTGGTCGTACGCCCGATCAACTACCTCGCCCTGTCCTACGACCACCGCATCATCGACGGTCGCGAGGCGGTGCTGGGTCTGGTGACGATGAAGGAAGCGCTGGAAGATCCGGCGCGCCTCGTTCTCGACGTTTGATCGATACATGTCGGGGCACGCCTCTGCGTCAGCCGTGGTGCTGGCGCGGTGGCGCTGCCCCGCTTTCCTTCAGGGAGTGATGAATGTCCAGTGAATTTGACGTCCTCGTCATCGGCGGCGGACCTGGTGGCTATGTTGCAGCCATTCGTGCGGCGCAGCTCGGCTTCAAGGTGGCCTGCTGTGAATCCAATCCTTATGCCGACCCCAAGGGCGAGCCCCGCCTGGGCGGCACCTGCCTGAACGTGGGCTGCATCCCGTCCAAGGCCTTGCTGCACACCTCGCATCTGTTCGAGGAAGCCGGGCATGCTTTTGAAGCGCAAGGCATCAACGTCGGCACGCCGAAGATCGACGTAGCGAAAATGATCGCGCGCAAGGCCGGCATCGTCGATCAGCTCACCGGCGGCATCAAGGGCTTGTTCAAGAAGAACAAGGTCACGATGCTCAATGGCCATGGCGCGTTTGCCGGCAAGGGTGACGCGGGCTGGCATGTCAATGTGGGTGAATCCCTGGTTGTCGCCAAGCAGGTCATCATCGCCACCGGCTCTTCGCCGCGTCACCTGCCCGGGGTCCCGGTCGACAACAAGATCGTGTGCGACAACGTGGGTGCGCTCGAACTCGAAGCGGTGCCAAAGCGACTCGCAGTGATCGGCGCCGGTGTCATTGGTCTGGAGATGGGTTCGGTCTGGCGCCGTCTGGGTGCCGAGGTCACGGTGCTTGAAGCCATGCCCGACTTTCTTGCCGCGGCCGACCAGGACGTCGCCAAGGAGGCGCTCAAGGTCTTCACCAAGCAAGGTCTGCAGCTCAAGCTCGGGGTGGAGATCGGTGAGGTCAAGATCGGCAAGAAGGGCGTGAGCATCGCCTACAAGGACAAGGATGGCGCAGAGCAGGTGCTCGAAGCGGATCGTCTGGTGGTGTCGGTCGGACGCGTGCCCAACACCGAAGGTCTGAATGCCGACGCGGTGGAACTCAAGATCACCGAGCGTGGCCAGATCGAAGTCGACGACCATTGCCGCACCAATCTGCCCGGGGTGTGGGCGGTGGGCGATGTGGTGCGTGGGCCCATGCTCGCGCACAAGGCGATGGAAGAGGGCGTGATGGTCGCCGAAATGATCGCGGGCCAGTCCGGTCATTGCAACTTCGACACCGTGCCCTGGGTCATCTACACCAGCCCCGAGATTGCCTGGGTGGGCAAGACCGAGCAGCAGCTCAAGGCCGCTGGCGTTACCTACAAGGTTGGCAAGATCCCGTTCTTGGCCAACGGCCGTGCGCTCGGCATGGGTGATCCGACCGGCTTCGTGAAGATGCTGGCTGATGCGAACACCGACCGCATCCTCGGCGTGCATATCATTGGCGCAAACGCGTCCGAGCTCATCTCCGAAGCCGTCGTGGCGATGGAGTTTGCCGGCTGCTCCGAAGACCTCGCGCGCATCTGCCACGCCCACCCGACGCTGTCGGAGGCGGTGCACGAAGCGGCACTGGCCTGCGACAAGCGCGCGCTGCACTTCTGATCGGTTCGCCGCTTGCAGGGGGTGAGGGGCGAGGAGGGAACTCCTCTCCACTCACCTTTTTTTGTCAACACCTCAGTCATTGAATCGAGTCGTTTCGTCCCATGCCCTATCGCACCCTCAACGTGGCCGAGCACGGCATGCTCGACGCCTACGAGGCCGAGCTCAAGGCTCGCGGCTTCAGCTCCGACCCTGCACAGCGTGCCGCCGCCATTCGTCTGCAGCGGCTGTACGCTGAACTCGTCGGCTTCAAGGCCGCCCGCCGCACCAAGCTGCGCAAGCTGTTCGCGCGCCCGGCCTTGCCGCGCAGCGTGTATTTCTGGGGCGGGGTCGGTCGTGGCAAGAGCTTTCTGATGGATTGCTTCTTTGACGTCGTACCTTACCAGCGCAAACGTCGGGTGCATTTCCATGCCTTCATGCAGGAAGTGCAGAGCGACCTGAAGGATCACAATCACGAGCCTGATCCGCTGCAAAAGGTGGCCGATCGGATCGCCACGGCAACCCGCCTGTTGTGTTTTGACGAGTTCCACATCTCCGACATTGCTGACGCGATGATTCTCGGGCGCCTGCTCGAAGCCTTGTTCGCGCGTGGCGTGATCTTCGTCATGACCACCAACTACCCACCTGACGGGCTATACCCCAACGGACTGATGCGGGTGAACTTCCTGCCGACGATCGAATTCATCAAGAAGAACTTCGACGTTGTCGAAGTCGATGACGGCACCGATTACCGTTTGCGCACCCTCGAGACCCTCGAAATCTATCTGGTGCCGCACAACGCTGCTGCCGAGCGCAAGCTGGAAGAGGACTTCGTGCGCCTCGCCGGCGGCCCAGGCGAAATCGGCACGGTGGAGATTCTGGAGCGCAGCCTGGCGGTGGTGCGCAAGGCTCCGGGGGTGATCTGGTTCGACTTTGCCACCCTGTGCAAGGGGGCACGCTCACAGAATGACTACCTCGAGATCGCACGCGAACACCATACCCTGGTGCTGTCGAATGTGCCGAAGATGCTGTCCGGCAACGCCGCCGAGGCGCGGCGATTCACCTGGCTGATCGATGTGCTCTACGACCACCGCGTGAAGCTCATCGTCAGCGCCGAAGTGCCGGCCCATGAGCTCTACACCGAGGGTCAGAACGCGCATGAGTTCGTACGTACCGTCAGTCGCCTGATCGAGATGCGCACGCGCCCCTACCTGGCTGAGGCGCACCGCGTCGCCTGATTGCAGCTCCAGTGGGCGCCACGCGGCTTGCCTGCACTGGAAGGGATGAGTCCTGCGATGCTGCACTGCATGCGAGCACGTACAATTGCGCATCCTCTCACCTTGCCTGGTGCACGCCGCTCCGCATGTCCGACCCCACCCCCATCTTCGCTGTAGACGGCCCGCTCGCTAACGCGATTGCGGGTTTTCGTGCGCGCCCGCAACAGATCGAAATGGCACAAAGAATCGCCGAGGCGATCAAGGGCAATCGCGTCCTGGTCGCCGAGGCCGGCACCGGCACTGGCAAGACCTTCGCGTATCTGGTACCGGCGCTGCTGGCCGGCGGCAAGGTCATCATCTCCACCGGCACCAAAACGTTGCAGGATCAGCTCTTCAACCGTGACCTGCCCACGGTGCGTGGCGCGCTCAAGGTGCCGGTGACGATCGCCCTGCTCAAGGGGCGGGCGAACTACGTCTGCCACTACCACCTCGAGCGCAATGCCCGTGACGGCCGCTTTCAGAGTCCGCAGGACGCCGCCGATCTGCGCGCCATTGCGCGCTTCGCGCAGCTCACCCAGAGCGGCGACAAGGCTGAATGCGCCGACGTGCGCGAGGACTCCATGGCCTGGGTCGCGGCAACGTCGACGCGTGACAACTGCCTCGGCCAGGAGTGCCCGAACAAGGAAGAGTGCTTCGTCATGGAGGCGCGGCGCAACGCGATGGAGGCGGACGTGGTGGTGGTGAACCACCATCTGTTCTTCGCCGACGTGATGCTGCGCGACGAAGGCATGGGCGAGCTGCTGCCGGCCTGCAATGCGGTGATCTTCGATGAGGCCCATCAGCTGCCCGAGACCGCGAGCCTGTTCTTCGGCGACAGCGTGTCGACCGCTCAGGTGCTGGAGCTTGCGCGTGATACGCGTTCGGAGACCGTGTCCGGCGCGCGTGACTGCATCGCCCTGATCGACCACACGCGCAACCTCGAGAAAGCTGCGCGCGATCTGCGCCTGGTGTTCGGCAACGAGTCCGCGCGTCTGTCGGCAGCGCAGGCCTCCGAGCGCGAGCACTTCGACGCGCAGGTCGAGGCCCTGGAGAAGGCGCTCGCCGACTTTCAGGCCGTGCTCGACACCCAGGCGCAGCGCTCTGAGGGACTGGCCAACTGCCTGCGGCGCAGCGAGGAGATGGCTGAACGGCTTGCGAGCTGGCGCAAGCCCGAAGCCAGGGAGCTGATTCTCTGGGTGGAAGTGTTTGCCCAGTCGCTGGCGCTCAACGCCACACCCTTGCACGTTGCTGATGTGTTCAAGCGCCAGCTCGAGGCACAGCCGCGCGCCTGGGTGTTCACCTCGGCCACGCTGGCAGTGGGCAAGGCGGATTTTGGCCACTACTGCCGTGAGCTCGGTCTGGCATGGATGGACCCGCCGCCGCTCACCGCGGTCTGGGGCAGCCCCTTCGATTACGCCCAGCAGGCCTTGCTCTACGCGCCGGCGGGCATGCCCGACCCCAATGCGCCGAACTACAGCGAGCGCGTCGCGGGCGTGGCCTTGCCCTTGATTCGTGCCGCGCGTGGTCGCGCCTTCGTGCTGTGCACCTCCTTGCGTGCCATGCGCCGTATTCACGAACTCATCGTCGAAGGGCTGCAGCACGCCAAGGACGAACTGCCCGTATTACTCCAGGGCGAGGGCTCACGCACCGAACTGCTGGAGCGCTTTCGCCGCCTGGGCAATGCCGTGCTGGTGGCGAGCCAGAGCTTCTGGGAAGGGGTCGATGTGCCGGGTGACGCGCTGTCGCTGGTGGTTATCGACAAGCTGCCGTTCGCTTCACCGGACGACCCGGTGCTGGCCGCCCGTGTCGAGCACATGCAGCGCCAGGGACTCAGCCCCTTCATTCACCACCAGTTGCCACGCACGGTCATCAACATGAAGCAGGGGGCAGGGCGTCTCATCCGCAGCGAGCGTGACCGCGGCGTATTGTGCATTTGCGACCCACGCATGATCGACAAATCTTATGGCAAGGTGGTGTGGCGCAGTCTGCCACCGATGCGGCGTACCCGGCTGGAGGAGGAGGCGGTCGCCTTCCTGCACACGCTGGCGCCGCCGCGCCGCCTGGATTGATGACAGGCAGCGCGGCTCATCCGGTTTTCACCGCGCTTGAGCGGCGCCACCTGAATGCATGTAGCGCCGCGCACTCAGCGCTGGGGCCTCATGCGCCTTGCAGCAGCAGATCAGCGGCCTTCTCGGCCATCATGATGATCGTTGCACTCGGATCGCCGGTGGTGATGCGGGGCATGACCGACCCATCGACGACCCGCAGTCCCTCGACACCGCGAACCTGCAGCTTGTCATTGACCACCGCAAGCTCGTCCTTGCCCATCTTGCAGGTGCCGACCGCTTCGTAGTTCACGTTGCAGGTGTTGCGGAAATACTCATCGAGCTCGGCGTCGCTCCTGATCTGGGCCCCGGGCAGGTACTCGCGTCCGCGGTAGCGGTCGTAAGCCGACTGGGTAAAGATGTCGCGTGCAATTCTGACGCCGCGCCTGAGCACATCACGGTCGCGCTCTTCGGCCAGGTAATTGGCGTCGATGATGGGTTTGTCCATCGGGTTGGCGGAGCGCAAGCGCAGCTGCCCGCGACTTTCCGGTCGCGTCAGAATGACCAGATTGGTGACGCCATGCTCTTCCACGACTTCGCCATTGCCGGTGAGTATCGGTACCAGGTAGAACTTGAGATCGAGCTCGTCATGGCTAGGTGCGCCTGAGCGCAGGTAAGCCACCGCATCGGTGCTGTTGCCAGCCAGGGGGCCACCGCGGGTGAGGAGATACTGCAAGCCGGCCTTGGCCTTGACGAAATTGCTGCTCAGAAGCTTGTAGTCAGTGACCGGCAGGGGGCAGCTCATCTGCACGGAGGTGCCGACATGATCGTGAAGATTCTGGCCCACGCCCTTCAGATCGACGATGGGCTCGATCCCGACCGAGCGCAGATGATCCGCCTCGCCGATACCCGACAGCATCAGCAGCTGTGCCGACTGGAAGGTGCCCGCGCTGGAGATCAGCTCCCGCCTTGCATGGGCTTGTCGGGCCTCTGAACCCTGCAGGTATTCGACACCGATGACGCGCTTGCCGTCGAACAGGAGCTTCGTCACGTGCGCACCGGTTTCGATGCGCAGATTTGGGCGCTGCCGGACAGGCTTCAGATAGGCAACGGCGGTGCTGATCCGGCGTCCGCCCTTGATGGTGCGATCCGATGGGCCGAAACCCTCGGGCTTGGCGCCATTGTGGTCGTCGCTATAGGGAAAGCCCGCCTGCAGTGCGGCGTCCAGCCAGGCCTGCTGCGCGGGATTGGTGATTCTGGCCTGAGTCACCGGCAGCGGGCCGTCGCCGCCGTGAAACGCGGTCTCACCGTGCTCGTTGTTCTCGGCGCGCTTGAAATAGGGCAGCACCTCCGCATAAGACCAGCCGGAGTTTCCAAGGCTTGCCCACAAATCGAAGATCTCCGGTGCGCCACGGCTGTAACACATGCCATTGATCGAACTGCTGCCGCCCAGCACCTTGCCGCGCGCGTCGTTCAGGATACGATTGTTCAGGTGCTTCTGTGGCGCGGTCTGGTAATGCCAGCTGAACATGCCCCCCCGTATCATCGGCAGGAAGCCCGCAGGCATATGAATCAAGGGACTCTTGTCGGCGCCGCCGGCCTCCAGCAGCAATACCTTGTTGTGCGGGTCTGCCGAGAGTCGGTTGGCGAGCACGCAGCCCGCAGACCCCGCTCCGATAACGATGAAATCAAACTCAGCACGAATGGGCATGGTTGGTTTGGTCTGCCTTGATCATTGGAGAGCCACTCATTTTAACGCAACAAAAGTGGTGTTTGCGGGATATTAATCGACCGCGCCAGGAAGTCAAGGAAGCTCGGTGCTTGCGCGCTGCATGCAGGCTGCGCAGCCCAGGCGCTGCCTTCGCATGCTGCTGCCAGCCCGCGGACTGCGCTGGCTGCGGGGCTCTGTTGTATCCTTCACCCTTGTCCAATGCAGCCGTGGGTGTTTGCTCTCGATGAAAGTTTTCGGTTTTGCCGGTTGGTCCGGATCGGGGAAGACGACCCTTGTCGAACGATTGCTGCCCGAGTTTACCGCGCGCGGCCTGCGCGTGTCGGTGATCAAGCATGCTCACCATGGCTTCGATCTCGACAAGCCAGGCAAGGATTCATGGCGTCATCGTGAGGCCGGTGCCACTCAGGTATTGATGCTGTCCAGCGATCGCTGGGTGCTGATGCATGAGCTGCGCGGCGCACCCGAGCCCACGCTGGACGAGCAGCTGCTGCTGCTCGAGCCCTGTGACCTCGTTCTCATCGAGGGCTACAAGGCGGCCGCCGTTCCCAAGCTCGAGATCCACCGTCCGTCACACGGCAAGCCGCCGCTGTGGCCGGAAAGTCCACATGTGGTGGCGGTCGCGAGCGACGTTGGCGCTGAAGAGCTGGCGCCTGACTGCCCACTGCCCGTGCTGCCGATCAACGAGCCGGCACGCATCGCTGAATTCATTCTCGATTATCTGGATGCCCGATGAACGGTAATCTGCTTTCCTTCGACGAGGCCTATGAAAAGCTGCTCGGCTTCGTTCGTCCTGTGCGCGAAGTCGAGTCGGTGGACACCATGCTGGCCTGTGGCCGAGTGCTGGCGGCAGCGCTGCACTCCACGATCAGCCAGCCCACGATGGACAACTCGGCGATGGACGGTTACGCCCTGCGTGCGGCCGACGTGCCCGTTGCCGGCACCCGTCTCGCAGTGAGCCAGCGCATTCCTGCGGGCAGCGTCGGTCACGCGCTGCTGCCCGGCACGGCCGCTCGCATCTTCACCGGCGCGCCACTGCCGGCGGGGGCCGACACCGTGGTGATGCAGGAGCTGTGCGAACACGACGGCGATCATGTCGTCATAAACACTGTGCCTACGCTGGGTGAGGCCGTGCGCCGCAAGGGGCAGGACATTGGTGTGGGCGAGGAGGTGCTGCCAGCTGGCGTGCGCCTTACGCCCCAGGCGCTTGCGCTCGCTGCCTCGGTGGGCGCCGCGCAGCTGCCGGTGTATCGGCGCCTGAAGGTGGCGGTGTTCTCCACCGGCAATGAGCTGGTGATGCCGGGCGAGCCGCTGCCACCGGGCGCAATCTACAACTCCAATCGCTTCTTGCTGCGCGCGCTGTTGGCGGATCTGGGCTGCGCAGTCGAGGACTTTGGCATCGTGCCCGATCGTCTCGATCTTACTCGCGAGGTGTTGCGTCGTGCCGCCGAAGGGCATGACCTCATCCTCACCAGCGGCGGCGTGTCAGTGGGCGAAGAAGATCATGTCAAGCCGGCAGTCGAGGCGGAAGGCCGCCTCGACATGTGGAAGATCGCCATGAAGCCAGGCAAGCCGCTGGCCTATGGGCGTGTACATGCCGCGGCCTTCATCGGCTTGCCGGGAAATCCGGTGTCCAGTTTCGTAACCTTCCTGCTGCTGGTGAGGCCCTTCGTGCTCGCCAGCCAGGCTTGTACGGAGGTGGCGGCGCAGTCCATGATGTTGCGTGCCGAGTTTGATTGGCCGCGGCCTGATCGGCGGCGCGAGTTCCTGCGCGCACGCATGAACGCGAGCGGGGGGATCGAACTCTTCGCCAATCAGGGCTCGGCGGCACTTAATTCGACAGTGTGGGCAAACGGTCTGGTGGACATCCCGGCAGGAACAACGGTGAAACGGGGCGAGATGCTGCGCTTCCTGCCTTACGGCGGTCTGCTGCATTGAACTGGGTGATGGAAAAGGGTGATCAGTGATGAGTGTGAAGCTACTTTATTTTGCCAGCCTGCGTGAAGCGCTGGGTCGGGCGAGCGAAGAGCTCGGGTTGCCGCAGGGCGTGGCCACGGTCGGGGCCTTGCGCGCCCATCTTGCCGCACGCGGCGAGGCGTGGGCCGCGCTGGCCGAAGGCCGCAATGTGCGTGCGGCCGTCAATCAGCACATGGTTGGGGCCGATGGCGCGGTGCAGGCGGGCGACGAGGTTGCATTCTTTCCGCCGGTTACAGGGGGCTGAGTGATGTCCGAGCGGAACAGTTTTCATGCCCGCGTGAGTGTGCAGGAAGCGGATTTTGATGTCGGTGCCGAAGTGGGCAGCTTGCACGGCGGCAGCGGCCAGGTAGGGGCGGTTGCGAGCTTTGTCGGCCTGGTGCGGGATATCAACGAAGGTGACGGGGTCACGGCGATGACGCTGGAGCACTATCCGGGTATGACCGAGAAGGCGCTCGAGGAGATCGTTGCCCAGGCCAGAGAGCGCTGGGCGCTGCTGGGCGTGAGCGTCATCCATCGCTTTGGCCGCTTCGTGCCGACAGATCGCATCGTGTTCGTGGGCGTGGCCAGCGCACACCGCGGTGAGGCCTTTGCGGCCTGCGAATTCATCATGGACTACCTGAAGACAAGGGCGCCATTCTGGAAGCGGGAGGAAACGCCAGCTGGTGCACGTTGGGTGGACGCACGTGACAGCGACGATTCGGCAGCGGCGCGCTGGCAAACAGCGGGTGGTGAGCACGCTGCTGAGAGTGACGAATTGAGCTGGGAGGAGGTCGAGCGCAGGCGCTGACAAGGCGCAGCCCCGCTGCGACCGGATCGCCGTCGATGTGTGGGCGCGTTCGGCTGGGGGGCTGAGGGGCCGGGTTCACAAAAAAACGGCGCCGTCAGGCGCCGTTGGTGACTGCAGGGGCGATGCCCTGGTAGCGGGTATTACTTGCGACCCTTGCCGCCCTGCGGATTGAAGGCCTGGAAGGCTTCAGTCGAGGCACGGGTCATCTGCTCGAAAGCCGAGCGCGTGGTGTCCATCGCGGTCTGCATGGCGCCCATGGCGTTCTGATCCGAAATCGGCATGCCCTTGAACATCTTCTGCATGGCTTCGAACATGTCCTGGCTTCCGCTGGTCAGTTGCTCGCCCACCAGCTTGCCGAATTCAGCCTGGGTGGTGGCGGTGATTTCGGCGATTTCACGGGCGCAGGCCAGCATCTTTTCGGTGGTGGTCTGAGCGTAGTTGGCGCGCAGGTTCATCATGTCCTTCGGATCCTTGACGGTGGACATGGCCTTGGCGTTATGCACACCTTCCTCGAACAGGCTCTTTGCCGCCGTCACCTGGATTTCCATGATGCGCTGCGAGTTCTCGATCGAGAGCTGAGCGAGGCGCATGGCGGCCTCAAGGTTCTTCTTTTGAAGTTCGTTGAACTGCTCTTGCTTGTTGGCCATAGTCGATCCCCTCTCACGATTTGGTTTGTCTGGAATTCTGCAAGGCGTCTCATGCCCGTGTCTCGGGCATTGCGCAAGCTTGAAGGGAGCTGTCGCCCTTCCTTCCGCCTCAGTTCCGACAATACCACAGCATTTTTTTCGTCGCGTTCAAATCACGGGTTTGAGCGCCAAAACAGGGGTTTATTGTTGCGATGCAGCAACACCCATAAGGATGATATTTGCCGTTCCTGGAAGCGGCCTGAAGCCAGGCTTTGGCGTCAGCGCACCACAGGGCGGTCCGGCAGAGCCTCGTGGCCCTGATTCGCGGCCGAGGCGCTGGCCGGAAAATGCTGCAGCAGCAGTGAGTGCACGCCGGCCAGTGCCTGCTCCAGGCCTTCCACGAGCTGCCCCGCGCGCAGCGCCACGCTGGCCGCATCCACCAGCGTTTGCCATGTGTGTGCGGGCACCCTGTCTGCCAGCCCGCGATCAGCCAGGATCTCGATGTGGTGCTCGGCGAGCGAGACATAGATCAGCACGCCGTTGTTGTGCGCAGTGTCCCACACGCGCTGTTTGCCAAAAGTGGTGAGCGCGCGGTCGCGCAACACCGCCTCGATGGCTTCGCCGTGCGCGACATTGCGCCACAGGTAGCGCAGTGGCAGGCTGGCTTCGATGCAAAGGCAGATCTGAGCGCTGTGCTGGCGTTCGCTGGCGCCGACCTGGGTCTCGAGTCGGGCCAGCCCGGTGGGCCCGAGCGCGCGCTGCGCATCATCGGCATCCAGCCACAGGTGACGCAGGAGTCGGGTCAGACGGTTCAGGGTCAGGCGGCTCATTCACCACCTCCCCGAGGCGCCGCCGCCACCGAAGCTGCCGCCGCCGCCGGAGCTGAATCCACCTCCGCCACCTCCGCCACCGCCGCGGCCGCCGCCCCAGATCACCGGCCCGCCGCCGCGGTGAAAGCCTCCTGGCCCGCCTCGACCGCCGCCGCCACCGATGCCCAGTACAAGCACGAACACCAGCGCCGCGCCACCCGCGAGCAGCCCGATCAGCAGGCTGCCGGTCAACAGCTTGACGACGAGGCCAGCCGCGCCACCCGTTGCCGCCGCGCCCAGCTTGCGCCCCAGGATGCCGCTCAGAAAGGCGCCGACCACCGGCACCGCGATGAAGAGAAAGGCGCCGAGATCCTCGATTGAAAGCTCATTGGCGGGCGCAGTCTGTGCCGGCAGCGGCAGCTCCTCGCCGCGGATGCGCGCCATCAGCGCGTCCACCCCTGCGTTCACGCCGGCCTCAAAGTCGTTCTGGCGGAAGGCGGGGGTGATCAGCCGATCGATGATCTGGTAGGCGGCCAGGTCGGGCACCGCACCCTCGAGCGCGCGTGCCACCTCAATACGCACGCGGCGGTCATCCTTGGCGACGATCAACAGGATGCCGTCGCCGATCTCGCGCCGCCCGATCTTCCAGTTGTCGGCGACACGATGGGCGTAGGCAGCGATGTCCTCTGGTGCCGTCGTGGGCAGCATCAGCACCACGATCTGGCTGCCGCGCTCGGCCTCGAAGCGGGCGAGTTTCTGTTCGAGTGCCTGAAGCTGGGTCGCATTCAGCGTCGCGCTGCGGTCGATGACGCGCGCGCTGAGTGCCGGCACAGGCTGCACGGGCTGAGCCTGGGCGTCTGTCACCCACAGCAGCAAGAGCAGACCGAAGACTGCGGCGAGCAGGCGCAGCCAGGGCAGCAACTGCAGCGCGGGTGTCCTCATCGCTGTGCTCATGAGCAGGGCGCTCACTGCTTGCCCGGGGACTGCCCGGCGCCGCCAAAGTCGACCTTGGGTGGGGTGGAGATCTCAGCCTCGTTGACCACCGTGAAACCTGCCTTGGGTGAATAGCTGAAGATCATCGCGGTCAGGTTGGTGGGGAAGCTGCGCGCCAGCACGTTGTACTGCTGCACGCTGTCGATGTAGCGGTTGCGCGCCACGGTGACACGGTTCTCGGTGCCCTCGAGCTGCACGCGCAGGTCCTGAAACGCCTGATTGGCTTTCAGGTTCGGATAGTTCTCGGACACCGCGAGCAGACGTGAAAGGGCGCCACCCAGTTGTCCTTGTGCCTGCTGGAAGCGCTCCATGGCTTGCGGGTCGTTGAGCGTCTCCGGGCTCACCTGGATGGCGGTGGCGCGTGAGCGCGCTTCGATCACGCGCGTGAGCGTTTCCTGCTCGAAGCTGGTTTCGCCCTTGACGGTTTCAACCAGATTGGGGATCAGGTCGGCGCGGCGTTGATACTGGTTCAATACCTCTGCCCAGGCGGATTTGGTCTGTTCATCCAGGCGTTGAAAGTCGTTGTAGCCACAACCGCTCAGGGCCAGCGTGGCGCTGAGAATGACAATGGCGGGGGTGAGTCCGGAAAGGCGTGAGAGCATCATGAAGACTCCAGCAAAAGCGCGGATTGCAGGGGTGGACGGTCTGCGCGCACTCTATCAGCGCGGCGCAAAGTGGAGCGCCGGCTGCGCGGCGTCCCGGCGTGGTGAACAGGGTAAAGCCGGATCCATGTCGCCTTGATCAGCTTGCCCTTTTTGTTCTTGCTCAAGTTTTTTTTCCCGAATCATCCTTAGCATTCTTCACATTGCGTCGCCGGCCGCAAGCAAAGTCCGGAGCCCGATATCAAGGAACTTCTTTCCATGTTGAATTCTGCCGTTCATGCCTTTGACGCCCGCGGCGTCGCCAAGCGCTTCCGTCACGCTGCCATCTTTGGCGCTCTCGAGTCTCTCGAGGACGGCGAGACCATGCGCTTCGTGAATGATCATGACCCCTTGCCGCTGCTTGGCCAGATCGAACAGCGCTACGGCAAGCAGGTCGGTATCAGCTACGTTGTCCGTGAGCCGGGCAACATCGTCATCGACTTCCGCATTCAGGCCGGAGCAAGCGCAGACACGGCTGCCGCCGCGGCGGTCGCAGCGCCCAAGACCGGCGGTAGTTGTGGTGGTGACGGCGGATCCAACTGCTGCGGCTGAGCCCGCAACAGGCCTGAGTTCGTAACAGGCCTGAATCCGGATGCAAGCAAGGCGATCGAAAATCGCGTCCTCAGCGGACTTATTCGATCGCCTTGCGCATTTCTGCGCTCTGCGCCGCGTCGTCTGTCTCCTGCTTGAAGTCATTCGGCCGGGGATGGATCAGAGCGGCACCATTGCGTCCTTTTCGCCGCGCTCATAGACCACGTTGGCACGACCCACCAGCAAGGGGTCGAGTGCGCCGATAAGGTCGATGCCCTTGTTGGCGTAGGGCAGCTTGTGCAGGACGTAACGCATGGCGTTGAGGCGCGCGCGCTTCTTGCAGTCAGACTTCACCACCGTCCATGGCGAATCGGCGGTGTCGGTGTAGAAGAACATCGCCTCCTTGGCCCTGGTGTAGTCGTCCCACTTGTCGAGTGAGGCGAGGTCGATCGGTGACAGCTTCCACTGCTTCAGCGGATGGCTCTCGCGTTCCTTGAAGCGGCGACGCTGCTCCTCGCGACTGACCGAGAACCAGAACTTGATCACGTGGATGCCGCTACGCACGAGGTTGCGTTCAAACTCCGGCACCTGGCGCATGAACTCGTTGTATTCGTCAGGCGAGCAAAAACCCATCACACGCTCGACGCCCGCGCGGTTGTACCAGGAGCGGTCGAACAGCACGATCTCGCCAGCGCTGGGCAGATGCTGGATGTAACGCTGGAAGTACCACTGCCCGCGTTCGGTGTCGCTGGGTTTTTCCAGGGCCACCACGTGCGCGCCGCGTGGATTGAGGTGCTCCATGAAGCGCTTGATGGTGCCACCCTTGCCGGCTGCGTCACGGCCTTCGAACAAGACCACCACGCGCTGGCCGGTCTCCTTCACCCAGGCCTGCAGCTTCAATAACTCCACCTGCAGGCGATATTTCTGCTTCTCGTAGGCCTTGCGTGACATCAGGTTGCGGTAGGGGTAAGCACCGCTGCGCCAGTCCGCGGACAGCTCGTCGTCGGGCGGGTGTTTGCCCCCACCGTTAAGTTTGGCGTCGACCTTCATCAGCGCGCGGCGCAGCATGTGAACGTCATCGGGCGAAGCGCCGGCCAGGATGGCGTCGAGCGCCTCCGTCGCGCTGGCGGGATTCTTGCTGCGATTCTCGCTGCTTTCGCGGCACAGGATGTCGACCAGCGCGACGAGCTTCGAATCCTGCGCGCCCGCCGTCGCCTGTTCGACTTCGAAGGCCTCGATGCCCTCAGCGCTCAGTTCGGGCGCGACATCGCCCTCTTTTGCGCTGCGTTTGCGTCGGCTCGCGGCAGTCGTCGCGCGCTTGCGAGCGGTGCCATCGACCTTGCCTTCAGGTGGCGTCGCCCTCCCGGCCTTGTTTTTCTTTTGCGTCATCTGCAGTCTCCATGGCGTCGATTGCCTGCTTCATTTTAATCCTCGACGCAGCTCAGGCCTGTCGATCGGATTCGACAATTGAAGACAAAATGTGTGCAATCGACGAACGCTCCTGGCCATGCATGAACACACGCCGCCATCGTGGGTGGGCAGCGCCGTTGCCGGAAGGCTAGAATTGCGCCCCCGATACTGATGACGGTACGCACCCCCAGCGCGCCCTGTAGAACATGCCTTTGAGTCCCGCCGCCCGTTCCCTGCTCGACATGGCCTACCGTGTCGGAGCGCCAAGGTTTCAAGATCTGTCACCCGAACAGGCGCGTCATTCGTTTCAGAAGCTGCAGTTCGCCTTTCGCCCCGACGCTCCCGCGGTGGCGTCCACCACCGAGGTGCCGATGGCCAGGGCCGACGGCAGCGCCTTGCTGGCGCGACTCTATCGCCCGCTTTCCAGCCAGCCGCAGGACGTGCTGCCGCTGCTGATCTACTTTCATGGCGGCGGGTGGTGCGTGGGCGACGTGGCGAGTTACGACGTGTTGTGTCGCCAGCTCGCGAATGCGTCCTGCTGCGCGGTGCTGTCAGTGGATTATCGGCTGGCGCCCGAGCACCCCTTTCCGGCAGCCCTTGAGGATGCGGCCTTCGCGTTCGACTGGGCCATTACGCATGCCGACCTGCTCGGCGTCGATGTCAAGCGTATTGCCCTGGGTGGCGACAGCGCCGGTGGCAACCTGTCCATCGTCACCGCCTTGTCGCTGCGCGCTGCGCCGATCGAACCGCGCTTCCTGCTGCTGCTGTATCCGTCAACCGAAATCAACAGCACGCGCGCTTCGCGGCAGCGTTACGGCGAAGGCTATTTTCTCGACTTCGGGACCTTGCAGTGGTTCTTCGAGCACTACCTGCCTGCGGGTCAGAGCGAAGACTGGCGCGCCTCGCCGATGCGCGCCGCGTCGCTCGCGGGCTTGCCTCCGGCGTTCGTGCTCTCCGCCGAGTTCGACCCGCTGGTCGACGACTGTGCCGCGTTCGCGCAGCGCCTGCATGCGCAAGGCGTGGACGTGGAGTACGTGCAGATCGACGGCGTGCTGCACGGCTTCATCACGCTCGGCAAGCTGTTTCCGCAGGCCGAACAGGCGATCCAGGCCGCAGCCGCAGCGCTCGCGCGTGCCCTCGCTGCGCCCGGGTGAGGACCGTTTCAGCTGGCGCTGACGGCGGTGAGCATCTGCTGGCGGGTGAGGCGTGCGGCCTCGAGCAAGGACTCGAACTCCACCCGGCCCGCAGCGCCCAGGCAGGCGTCAAGCATTTCGGGTCGGTTCCTGATGCCAAGCAGATCGGCGAAGGGATTGGGGGTTTCGGCTGCAAGCGTGGCAAGAAAAATGATGTCGGACAGCTCGCGCGGTGGCCACTCGGTGCTGCCATCGGCGCAGATTTCCACCGCGTCCACAATCTCTTCGGGTAGCTCGAAGGCTTCGAGTACGGCACGCTTGACTGGCTCGTCCCACAGCATGACGAACTCGGCAAAGTGCACGAGCTCGCCTTCGAGCGCAGGGTAGTCAGTGGCCTTGGCGAGCAGATAGAACTGCCCGATGCTGACCATCAGCCCGCTCAACAACGCGGTGTCGGCGTTGCCCCGTTCCAGGTGGCGCGAGAAGGCATAAGCCCAGGACGCGACATCGATCGAGTGCATCCACAAGCCCGACGCCACCAGCCGCATCTGGCGCGAGCGGTGGTCGCGTTCAAGCTGGTCGGCGGCGACTGCAAAGGCAAGGCAGCGCAGCGTGGACGAGCCTATGCGCGAGACCGCTGCCGACAGGTTGGTGATTTCCTTCTGGTAGGGATTGAGCAGCAGGCTGTTGGCCATGCGCAGCACTTTTGCACTGAGCAGGGGCTCGGCGCGGACGACGGCTGCGAGCTCATTGAGCGATGAATTGGGATCGTCAGCGAGTCGCTTGATGCGCAGGGACAGATCGAAGACGGTGGGGAAATTGATCTGACCACCCTTCAACTCGGTGTCGATGTCGGCCGCGAACGCCTTGATCTGTTGTTCGAAATCTTCCATGGTCTGCATACCCTTAAAGCGTTGGCGTCAGTGTAGCGATTCAGCTGCCGCGGTCGGCAGCAATTTGACACGACTCTTGTCAGTCTGCGGGCTGCGTCAGCAGTGCGCGACCATTTTCCAGTGCTTCCACCTGTGCCAGGGTCGCCAGCGGCACACCCAGTGCCTCGATGGCAGCGTGGCCTTGCTGGAAGCGTTTTTCGACGATGAAGCTCGCGCACAACACCTGCGCCCCCGCCTCGCGCGCCATCTCGATGAGCGCGACCGCAGTGCGACCGTTGGACAGAAAGTCATCGACGATCACCACTCGATCG
The DNA here is from genome assembly GCF_000443165.1 of Thauera terpenica 58Eu. GTDB lineage: Bacteria > Pseudomonadota > Gammaproteobacteria > Burkholderiales > Rhodocyclaceae > Thauera > Thauera terpenica. The sequence goes on along the minus strand of NZ_ATJV01000048.1, from coordinate 35,635 downwards.
CTCGGCACGATGTAGCGCTGCGACAGCACCAGCTTGGTCTCACCACCCTTGGTAGGCGACGGAATCACGCGTGCGATCGCGGGAGACTCCACCTGCGGCGCGTATTTCTTCGCATATACCAGTGGTATGTCCAGCGCCTGGGCGACGACCAGCCCCGGTGCAATGCCGCTGGCCTCGGCGGTCAGAACCACGCTGGGTTCAAACTGCGCCAGCCGGCGTGCCAGCTCCCCGCCCATTTCGGTGATGAAGCGGGGCTCGATGCGGTGATTGAGGAAATGGTCGATCTTCAGCACCTGATCGCCGATCACGGTGGCTTCCGCTTCGATGCGGCGCACCAGCGGGGCATAGGGTGCGCTGAGCTTGATGTTCATGCCTGAGATCCAAAAACGAAAACGCCCCCTGGGCTGGGGGCAGGAGGTCGAATTCTAGCGCACAGCGGGGCACGGTTTCGTGCCGGAGAGGCTGTCTGTCGGGGCGGCAAGGTGAGGCGATGATTTGTCGCCCCGATGACACCTCGAACCGGGCCCTGATGCAATCAGATGTTCAGAGGTGACCGGGGTGGAGCAGTGAGCGCCCGCAGAGCATCTCCACGACAGCGCTTGAGCGCGCGGCCCCATGCTTGTCACAAATGTAAGGTTCGGGAAAAAGGCAGGCGCCATCGAAGGACTATCTTTCCCTCGTCGAAGCGAAAACGATGAAGGAGTGGGTGATGCCCAAGATGGAACAGACGGTATTGGTGCTGCAAGGCGGTGGTGCACTCGGTGCCTATCAGGCCGGCGCGTCTCAGGTTCTGGCCGAAGGTGGATTTGATTTCGACTGGGTCGCAGGCATCTCGATCGGGGCGATCAATGCAGCGATCATCTGTGGCAACCCACCGCATCAGAGAGTCGGACGCCTGCGCGCATTCTGGGAGTGCGTGAGTTCCTCGCTCGCCTTCACACCCTGGTTGTGGGGCTCACGGTCGCGCAGCACATTCACCGAGTTCGCCGCGGCGCAGGTCATGGCAGCAGGCGTTCCGGGGTTTTTCACCCCACGCTCGCCGTTGGCGTTCTGGCCGCTTGGCGCAACACAGGCGCTGAGTGTTTACGACACATCACCCTTGAAAGAAACACTCGCTGAGGTGGTGGATTTCGCTTATCTGAACGATAAGGGGCCACGGATCAGTGTTGGCGCGGTCGACATCGAAACGGGAAATTTCGCCTATTTCGACAGCAGCAAGATGCGGATCGATGTGCGTCACATCATGGCCAGCGGTGCCCTTCCGCCAGGTTTTCCACCGGTTGAGATCGATGGGCGCTTTTATTGGGATGGCGGCCTGGTGTCCAACACCCCTTTGCAATATGTGATGGAGAACGTAGGCGCCGATCCGGTTTGCATCTTTCAGGTCGACTTGTTCAACGCTCGCGGCGATATCCCCGAAAACCTGGTCGACGTGGAGCAGCGTGAAAAGGACATCCGCTTCTCCAGCCGTACGCGCCTGACCACTGATCGATTCAGGCAGTTGCACGACATCCATGGCGCTGCCACGCGCTTGGCCGCGAAACTCCCCAAAGCGCTGCAAGCGGATCCCGACCTGGCCTTTCTGTGTGCGACCGGCCCTGAATGTCCGGTGACGCTGGCGCATCTGATCCATCGCAAGGAGGGCTTCGAGAGCAACTCGAAGGACTATGAGTTTTCGCGCCTGTCCATGACCGAGCACTGGGCGGCCGGCATGGCGGATGCGAAACGGACCATTACGCATGAAGCGTGGAAATCCCGTCAGATCGGCATGGACGGCTTGCAGGTCTTCGATCTCGGTGCCAAGCCATCACGAAAGCGATCGTCGGCGCTGGCGTGAAATTGGCTAGGCCTCAATTCAAACGCGGTAAAAGGAGCTGAAAAATGAATCTCAAGGACAAGGTGTGCATCATCACTGGCGCAGCCAGCGGGATCGGCTACGGGATCGCGACGCGCTTCGTTGCCGATGGTGCCAAGATCGTCATTGCCGATCTGAAGCTCGGCCTTGCGCAGCAGGCGGCTGATGCACTTACAGCCCAAGGCCCGGGCGTAGCCATGGCGGTCGAGATGAACGTGACCGACGAGGCGCAGGTGAACGCGGGCGTTGCGCAGGTGGTCGAAAAGTGGGGTCGGATCGACGTTCTGATCTCCAACGCCGGCATACAGATCGTGCACCGGCTGGAAGATTTTCCCTTCAACGAATGGAAAAAGCTGCTCGCAATCCACCTCGACGGTGCCTTTCTGACCTCGAAAGCCTGCCTGCCGCACATGTACAAGGCGGGGTCGGGCTCCATCATCTTCATGGGATCGGTGCACTCAAAGGAGGCCTCGCCACTGAAGTCGGCCTATGTCACGGCCAAGCATGGCCTGCTCGGCCTGGCGCGTGTGATCTCGAAGGAAGGGGCCGAACATGGCGTGCGCGCCAACGTGATCTGCCCCGGCTTCGTCAACACGCCGCTGGTCGAAAAGCAGATTCCGGAGCAAGCCAAGGATCTGGGGATTTCCACCACGGAAGTCATCAATCACGTGATGCTGGGCGAAACCGTCGATCATGCCTTCACCACGATCGAGGACGTGGCTGAAGTCGCCCACCTCTTCGCCGCCTTTCCCTCCAATGCCCTGACCGGCCAATCCCTGGTCGTCAGCCACGGCTGGTACATGAACTGAATCCGCTCGAAAAAAACCAGGGTCGGGGCCGGGCGCGCGATCCGCTCGCTCTGGTTCCGGCCCTGCAATGGAAGGAACTGCGAATGCTATCGTCCAACACCCACACCCTGAACAAGATCGCCGAAGTCACGCTCGCCTTCTGGGTCATCAAGATCGTTGCCACGACGCTGGGCGAAACGACCGGTGATTTCATCGCCCAAACCCTCAGCCTCGGCTATCTCGTCGGGCTGGGGGTGACGGGCGCTCTTTTCCTGGCCTTTCTGCTTCCTCAAGTCAGTGCAAGGAAATACCATCCAGCCCTGTTCTGGGCCGCCATTGTCGGCACCACCACGATGGGTACGGAGATTTCGGATTTTCTGGATCGGACGCTGCATGTCGGCTACCTCGGTGGGTCGATCCTGCTCAGCGCTGGTTTGTTCACCACCCTGTTCGTGTGGTTCCGGCGCGAGGGGCATCTCAAGGTCGACGCCATCGTGCGCAGGGATGTCGAGATCCTGTTCTGGATTGCGGTGCTGTTTTCCAACTCTCTCGGCACGGCGTTCGGCGACTGGCTCGTTGACGGCCTGGGTCTGAGCTATCTCGGCGGCGCGCTGGTTTGCCTCGGTGTGATCGCAGCGGTGCTGGTCGCCCACTACACGAAGGTGATGAATGAAGTGGCGGTGTTCTGGGTTGCCTTCGTCTTCACCCGACCCTTTGGCGCGACCTTCGGCGATCTGCTCACCAAGCCCCTGGCGAAGGGAGGCCTGAATCTTGGCACCTACAATGCTTCATTCGTCTGTCTTGTGCTGATTGTGGCGCTTGTTGTGTTTGAGATGCGGCAGCATCGCAAGGCTCGCATCGCCTGAGCGCAGCGGCCGAGCGGTGAAGCCGACAGCAGCAGAATTTCGAGGTGATGGCCTTGCTTTACAGTGCGACCGAAATCGTGTTCGTGCGGAGAAAGGACACCACGACACGCAGGCCAGGTGCATTGTCCGACAGCGTGACACGGGCGCCATGGCGCTCTGCAATCGCCCGCACCAGCGCCAGCCCCAGCCCGCTGCCGGGTTTGCTGCGACTGGGGTCGAGGCGATGGAAGGGCTCGAACACGGCATCACGGGCCAGCTTGGGAATGCCGGGTCCTGAATCGCTGACGATCAGATGGATGTGATCCGCGGTGTGGTCGATGCTAAGCCCAATGCGGTTGTCGTCGCCACCATGAGTCACGGCGTTCTCAAGCAAGTTGACAAGCAGCTGTTGCAGCATGGTGGCGTCACCCATGACCATCGTGCTTTCCCTGACCGGGCGCGTGTAGACAAAGCGCTGTCCCTTGTCTTCAGCCACCATCTGATAGGTCTCTGCCAGATCGTCCATCAGGGCGCCCAGATCGAGCTCGGCGAAGGTCGCACCGTCCGCGCCGCCCTCGATGCGGGCGAGACGCAGGAAGGTGTCGAAAATTCCGTTCATCCGTTCGAGCTCGGCCTGGGTGTCCTCAATTTCAGCGCGCGGATCCCGCCCTGCCTCGAACTGTGTCAGGGCGCGCCCGAGCCCGAGATAAGCGCGCGCGAGTGGTGACTTGAGATCGTGAGCAATGGCAGCGGCGGTGACGCGGGTCGAGACCATCAGGTGCGACAGCGTGTCGAGATGGGCGTTGATGCGTTCAGCGATGCGGTCGATCTGGTCCTTGTCTGACGACAAGTTTGTGCGTGCGCTCATGTCGCCGTCCGAAATCCGCGCAAGCGTGGTCTCGAGCTGTTCAAGCTTGTACTGGCTCTTGCGGCTGAAAAAATAGCCTGCGCTCAGCATTGCCAGGACCACCACAAAACCCGATATGGCCAGGGTGCGGAAAGTGGCACGCTTGGTGAGGGCCAGACGGTCGGTGCGTTGACCGACGACCAGGGTGTGGCCACCGAGGAGGGCGCTGCGATAGAGATAGGTGAAGTCGCGCTCGCCAGTCTGGATCGGCGTGGCAGCACCCGACACGGCCAGCGCGGCCTCGTGCCAACCGGGTGCGTGCGGACGTTCGAGAATGTTGCCGGCGATTGGGGTCCCCGCGGGGTCGAACAGGCCGACGACCCCACGTCCCTGCGCGGTGAACAGGGTGGCGTTGGCTATCAGTTCGGCAACGGCGGCGATGTCCTTGTCGCCATAGTCGGCCGCGAACAGATCCCATCGCGTCCTCACGTCGTCGCGCAACTCCTCGGTCATGCTGCGCTCGACGTAGCCATGGGTCACCACCCCAACCGTGATCAGCACGACCAGAAAAACCAGCGCCGACATCAGGACCGCCGAGAACGCGGCCCCTGAAAGGACGTTACCGCGGTCCATGCATCGAGTATCCGGTGTTGCGGATGGTGTGGATCAGGGCGGTATCGAAGGGTTTGTCGATCTTGCTGCGCAAGCGACTCATGTGCGTCTCGACCACCGTTGTGTTGGGTTCGAAGTTGAAGTTCCAGACACGTTCCAGCAGCATCGTGCGCGTCACCACGCGGCCCGCGTTGTGCATCAGGATTTCAAGCAAGGCGAATTCCTTGGCGTGGAGCTCGATCAGCCTGCCCTGGCGGGACGCGGTGCGTGAGAGCAGATCGAGATGCAGGTCGTGGACGTCGAGTGCGTTCGTTTCCGGCGTCTCGAGCTTGCGCCGTGTAATTGCTGCGACGCGCGCCAGAAACTCGGAAAAATGAAAGGGCTTGACGAGATAATCGTCACCGCCCGCCGAGAGCCCTTCCACCCTGTCATCAATCTGCCCCATGGCGGTGAGAAACAGAACCGGCACGTCCTTGCGCGCCGCCCTCAGCGCCTTGAGAACCGACAGCCCGTCCATCCCCGGCATCATGCGGTCGAGGATGACGATGTCGCAGGTCTGGTAGAGGCAATAGCTCAGGGCTTCGCGTCCGTCAGTCACATGATCGACGCTGTGGCCATTCTCGATCAATCCGGCGCAAAGGTATTCGGCCATTTTCAGATCATCTTCGGCCAGCAGGATTTTCATGGGGGCACTCCGTGTGTTCGGGGAAGGTTACGCATCGGCTCCGGTTTCAACCAGCTTTTCTGCGAAGCTTGCGCAAACGTAAGCTTGGGGTGAGTTTCGTGTCCGATCGGGAGCGTAGAACGGTCAGACCGGACGGTCATCAGGGCCGACCGACAGCGGAGAAACCTCAAATGCGTACCCTGGATCACCCTTCAAGAGGCGCGGTCCTCAAGCCGCCTTTCCTGCGGTATGGCATCGCGAAACGCTTCAAGGGCATCGGTATCGTCTTTATCGTGATCGGGGCGATTGCCATTCTTGTGCCGGCTTGGGCGACGCTGGCCGGAGAGCTTCTGATCGCCTGGATGCTGAGCTTGTGGGGTGCGGCTGGCCTCTGGTTTGCCTGGGAAATGCGCGCCGCACAGGAAGGGCGCTATGCCGCTGTTGCGTTCGGCGCGACCTTTCTCCTGGGGCTCCTCTTTTTGCTGTACCCCAGCGTGGGCGTTGAAGCGCTGACGGTCGTGATGATGGTGGTTTTCCTGATGGAAGGGATCGTCTCCATCCTTCTTGGTCTGCGGATGAGCGCAGGCCTGCACAACTGGGGGTGGATGATCTTCAGCGGGCTGTGTTCGCTGATCCTTGGTGCCATCATTCTTGCTGGATGGCCACAAACGGCGGTGTGGACCCTGGGTCTGCTTCTGGGGCTGAATTTCTTGTCGACCGGGATTTCGCTGCTCATGCTGGCACGCGCCGCGAAAGACACTGCGTGATGACAAGCCCCTCTCGTGCACTGTGGCGATAGCACTGGAGTACGGCAACGGGCCGCCTGCGGCGTCCGCTACGGTCACCATCCGTTAGAATTCGCCCCACGCAAGAATGAGTGAAGCAATGAGCGACGAAGACTACATGCGTGCGGCAGTCGAGCTGGCACGCGAGGCCGGTGCCAATGACGAGGTGCCAGTGGGGGCGGTGGTGGTGCTCAATGGCGAGATCGTCGGGCGCGGCTTCAACCAGCCGATCGGGCGCCATGACCCGAGCGCGCACGCCGAGATCATGGCCTTGCGCGATGCCGGTGCGCGCCTGGGCAACTATCGGCTGCCCGGCTGCGAGCTGTATGTGACGCTTGAGCCCTGCGCCATGTGCGCAGGAGCGATCATGCACTCACGCATCGCGCGCGTGGTGTATGGCGCTGCCGACCCCAAGACCGGCGTCGCCGGCAGCGTGGTGGACCTGTTCGCCGAGCCGCGCCTCAACCACCACGCCACGATCGAGCGCGGTGTGCTCGGTGACGAATGCGGGCGCATGCTGTCGAGCTTTTTTGCCGCGCGCCGCAACAAGACCCTGGTGGCCTGAATGCGCATCCGCGTCGATATCGGCCGGCAGTGCCTGGAGTTGTTCGGTGCTGACGGGGCCTGCATCCGTCGCTATGCGGTGTCCACCGCGCGCAATGGCGCAGGCGAAGAGGCGGGCAGCTATCGCACGCCGCGCGGCTGGCACCGCATCCGCGCCCGCATCGGCGAGGGTCTGCCTGATGGCACGGTGTTTCGGGGCCGGCGTCCGAGCGGCGAGTACTGGACGCCTGCGTTCGCCGCCGAGCATCCCGGGCGTGACTGGATCCTGAGCCGCATCCTGTGGCTGTGTGGCGAGGAGCCAGGACGCAACCGCCTCGGCGCGGTGGATTCCATGCGGCGCTACATCTACATCCACGGCACCGGCGACGACCAGCCGATGGGGGTGCCCTTGTCGCATGGCTGCGTGCGCATGCGCAATCGCGACATCATGGAGCTGTTCGATCTGGTGAGGGTCGGCACCAAGGTGGAGATCTGCGAATGAATGTGCAGCATGAGCTGAACCTCGAGATCGTGGACTGGGGCGCCGCGCAGGCGCGTGTGATGCCGCTACGCATGCAGGTCTTCGTGGTCGAGCAGGGGGTGCCCGCCGAACTCGAGCTCGACGCCTTCGACGCGCTGAGCCGGCATGCGCTGGCGCTCAACGCCGGCGGCGAGGTGGTGGCCACTGGCCGCTTGCTGCCCGATGGTCACATTGGGCGCATGGCCGTCGATGCGCGCTGGCGCGGACGCGGCATCGGCGCAGCGGTGCTGGAGGCGCTGGTTGCCGAGGCCGTGCGGCACGGCATGGAGCAGGTGATGCTCAATGCGCAGGTGCAGGCGCTGGACTTTTATCGCCGTCAAGGTTTCATCGAGGAAGGAGAGCCTTTCATGGAGGCGGGAATCGTGCATCGCGCCATGCGGCGGTGCTGCAGGGCGTCGGGTGAGGGTGGGGCGTGAGCGAGGCGCAAGGACAGAGCCGGCCGTTCGTGACCGAATTCGGCACCCTGCGTGCGCTGCAGTTCGATGGGCTGACGGTGCAGAGCGTGATGTCGATTGCCGACCCGGATGTGCTGGCGCTGGATTACACGCGCGCGATGATGGGCTTCCTGCTGTTCAAGCCGCGTCCACGCCACATCGTGATGGTGGGGCTGGGTGGAGGTTCATTGGCAAAGTACTGTCTGCGCACCTTGCCCGATACGCGCTTCACCGCGGTGGAGATCAGCCCGGAGGTGATCGCCTTGCGACAGCGCTTCGGCATTCCACCCGACGATGAGCGCTTTCGCGTCCTGTGTGCCGATGGGGCGGACTACCTGCGCGACAGCGACGACGCGCCCGATGTGCTGCTGGTCGATGGTTTCGTCGCGACAGGCCAGCCGGCGCGGCTGGGGAGCGCGGACTTCTTTGCCGATTGCCGGCGCGCGCTCGCGCCCGATGGGGTGCTGGTGGTCAACCACTGGGCGGGTGATGGTCGCTACCCGGTGTATGCCGCTCGCCTGCGCGAGGCCTTCGATGGACGCGTGCTTGCGATCGCTGCCGAAGACGGCGACAACCGCATCAGCTTTTCCGCGCCGGGTCCGGGTTTCCCGCCATCGCGTGGCCGGATATTGGCGCGCTGCGCCGAACTGGCCGAGCTGCACAGCTTCGACGTCGCTGACATCGCCCAGCGTGTGCTTGCTCGTCTGGATCGGATGATGGGCAGGCGCTCGGCCGACGCTGGGCTGGATGGCGCCGGGTCTCATAGCGACTAGCCAGCGCGCGCTCCGCTCAGCCCCGCGTACGCTGGCGCTGCTCCGCGACGAAGCGATGGGTGAGCTCGCTGCGCAGATCACCATGCCTGTCCCAGGTCCATTCGCGCAGCCGCATGTTGCCGCTGTGCTCGACCGCCACCAGGCTCGAACAGCGCGTGCCGTAGTCCGGTGCGCGGATGAAGGCTGAGGACAACCAGCGTTCCCACTCCAGGCTCATGCCGGTGTTGGGCAGGTGGGGGTCGGGCGCAGGCGTGGCGTCGCGCAACAGCGCGAGCGCCGCATCGTCGTCCGGCAGCCGGGGCAGCAGCGCGGCGAGGCCGCTGCGGGCCTTGAGCAGCTTGGGCCAGGGTGTGTCGAGCAGGTGGTTCGACAAGCCATACACACCAGGCTCGAGCATGCGCACCTGGCCGCTCGTGCTCTCCAGTACGCCGAGCCTGCGCCCGTCACCCACCAGGAGATTGAATGAGGCGTAGGCGGCGCTACCTGCCGCAAGCTGGCGCAGGGTGGCTTCTGCCGTGTCGTCGCGCTCCAGCGCGCTGCGCACCAGGGCCCCGCGTGAGGGCGCGCCGCTGATGCGTTGCGTGGGGTCGCGATAATTGGTGAGCGCGGCGAAGCGGCCGCTGCGCGACAGCCCCAGCCAGCTGCCGCCCGCCTCAAGGTCGCGCCCGGCGAGCAGATCGGGCGCGTCGGTCCACCAGTGCGCAGGCGCCGCCGGGCGGCCGAGGAACTCGTCGCGATTGGCGGCGACGATGAGTGGGAAGTCGGGGTGGCTTTGCCACGCGAAGACGATCAGGCACATGGGTTCAGCGCTTTTCCATGAAGCATTCGAGATGGCGGACGCTGCCGCTGGCGAGCACATCAGCAAGCTGGTGGGCGGCGGTTTCACGCTCCAGCGCGTGCATGAAGGCGGCGTGCTCGGTCACGCCCTCGTAGATCTCCATCCAGGTGCTCGCGTCGTCGGCACGCTGGAGCAAACGCCCGGCGATGCCGGTGGCTCGTTCCAGCGCCGCCTGCATCGCACGCACGCTGGCGTGCGCGATGTCGGCATCAAGGTCCGCTCGCAGGCGGTAATAGATGTAAAGACCGAGGACGGGAGTTGACGTCATCACGAACGCCTGCGAGTGAAAACAGGGACCCCGGCGGGGAGGGCTTCAGCCCAGGGAATAGGGCAGTTCGAGCACGGTGAGGCGAGGGCCGTCCACTGCGCCGAGGTGAATTTCGCCCGCCTCCAAACTGCTGCTCTGGAGCACCGCGAGGGCCTCGAAACCACCATCGCTCGCCGCGGCGACGTTGACGATCTTGCCCGCCGACTGCTCGCCAAAGGCGGGAGCGTAGAGATCCGCGCCCGCGACCGGGCTGGTGCCGGCCGGAATGGCGAGGCGATAGGTGCGCTTCTTCAGTTTGCCCAGGTATTGCGTGCGCGCCACGATCTCCTGGCCGGGGTAACAGCCCTTGTGGAAGCTCACGCCGCCGATGAGTTCATAGTTGAGCATCTGCGCCACGAACTCTTCCTGCGTGGGCGCGGTGATCTGCGGCACACCGGCGCGGATCATCGCCAGTTGCCAGGCAGCGGTGCCGGCCTTGAGCGCGCCGCCCGCCTGCAGGGCGTCAAACAGCGCAGGCGCTGCATCGGCGGCCACGGCGATGATGAAGTTGCGCTCATCCAGCCGGACACAGCGTGGCCCGTGCTCGCTACCCCCGGTGTGCTTCATGGGGGCGTCGGGCACGGCAAGGCCGGCGGCGGCGAGCACCGTGGCTGCGTTGGCGCCGCTGACGCCGAGCAGGACGGTGTCTGCGCTGGCGTCGGCCAGCTTCACCTTGCTGCGCAGCACGTACATGGAAAATTTCTTCAGGAAGGCGGGCAGGATGTCGGCCGACAGCACCAGCGCGTGGCCTTCGGCCTCAGGCCAGATCAGGAAGCTGGCGATCATGCGCCCCTTGGGCGAATTGAAGCTGTTCCATGCCGCCGCATCCGGCGCGAGCTTGTTCACCTCGTTGGAGACAAGATTGTGGATGAAAGCGGCTGAGTCCGGCCCCACCGAGCGGATCGTGCCCAGATGCAGCAGCGGAACGACGACGGTCGAGGTCGTTGCGGCAGAGGCTTCAGAAGAGGGGTCGGTGAAGTGCAGGCTGGCTTGTGACGAATCGTCGTTGAAGCGTGCGCCCTGCCGGGCAAGGTGGTCGGTCCAGGCGGTCATGGTGTCGGTGTGCGATCGAGTGGGGTGGGTGAGTGGGGTTGATGAGCTTGCTGGCTACAGGCTCAGTGAGCTCAGTGCGATGCAGTATTATAGGCGCCCGCCAAACGGTGGTCGCCCCTGCGCTCACCATGGTCTTGTCGATCCGCCATGAAACGTCTCGTATTGCGCTCCGTGTTGCTGTTGCTGGCGCTGGCCGTGTTCGCCCTCGGGGCGGCATACGAGTTTGCGCACCGCCCGCTGACGCTCAAGGGCGAGGTGGTTGATTTCACCGTGCAGCGTGGCTTGAGCATGCGCCAGGCAGCGGCGGTGATCGCGCGTGCCGGCGTGGAGGTGAATCCAGTCTGGCTGAGCTGGCTGGCGCGCATCGGCGGGCGCGCAAACACGATCAAGGCCGGCAGCTACGAAGTGCATGCCGGCATCACGCCCTGGCAGCTGGTGCTCAAGCTCTCCGATGGCGACGTGTCGCAGGCCGAGGTCCTGCTGGTCGAGGGCTGGACCTTCCGCCAGGTGCGCAATACGCTCGAGCGCCACGCCGAACTCGAGCCCGACACCGCCGGCTTGAGCGATGCCGAGATTCTCGCCCTCATCGGCGCCAGCGAGACGCAGGCCGAAGGCCTGTTCTTTCCGGATACTTATCTGTTCGACAAGCGCTCGCCGGTCTCTGGCGTGCTGCGCCGGGCCTATCACGCGATGCAGGCGCGGCTCGATCAGGCCTGGGCCGAGCGCGACCCGGACTCACCGCTGCAGTCGCCTTATCAGGCCCTGATTCTGGCCTCCATCGTGGAGAAGGAGACCGGTCGCGCCGAGGACCGCGCCCTGGTGGCCTCGGTGTTTGCCAACCGCTTGCGCATCGGCATGCCGCTGCAGACCGACCCGACCGTGATCTATGGCCTGGGAGCGGATTTCGACGGTCGCCTGCGGCGCAAGCACCTCGACACCGACCACCCCTGGAACACCTATACGCGCGGCGGCCTGCCGCCGACGCCGATTGCGATGCCCGGTCCGGATGCGCTGCGTGCGGCGCTCAAGCCGGCGCACAGCGACTATCTGTATTTTGTTGCGCGCGGCGATGGCAGCAGCGAGTTTTCGCGCAGCTTGAGCGAACACAACCAGGCGGTAAACCGCTTCATCCGCAATGGCGGCAAACCCAATGGGGGCAAACCTTGAACTCGACTGAGCGTGTGGCGCGCGGACGTTTCATCAGCTTCGAAGGCATAGACGGCGCGGGCAAGAGCAGCCAGATTGCCGCGACCCTTGCCTTGCTGCAGGCGCGCGGCATTGTCGTCGAGCAATCGCGCGAACCCGGTGGTACGCCCGTGGGCGAACGCCTGCGCGAGCTGCTGCTGCACGAGCCGATGGATCTGGAGACCGAGGCCATATTGATGTTCGCCGCGCGGCGCGAGCATCTTGCCGCGCGCATCGAACCTGCGCTGGCGGCAGGGCGCTGGGTGGTGTGCGACCGCTTCTCCGACGCCACCTTCGCCTATCAGGTGGGCGGGCGCGGCCTGGCGCGGGCCAAGTTCGATGTGCTCGAAGCCTGGGTTCATCCCGGCTTTCAACCCGATCTGACCCTGTTGTTCGACCTGCCGCCCGAGATCGCCGCGGCGCGGGTGGCCTCCACCGGCGCCGACCCCGATCGCTTCGAGCGGGAACAGCGCGATTTCTTCGTGCGTGTGCGCGAGGCCTACCTCGAGCGTGCGCGCATGGCGCCGCAACGCATCCGCGTGCTCGATGCCAATCGTGCGCCCGAGCTCATCCGTGCCGACATCGAGCGCATCGTCGCGGCGCTGGTGGGCGCATGATTCAGCCCTGGCTGCAGGACACCTGGACGCGACTCGTCGAACTCGGCGAACGCCTGCCGCACGCGCTGCTGTTCGTGGGCCCACCCGGGCTGGGCAAGCGCGCACTGGTCGAAGCGCTGGCTGCCCGCCTGCTGTGTGAGGCGCCCACGGCGGACGGCCACGGCTGTGGCCGGTGCACGGCCTGCCAGTGGCGGCTGGCAGGCAATCATCCCGATCTGCATCACCTGGTGCCGGCCGCCGATCTGGTCGCTGAGGGCGCCGAGAGTGAAGGCGCGGACCCCGGCGCGAAGGAAGGCAAGGCCAAGTCGGCGCAGATCCTCATCGAACAGGTCCGCGACCTGCAAGCGTCCTTGAGCGTCACTGGACACCACAGCTCGCGCCGTGTCATCGTGCTCGACCCGGCGGAGGCGATGAACGTGTTCACTGCCAATGCGCTGCTCAAGCTGCTCGAAGCGCCGCCGGTGGGCTGTGTGTTCCTGCTGCTGTCGTCGGCACCGCGGCGCCTGCTGCCGACCATCCGCAGCCGCTGCCAGCAGTGGTCGTTCTCGCGCCCGTCGGCGGATTCCCTGCAGCCGTGGAAGGCGAAGGCCGACGCGCAGCTGCTGGCGCTGCTCGCGCTCGCCGGAGGCATGCCGCTGGCAGCGGAGCGCATGGCGGCGACGGGCACAGGCGCCTTGCTGGCGCGCTTCGTGCGCGATGTGTCGGCCTTGCAGGCGGCCGATGCGCTGCGTGTTGCCGCGCAGTGGGAAGCCTGGCTCAAATCCAGGGAGGCGCTTGCTGCTGGCTTCGGGCTGCCTGAGCTGTGCGCCTGGATGCAGTGCTGGGTCGGTGATCTGGCGGCCTTGCGCATGGGCGGCAGGCTGCGCTTCTTCCCGGCGCAGGAGGGCTTGATGTCAGCGCTCGCGAGCCGCTGCAGCATTGCGGCCTTGAGCGGCTGCTACAATGAGACGATGCAGATTCGCAAGCTCTCTCGCCACCCACTGAACACGCGCCTGGTGCTCGAGGACATGCTGTTGCGCTATGCGCGCGCGCTTGCCGGAGCAAGGCCGTGAGCACTCACGTCAAGCCGCAGACGGCGCGCCCGGGCGTGCTCTCCCTGAACGTCAGCTCCAGGTCTGCGCTGTATGCCGCCTACATGCCTTTTCTCAGCCATGCCGGCCTGTTCGTGCCGACCTCCAAGCACTACACCCTGGGCGATGAAGTCTTCATGCTGGTACAGCTGATGGATGATCCGACCCGACACCCGGTCGCCGGGCGTGTGGCCTGGATCACGCCACCGGGTGCGCAGGGTGGCAAGACCCAGGGTGTCGGTGTGCAGTTCGCGGACGACGACGCGGGCAAGGTGTTGCGCGGGCGCATCGAACAGATTCTTGGCAGCCACCTCGGCTCCAGCCGGCCCAGGCATACGGTCTGAATGGGCGTGCGGAGTGAGTACGCGGACTCGATCCGGCTCGGCTCACCGCCGGGTCACCGAGCACCCAACTGAATACCCTGCTGAACCGTCGCACTGTTTTGTGTGTCAGTGTGGCGTCCGTTCCGATTTCCTGTCTGGCCCTTCCCATGTTTGTTGATTCCCACTGCCATCTCGATTTTCCCGACCTTGCCGCGCGCGAGGATGAAGTGCTCGCCACCATGGCACACAATGATGTCGGTGCCGCGCTGTGCATCAGTGTCAAGCTCGAGGACTTCCCGCGTGTGCTCGGGCTCGCCGAGCGCCACCCCCACCTGTGGGCCTCGGTCGGGGTGCATCCGGACAACGCCGACTGCGAGGAACCCGATGTGGCCCAGCTCGCAGCGCTGGCCGACCACCCCAAGGTGGTTGCGATTGGCGAGACCGGGCTGGATTACCACTGGCACAAGGATGCACCCGAGTGGCAGCGCGAGCGTTTCCGCACCCACATCCGCGCGGCGCGCGCGACCGGCAAGCCGCTGATCGTGCACACGCGCAGCGCCGCAGATGACACCTTGCGCCTGATGCGCGAGGAGAAGGCGGGCGAAGCAGGCGGCGTGATGCACTGCTTCACCGAGAGCTGGGAGATGGCCGAAGGCGCGCTGGCGCTGGGTTTTTATATCTCCTTCTCCGGTATCGTCACCTTTCGCAGTGCAAAGGAGCTCAAGGAGGTGGCAAAGCGGGTGCCGCTCGAGCGCCTGCTGATCGAGACCGACGCGCCTTACCTCGCACCCATGCCGCATCGTGGCAAGACCAACGAACCCGGCTGGGTGGTGCACGTGGCGGAAGAAATCGCCCGCTTGCGCGATGAACCGCTGGCCCGTATCGAACAGGCCAGTACCGATAACTTCTTTCGCCTATTTCGCCATGCCCAGAAACTTGCCTGAATCCGCTTCGCGCGCTCTGCGTTCGTCCCCGCCCCCTTTCTCCCCGACTCCCTTCTCCCGTGCCGGGCTGCGCCAGCTTCTCGCCCTTGGCGCCATCCTTGCCTGCAGTCTGGTGTCCACCGCCAGCCTAGCCGGCAGTTACGACGACGCACTTGATGCGGCGACGATGGGCGACGCGAAGGCGCTCGCCAGCCTGCTGCAGCGCGGAGTCGATCCGGACACCGTCGATGCGCAGGGCAACACGCTGCTGATTCTCGCCGCGCGCGAGGGTCAGACTGCGGCGCTGGAGGCCTTGCTCAAGTACCGGGTGCGCATCGATTACCGCAACCCGGCGGGTGACTCGGCCCTGATGCTGGCCGTGTTGCGTGGCCACGACGATGCCGCGCGGGCGCTGCTGAAGGCCGGCGCCCAGATCAATCACGAAGGCTGGGCGCCGCTGCACTACGCAGCCTTCGAGGGCAGGGAGTCGATGGTCGAGACTTTGCTGAGCGCCGGCGCCGATGTGAATATCAAGGCACCCAACCTCGCCACCCCGCTCATGATCGCCGCCCGCAATGGCCATATCGAGGTGGTGCGTCGTCTGCTCGCCGTGCCTGCCACCGATCTCAACGCGCTCAACGACGCCGGCCTGGCAGCCGACGTGTGGGCCTTGCAGAACGCCAACACCGATATCGCTGAACTGATACAGGCCGAGCGCAAGCGACGTGGCCTGCCGGCGCCGGCGATCCGGGTAACGATCGAATAAGCTCAGGCCCCTCAGTTCCTCGGCTCTTCAGTCCTCGAGTGCGCGCACCTTCACCGGGCGCCCCTTGAGCTTGCCGGCTGCGAGCCGGCGTAGCGCATCGCCTGCAATCTCCTGGGTCACCGCAACATAGGTGTGATGGTCGGTCACGGTGATCTTGCCCACCTGCTCGCGGGTGAAGCCCGCTTCGCCGGTGAGCGCGCCGAGCACGTCGCCGGGGCGGATCTTGTCCTTGCGCCCACCCAGGATCAGCAGTGTGCTCATCGGTGGGCGCAAGGCTGAGGCGTCCTCGATCGGCAGAGCAGTGATGTCCTGCCACTCCGGCTCGAAGCCCGCGGCCTGGGCAATTGCAGCCACGCGGCGCTTGTCCGCGCCGCTGCACAGACTCAGTGCCAGGCCTTCGGCATCGCCCCGCCCGGTGCGGCCGATGCGGTGAATGTGCACTTCGGGGTCGGGGGTCACATCCACGTTGATCACCGTCTCGAGCTGCGCAATGTCGAGCCCGCGCGCGGCCACGTCGGTGGCCACCAGCACCGAGCAGCTGCGGTTGGCAAACTGGATCAGCACCTGATCGCGTTCGCGCTGCTCCATCTCACCATGCAGGGCGAGCGCGTGAAAGCCTTCGGTGCGCAGCAGCTCGACCAGCGCCCGACACTGCTGGCGTGTGTTGCAAAAAGCCAGGGTGCTGACCGGCCGATAGTGACGCAACAGGGTGGCAACCGCCTGCAGCCGTGCGGGGTGTTCGATTTCGTAGAAGCGCTGGCGGATCTTGTCGGCGGCGTGTTGCTCGGCCAGCTTCACCGTCCTGGGCGTGCGCAGGAAGCGCTGCGCGAGCGCGGCGATGCCGGCCGGGAAGGTGGCGGAAAAGAGCAGGGTCTGGCGCTTGGGTGGGCAATGCTGGGCGATCCAGGCGATGTCGTCGTGAAAGCCCATGTCGAGCATGCGGTCCGCCTCGTCAAGCACCAGGGTGTTCAGGGTGTCGAGGCTGAGGCTGCCGCGTTCGAGGTGATCCATGATGCGGCCCGGGGTGCCGACCACGACGTGGGCGCCGTGCGCCAGGCTGTCGCGCTGCGGCCGCATCGGCGTGCCGCCGCACAGTGACAGCACCTTGATGTTCTCGGCGAAGCGCGCGAGGCGGCGGATCTCCTGTGTCACTTGGTCGGCCAGCTCGCGCGTCGGACACAGCACCAGAGCCTGAACGGCCAGCTGCTGGGGCTCGAGCCGGGCCAGCAGCGGCAAGGCGAAGGCGGCGGTCTTGCCGCTGCCGGTCTTGGCCTGGGCGATGAGGTCCTCGCCGGCGAGGGCGAAGGGTAGGGCTGCGGCCTGGATGGGCGTCATCGACAGATAGCCGAGTTGCTGCAGGTTGGCGAGCATGCCTGCGGGCAGCGCCAAGGTGTCGAAAGCCTGTGCAGTTGTTGTGGTCTGCGGCAGGGCGGTGGCGTCGGCGCTTGAAGCGGTAGGGGGGATAATGTCGGTCATGCGCAATTATCAGGCCGGAGACGGCGCACGCCGAGAAAATCTGTTGGTGGCGACATGCCCGGTCATGCAATCGATACGAACGAGGAAACAGGATGAGCAGCAATTTGCCGAAGTGTCCAGCATGCAGTTCGGAATACACCTATGAAGACGGACCGAACTATGTCTGCCCCGAATGTGCCCACGAGTGGCCGCAGGCCGCCGCCGACGAGGGCGGGGAAGCCGAGAAAGTGTTCAAGGACGCCAACGGCAATGTGCTGCAGGACGGTGACAGCGTCACCGTGATCAAGGATCTGAAGGTGAAGGGCTCATCCTTGGTGGTCAAGGTCGGCACCAAGGTGAAGAACATCCGCCTCATCGAGGGCGACCATGACATCGACTGCAAGATCGACGGTATCGGCGCAATGAGGCTGAAGACGGAGTTTGTGAAGAAGCTCTGAGCCGGGGCTGCGCCCAAAGTGCGGCTTGCGGCGCGCGGCTTGCGGCCTGTCGCCTTGCACGACGGCGCCGGTGCGCCGTGAGCCCTGGCACAAGAGCGCAGCGCTTCAGGCGCCGGCGATCCAGCCTTCCAGGGAGTCGATGTCTGCGGGCAGGCCGAAATGGGGTGGGCCGGCGTGGGCGCAGGCGGCGGCCTGCAGCAGTGCGAGCGCGGCATCGAGGCAGTCGCCGCTGGCATCATCGATCAAGCGCGCCCGGTGGAAGTCGTCAAGCCTCAGGCCGAAGCCTTGCGGCGTGTGTCCCGTGCACACGGCGTCGATGATGCAGCGGCGCGCATCCCGACGTGCTGAGGTCTGTTTGCGCTTGTCGTCACTTTTGTACGAGTCGGGCGTGATGCTGCGTGCGATCAGGCCGGGATAAGCTTCCACTGCGAGGCGCTGTGGGTCCGCAGCATGCATGCCCGCCAGGCTCACGCCCGCGCCCAGCAGGCGCGGCACACCTTGCAGGAACATCAGTCCCACTGGCGGATTCACCAATTTGAGCGGGCTGTGCGAGCGCGCTGGCAAGTCGGTGCTGCGGTGTGCGTAGCGCTGGCCGAAGGGCCGGGTCTGGCGATAGGCGTCCAGTGCGCTGCGAAAAGCGCTCTTGCCCAGCGCTTCACAGTGGCGCACCAGTTCGGGCCAGTTCAATGGCCAGCCCAGGTCGACGATCGCTTCGCGTGGCAGCCCGAAGGGAAAGTCGAAAGCGCCGAGCCAGGGGCCGGGGCGTACGAGCAGGGCTTCAAAGGCAGGCCAGTCGGACAGGGTTTCGATGCGCGTGAGTTCGACCGCCTTGCCGTCGAGGCGCCCGATGGCGGCCGTGATCGGCTTGGCCCGCCGCGGCGCCGAGGTGAAGTCGACCCCGATCAGTGTGAGCTCTACCGGCCTTGCGCTCATGCCTTCAGGACATGTGGCGCAGCATGCGCGCGGCGGTGATGACGGTGTTGAAGTGAATGCTCACCGTGTCTTCGATCGGCTCGGCATAGCCGCCGGCCATGGCAATCGCGACCGGCACTTGCGCCCTGCGACAGGCGCCGAGGACGCGGGCGTCGCGCGCCTGCAGACCGGCAATGCTCAGTCCAAGGCGGCCAAGGCGATCTCCAGCGTAGGGGTCGGCGCCGGCGAGATAGATCACCAGTTGCGGTCGCGCACGTTCGAACACCGTGTCCAGTGCCGCGTCGAGCGCCAGCAGGTAGGCCGTGTCGCTGGTGTCGTCCGCCAACTCGACGTCAAGATCACTGCGCTGCTTGCGGAACGGGAAGTTGCGTGCGCCGTGCAGGCTGCAGGTGAAGATGTCGGCTTCGGTGGCGAGGATGGCGGCCGTGCCGTCGCCCTGATGCACGTCGCAGTCAATGATGGCCACGCGCTGCACCCGGCCTTCGGCGCGCATGCTGAGGGCGGCGATCGCAGCGTCGTTGAACACACAGAAGCCCGAGCCGAAGTCGCGATGGGCATGGTGGGTGCCACCGGCGAGGTTGATGGCGCAAGCGCTGCCACCGTCGCGTTCGAGCGCGCTGCGACAGGCGGCCAGGGTGGCACCGGCCGAGCGGCGTGAACGCTCGACCATCGCGGCTGACCAGGGGAAGCCGATGCGTCGGATCTGCGCCGCATCCAGTGTGCCGTTGGTGATGCGTTGCAGGTAGTCAGCGTCATGCGCGCGCAGAATTTCGTCCGTGCTCGCCGCCGTCGGCACGCAGAAATCCGCAGCTGCAAACTGGCCACAGGTCTGCAGTCGACTGCGCAGAAGCGCGTATTTCTCCATCGGGAAGCGGTGGCCGTCGGGCAGGGGCAGCACGAAGTGGTCGGCGTAGTAGAGCTTCATCGCGGAAGACGGCCTCGGCTGCGCTCAGGCGCCGCGGCGACGGAAGTCGCGCGGACGAAAGCCGAGCACGAACAGGGTGAGGAAATAGGCCAGAGCGCCGGCGCCGACCACGGCGGTCAGGCGCAGGCCGCGCGCCAGGCCGCCGATTTCGACCCACAGGTGGTCTGGCCCGGCGCCAAACCACAGCACGCCCGCCATCACCACCAGCGCCGCCAGCAACTTGAGCAGGAAGCGCGTCCACCCCGCTTGCGGCAGATAGACCCCGCGCAGGCGCAGACCGCGATACAGCAGTCCGGCATTGAGGCAGGACGCCAAGCCGATCGACAGCGCAAGTCCAGCATGGCGCAGCGGCAGCACGAAGACGAAGAGGACGTTCATGAGCTGGGTGGCGAGCAGGGTGAGCAGGGCGATCTTGACCGGCGTGCGGATGTCCTGACGGGCGTAAAAGCCCGGCGCCAGCACCTTCACCAGAATCAGTCCGGCCAGGCCCACGCTGTAGGCGATGAGCGCGCTGCGCGTCTGCATCACGTCCGTGGCACCGAAGGCGCCGTAGTTGAACAGTGTTGCCACCAGCGGCACCGCCAGCAGGGCGAGGCCGAGCGCAGCGGGCAGGGTCAGCATCAGGGTGAGGCGCAGGCCCCAGTCGAGCAGGGAGGAAAACTCGCCGGCCTTGTCGTCGGCATGCAGTCTGGACAGGCTGGGCAGCAGGATGGTGCCCAGGGCGACGCCGAGCAGGCCGGCGGGAAACTCCATCAGGCGATCGGCGTAATACAGCCAGGACACGCTGCCGCTGGCGAGAAAGGAGGCGAAGATGGTGTTGATCAGCAGCGAGATCTGGCTCACCGATACGCCGAGGATGGCGGGCGCCATCAGCTTCATGATGCGACGCACGCCCGGGTCGGACAGGTTGAGGTCGAAGCGCGGCATCATGCCGATCTTCCACAAGGGGCGGATCTGCAGCAGTAGTTGCAGCACGCCGCCGATGAACACCGCCCACGCCAGCGCCAGCACGGGCGGCTCGAAGTAGGGCGCGGCAAACAGTGCCATGGCGATGAAGGAGAGGTTGAGCAGCACCGGCGTGAAGGCCGGAATCGCGAACCGGCTCCAGGTGTTGAGCACGCCGCCCGCCAGCGCCACCAGCGACATGAAGAAGATGTAGGGGAAGGTGATGCGGGTGAGCTCGACGGTGAGCTCGAACTTGCCCGGGTCGGTGGAGAAGCCGGGCGCGGAGAGGTAGATGATGAGCGGCGCGGCCAGCGCGCCCAGGGCGGCGACCACCGCCACGATCAGGCCGAGCAGGGTGGCGACGCGATTGACCAGGGTGTGGGTGGCTTCGGCGCCCTGGCGGTTCTTGTATTCCGCCAGGATGGGCACGAAGGCCTGCGAGAACGCACCTTCGGCAAACATGCGTCGCAGCAGGTTGGGCAGGCGGAAGGCAACGAAGAAGGCGTCGGTGGCGATGCCGGCGCCGAAGGCGCGGGCGATGACGAAGTCGCGCACGAAGCCGAGGATGCGGGACAGCAGGGTCATGCCGCTGACGGTAGCGAGGGCGCGCAGCAGGTTCATGCGGAGTCGATGAGGTGAAGGTCGTGGGATGAAGCGGGGCCGCGAGCGGCAAGGCACGCATCATAGCCGTGTGCCGGCGCCACTGTAAGCCGCAACAGTGGCGCCGGCGGGCAAACTATGCTTGCGTTCGCTTTTATAGCTGGATAGAATGGCCGACTTTCCAGAACCAATCTTCAGCGGAATCATATTTATGGCCAACTCGGCACAAGCTCGCAAGCGCGCACGTCAGGCAGTCAAGGGTCGCGCCCATAACGCCAGCCTCCGTTCACGTCTGCGTACCGCGATCAAGTCCGTGCGCAAGGCGATCGTGGGTGGCGACAAGTCGGTAGCGCAGTCGGTCTTCCGTAGCTCGATGAGCACCATCGACAGCATCGCCGACAAGAAGATCATCCACAAGAACAAGGCCGCTCGCCACAAGAGCCGCCTGTCCGCTGCCGTCAAAGCAATGGCTGCTTGATCCTGTCAGATGCTCGCTGTGCTTGAGCAAGGCTGAGTGGGTCACACAGCATCGACAAGCAAAGCGGGAACACAGTAAAAAAAGCGACTTCAGGGTCGCTTTTTTTGTGTGGGTGCCTTGCCGGGAGATTGCTTGACTGGATGCTGCGGGATTCTGCCTTGGATGTGCCGCTCTTGTTGCGGGGGCACGCGCTGGGAGTTCAGAGCGGCGTGTCGCCAATCCAGTCGACCTGCAGCTGGTTGTCCCTGGCGAAGTTCACCATGAACTTGTAAGCCATCGGCTCGATGTCGTAGAGGCGGGCATCGACCAGCACCGTCTTGTCCCCCTTGAGCGTGCAGCCGGGGCGAACATAGGGCGAGTACATCATCCGGTTGTCGGCGCCGAATGCCGACATCACGCCACAGAGCCGATCGGCCCAGTCGCTGGGGCGGAATTTCTTCCCGTCGATGGTGATGCCGACGATGATGAAATTTTCGATCTTCTGAGTCACGTATTGCCCCCGAGCGCCGAATGATTGCGTCGCCAGCGCTGCCCCGTGGGCGGCGCTCAAAGCGCGCCGCATTCTAGCAGAAAACAAGCTTGCGGACCGCGCGGCGGTCAGTCACCCAGCGCGCACGCGCCTGTACAGCAGCGCCGGTTTTCGCTTAAGATTCCCGCTTGTTTCTGCACGGCGGCGCCTGCCGCCGTGTGCGTTTTCAGCTCAGCTTCGATCGAGGTATCCCATGTCCCATGTCATGAACACCTACGCCAGACTGCCCGTGGCCTTCACCCACGGGGAAGGCGTGTGGCTGTACGACGACACCGGCAAACGCTATCTCGATGCCTTGTCAGGTATCGCGGTCAATACGCTGGGCCACGCTCACCCGCGACTGGTCAAGGCCATTGCCGAACAGGCGGGAAAGCTCATCCACACCTCCAACCTCTATCGCATTCCGCTGCAGGAGCAGCTCGCCGACCGTATCGCGGAGACCTCCGGTATGGACGAGGTGTTCTTCTGCAACTCGGGCTGTGAGGCCAACGAGGCCGCGATCAAGCTCGCGCGCATGTACGGCCACAACAAGGGCGTGGAGCTGCCGCACATCATCGTCATGGAGAGCGCGTTTCACGGCCGCACCATGGCGACCCTGTCGGCAACCGGCAACCGCAAGACCCAGGCCGGCTTCGAGCCCTTGGTGCAGGGCTTCATCCGTGTGCCATACAAGGATATTGAAGCCGTGCGCCGCATCGCGCAGCACGATCGCAACGTGGTTGCCGTCCTGCTCGAGATGATTCAGGGCGAGGGTGGCGTCAATGTGGCGGACACGGAGTTCCAGCGTGAATTGCGCGCCATCTGCGACGACAAGGGCTGGCTGATGATGTGCGACGAGGTGCAGTGTGGCATGGGGCGCACCGGCAAGTGGTACGGCTGGCAGCACGCGGGCACCCGGCCCGATGTGATGACGCTGGCCAAGGGGCTTGCATCCGGCGTGCCGATCGGCGCCTGCGTGACCGCCGGCAATGCCAGGGGGCTGTTCGGGCCAGGCAACCACGGCTCCACCTTTGGTGGCAACCCGCTGGCCTGCGCTGCAGGCCTTGCCACCTTCGACACCATCGTCGACGACAAGCTGATGGATAACGCCATCGCCATCGGCGACCTGATCCGCAAGAGCATGGCCGAGGCCCTGGCCGATGTCGCCGGCGTGGTCGATATTCGTGGCCAGGGGCTCATGATCGGCATCGAGCTCGACCGTCCCTGCGGCGTGCTCATGGGGCGTGCCGCCGAACAGGGGCTGCTGCTCAGCGTCACCGCAGATCGCGTCATTCGCCTGCTGCCGGCGCTGACCTTCAGCGCCGACGAGGCGCAGACCCTGGTGTCCATGCTGGCGCCAATGATTCGCGACTTCCTTGCCAACGGCTGAGGATTGCCCATGACTCCGATCAAGCACTATCTGCAGTTCAAGGACTTCAGCCGCGAAGAGTATGAATACGTTTTCGAGCGTGCGAAGTGGATCAAGGACAAGTTCAAGCGCTACGAGCCCTATCACCCGCTCTTTGACCGCACCCTGGTGATGATCTTCGAGAAGGCCAGCACGCGTACGCGCCTGTCCTTCGAGGCCGGCATGCAGCAGCTCGGCGGTTCGGCCATCTACCTCAATACGCGCGACTCGCAGCTCGGCCGCGGTGAGCCGGTCGAAGATGCTGCGCAGGTCATCTCGCGCATGAGCGACCTGGTGATGATCCGCACCTTCGAGCAGGAGATGGTGGAGTGTTTCGCCGCGAATTCGCGCGTACCCATCATCAATGGCCTCACCAACGAATATCACCCCTGCCAGATCCTGGCCGATGTATTCACCTTCATCGAGCAGCGCGGTTGCATCCAGGGCAAGACCGTGGCCTGGGTGGGCGACAGCAACAACATGTGCAACACCTGGCTGCAGGCGGCCGAGATACTCGACTTCAACGTCCATGTGTCCACCCCGCCGGGCTATGAGGTCGAGCCCGAACGTGCCGGACTTTACGGCACCGCCAACTTCGAGGCGTTCGCCGATCCGATGGAGGCCTGCAAGGGCGCCGATCTGGTTACCACCGACGTGTGGACCTCGATGGGCTTCGAGGCCGAGAACGAAGAGCGCAAGAAGGACTTTGCCGACTGGTGCGTTGATGCCGAGATGATGGCGGTGGCCAACAAGGAGGCGGTGTTCATGCACTGCCTGCCTGCGCATCGCGGCGAGGAAGTGACGGCCGAGGTCATCGACGGCCCGCAGTCGGTGGTGTGGGAAGAGGCGGAAAATCGCTTGCACGCGCAAAAGGCACTCATGGAATACCTGATGCTCGGTCGGATAGAGGCAAGATGAATGGATTTCGGCGCAGCCAGAATCGCCTGCACGCCCTCAAGACACTCATCGAGTAGTTGATGCCCGGCCGCATCCAGGACTGACTCAAACCCCAGGACACTCACGGCACGCACGGGCGTGTGCGCCGGCAACATGGCAGGAAACAGGAAAACAGCATGAGCGACGTCAACAAAGTAGTGCTCGCCTATTCGGGCGGGCTGGACACTTCGGTCATCCTGAAGTGGCTGCAGGACACCTATCAGTGCGAAGTGGTCACCTTCACCGCCGACCTCGGTCAGGGCGAAGAACTCGAGCCCGCGCGCATCAAGGCGCTGCAGTTCGGCATCAAGCCCGAGAACATCTTCATCGACGATCTGCGCGAAGAGTTCGTGCGTGATTTCGTCTTTCCGATGTTTCGCGCCAATACCGTGTACGAAGGCGAATACCTGCTCGGCACCTCGATCGCGCGACCGCTCATCGCCAAGCGTCAGATCGAGATCGCGCGTGAGCGTGGGGCCAACGCGGTGTCGCATGGCGCCACCGGCAAGGGTAACGACCAGGTGCGTTTCGAGCTTGGTTATTACGCCCTGATGCCGGGCGTGAAGGTCATCGCGCCGTGGCGTGAATGGGATCTGCTGTCACGCGAGAAGCTGCTCGCCTATGCCGAGAAGCATGGCATCCCGATCGAGATGAAGCACAAGCAGGGTGGCTCGCCCTATTCGATGGATGCCAACCTGCTGCACATCTCCTTCGAAGGCCGCCACCTCGAAGACCCCGCGGCCGAAGCCGAAGAGTCGATGTGGCGGTGGACGGTGTCGCCCGAAGCGGCACCCGATGCGGCTGAATACGTCGACCTGGAGTTCGAGAAGGGCGATCTGGTCGCGATCAACGGCACGCGCATGAAGGCGCATGAACTGCTGGCCAAGCTCAACGAGCTGGGGGGCAAGCACGGCATCGGCCGCCTCGATCTGGTGGAAAACCGCTACGTCGGCATGAAGAGCCGGGGCTGCTACGAAACCCCGGGTGGCACCATCTTGCTCAAGGCCCACCGCGCCATCGAATCGATCACCCTCGACCGTGAAGTCGCCCACCTCAAGGACGACCTCATGCCGCGCTACGCCAGCGCGATCTATAACGGCTACTGGTGGAGCCCCGAGCGCCTTGCCATGCAGGCGCTCATCGACAACACCCAGCAGACGGTTAACGGCTGGGTACGGGTCAAGCTCTACAAGGGCAACGTCATCGTCACCGGCCGCGACTCCAGGACCGACTCGCTGTTCGACCCGACGATCGCCACCTTCGAGGACGACGCGGGCGCTTATGACCAGAAGGACGCGCATGGCTTCATCCGGCTCAATGCCTTGCGCCTGCGCATCGCAGCCAACGCCAGGGCAAAGCGCGACTGAGAGCCGGCTGGCCAGATGCTGGGCAGGCGCATGGGCAATGCGTGCTGCCAGCGTTTGACTCCGACAAGCAAGCCCGCCCGAGACGCAAAGAGGCCACTGGAATTCCGGCGATGGATAAGGATCTACTGATTTTCGGTTTGACGATGGCAGAGTTCGAGGACATCTCCCTCAAGGTCTGCTTCACCGCGCTGATCCTGTACATGTTGTTCATCATCGGCAACCTGGTCAAGGAATCGAAAGCGGGCAAATACGGCGCAATCTGGATGTTCATCGGGCTGGGTCTGGGTTTCGTCGGCTTCGTCGCCAAGGGCTTCATCCAGAGATGGCTCGGCATCGAATAAGGATCTGAATCTTCATGAGCATCACCGAAAAGATCGACGGCGTCGCCGTCTCCACCAAGGCCAGCGTCTACTTCGACGGCAAGTGCATCAGCCATGGCCTCCAGTTTCCCGATGGCACGAAAAAGTCGGTGGGCGTGATCCTGCCGGCTGCGCTCACCTTCAGCACTGACGCGCCTGAAGTCATGGAGTGCGCGGCGGGTAGCTGCCGCGTGCGCTTCAAGGGTGAGGCCGAGTGGAAGACCTACGGCGCGGGTGAGTCCTTCAAGGTGCCGGGCAATTCAAGCTTCGATATCGAGGTCGTGGGCGAGCCTTATCACTACATCTGCCATTACGGCTGAGCACGCGGGAGGATCAAAACAATGCCATCTTTCGACATCATGTCCGAGGTTGACCAGCCCGCACTGCGCAACGCCGTCGAGCAGGCCAACCGCAAGGTGGACGGGCGCCACGACTTCAAGGGCAGCAGCGCCAAGATCGAGCATGCGGACAAGTTGCTCACCCTGTATGGCGACAGCGACTTCCAGCTCGATCAGATCAAGACCATCCTGCTGCCCGAGATGACGAAGAAGAACGTGGACGTGCGTTGCCTGGACTACGGTGAGGTGGAGAAGATCTCCGGCAACAAGGTCAAGCAGGAAGTGAAGGTCCGCGTAGGCGTCGATCAGGAGTTGGCGAAGAAGATCGTCAAGCTCTTGAAGGACAGCAAGATGAAGGTGCAGGCTGCCATCCAGGGCGAGGCCATTCGCGTCTCCGGCGCCAAGCGCGACATCTTGCAGGACGCGATCGCGCTGGTGAAGAAGCAGATCATCGACTTCCCGCTGCAGTACGGAAACTTTCGCGATTGAGGGCATGGCGCCGGTCAGCGCTGACAGGCGTCGATGCGATACGGAAAAATGCTCAAGCGGCCGCATCAGCGGCCGTTACTCCATGTAGCGTGCCGTGGCGATCGTGCTGCGGTGCATGTACAGACCCGGAGCAGATCATGGACGTTTCCTCAATCGCCGCCGCCGCCAGCGCCAATGCCAGCGCAGAAGTTCAGGCCGAAGCCTCGGTCAGGGTGCTGAAGATGGCGATGGACATTCAATCCGAGAGTGCGATGCAGTTGCTGCAGGCGATTCCTGCACCGCCTGCAGCGCCGGTTGGTAGTACAGCCGGCGGGGTGATTGATACCTGGGTTTGAATAGGAAAGGGCTCGTCACCGTGAAGTGACGAGCCCTTTCATCAGAGTCTGTGGCTGGGGTGTTGGGTGAGTATCAAACCGTCCCGGTCAGCTCGTTTGCAGCGCGGGGCTTGCGCCGGATCGACGCAAGGCCTGCCAGTCCAAGACCCAGAAGGGCGAGTGATGCAGGTTCGGGGACGGTGTTGTTGTTCGCGAATCCAAGTATGAGCTTCGGTCCGGCATAGCTTCCTCCCGGAAGCGATCCACTGCCGTTGATGTACATGCCTGAAGTACGGTCTGGGTCGACCAAATTCGTGGTGATATTGGTGAAGCCTACGCGGAAGTCGGAGCCCAGGAGAGCGTTGATGTTGGCAAGGGCCTGCAGCGACAGGTCAAGTTGCAATACATCGCCGTCTGCCAAAAGAGCGGACGTGTATAACTCACCCTCCCGAAGGTCCCAGTAGGCCGCAGTGCCTGGCGCGCTTGATCCTAAGGCGGCAAGCGGCGTACTGACCTCAAAAACGTCCACTTGATAGGGTGCTGACACGCCCCCCGGGTGGATTGCAGCATGGATTTCCAGCTTTGCTGAAATCACGGGCGAAGCAATGCCGCTGAGGTTGAAATTTGCCCAACTGTTGTACTTGGCTTTTGAAAATGTAAGCGGATCCCGCCACGATCCAGTGAACGTGTCGTTGTTGGCGATGGCGCCATTTCCGTCACCATACTGGTCCACCCAGCCCTGAAAGTTGGAGTCGATGACAAGGGCACTTGCCGGCATTGATACCAGCATCGAAAAGGCGACCGCACCGCCGGCCGCCATCTTTGAAAATGTATTGAGCATCTGAGCCACCTCGTAATTGTCATCTTTCTAAAGCAATTTTCGTGCCGTATATCGTAACTCGCTGATTTATATTAATTATAAAGAGTGCGCTGTTGGCATGTGTAAATATTTCCGACAGAATTTCACCAACACCGAAGGCTCACATCCGTGGGTGAGATCACAGGCCACAAGCTTAGTGGGAGGTAGAGTGAGCGTCCTGGTGCCCTCCCCGCTTCCGACCGAAATTGGTCCGAACGATCCGCGGGCGCGGAAGCGCGCGCAAAGGTGGCAGCCGCGCCGTTCGTCCTGCTACTTGCCCCACTGATCCAGCCGTGCTCGCGTTCCTTCACAGCCGGCTCTATGCTCACATGCAAGAATATCGAGGGTGTGGTAATGCGCAATAAGGGTGGCTTTACGCTGATCGAACTGATGATCACGATTGCAATACTGGCCATCATCGCCGCGATTGCAGTACCTGAGATGCGTCAACTCATTGTCAATCACCGCGTTACCAGCCAGACCAACGAGCTTGTGGCGGCACTGAACTTCGCTCGCAGCGAGGCCATCAAGCGTGGCGACGATGTGATGATGTGTTCAGAGGATGGCAAAAATCTGGTGAGTGGCTGGTACATCATTCCGGGTGTTGCGTGCGATGCAGACTCAGACCCAGACGCTGTACTCATCTGGCACGAAGAGCTTGCAAACGTCGTTGTGCTTGGAAATCTGGTCTCGCTACGCTTCACGGCGAGAGGGGCGCTTCAAACCGGGGCAGGAACAATCTCAATCTCCTTGCTTGCGGCGAACGGTGATTGCCCGTCCGGATCGCCGCGAGCGCGCGAGGTGACGATCCGGGGCGCGGGGCGCATCGCCACCGAACGCAAACTTTGTCCTTGAGGAGAAGACCCATCGTGAGGGGCAAGCAAATTGATTCGTGTCGCGGACAGCACGGCACCTCGCTGCTTGAGGTCTTGATCGCGGTGGTGATCCTGTCCATCGGCATGCTCGGTCTAGCGGGCTTGCAGTTGACTGGTCTGCGTGTGAATCAAGGCGCAATGCAAAGATCGCAGGCGAGCGTACTCGCCTACGACATCCTGGATCGGATGCGAGGGGATAAGGAAGTTGCGAATGGAGGTGAATATGATGTGGTTGTTGTGGACGAAGAGGAGTCCATAACCACGACCATGTCAGCGGCGTTGATCGCGGCGAAGAAAAACGAAAATCTGAGCCAATGGGGTGCAGCAATTCGGGACTCCTTGCCAGGCGGCGCGGCGATGATCTGCAGGACGGATAATCCCGCTTTGGCAGTATGCACAGGCAGCGGCGATAACTTCATAGTCCGCATTGATTGGGCAGATGAAAACGACCGCTCTGGTGCGAGTCAGTCGGTTACCGTGATGGGGCAGTTATGAAGCGCATTCAGAAATTTGGTGTGGCCGGCCGCTCCTCTACGGGCAAGGCACCGCAAACCGGCATGTCACTCATCGAGTTGATGATTTCATTGGTCATAGGCTCGCTGATCCTGGGTGCGATGACTTTCGTCTTCTTTCAAAGCCGTACGAGCTATACCTACAATGAAACGATGTCCAGAAATCAGGAGAATGCGCGAATTGCGCTGGACGCTCTTAGTCATGACATAAGGATGGCTGGATTCGTTGGCTGTGGAAAAACAGACTCGATCCAGATCGACGTTATTGCAAAAACACCTCCGCTGGAAAAATTTACCAGTGATGATGTTTTAAGAGGGTTTATTCATGATGGTGAAGAGGACGTCGTGACTGGTCCGAACGTCGAAGGCTCTGATGTGCTTGTGATGTTTCGTGGCTCAGGGCAAACGGTCACTCTTTCAGGAAGTCTTGAATTGAAAAGTTCGGATATAGAGCTTGAAAGCAATCCGGATGGTATCGCTGCGGGGGATGCTGTGCTTATTACGGATTGTGAGGTTGGCGATCTTTTTCGCGCAAGCAAGGTAGAGGGCGATGGCCCCTTCATTATTGGGCACGGCGCAGCCGAGAATACATCCGGTGATTTAGAAAAGACTTACGGTCCGGATGCGCAAGTGATGCGCTTCATGAATATTGCATTTTTTATACGCCGAACGGAACGTAGCAACAGCTCAGGAGGGCCGATTTTTGCGTTGTTTCGTCAAGTGAATGGGGTGGACGAAGAGGTGGTGGATGGTGTCGCTGACCTGCGCTTCTTTTATGTGCTTGACGGTGACCGGACGGATTTTGTAAGCGCTGCCGAGGTCGGTGATTGGGGAAGGGTTGTTGCGGTCCGTGTTCATCTCTGGATGAGCACACAGGAAGAAGTTCTTTCTGAGGCCCAGGCCTCTTCCTTCTTCGAAAGAGACATTACAGATCGCGTCTATCGTCAGGAGTTTTCTCAGGTCATCGCGCTGAGGAATATGCTCAAATGACAGTCCTTGACTACAGGAGTCTGGTCACCGTGCGGAGACAAAAAGGCATCACGCTCATCGTCGGCTTGATCCTGTTGCTCGTGATGACCATGCTGGGTTTGACTGCCGTGCAGGTCACGACCCAGCAAGAGCGAATGGCAGGCAACCTGAGGGATCGTAATATTGCCTTCCAGGCGGCAGAGAGCGCGCTTCGTGAGGGTGAATCAGCGCTGGAGAATCAGTGTGTCATCGTTTTCAACGGAAAAGGCGCATTTGATGTTGAAGCGAACAGTGTAGATGCGCTGGGTGTAGATGCGCTGGCCTTCATTGCCTCTGCAGCCACTGCGGAGTGGACGGAAGATAATAGTTTTCCTTTCGATAGCTTCGATGACGCTTGCACTGAACCGAAGACGCATGGCGATTTTTTTCAGGCCGCAGTCCCCCCCCGATTTTTTTTGGAGCGCCAACCCCCTGTTGGAGGGTCTTCTTTGGAGGTTGGAGTTTCTAAAGACATCCAGGTAACCAAAGTGACAAGTCGTGGCGTCGGTGCAAGTCGTGGCGTCGATGGTAGGGAAGTCGCTGTGGTTGTGTTGCAAAGCAGTTTCAAAATGAAATGAGGTGGCGCTGATGAACAAGGAAATTTTGTCCTTGGAGCTTGAGTCATGTACAGAGTGTTCGCTCACTCAGCTCTCGATATCCAGGAGAATAGTGCTTGCAATAGTTGCCGCCACGGCGCTGTCCACATGCGGAACGGTGCAGGCGCAGGGCTTCGATGTGTCACAGGTACCACTCTATCTCGGGGGTACGATTGATCCGAACCTCATTTATCTCCATGATGATTCAGGGTCGATGTTTTGGTCCTTCATGCCCGATGAAGTCTATTTTAGCTCCGGGCGGCGTCGGACACGATGGAGTGGATTTAATAACGTTTACTACAATCCGAATGCTGTTTACTTGCCACCACGGAATCATGAAAACGTTTCGCTGGGTAATGCCAGTTTCATGGATGCTTGGACAAATGGGTATCAGTTGGACGCTGCTGGGGCACACATTTCGGACAAGGTGAATTTGAGTGAAAATTTCAGGCCTACTTGGTCTTACGAAGATAGCCAATACTATGAGCCAGAAAATGCGCAAGGGCGGTCTGCGTACTATTACACCTACAATGAATCGAACGAAGGTTGCAATTCGGCAGAATTGAATGATGCCTGCTTTGATGAGGTGGTAGTGAGTTCGACTTCAGGACCTGGTCTCATTGATCTCAATAATGATGGAGAATTTACGTCAGCCGATAAGGATGAACGTCAAAACTTCGCTAACTGGTACTCCTATTACAGAACACGGGATTATGCGGCAAAGGCGGGTGTCAGCCGAGCGTTTGCGAACTTGGGTGAGGGTATTCGCATCGGCTATGGGCGTATCAACAAGGCGACTGAGGACACCGTCGATGGCAAGAAGATAACGACCATCGAGCGCGGTGTCCGCGCCTTTTCCGGTTCGGACCGTAAAGCTTTCTTCGACTGGCTGTTTGCGATCAACCCAACTTTGAGTACGCCGCTGCGTCGGGCACTGCGCGCTGCGGGTGAGTACTATGAGAATAGCAGCGTAATAGGACCCTGGAGTAGCACGCCCGGCGTAAAGGGTGGCACGCATCTGTCCTGCCGACAGAGTTATACCATTCTCATGACTGATGGCTACTGGAGCGACGAGGGGGAGCTCAGGAAGACGCCGATCAAGAACGAGGATGGAGTGGCTGGTCCCACGATCAGCGGGCCTGACGGGGCTTCTTATACTTATGAGGCGAAAAGCCCCTTTGCCGATGGCTTTGAAGAAACCCTGGCCGATGTGGCGATGTACTACTGGAAGCGCGATTTGCATGGGAGTCTAGCGAACCGGGTGCCGACTTCGGTGCTGGACCCCGCATTCTGGCAGCATATGGTGACGTTCAGCATCGGGCTTGGCGTAATTGGGACTATTTCACCTGTGGAAGCATTTGCCGCAATTGATAGTGGGGCGAAAATTGATTGGGGAGGAGGTTCTCAGAAAATAAGAGATTTGAACCTAATTGATGACCTTCTGCATGCGTCAATAAACGGTCGCGGTGGATTTTTCAGCGCACAGAATCCAAACGAATTTTCTATTGCCTTGAGTGAAACCTTGGCGAAAATTGGGGAGCGAACGGCCTCGTCTGCTGCAGTGGCAACGAACTCAAATCGGCTTTTTTCAGGCAGTCTTATTTATCAAGTCACTTTCGAGAGTGGAGGCTGGACTGGTGAGATAACAGCTTTTCCCCTTAATCGGTCCACGGGTTCTCCGGCAAGTACGGCGTCCTGGAGTGCAAGCACTCTCATCCCCGCTGCGGCCGCGCGAAAGATATTTACCTGGCGCCCTGATATGAGTCCTCCTAAAGGAGTTGAGTTTTTTTCGGAAAATCTATCTGATACTCAAAATGCGGCTCTCAAAGGTGGCACTAATCTCGTCGATGCGGCAGATGTGGTCAATTGGGTGAGAGGGGATCAGAGCAAAGAAGAAGCAAATGGTGGAGCCTTTCGAGACAGAAGAAAACGCTTGGGTGATATTGTCAACTCTGATCCGGTCTTTGTCGGTGTGGAGGACTATGGTTATGGCTCTGCCGGAGTCCTGGATTTATCAGCACGCCAAGCTTACGTGGAACGAAAATCAAAAAAGGAATTCAAGAATCGAAAGAGGATGCTCTACGTAGGCTCCAATGACGGCATGTTGCACGGTTTCAATGCGGAGACCGGCGTTGAAGAGTTTGCGTATATCCCTCACCTGATTGGCTTCGATAATCTGTTTCGCTTGACGCAACCTTCATACAGTCATCGCTACCTGGTCGATGGGCCGGCACGGGTTGCTGATGCCTATATGGATGGAGCCTGGAAGACGGTGCTGGTCGGTTCCACCGGCGCGGGTGGGAAGGGGTATTTCGCACTTGATGTCGAGAACCCTGAGGCAATGTCTGCCAGCAAGATCATGTGGGAGTTTACCGACGCTGAATTGGGAGCTGCGATTGGTCAAGCTGCGATCGTTGTCGGTGAGAACGGTCAATGGTTGGCAATTTTTGGGAATGGCTATAACAGCGTGTCTCACAAGGCGCAGCTTTTCATCGTTGATCTCAAGACGGGAGCGTTGCTCAAGAAGATTGACACGCAGGTGGGTGGCACTGGTACGGGGTCCGCGTCCCCCAATGGACTGGCGACGCCGCTCGCCATTGATACGGATTACAACGGTGCGGTAGACCTGGTCTATGCTGGGGACATGCACGGGAATCTGTGGAAATTCGATTTAGGTTCAAAGGATGCGGGCGAGTGGGGGATTCCTTTCAGTGCAAACAGCAAGCCTGCACCCCTGTTCGTAGCGCGCTACGGCTCCGAGTTGCAAGCGATCACTGCAAAACCGCAGGCAGCACGTAATCCGACCGGGGGGGTGGCCGTCTATTTCGGCACCGGACAGATGTTTGAGATCGGTGATCAGGGCGACATGCGCGTTCAGAGCTTTTATGGACTTATCGACAAGTGTGGGCTAAGCAAGGCGGGGGACTGCGGCAAGGCGACAACGGTCGATGGCCACACTGCCCATATAGCCCGCTCCAGCCTTGTGCAGCAGTCGATCATCAAGGAAGTGAACGGGACGTTTGGCGACTTGACCTGGGATGCACGCATCACCAGTGAAAACAAGCTGGGCACGAAGGATCTCGGTTTTTATATGGATCTTGTTTCGCCTGTTCATGGCAAGCAAGGTGAGCGTGCCGTCAGCACGCCTCTAATATGGGATGATCGCATCATTTTCGTCACCCAGATTCCCGACCCTGATCCCTGTTCGTATGGGGGTGAGAGCTGGATCATGGAACTGGCGCCGCTATCGGGCGCGCGCACTACATTTTCTGTATTTGACATGAATGCGGATGGGAAATTTGACGACTCTGATAATCTCACTGGTGAGGGCGGTGGTGTCGTGAGTGGCCGAAAAGTTCCGGGTGGCCTGGCAAAGACGCCAGCCACCGTGTCTGGAGATGGTGCAACTTTCAAGTACACGATGGGGTCTGGCGCTGTTTTGGGTAAAACGGCAAACCGTACGTCTGGGGAACTTGGACGCCAGTCCTGGCGCCAATTGCGCTGATGCAGGCAGGCAGGCGGTGAGAGTGCTTTTCAAGGAGATGTTGATGTTCAGGAGATTATCGGTTTGTGCGCTGTTATGGGCCGTTTCGCTGTGCGGAGTTTCTACCACCACGGCCTGGGCGCAATCGTATGAGCGTGATGCGCTGCCAATGCTTCCTGAGCTTTTCGGCGTGGTTCAGAGCGTGTCCCTGGCCCCTCCTGCGATGGTCATTGACGGTGTCCGATATTCGGTGAGCAACCGGGTGCTGCTCATCGCAGACCGCCGCCCCGAGTCTGTTGTTTTTTCACAGATCGGCACGCAACTCGTGGGCAAGGCAGTCAGCTTTGGCTGGCGGGATGAGGCAGCTGAATCTCGCAGCATCAATGTGATTCTGCTCGATACGCTTATGGACACAAACCAGGGCGAGCGTGCGAAGGGACCTGCGCGATGAAGTTCCGCAAGACAGTGGCGGGGTTCAGCCTGATCGAATTGATGATTGCCTTGGCGGTGATCTCCATCCTCGCCAGCATAGCCTATCCGAACTACATGGAATATCTTCAGCGCGCTCGACGGGCTGAGTGTGCGAGTGTGCTGCTCGGACAGGCTAATGCGATGGAGCGCAGGTTTTCAACGACCAACTCTTATGTCGGTGCTTTGCCGGGCCCGGTTCAGTGTCCTGCGGACGGCGGACCGTCGAGTTACGTCCTTGGCTTCGCAGAAGATGAACCGACTGCGCTGACTTTTGTCATACAGGCAGTTCCAGCAGGCGCGCAAACGGGAGACCGTTGCGGGACGCTGTCAATCGACAACACCGGTCTCAAGACTCCGGCTTCAGGGATGACGACCCGGCAGTGCTGGTAATTGTGCGGGGCGTTGGTGCAATAAAATGTCATCCAGCCCGGCGGCGCCGGATTTCCTGACGGTTTGAGATCAAACATGGCAGCGCGAGCGAAGAAGGATCCTGGCACAACCAAGCCAAAGTACCGCTACCAGGTCACGAACTGGGCGGAGTACGACCG